>NZ_BBJH01000009.1 GCF_000739775.1 Paraburkholderia heleia NBRC 101817 | reverse complement strand
CCGCTCATCGCCCGAGCATCGGCAGCTTGAGACCCGCCTCGCGCGCCGTTTGCTGCGCGAGTTCGTAGCCGGCGTCCGCGTGGCGCATCACGCCCGTGGCCGGATCGTTCAGCAGCACGCGGCCCAGACGCTCGTGCGCCGCCTGCGTGCCGTCCGCCACGATCACCACGCCCGCGTGCTGCGAGAAGCCCATGCCCACACCCCCGCCATGGTGTAGCGACACCCACGACGCGCCGCCCGCCGTGTTCAGCAGCGCATTGAGCAGCGGCCAGTCGCTCACCGCGTCCGAACCGTCCTTCATCGACTCCGTTTCGCGGTTCGGACTCGCCACCGAGCCCGTGTCGAGATGATCGCGGCCGATCACGACCGGCGCCTTCAGCTCGCCATTTTTGACCATTTCGTTGAACGCCTGACCGAGGCGATAACGATCCTTCACGCCCACCCAGCAGATCCGCGCCGGCAAGCCCTGGAACGCGATACGCTCGCGCGCCATGTCGAGCCAGTTGTGCAGGTGCGCATCGTCGGGGATCAGTTCCTTGACCTTCGCGTCCGTCTTGTAGATATCCTCGGGATCGCCCGAGAGCGCCACCCAGCGGAACGGCCCCTTGCCCTCGCAGAACAGCGGACGGATATACGCCGGCACGAAGCCCGGGAAATCGAACGCGTTTTCCACGCCCATTTCGAGCGCCATCTGGCGGATGTTGTTGCCGTAGTCGAGCGTGGCCGCACCACGTTCCTGCAGCGTGAGCATCGCGCGCACCTGGCTCGCCATCGACTCCTTCGCCGCCTTCACGATGGAGTCCGGCGCGACCTTCTGCGCCTCGCGCCACTGCGCCACCGTCCAGCCCTGCGGCAGGTAGCCGTTGATCGGGTCGTGCGCGCTCGTCTGGTCCGTCACGCAGTCGGGCGTGATGCCGCGCTTCACGAACTCCGCGAACACATCGGCGGCATTGCCGAGCAGCCCCACCGAAACCGGCTTGCCCGTCTTCTTCGCTTCCTCGACGATGGCCAGCGCCTCGTCGATCGTCTTCGCCTTGCGGTCCACGTAGCGCGTCTTCAGGCGGAAGTCGATGCGCGTCTCGTCGCATTCCACCGCGATCATCGAGAAGCCCGCCATCGTCGCCGCGAGCGGCTGCGCGCCGCCCATGCCGCCCAGGCCCCCCGTGAGGATCCAGCGGCCCTTCGGGTCGCCGTTGAAGTGCTGGTTCGCCACCGAATAGAACGTTTCGTACGTACCCTGCACGATGCCCTGCGAGCCGATGTAGATCCAGCTGCCCGCCGTCATCTGGCCGTACATCATGAGGCCCTTGCGGTCCAGTTCGTGGAAGTGCTCCCAGGTGGCCCAGTGCGGCACGAGGTTCGAGTTCGCGAGCAGCACGCGCGGGGCGTCGGCATGGGTGCGGAACACGCCCACGGGCTTGCCCGACTGGATCAGCAGCGTTTCGTCCTCGTTCAGGTCCTTCAGCGACGCGAGGATCTGGTCGAAGCACGCCCAGTTGCGCGCGGCACGGCCAATGCCGCCGTACACCACGAGCGCATGCGGATGCTCGGCGACTTCGGGGTCCAGATTATTCTGGATCATCCGGTAGGCGGCTTCCGCGATCCAGGTCTTGCAGACCTTCTCGCTGCCGCGCGGCGCTCGGATCGTGCGGGTCGGGTCGAGGCGGGGGTCGGTGAAGTTCGGGTGGTTCATTTGTTCGTGTCCGTCGAGTCTGGATAGCAAGCTGAAAAGCTGCGCCCGCGGAGATGCAATGCGCGCTGCAACGTGGGCTAAGTCTAACGCCGTCAAGTTGTATATACAACTCGTTTCGCCCAAACGTGGGTTAGTAGTTACCCTGGCATGAATCGCAGGAATCTGGCTGCGGACGCGCCAGGCCGGCAAACGAGCCGTGAAATCTTTGTCTAGACAAGATGTCTGCAAACGGCCCGATATCGTGCATGGCGCGTAGACGCGGTCAGGAGGGACGGGGCGCGGGAATCCAGGCGGCAAGGCGTGCGTGAGCGTCCGGTGGAGCGTGGTTCAGCAAGGCCGCAGGAAACGAGCCGGCTCGCCGCCCGCTTCTCAAACGGTACCCGCCAGATGAAACCGCGAAGCCGGATGCCACAGGCGCACGGAAGTCGCCACATGACGCCCCACCCACGTGCGCCGCAGCAACAGCAGGCAAGGCTCGCCGATTTCCATCTCCAGATACTGCCGCACGCGCGCGTCGGGCTTCTGCGCGTAGATGCGGAACTCGGCGCGCTGGATCGGCGCGAGGCGCACCATGTAGTGATTCGGCGTTTCGACGGTGAAGTCCTGGGCGAGGTAGTCGGGGAACACCTTGGGGTTCACGTAGCGGTCCTCGTACTGGATCGGCTCGCCCTCTTCGCTGTGCACGATGCGCGAGTGGAACACCGGCCCGGCGTCGAGTTCGAGCGCGGCGATCGCATTCGGATCGTCGCTCGACTCCAGCGCCAACACGCGCGCGCCATGCCGATGGCCGCGCGCCGCGATTTCGTCGGCGATATTGCGGATCTGCAGCACCGTCGATTCGTACTGACGCGGCGCCACGTACGTGCCCGAGCCGCGCACGCGGTTCAGCACGCCTTCGGCCATCAACTCGCGCAGCGCACGCGACACCGTCATGCGCGCCACGCCGAATTCTTTCACCAGTTCCGTTTCGGAAGGCACCACGTCGCCGGGCCGCAAGGCGCCGCTTTCGATCTGCGCGAGCACATGACGCTTGATCTGCTCATAGGCGGGCAACGAGGCGCCGCGGACCGTCTTCTTTTGCATGGTCTCGATCTTCGAATGAACGGATGGTCGCCGCCACAATGGCCGCCAGGCGCGGCCCGGACTTGCGGCTTCAGGCGGCCACATTGTACCGCCCCTTAAAGCGGCTCCCAGGCAGGCTCGGCCACGAGCGCAGGCTGCCAGCGCGCCAGCGCCACGCAGGCGCGCACGCCCCGCCCGTCCGCGCCCGGATTCAGACTCACCGCGCCGCGATGCGACTGCGCGATCTCGCGCACGATCGCGAGACCCAGTCCGGTGCCTTCCGTCCCGGCGGCGGCGCGGAAGAAAGGCTCGAAAACGCGCGCACGCGCCTCCGCGGGAATGCCGCGTCCGTCGTCGAGCACTTCGAGCGCGACCGTCTCGCCGCTCACCCGCACGGACACCGTGACGTGCCCGCCAGCCGGCGTGTAGCGCAGCGCGTTGTCCACGAGATTGCTGACCATCGCGCGCAACAGCTCGCGATGCCCCTGCACCACCGCCCCGCCCGCCTCGCCCGGCAGTTCCGCCCCGAGATCGATGCCGCACGTCTGCGCAAGCAGCGCGAGCGCCTCGACCACTTCGCGCGCGAGCTGCGCCATGTCGACGGGCGCGGCCGGCAACTGCGCGGGATCGAGCGCCTCGGCCTGCGCGAGCAGCAGCAACTGGTTGGTGAGCGCGACCATCGAGCGGTTGCTCACGTGCATGGCCGCCAGCACTTCGTCGAGCGCGGGATCGACGGCTTTTTGCTGGCGCGCGTACTGCAACTGTGTGCCGAGCAGCGTGAGCGGCGTGCGCAGCTGGTGCGCAGCGTCGGCGATAAAGCGGCGCTGCGCCGCCGTCTGCGCCGACAGGCGCGCAATGCATTGGTTGATGGCGTCCACGACGGGCCGCAGTTCGGCATGCAGCCCTTCGGCACGAATGGGTTCGAGGTGCGAAGGATCGCGGTCCGCCACGTCGTTCTTGAGCTTCATGAGCGGACGCAGCTCGAACGTGAGGCCGATGCCGGCGAGCGCCACGGCCAGCATCACCATGCCGATCTGGCGATAGAGCTGGGGACGCCACAGCGCCTCCACCATGGCGTCGCGCGAACGCTGGGTCTTGCCAACCGACACGCGCACGCGCCAGATGTGGCCGTTGTCGTACATGGAGCGCACCACGCTCACGGCGCGCACGGCCTGGCCGCGCAGCTGTGCGTCGAACGCCACGGGCGAATCGACGGCGGGCGGCGCAGCCGCGTACGGAAAATCGGGCATGCCCGCGAGCAGCGAGCCGCCCTCCACGTGCACGTTGTAGAACACCTGGTCCTGCTGCGGCGAAGCGAAGAGTTCGAGCGCCGCAGGCGGCACGTCGGCGCGCAGCGCACCGTCTGCCCATTGCACGGAACCGGCGATCATGCGCGCGGACGAAAGCAGCCGGCCGTCCTGCACCAGATCGGCGGTATGGCGCGCAGTGCGATACTCGGACGTCGCCGTGAAACCCACGTAGAGCGCGAGCGGCACGAGCATCCACCACAACAGGCGAACACGCAGGCTACCCGTCATGTCGGCACGCGCAAGTCGTCATAGCGTTTCATCCTTCCTGCGCAGCAAATAGCCCAGGCCGCGCAGTGTCACGATCACGGCCGAACTGCCTTCGAGCTTCTTGCGCAGCCGCGAGACGTAGATTTCGATCGCGTCTTCGCTGGGTTCGTCGGCGAGCGTGAAGATCGCATCGACGAGCGCGGCCTTCGAAACGGTCTGGCCGAGGCGCAGCGCGAGCGTTTCGAGCACCGTGCGCTCGCGCGGCGTGACGTTCAGCGGCGCGCCCTTCAGCGTGAACTGGCGCGTGTTGAGGTCGAACACGAGGTCCCCGCAGCCGATCTCGTTCGCGCGCGCGGGCGTTTGCCGGCGAATCAGCACCTTGATGCGCGCCACCAGTTCGCGCACCTCGAACGGCTTGACGAGATAGTCGTCGGCGCCCGCGCCGAGCAGCTCCACCTTTTCGTCGATCGAGCCGCTTGCCGTGAGCACCATCACGGGCGTCGCGTCGCCGCGCTGGCGCAGCCGCCGCAGCACGTTCTTGCCCGAGAGCTTCGGCAAATTGAGGTCGAGCAGCACCACGTCGTAGTGACTGGACTGCAGCAACTGGTCGGCCGCTTCGCCGTCCTGCACGGCGTCGAAGGCGAACGCCTGCTCCTCCAGCGTCTTGACGAGCCAGTGCGCAAGCGTGGGATTGTCTTCGATCAGCAGCAACTTCATGGGCGGGTGCGGGCAATGACGAAGGCCGTTTCGGGGGAATCGATTGTGCCGTTGCCGGCGCGCCGCCGCCCTGCGGGTTAACACGGACGATTTTGCAAGGCGCCAGAAGGCTGGCAGAAGGCTTACGGTTTTTATAATCGGCTCCATCCACCAAAAAGCGCCCGCATGCACGGCGCACTACCTTCAGGAGACTCCACGATGCCTACCTTGCGCCAGATCGCCGCCGTATCGAGTGTCGCGTTCGCCCTCGCCGCCGGCTCCACGGCTGCCCACGCGGAAAAGATCACGATCATGGTTGGCGGCGCAACCAAGATCATCTATCTGCCCGCCAAACTGACCGAGCAGCTCGGCTACTTCAAGGACGAAGGCCTCGACGTCGAGCTGCAGTCGCAGCCGGCCGGCGTGGACGCCGAGAACGAATTGCTCGCGGGCGCGGTGCAAGGCGTGGTGGGCTTCTACGATCACACCATCGACCTGCAGAGCAAGGGCAAGGAGGTGCAGACGCTCGTGGTGTTCGGCCAGGTGCCGGGCGAAGTGGAAATGGTGTCCAACGCGGCGGCCGGCACGCTCAAGAGCATGGCCGACGTGAAGGGCAAGACGCTCGGCGTAACGGGCCTCGGCTCCTCCACGAGCTTCCTCACGCAGTACCTCGCGCAGCGCGCGGGCGTGCCCTCCAACCAGTACACGCTGCTGCCGGTGGGCGCGGACAACACCTTCATCGCGGCGATCAAGCAGAACCGCATCGATGCGGGCATGACCACGGAGCCCACCGTCTCGCGTCTGCTGCAAACCGGCGACGCCAGGGTGCTCGTCGACATGCGCACGCTCGAAGGCACGCGCGCGGCGCTCGGCGGCACCTACCCCGCTTCGAGCTTCTACGTGCAGCGCGCCTGGGCGCAGTCGCACAAGGACGAAGCGACGAAGCTCGCGCACGCGTTCTCGCGCACGCTCAATTTCATCGCTACGCATAACGCCGATGAAATCGCCGCGAAGATGCCGAAGGACTACTACGGCAGCAACAAGGATCTCTACGTGGCCGCGCTGAAGTCCTCGCTGCCGATGTTCACGAAGGACGGCCGCATGCCCGCCGACGGCCCCGAGACAGTGCTCAAGGTGCTCTCAGCGTTCAATCCTTCGGTGAAGGGCAAGCACATCGACCTCGCGAAGACTTACTCGAACGACTATCTGCCGGCTACGACCGCCACGGCGTCGAAGTAATCAAGGCGGGTTGCTCCCCGTACGCCCCACGTTCAGCCCACTGAGACAATGACTTCCTCTCATTCCCAAGGCACGCCGGCCATCGAGCTGCGCAATGTTTCGTGCCGCTTCATTTCGCCGGACGGCAAGGCGACCGTCGCCCTGCGCGACTTCAGCATGTCGGTCGCGCGCGGCGAGTTCGTCGCGATCGTCGGGCCCACGGGCTGCGGCAAGTCCACCACGCTCAGCATGATCACGGGCCTGCTCAAACCCACCACCGGCGAAGTGCGCGTGATGGGCGCGAGCGTGAACGGCATCGATCCGCGCATTGGCTTCGTGTTCCAGGCCGATGCCGTGTTCCCGTGGCGCTCGGTGCTCGACAACGTGGCGGCCGGCCCGCTCTATCGCGGCCGCTCGAAGTCGGCGGCCTACGACGAAGCCAACGAATGGCTGCGCCGCGTGGGCCTCGCCAACTTCGGCAAGCACTATCCGCATCAGCTTTCGGGCGGCATGCGAAAGCGCGTGGCGCTTGCACAGACGTTCATCAACAAGCCCGAAATCCTGCTCATGGACGAGCCGTTCTCGGCACTCGACATGCAAACGCGCACGCTCATGCAGGACGAGCTGTTGCAGCTGTGGGGCGGCACGGGCTCGGTCGTATTCGTCACGCACGACCTCGAAGAAGCCATTGCGCTCGCCGACCGCGTGTTCGTGCTGACCGCGCGCCCCGCCACGCTCAAGAAGGTCTACGAGATCGATCTGCCGCGCCCGCGCGTGACGTCCGAAATCCGCTACGCGCCGCACTTCGTCGAACTGTCGCGCCAGATCTGGCACGACCTGCGCGAAGAAGTGCAGATCGCCTGACAACCGGAGCCGCCCAACCATGTCCACCCCGCAACAAACCCTGCCGCAAGGCCTCGATACCGCCTCGCTCGACGCCGTCGAGCGCGCCGCGCAAAAGCGCATTCGTCAGCGCAATTGGCTCGTCATTGCGCTGCGTATCCTCGTGCTCGTCGTCGTGCTCGGCGGCTGGGAACTCGCCGCGCGCCTCAAATGGATCGACCCGTTCTTCTTCTCGATGCCCACGGCCATCTTCGACCAGATCATCGACTGGTTCGTGAACGGCACCTCGCAGGGGCCGCTCCTCACGCAGGTCTGGGTCACGCTGGAAGAAACGGGTCTCGGCTTCATCATCGGCTCGGTGGCCGGCGTGTTCTGCGGCATCGTGCTTGGCCGCAACAAGCTGCTCTCCGATGTGTTCAGCCTCTACATCAAGATCGCCAACTCGATTCCGCGCGTAGTGCTCGGCTCGGTGTTCGTGATCGCGCTGGGGCTCGGCATGGCGTCGAAAGTGGCGCTCGCCGTGGTGATGGTGTTTTTCGTCGTGTTCGCCAATGCGTTCCAGGGCGTGCGCGAGGCCGACCGCTACATGATCGCCAATGCGCAGATTCTCGGCGCGTCGCGCCGCCAGGTGACGACCTCGGTCGTGATTCCCTCAGCGCTCTCGTGGATTCTCGCGAGCCTGCACGTGAGCTTCGGCTTCGCGCTGGTCGGCGCCGTGGTAGGCGAATTCCTGGGCTCGAAGCAAGGCATCGGTTTGCTGATTTCGACGGCGCAGGGCGCGTTCAACGCGAGCGGCGTGTTCGCCGCGATGATCGTGCTCGCCGTGGTCGCGCTCGCCGCCGACTATGTACTCACCGCGCTCGAGCATCGTTTGCTCAAGTGGCGGCCCACCCCTTCGAACTGATTCCATCCAGTTCCCCTGTCCGGGCCGTGCGAGCCGCAAGTCTCCAGGTCCGTGGTCCGCGGCGCACTGCCAGTGCGCCGCGTTTTTTGTCTGGCGCGCCAGCGTTACTTCGGCTGCCCGACCGTGCGCAGATACGGCTTGAGCGTCTTGAAGCCCTGCGGATACTTCTGCCTGGCCGCATCGTCGGATACCGAAGTCGGGATGATCACGTCGTCGCCCGGTTTCCAGTTCACCGGCGTCGCCACCGTGTGCTTCGCGGTGAGTTGCAGCGAATCGAGCAGGCGCAGCACTTCGTCGAAATTGCGGCCCGAACTCATCGGGTAGACGAGCATCGCCTTCACCTTCTTGTCCGGCCCGATGAGGAACACCGAGCGCACCGTGGCGTTGTCGGCGGCCGAGCGCGGGCTCGCGCCGCTCGCGTTCGGATGGATCATGTCGTAGAGCTTCGCGACGGCGAGGTCGTGATCCCCAATCATCGGATAGTTGACCGCGCTGCCCTGCGTTTCCTCGATGTCCTTGACCCACTTCTCGTGGTCGCTCACCGGGTCGATGCTCAGACCGATGATCTTCGTGTTGCGCTTGTCGAACTCCGGCTTGAGCTTCGCCATATAGCCGAGTTCGGTCGTGCAAACGGGCGTGAAGTCTTTCGGATGCGAAAACAGAATGGCCCATTGGTCGCCGATCCATTCGTGGAAATGGATCTTGCCTTCGGTCGTCTCCGCGGTGAAATCGGGTGCCTCTTCTCCAAGACGAATCGTCATCTTCAGTCTCCTGAATGCAGTGATTTACAGCTCGTGAGGGGTCGGTGTGCGCGCGAAAAATGACTCCCGCTTCTGCATTTTAGGTAGTGCGCGTGACACTTATGAAAATTTTTCCGATTTCATTTTTATTACGTTTTAAATACATTTTTCTGTCATTTGCCACGGAAAACCCGCATCGGGACGATATCGCAGCCTTGACATCCACTTGGCATAAAGCGAATAATGCGACGTTCGATAATCGAAACTGTGTTCGTATTTCGAACACCAGAATAACAAGAACGGGCTGGCCGTCTTGCCGCGCAAATCCGCGCGTGCAAGGCGTGATATGAACCCGCTGAGCCGGGGCGGCATCGCCTCCCGCTTATGGAGGAGCCGCATTTGCCCCCTTGCACCACGCGCCGACTGCTTGCCGGCCGCACGGTGCCGGGACCATTCGCAAGCAACGCCTCCTGTCCGCTCCGGCCAGCCAGTAGCCATACGCTACCTAGCGCAAAGAGCATGAAAAGAGACCTCCAGACTGAAACGCGCGATTCCCGCCAGGGGGTCGTCGCCGCCCTCGTGTATGTTTTCGAGCGAGTCATGCCCGACCCGTTCGTCCTGTCGATCTGCCTCACCTTCTTCGTCGCGGTGCTCGCGCTTCTGATCGCGCCGCACGGCAATCTCCCTACGCTGCTCGGCTCCTGGTACGAAGGCACGTTCGGCATTCTCGGCTTCGCGCTGCAGATGATCCTGATCCTCGCCACGGGCTATGCCATTGCCGAGGCGCCCGTGATCCAGCGCGTGCTGCGCGCCCTCGCGGCCAAGGCGCAGACGCCGGCGCGCGCCGCGCTGCTGGTGTTTCCAGTCGTCGCCATCGCGGCCTGGCTGAACTGGGGCCTGGGCCTGATCGTGGGCGCGCTGCTCTCGCGCGAAATCGCGAGGCGCGTGAACGTGGACTTCGCGTGGCTCGTGGCCGGCAGCTATTCGGCATGGTCGATCTGCAATAGCGGGCTCTCCAGCTCGATCGCCCTTTCGCAGGCCTCGCATGGCAATGCGCTCAATCTCGTCGAAAAGGCGACAGGTCAGGTGATTCCGCTCAGCCAGACGGTGTTCGCGCCGTTCGTCTTCGTCCCGACCGTGCTCGTCGTGGTCGTGATGACGTTCATCTTCATCCGCATGCATCCGAAACCGGGGCACGTCGCGCCTTTCAGCGCGGCGGCCGATACCGAAGCGAACGATGCCGGCGCCGGCGACGATCCGCACGCGCGCGTCGGCAACGGCACGCCTACGCTCGCGTCGCGCCTCGAGCAGTCGATGCTCGGCACGCTGCTGCTGATCGCGCTCGGCGCCGGCTATCTTGCGATGGAATGGAGCGAAAAGGGTTTCGATCTCGACATCAACACGACGATCCTGATCTTCCTGCTGATCGGCCTCGCGCTTCAGCGCACGCCCATCGCCTACGCGAACGCCATTCGCCGCGCCGCGCGCCAGACCGGCTCCATGCTGCTCCAGTACCCCGTGTACGGCGGCATCATGGGCGTGATGAAGGGCACGGGCCTCGCCTCGATGATCGCCAAGGCCTTCGTCACGATCGCGACGCCGCTTTCGCTGCCGCTCTGGAGCTATCTGAGCTCGCTCATCATCACGCTGCTCGTGCCGAGCGCGGGCGGCCACTGGGCCGTGCAGGGCCCCTTCGTGCTGCCCGCCGCGCTGAGCCTGCACGCCTCGGTGCCGCGCACCGCCATGGGCGTGGCGATGGCGGAGAACGTCTCGAACATGCTGCAGCCGTTCTGGGCGGTGCCGATCGTCGCGATTGCGGGCATCCGCATTCAGCGCGTGATGGGCTATACCGCCGTGACGTTCGCGGTGTCGCTCGTGATCTACGCCGTCGCGCTCTGGCTCGTGCCCTGAGCGGTCTCCGCACGAAGGAAGGCGTTGCTCCGGGCTGCTATTTAGCGGTTCGGGCAGCGCCTTTTTCATTGCGCGTGCGTTCGACGCCCCGGCTTCGCGGCTCGCGAAGATCGGCGACAATGGGCGAGCCTCGACGACGGCATGCCGCCCTGAATCGATGCGCGATCCGAACCAGGAGACTGCCATGACCGCCAGCGCGCCGCCCTCCCCACCGTCGTCCTCTTCGTCCGGCTCAGGCGCTGACGGCGGCGAACCCGATCCTCGCTTCGTCGAGTTCGCGCGCCAGGTGTTCGACACCGCGCGCCGCGGCGAAGCCACGACGCTCGCCACGCTCATCGACCAGGGCCTGCCGCCGAACCTGCGCAATGAAAAAGGCGACAGCCTCGTGATGCTGGCAAGCTATCACGGCCACGCGAACGCCGTGCGAGCGCTCGTGCAGCGCGGCGCCGATCCCGACCTGCGCAACGACAACGGGCAAACGCCGATCGCGGGCGCGGCCTTCAAGGGCTACGTCGACGTGATCGGCGCCCTGCTGGAAAGCGGCGCCGACGTGGAAGGCGCCTCTCCCGACGGCCGCACGGCGCTGATGGTTGCTGCCATGTTCAACCACTCCGATATCGTCGACCTGCTGCTCGCGCGCGGCGCGAACCCGGCGGCGCACGACGCCGCGGGCAACACCGCGCTCGACGTGGCGAACGCGATGGGCGCCGTGGACACGGCCGCCCGACTCGCCGGAAAGGATGACGGCAAGGTCGCGTAGCAAGCGCCGCACAAGGGGTCCGATCGAGGGCCCGACAGGCGGCCGCTGGCTGCAGGCACGCGAAACGCTGCAAGGCGCGTAACGGCACGCGCCTTCCTGGTGTCACTCCTGGTTTGCATACAACGCGCCGCCAGGCGACGCTATCCATGTAACACCCGTGCGTGCAGCGCCAGTGCGGGGCAGGCGATTTTCCACGAGCCGTGATATCGTTTTGTCATCGGATTCGAAGTCTGCACGCACCCGTCAATCGAACTCTGTTACTTTCGCGAGCGTCGCCATGAGTGATGTACGCCACCATCTGAGTCCGCGCGATCGCGTGGAGCTGCTCTGCTGGCTCACCTGCGGGAGCCTCGGAGCCTACTATCTCAACGAATCCTGGCCCAACGCGGCCTTTCACGTCCAGGCGGCGCACAAGTGGCTCGACCGTCACGCGCGCGAGGCCGACTGGCTCGCGATCGCGCGGCTCGCCGCCATGGCGCAGGACATCGCGCAGCAGCACGCATGGTTCGTGGACGCCGTCTGGGCGCGCGACGCCGTCGAGGAAATTCTCGACACCGACGACCTGAACTACCAGGCCAAGCTCGTCCTGCAAGTGCTCAAGGACTGCGAACGAGCGCTCGCCGACCGCCGCCCTGCCGACTAGCGCCTGTTTAGCTTCATAAGCGGGGTTCCCCACACAAGCCACGCGTTTCTCCATCAAATGATGGACGCGTGGTGGTTATCCTCCGAACACACTTCCGCTTGCAGCGCCGGCCTCCCCTTCGCCGGCCGCTGGCTCACGCGGGAGAACCCAGATGACTCGCCCCCTCGCCCTGACGCTCGCCGCCGCGCTGTTCGCATTGGCGTCGGCGAACCCCGCCGCGCTCGCGCAAACCGGCGCCCATGCAACCGCCCTCAGCGCCGCCCGGCCCATCCAGCCGCAAAAAGTCGCGAAGCCGGCGCCCAAAGCCCAGCAAACCGCGAAAGCCACCAAGCCCGCCCCGCAATCGCTGCGCTGGCTGATGTCGGAATCTCCATGAAACGAACCGGCGCGCCAGCGCCAGGTTCGCCCTTCGCCACCCCGCCTCGAAGCGCAGCCGTCGCGGCTCAGGACTGCGACGGCTTCGCGCTGTCTGCCGGCGTCCAGCCATAACCGGGCACCTTGCACTGTTTTCGGGAGAACGCAGAAACCGTGCGCCAATAAAGTCGCACGCGATGACGAGCGGCACTCGCGGAGCCATAGCGATCGCATTCGTTTCGAAATCCGAAATTAAGGTACGCTAATCGTTCGCTCGCGGACGCACTATGCGCGACGCTTTCGCTTACGTTGCGAATCAAGCGGCGCGATCGAGTCGGCGCACCGCACCGAACTCCGCGCACGAAAGCGTGCGCATGAGCAGCGCCATGGCCTCGGTCACGCGGCGGCGATCGAGTTCGACGTGCAGGCAAGCGAGATCGCTGCGGCGATCGATATCGATCGTATGCACGCCGAGCGCGCTGCCCACCAGACCGTGCAGCGTGCATCGCGCGAGCTGCGCTTCGCTCGTGGGCACGCGCACGACCATCTGGACCGTTGTGCGATGGGTTGCCGGGTGCAGCGGGTTGCGCGAATTGCGCAGCGAGAGAACGGGCCGCGGCGCGGCGGCGGCGCGGGAACCTCGGGAAATCGGGCCTTGCGAGACGATAGACGGCATACGTGTTGTGCGCACGCCGCCGTTAGGGGCGGCGCGCTTGAGTTGAACACGAACCGATTCTAGGCAGCGCCGCGTAAACGTCTGGTCAATAAACACGACACGGCCGCTAAAAGTGCGTAGCGGCCGATGAGCAGCCTCAATCGAGCGGTCGGCCCGCCGGTTCGCGAATGAGCGGCAGCGCGAGCAGCGAGACCGCCCCGCAGCCGATCAGATACCAGGCGGGCGCGAGGGGATTGTCGAGGAGCTTGATGAGCCAGGTAGCGAAGAACTGCGCGAAGCCGCCGAAGATCGACACGCCCACGCAATAGACCACGGACATGCCCGTCACGCGAATCGACTGAGGAAAGAGTTCAGGCAGCATCACGATATTGGGGACCGCCGTGAACGCGACGATCGCGCCCAGCACGGCCACGACCGCGAGCACGGTTGGGACAGCCGGCACGGCGTGAATGACCATGAAGGCCGGATAGATCACGGCAATCAGCAGCACGCGCGAGACGCCCATCACCCGCTTGCGGCCGAGGCGGTCGGAAAGCGAGCCGGCGAACGGCGAGCAGATCGCCGTGACGAGCGCCGCGACAAGGGCCGCGCTCATGCCGACCGACATCGGCAGACCGAGAATCTTGATCGCGTAGGTCGACATGTAGAACAGCACGATATAGTTCGCCGCCGTGCCGCCTATGGTCGTGACGACGCCGGCCACGAGCGCCCGGCGATGACGCCCGAAAATCTCGCGCAGCGGCCGCGCCACGTCGGCCACGGGTTCGGTGTCTTCGACCTGGACGTGATACGGGAGCGTTTCGTCGAGATGGCGGCGGATGTACACGCCCACCGGCACGACCAGCATGCCGATCACGAACGGCACGCGCCAGCCCCAACTTTCGAGCGCGGCCTGCGAGAGCAGGGTGGAGAGCGCCACGCCGACAAGCGCGCCGCACACCGTGTTCAGGCCCTGGCTCACGAACTGCCAGCTGCCGTAAAAGCCGCGCGAACGGTCATCGGCGTATTCGAGCAGGAGCGCTGTCGAGGCGCCCACTTCGCCGCCCACCGCGAAGCCTTGCACGAGACGCGCGAGCAGGATCAGCGCGGGCGCCGCGAGCCCGATCTGCGCATAAGTGGGCGCGAACGCGATGAGCGCCGAGCCGAGCGCCATGAGCCAGAGCGTGAGCGTCATGGCGGCCTTGCGGCCCACGCGGTCCGCGAACGCGCCGATCACGATGCCGCCAATCGGACGCACGACGAAACCCACGCCGAAGCTGCCCACAGCGAGCATCAACTGGTTCAGCGAGCCATGCACCGGAAAGTACAGCGAGCCGATGATCGAGGCAAAGAAGCTGTAGACGGTGAAGTCGAAGAACTCGAGCCCGTTGCCGAGCGTGATCGCGAAGATGGCCTTCGCGCGCGAGCGGCGCGTGGAAGCCGGGGCCGCAGCGGCCGGCGCCTGAAACGACGTGGCGTTCATCAAGTGTCTCCTTGTGTGTCTCGTGTCGTGGTGCGGTGGCCCGCCGGCTGCGGGCTTCAGCCGCGCAGGAAGCGTTCGGCGAGCTGGACCCAGTACGCCGCGCCGGTGGCGAGGCAATCGTCGTTGAAGTCGTAGCCGGGGTTGTGCACCATGCAGCCGCCCTCCCCGTCGCCGTTGCCGATGATGAGGTAGCTGCCCGCGCAGCGCTCGAGCAGGAATGAGAAGTCCTCGCTGCCGGTGAGCGGCGCCATGTCGTGAATGAGCCCATCTTCGCCGAGCCAGTCGCGCGCCACCTCCTGCGCGAACCCGGTCATCGCCGCGTCGTTCACGAGCACCGGGTAGCGGCGCTGGTAGTCGATGCGCGCCGTCGCGCCGTAGGCGCTCGCCTGCGCGTGCACGAGCGCGGTGATGCGCTCTTGCAGCAGGTCGCGCACTTCGGGGCGCAGCGCGCGCACCGAGAGACGCATCTGCGCAGTTTGCGGAATCACGTTGGGGGCGTCGCCCGAATGGATCGCGCCCACGGTGACGATTGCCATGTCGAGCGGCGGTACGTTGCGCGACACGATGGTCTGCAGCGCGAGCACGACATTGGCGCACACCACCACCGGATCGATCGCCTTATGCGGCACCGCGCCGTGACCGCCACGCCCGTCGATGTCGATGATCACCGTGTCCGACGAAGCCATGAACGGCCCGGCGCGAAAGCCGAGCTTGCCGGTCGGAAAGCCGGGCATGTTGTGCATGGCGAACACGGCATCGCACGGAAAGCGCTCGAACAGGCCTTCGTCGAGCATGCGCCTGGCTCCCCCCAGGCCTTCTTCGGCGGGCTGGAAAATGAGGTGCAGCGTGCCGCTGAAGTTGCCCGACTGCGCGAGATGCTTCGCCGCCGCGAGCAGCATGGCCGTGTGGCCGTCGTGGCCGCACGCATGCATCTTGCCCGGAACGCGGCTCGCGTAGTCGAGGCCGGTGTTTTCGTGGATGGGGAGCGCGTCCATGTCGGCGCGCAGACCGAGGCGCTGCCGACCATCGCCCAGCTTGAGGGTGCCCACGACACCCGTGCCGCCCAGCCCGCGGTGCACCTCGTAGCCCCACTCGGCGAGGCGCTGCGCGACGAGGCCGCTCGTGACGAATTCTTCGAAGCCCAGTTCGGGATGCGCGTGGATCTCGTGGCGCAGCGCGATCATTTCTTCTTCGATCGCGGCGATTGCGGCCGGGATAGCCATCGTGTTCATACGAATTCTCTCCAGAGGGGACGACGAATGCGCTCGAGAATAATGACCTCTCCTTTTGGCCGACAGCCCTAAAATAGTTGGCCCGCCAACCAGAAGTGCGCACCGGGGTTATCCCTTATGAAGTTCCACCAGTTCCGCGCGCTCGTCGCCATGGCCGATACCGGCAGTATTCGCGCGGCCGCGCGTGCGCTCGGCATCTCGCCGGCGGCGGCGACGAAGGCGGTGCGCGAGCTCGAAGCCGAGCAGCAAATCGCGCTCGTCACGCGCAATGCGAACGGCATCGCCTTCACGGAGGCGGGCCAGGCGCTGCTTGTCCATGCGCGCCTCGTCGTGCACCAGATGTCGCGCGCCCAGGACGAACTCGATGCGCGGCGCGGGCGTGGCGGCGGCAAGCTCGCGATCGGCGTGACGCCTTGGCTCGCCCTCTCCTTTCTGCCCGACGCCGTCACGCTGTTTCGCGAGCGCATGCCCGGCATGCAGCTGGAGTTCTACGAAGGCCTGCTCAATATCGTGATGCCGCGGCTGCGCGACGGCTCGCTCGACTTCTCGCTAGGCAAGCCGGGGCCCGCATCGCTGCATGCGGAATTTACGCAGACGCCGATCTTCGCCACGGAATCGGCCGTGGTGGTGCGCAAAGACCACCCGCTCTCGCAGGCGCAATCGCTGACGGAACTGCAGGATTGCGAGTGGTTGCTCAACTGGGACCCGGCCAGCAAGGAGATGATCGCCGACGACGTCTTCCTGCGTCATGGCCTGCCGATGCCGAACCATGTGCACCTGGCGCACTCGTTCGTGGTGGCGATGGGGCTCATCATGAACACGGATATGGTGAGTATCTTCCCGTGGCCGCTGGTGGAAACGCGCTTTGCGCGCGACAATCTGCACGCGCTCGCGCTTCAGGAGGAAGTGGATCGCACGGTGGTTAGCGTGGTTGCGCGGCGCGGTGTGCCGCTTTCCGCTGCGGCCGAATGCTTTCTGGAATGCCTCAAGGAGGCGATTCATGCGGGTGAGGCTTCTGCCAATCCTGAGCGCAGGCGGCTTTATCACTCGCTTGAGTTGCTGATTTGAGTTTTGGTTGGGTTACTGATGATCGCTGTTCGTGCTCATCGGTGCTCCGAATCAATTTCGAGGGTGCGGTCCGCTGCCACCAGCCTCACCGGATCGGTCTTCTTCCACTGCGATTTCGGCATCAGCACGGACCATTCGGTGTTGGCCGTATGGAGGAAGAACGCCGCCACGCCGACATAGTTCACCGCGTCGCTGATCGGCGCCGAGACCTTCAGCGTCTGCCCAGGGCCTAGCGTTACGTCCCGGCTCCAGAGCGTTGCCGCCTTCAGCGCCTCGCTGCCCTCAAGCAATTGCGCGTAGGTCGCCGTCGCAAAGGGCTTGTCATCCTTTAACTGGTAGACGCGCAGCACAACCGGCAGCGACGCGCCGTGCGCGTCCTGGTTCAGCGCGCCTCGTGCCGTAACGACAAGGTTCATCTGCTTCACCTTCGTCTCGAATACCGTCAGGGTTGCCGCGACCGCACCGTCCTTGACGGACTGCCACATCCCGCACCCGCTCATCGCCAGCGCGAGGAGCACGCCGGATGCGCTCCGCATGATCCTCTTACGCATCAGAACGGCGCTCCCGTAAAATCGGTACGCGGATAGACCGTTTCCTCGCCGTCGATGGTCAGTACCAGTTGCATGGAACATTGCACGCTCGCGTAGCGCCCCAGGAAGTAGCTCAGCACATCGCCGAACAGCACCGCGTCGCCCGGCCCGTCAAAGCCGCCCGCGGCGAGGTCGACGTGGAAGCGGGCGACCCGCAGCACGTAACCTCGCTGCAGTACCTGTTCCTCGGAGAAGTGCAACGTGCGTATCGCGTCGATGCGCTGGGGGACCGCATCGTCCGGTGTCCAGTCGTAGAGTTCGAGCACCTCATGCAGGACAGCCACGCCCTCCATGAGCATCCGGTTGAGTTCGTTCGCACCGTTCGCAGTGTAGTGCCCCATCACACGCCAGTCGTAGCCCGGAAAGTAGCGCGGCGGATACTGCGGCAGGCTCGGCGCGGTCACATTGCGCACCGACGCGATGCCCGTAAAGCCCGACACCGTCTCTGTGATAGTCGCCTCCGTGAGCGCCAGACGGGGCAGGCGTCCGTTGTTCGCGAGCGCACGCACCGTCACATGGCGGTCCGGCTGCGGGCGCTCCTCGTCGTCCGGTGCATAGCGGTATGTGCCGGCCCATAGCTGCCCCGACAGCGTCACCCACAGTTCCCGCCCCAGCACGCCATAGCGCGTCCCGGTGTGGAAGTACCGCTCCGGCTTCTCGTGGTGCAGTAGCCAGCCGCGATGCTTGAAGCTCGTGAACGCCCGGTAGTCGTGCTGTGCGCTGCCCTCCGGATCGGCCGCGATCACCGCGAGCAGGGCATAGGGCTCGACGTGGTTCGCAACCGCAGGCTCTGCCCGCACGCGGTGCTCGGTGTCGTGCCAGTCAGCGGGCTGCAGAGGCAGCGCATCGATCTCGAACAAGTTGATCACGGGCGTGCAGAAGAGGCGAAAGCTCTCCTTCCCCACCGGCTGGTCGCCTGGCATACGTCCTTGCAGTTCGATCTCGAAGGTCAGGCGAGCCTCGCCTGTCGGGACCATCGCGCTGTCGAAGCCGCACAGGTCGACGAAGTGGAATTTCTGCGGAAAGACGAAGTACTCCAGCAGCGTCTGCTCGCGGTCGACCGACTGGTTGCGCCCGGGCTCGGTGATCGGCCACAGCCGCGTCGACGGACCAAATCCTGCCGGCTCGAAACGTATTCCCTCGAGCAGTTGCAGTGCGCCGTCGCGCACCGAGGGCAGGCGCAGACCGACCGACGCGACCTGGCGCGTGAGCGCCGCGTACAGCGCGGCGGCGGCAGGCCGGTCCCCATGCAGGTACAGGCGGATGCGCGACAGTTCGGTATGCTCGCGCTGGTCCCCGAACCAGAGGCCGAATGTCAGGCGGATGACCGTGCGCCCGTCGGCGCGCACGACCACCGCTGCATCCTCGACCGACAACGGCAGCAGGTCGACCGCCTGCGTCGTGCGGAACGGACACTGCACTCCGGTGGGACCAACAGGCGCCGAGCGCACCACGGCCCCGGCGGGAATCTGCGCCGTTTTCAGGTCCCGGCGGTTCAGGGGCATGCATTCGATGATCGACAGCGACGGAATTGCCCGCGCCATGTGTTCATAAATGTTGTCGAGCACCCCTTCGGTCAGTTCCGGCATCGCGTCGTCAAGCTTGTAGCTCAACCGCGCCACCAGCATCGCGAAGCCTTCATAGACCGCCCGGACCTGATCATTCTCCTGGCCGTGCTGCATGCCCAGGCGCCGCGCGGCGTCTGGCTGGTCGCGTGCGAACTCGCGGCCCGACTCGCGCAGATAACGCAACTCGGCGTCGTAATATCGCAGGAACGGGTTTCCGCCTTCCTGCTGAGACTGTTTCCAAGGTGCCGTCATGGCTGTAACTCCGGGGGCAAGGGTGGAAGGGAGGGCAGTCCGGATATCACACCGGCGCGGCCCGTCACGAAGATGCGCTCCGGCATGCGGAAGCCGCGCAACTTGAGCAGTTCCAGCGGTCCGGCTCCCGTCTGCGCGCGCAGCAAATAGCGCAGCGGTGACGCCGCATCGCCGTTCGTGGTGCCGCCTGTCGCATCGCCCGTTGCATTGCCCGTCGAAGCGCTCGCTGCGGACGCGGGCTGCGCGTCGCGACTCGCCGCCCCGCCATTCCAGACAAGCTCGTAGCGTGTGTCGTCGAGCGGCTTCACCTGAGCTTTCTCCAGCATCCGCAGGAAGGCCCAGTCCCCGGTGGCATCGAATGCGATGCGCATGCCGCCGTTCAGCGTCTGCCAGTTCAGCAACGCCTGGCCGTTCAGGCCGTTGCCCGGCCAGCCGAGTTGCGCCCAGGTCTCATGCTGGTTGAAGTAGACGACCTGCTGCCCGTCTACGGTCAGCTCCGTGCGCGTGACACCCGGCGTCGGCTGTGGCATAAGCGCGAAGTGGTAACCCGCCTCGCCCTGTGCGTAGAGGTGTGCGCCCATCGGCCCGATGAGATGCAGCATCGCGAGGAACTTCGGATCGAACTGGAGCGACTGCGGAGCGAGTTCGTTCGGCACCCACTGGTCGCCCTGACGCTTGAGCACGCCGGCCAGCTCAATCTCGATGAAGCGGCTGATGAGCCCCGTGTCGGGCCGCACGTAGCGACCGAAGTCTGCAAAGGACGCATCGGCACTCGTCGGCGAAAACGGATAGCGCGAGCCGAACGACGACTGAAAGGGGGTAACCACGGCGGCGCGCCATGCATCATTCAGGCTCGCCGCAGCGGGCTGCAGGACTGCCTGCCAGGCCGCGTCGAGCGGCTGCACAAACAGGGTCTGGCCGAACCCTGCCCACTGCGCACCCAAGCTCGCAGCAGTAAGCGCTGCGTCGTCACGCGCTTGCGACAGGTCCGAGAGCTTGCCCTGGAAGATCGCCTGCGCAAGCGATCGCGCCATCGCCTGCGCATCCGGGCTGGCCTGGATCTGCTGCAGCTTGAGGCGCACGGTTGTGTCCGCCGTCAGCACGCGCGACAGGCTCACGCCACTGAACGCGGCAGCGTTCGCCGGAATGCCGTTACCTGTGTTGCCGCCGGCCGGGGCCGTACTGGCGTCGCCCATCAGCGTCAACAGCGGGCCGAACGTGCGGTCCAGCGGATTGGCTACAGGGGCTTGCGTCTGGTCGCCGTCGCCGCCACCAAGCAGCCCCTGCGCCTTGCGCACGAGCGTGTCAGTGAGCGCCTGCGAGGGACGGCCCGCCTCGCCCTGGTACTGCACCGACTTCATGACCGCCAGCAGCGGCGAAGTCTGCGCATCAGTGATGCGCGTAAGCTGGTCGACGACCCCCGAGAAACTGTTCGCCGGGATCCACTGGAAGCTGTTGAGCATGGTCGCCCAGGCTGCCGTGTAATCCGTGAAATACCGGTCACGCAGCCGCTTCCTTAGATCATCAGCACTCTTCCTGGCGTCGACGGCAATCTGTGCAGCGCCGACCGCGCCTTCCACGGTGGTGGCGCTGATCCGGGCGCTCGACTGGTCGCCAGTCAGTACCCAGTCACCCTCGACATGCTGCCCTTTCACGGCGTCGTCAATAGCCTTCTCGACGACGCCTTCCCACGCAGCGCGCGTGAAGATACCCGGCACCGTCTGCGTGGTCGTGAACAGGCCATGCGCATCCGCGCCAGCGAGCATCGTGGCGAGCGACACGTCGGCGTACTTGCCGCGCGCTTCGTCGAGCACGCGCTGATAAAGCACGTCGTCGCTTGCCGCCAAGCCAATCTGGTTCACAAGCGTCGAGCGCATCTGCGTGACGAGGGCCTGCGACGCGCTGATGCGCCACTCCGGATGCGTCTTCACGTGATCGGACCAGAAGCCCGCGAGCTGCTGCGAGGTATCGAGCCATTCGCCCGTGCGCATCCCGGGCACGGCAGGCCAGACCGCCAGCATCTGCGCCTTCAGGAACGGCGCGTCGGCGCGCGCCGGGGCAGTGAGCATGAGATACGCCTTGAGGCGGTTGTACGCCTGCTGCTGCGCGTCGTGGCTCTGCTGCTCGTCGTCGCGCACCTGCGAGAGCTGGGCCAGTTGCGCTTCGAGCGCCCGCACGACCGGCTGACGCAGGTTGCGGATGGCGACCGTCTGGTACGGCCGCCAGAGCGCGTCGAGCAGGTCGTCGTTGCGCGACAGGCCTGCACGCAGATACCACGGGGCGCCGTGCTGCTGGCGGTATTCGAGCGTGGCGATCTCGTTCTGCAAAGCAAGCTGCTCGCGCAGTGCCTGCGGGCTACCGGGTTCAGCCGCCAGCGCGGCAGCAGCTGTAGTTTCGGCCTCCCGAACAAGCGCGTGGTTGCCAAGACCGGATACGATCAGCGCGACTGTCCAGACAACAACCGCCCCGAAGATGCACACTGCAAGCGCATTGGGCCAGTAAAAGCCAGCGCGACGACCCCGATAGCGAGGCGAACCTAACGCAATCTCCCGCCATATGGGTAGCAGGGCCACAGGCTGATCGGGCGTGCCGTTTCCGTTGACGACGGGTATTCCAGCGACAGATGGCCCCGGAAACACCGGTGCGAACATGACGCCCGCCAGCGGCGCACGTAGCCAGTTCGATGCGGCTAGCCCCTGCAAGCCCTCAGCGATGCGTCTGCAATGGTCGCCGACATACTTCGAGACTTCCATCAACCAGATTACCCGGTTGTTTTGTGTGTAGAGGTGAACGCCCGCGTCTGCGGATCTCTGTTCAACCTCACTGAGCAGTTCCGGCACTCTGGCTGCAGCAGCCTGCGCCTGTCTGCGCGAATCGTTCGGCATGAAGGTGCCGACAACGTCGAAGCGCTCCGAAGGGCTACCATGTGCCTCGACCGGATGCAGGAACGTAACAGGAGCGGCCCATCTGAGCGCTGTCGCAAGCGTTGAAAGCGTGCGGGGCAGCTCCGTACCGGTCTCGTCGGCGCGGGCAACGTGTATCAGGCCATCGACCGGATACCGACTGCGCAACCGCCGGATCTGGTCGAGCCACTTCTGCGCCTCAATACCCTCCGGGGCCGCATGTACGAGGACGGTCTCGCCGACGTGCATGACGCCTGCCTGTTTGAGGCCGGGCGCAACTTGCTCAACTCGCTCGTCCGTACCGTTCACCAATAGCCATCGCAGGCGGCTACGCCAGAACCAGCCGTGCGCAACGCGTAGCTCCTCGGCCATACGTTGCAGCCGGGCATCGCGTTTCGCAGCGGGCGCGGCGTCCGTTGTATCGCCGGTATCCTTGCCGTTGTCATGCCGGAATACGACGCCTGCAACGTAGTACGCGCCTACCCGCGTTGCAAAAACATGCAGAAGTAAGACGAGGAGCAGAAGGCCAAGAATCCACAGGCTGAGCGTTTTTTTGGTATCGAGCGTAGTTGCATTGAAGATCTCGCCAAATACCCATACGACGATAAGCGCGACTGCCGCCATCAGCACGGCAAACGCGGGAATCGCCCAGGTCAAAAGCGAGCGGGCCGGAGGCGACGGAGGAACGACGCCCTCGGGAGTTATGACGGGTTCGGTACTCATGGCGTTTGTGGCTCGGCTTGCAGGATAGCCGCCTGGACGGCGGTCGGCGTACGGTTCAGGATGAGTTGGGGGGCGCCTGCCCCATGCTCGGCTGTCGCAGCAACAACCAGCCAGCTAGCCGCCCGGCCTGCGTGCCCGAGGATGGTGTCGGGCATGCGCCGCGTCTCGAATTTTGTTAATGGGTCCAGTGCGGCTCGTCGGCATGCCTGGGTGACGCGCGTCTGTTCCTCGACATCGAAACCGGTCAGCCACGCCTGCTTCAGCATCGAGGGCGTAACGCGTCCCCATAGCATCGAGAGCGCGAGTCCCTCGGCCAGTTCCTGCGGCGGTACGGCGACCGGTCGGTGAAGCGTCGCGCGTGGCGTTACCGTATCGGGCAACGCTACCGCCTGGCGCAGGAACATCAGCGCTACGCAGCCCTCCGCGCTATCCTCAGGTGGTTTGTCGTGCAACTGGATCGCAACGACGAGCAGCGGACGCTTTTCTCCCGCATCGAGCCACGCGTCGACCGGCATCAATCCGTCGGCGACGGCGACCGCCTTGCAGTCGGGCAGATAGAGGTTCATTGCGCGGATAACCGTTTGTAGCTGTGTCAGCTCGTCGCCCGGGTTCGCGGGGTCCGCGACAACCAGCCGCACGGCTGGCGTCAACCCGGCCTGTAGCAGAGGCTGGATAGTGCGTACAAGGGGAGCCAGCAATTGCACATAGAGTCTGCCTGTACGATCGATCGGAACCTGTTGCAGTACCTGGGCAAGCAGCTGATCAGCCGAGGCTGCATCGGTATCATCCGGCAGCCTCGTATGCCTCGCGGTAACGGTGCCGTTCCTGAGCGGTTGCGCCTTGAGTACCGGTGTTCCTTCCGCAATCGTCGACGCGAGCTTTCCGTCCGGAACGGCGAGCCGGTAACTATAGTCGAGCAGGCGTACGCTCCGCTGCCCCCGTTCGATGAGGCTTCGACGACGTTGTTCGCGATGATCGTTGTAGAACAGCGCGTGAAGATAGGCAGCCTCGTAACCCGAGCGAGCTACGATGAGGATTGTCAGGAACAGGACATTGGGGAGGCCCGCAACCGGCAGCCAGAATATTGCGCCTCGCGCGGGCTGGTTATGCGGCCAGAGCAGCAGGATTGCGCCGTCTACAATGACAACGCAGGCGATCCACACGATGAGCCATACGCGTATCCCGGGACCTCGCGGCGGATAGGGTTTAGGCGGCTTAACCTGTTTCAGGTCAACCGGCATCGACTTGCGGCTCCTATTTACCGGTTGTACTCAACGCTGCAACAGCGAGGTATCCGCGCGCCCGGCGCGGGCGGTATCGAACTTTCTCCATATACGTGCCTACGTGCAGGACACCGAGGTCGTCTGTGAAGGAATCAGTACGGGCGGCGGATCGCATCGGCACAGACACAGGTCGTCGGCAAGCGCGGGGCGTTTGCCGTCGGGACCTCTCTCGTTCGCGCGCTCGCCAGCGCAACCGATACGCCCATAGGTGCCGCACTTCGGACACCAGACCGGGTCGTCCTCATAGGCGGCAATTTGGCCATCGAGCATGTCTTTACGCGCGGGCGTTTCGACCTGACCGCCGACGTTTGTCTCGTCGCCGTTGCGGATATAGGGCCTTCTACTCACGTACTTCCTCCTGATGCCTGTTCGCCTTGAGGATTGGGGACTTGGGATCGACGGATGATGGCGAGCAGCAGTCGCGACAGAGCGATTGTTGCGGGTATCGAAAATCCTCCACCAAAAAGGATTGGAGTATCGGATGGGCCATCAACACAGAAAGCAAAGTACAAAATCACTACGACAGGTGCGCCTAGAACCGCGATAGGGTACAAGTACCGCCGCCTAAGCCTCGTCGCCATGGCACCAACGAATACGCCAACTACGGTAGCGGGCACCCATCCGCCAATGAATGCGAGCATGCTGCCCAGTAAAAACATAGATAGCCAGCCGCCGACAAGTTTTCCCAATCCTTCGTAATCGTGAACTGTGACAATAACTGCGGCCAAAGTAGCAAAGCAGAAGGCGATAATTAGCGGACCGATGACTCCAAAAATGATCGCACCAAGCGCCATGCGTTTATATAGCCTCAAGCCGTCGCTCCTGATTAGCCTCAAAATCCATTCTGACAAGCCTTTCTAGAATTGACGCTTTTTGAGCGTATAGGCGTATAGCGCGTATTGAGTATTGGTCTGAGAGTCGAACCAGCCACCCTGCATCGTCCCATCGTCAATGTCGCTCCACGACTTGCCATATTCCTGGCTATAGAAGGTAATCTGGTGTGGCGCCCCGCCTCGGCTTGAGTCGCCCGCATATACCAGCATTACGCCGCGCTTGCCCACATCGAGGCCAGTCAGGTTGTAGCGCTCGTCGAATGTATGCAACTGCTCGACGGTCGGATTCTTGTAACTCGACCACGTTGAAATCGCGCCGATTCGCTTGCCATTATCGCTTTGATCGTCGCCATTGACCTGAGACCCCAGGCGCGACAATGCATAGACCGAATAGGTATAGCCAGGCGGCTCATTCGTCGAACCGAGCTGCACCACGACCTGGTTCGGCAAAACGACGTCCTGCTCGAACTGCGCGTCGTCCCAGCGCAACCGGTATACGACGCTGGAAAGACACACCTCGCCAAGCATCCCAACGTAATAGGCAACACGCAACACTCCATCGGGACCGAGGTTGACTGCATCGAATTGTTTACGCGGCTTGCGATAGTCAGTCGCCATCGGCGGAAGTTCAATCTCCTGCCACGTCTGACCGCCGTCGGCGGTACGCCAGATATGCGGCCCCCACCCGATCGCATAGCCGCGCTGCGAGTCGAGAAACTTAAGATAGCTAATGTTGTGGTCTTCCGGCCACTTCAACTGTGTCCAGGTCTGACCACCGTCAACCGAACGCCAGAGTTTGGCAATCTGCGAAACAAGCCCGTTTTCGGGCACAGGACGCGTCATATCCGTCCAGCCCGTACTGACGTACTGTACCGACCAGTCCTTCGAATACCACCAGGCACCGTCCTGCGCATGTTGCTGGAAGTAGCGCGTCATGCCCCCATCGAGAGTGCCGCGGATAAAACTCGCAGTAGCACGACTCAACCTTTCACCAGAATTGTTCATCCATGGTTCGATTGGCTCTGCGACGTCTGGATTCTTTCTCTCGTCTCGTGGCTTGAACACAATTTCTGGCCTCGCAAATTTCAGTGTCATTACCTCGTTGCCACGAACCCGAAAAGCGCCGCCGCCATACGGCTTGTGGCTTTTCATGAATACGTTTGAGATGGTTTCCCACGCGGGTGTCGTCATTTTCTGGTATCCATAGTTCAACGCGGCCAGCACCACAACGGCGGCGACGCACATTTTGCAGAGCATTGATCTCCGCATTTCATTTCGCTATAAGGCGTCGTAGCGCGTTGTTTACCGCGTCGCTTATCGCGTCCAACATATCGCCGCCCTTCTTGGGCAGAACGACTTTGGCACTATCTCTTGCCTGGTCCCATGTGCGGCCATCCCCCCATTCCTCGACGCTAGGTTGACCACCAATCTTGAACAGATCGGACATCGGCAGATTCGCCAGCCCAGCATCGAGATACGCGAGCGGATGCGTGTTGAAGGCAAAGTCCTTGAAGATCTTGTCCTTTAGTTCGAGTTGGTACCGCTTTACCTCCGGAATCGAGAAGCTACCGTTGCCCTCTATCTTGCTGGCCATCTGTATTCCGTCCTGGATCATGTTCAGATGTAGCCCGTCTTCCATATTGCTTTGCAACTGCCACCTAGCGTTATCTAGCCAGTCGCTCCCAGCTTTACTCAACGTAGGCTTCAAATACGCTCCGTAGTTCGAGCAATAGTAATAGCCGTAACTCAGGTAATAGGAAGGTGGCGTATGCCCGCAGCCGATATGCCGCATCATGAAATTGCTGTGCCGCGACCAGTCCGAATCGGTGCACTTTGGCGAGATCAGACGATCCCGTTTACCAAGGAGTCGTTTCGTAGTGTCCCAGTCGGGCCAGGGATCAAAACTCCTGGCCCATTCGACAATTTCGTTGAAGCTCGGTAGCTTCTCGACTTTTTCCCTGAACTCACAATGCAGGGGGCGATAGTAGTACTCGCAAGTACCTACGATTGAATCAGCCGCCGGTGGCACGTGGAGGTCGCATACCGTTTTGTCGGCCCTGGCCCGCTGCGTGTAGCCTGCCGGCGACATGAAGGAGTGGAAGACGCCTGTAACATTGGTATTGTCGTTTTCAGCCATGGCTCAGTGATCCAGAAGTTTGAGCACCGCGTCCTGCGGAACATGGCTTTGCGCTAGCGAAGTCTCACCCTTTTCGTTGGTGACGCCTTCAGCAATCAGCTTTCCCTCGGAGAACAACTGGTATTTCGCGTTGCTCGCGGGAATCTGCGTACCGCTCCAGTTCACGACGAACGCCTGATCAAACGCGCCGCCGTTGCCGGGCAACGCAGGAAGCGCTGCCGAAGCGCTCTGCGGCCCGAGCTTCGCGTACGAGGCCGAATGGATGGTCCGGTCGCCCTGGGTACCGTCCTCGATGCCGGAAGGCGTGATGCGCAAATAGGACCCGCCGCAGACGAACAGGATTTCCTCTTTCGCCGTCACCGTTACGCGCCCATTGACGCTCGAAATACTCATGCCGTCATGCGATACGAGGCTCATTTCGCCTTGCTGCGCCTGAACGTCGACCTTTCCGTGAGCCGCGAGCGCCTTGATACCGTTCTGCAACGCGCACAGCGAGACGCTCTTGCCCGACGTTACGGTAAAGCTGCGGCCGGTACCAATATCCGTATTCCCCCCGGAGGTCGCCGCAATGTGCCCGCCGCCGCCAAGCTGGATAGACTCGGGCGTAACCAGGCCAATTCCTTTAGGAGCGGAGAGCAGGATAACGGCCTGCTTCAGGTCGCGGAACGCGCTTTCGAGTTGCTGCTGTTGAGCCTTGAGTTCGGACAACTCCGCCGTCGCCTGCTGCGCCTGCTCGCGCAGGGAAGCCACTTCAGCCTGGGAGGCTTCGAGCTGCCGCATGGCGGCTTCCATTTCAAGGTGCGGCGTATCGGCCTCGGCTGCGGCGTCTGCGGAGAAGAACAACCCCTTCGCCGCGCGCATCGTGCCCCACGATTTCGTGGTGGCCTCGAAACCTTCTCCCCGAGGGAGCTTTTTACCGTTGAGCAGATAACCCTGGTTGAAGGCCGTCTGGCTGTACACGGTCGCGATGCGCGCGCTTTCCTTGCCCTGCAGATCGTTGAAAACGATCTCCGCACCGAGCAGCGGCGAGCGCCAGGTGGCATAGCTGAACAGCGCATCGTTTCCGCGTACCGGATCCTGATGCGAAAAATCGTGCAGGGCACCACTGATGTAGAGGCGATCCACATCCCGGTTTTCGCCGTCGAGCAACACCTCGGTCCCCGGCAGCAGGGGCGAATGGAAGCCGCCTTGGTACGACGACGAAGGACGGAGCAGACGCAGGTTCAGCAGCTTGTTGTCGGTGTTGCCCGAGCCCTGCAGGAACTTAGGCAAAACGGGATAGCGCCCGTGGGCATCCATGTACCCGTAAGGGGCCGAGTCCAGCGTTGTGACGACGCCAACGACGGGACCACTCAAAAATTTCCAGTCCCGCAGGTAGTCGAACCGTGGCCGGTAGGTCAGATGCGCAGGCATCGCCTTGAAGCGCGTATAGGCCGGCTTCGTGCGGCCGCCCTTCATCCTGAACGACGTGACCACGAAGCCGTATTCGGCACTCGCGAGCTTCGTGTTGGAGAGCTTGATCACGACACCCGTCGCGATACCTTTCGCATCGCTCTCCCCGGCGAGCGTAACCTGACGGGCGATCTGCTCGTCGCGGCGCGTCTGGGCGAACGCCTCGCCCTGCGCTCGCGTCAGATGCCCCTCCGCACTGCGGCTGATCTGTCCGAACACCGAACGGTCTTCGGTCTCGCCGGAAACGTTCGCCGTGGCCCGCAGCGGATCTTCCGGCGTGCGGTAGTTGCGCTCCCACAGCTCGATCGTCGCAGGCACCAGCGTGCGCTGCGCGTGGACCGCCTGCGCCGCCTCGTGCAAGTTGCTGTGCAGGCCGGAGGCGGCAAGTAGCGGTACGTTGATCGAGCGGATATAGGCGCGCGGATTGTTGGCAAATACGATGGTATCGAGCTTGCCGTCCTCGCCTCGCCCCTGCTTGTAGAACCAGAAAACCCCGAGGCGGCGACAGTGACGCGTGATGAAGTTCCAGAGGGACTCCTCGTGCATCACCACTTCTTCCATCTTCTCCTGCAACCCTTCGATCTGGAATTCCACATCGAAGGCGTCGAAGTTCTTGCGGTCGACCAGCGCCTGGGTGATCAGCTCCTGCAACGTCACGTCCCTGTAGACGTCACTCTTGATGATACGCTTGCAGTACGCCACAAAACGCGGCTCGATGCGCAGCCGGTAGGCAGACTCCTCGCGGCTTGTGCGCACACGCTTCCAGCGTGTCACCACCCCGTTGAAGGTCGCCGCCGCGTGGGTGACGGGCTCGATCCAGCTCGCCGATGGCACCGCGACCCTCTCGTCAATCTGCAGGCCCGCGCGCCATCCGACATACTCCTTGCCGTCGAGATCGAGTTGCGGCGACGTAACCGTGATGTCGAGCTGGTAGTCCTTGCAGAACCCGCCTTTCACCTTGAAATCGAGCACGTCGAGATCGTGGTTCTTCCGGCCGATCCACAGCCTGAGCTTCTGGGTCAGGCGCGAACCCGGGCGTTCCAGCGTCTCCCTGAAATCCTTTGATACCGCATTCATTTACGCGCTTTCCTTCTCTGGCTGAAAGGAGCAGGCCACAACGGTTGCGTCGGCAACCTTCGACGAAAGAATCTAGGACCGCACCCCGCATCCGGTCAATTACACCGCCCCGATCTGTTTTAAATTCCCAACATAATTTGGCAAATAAAGATAAATCGGATTCCTCTGATTTTTTGAGATGCGATTGCGTGATAGGCACAAAGATGGCTAATGGCACACAGGCGGCTCGAGCGGATTGCGTGCGGGAAACAGCCAGTTCTGCGCCTCCAGGTGACTGACGATCTCATCAAGGAGCGCTCGCATCTCGAGTCGCGTTTCGTTTACGTCGGGGCGTGCAGCGAAGCGCATCAGGCAGCGCAGCCGCTAGATGTCTGTCCGCCGCCCATCGGCGTGGCTGGCTGCCAGCATGGTGAGGCTCTGCAACAGGTCGTCGTGCAGGAGGTTGTGTGTAGCGGGATATGGCGCCCCGGCTGCGCGTGCGGAAAGCCGACGAACCAGACGATGGCCGCACACGTGAGCGCGTTCGCGAGGCGCCACAGGCTGTCAGCGCTCGTGATGATGATCCGGCGGCTCGGAGCCCGTGACGCGTTTGCGCGCCTCGGCCCCGATACGGCTCGCCAGCGACGGGAACAGCTTCTCCGCCTGTCTGAAAGCCGCGATCGAAGCGCCGACAATCAGCGCGCTAGTGAGCGCACCTGCCAGCTTGCGCGGTATCCACGGCAAGCGCTCCGTCGCTAGCTCGCCGTTGTGTCGTAGTTCTCCGTCACGCTATTGATCGCGCCTGCGGCAACGGCGTTGCTTGAGTGGAACCCGACGTTGCAGTCGTACATCTGGTAGTGGAGGTTTGCGGCATTGATAGCGATGATCGAGTAATTGACACTGCCGGTCATCACGCTATAGATTCTACTGGTTGCGCAAACAACAAAAAATCTAGAACGACGTACCAATCTGGAACTGGAACTTCTGATACTGATCACCCGCGTGCTTCACGATCGGGAAGCCCAGATCGAGCTTGAGCGGCCCGATCGGCGAGATCCATTCAAGCCCCGCGCCATAGCTGTAACGCAGGCCGTTCGCCCCGGTGCTGCTGCCTTCCGTGCCCCACACGTTGCCGCCGTCCACGAACGTGAACACGCGCAGCGTCCGGTCGTAACCCGTGCCGGGCAACGGGAAAGTCAGCTCGATATTGCCCACCACCATCTTCGAGCCGCCAATCGGATCGTTCGTCGTGGTGTCGCGCGGTCCGAGCGAGCCCGACTCATAGCCGCGCACCGAACCGATACCGCCCGCATAGTAGTTCTTGAAGATCGGATACGGCTTGCCGCCCAGACCGTTGCCGTATCCGCCCTGAAAGTTCAGCCCCAGCACGAAGCCGCGCGCGAATGAGTAGTAATACTGCATTTGCGCATCGCCCTTGTAGTACTGCGTGCCCGCCGGCGTGCCGTATTCGGCGTTGGCCTGCGCATAGTAGCCACGGCTCGGCACCAGCGCGCTGTCGCGGTTGTCGCGAGACCAGCCCACGGTGAGCGGCACGGTGTTCGAGACGCGCCCGAACTCGTTGACGTAGTCGATGTAGGTCTGCGGCGTGCTGGAGTCGACGTCGAGGCGGTCCTGCTCGATGCCGAGGCCGAAATACACCATGTCGGTCTCGGAGAACGGGATGCCGAACTTCATGTCCGCGCCATACGAAATGATGCGAAAGCTCGTGTCGTTCGTGCTCGAGTAGTAAAGCGGCTCGGTTGTCCGGTAGTAGACGTCGGTAATGCGCTTGATGCCGTCCACCGTGAAATACGGATCGACCTGCGTGACCGAGAGCGTGCGGTATGTCGTGGCCGTGTTCACGTTCAGCGAGAGGCTGTTGCCGGAGCCGAACACGTTGTCCTGCGAAATACCCGCCGAGATGATCGGCCCTTCGCCCGACCCATAGCCGAGGCCCAGCGATAGCGTGCCGGTGGGTTTCTCGGTCACGTTCACGTTCACGTCCACCTCGTCCTGCGTACCTTCCACCGGCACCGTGGTCACCTCCACATCGGTGAAGTAGCCAAGGCGGTTGATGCGATCCTTCGAAAGCGCGAGACGGTTCGAATCGAACCACGAGCTTTCGAGCTGGCGCATTTCGCGCCGCACGACTTCGTCGCGGGTGCGTGTGTTGCCGGTGACGTTCACGCGGCGCACGTACACGCGGCGGCTCGGGTCGACCTGCAGCGTGAGCGCGACCGTATGGTCCTTCTGGTCGATTTCCGGCAACGCGTTCACGGTCGCGAAGGCGTAGCCGTATTCGCCGAGCTTGTCGACAATCGCCTTGGTCGTGTCCTTGAGCTTTTGCGCCGAGAAGCGCTGCCCCGGCTTGATGCCCACGAGCTTCTTCAACTCCGTCTCGCGGTCGAGTAGATTACCGGCCATCTTCACGCTCGAGATCGTATAGGGCTCGCCCTCGTGAATCCCGATCGTCAGATACATGTCCTTCTTGTCGGGCGACAACGAAACCTGGGTCGAATCGATATTGAACTCCAGATAGCCACGGTCGAGATAGTACGAGCGCACGTTCTCGAGGTCGCCGGTGAGCTTTTCCTTCGAATACAGGTCGTTCTTCGTGTACCACGAGAACCAGTTCGGCGTGGATAGCTGCATTTCATCGAGCAGCGTGCGCTCGCTAAAGGTGTGGTTGCCGATGAAATTGATCTGGCGGATCTTCGCGCTCGGCCCTTCGACCACCGAAAACAGCAGCCCGACGCGGTTGCGGTCGATCGGCGTAACCGTAGTCGTGACCTCGGCCGCGTAGTAGCCGCGCGTGAGGTACTGGCGCTTGAGTTCCTGCTCCGCCTTGTCGACGAGCGCCTTGTCGTAGCTCTGGCCCGGCGAAAGTCCGACCGACTTGAGCGCCTTCGTCAAGTTATCCTTATCGAATTCCTTGATGCCCGCGAAGTCGATCGTGCCGATGGCGGGCCGCTCCTGCACCTGCACGACCACTGTGCGGCCTTGCGTGGAAATGCGCACGTCGCTGAAGAGGCTCGTGGCGTAGAGCGCGCGAATGGCATCGGAGGCCTTGTCGTCGGTGAAGGTCTCGCCCTGCTTGATCGGCAAATAGGCGAACACGGTGCCCGGCTCGATGCGCGTAAGCCCGTCGATGCGGATGTCCTGGACCACGAAGGGCTCGGTGGCGTGCGCCGCAGCGGTCACGCCAATGCCGAAGCCGGCGAGAGTCAGTGCGCGTGCATAGCGCGCCGTGGTAGTTGATGCCGTCATGCGGGAGGTCGAATGTGAAGCCAACGATAGAGCCGTGAAAGCGCCGAATGCGGCATTACCGGCGCGAGACGCGCGCGGCCGGCATCCACGGATGCAGGGTGTACAACGAGTGCCGCAAGCGAGGCCGGCGCGCCACGCCTATTGCATGCTCGCGCGGCCAGGGAGGCGCATCTTCGCGAGCCCCGTTGCGAGCGAGAGCACCTCGGTCATGTGCGCGGCTTGCGCAGGCTGCAGGCGGAACGACAATTCGGCGCCGCCGGGCAGACGAAAACTCACCACGAGATGCTGCACGTCGCCCGACTCGCGGCCGATCTCCCAGGCCTCGCAAGGCATGGTGAATTTCACGCTTGCGGTCTTGTGGCGGATACGCTCGGAGCGGCCGATCGCATTGGAAAGCGCGGCGAGCAGTTCATGCATCACGGAACAATGCAGCGCGACGCTGTCCGGCTGGTTGCCGTTCACCATCAGGTACTGGCCGTCCGCAGTCAGCTCGAAATCACGCAGGGAATGAATGGCAAGAGCCGGGGACGAGGGCATGAGCGGCGCTCCGTTACAAAAGCATCGGCGGAGTCTAGTGCGCCGGGCGCGTTGCGGCGTTACCCCCGCATTACAGGGATTACTTTCATCAATATTGCGCAGGGGCCGCGTTCGGTCGTTTCGCACGCATCCACTTGCGCGCCAGGCCAATACGCTGAGTGCGTGCAGCGGCTTTCAATCTCCCCTCACCTGCACGATGTCCCAGTTGCCTTGAATAATGTTTGGTAACCGTACCGGTTACGTTCGCTTTCTATCGGCAAACACCTCGACGCTCGCCTGTACCGCGAGCGGCCTCTCCGCCAGGCGCGCCGCCCTGTGCGCGAAACGCATCTGGAGGTCGTAGAACGCGCGTTCGGGTCTCAACGGGCCTCGTCTCCCTCGTCCACGATACAATGCGGCTGCGTCCGATCCGTCCCCGCTGCCCCTATCCGACATGCAGAATTCTACCCGGGCCTTCCTGTTGGGCCCGTTGCTCAAAGGCGTTTCCCGTTCGTTCTACCTCACGATGCGCGTGCTGCCCGCCGGCATGCGCGACCCCGTAGGCGAAGCCTATCTGCTCGCGCGCGCCGCCGACACCATTGCCGACACCGCGCTGATCCCGCCCGGACGGCGGCTCGCCCTGCTGCTCGCGCTGCGCGAGCGCGTGAATGGCGCGACGAACCACGACTCCCTGCTCGCCGATCTGGCAGGCGAGGTTGCGGGCCAGCAAACGCAATCGGACGAGAAGCTGCTGCTCGAATCGCTGGGCGGCGCGCTCGACGTGCTCACGCAACTCGGCGACGCCGACCGCAAGGCCGTGCGCGAGATCGTCACGACGCTCACCGAAGGCATGGAGTTCGATCTACGCACGTTCCCCGACGAGCGCTCGGGCCAGGTGGCCGCACTCAAAACGTGGGACGAACTCGACCGCTACACGTATCTCGTGGCGGGCTGCGTAGGCGAATTCTGGACGAAGATGACCTGCATGCACTTGCCGGGCACGCTCGCGCCCTCGCTGGAACACACCATGTACACGCGCGGCATCCGCTTCGGCAAGGCCTTGCAGATGGTGAACGTCCTGCGGGACTGCGGCAAGGATCTGCGCATTGGCCGCTGCTATCTGCCCGCTTCGATGCTGGTCCAGGCGGGGCTCACCGCGCAGGACCTGCTGCAGCCCGGCGCCTCGGTGCGCGCACGGCCGATCATGCTCGAACTCGTGCGCGTCGCGCTCGATCATTTCCGCGCGGCCATCGACTATACGTTCGCGCTGCCGCGCCTTTCGGTGCGCCTGCGGCTTGCCTGCCTGTGGCCCATTCTCATCGGCCTCGAAACGCTCGAACGCCTTGTCGGCAATGACGACTGGCTCGATCCCGCGAAGACCTCGAAGGTCACGCGCAACGATGTCTATCGCATTCTTGCCTGCTCCACCGCGCTCGCGCCTTCCGATGCGCTGCTCGGCGTCTGGTTCAGGCGGCTCTTCGCGCGCGTCGAGGCTCGTATCAAGGCCTGAAACATACGGCCGAAAAAAAGCGCGCTTCACAGCGCGCCTTTCGCGACTCGGCACTACGCGCCTCAACCTTTCCCGGCGCGATACAGCTTGATGATCGCAGAGAAGTCGAGCTTGCCGTCGCCGTGGCTGCTCATCGCCTGATAGAGCTGCTGCGCGAGCGCCCCCATGTACGCGGGCTGATGCACGCCTTTGGCGGCGTCGGTCGCGAGCCCCAGATCCTTGAGCATGAGGTCCGTGCCGAAGCCGCCCGTGTAGCCGCGTGAAGCAGGCGCCGTCTCGATCACGCCCGGATACGGGTTGTACGTATCCGAACTCCAGCAACGGCCCGTGGACGTGTTCATGATGCCGCCCAGCACTTTCGGGTCGATGCCGAGCGCCTCGCCCAGCGCCATCGCTTCGGCCACGCCGGCCATCGTGATGCCCAGCACGAGGTTGTTGCAGATCTTCGCCACCTGCCCCGTGCCCGTCTCGCCGCAATGGACGATGTTCTTGCCCATGCCCGAGAGCACCGGCTTCACGCTCTCGTAGTGCGCAGCGCTGCCGCCCACCATGAAGGTGAGCGTGCCCGCCGCCGCGCCGCCCGTGCCGCCCGACACCGGCGCATCGACGAACGCGTTCCCCTGCGCCTCGGCCAGCTTCGCGAACTCCTTGACGCTCGCGGGGTCGATCGTGCTCGAATCGATGATCGTCACGCCCTTCGCGATGCCCGCCAGCACGCCGTCTTGCGCGGTGAGCACACTGCGCACGTGCGCCGCCGCCGGCAGCATCGTGATGACACACTCCGCCCCGCTTGCCGCCGCCTTCGCCGATGCGGCCTTCTGCGCGCCGGCCTCGGCAAGCGTTTGCATCGCGCTCGCGCTCAAGTCGAACACCGCCACCGTATGACCCGCCTTGAGCAGATTGAGCGCCATCGGCGCGCCCATGTGGCCCAGCCCGACAAATCCGATTTTCATGAGCCTTTCTCCCTTGTTGTTCAGTACTCCGTGCTGATGTCGGGCGTGCATCAGCGCAGGCTGATCGTCGTGTTCACGCCGTCGCTCACGGTCGCATCGTCGAACCAGCGCGCGGTAACCGTCTTGGTTTGCGTGTAGAACTGCACGACCTGCTTGCCGTACGGGCCGAGGTCGCCGAGCTTCGAACCGCGCGAACCCGTGAAGCTGAAGTAAGGCACCGGCACCGGAATCGGAATGTTGATGCCGACCTGGCCAATGTCGATCTCGCTCTGGAACTTGCGCGCCGCCGCGCCGCTCTGCGTGAAGAGGCCCACGCCGTTGCCGAACGGATTCGCGTTGACGATGGCGATCGCTTCATCGAGCGTCCCGGCAGTGAGCACGACGAGCACCGGCCCGAAGATCTCGTGCGTATAGATGTCCATGTCGGTCTTCACGTCGGTGAACACCGTGGGGCCGACGAAGTTGCCGTTCTCGTAGCCCGGCACCTTCACGTCGCGGCCATCCAGCGCAAGCGTGGCGCCCTGTTTCACGCCCGAGTCGATCAGGCCGAGAATGCGCGTTTTAGCGGCGCGCGAAACGACCGGACCAACATCGGTCTTCGCCTCATGGCCCGCATTGACCTTGAGCGTCTTCGCCTTTTCCACCAGCTCATCCACCCATTGCTGCGCGGTGCCCACGAACACGGCCACGGAAGTCGCCATGCATCGCTGGCCCGCCGCGCCGAACGCCGCGCCGACGAGCGCATTGAGCGCCTGCTCGCGATTCGCGTCGGGCAGCACGACAGCATGATTCTTCGCGCCCATCATCGACTGCACGCGCTTGCCGTGCTCGCTGCCCAGACGATAAACGTGCGTGCCCACGGCTGTCGAGCCGACGAACGAAATCGCCTTCACGAGTTCGTGCGTGCAGATCGCATCGACGACTTCCTTGCCGCCGTGCACGACGTTGAGCACGCCTTTCGGAATGCCCGCCTCGATGGCGAGTTCCACGAGCTGCATGGTCGAAAGCGGGTCCTGCTCCGAAGGCTTGAGCACGAACGTATTGCCGCAAACGATCGCCATCGGGAACATCCACAGCGGAATCATCGCGGGGAAGTTGAACGGCGTGATGCCGGCGCACACGCCTAGCGGCTGCTGCAGCGTATAGGTGTCCACGCCGCCCGCCACGTTCTCGGCGAAACCGCCTTGCTGCAGCGTGCCGATCGAGCAGGCGTGCTCGACCACTTCGAGGCCGCGGAAGATGTCGCCCTCGGCGTCCGGCAGCGTCTTGCCCTGCTCGGCGGTGAGCGTTTGCGCGATGCGCGGCATATGCTCCCGAATCAACGCCTGCAGTTTGAGCATGATGCGCAAGCGCGTGCCGAGCGAAGTGTTCTTCCACGTGGCGAACGCGGCGTGCGCGGCCTTCACGGCCTGGTCCACTTCCTCGACGGTCGCGAACGGCACGCGCGCCAGCACTTCCTGCGTGGCCGGATTGACGATGTCGCGCCATTCCTTCGTTTTCGATTCGACGAACTCGCCGTCGATAAGCAGCTGGACGGTCGAAACTTGCGCGTTGGATGCCTGGGTCACTGCGTTCATTGTGAACTCTCCCTGATGGATTCGAACGGGCCGGCCATGGCCGGATATGGCGAAAATTGCGGAGTCGGCGAAAACTTCAGTCGCAGCACGCGCGCGAGCACTGTCTGCCAACGCGTGCAGTCATGTCGAGCGGGCTGAGAGTGGAGCTGGGCGAGGTAAAGGAGAGTCCTGCTGAATACGGGTGCGCCGGGGCCCGCACGGGGAACGACTGCATTTGCATCGTCTGTCTCCATCCTTGTTGTCGTGCGGCCGTGTCTGTTTCCGCCGCATTCGTGAACGAGTATAGTTATTCGAATATCCACGGCATAGAGATGAAAAAGCCCATCCGATATGCAAAAAAACACAACGAGCAACATGGAGACACTGAACTGGGACGATCTGCGCTACTTCCTCGAAGTCGCTCGCACGCAGCGCGCGAGCGGCGCAGCGAAACGCCTGGGCGTCGACCACACCACGGTTGCGCGCCGGGTGCGCGAGCTGGAGGCAGCGCTCGGCACCGTCCTGTTCGACAAATCACGCTCGGGCGGCTTCGTGCTGACGGCCGAAGGCCAGCGCCTGCTGGCTTACGCGGATGCCGTGGAGACCACGGTGCAATCGGCGAGCGAGCAGTTCGCGATCGGCGCGCAGTCCCTCTCGGGCCATGTGCGCGTGGGTTCGACGGAGGGCTTCGGCTGCTTCTTTCTTGCACCGCAATTGGCGCGCTTCACGGGCCAGCATCCCGATATCTCGATCGACCTCCTGCCGGTGCCGCACTTCGTGAGCCTTTCGAAGCGCGAGGCCGACCTCGCGATCATGCTGGAGCGCCCCGAGCGCGGACAGTACGTCTATACGAAGCTATGCGACTACCGCTTGCGCCTGTACGGCGCGCCGGCGTATCTCGAGCGCCACGCACGCATACGCACGGTCGCCGACTTGCGCAATCACGCCTTCATCAGCTATGTCGCCGATCTGGCTTTCAGCCACGAGCTGCTCTACCTCGAACGCACGGCGCCGAACGTGACCGCGAACCTGTGCAGCACCAGCGTGATCGCGCAATACCATGCTGCGCTGCAGGGCAGCGCGCTCGCGATTCTGCCTTGCTTCATGGCCGAACCGGACCCGCGTCTCGTGCCGATCCTGCCCGACGAAGTCATGGTGACGCGGCGCTTCTGGCTGTGCAGCCGCGAGGACCTGCGCAAGCTGCGGCGCATCACGTCGCTCTGGGATTATCTGCGCGCGGCCGCCGACGCCAATCGCCCGCTGCTGATGGGCGAATCGCCGGAAATGCATTACGTCGAGTCGTGAGCGCAATGCGCTTGACGGCATAACGCTTCCCAGTTTCGCCAGGCAAGAAAAAAGCCGCGCATGCAGCCCACGAACGGGACGGCATGTGCGGCCTTCAGGAAGCAAGACCTCCGCTCCGGCGTCGCCGCCCGCACCTCGAAGGGCGGTAGGCGCGCGCCGGCCAGCCGCTGCTCAGGTCCCAACCGGACGGATGGTCAGCGCGTTGCGCACCGACGTCACGCCTTCAACGCCCTTGGCGACATCGCCGGCGCGCTGGATCTGCGACGAATCGGGCACGGTGCCTTGCAGCGTGACGGCGCCGTCTTTCGCGCGCACGGTGATGTTGGAGACGCTCACGTTCTTGTCACGCGCGAGGGCCGCACGGACCTTGCGGCCGAGCGCACGGTTCGCTGCGCGTGCCTGACGCAGCGCTGCCTTCGATTGATTGACATTGTGCTGGGCGGTGGCCGTCGGTCCGCTGGTCGGGGCGGCTGCGGCCGCCGGGGCCGACGCGTCCTGCGCGTAGACCTGGAACGAGGCCGCCACGAGTGCCGTGGCTGCGGCAAGCTTGAACATCTGAATAGCCTTCATGCAGTTTCTCCTGTTGTCAGTCTTATTGCTGGCCCAGGAATGGGCCGTTAACTACACCATTGACTACAAAACATTCACGCGCCAGGCGGCGATGGGGAGTAACAATACCGCAACTATTTCATTCTTGACACGAAGCGTGCCCAATCCGTGATTCCACGCCACACTTTCTGCCGCTTTCCGCAGACGAATACAGATGATTGTCCAAATCGTGAAGCCATCGTGCAAGAGGGCAATTGAATAGCTTCACAAGCCCGTTTTACGGTCCATTCACCGGCATTTCATTGCCGTTCTTAAACGTCCGGTGCAACGCCTTCAGCCATGATCCGCTTTGGTGCATGCGATATGAATACAATGACTAATCGCGTAATCCAGAGCGGGATTGAGCCGCTTTATTCAAACAGCAACGCGCATCACACAAGCAGCGTTGACAATACGGTCGGCGGCTAACCCGAATACCCATTGCGCAATACCCGAGGCCTGCATCAATCGGCCAATTGCGCCTTTAACCATCGATAGAACTGCTGGATCGCCGCCTCGCGCGGATGCCCCTCGCGCCATGTGAAGTAATAATCGAGCGAAGCCGGAATGCGGACCTGCCCCAACTGCACCAGCTCGCCGCGCTCGATGAATCCGCGGGCGAGCTGCAGGCGTGCCGTCGCCACCCCCTGACCGGCCACCGTCGCCTGCAGCAGCAGGCCCGCGTCGTCGAACACCGGTCCTCGCTGCGGCTCGTCGCCGGCCACGCCCGCGGCTTCGAAGAAGTCGCGCCACGAACGGCGCGAAAAACGCAGGAGCGGCAGGCTCGCGAGATCTTCCAAGCGAAAGTCGGCATGGCGTGCGAGCAGGGCCGGACTGCACACCGCGACGACCTGGTCGTCCAGCAGCTTGCGGATCTGGAAGCCGGGTTCCTCGACCCGCCGATGCCAGATGCCGATGTCGAAGGGATAGGGATCGGGCGGCGTCACGTCGGCGTGCATGCGCAACGAGAGATCGACCATGGGATGGCGGTCGTAGAAGTCGCCAAGACGCGGAATCAGCCAGACAGACGCGAAATCGGACATCACGCTCAGTTCCAGCCGCGTGACGCCGCTCACGCCGGGGCGCGTGGCGTCGAGCGCGTCGCGCAGGTCGTCGAGACTGCGGCGCACGCGCTCGGCCAGCTGTGCACCCGCCGCCGTGGGGATCATCCGGCTGCCCGCGCGGCGGAACAGCTCGACGCCCAGTTCCGTTTCGAGCGCGCGCAGGTGATGGCTCACGGCGCTGTGCGTCAAATGTAATTCTTCCGCAGCGCGGCTGAAACTGCGCCGCCGTGCGGCGGCCTCGAGGGAGCGCAGCGCCTGCAAAGGGGGAAGCGGTCGGACCATGACGTCAAATTCTACTCACAATGCCGTTTGAAATCTCTCTCTGGCCTCACACCCCGCGATCGCCAATAATCGACAGCCAGGCATTCAATCCGCTTTCGCCTCCAACATGACCTTACTCAGACTGCGCGTCTTCGCCGTATTCGCGCTCGGCTACTTCATTTCGTACCTGTTTCGCGGCGTCAATCTCGGCTTCGCGCCGTTTCTCTCGCGTGAAATGGGCTTCACGGCGACCGATCTCGGCACGCTCACGAGCCTCTATTTCCTCGGCTTCGCGGGCGCGCAAATTCCGGGCGGCGTGCTGCTCGACCATTACGGTCCGCGCCGCGTCACCGCGTGCGTCATGCTCGTGGCGGCGGCGGGCGCGTTGATCTTCGGTGTCTCACACAACATGGCCGCGATGATGGCGGGCCGGCTGCTGATCGGCGTGGGCGTGTCGGTATGCCTCGGCGGCGCGTTCAAGGCCACGGCGCAGCACTTTCCCGTCGCACAGCTCACACTCGTGAACGGGCTGGTGATGGCCGTAGGCGGCCTCGGCGGCGTAGCGGTGGGCGCCCCGCTCTCGTGGCTGCTCTCGATCGCGCCATGGCGCGCGGTGAGTCTCGGGCTTGCTGCGCTCACGGTGCTCGTGGCCGCCATCATCTGGACGGGCGGTCCGCACACGCGCGACACCCACCACCAGGCGAGCGTGCTCGAGCAGTTCAAGGGCACCGCGCACATCCTGTGCAGCCATGCATTCTGGAAGAGCGCGACGTTTTCGGGCCTCACCCAGGCCGTGTTCTATGCCATGCAGTCGTTGTGGGTCGGCGCGTTCCTGCGCGACGTCGTGCCGGCCGGCACCGCCGATGCCGGTGCACGTGCGGCCTCGCTCGTTTCCGTGCTGGGCGGCGCATTCATCGTCGGCAACATCGGCTTTGGCGCGCTCGCACGCAGCTTCGAGCGGCGCGGCGTGAGCGTCCAGCTCTTTTCCGGCATCACGATGCTCGTCTTCGTGCTCGTGCAAGCTCTGCTCGCCGCGCGCGTGCCGCTTCCCGCATCCCTGCTTTGGGCGGCTTACGGCGCGTTCGGCGGCACCGGCATCCTCACGTATGCCGTGCTCGCCGAATATTTCCCGCCGCGCCTGATCGGCCGTGTGAACACCACGTTCACGCTCGTCATCTTCATCGGCATCTTTCTTCTGCAGATCGCGATCGGCGCCGCGCTAGCGCACTGGCCCGCACTCGACGGCCACTACCCGGCGGTCGCGCATCAGACCGTATGGGCCGTCCTCGTCGGTCTGCAAGTGCTCTGCGCGGTGTGGTACTTCATGCCGTCGCGGCGCGCCGCTGCGCCGCGACACGCGGTCGAAACGCATTAAGACGCGCTTTCACGCACCGCGGCCGGCGCGCGATGCGGCGTTGCGCTTCTGTCTGGCAATATGATTCGGATCGCTTAAGAACAGATCGAGAGCGGCGCGCTGTTCTTCGTGCTGTTCCTCGTGCTGTTCGGCATCGTCGCCATTGGCGCGACTGGCTGGACGCTCAGTGTCCTCGCGCGAGGCGATCCACTTCCCGGACACCACGATACCCCCCGGCGACACGCGGTTGCCCGACACCGCTGCCCATTCTTCAGGCCAATGACGCATGGCGTGTGAACGCACCGACCGACTGGTCGGTTGCGCCTCTTCCTTCTTCACGACTCCGACATCATCGGCGACACCCCGCATGTGCCAATTGTGCCCGGCGTGAGAAAATCTCTTTTCGAACGGAAACGCGCGGCACCTCAGCGCCCTTCGCACCAACCCGCTTTCCCGCACTTAGCCATCTTTTCGGCCGGTTTATCGACATATCCCGCCGGTTCGACGATCGACTCCCGGGAAAACGCCTGTCTGGCGCAACGTGACGCGAAGTTTTCCGATCCGCAAGGGGTCGGCTCAGCGTAAACTCCTGCTGTTGCCATTCGATAGTGTCGATTCATGATCAAGAGAGAAACATCCATGCCAGACAACACCCACCCGCACGATGGTCACTCCGATTCGTGCGGCTGCGATCTGTTACACCTGCTCGACGGCGTGGACGAATTCACTCATCACGTTTTTCCGGGCAACAAGGAGTTGTTCCACAGCCTCGCCCACACCCAGGCGCCGCACACGCTCTTCATCACGTGCGCCGACTCGCGCGTTTCACCGGAAATGATCACGCAGGCCAAGCCCGGTGATCTGTTCGTTTGCCGCAACATCGGCAATATCGTGCCGGCGTATGGTGAAATGCTCGGCGGCGTTTCTGCCGTCGTGGAGTTCGCGGTGCTCGAACTCAACGTGAAGCAGATCGTGCTGTGCGGCCATACCGATTGCGGCGCGATGAAGGGACTCGCCTCGGGCGCGGAAGCGACGGCCGACATGCCCACCGTGCAGGCGTGGCTGCGCAACGCGGAAGCCGCACGCAGCGTGGTCAAGATCCGCGGTCTGGAGGACGACCAGGTCGTTCAGGCGCTCGTGGAGGAAAACGTCCGCCTGCAACTCACGCACCTGCGCACGCACCCCGCCGTGGCGGCGCGCGTCGCCCAGGGCCAGCTCGAACTGCAGGGCTGGGTCTATGACATCGGCCACGGCGAGGTCACCGTGCTCGACGAAGCACGCGGCAAGTTCCTGTCGCTCGGGGAAGCGCGCGCGCGCCTGCGCAAGCGCGTCGAGGAATAACGGCCGGGCGCTGGCGCGCCCGCGTCTTCACGCTGGCCTTCAGGCCAGCGCCGGGGCGGCGGTTCACGCCGCCCCGTCACACTTTCCTTATGCATTGTGCATGAATTGACGTGCGTCCGCAGCGCATTTCGGGGCTTGCCACGCAATTTTCTCAATCTACGCAATAATTCTTTTTGAATTAGGGGTTTACCCCAGGGTAAAACCGGACTACACTCTCGGCCGTACTACATGCGGCACCTTGCCGCACAAGAAAAAGAATCCCGGAGGTTGGTCGCTATGCAGCACGTTGCCCCGCTGTCGCATCACCTGTCTTGTCCCGGCTTCAACCGCACTACCGGCGCATTGCGTCGTCCCACGCTTCGCTAGTTCAGCGCGCGTGTCCTGCCGTCGCGCACGCGTCGCAGCAGGCGAACTTGAAAGGCCCACTCCGCGTCATCGCCGTTTTCATGCTGCCGCCTCACGTCGCGGCAAACGGCGCGCGCCCTTGCGCGTATGGACGCCCGGTAATGGGCTTCGCACCCATCACGGGCCAAGCGCCCGGTTACCGAAGGAGAAGCATCCATGGAGTCCGCGCAGAACCGCCAGTCGAAAGTCGAAGTGAAGTTGTTCCTGCACCCGGAAGACCATTACCGCGCGATGGCCGCCGCGAAGACCCTCAATCTCGCGGAGCGCGAGTTCTTCGCGCTGGCGCTGCATCTGGGCGCGACCCAGATCCTGCGCCAGACCGAAGCGGCTTGATCCAGTCTCACCGGGCGAACAAACCCGTCACACCGGTGACGGGTTGCGCTCAGCGAAACCCTCCTGGTGCCAGTAGGGGTAGACAGGCCGCACCGCGCTCGCGGCGTCGAGCTTCGCCACTTGCTCGGGCGTGAGGTTCCAGCCTACTGCGCCGAGGTTCTGGCGCAGCTGCGCCTCGTCGCGCGCGCCGATCAGCACCGTCGCGACCGTCGGCCGCTGCAGCAGCCAGTTCAACGCGATCTGCGGCACGGTCTTGCCGGTTTCCTGCGCGATCTCGTCGATGGCGTCGAGCACGCGAAAGAGGTATTCGTCCGGCACCGGCGGACCCTGCTCGGCCGTCTTGTGCAAACGGCTCTTCTCCGGCAGCGGCTGGCCGCGCCGGATCTTGCCCGTCAAACGCCCCCAGCCCAGCGGGCTCCACACCACCGCGCCCACGCCCTGGTCGAGCCCGAGCGGCATTAGCTCCCACTCGTAGTCGCGGCCGATCAGCGAGTAGTATGTCTGGTTCGCGACGTAACGCGGATAGCCGTAGCGATCGGCCACGGCCAGAGACTTCATCAGGTGCCAGCCCGAGAAGTTCGACACGCCCGTGTAGAGAATCTTGCCTGCGCGCACGAGCTCGTCGAGCGTGGACAGCACCTCTTCGGCCGGTGTGCGCGCATCGAATCCATGCAACTGGAACAGATCGATATGGTCGGTCTGCAGACGCTTGAGCGCCGCGTCGACCGCACGCTTCAGGTGAAAGCGCGATGAGCCCACGTTGTTGGGTTCGTCGTCGAAGCGGAAGGTCGCCTTGGTCGAGATGATCGCCTTGTCGCGGCGCCCCTTGAGCGCTTCGCCCAGCACCGACTCCGACGCGCCGCTCGAATAGATGTCGGCCGTGTCGAACATCGTCACGCCGGCGTCGAGACAAATGTCGATGAGCTTGCGCGCTTCGGCGACATCGGTTGCGCCCCAGGCCTCGAAGAACTCGCCTTTGCCGCCGAACGTGCCGGTGCCGAAGCTCAGCACCGGCACCTTCATTCCGGACGCACCCAGAAAACGGTATTCCATTTCCGATCCTCCATTGATCAAGCGGTTGACGATGAGATGCCGATAGCGGACGAGTCTACGCGCTTCGATTCGGGCTTGCCGCGCAGCTCTCACGGCGCAGGACGCGCAGCGCCGCCGGCCGCCGCTATTTGGAAAGGCTCGCCCGCACGGTGTATTCCGGTTCCTCGTCCGCTTCGAGTTCGTCGGCATGGGCGTGCGCCGCGTGAAACTCCGCGTGAAACTCCGCGTGAAACTCATTGGACAGCGGTTCGACCGGATAACCGTGGCGCTCCCAGGCGTCGAGGCCGCCCTTGAGCGCGCGCGCGTGATAGATGTGCTTGTTGCGCAACTGATCGACGATGCGCTTGGCCGTCGCTTCGTTCGGGCACACGCAGTACACGACGATCGGACGGCCGATCAGCTCGGGCGACAGTGCTTCGTTCGATTCGAGATTGAGCGGCCGCGCGCCGGGAATCCGATAGGCCTCCTTCTCGCGCACGGCTTGCGGCCGCGCGTCGAGGACGATGGGCGGCGCGCTCGACTTCATCATCTCGTCGAGCTGATCCGGCGAAATGCGGTGCGTCGCCAGCCAGCGGCGGAACTGCATGCGCCGCAGCCAGCGCCACGCGAGGAACAACCCGCCCGCCACGGCGAGCACGTCGAAAATCGTCATGCCGTTCGCGCGCACGAACGCCGCGAATTGCACGATTTCCGCATGCAGCGCCGCGCCGCCGAGCAGCCAGGTGGCCGCCCACAACGCCGCGCCGACCGTGTCCCACAGCAGGAAGACGTGCACCGCCACCGTCGTCGTGCCGAGCAGCGGCGCGGAAATCAGGCCGAGCCCCGGCACGAACTTCGCCACGGCGAGAATGGGCGCGCCGTAGCGCTCGAAGACGTTGCGCGCGATGCGGATCGTCGTGTCCAGCGACAGCGAAAAACGCACGAGCCCGTTGAGCAGACGCCGCCCGCGCTTGCGGCCCGCGGCGAACCACAGCGAATCGGCGAGCAGCGTGGCGATCACGGCCGCCGCCAGCAGGCTCCCGTACGATGTCTCGCCGCTCGCCGCCATCGTGCCCGCGAGAACCAACACCGGCGCGGCCGGCACGGGCACGCCCAGTTGCGTCACGAGTACGCTGAGAAAGACCGCTCCGGCGCCGAAATCGGGTGGAATCGCGGTGGGGAGCGTCAACATTTCGAGATAACCTGCGCGCAGGGGGATGTTCAGGTAAGCAAACGTGGCGCGAATAGCGCGCCGGCCGAGGGTGGAGATTACCCCAACGTGCCGTTCCTTGCTTACATTGACGCAGGCTTGACGGCGGCATCGCCCATGGCGATCGGGCGCCAGCCCGACGACACGTCACCCCGCAGCGGCTGGGATCGAACGGGACGCCTGTTCCCGATGTGAATCACGCACCCGGGTGCGCTCTACCTCGTGCGCCCGGACGCCACGTGCTCGGCCGCTGGCGACTGATCGACGCCGCGGGCGCGAACGTTTCGGCAGCCGCGCCGCAATAAGGGCAAGCGCAGCGCGCCTCAGCGCTGCGCCGACTGCACGAGCCGCGCGAGACGCGAACGGTTCGTGACACCGAGTTTCTGAAACGAACGATCGAGATGGGTGCGCACGGTCGTATAGGAGATGCCCAGCCGCTCGGCAATCTCCTTGTCGAGCAGCCCTTCCACCACGAGCGCGACCACGTCGCGCTCGCGCCGCGTCAGGCGGCTGATCGCCTCGTTATCCGCGCTGGATGTGTCTGTTGGCGACGGCTGAACATGTTCCGTCTGCGCACACGAGCGCGCCAGCGCGGCAATGAAAGCCGGGCGCACCAGATCGAACAGCACCCGTTCCCGATCGGAAAAATGTTCGCGCCGCTTGCCGCGCCGAATGCGCAGATGATCGAGATTTTCTTCGCCCGACCAGACGAACGGGTCTACGCCCGCTTGCAGGCCGTCGGCGCGCAGCAATTCGAGCAGACGCTTCCCCACCTCGAGGCGCAAGGCGCCCTCCGGCAAGATGCGGTCGGCCAGCAGCTTGAAGACGTCGGCGATCAGCGCGAGTTCGCGGCTCGTCAGGTCCATGCCCGGTTGCGATGAGTAGTGGAGCGGGTGCGCGCCTCGCTCGCGTGGCGGCGCAAACGTCAGAGCCAGGGAACCTCGCCCGACGAAGTCACTATGCGGTCCGACTATGAAGCTGTGAAGCGCAAATGCCGAAAAGAAAATGGGGCGGCAAAAGCCGCCCCAAGAAAAACACACGCCGGCAAAGGGCTGTCTTCCGCCGGAGGTTGCATAGTACGCGATGAATACAGGAGCGGCATCCCCAAATTTGGGGATAAACGCTCATGTCATGCAAACTTTTGCCACCCCATGCCAGCTTGCCGAGGCGAACGGGTTTGCCTTCATGCGCGGCGCATCGTTTCGCATCGGCGTAGCGGTTTTACTGGATGAGGCGCGACACGCCGCGGCCGCGCGGGTCGGAAACCGGGTCGGGCGTATCGCCGTTGATGCGGATCGCCTGAATGTCACCGTTGAAGGCCTGCGCCTTCAGCACGTAACCCTTCGCCTCGACCTGCTTTGCCAGTTCCCCGTCGATCGGCTGGTACGGCTCCCAGAAGATCGTGTTGGGCGGCAGCAGCTGGTGGTGGAAGCGCATCGCCGCCACCGAGTCCTTCAACGGCATGTCGAAGTCGTAGTTGTTGGTGATGACCTGGAACACCGACGTGAAGATGCGCGAACCGCCCGGCGTGCCGATCACGAGCGCCACCTTGCCGTCCTTCGTGAGGATAGTCGGCGTCATCGACGAAAGCGGCCGCTTCTTCGGCGCAATCGCGTTCGCGTCGCTGCCCACCACGCCGAACATGTTCGGCACGCCGGGCTTGGCCGCGAAGTCGTCCATCTCGTCGTTGAGCACGATGCCGGCGCCCGGCACGACCACGCCCGAACCGAAGTAGCCATTGATCGTGTACGTGTTCGAAACGGCATTGCCCCACTTGTCGACCACCGAGAAGTGCGTCGTTTCCGCCTTCTCGGGCATCGAGGTGCCGAGGCCCGGCTGCACGCTCTTCGTGTCGGAAGGCTTGTCGGGGTCGACTTCGGCGGCGCGTTTTGCGAGGTACGGGTCGTCGGTGAGCTGGGCGACCGGCACCTTGTAGAAGTCGGGGTCGCCGAGATATTGCGCGCGATCCGCGAACACGCGCTTCTCGATCTCCGCGATCAGGTGGATGTACTGCGGCGAATTGAGCGGCACGTCCTTGAATTGCGGCGCCAGCATCGCCTTCATCTTGAGCAGCTGCACGAGGCCCACGCCACCCGAACTCGGGGGTGGCGCGGTGATGATCTCGTAGCCGTTCCACTTCGCCTCCACGGGCTGGCGCCACACCGCCTTGTACTCCTGCAGGTCGCGCTTCGTGATGAGGCCGTGGCCCTTCATCGAGGCGGCGATCAGGTCCGCGGTCTTGCCGTCGTAGAAGTCCTTGGCGCCCTGGTTCGCAATGCGCGTGAGCACGCTGGCGAGATCGGGCTGCCTGAACGTCACGCCCTCCTTCAGGTTGCCGAAGTAATCGTCGAAATTGGTCTTGCCGGCGAAGTCCTTTTCTGCGGCCTCACGGCGCTTCGCGAGTTGCTCGTCCACGACGAAGCCGTCGCGCGCGTACTGGATCGCCGGCGCGAGCACCTGCTTCCATTGCAGCTTGCCGAAGCGCTTCTGCGCTTCCCACATGCCCTCGACCGTCCCCGGCACGCCCACGGCGTCGTAGCCGTAGAGGCTCTTGCCCGGGATCACGTTGCCCTTGTCGTCGAGGTACATCGTGCGCGTGGCGGCGAGCGGCGCGCGCTCGCGATAGTCGAGGAAGTACGGCTTGCCGTTCACGTAGAGCGTCATGAACCCGCCGCCGCCGATGTTGCCGGCTTCGGGGTATGTCACGGCGAGCGAGAAGGCGATGGCGACCGCCGCATCGACGGCGTTGCCGCCCTCCTTGAAGATCTGCTCGGCGGCGTCGGCCGCGTACTTGTCGGCAACCGCCACAGCCGATGCATTGAGGACCGCAGGGCGTTGCTGCGTATCCTTCGCAAAGGCCGGCGTGGCTTCGAGGAAGCCCGTGGACAAGGCGGATAGCGAAAGCAGTGCGAGAGCGGCAGCGGAGATTTTCGTTTTTTCAACCAGCTTCATTGAGTTCACCCCATGATTCGGTTCGTTGGCCTACCGGAAACCTGCCTTGGCCTTATAGCACGCCAGGAAAACGATTGCGATCCGGCGATCCGCTGATTCCGCTGCCGTGCAAGGGGGCGCCCTCATCGACTGGATCAGGCCTTGCCGCGCCGGCCGCGCGCAATTTCCTCCCCCGCATTCGCCGGCAAACGCATCGTCACCGGAATGGAGGCCACCGAAAAGAGCCCGACTACGAGAAACGCGGGCCAGAAATCGGACCAGACGATGGCCGAATGTCCTTGCAGCCGATGCGAAACCTGCAGCACGAGGCCCGCGATCGTCACGCCGAGGCCGAGCGACACCTGCTGGATCACGCTTGCCACGCTGGTGGCGCGGCCGATGTCGCGTGTCGGAATATCGGCATACGCGAGCGAATTGAGCCCGGTGAATTGCAGCGAAGGAAAGATGCCGCCCGCAAGCACGATGACCCAGATAAGCCACACCGGCGTGCCGGGCGAAAACGAGCCGCATATCGCGATGGCCGTGCCCGCGAGCACCGCGTTGACCATCAGCGTGCGGCGAAAGCCAAAGCGCCCGAGCACGCGCGAGACGATCGCCTTCATGAAGATCGAGCCGAACGCCGAAGCGCAGGTGATGGCGCCTGAAGCGAACGCCGTCATGCCGAGCCCTTCCTGCAGCGTGAGCGGTAACAAAAATGGCACGGCGCCAAGCCCGATGCGAAACAGCGACCCACCCGCCACACTCGCATTGAACGTGGGGATGCGCAGGAATTTCAGATCGAGCACGGGCCGCTCGACACGTTGCGCATACAACCAGTAGGCGCCCAGCAACAATGCGCCGATCACGCACATCGTCACTGCTGTGCCGGTGGCGACGAGCTCGCCGCCCACGAGCGACAGGCCGAGCATGAACAGCGACGCCCCACCCGCGGAAAGCACGAAGCCGACCCAGTCGAGCCGCCCGGGATGCTCCTCGTGCATGTTCGCGATATGCCGGTTCGCGAGCCAGATGCCGAGCACGCCGATCGGAATGTTGATGAAGAAAATCAGCCGCCAGTGCAGATAGGTGGTGATGAAGCCGCCGAGCGGCGGCCCCACGACCGGCCCGAGCAGCGCAGGCACCGTGAGATAGTTGACCGCGCGAATGAATTCCGATTTGGGCAGCGAGCGGAAGATGATGATGCGGCCCACCGGCACCATCATCGCGCCGCCGATGCCCTGCACGAAGCGGGCGGCCACGAACATCTCGAGCGAGCGCGAAGCCGCGCACAACAGCGACCCCGTCATGAAGACGCCGATCGCCGTGCGAAACACATTGCGCGAGCCGAAGCGATCGGCCACCCAGCCGCAGATCGGGATGAACACGCCGAGGCCGATCACGTAGCTCGTGACGGCCAGCTTGAGTGTGATGGGGTCCTGGCCGAGATCGCGGGCCAGTGCGGGAAGCGAGGTGACGATGACCGTCCCGTCCACGTTCTCCATGAACATCGAGCACGCGACAATGAGCGGAACGATGAAGGTGCCGAGGGCTAATGGCATGGGCGGGAACGACGATCAGCGCGGCTGATGGCGTAAAGCTGCCATTATGGCCCTTGTTGCGGAAAACGGGAACCCGGCAACAGATGAAGCGGTGCGCCTTGGGTGTGCGGCACGAGGCGAAAGCATGCGGAAAGCGCGCGCACAGGCAAAAGCCGCGAAGCCCGCCGCCACGTTCGAGCGGCGACAGGCCTCGCGGCCTGATTCAAGCGATCAGCGTCGAGCAATCCGCGCGGATGCGCTTCAGAGAGCCGTCTGCTTCACGCGGCTCACCACGGGACGCAGTTGCGGCAGCACCTGCTGCGCGGCACGCGTCACGTCATTGGGGAAGTCGATTTCGATCCACGGCGCGCCGGTCACGTCCGCGATCTCGAACTCGCTGCCGCGTTCGAGCAGCAGGTCGCGCAGCGCCTCTTCGTGCGGCAGGTTCGCGCGGCCCGTATCGACGTAGCCTTCGACGATCTGCGCAAAGCGGCGCGCCGTCGCTTCGTTCAGGCGGAAGAAGCCCACCGACTCGCCGATCGTGTCGTATTGCAGACCGACCGCCAGCTGCTTGCGCAGTTCGACGGGCACGCCGTTGCGCAGGCACAGCTTCACGGGCTCGTCGCCGGCTTCGAAGTCGCGGTCGATCAGCAGGCGGTTGGCCGGCGCCTCGCCCGCCACGAGCGGCGCGAACACGCGCTCGTCGTAGAGCACGTCGGCGTCCATGAGCAGCACGTCGTCGCCGCGCGTGAGCGCCTCGGCCGTGCGATGCACGGTGAGCACGCTGCCCAGGTCGAAGCGCGGATTCATCACGACCTCGACCTTGTGCGGCCAGCCGATGCGCTTGAGTTCGGCCTCGACCAGCTCAGGCTGGAAACCGAGCGCGAGCACGACTTCCGTGACGCCCGCCTCGTCCAGCAATTGCAAATGGCGTTCGAGCAGCGTCACGCCCTCGAACTGCAGCAGACATTTCGGAAACTGTTCTCCAGCGGGTTGCTGAAGGCGCAGGCCAAGGCCTGCCGCGAGAATGATGGCGCGCATGCGCAAACGTTCCTTGGAAGAAAAAAGGTCAATCCGCGACTTCGACAGCGGGCACGCGCAAGGCGCGCCGGCGTTGCCAGCTACGTTCGCTGAAATGCAGATACAGAAGGCCCGGCAAGCCGAGCAGGACTTCTCTCGCGCGCTTGGCAAGCGAGAGCGCGAGCGCCGTCTCGGGCGGCAGGCCGACGAGTGGCGCAAGCAGCAGATATCCGCCCTCTTGCACGCCCAGCGAGCCGGGAATGGCGAAGGCCGCACCGCGAATCGCCTGGCCGATGCTCTCGAGCAGCAGCGCATCGATCCAGCCTGCGGGATGGCCGAGAAAGCGCAGCGCGAGCCACACTTCCACCGTGCCCACGAGCCAGCCCGCGAGGCTCAGCGCGAAGCTGGCCGCCACGCGCCCACGCCGGGCATAAAGCGACTTCACGGCTTCGTCGATGGCGTCGGCACGCGTGGCAAGCGCCGACCAGTCGCGCTTGCCGAACACTCGCGATGCGAGACGCAGCAGGCGGCCGAACAGACCGCGGCGCTGCGCGACGTAGAACAGCGCGATCAGGCCGCCGAGCACGGCGGTCGCGACCACCGCGGCGACGCCGAGATCGCGCGGCGCGCCATTCGCCGCGTACGCCGAAAAAAGCGCGATGCCGAATACGGCGAAGACGATCTGCGCGACGGCTTGCAGCGTCGTGCTCACGGTGATGGCCGCAGCCGCGTCGCGCATCGGCATGCCGCGCTGCCCGAGCTGGCGCACCATCGCCACGGGGCCGCCGATCTGGCCCGCGGGCAACAGGCTGTTGACCGATTCGCCGCTCCACCGCGCGAGCAGTGCATCACGCTGGCCGAAGCGCGCGTCGTTGCCGAAGAGCACGGCGATCGCACCCGCGTCGAGCGCGAGCGGCACGGCGTGGAACGCCGCGACGAGGACAAGCCCCCAGCCGGCGGCCGCGAGCGCGCCCGTGACCGACCCGAGCCCCTGCCAGGCGAGCAGCGCAATAAAGAGCGCCGTGCCGACCGACAGCAGCAGGATGGCAGCACGGCTCACGCCTTGCCTCCCAACGCCTTGCGGAACACCTGGCGGAAACCGAAGTACGCAATCGCGTCCTTCATGTTCGAGATGAAACGGCGCCACGGGCGCATGTTCGGGTCCGTCACGTATTCGAGCGTGAGCGACACGCGCACTTCGCCTTCGAGGCTCGGCGTGACGCGATGGCGAAGCTTGTCGCCGTCGAACACGATGAGCGCGCCCGGCGGGTACTGCACCGAGCCCGGTTCGTCCGTCTTGTTCGGGTCTTTCGTGTGCAGCTCGTAGTCGAGCTTGCAGGACGACTCGTCGATCACGCCGAGCAACACGGTGTAGCGGCGGCCGTCGTAATACGACGTGTCGTAATGCCAGCCGATATGATCGCCGGCGCGTGTGTAGTAATAGAGGGCGTAAGCGTGCGGGTCGTCTTCGGGCGATAGCTGCAGGCTGTCGCCCGTGATCTTTTCGAGCCACGCAATGAGTTGCGGCGAGCGGTAGAGCCCGGCGATGTACGGCGCGAGGCGGTCGATGGTGTGACGGCTCACGCTGCCGCCCGCCTTGTGGCCAGGCAGATAGTTGCGGTTGACTTCGGGAAGCAGCGCGTTGGCCGCGTCGATCAACTGCTGCGTGGCGTCGGCAGGCAGAAAATCGGCGAGATACAGGAACGAGCCCTGGCGCTGATAGTCGTCGCGCAGGCGTGCGGGATTCAGCGGTTGCAGCGCGCGGCCGATCGCGCCGTCCGGCTCGCCGGCCGTCGCGCGGGCGGCGCGATCTGGCGCGGGAACGTGAGGCACTACGACTTGTTCTTGTTCTGCTTGCAAGCTCATCTGCTGCTCCACACCTGACGGGTTTCCTTGGCGGGGCGCAGGCGGCGCGTCGCGCGCACATAGTCGAGCACCACCCAGACGGCGAACAACGGCGCCCCGATCGAAGCCGCGATAATGAATGGCGACACGATGCCCGTCAGCGTGACAAGGGGTAGCAGATACAGCACGTCCTCCGTCTCGAACCCGCCGGCGAACGCCTGCTGGGTACCCGCCTTGCCGGCCATTTCCTCGATGCGCATGCGCAGGAAAAAAATCACGGCGACCGCGACGCCCGCGATGCCGCCGAGCACCGCCGGCGGGACACGCCATTCGGCGCCGGAGTGGGCCGCCACGACGCCGAGGCCATAGCCCATGCCGAGGAACAGCAAAACAGTGACGAGCGCGTCCGCCGCGAGATCGTAGAAATGCCCGATCCGGCTGGTTTTGCCGCTGATACGCGCCAGTTCGCCGTCGGTATGATCAACAAAATTCGACAGTACGATCAGAAACGCGCCAATATTGACGTGCAGAAAGTCGCCGTACGCCAGATAAAGGCCGCCGGCAAGACCGATCAGAAGCCGCAGCGTGGTCAGATGATTCGGGGTGACGCGCGTAGACACAAGCGGAGTGACGAGCCAGCGCGCCGCGCGAGCGTCCCAGGTGCGCGGTAGCGGCACCGCTCGCGGGGCCGTTTTTCCAGATTTGTCTTTTTCTGTCATAACCGCGCAATATATACGCCTTCCAGAAAACTTGCAGATCTTCCAACGTTCGCCCCACTTTTCACTTGTGGTTTGTAAGCAAGAGCGCCCGGTCGGCTCCCGCAGCGCCGCAAGCGAAGTTGTCCGAACACGCGTAGAGTGCAACCCTTCGCGCCAGCCCGGGCTTGTGAGCCCCATCGCCATCCGGCCCCGGCGCACGCACTTTCGCCATTCATGTAATGAAACGTTTTACCTCTGCCGCCCTTTTTCTCGCTTTCCTGATGCTTCTCGCGGGCAACGCCCGCGCCGCCGCCATCGACGACTCGCTGACCTGCAGCGAGTCCGCGCACGACTTCATCTCGGGGCTCGTCACGCAAAACCTGATCGAACCGAAGCCCATGAAGGTCGAAAGCAATTCGATCAACGCGTTCTGGCCCGCGCACGACCGGCACATGACCGCATATGGCTTCAGCGTGTTCGCCATCGTGGGTTTCCAAAAGGACGACCCGCTCTTCAAAACCGGCGACGGCGCGCCCATCGCCCCTTCCGCCTACGGGGCTGTCGTGGTCGGCACCCAGGCCAGGGTGCAGGCGGCTCTCACGGCGGCAGGCAATAACGCCATCGTCCACCATGCGGGGCCGCTATTGACTGCGATCTTCTGCAAGCAGGAGTAAGCGGGCAGGCTTTGAGCGCTACTCGATGCGCCCGAAACCGCCTTCGGCCCAGGCCTCGGCGCGCGCTTTCGTAAGCTTGAAGTTCGGCGCGACACGCGCCTGAGCGAGCGGCTCGCCAAACGCGTCGATCGCGCTGATGAGCGCGTAGGGCTCGTACTCGTCGGGAACGATGTCGAGTGTCACGTCCACATCGCCTTCGGCGGTCTGCACGCTCACGCGCTTGTGCAGCAGCGCGCGCAATTGCTGCTCGTGCCGGCGCAGCACCTCCGAGGCAGTCTTCACGAGCGTGTTGAACGCCGACGTATCGAGCGGCTTGGGATTCTTCTTGTCGCGGCCCATGGTCCACGGGCCGACGAGTGCAGGTTCCGGCTCGCCGTCCTTGATCATTTCGACAGCCCAGCCGTCGTCGTCCTCGTTCTTGATCACGCGCGCGGTCCAGCCGTCCTTGCGCCACAGGCGCGCCTCCTGGATCACCTCGGCTTCGGCTGCGAGGTCGTCGGCGGGGAAATCGGGAGGGGTTGCGAGCGAGGAATCGGTCATGGCGGGGTTTTCATCGGGTTCTGCGCGGGACTTGCCCGTCGCGGGGCAAGGGCAGGATTCTACCCGGATCGCGGCGCGCGCCGGGCGCCATGTCTTTCCATCCAGCCGGTTCGGATTACCCCGTCATCGAAGCGGAATATCGGCCGGCAACTTCAATCATTGCATTTTCCGCAACGCACCACTCCATCGCATGCATCAATTTAAAATGATTTTTCGCGGGCAAAAAAAAACGCGGCCCGAGAGCCGCGTAAAAACAGATGAAAAAAGACCACCCTTGGTCGAGGGCTGAAGAAATTGTACCGCCGCGCCTTGCATGTGTTCAGTCCATGATCTGGAACAGTACCTTTCACCAAACGACAAGAATCATGCTTGAAAAAGCGTCGCATTCGCGCTAGGCCAGACCCTGCGCGGGTTTGCCGCACCGTCGCGGGCGCACAACGGATTATCCATACTGACCATTTTGTCGCACCCAATAATCAAACAGAAAATCTCTTTATATGCAATCACTTACGGCGACTAATGCCAATCTCGAAATGAAGTGGGCGCATTGTTGCTTCGATTTGCGTAAATACGCCGAATCTCGGACTACACTTCGTGGCGAATCATCCGGGCACGATATCGATTTCCAGAATATTCGGCCTGAAATTCCCCAAGTTCTGACCGGAGAAAAACATGAAAAAAGCACTCATTGCTGCAGGCGTCCTCAGTGCATTTGCGATAAGCGCCCATGCGCAAAGCAGCGTCACGCTTTACGGCTCGCTCGACGCCGGCATCGTCTACGCGAACAACGTCAACGGCCACAGCCTGTGGGCTCAGGGCAGCGGCGCGCTCTCGAACAACTACTTCGGCTTTCGCGGCGCCGAAGACCTGGGCGGCGGCCTGAAGGCGATCTTCACCCTCGAGAGCGGCTTCAATCTCAACAACGGCGGCTACAAGAACGGCGATAACGGCTTCAACCGCCAGGCCTGGGTCGGCCTGAAGAGCGATCAGTTCGGCACGCTCACGCTCGGCCGGCAGTATGACTCGATGGTCGATTACCTCTCGCCGCTCTCGGAAGCCGGCGCGGGCTTCGGCAACAATCTCGCGGGCCACCCGTTCGACAACGACAATCTCGCGCAAAGCTATTCGATCAAGAACTCGGTCAAGTACGCCAGCGCGAACTACGAGGGCTTCCAGTTCGGCGGTCTGTACGGCTTCAGCAACGACGTGAACGGCTTCGCGAATGGCCGCGCGTGGAGCGTGGGCGCATCGTACGGCAACGGCCCGCTGAACTTCGCAGCCGCCTACTCGCAACAGAACAACTCCGGCGGCCTCGGCGCCGCGAACAGCGCAGCTTCGGCCGACCAGAACATCTCGGCGCGGCTGCAGCGCTCGTTCGGCGCAGGCGTGAACTACACCTACGGCCCGGCACAGGTTGGCTTCGTATGGACGCACTCGCAGATCGACGGCATGCAGAGTCTCTCGAGTGGCGGCAGCGCGCCGCTGCCGGGCCTCTCGGGCCTGAACCTGCACGTCGACAACTATGAGCTCAACGGCGCTTACCATCTGACGCCAGCCCTCGCGTTCATCGGCTCCTACACGTTCACTGACGGCACAGTCACGGGCAATGGCAGCAACAACAGCCCGAAGTGGCACACCGTGTTGCTTGGCACCGACTACTCGTTGAGCAAGCGCACGGACGTCTATCTCGCCGGCGTCTACCAGCACGCGTCGGGCTCGCTCGGCTATAACGCCGACGGCTCGGGCATCGCGAACGCCGCTGCGATCAATACGCTCTCGCCTTCTTCGACGAACAACCAGGTGGCTGCGACAGTCGGTCTGCGTCACCGCTTCTGATCGCGCGGGGTTCGGCAAACCCGGCGCGACCCGCCACGCTGCCTTGCCTGTGCGAAACGCACATGCGCCACAAGCGCATGTGCGTTTTTTCTTGTGAGTTGTTGCATCTTTTTACGTCTGCGTGGACCTTGATCCAGATCAAGGTGCGTATACTCATTGGCATCAACCGCTGCTTCGATATTTTCGATATTGTCACGCCGCCTATGAAAACACTCACGCAACGACTCCTCGCCGCAACTCCGCTCGCGCTCATCGCCGCTTGCGGATCGACACCGCCCTCCGGCACCGCTTCGAACGGCGAGCCGATGATCTACGCTTCGTCGGCGCGTTCGGCGTCGTCGGTCGCCAGTTGCCTCGAAGGCCGCCTGCCGCGCACGCACACTTCGCGTGACGGCAATACGACCGAGCTGAGCGTCGGCTCGCGCTCGGACGCGTCGTACTTCGTCACGCTCACACCGAACGGCCACGGCTCGGTCATTCGCGTCACGCACGGCGCTTCGGCGTCGAATGATCCGCCTGAAGAAGAACTGCGCTTCGACGTGGCGCGCTGCACGACCTGACGCGCGAACGCCTGGCGCCAGCACTGCACGCGCCACGTGACGGACCGCATGTCGCCCGCATCTCCCCCTGTCATAACGGCGACACATCTGCGAAGATTGCGCCCCCTTCGACTTCGCAACACACCGCTTCATGGCATCAGGCACCGCACATCACGCCACGGGCTGGGCCGCCGGCGTCATCGCCGCCGCAATCGTCACACATCAGGGCGCCGATAGCGCATGGCATCTCTACGCCGCGCTCGCGTTCGCGGCGGGTGTAGCGGGCGGATCGGCGCCCGACTGGCTGGAGGTCGCATGGTGGAGCAAGAAGCGGCGACTCTGGATCACGCATCGCACGTTCACGCACTGGGGCATCGGCTGGATCGCGTTGCTCGTCTGGTCGTATCGCACACTCGGACACCTGCCGCTCGCGGCGCCCACGTTCGGCTTCGCTTGCGGAGGCATGATCCATCTGCTCGCCGACTGGCCCAATCCGCTCGGAGTGCCGTGGATCTTTCAGCGGCACTCGCTGAACTGGTGGCGCAGCGGTCGCTGCGACCTGATCGTCGTCGCCGCGTCGTGGGTTGCCGCATGGTTTTTCGCCGTGCATGGCGTGCCGCACGACTGGTCGCTCGCGCCGCTGCGTCGGCTCGTCTGATCCATCAGGCTTGCCTGGTAACAGGCGCCGGCACGCCGGGTAAACGCCGGGCCTGATCAGGCGCGACAGCACCAATGAATCTGGCAACGTTTATTATCGTTCCAATAAAAGCCAAAATAAAAACGGCGCCCCTTTAAAGGGCGCCGCCACTGAATCGCGTTACGCGGAATTCAGGCGTTCTGCTCGCACTCCGCGCGGCCCATGCGGTAGCCGACGATCAGCCCGGCGTCGTATGCCGACTCCAGCGCGCGGCCAATATCCTCTGCGCTCGCGAGGTGCACGTCGGCGGTCGGCTTCCCGGTCAGTTCGAAGCTCTCGATCCCGAGCGTTCTTCGCGAGATTGCCAGCAATAATTCGAGTCGTTCGTCATGCATCTTGCGCTCTCCACTTGATCCAAATCATCTGATTACAATGATAAATATCAAAACCCGTGCGAGCCGCGGCGCATGGACGCATTTTGAGGTACTGCTCTAATATCAAACCCAGAAAATCTTTAAATATTGTTAAATCATCGATGGAGTAATTTTTAAAATCGTTAAATCGGATTATTTTAATCCACAATTAAATAGGGTCTCGACGCATGAAGGCTGCCCATGGCGCCGAGCCGGCGTCGCGGCCCGGCCCAGCCCGGCCCAGCCCGGCCAGGCGTGGCCTGGGTTTCGTGCGGGCAACCGTTTGATATGATCGGCAAGACATCGCGCGGCCCAACAGGGCTTTTCGTCAGTCTTCGAACGTAGCCCATGGACTCCACGCTCACCCCATCCGCCAGCACGGCGACCACCGACCTCGGCCGCCGCGTGCGCGCCGCACGCGTCGCCCAGGACCTGACGCTCGATACGGCCAGCCGCCTGTGCGGCGTCTCGCGCTCGACCCTGTCGAAAGTCGAAAACGGGCTCATGTCGCCCACCTTCGACGTGCTGCAAAAGATCGTCGGCGGGCTCCGAATCGACCTGGCCGAACTGTTCGGCACCCCGCCCAGGCTCAATGCGGGCGGCCGCCGCGCGCTCACGCGCAGCGGCACGGGCCAGCGTCACGCCTATCGCGGCTATCAAATGGAGTTGCTCGCCACCGATCTCGCGCACAAGGCAATGCTGCCGTTTCGCATCCGTATCACGGCGCATTCGCTCGACGCGTTCGACGACTGGGGCCGCCACGAAGGCGAAGAGTTTCTCTACGTGATCAGCGGCAGCGTGTGCCTGTATTCGGAGCTGTATGCGCCCACCTGTCTGGACGCGGGCGACAGCCTCTACTTCGACAGCCGCACGGGTCACGCGGCCATTTCGACGAGCGAGGAAGACGCCGAAGTGCTGTGGATGGCCACGAGCGCGCGCCTGCCCGGCATCGCGCCGGAAACGCCGGCAACGTCGAAGTCACGCCCCAGGGCGTAGCTCGCGGCCAACTGAATCTGGCGCGCAGCTTTGGGCCCTCGGGAGCCGTGAAGCTTTAACCCTTGGCGCCGGGCGAGCGCTTGCCGCCAGAAGGGTTGGCGGCGCGCGCTCGCCGCGTCCGGGGCGCAGCCGAGCCATCCAGCCGCACTTCGCGCTCGCGCGCCGCGCGCCGCACGGCTTCGATCAGTGCGCGACCGGCAGGTGTGGGCTGGGTATCGGTACGCTGAATCACCCCCACCGGCTCTTCGCCGCCCGCGGAAGGCAACGGCAGCCGCACCAGCGTCCCGCGCCGGAGGTCGTACTCGACGGCACCGTCGGGCACGAACCACACCGCGTCATTCTGGAGCGCGAGCGCGCGCCCCACCGAAACCGAAAGCAACTCGACGAACGCCGACAGCGGCGGCGCGCCCCAGGCGGCGAACAGACTGTCTGCCGCCTGGCGGATCAACGTGCCGAACGGCGGCAGCACCAGCGGGAACGATGCGAGCTGGGCCGGCAGCCCCGCCCCCTGCGCGAGTGGATGCCCCGCGCGCACCACCACGGCGAGCGGCTCGTTGTACAACTGCTCGAAGCTCAGGCCCACCATGCGCTCGGGGTCGGCGAGACGGCCCACCGCAAAGCTGATCGCCCCTGTCTTCAGCCGCTCGAGCAGTTCGGTGTTGGATCCCGTAACCAGACGCACGCTCACGCGCGGCCATTCCTCGCCGAAGTGGCGCAACGCGCTGGGCAGCAACGCCGTCGCCACCGTAGGCAGCACGCCGATATCGAGCGTTGCGGCCACCGCGCCTTCGTCTCGCGCGAGCAACGCCACGCCCTGGCGCAGCGCGCTCACGCAGGCGCTTGCGTGCGGCATGAAAAGCTGCCCCTCGCGCGTAGGCACCGCACCGTGCCGCCCGCGTTCGAACAGCTTCACGCCCAGCACCAGCTCCAGCTCGGCGATCGTCTTCGACACGGCGGGCTGCGTGACCGACAGACTTTCGGCGGCCTGCTGCACGCTGCCCATCTGCGCCACGGCAAGGAAACACTGTAGATGGCGGAATTTGACGCGTCCGTCCGCGAGCCGGTTTTGCATAACGATTCGTTATACGAGATGCGAAAAAACATCATTTTGCATAACTTTTCGCTTTGGATAAAGTGACTCCATCGGCCCGCAGCGGCAAATCGCTGCAGCAAACGAGCCCTTCCTCCAATAATCCACCCAGGAGACACCCCATGGACGAGTCCATCCTGTCGCCGCGCGACTTCGACTCGCACCCCGCGTACGTTTATCCGCCGTACCGTTCGTCGGTCAAACGCGGCCCCACGCTCCCGCTCATCCCCCTGAAGGAAAAGCTGCGCAACCAGCACGCGCCCGTGTACGGCACCGACGACCTCGGCGCGCTCGATCACGACCTCACGCGCAATGCGGCCAGGAATGGCGCGCCGCTCGGCGAGCGCATCATCGTGACGGGCCGCGTGCTCGACGAAGGCGGCAAGCCGGTGCGCAACACGCTCGTCGAAATCTGGCAGGCCAACGCCGCCGGCCGCTATGTGCACAAGCAGGACCAGCACGACGCGCCGCTCGATCCCAACTTCCTCGGCGCCGGCCGCGCGATCACCGATAACGACGGCCGCTATCGTTTCCTCACGATCAAGCCGGGCGCGTATCCCTGGGGCAATCACCCGAACGCGTGGCGTCCGAATCACATCCACTTCTCGTTGTTCGGCGACTACTTCGGCTCGCGTCTCGTCACGCAGATGTATTTCCCCGGCGACCCGCTGCTCGCGTTCGACCCGATCTACCAGGGCACGCCCGAAGACGCACGCGAGCGCTTGATTTCGCGCTTCTCGCTCGACACCACCGAAGAAGGCTACGCACTCGGCTACGAATTCGACATCGTGCTGCGCGGCCCTAACCAAACCCCTACGGAGCGTTGAACCATGGCACTCAAGGAAACGCCTTCGCAAACGGTCGGCCCGTACTTCGCCTACGGCCTGTGTCCGCAGCAATATGATTTCGACTTCAAGAGCCTCTTCACGGCCAACGTGGCCGGGCCTGAAACGCCGGGCGAGCACATCACGCTGATCGGCCGCGTGATCGACGGCGACGGCAACGCCGTGTTCGACGCGATGCTCGAGTTTTCGCAGGTCGACGCAAACGGCCGCTATCCGGCTTCGCGCGAGCAAATCGCCAAGGACGGCTTCCGCGGTTTTGCACGCGTGGGCACAGGTACGGATGCGCAGCAGCGCTTCATCGTGCACACCGTTAAGCCGGGCGTCGAGAACGCAGGCGAAGCGCCGCATCTGAACGTGATCGTGATGATGCGCGGGATGCTCACGCACACCTTCACGCGCATCTACTTCGAAGACGAAGCCGCCGCCAACGCCGCGGACCCTGTGCTCTCAGCCGTGCCCGCCGCGCGCCGCGGCACGCTCATCGCGCGCCGTAGCGAGCAGGCCGGCAGCATCGTCTACACGTTCGACATCCGCATGCAGGGCGAACAGGAAACGGTGTTCTTCGATCTTTAATGCAATAGCGGATACGCGAGCCGGATCGCGCGGACTTTCACGTGGCTTTCATGAATTGGCCCTATGATCGTGCCGCTGCGATCTGATCGCGGAACTCCGAGCTGTACCTTGTGAAGCCTGCCATGCGCAGGCTTCTTTTTTTGCCGCGCGCTTGCGGCCTGCTGCACGCTCAGCCGAGCGGCCGCACGCCGATCAGCACGCCATGCAGCCAGAAGGCGAACACGGCCCAGACCACGAGCCCGACCACGACGACGATCGCGTCGCGCGAAACCTGTCCTGCCGGATAGACCACCCCGGCTTCGCGATCGCGCCGGTTCTCGCCCCGCAACTCGAACAACGCCCAGACGAGGAAAACCCCGAAGAGAACGATGTCGTTGAGCGTGCCGTTCGCGAGCAGATGCGCGAACGCCCAAAGCGCGACGCCGCTCACGAACGGCTGGCCGAGCGCACGCTTGAAGTGATTGCCCGGCACATAGGCCGCGACGATCATGATGAAGGCGATGGCGGTGAAGAGCGCCGTGACATGCGCCGTCCAGAACGGCGGCAGCCAGATCGGCACGGGATAGCGGCGTGAAAGTCCGTAGCCATAGACGATCAGGACGAAGCCCAGAATGGAGAGCAACGCGAACGCGCCTCGCCAGGCACGCGGACCCACGCGCTCGATCTGCGCGGCGCGCCACGGCCCTGCCACGATGCGGATCGAATGGACACCAATGAAAATCGCGAGGCCCAGCACAAGTATCGCCATCACAACCTCCCTGCCGCAGCAAGAACGCAATGGGCGAGATTGTCGCGCAGCTTGATCGCGTGGCCAACCGGTGTTTTCAAAAAAGCTGACTAATTACGCACGCGCAAATGCCGACAAGGACAATGCATAAATCAATGCGCACCTAAACCGGCACGGCATTTCAGGAGGCGCAATTAAACCCGGCTCGCGCCGAAGGGCATTTTAAAACCATGCTGAATAAAACTGGGCGCCGCGCCAATGCGCGGGCTTTGCGGCTTGTGCTGCGAACGGTCTGGCAATCGTACGGCAGCACCGGCGCGCATTCGCGCACCGTCATGGCTAGCAGCGAAAATGCTCGATATCCTGTCCCGCGTGCTTATAGCGCAACAGCCAGGACGGCATATCGCCCTCGCCATTCCACGTATTCCCGTATGCGTCGCGGTACTTGGGTAGTTTTTCGCTTTCGGCAATAGACGCTTCAAGCTCTTCGAACGTAATGCCGTACTCTTCCATGCGGCGCCGAATCCACACGATGAGCCGTTCGCGCGCCTCTCCATCGAGGTCGAACATCGATTAATTCCTCTCGCTTCGTCAAGGGCAAGGCACCGATACAACGATCGGCAGAGAATCGTCTTCCCTGAAAAGACAAAGGCTTCGCGAACGAACTGCGAAGCCTTGCTGCACTGATGAGGGGGTCTGGGTGTGGAGCCCGCGACCGGTTCGGAGGGGATCTGCAGTCCGCTGCTCCGCTCTCAGGTGACGCCGCTACAGGTGAGCGAACGTTTGCTGCAAGCGGAACCCATGATACCTTGCGCGCGCGGCACAGATCAAGCGGTTTCAAGGCGGAGCGGGCCTCTGCGGCCCGCTCCGCTGCTTTAGCGCGAGGCCGCCGCGCCGGTTGCGCGCCGCTCTGGTGCAGGTTTGCTTTCGGCAACGTTCACCTCGCCCAGGCCGCGCGCCAGCACGGGTGCGAGCGCCGCACCGGTATGGCTCGCCCGCACTTTCGCGAGCGCTTCGGGATCGGCTGCGGCGACGATCGTGCCGCCGCCCACGCCGCCTTCGGGCCCGAGATCGATGATCCAGTCGGCTTCGGCGATCACGTCGAGGTCGTGCTCGATCACGACGACGCTATGCCCCGCATCCGCAAGCCGGTGCAGCACGCTGATGAGGCGCGCGACGTCGGCCATGTGCAGGCCCACCGTAGGCTCGTCGAGCACATAGAGCGTGTGCGGCGCCTTCTGGCCGCGGCGCGTGATGTCGTCGCGCACCTTCGAGAGCTCGGTCACGAGCTTGATGCGCTGCGCCTCGCCGCCCGAGAGCGTGGGCGAAGGCTGGCCGAGCGTGAGGTAGCCTAGACCCACGTCCTTCATGAGCTGCAGCGGGTGCGAAATACTCGTGATCGAGCCGAAGAACGCCACCGCCTCGTCGATTTCCATCGTCAGCACTTCGCCGATGTTCCGGCCGCGCCACGTGACAGCCAGCGTCTCAGGATTGAAGCGCTGGCCGTGGCACACGTCGCACGGCACCTTCACGTCGGGCAGGAAGCTCATGCCGATGGTGCGCACGCCCTGGCCTTCGCACGCGGGACAGCGTCCGTCGCCGGTATTGAAGGAGAAACGCGACGCGCTATAGCCGCGGGCACGCGCCTCGAGCGTATCGGCGAAAAGGCGGCGGATCGCATCCCACACGCCGATATAGGTCGCGGGACACGAGCGCGGCGTTTTGCCGATCGGCGTCTGGTCGACTTCGAGCACGCGGTCGATGCTTTCCCATCCGCTAATCGAATCGCAGCCCTGCCACGTATGCGAAACCTCGAGCTTCGGCTTCGCGCTCGTGCGCGCGAGCACGCTCGAACGGCGTTCGGCCGCGCCCGGCGCTTTCTCCTTCACGGCCTTGCGCGCGCGGCGCTCGGCAGGCGAAGACAGCACCGAACGCCCCACGGCGTCGAGCAGATTGGAAAGCAGCACGTCGCGCGCGAGCGTGGACTTGCCGGAGCCGCTCACGCCCGTAATCGCCACGAGGCGCCCGAGCGGAATCTGCGCGGTGACGTTGCGCAGGTTGTGCAGCTTGCCGCCGTGCACGGTGAGCCAGTGGCCCGGCACCGCCTCGCGTCCCGCGCGCGCCGGACGCACTTCGCGGCGCGGCTGCAGCGGGTGCTGGATCGGCTGCGCGAGATAGCGGCCCGTGAGCGAATCGGCCTGCGCCGCGAGGTCGGCGACACTGCCCTGCGCGACCACGCGGCCGCCGCGCTTGCCCGCGCTCGGACCGATGTCGATGATGTGATCGGCGCGCCGGATGGTGTCTTCGTCGTGCTCGACCACGACGAGCGTGTTGCCCTTCTCGCCGAGGCTGCGCAGCGCGTCCAGCAGGATCTGGTTGTCGCGCGGATGCAGGCCGATGGTCGGTTCGTCGAGCACGTAGCACACGCCCTGCAAGTTGCTGCCCAGTTGCGCCGCAAGACGAATGCGCTGCGCCTCGCCACCCGAGAGGCTCGGCGCGGCGCGATCGAGGCTCAGATAGCCGAGCCCCACCTCCTCCAGGAACTGGAGCCGGCTGCGGATCTCGCTCACCACGTCGCGCGCGATCTGCGCGTCGCGGCCGTTGAGCTTCAGTGTATCGATCCAGCGGCGCGTGTCCGCCACGGTCCACTGCGCGACCTCGACGATGGCATGCGCGTCGAACGTCACGGCGCGTGCCGCCGGATTCAGGCGCGTGCCGCCGCAATCGTGGCACGGCTCGTCGACCATGCCGTCGGGCTCCTGCTCTTCCGAAGGCAAGGTTTGCTCGCGGCCACGGCCGTCTTCGGCAACGATCGTGTCGTCGTAGGCGGCGCGCTGCTCGCGCGTGAGCGCGAGGCCCGTGCCCACGCAGGTCGTGCACCAGCCGTGCTTGCTGTTGTACGAGAACATGCGCGGATCGAGTTCCGGATAGCTCGTGCCGCACACCGGGCAGGCGCGCCGCGTGGACAGCACCTTCACCTCGCCGATGCCCGCCGTCGAACCGCCATTGCCAATCACGTGATCGAGGCCGTCGAGCGGCGCGAGCAAGTGCACGATGCCCTTGCCCGCTTCGAGCGTCGCGCCGAGCATCGTGCGCAATTGGGCCTCGTTTTCGGGCTCGATCACGAGGTCGCCCACGGGCAGCTCGATCGTATGCTCGCGGAAGCGGTCGAGCTTGGGCCACGGCGCGACGGGCACGAATTCGCCATCCACGCGCAGATGCGTATTGCCGCGCGCCTTCGCCCACTTCGCGAGATCGGTATAGACGCCCTTGCGATTGACGACGAGCGGCGCGAGCAAACCGACATGCTGGCCGCGATGTTCGCGCAGCAGTTGCGCGACGATCGCATCGACGCTCTGCGATGTAACGGGCGTGCCGTCATGCACGCAGTGCTGCACGCCGAGCTTCACGTAAAGCAGACGCAGGAAGTGCCACACCTCGGAGGTCGTGGCGACCGTACTCTTGCGGCCGCCGCGCGAAAGGCGCTGCTCGATCGCGACGGTCGGCGGAATGCCGTACACGGCATCGACTTCGGGGCGGCCCGCGGGCTGCACGATCGAACGCGCATACGCGTTGAGCGATTCGAGGTAGCGCCGCTGGCCTTCGTGAAAGAGGATGTCGAACGCGAGCGTGGACTTGCCCGAGCCCGACACGCCCGTGATGACGTTGAAGCGGCCGTGCGGAATATCGACGTCGAGCGCCTTGAGATTGTGCTCGCGCGCGTTCACGATGCGCACCACATCCTCGCCCTGCACGTCGCGGCGCGCCTGCGCGGCACGCAACGCGGTTTGCAGCGCCACGCCCTCTTCTTCTGCGAGCAGTTCGGCGCCGCTGCCAAGCGCGGCTTCGTAGCGTTCGAGCGCCGCGCCCGTATGCGAGCGCGGACACGCGATCACGTCCTCCGGCGTGCCGACGCACACCACTTCGCCGCCCGCGTCGCCGCCTTCGGGGCCGAGATCGATCAGCCAGTCGGCGGCGCGGATCACGTCGAGATTGTGCTCGATCACGAGCAGCGAGTGACCGCCAGCGAGCAGCTTGCCGAAGGCGCGCATCAGCTTCGCGATGTCGTCGAAATGCAGACCCGTGGTCGGCTCGTCGAACATGAAGAGGCGGCCGCCCGCCTCCTTGCCGCGCGACTGCGCGGTTTCCGCGAGATAGCCCGCGAGCTTCAGGCGCTGCGCCTCACCGCCCGAGAGCGTCGGCACCGGCTGGCCGAGCTTCACGTATTCGAGCCCCACGTCGACGATAGGCTGCAGCACGCGCAATACTTCGGCATCCTCAGCGAAACATTGCACCGCTTCGCTCACCGTGAGGTCGAGCACGTCCGCGACCGACAGTGCACGGCCGGCGCGCTCGATCTTCACCTCCAGCACTTCAGGGCGATAGCGGCTGCCGTCGCAATCGGGGCATCGCAGGTACACATCGCTCAGGAACTGCATTTCGATATGCTCGAAGCCCGAGCCGCCGCACGTGGGGCAGCGACCTTCGCCCGAGTTGAAGCTGAACATGCCCGCCGTATAGCCGCGCTGCTTCGCGAGCGTCGCCTTGGCGAACAGCTTGCGGATCTCGTCGAACGCGCCGACATAGCTGGCCGGATTCGAGCGCGCCGTCTTGCCGATCGGCGACTGGTCGACGAACACGGCGTCGCTGATCTGCTCCGCGCCGCTCAGCTTGCGGAACGTGCCCGGCGCTTCCGTCGCCTTGCCGAGATGCCGCGCGAGCGCGGGATAGAGCACGTCCTGCACGAGCGTGGATTTGCCCGAGCCCGAGACGCCCGTCACGCAAACGAGCCGCTGCAGCGGAATCTGCACGGTCACGTCGCGCAGGTTGTGCTCGCTCGCGCCGTCGAGCAGAAGATTCGGTGTGGACGCGTCGACCGGGCGCCGCTCCCAGTGCGAAGCGTCGGCCACGGCGCGGTGGCCGCCCAGGTACTCGCCCGTCAGGGTGCCCGAGGAGCGGATATCGTTCGGCGTGCCGTCGTAGACGATGGTGCCGCCGCGTTCGCCGGGTCCGGGGCCCATGTCGATGAGGCGGTCGGCCGCAAGCATCACAGAAGGGTCGTGCTCGACCACGACGAGCGTATTGCCCGCGTCGCGCAAGCGCTGCATCGCTTCGACGATACGGTTGAGGTCGCGCGGATGCAGGCCGATACTCGGCTCGTCGAGCACGAACAGCGTTTTCGTGAGCGACGTGCCGAGCGCCGTGGTCAGGTTGATGCGCTGCACTTCGCCGCCCGACAGCGTGCGGCTCTGGCGGTCGAGCGTGAGATAGCCGAGGCCCACGTCGCAAAGGTACTTCAGGCGCGTGCGCACTTCCTCGAGCAGCAGCTTCAGCGCGTCGTCGAGCAATGCTGAGGATAGCGAAAGATTGTCGAAGAAGCGGCGAATGCGCTCGATCGGCAGCAGCATCACGTCGTGCACGGTGAGGCCCGGCAGCGCTTCGAGCTGCGCGCGCGTCCAGTCCACGCCGTGCGGCAGGAAGCGCCCCGAAGGCGCGAGCACTTCGTCCGCGTTCTGCCGCGTGCCGAGGCGCCATTGCAAGGCCTCGGTCTTCAGGCGCGCGCCGCCGCAGGTTTCGCACGGCGTGTAGCTGCGGTACTTCGACAGCAGCACGCGAATGTGCATCTTGTAGGCCTTCGACTCCAGGTACTGGAAGAAGCGCTTCACGCCGTACCACTGCGTCTGCCAGCTGCCCTTCCAGTCCGGTGCGCCGTTGATGACCCAGTCGCGCTGCGCCTGCGTCAGCTCCGACCATGCCGTATCGCGCGCAATGCCGGCTTTCGCGGCATAGCGCATCAGGTCGTCCTGGCATTCCTTCCACGCCGGCGTTTGCAGCGGCTTGATCGCGCCGCCGCGCAGCGTCTTGCGCTCGTCGGGGATCACGAGCCCCCAATCCACGCCGATCACGCGGCCAAAACCGCGGCACGCGTCGCAGGCGCCGTAGGCCGAGTTGAACGAGAACAGCGCGGGCTGCGGATCGGCGTAGCGCAGATCGCTGTCCGGGCAATGCAGCCCCGTCGAGAAGCGCCAGATCTGCGGCTCGGCCGCGGCTTCGGCGTCGCCGCTCCCGAGCACGTAAATGTTCACGCGCCCGCTGCCGCGCCTGAGCGAGGCCTCGATCGCCTCGATCGCGCGGCTCTTCTCCACGTTCTGCATGCGGAAACGGTCGGCGACCACGTCGAGCAGCTTGCGCGTGCCTTCGGCGGCCTTCACCTCGCGCTGTGCCTGCACGCGCGTATAGCCGCTCGCGGAGAGCCACTGCGCGACTTCTTCCTCGGTGGTCGTATCGGGCAACTCGACCGGAAACGTCACCACGAGACGCGGGTCGCCCGCGGCCGTGCGCGCCATCAGTTCGGCGTAAATCGTCTCGGGCGTGTCGTGCCGCACGGGCTGCGCCGTGACGCGGTCGAACAGATTCGCGGCGCGCGCGTAGAGCAGCTTCAGGTGGTCGTTCAGCTCCGTCATCGTGCCGACCGTGGAACGCGAACTGCGCACGGGGTTGGTCTGGTCGATGGCGATGGCTGGCGGCACGCCGTCCACGCGATCGACCTGCGGCCGGTCCATGCGGTCGAGGAACTGGCGCGCGTAGGCGCTGAAGGTTTCGACGTAGCGGCGCTGGCCTTCGGCGTAAAGCGTGTCGAAGACGAGGCTCGACTTGCCCGAGCCCGAAGGCCCGGTGACGACCGTCATTTCACCCGTGTGCAGGTCGAGGTCGAGGTTCTTGAGGTTGTGCTGGCGGGCACCACGGATTCGGATGGATCGGTTTTCGCTCACTTGCGCTGGCATTCCGGCTGGATCACACGCTTGGGGCCGGACGGCGCGCGAAATGGGGCAAATACGCGGCGCGGCCCGGCAACTTGCAGCGCGGCGCGCGCGGGAGATCGGCGCGCGGCCCTGGCTGTCAGGCTAGGATTCTACTGTATATTTATACAGCACGCTGAATGGCCATTCGGCTGAGTCTGCGCCGCCGGTTGCCCCGTATTTGCGCGCCGGATCGCCTATTGCGCCGCGTCGCGCCACATGCCTTCGTACGCCGCCTCGACGCCACGCGCGAAGCGTTCGCCGTCCATGAGCGGCGAGTGCACCATGCGTTCACGCAGCGTCGCGCGCAGATTCGCGAGGCGCGGCAGGTCATCCGCGAGACTCACCGCCGTCTCTACGAACGCGTCGTCGGAATCGGCGGCCAGTTCGGCGAGGCCGAGGTTCGCCAGCTGGCTCAAGCCCGCGCGCCCCGCCACCGTCGGCCCGATCCGCGTGACGACGGGCACGCCCATCCACAGCGCGTCGAGCGACGTGGTATGGCCGTTATACGGCAAGGTATCGAGCCCAAGGTCGATCTCCTGATAGCTGCGCAGATAATCGGCGCGCGGCCTGAACGGCAGGCAGCGCACGCGCGCCGGGTCGATGCCGGCCTGTGCGAGCCGCTGTGTGAGACGGCGCCTCGCTTCGCCCTCGGCCGCCATGAGCACGAGGCGCGCGGCAGGCAGGCGGGCGAATACGCGGGCCCACAGGTTCAGCGTCGTATCGGTGAGCTTGCACGGGTTGTTCAGGCTGCCGAACGTGACGTGTCCCGCACTCGATGCCGGCAGCGCATTCACTTCGGGCTCCAAAGCAAGCGGGTCATAACACCAGAACGTGTGCGGCAAGCGCCACGACTTTTCGCTGTAGTCGCCGTCGTGCACCGGCGGATCGAGCCAGGGATCGGTGAGCCGCCAGTCCACCGCGCCGATTCCGGTCGTGCCGGGATAGGCGAGCCAGGCGACCTGCACCGGCGCCGGCTTGCGTGCGAAGAGGAGAGGCCGGCCGTCGGCCATGTGCATCGTGAGATCGACGAGGATATCGATGCCGTCCGCACGGATCTGCTCCGCCAGCGCCGCGTCGCTCAACGTGCGCACGTCATGCCACTTGTCGACGTGCGCGGCGAGACGTGCGGTCGTCGCATCGGGCCTGACCACGCTCGAATACGCGTGGATCTCGAAGCGCGTGCGGTCGTGGCGGGCGAACAGCGGCGTCATGAACAATGCCTGGCAATGCTCACGAAAATCGCCCGATACGTAACCGATGCGCAAGCGCCGTCCGGTCGCGGCTTCGACAGGCACCTGCATCCGTTGCACGGCGAGCGGCGCTTCGTGCTGCGCGGACCAGCGTCTCGCCTCGTCGAGAATCACCTGCGGATCTTCGGCCTGGAACGACAACGCGTACAGGAGATTACTGTGCGCGATGAGGTTGCCGGGGTCGCTCGCCACGGCCCGGCGAAAGCACTCGATGCCTTCGTCCAGGTCCCCGCAATCCTTGAGCACGTTGCCGAGATTGTTGAGCGTGGCCGAGCGCGATGGATCCAGGCCGAGGGCCTGGCGCAACAACGCTTGCGCCTCGTCCAGGCTGCCGAGCGTGCGCATCAGGTTGGCGGCGTTGTTGAACGCATCGACGAAATCGGGCCGGGCGCGCAGGGCCGCCTTGTACGCTTCGCGTGCAGCCGGGTAATCGCCCAGATCGCGGCAGACATTCCCCAGGTTGTTGGCCGCTTCCGCATGCACCGGGTCGAGCACGAGCGCGCGGCGATATTGCGCTTCGGCGTCGCGCAGACGGCCGCGCGCCTGCAGCGCCACGCCATAGTTGTAGGCCGCATGCGCCATATGTGGTTCGATTGCCACCGCGCGTTCGAGCAAGGGCAATGCCTCGTCGAGGCGCTCGAGGCGCGTCAGCAGCACGCCGAGATTGATCATCGCGACTGGCGTGTCCGGTGCGGCCGCCAAGGCGGCGCGCAAGCTTTCGAGCGCCTCCTCGTCCCGCCCCGCTTCCTGCAGCAGCGTGCCAAGGTTCGTCAATGCGCTGGCATCGCCCGGTTGCAACGCGAGCGCGCGGCGATATGCGGCCTGCGCCTCGCCGGAATCGCCCAGCAGACGCAGGCAATTGCCGAGGTTGTTGCAGGCGTCGGCCCGGTTCGCATCGCGCTCCAGCGCCGCCCGCCACGCCTGCGCCGCTTGCGCCAGCGCACCCTGCGCCTGCAGCGCCGAGCCGAACCCGCACCAGAGATCGGCGGACGACGCGTCCTGCGTCAGCAGACCGCGATAGATCTCCGCCGCTTCGGCATGGCGTGCGGCCATGGCGTAGGCCTGTCCCAACGCTTCGCGGTAGCGCCGCTGACCGGGCTCGACGGCGAGCGCGCGCTGCAGCCAGCCGATCGCATCACCCGGCGCGCCTTCCTGCAAACCGATCACGCCGAGCCGAAACATCGCACCCGCGTGCGTTGCATCGGTTTCGAGCAATTGCCTGTACAGCTGACGCGCGCGCGGCAGGTCACCGGCGAAATGGCTCTCGCTGGCGCGCTCGTAAAGGGAGTCGTTCTGCATCGGGCTCACTGAATTCGTGCAACGGAGTCGTTACCAAACCTTATTCAATATTAACGGCTGTTTCTTTCGAAAACTTCTCACCCCGCTTTATTACCAACTATTGAGCAAGTTCATCGCACGCGAAAATCCTTTCCTTCAAACTCGAAAGGCAGGCGGACGTGCGGCGACACCGCGATGCGCAACGCATCCGGCCGCGCGCCGCCACGCAGCCTCAACAGGAGCCCGACGATGAGCAAGACGATGCAAGCCGCGGTAGTCCGCGCATTTGGCAAACCCCTCGTGCTGGAGGAAGTGGCCGTCCCCACGCCGGGACCCGGCGAGCTACTCGTGAAAATCGAAGCGTGCGGCGTGTGCCACACGGACCTGCACGCCGCGCACGGTGACTGGCCCGTGAAGCCGCAGCCGCCGTTCATTCCCGGTCACGAGGGCGTGGGTTATGTCGTGGGTGTGGGCGCGGGCGTCACGCACGTGAAGGAAGGCGATCGCGTGGGCATTCCGTGGCTCTACTCGGCATGCGGCCATTGCGAACATTGCCTCGGCGGTTGGGAAACGCTTTGCGAGCAGCAGCAGAACACCGGCTATTCGGTCAACGGCGGCTTCGCCCAATATGCAAAGGCCGACGCGAATTACGTGGGCCTGCTGCCGAAAAATATCGATTTCATCGAAATCGCGCCCGTGCTGTGCGCCGGCGTGACGGTCTACAAGGGCCTGAAAGTCACCGACACGCGCCCTGGCAACTGGGTCGTGATTTCCGGCGTGGGCGGCCTCGGCCACATGGCCGTGCAATACGCGCGCGCCATGGGACTCAACGTCGCCGCCGTCGATGTCGACGATACGAAACTCGAACTGGCGAAACGCCTTGGCGCGACCGTGACGGTCAACGCGAAAAACACCGATCCCGCTGCGTATCTGAAGAAGGAAATTGGCGGCGCGCACGGCGTGCTCGTTACCGCGGTCTCGCCGATTGCGTTTTCGCAGGCGCTCGGCATGGTGCGCCGGGGCGGCACGGTGTCGTTAAACGGGCTGCCGCCCGGCGACTTTCCGCTGCCGATCTTCGACATGGTGCTAGGCGGCGTGACGGTGCGCGGCTCGATCGTCGGCACGCGTCTCGACCTCGAAGAGTCGCTGATGTTCGCGCAGGAAGGCAAGGTCAAGGCGACCGTCTCCACCGACAAGCTGGAGAACATCAACGACGTGTTCGCACGCATGGAGCGCGGCGCGATCGAAGGCCGCGTCGTGCTCGATATGGCGGGGTAAGCCGCGCGCGGCGGCTCAAGGAAAACGCGCCGGACCGCGCCGCAAGGCGATGTCCGGCGCGTGCCAGTCACGAAAACGAATGCGGCGTCAGTCCGCTACGTCCACGCCCGTCAATGTCTGTACCTCGGGCGGCTGTGCCACCCACGCACCGATCTTCGCGCGGTAAGCAGCATAGTGGGCGCTGTCGCGATGCGCCTGCACCGCGGCTTCATCGACGTAAGCCTCGTAGAGGTAAAAACCTGGCGCGCCGTCCGCGCGGCGCAGCAGGTCGTAGCGCAGATTGCCCGGTTCCTTGCGCGTCTGCGTGACCATGTCGCGCGTCAATGCCTCCACTTCGGCGACATGCTCGGGCTTGGGTGTAATGCTCGCGATTAGATAGACAGTCATCGGAATTTCCTCATCATCAACGGTTTTGCGGATCGGCAAACTTCGGCAAGTTTCAGCCGGCCTTGTAGCGCTCGAGCCAGTGCGCGTACGGCGCGGGCAAGGTCCAGGCGGCGCGTTCGACGCCCAGCTGCTGGGCCGCGAAGTACGGCCAGTGCGGATTGGCGAGATGCGCGCGCCCGACCATCACGAGGTCGAGCTGCTCCTTCGCCACCGAGCGCTCGGCCAGTTCCGGCGTGCCGATCCCCCACGCCGACGACACCGGCAGACCGGTTGCGCGACGCACCTTTTGTGCGATCGGCGCGAGGAACGCGGGCGCCCATGGAATCTGTGCGGCGGGCGTGGAGAACCCGACGCTCACGCCCAGCATGTCGAGGCCTTCGCGCTTGAAGCCCTTGGCCAGTTCAATCGACTCGGCGAGCGTTTCCTCGTCGCGGCCATCGTACTCGATCACGCCAAAGCGCGCCGTCAGCGGCAGATGCTCCGGCCAGACCTTGCGCACCGCAGCCAACGTCTCCAGCAGGAAACGGCTGCGGTTTTCGAGGCTGCCGCCGTAGGCGTCGTCGCGGTGATTCGAATGCGTCGAGAAAAAGCTCTGGCCGAGATAGCCGTGAGCAAAGTGCAGTTCGAGCCATTCGAAGCCGGCTGCGAGCGCGCGCTGCGCCGCGGCCACGAAGTCCTCGCGCACGCGCGCGATGTCGTCGAGCGTCATCGCCTTCGGCACCTTCGGCAAATGCGCGCCGAACGCCGTTGCCGAGGGCGCGATGGTCTGCCAGCCGCGCGCATTGCCTTCGGCAATGTGGTCGTCGCCTTCCCACGGGCGATTCGCGCTCGCCTTGCGGCCCGCGTGTGCAATCTGGATGCCGGGCACGGCGCCCGCCGCCTTGATTGCGGCGACGGTCGGCTTGAACGCCTCCATCTGCGCGTCGTTCCACAGGCCCGTGCAACCCGGCGTGATGCGGCCTTCGGGCGAAACCGCCGTCGCCTCGACGATCACGAGGCCCGCGCCGCCGCGCGCGATCTGCGCGTAGTGGACGTGGTGCCAGTCGTTGATCACGCCATCGACGGCCATGTACTGGCACATCGGCGGCACGGCGATGCGGTTGCGCAGGGACACGCCCTTGAGCTTGAACGGCTCGAACAATGCTGACATCTACAGCTCCTTTCTTGGCGCAGGTCGCGCGTCGCGCGGCATCTGCGCCGGTTGGCAAAAACGGGATTTCCTTGCGGCGGCGCGCAGCCGGACACGCACGGCGAGGACAGCTCGCAGCGCTGCCGAAAGAAAATAGAGGGAAGCAAACGCGTTCGCAGATAACGGGCGCGTTCGCGCAGCATCAAGCGCGGCGCAGCGCCGCGAGCAAGGCTTCGGCAACCGGCTCCGACGAAGCCGGGTTCTGGCCCGTGATGAGCAGGCCGTCGGTTGCGACATGCGCTTGCCAGTCGGCGGCCTTGGAGTATTGGCCGCCGGCCGCCTTCAGCATGTCTTCGACGAGGAACGGCACGACGTCCGTCAACTGCACGGCCGCTTCTTCGTCGTTCGAAAAACCGGTGACCGACTTGCCGGCCACGAGCGGCTTGCCGTCCGCCCCCTTCACGTGGCGCAGCACACCCGGCGCGTGGCAGACAGCAGCGACAGGCTTGCCCGCGGCAATCGTCTTTTCGATCAGGGCGATCGAAACCGGATCTTCGGCCAGGTCCCAGAGCGGGCCGTGGCCGCCCGGGTAGAACACGGCGTCGAACGCGCCCGCGTCGATATCGGCGAGACGTTGCGTATTGGCAAGCGCCGTTTGCGCCGCGGTGTCGGATGCGAAACGCCGCGTCGCATCGGTCTGCGCGGCGGGATCGCTGCTCTTCGGATCGAGCGGCGGCTGGCCACCCCTGGGCGAGGCGAGCGTGAGCTCGGCGCCGGCATCGCGCAGCGCGTAGTACGGCGCGGCGAATTCCTCGAGCCAGAAGCCCGTCTTCTTGCCCGTGTTGCCGAGGTCCTCGTGCGAGGTCAAAACGATCAGTACCTTCATCGGCGTTCCTTTTTTGAGTTGGGTTCGGGCGCTCGCACGCCCTTCGGAAACCGGACTCTTCATACGCTATTAGACCGGTCGTCTAGTTTTTCAGCGCAATGCGCGGCACGCGCACCGTTCACGCGCTGCCGCTACTTCGCGTGCAATGGATTGCCCGCAGGCAGGTTTAGCAGAATTCGCGTGGTCGCCATGGCCGCGTCGAGCGGCTTGCGGTCGCGGTGGATCTTTTCGAGCAGCGTCGCGCCGAGCCACAGTTCGTAGAGCGTCACCGCCATCGTCGCGGCGTCGTTCACGCCCGCGAGCGAGCCGTCCGCGCGCCCTGCCTCGAGACACGCGGCAATGCGCGAGATCGTCGCGTCGGTACCGAGACGCAGCGCCTCGCGCATGGCCTCGGAAAGGTCGCTCACCTCCGCGCCCAGCTTCACCGCGAGACACTTGCCTACGGGGTCGTCGGCGCACTGGATCAGGCGCCAGTCGTCCCAGTAGCGCATCAGCTTCTCGGCCGCGGTGCCCGGCGCACGCAGCAGCATGTCGTCGAGGCGCTCCGCATACGCAGCGAAATACGACGTGAGCAAGGCTTCGCCGAACGCTTCCTTCGAGCCGAAATAGTGATAGAACGACCCTTTGGGCACACCCGCGGCCGCGAGGATCTCATTGAGACCGACCGCGGAAAAGCCCTTGCCCAGCAGAATGGGCATGGCGGTATCGAGGATATGTTGCCGCACTTCAACGGCTGCCGCTGCATTCATGAGGTGGGATGTTACAGAGCGATTAGACCGGTCGTCTAGTAATCTCCCATGATGAGTAGTGGCATTGCAGCGCAACCGGTCACATCAACCGCCGCTCTATGAGCGCGTGGCCGTGAAATGCATAGGGCCGCAAAAAAAGAAAACGCCGCCGGCCCGAAGGCCTGGCGGCGTTTCCCTTTGCGCTTCACCCGAAGCGAGCGAAGCGCAAGTCCAGCAACGCTGAGCGCTTAACGCGACATCATGTTCATGCTGACGTTGTGCATGACCCACAGCGTGCCGACGACCACGATCAGGACCGTCAACACCGTGAAGCCGAATGCCGTCACGTTCCAGCGCTGGCCCGACGACGTGTTCATGTGCAGGAAGAACACGAGGTGAACCACGATCTGCACCGCAGCCAGCACGGCGAGGCCGAGCAGTGCGGTTTCGCGCGGGAAGCCGCCATGCAGCACGAGCCAGAACGAAGCGGCCGTGAGCACCACCGCCAGGACGAAACCTGCCAGGTAGCTGCCTACGCTGCCATGGCTTTCTTCTTCATGGATGGAATGAGCACTCATTTAGATCACGCTCGCAAGATAAACAAAGGAGAACACGCAGATCCAGACGATGTCCAGAAAGTGCCAGAAGAGGCTCAGGCACGTCAGGCGGCGCAGTTCGCGCTCGCCCAGCGTCGGCGCCTTCGCGACCTGAACCATCAGGACGATCATCCAGATCATGCCCATCGTCACGTGGATACCGTGCGTGGCGACCAGCGTGAAGAACGACGAGAGGAATGCGCTGCGGCTCGGGCCCGCGCCTTCTTCGATCAGATGCGCGAATTCATGCAGTTCGAAGTACAGGAAGGTCGCGCCCAGCACGAACGTGATGGCCAGCCACAGCAGAACCTGGCCGGTGCGCTTCTTGTACGCCGCAATCATCGCGAAACCGTACGTGATGGACGACAGCAGCAGCACGGCCGTTTCCATGGCCACGCCCGGAATGTCGAACAGGTCCTTGCCCGTCGGGCCGCCTGCGAACTGGTTCTGCATCACGGCGAACACTGCGAACAGCGAGCCGAACAGAATACAGTCCGTCATCAGGTACAGCCAGAAGCCGAACACCGAGTGTGACGGCGGGTGATCGTGGTGATCGTGCTCCGCGAGTGCGGCCGCACTTGTTTTCGTCAACATCAGTTGGCCTCCATTGCTGCTTCAACCTTGCCGCGGCGTTGCTTGTCTTCGAACGCCTTGACCAGTGCGCGGCTACGCGCTTCTTCGTCTGCCCGGACCTTGGCGGCCGGGATGTAATAGCCTTCGTTCTTCTGGAAGCTGTAGGCGATGGCCGTGCCGACAATGCCGACGAAACCAACGATCATGAGCCACCAGATGTGCCAGATGCCAGCGAAGCCGAGCACCAGGCTGAAGAAACCGATGAACAGACCCGCGCTCGTGTTCGAGGGCATGTGGATGTCGGTGTACTTCGTGTTCGCGACGTCCACGGTTTCGCGGCCGGTTTCCTTCAGGTGCGCAAACTCGTCGAGCTCGCTCACGTGCGGAATGATCGCGAAGTTGTACGACGGCGGCGGCGACGAGATCGACCACTCCAGCGTACGGCCACCCCACGGATCGCCCGTCAGATCGCGGTTTTCCGGCAGGTTGCGGTCGCGGATCGACACGTACAACTGCAGCAGCTGGTGTGCGATACCGATTGCCACGAGCACGGCGCCAACCCACGCGATGATCATCCACGGATGCCATGCCGGATTGTCGTAGTGGTTCAGACGGCGCGTTGCGCCCATGAAGCCCAGCACGTACAGCGGCGTGAACGCGACGTAGAAGCCCGAGAGCCAGAACCAGAACGCGCGCTTGCCGAGCTTTTCGTTGAGCTTGAAGCCGAACGCCTTCGGGAACCAGTAGTTGAAGCCGGCGAGGTAGCCGAACAGCACGCCGCCGATGATCACGTTGTGGAAGTGAGCAATCAGGAACAGCGAGTTGTGCAGCACGAAGTCCGCGCCCGGAATCGCCATCATCACGCCGGTCATGCCGCCGATGGTGAAGGTGACCATGAAGCCGATCGTCCAGAGCACCGACGAGTTGAACTCGAGGCGGCCGCGGTAGATCGTGAACAGCCAGTTGAAGATCTTCACGCCCGTCGGGATCGAGATGATCATCGTCATGATGCCGAAGAACGCGTTGACGTTCGCGCCCGAACCCATCGTGAAGAAGTGGTGCAGCCACACGAGGAACGAGAGCACCATGATCGCGCAGGTCGCGTAGACCATGGCCTTGTAGCCGAACAGCGGCTTCTTCGCGTAGGTCGCGACGACTTCCGAGAAAATACCGAACGCCGGCAGGATCAGGATGTACACCTCGGGGTGGCCCCAGGCCCAGATCAGGTTCAGGTACAGCATGGCGTTGCCGCCGCCGTCATTCGTGAAGAAGTGCGTGCCGATGTAGCGGTCGAGGCCGAGCAGCGCGAGCGTCACGGTCAGGATCGGGAACGCGGCCATGATCAGCACGTTCGTGCACAGCACCGTCCACGTGAACACCGGCATCTTCATCATCGTCATGCCGGGAGCGCGCATCTTGATGATGGTGACGAAGAAGTTCACGCCGGTCAGCAGCGTGCCGACACCGGAGATCTGCAGCGCCCACAGGTAGTAATCGACGCCTACCCCTGGACTGTATGCAAGCTCCGAAAGCGGCGGATACGCGAGCCAGCCGGTCTGCGCGAACTCACCCACGACGAGCGAGATCATCAGCAGGATGGCGCCGACTGCGGTCATCCAGAACGACAGCGAGTTCAGGAACGGGAACGCGACGTCGCGTGCGCCGATCTGCAGCGGCACGATGATGTTCATCAGGCCGACCATGAAGGCCATGGCCATGAAGAAGATCATGATCACGCCGTGCGCCGTGAAGATCTGGTCGTAGTGGTGCGGCGGCAGGTAGCCCGGCGCGTTGTACGCGAGCGCGAGCTGGGTACGCATCATGATGGCGTCGGCGAAGCCGCGCAGCAGCATGATGAGGGCGAGCACGATGTACATCACGCCCAGACGCTTGTGGTCGACGCTCGTCAGCCACTCCGTCCACAGATATTTCCACTTGCCGAAGTAAGTGATGACACCGAGCACGAGTGCCCCGATGACTGCCATGCCGATCATCGTGCCGACGATAATCGGCTCGTGATACGGAATGGCATCCAGTGTAAGTTTTCCGAACATGCCTGGTTTACCCCTTGGTCACGCACGACGGGTCACTGAAATTCGTGACGTGGCCGTTGTTGTACTTCGCGATGATGTTGTTGAAGAGCTTCGGGTCGACCGTCGAGAAGTACTCGACAGGAGCCTTTTCGCTGGGCTGCGCGACCGTTGCGTACTGATCCATGGAAAGCTGCGTCTGCGACGCCTTCACCTTCTGAACCCACGCGTCGAAGTCTTGCTGGCTGGTGGCGAGCGTGCGGAACTTCATGTCCGAGAAGCCCTTGCCGCTGAAGTTCGCCGAGAGGCCGGCGTAGTCGCCGGCATGGTCGGCGATCAGGTGCAGACGGGTCTGCATGCCAGCCATCGCATAAACCTGGGTGCCAAGCTGCGGGATGAAGAACGAGTTCATCACCGAATCCGACGTGATGCTGAAGTTCACCGGCGTGCCAACGGGCACGGCCAGCTGGTTCACCGTCGCGATACCGAGATCCGGGTAGATGAACAGCCACTTCCAGTCGAGCGCCACAACTTCGACGTTGATCGGCTTGACGTTCGATTCGAGCGGCTTGTAGGGGTCGAGCTCGTGCGTGGTTTTCCACGTGAGCACGCCGAGGAAGAGAATGATCAGCGTCGGGATAGTCCAGACGACGATTTCGATCGCCGTCGAGTGCGTCCACTTCGGCGCGTAGGTGGCGCTACGGTTCGACGCGCGGTAGCGGTACGCAAACCACAGCGTCAGGACGATCACAGGGATCACCACGATCAGCATGGCCCATGTGGAGGTAGCGATCAGCTGCTTCTCCGCCACGCCCACACTTCCCTTGGGGTCAAGGAGCTCCATGTTGCATCCGGAAAGACACATGGCCAATCCGGCGCTGATGGGCAGCAGTAACCTTTGAAAGGTCGTTCTTTTCATCACGTTTGCCTGAAATTCATTCATTGAATAGTTCCGGACACATCCCCTGACATCCGACAAGGAAGCGCGCCCGCATCATACAGCCGCTTTGATATTTCGCAATCAATGAATGTGGAAAATGACCTTTGTCAAAACAAGATTGAGACACTTTGTCGCATGTGTTCGCGAGGTTTGTCGCGCCTCGGAAACACACGCACGTCGCGCCCTGCTCTGCCCTTGACAGCGGCCCGCCGCGGCTACTTTTCGAATCTCAAAATTCGAAAACTCCTTGGACGCACAAACGCGCCGCACTGCCCATGGGCGGTGCGGCGCGTTGGTTGCGCCGTCAATCTTCAGCGATCACGTCGGCGAGTGCGAAGCACGAACGTCCGTGCCTGCACGCACTGCGTCAGCAGGCGCTGCATCGTCGACAGTTTGCTTGCTGCGACCGGCCTGGGTGACGAGGTTCGCCGCCGAGACCTCGATCGCGTCGGTCATCGGCTTCGGGTAAAGGCCGATGGCGAGCACGAACACTGCGAGCGAAGCAAAGATCAGCGTTTCGCGGCGGCCGATGTCGGCCAGCTTCGCAACGCCCTTGTTCGCCACAGCGCCGAAGATCACGCGCTTGTACATCCACAGGGTGTACGCAGCGCTCAGAATGACGGTCGTCGCGGCGATCGCGCCGACCCAGAAGTTCACGCGGATCGCGCCCATGATGACCATGAACTCGCCCACGAAGCCCGACGTGCCCGGCAGGCCGAGGTTGGCCATGCAGAACAGCATCATGAAGGTGGCGTAGCGCGGCATGACATTGACGACGCCGCCGTAAGCCGAGATCGTGCGCGTCCGGGTGCGGTCGAACAGCACGCCGATCGAGAGCAGCATCGCGCCCGAGACGAAACCGTACGAGATCATCTGCACGATCGCGCCTTCGGTACCGATCTGGTTGAAGAGGAACAGGCCCAGCGTGACGAGGCCCATGTGCGCGACCGTCGAATACGCGAGCAGCTTGGTCATGTCGGTCTGCGCGAGCGCGAGCAGGCTCGAGTAGACCACGGCCACGAGCGAGAGCGTGATGATCGCCGGCGCGAAGAAGTGCGCGGCGTCAGGCGTGATCGGCAGCGTGAAGCGCAGGAAGCCGTAGCCGCCGAGCTTGAGCATGGCCAGCATCACGGTCGCGCCGGTCGGCGCTTCGAGGTGGACGTCGGGCAGCCAGGTGTGGAACGGCCACATCGGGACCTTCACCGCGAAGGCCGCGAAGAAGCCGATGAACACCAGGATCTGCGGAATGAAGCCGAGCGCGAGGCCGTGCCACACCGACATGTCGAAGGTGTGCGACTGGCTGTAGAGGTACAGCATCGACACCAGCATCAGCAGGGAGCCGGCCAGCGAGAAGAAGAAGAACTTGACCGCGGCATAGGTGCGGCGGGCATTGCCCCACGTGCCGATCAGCAGGTACAGCGGGATCAGCGTGGCTTCGAAGAACACGAAGAACAGCATGCCGTCGGTCGCGGCGAAGGTGCCGACCATCAGGCCCGAGAGAATCAGGAACGCGCCGAAGTACTGGGCGACGCGCACCGTGATCGATTCCCACGAGGCGATCACGATCACGAGCGTCGTGAACGCGGTGAGCACCACGAGCCACATCGAAATACCGTCGATCCCGAGTCGCCACGCCACGCCGAACTCAGGCAGCCATTCGCGGAATTCGACGAACTGCATGCCGGCCGCGTGGTTGTCGAAGCCGGAAATGAGCGGGAGGGTCAGCAGCAGACCGACGACGGCGCCAACGAGCGACAGCCAACGGGCACGCTGCGGATGACGATCCGACCCGAGGCGCAGCACGGCCACGCCGAACAGGATGGGAATCCAGATCGCCAGACTCAGGAATGGAACGGATTGCATTTCAACAGGACCTCAAAAATGCGGAGCAAATAGCTTCCACGGCGCACATTCAGGTGCGCAAGCAACTTGAAAGATTGACGCGGGGTGAAAATCGTACCAGGCTGGCTGTAATGTATTTGTCAGCGACGAGGCGAAATGCAACACACGTTCAAGGGTTAACGAGGGTAAACGGAATACGGAAGTTTTGCAGCGCAACAACACGGGCCGGATCGAAGATTGATACAAGTCATTGTTTTTCTTAAGAAACGTACTAAGAGAAAAAACAACAAACAGGCTCTTACCGCCCATTTTTGGTCGCGAAATCAGCGCGATCGACCTCCGGGACGCCATGACGCGCGGCAGGCTGTCACGCTACGCGGCCCGAATAATACCTTACTTGTTTCTTTCTGTTCAATGACTTATGCACTTGCAGCGGCCTCCAGAATGCGTGCCAGGGCCGCTCCACGTGCCCTTGCGCGGTGCAAAAAAAAGCCCCGGCCTTCATGGGACCGGGGCCAACTCTCACGTTGCGCCAGAACACTGGAACACGCATGGCCGGCACTTTAGCGACTTGTGTCCCCTTAATTAAGAGCGCTGGCTGGAACAGTCCCTTCCCGGTTGCGCGAAGTCATCGTCCTCGCGGCAGCCTCTTTGACTGCAATACACAAATGAGAATCATTTGCATTTAGAAAAAATTTGCCCGAGAATGGAGCCCATGCCGGACGACCCGGCGCCACCCGAACGATTTGTGCGGGACCGGAGGCTCCATGAACTACACCGCCCCTTTCGCAAGAAATGACACGCTGATCGACGACACCTTCGTCCAGCACCCCGACACCGCCGAGCAGACCGTTCTGCGCGCCGTGCGCACCTGGTTGCGCCCACATTGCGACGCCTACGCCAAGGTCGAAAGCTGGCGCGGCGTGCTCGCCGATGCGGGGCTCGGCGCGGAAGGCTTCGGCTATTTCGATCTGCTGATGGGCACCCTGTGCCGCGCCTCGCGCCGCCCGCTCGACACGCGCTGCCGCTGCGCTTGCGAACTCGCGAAGGACGAAGGCTCGCTGCTGCAGGTGATCGCGCTTTTGCAGTCCACGCGCAGCGAAGCCGCCGTGCAACTCCTCAACGACTGGCTGCCCACGTCGAGCGTAAGCGGCATGCTCAAAACCACGCGCTGGTTCGCCATCGCGCTGCTTGACGCGGGATTGCGGTTGAGCGACCGCTCGCGCCGCGTCACCTACATGCACTGACTGCACTGACACAGGCACTGACCGGCCCGCACGGCCGGCGCTCCTTTTTGTCTGGACGAGCGCAAATCGCCGGACACTAGGCCCGCCTGCCCAACCGCTCGCGCAGATAACGCCGCACGGCACGCGCCATCTTCGGATACTGCTCGCCGGGCACGGCAAACAACACGAGCGCGCACAGCGCGAGCAGGCTGCAAAAAAGAAACGTGCCGCGATAACCGAACGCCTGCACGAGCAGGCCGGAAAGCACGCCCGAAAGAATCGAGCCGAGCCGCGACGCGTTGAAGAAGAGCGCCGTCGCCCGCCCCGGCGACGAGGGCATCAGATCCTGCACGAAGGTCATGCCAAGGCACGACGTGACGGCGACGACGAAGGCGTTGAGGATCTGCATCGGGATCAGCGCGTGCACGCCGGGCGCCAGCGCCATCGCGACGAAGTAAACGGCATGCACCACGGCGCACGCGGCCAGCCACCACGGTTTGTTCAGCACCGAGGCGCGCGCGCCGAGCGCGAGCATCATCGGTATCTCCATGAGCGCGCCGAGGCCAAGCATGATCGACACGTCGATGCTCGTGCCCTGCAGACCATGCACGATGTAGAGCGGCAGCACGATCATCGTCGCATTGGCCGCGAGGCCGATGAGTGTGAGCGCAACGATCGCGCGCATGATGTCTTTCTGCGAGCCCTCCGCGGCGGGCGCGGGGGGGCGCGCGGCCCGGGCCCGCACTTTTGCCGCTCCCGCCGCGGCCGCAAGCGTTGCGGGGTCGCGTGGCGCACCCGGCTGCACTTCGGCCTGCGTGAGCGGCTGGCCCTCGTACGCCGCTGCGCTTTCGGCGCTCGTCTCCTGCGCGACTTCGTCCGAAGCGGGACGCACCATCAAATGCTGCGTGGCGTGTTCGTCGCGGCGCGGCTCGCGCATACGCCAGACGATCGTGCCGCACGCCGCGAAGCTCGCCGCCGCAAACAGGAAGAGCCCATAGAAGTTCGTGGCCGCAAGCACGAGCGCGCCAACCGCGGGCCCGAACACCCACGCGGCGGAGAGAATCGTGCGCAGCGTCGCGCTCGCGAAGGTCCGCTCGGCGTCGTCGCTTGCGGGCAACGCCGCGCGGCTGAACGAGAACACGAGCGAGAGCGCGCAACCGCCCGCCCCGATGAACGCAATGCCCACAAGGAGCAGAAGCCGGTAATCGCGCACGACGCACAGGCAGAGATAGCCGAGCGTGGCCGCACACAGCGAGACGAGCAGCAGGGTTCGGTGCTTGCCGGTGGCGTCGCTCCAGCGGCCCGCGGCGGTGCTCGCAATGACGCCGCTCGTGGCGATGGCGGTCATGAACACGCCGAGCCGGAACGGCGTCATGCCGGCGCGCTCGACGCCGAATAGCGAAAGATAAGGCGCGGTGAAGGACATTGCCACGCCCAGCATCAGGGTCGCGCCGGCGAGTGGCAGGAAACCAGGAATACGCAGAAGACCGGCAAAACGCGAGTTTTTGAGCACGGCGCGGCGGGGAGTGGCGAGGAGAAAGTTGCCCGTGCACGCGCGGTCACGCGACGGCCATATCGACGCCGATTATCGGGCCGAACTCCCACACCGTGCAAGGTTGATTCGGCAACGATCAACATCTGGGTGCGCTATCCACAACTTTCGTGGACAGCCTTGTGCGTAACCCCGGGACGGCTGCGCCAAGTGCTTGAAGCGATTCGGATTGTGCTCAGCGTTGCCGATTGTGGCAGCGGCGGCGCCGCACGGAAAAACGCGCCGGGGCTTTTCCACAGTTTTCGTTGACAGCCCTGTGGGCAACTTCTGGACATGCGCACCAAGTCGCTGATTAGAAACGGGAAGCTCGCAAGCAACACAGAAAATGCAGGTTTTTTGCGCAGCAAAGTTGTCCACAGTTTTTGGTGACAAACCTGTTGATAACCGCCTGGAGAGCGCGCCAACTCATTGATCGGATGGAAGGTTCGTCGCTTGTGTCGCGCTTGCATCAATTTGCGTTTCCGATGGGCAACCGGGGGAGGCGGTACAAACGTTTCGTGACGGCCGCCGCCCTCTTCCCATCGATGCGCGCAGCACTCAGGCCAGATCGAGCGCCGCCGTGAGATCGCCGGGCGGCGTCTGCTCTCGCGAGCGGAACGTCTGGTCGCGCGCGGCCACGCCGTCGAGCGGCGCGAGCCCATGCACACGGCTGATGAAGCGCAGGATCGACACCGTGTCGTAGAACGTGTGATCGACATAGCGCTTCTTCGCGAACGGCGCGATCACGAGCGCCGGGATGCGCGAGCCCGGACCCCAGCGGTCGCCCACGGGCGGCGCGACCGGATCCCACCAGCCGCCGTTCTCGTCGTGCGTCACCACGATCAGCGTGTTCGCCCATTGCGGGCCGCGCTGGATGTGCTCGATCACGGTCGCGATGTGACGGTCGCCCGATGCGACGTCCGCATAGCCGGCGTGCATGTTCAGGTTGCCCTGCGGCTTGTAGAACGTCACGGCAGGCAAGCGCCCCGCGTCGATGTCCGCGAGCAGACGGTTGGTCGACGCATCGTCGCCGAGGCCCGCATCGCGCAGATGACGCGCGCGCGCGGCCGTGCCCGGCGCGAAGTTGGCGAAGTAGTTGAACGGCTGGTGGTGATACTGGAAGTCGGGCACCGCGCCCGTGTCCCGATGGTCCAGCGCATATTGCCAGGCCCCGCTGTACCAGGCCCAGTCGACGCCCTTCGCCGAGAGCCGGTCGCCGATCGTCGCGTAGGTCTGCGGGCGCAGCACGCGCGGATTGGACGGATCGGCGAGCGCCGGGTTGCCGTCCTCCGACGCTCGCACATTGCTCGGCTGATACGGCGGCGCCATCGTATTGACGGCGTAGCCATCGGGCGTGAAGAGGCCGTCGTTCACGAACTTCGGCGGCCCGTCGAGCGCCGAGGCCGGCGAGTTCGGCGCGACCTTCAGGCGCGTGCCGGTGGGGTCAACGCCCTCCACGACGGAGGCGAGATGCCTGGCTGCGCTCGTCTGGATATCGGCGTATTGCGGCACCTGCGCCGAGATCAGGAAGATGTGGTTGAGCCACGAGCCGCCAAACGCGGCCATGAAGAAGTTGTCGCAGAGCGTGTACTGCTGCGCGATATTCCAGAGCTTTAACGTCTGCGCGGAATTCTCGTAGTAGCCCATGACGAGGCCGCCCGAATCGCCCCACGCCGCGAACTGGTCGTTGCGCCCCGCGTTGATCTGCATCTGGTTCTGATAGAACCGATGGATCAGATCGCGCGTGATGATGCCGTTCGGCAGCGGATTGCCATGCGCATCCGCGATCAGAAACGGGCGGTTCGAGAGACCGGTGATCTGATGCTCGGCGATCATGTAGCGCTTGCCATTCATTTCCTGCGCCTGGGGCACGAGGCCGCCCCAGATCTTCGGCAACTGCGGCAACGGCGTCTTGCCGTCGCGATCGAGCTGCGCGTAACGCTCGGCGCTCACGCTCGCAAGCGGCGTTTGCACGCCGGGAAAGTTGCCGTACAGATTGACGAAGCTGCGGTTCTCCGCGTAGATCACCACGATCCGGCGTACCTGGTCGCGCAGTGCGGCGTCGACACGCGCGTCGGCGGCGCCAGGCGGCGCGCTCGCCGCGCTCTGCGCCGGCGTCTCGCAGCCGCCGAGCGCGAGGCCCATGCCAACCGCCGCCAGCCCGCCGAGCACACGGCGGCGCGCGGGGTCGTGCGGGCCCGCGGGAATGGACGGTTCTTCGGGGCGCCCGTTCTTTGGGTCGTCGTTCTGCTTCATCAGCCAGCCTCCGGTGCCATGGCCCGTCAGGGCGAGTCGAGGGGACGCGCATAGCGCGCGGCGTACCGCGAATATCAGGCAGCAGGATACCGGTTCCGCGGTTGGCGAGGCAAAGAGGAAGCGCGCGACCGCGGCACTGAAGCAACCCTTTTAACCGTCGCGCGGCATGCGCGGCACGGTCGACGCGACATGCGGCTGGGCTTGCGCGAGCGTTTGCGCGGGCCGCGGTTCGCCGGCGTAGCCCTCATGCCCGGCGCGCGGTGCGCTGGGCAGCGTCGTGCGCTCGCGGCGCGGCACATCGCCTTCGTCGGTCCAGAGCGGGTCGGGAATCTCGCCGAACACCTGGCGCAGCCGCTCACCCCACGTCGAATGAATCATCTCGAAATACGCATTCGACTGGTCGAGCGACGCGTATCGCGTGACTCGCAGCGCGTCGCGCTCGTACACGAGCAGGTCGAGCGGCAGGCCGACCGAGAGGTTCGAGCGCAGCGTCGAGTCCATGGAGATGAGCGCGCACTTCGCGGCCTCGTCGAGCGGCGTATGCGGCGTCAGCACGCGGTCGATGATCGGCTTGCCGTACTTCGACTCGCCGATCTGGAAATACGGATTGACGCTCGACGTCTCGATGAAATTGCCTGCCGCATAAATCTGGAAGAGCCGCATGGGATGGCCGCCGATCTGGCCGCCGAGGATGAAACTGCAGTTGAACTCGACGTTAAAGGTCTTGAGCGCGTGTGCGTCGCGCCGGTGCACTTCGCGCACGGCTTCGCCCACCACGCGCGCGGCCTCGACCATGGTCGGCGCGTTCCAGAGCGTGGCGCGCCCCGTCTCCTGCGGCTCGGTCAAGACCTGGAGCGTCGCCTGCGTGATAGCCAGGTTGCCCGCGACAAGCAGCACGAGCACGCGCTCGCCGGGCTCTTCGAACACGGCCATCTTGCGCGACGTGCTGATGTGATCGACGCCCGCATTCGTGCGCGTGTCCGCGAGAAACACGAGCCCCTCATCCACTGCCATTGCCACACAGTACGTCATGCGCCTCCTTACCCGTCCCTGACTTCGCCGCTGATTTTGTTATAGCGGGAAAACTATTGTTGCGACTGCTGCGCGCTCACGTGCACGCTGACATCGAGCGTTTCTCCGGCCCCGCCCACGCGGCGGCCGCGAACCGGCGCGGCTGCGTCGTAGTCGCGCCCCACCGCGATCCGGCAATATTTTTCGCTTGCGAAACACGCGTGCGTGACGTCCACGGTCACCCAGCCGTTGTCGAGCCACACGTCGACCCAGGCGTGGCTCGCCATCTCGGGCACGTCGCCGGGGTCGATGTAGCCGCTCACATAACGCGCCGGCACCCCGCGCGCGCGGCACACCGCCAGCATCACATGCGCATGATCCTGACACACGCCACGGCCTAGCGCCAGCGCGTCCGCCGCGGTGTGTGTCACGTCCGTGACACCGGATTCATAGCGCACACGCTCCGTGATGCGCGAAGCCGCGTGAAGAATCGCCGCGCTGTCGTCCAGCGGCGGCAGTTCGAACGCGAATTCCGTGAGTGTCTCGTCGGCCTCGGTGAGGCGCGTGGGCGAGGTGAAATGGTGCATCGGCACCGTGCCCTCGCCTTCGGACAAGCGGCCATCCGGCAGCGCCACGGTCTCGACTTCTCCGCGCACGCGCAGGCAGATTTCCCGGTGGGGGCGCGTGAGCACCAGCGTCATCAGCGCGTTGCCATAGGCGTCGCGGCCCGCGTCGACCTTACCCGGCGCCTCGACGTGCCACTGCTTGACGATCTGCGTGGGCGTGGTGAGCGGCGAGAGCCGCAATTGCTGGATCGAATAATGCACGGGCGCTTCGTAGCGGTACACGGTGTCGTGCCGGATCGCGAGTTGCATGAGGTGAATCCTCCATCGAGACGTTCTGGATATCGATGAGCGCGCAATCGCGCTAACCGACCGGCAGCATCAGATAGGTGCGCGCGACCTGATTGCCCAACTCGTACACGCGCGCGAGAAACTGCGTGAGAAACGTATGCACGCCCATCGAAAAGATCTGCCGCAGGTCCGCATAAAGCAACTCGGCGCGCAGCTTGCCCGCGGTGCGCTCGACTTCGCGCGAGCTATCGGTGCGCAGCATCGCGAGATTCGTACAGACGCCGTCGAGCGACGCCAGCAGCGAGCGCGGCATTTGCTGGTTGAGGATGAGCAGCTCCACCACGCGCGCGGGCGTCACCACGTCGCGGTAAACCTTGCGATAGATTTCGAGCGCGGAAACCGAGCCGAGAATCGAGGTCCAGTAATAGAAGTCCTCGAGCTGGCGCGCGGCCGAGCGCGAGTCGGCGTTTTCCACGTCGACGAAACGCACGTCGAGAATGCGCGCCGTGTTGTCCGCGCGTTCGAGGAACGTGCCGAGCTGCGTGAAGAACAGCGCGTCGTCCTGCAACGCCGTGCCGAGGCGCACGCCGCGCGACAGATGCGAGCGGAACTTGACCCACTCGAACAGCGCATCGGGACGCGCCTCCAGATCGCTCCCGCGCAACAGCTCGACGAATTGCAGCCACGTATCGTTGATCGTTTCCCACCACTCCGTGGTGAGCGTGCCGCGCACCGCGCGCGCATTCTCGCGGGTCGCCTGCAGACACGAGTAGATGCTCGACGGATTGGTTGGGTCCGCAACGAGAAACTTGAGCACGTTGCTGCTGGTCGTTTCCTCGTGGCGTGCGTCGAAGGCTGGCTCCAGTTCCGAGATGCGCAGCATCGCGCGATGCGTGCGCGCCTCCGCGTCCGCGCTGCCCGGCAGCAGGAGCGCCTTCAGATTGATGTCCAGCATGCGCGCGGTATTCTCCGCGCGCTCCATGTAGCGGGCCATCCAGAACAGATGATCGGCAGTGCGGCTCAGCATGGTCGAACCTCTTCGTGTGCGTGTGGTGTGGCCAGTGAAATCATTCGAGCACCCATGTGTCCTTGGTGCCGCCGCCCTGCGACGAGTTGACGACGAGGGAGCCTTCCTTCAGCGCCACGCGCGTGAGGCCGCCAGCCGCCATCTGGATCGTCTTGCCGGAGAGCACGAAGGGCCGCAAATCGATATGGCGCGGCGCGATGCCCGCTTCGACGAAGGTCGGGCAAGCCGAGAGCGACAGCGTGGGCTGCGCGATGTAATGGGCTGGCCGCGCGAGCAACCGGGCGCGAAACGCCTCGATTTCCTCGCGCGTGGAAGCGGGGCCGACCAGCATGCCGTAGCCACCCGCGCCGTGCACCTCTTTCACGACGAGGTCGGGCAGATGGTCGAGCGTCCAGGCAAGATCGTCGGGCCGACGGCATTGCCACGTCGGCACGTTCTTCAAAATCGGCTTTTCGCCGAGATAGAACTCGATCATGTCGGGCACATACGGATAGATCGACTTGTCGTCGGCCACGCCCGTGCCCATTGCATTCGCGAGTGCGACGCGGCCGGCGCGGTACGCCGTGAGCAGCCCCGGCACACCGAGCGCGGAGTCGGGGCGAAACGCGAGGGGATCGAGGAAGTCGTCGTCCACACGTCGGTAGATCACGTCCACGCGACGCGGCCCTTGCGTCGTGCGCATGAATACGTAGTTATCCTCTACGAAGAGATCCTTGCCCTCGACCAGTTCGACGCCCATTTGCTGCGCGAGGAACGTGTGCTCGAAATAGGCGGAGTTGTACATCCCTGGCGTGAGCAGCACGACGGTCGGATCGTCCACGCCTTCGGGCGCCACCGAGCGCAGCGTATCGAGCAGCAGATCGGGATAATGCGCGACCGGCGCCACCTTGTGCTGAACGAACAGTTCGGGGAAGAGCCGCATCATCATCTTGCGGTTCTCGAGCATGTACGAGACGCCGGAGGGCACGCGCAGATTGTCTTCGAGCACGTAGAACGCGCCGTCGCGCCCATCGCGCACGATGTCGATGCCCGCGATATGCGCATATACGCCGAGCGGCAGGTCGATGCCTTGCATCTCCGGCCGGTACTGCGCATTGGTGTAGACCTGCTCGGCCGGAATCACGCCGGCGCGCACGATGTTGCGCTCGTGATAGACGTCGTGCAGGAACAGATTTAGCGCCTGCACGCGCTGGCGCAGTCCGCGCTCGAGCAGCGCCCATTCGTCTGCGGGAATGATGCGTGGAATGAGATCGAAGGGAATGAGCCGCTCTGTGCCGGAGAGATCGCCATTCACCGCGAACGTGATGCCGACCCGCCTGAACAACAGGTCCGCCTCGGCGCGCTTGCGCGCCATCGTCTCGCCGGTCTGCCGCTCCAGCCACTGCTGGAAGCGTTCGTAGTGCGGGCGCACTGCGCCCTCGTCGCGCATTTCGTCATGGACTTGCATCGGTTCGTTCTCGCGCGTGAGTGCTACTGCGTCAGCGGCGCCGCGTTTCGTCTCATGGTTGAGGCAAGATGCGTTGCGCGCTGCAGTACAGGCTAAAAAAGCAAGGCGTATGCCATCGGCCTTGCGCCTTGTTTCATGCGCTCGATTGGTGCAACGCGGGCAGGATCGGCAGCGTCGAAACGGGGCATGCCAACGCGGCGCCGCATTTGCGCTTCAAGCTGGTGCAACGCGTTCGCGGGGCACGCTATATGCAGGATCAGCAGGCAACTGGAGAGCCCTGAGTTCCAATGACCGAAGCGACATGCGTGAACGAGCGTCCTACGAAAATGATTGCATGGCAAGCGCTTCGCGTTATCGTGCCCGCGCTCGTACTCGGCGCATGCGCAAACATGGCGGGCCCCTTGCCGCCCGCGATCGAACCGCTGGCCGATGCCGGCCCGCCGCGCACATCCGTTGCCGTCGTGCAGCGCGACTGGCACACCGACATCTGCCTGCGTGTGGACGACGCCAATACCTGGGTCGACGCACTTGCGCGCGGTTTCGACGACGCCACCGTTCTGTGTTTCGGCTTTGGAGAACGCCAGTTCGTGGTGGAACGCCGTCACGACCCGCTGACGATGATCGGCGCGCTCATGCCGAGCCAGGCCACCGTGCTGATGACGGTGCTGCGCGCGGCCCCGGAGGCGGCCTTCGGCTCGCACAACGTCGTGGAGGTGCCGGTGGACGACACCGGACTTGCCGGCGTTCAGCGCTATCTGCGCAATTCGCTGGAAACCGGTGTGGATGGTGCGCCGCGGCGCCTCGCCGACGGACCTTATGCGGGCAGCGCCTATTTCGCGGCGTCAGGGACTTACGACGCCCTCCATACCTGCAACACGTGGACCGCGCGAGCGTTGCGCTCGGCGGGTCTGGCCGATGTACCGGACGTGCTGTTCGCAGGCAGCCTGATGCGGGAAGTGCGGCACGCGCTGAAAGCGAAAGCGCCGGTCGGCGTGATGCCCAACGCGGCCACAAGTCAGTGAGCCGATCAGCAAGGCGCAACGCAAGCCGCACCCGGCGGGGGCGGCGGCACCTCCACGGCCGGTTGCTGCGGCACGACGACGGTCCGCGGCGGCGGCGGGTCTGGATCGCTGCTGCTGAACGACAGGCAGCCTGCAAGTGTGAGCGGCAATAATAAGGCGAGGACACTGAATCGATGCATTTGACTCTCCCTGACCGGTTTGGAGGCCGGCACCGCACGCGGCGCAGCCCTGGTCACCTTGGAGCAAGTCGAATGCCACGGAAATCAGATCATTGCGACGCCGCACTCCCGCGGTTGCGCGCCGCCGCAATGCCAGTGCGATTTTGCACGCCCCACTTGCGCCGGCCGAGCAGGAAATGCAGCCAGCCGAGCGCCGCGCCGCTGTGGCGCATCAACTGGAACGAGAAAGGCTCGAAGACGGCGGCGAGGAACGCCATGCCGAAACTCGAATGCGCGCGGTCGCCGCTCCAGCGCCGGTAGAGATGGACGGAGTACAAATGAAACGCGAGGTCGATCGCGATCTTGCCGACGATCACGCCCAGCACCGGCAGCACGATCGTGAAGCGGCCGTCGAACAAAAAACCGATCAACAGCGCGAACGCCGTCAGTCCATAGATGGGCTGCACGGTGTCGAACGCCTTCACGGGCAGCATCATGAGACCGAGCTTGCCGTACTTGCGGTTGCCGGTCATGTCGCGATACCAGTACTGCGTTTGCAGGAAGCCCGCGAACCAGCGGCGGCGCTGACGCAGGAAGGTCGTGAGTGTGCCGGGCGCGTCGGTGCGCGCGCGGGCGGTTCCGAGCACGCGCACGTCCCAGCCGAGGCCCTTGCGCGCCGAGTAACGGCGCAAGCGGTGAATCAGTTCGTAGTCCTCGACGAGGCAATCCGCATCGAAGCCGCCCACGGCCATCACGGCATCGCGGCGAAAGCCCGCAAACGCGCCCGAGATGAGCAACAGGCTGTCGGCGCGCATCCACGCGAAACGCGAGATGAAATTGCGGATGTACTCATAGGTCTGGAACCACTGGAAAAAGCGGCCGCTCCACGTATGGTCGCAAACCGGCGTGAGCAGGCCCGCCGCCGCGACCAGTGCCGGCTCGCGGCCAAACGCGCTCGCCATCGCGGCGCAAGCGTCGGGTTCGAGGAGCGTATCGGCGTCCACGGTCATGACCGTTTCCGTTGCGATCGCAAGCAATGCCGCGTTGAGCGCACGCGCCTTGCCGCCGTGTGCAAGCTTCAGCCAGCGCAGATTGGGATACTGCTGTGAAGGCGCGCTTAGCTGCCCTTCGCCGGGGTCGGCCAGGCCATAGCGCTGCGCGAGCAAGGCACCCGTGCCGTCGGTCGAGCCGTCGTCGGCGATCACGATCTGCTGCGGCGCGCGGGTTTGCGCGAACAGTGCATCGAGCGTGATCGGCAGCACGGCCGCTTCGTTGTGCGCGGCCACGATCACGCCGAGCGTCGGCAGCTTCGCCGCGCCGGCGGCCGCGGGCGGCGCTACAGGCGCAAGCAGCACGCGCGCCTTCCAGGCGACGAACAGCAGCAACACCGTGTCGTAGACGACATAGGCAATGCCCGTGGACCACGCGACCACGCCTTGCAGGAAGAACGCGCGCGCGAACAGCACGAACCAGAGCGCCATGACGCCAAGATGGATTGCGATGCTCGCGAACGGCGTGGGAGGCGGCACGAGGCGCGGCGACGTACGGGCGAGCGCCTCTTCAAGCGTGTTTTTCAAGTCGTACCCTTCTCGTGTTGCTCACGGCATCATCCGGCGCAGCACCGAATGACGGTCGATCCATTGATGCTTGAGCGCGCCCGCAATATGCAGCGCAAGCACGCCATAAAGCGCATAGCTGCACGCCGTGTGCAGCGTGCCGAACTGGTTGTGCAACTGTTCCTTCGTGGCCGGATCGAGGTTCATGATGAAGCCGATGCGCGGCCATTGCACGAGGCCGAAGAGATACATGGGATGCGAGGCGGCGGCGACCCATGCGGAGTCGTGCAGCCAGCCGGAAAGCGGCATCGCGAAGATCAGCACGTAGAGTGCGACGTGCGCCGCGTGCGCCGATGCGCGCTCCCAGCCCGGAAATTCGGCCGGCAGCGCCGGCGGGCGATGCGTGAGACGCCACAGCACGCGCAGGATCGCCAGCCCGAGCACGGTAATGCCGATCGACTTGTGCGTATCGATCACGAGGCGGATTGCGGTGTCCGAAAGCGCGCCGTCGGGCAGCAGCGCGGCGGTCAGGCCCAGAGCGACGTTCGTGAGGATCAGTAGCGCGATCAACCAGTGCAATAGCACGGCAACGCGTGTGTACTTCTGCGCGCCGGTGTCGGCGCCGGCAAACAGGGATTCGGCGGAGAGGGGAGTTTTCACGTGGGCCTGGCCGTTGCGGATCAGCAGGAATAACGCACGGCGCGGCGAATTTATTCCCGCCGCGCGCGATCCACCGGCGGGATTGCGCGATGCTGCCCACACGGCGACCCGCGCATTATGCCCTCTCGTCCCTGACGCTGCAGAATCCGCCAGATGGCCGTTCTGCCAGTTTGGCGGCGGGCGGCCGTCATGCGCCTGCGCCGCAGTCGCCGTGTGCAAAAGAAAACCGGAACGGGTCGTGCAACCCGTTCCGGCTCTCGCGCGGCTTCGGCAGCTTACTTGCCGCTGCCCGCCTGCCTTTCGATCTGCGCGCCCACTTCGGGGTCGATCTGCTTCCAGTAGTCGAACACGCGCTCGCGCACGGGGCTGCCCACGCCGCTCAGGCTCGCCACCACCTGCTGGACCAGCGCCTCGCGCTGCCGGTCGTTGTAAACGTTGCGCACGAGATCGTGCGCCTGGCCGAAATCGTCGTCTTCCGCATGCAGCGTGTAGGCGCTGCGCACCAGGTCGCCGTCGGCCTCCCAGCCGTCGTCCGCCGCGCCCGTCGTATCGGCCCACGGCCGGCCGAAGCTGTTCGGCACGTAAGTCGGTGCGTTGCCGCTATGCTCGTAGGTCATGTTGCCGTCGAACAGATAGGTCTGCACTGGCACCTTCGGACGATTCACCGGCAGCTGGTTGAAGTTCGTGCCGATACGCGCGCGCTGCGCGTCGTTGTATGCGAACGCGCGGCCCAGCAGCATCTTGTCCGGCGAGAGGCCGATGCCCGGCACCGTGTTGCCCGGCGAGAACGCGGCCTGCTCGATCTGCGCGAAGAAGTTCTCCGGGTTGCGGTTGAGCGTCATCGTGCCGACCTTGATGAGCGGATAGTCCTTGTGCGACCAGGTCTTCGTGAGATCGAACGGATTGAAGCGGTAGTGCTTCGCCTGCGCATAGGGCATCACCTGCACGGAAAGCGTCCACGACGGATATTCGCCGCGCCTGATCGCGTCGAACAGATCGCGGCGGTGGAAGTCGGCGTCCTCGCCCGCCATGGCCGCGGCTTCGGCGTTGGTGAAGCACTGCATGCCCTGGTTCGTGTGAAAGTGGTACTTGACCCAGAACTTCTCGCCCTGCGCGTTCACCCACATATAGGTGTGCGAGCCGTAGCCGTTCATGTGGCGCCACGTTCTCGGCAGGCCGCGCTCGCCCATCAGGTACGAAACCTGGTGCGCCGATTCGGGATTATGGGTCCAGAAGTCCCATTGCATCTGGGCGTCGCGCAGGCCCGAATCGGGCAGACGCTTCTGGCTGCGGATGAAGTGCGGGAACTTCATCGGGTCGCGCACGAAAAAAACCGGCGTGTTGTTGCCGACGAGGTCGTAATTGCCCTCGGTCGTGTAGAACTTCAGCGAAAAGCCGCGCACGTCGCGCCAGGTGTCGGGGCTGCCCATCTCGCCCGCGACGGTCGAAAAGCGCGCCAGCATTTCCGTGGCCGCGCCCTTCTGGAACAAGGCGGCCTTCGTGTAGCGCGACACATCCTCGGTGGTCCTGAATTCGCCGAACGCGCCGGCGCCCTTCGCATGCGGCTGGCGCTCGGGCACCTTCTCGCGGTTGAAATGCGCCATCTGCTCGAGGAAATGCACGTCGTGCAGCACGATCGGGCCGTCGGGACCGATCGTGAGCGAGTTACGGTCGCTGACAGCCGGCGCGCCCGTGCTCGTCGTGGAATGACCGGGAGACTTGTCGTTCGATGCAGCCATTACCGCTCTCCTGATGGATTTGCGCGTGGCGGCCGCGCGCACCGCGCCCGTTCGACTGCTGCAGCGCGTTCACGCCGCAGTCGGGGCCGCCACCGCTGGATTGGGGGACCAACCCGGGCTGCGCGCAAAGGCCAACTTGCGGCGCCAGCGCTCGCCCGAGGGAACAGCCATTTTGCGCGCAGACGCGCGGCGCTGCGCTCAAGCAGTCCGCGCGCTGCGCAGTCCGGCGGGGCGTCTGTGGCCGTGTAGGAAATTTCCACCCAAAATCAGGCGTTTACATAATTGTGCGATGCACAAAAAATGCTTGACACAATTTATGGATCGGATACCATGAAGTCGATTGCTGCATCGCACAAAACCTTCTCTGCGCGAACCGGTGATCGACCCGAAAGCTGATTTTCGCAACCGAAACCGACGCGTAGCGTCCCCCTAAAAGGAAAGAGACATGAACCTGCCGACTCCCGAACAGTTCGCCGCCAACCAGAAAGCCGGTCTCGAGGCCCTCTTCGGCCTGACGAGCAAGGCATTCGAAGGCGCGATCAAGCTCGCCGAACTCAACATCGAAACGGCCCGCTCGGCGTTCGCCGAAGGTCAGGAACAAGCCCAGCGCGCGCTTTCGGCCAAGGACCCGCAAGGTTTCTTCGCCGTGCAGGCCGGCTTCGCCCAGCCCGCAGCTGAAAAGGCGCTGGCCTATGGCCGCAGCGTCTACGGCATCGTTTCGGCCACGCAAGCCGAATTCGCCACGGCCGCCCAGTCGCAATTCGAAACGCAGCAGCGCGCGCTCGAAACGCTCGTTGACAACGCCGCGAAGAACGCCCCGGCCGGTTCGGAAGCCGCTGTCGCCGCGATCAAGTCGGCGCTGAACACCGCCAACAACGCATACGCGTCGGTGAACAAGGCTGCGAAGCAGGCTGTGGAATTCGCGGAAAGCAACTTCGACGCCGCCGGCAAGGCCGCAACGAAGGCCGTCGCGCAAGCGTCGGCACGCGCCGCCAAGCAGGCTGCCTAAGCGTTACGCGTTACGCTTCACGCCGCGCTGGCGGGAGCAGCAGCTGCCGCCAGCCGGACTGAAGACGGGCGTGGATCTCGCGTAATGCGGGTTCCACGCCCGTTTGTGTTTTCGCTCCTGGTCGGCTTCGATCTGCGCGGGCGTGCACTCGGCGATGAATGCCGGCCGGTGCTCCATGCCGTATTTCCGGTGGTCGAAGTCCGCGCAGCGCGGGGCGTCGAATGCCGCTGGCCAATAAGCTCAGGAGCCGAACATCCGGTTCACCGCGCGTTCGAGATGCGCGCGCATGGCGGTCGATGCGCGCTCGGGGTCGCGCGCCTGGATCGCTTCGAGCACTTCGAGGTGTTCCTGCTGCACGAGGCGCTGCCGCTCGATCGACTTCACGAGCGAGAGATTGCGCGACAGGTTCATGCTGAACACCATCTGCTCCTGGATGCCCGAGAGCGCCGCGATGAAGAACTGGTTCTTCGAGGCGCGCGCCACGGCCATATGGAACGCGAAGTCATCTTTCGCGCCGATGCCCGAGGTCTCGACGATGGTCTGCAGGTTGTCCCACTCGTGCCGGATTGCGGCGATGTCTCCTTCTTCAGCCTTTTGTGCGGCGAGCGAGGCCGCCCCGGCTTCGACCACCACGCGGTATTCGTAGCAGCGGCGAATGTCCGACAGCGTTTCGAGCGGCGCGAAACGGCGCACGTCCGGATCGGGGCGCCGCATGACCGTCGTGCCCGAACCGTGGCGCGTGGCGATGATGCCGTCCGCGCGCAGCTGGGCAAGCGCCTCGCGCACCGTGGGGCGCGAGGTCGCGAAGCGCTCTGCGAGCATGTGCTCGGTCGGCAGGCGCTCCCCTTCCTTGTATTCGCCCTCGATGATGCGATTGAGGATGTCGCTGTAAATCCGCGCCGGCATATTCGGCGCTTTCTGCTCAGACATGATCGGACGGTGCACTTGAGGTTGTCAGGAGTGTCGTCAATTGTAAGTCATATGGCGGCCCGAAAGCGCCCACCCGCCGCCCGCCAGCCCCCATTTGCGGGTGTCTCCGCGCTTTCCGCCACGCTTTACCAATTTGCGGCCAATTGACGGCCGCTTGCGCTTTTGCGGGAGCGCCGGCGTTCAACGCCGCTCCTTTTTCCAGGCTTCGTACGCGGCGAGCGTCGCCTCGTTCGGCGGATAGGTGCCCGGCAGCGCCGCGCCCGCCTCGATCCGTTCGGTGATGAAGCGCTCGAGCGTTTCCTGCTCCGTGGCATCGCGCGCGACTTCCTCGGCCAGATGACGCGGGATCACGACCACGCCGTCCGCATCGCCGACGATGATGTCGCCCGGAAACACGGCCACGCCGCCGCAGCCGATCGGCACGTTCAGGTCGACCGTGTGGTGCCTGCAGAGATTGAGCGGCGCCGAGGCGCCCGCGCAGAACACCGGAATGCCGAGCGCCGCGATGGTCGCGCTGTCGCGCACCGGGCCGTCCGAGACCATGCCCGCCACGCCGCGCACCTTCATGCGCGTGGCGAGGATCGAGCCCATCGAGGCGGCGTCGGTCACGCCGCGGCAGTCCTGCACGAGCACCGCGCCCGCGGGCACGGTCTCGACGCCCTTGCGCTGCGGATGCTCGGGGTTCTGGAACGCACCCAGCTGGTCGAGGTCCTCGCGCGCCGGGATGTTGCGCATCGTGAAGGCCGGCCCGACCAGGTTGGGGGCGCCCGGCGCCGGTGCGGCGAGCGGCTTCACGCCCTGCAGGAAGACGTTGCGCAGACCGCGCCTGAAAAGTTGCGTGGTGAGCGTGGCATTGGAAACGTGGCGCAGTTGTTCGAGCGCGGCGTCGCTCACGGGGATGGCGGGGGAAGTCATCATGTCTCGTCCGTTGTCGTGTTTCCTGGTGCGCGTGGCGCGGGCGGCGGCCCGAAAAACTGTCGAGCGGATGGGTCGCATTGTTGTAATACAACATGGCAATTGTCAACCGACCATTGCGCGGCGGGTCACGCCAGAATGTATGATGACCAGACTTCGGACGGGCGTGAAATGCATCCTGGATCCATGCTCGCGGCGCCCGCCGGGGTGCCGGCTCCCGGCATTGCTACGTGAGGACAATCACCGTGAAGAAAGTTGCATTGACCGGTGCGGCCGGCCAGCTCGGCACCGTGTTGCGCAAAGGCCTGCTCGAACGCGGTGTAAACCTGCGTTGCGCGGCCGGCTCGAAACCGCTCGAACCGCTCGTCGCGGGCGAAGACGTGATGCACGGAGACCTGCGCGAACCCGCCGTGGTCGACCGCCTGCTCGACGGCGTGGACGTGCTGATCCACATGGCCGGCACGAGCATCGAACGCCCCCTGCCCGAGATCATCGAGAACAACCTGCGCGCGCTCGTCGAAGTCTACGAAGGCATGCGCCGCCACGGCACGAAGCGCGTGCTGTTCGCCAGCTCGAATCACGCGATCGGCATGTACCCCGTGGAAGAAAAGCTCACGCTCGACTGCGCGTTCCGCCCGGACGGCTTCTACGGTCTTTCCAAGGCGTGGGGCGAGTCGCTCGCGCGCCTGTACTGGGACAAGCACGGCATCGAAACCGTGAACGTGCGCATCGGCAGTTGCCTGCCGAGGCCCACGGAGTTCCGTCAATTGAGCACGTGGTTCGGCCACGAGGACCTGTTCCATCTCGTCGATCGTGTGATCAACGTGGATGAGATCGGCTTTGCCGTGGTGTGGGGCGTGTCGAACAACACGCGCAGCTTCTGGATTCAGGAGGGCGCGCACGACGACGCGAAGCGGCTCGGCTATGAGCCGAAGCAGAACTCGGAAGACTGGGCGGCCGAGATTCTGGCGCAAGACAACCCGCTCGACGCCACGGCGCAGCGGTATCAGGGCGGCAGTTTCGCCAGCTTCGATTTCACGCCGGTGGACAAGCGCGGCAAGCGGTCGTGATCCGTCGCCCCTGCCTGACAGAGGGCGCAACACGCCTGCGGCACCCCCGCCATTCGCCCCTTCATGCCGGGCCGTTATCGTCTCCTTAGTGAATCTCGGGTTCGCCGCCCGCGCTGGCGCACGGGCCGCCCGCGCCGTCACGCTGCATGAAGTCGAACTCGCAGCCGTGGTTGGCCTGCATGACGTGCATCTGGTACATCGCGCCATAGCCGCGCTTGAAGCGAGGTTCCGGTGCGACCCACGCGGCCTTGCGGCGCGCCATTTCCTCGTCCGGAATCAGCACGTTCAGGCGGCGCTCCGGCACGTTCAGCTCAATCAGGTCGCCGTCCTGCACGAGGGCGAGCGGACCGCCGATGAACGATTCCGGCGCCACGTGCAACACGCACGCGCCATAGCTCGTGCCGCTCATACGCGCGTCGGAAATACGCAGCATGTCGCGCACGCCCTTCTGCAGAATCTTTCGCGGAATCGGCAACTGGCCCCACTCGGGCATGCCGGGCGCGCCAACCGGACCCGCGTGCTGGAGCACGATCACGCTGTTCTCGTCGCAGTCGAGGTCTTCGCTGTCGATGCGCGCAGCCATGTCGTTATAGTCCTTGAACACCACGGCCTTGCCCGTGTGCACGTGCAGGTGTTTTTCCGCGGCGCCCGGCTTGATCACGGCGCCGTCCGGCGCGAGATTGCCGCGCAGCACGGCGAGGCCCGTATCCGGCATGAGCGGCTTCGCACGGCGGCAGATCACCTCTTCGCTGTAGATTTGCGCGTCGGCGATGTTCTCGCCGAGCGTCCTGCCGTTCACGGTCATCTGCGTGCCGTCGATCAGCTCGCCGAGTTCCTTGAGCATCGCGCGCAGCCCGCCTGCATAGTAGAAGTCCTCCATGAGGTACCTGCCGGTCGGGCGGAGGTTCGCGAGCACCGGCGTGCGGCGCGCAATTTCATCGTACTGCGCGAGCGTGAGATCGACACCGGCGCGGCGCGCCAGCGCAATCATGTGGACGATCGCGTTGGTCGAGCCCGAGAGCGCGAGACACGTGGTCACCGCGTTGTCGACCGACTGGCGCGTGAGGATGTCCGAAGGCTTCAGGTCTTCCCACGCCATCTCGACGATGCGCATGCCCGTCTTCGCCGACATCTGCGCATGGCGCGAATCCGGCGCGGGAATCGAGGCAAAGCCCGGCAGCGTGAAGCCCAGTGCTTCCGCGGCGCTCGTCATCGTCGATGCCGTGCCCATCGTCATGCAGTGGCCCGGCGAGCGCGCGATGCCGCCCTCCACGCCCTTCCAGTCTGCTTCAGTGATCTTGCCCGCGCGCAGATCGGCCCAGTACTTCCAGCTGTCCGAGCCCGAACCGAGCGTCACGCCGTTCCAGTTGCCGTTGAGCATCGGGCCCGCGGGCAGAAAGATCGTAGGCAGGTCCATCGAAATCGCGCCCATCAGCAGCGCGGGCGTGGTCTTGTCGCAGCCGCCCATCAGCACGACGCCGTCGGCCGGGTACGAACGGATCGTCTCTTCCGCTTCCATGGCGAGGAAGTTGCGATAGAGCATCGTGGTGGGCTTCTGGAACGGCTCGGAAAGCGTCTGCACCGGCAGCTCGATCGGGAATCCGCCCGCCTGCCAGATGCCGCGCTTGACCTCTTCCACGCGCTGCCTGAAGTGCGTATGGCAAGGGTTGATCTCGCTCCACGTATTGAGGATGGCGATCACCGGTTTGCCCGCGTACTCCTCGCGGCTGTAGCCCATCTGCGCGGTGCGCGAGCGGTGTCCGAACGACCGCAGGTCGTTCACGCCATACCAGCGGTGGCTGCGCAGTTCCTCGGCGGTCTTTCGCTTCTTGCTCATCTTGCGTTGCTCCAGGTGTTTCCGGCAAAGTCGCCAACGGTAGCCTAGCGCGGCTCCTTTACGCGCGACACGAGTTGTGTCGGGCTGACGAACTGCAGGGCGACCAGCACCCACGCAAGCGTGATGGCCATGTAGATCATGGCCATGGCGTCGATGGATTGCGGCGCGCGCACGCCCGTCGAGAAGACGGCGTAGTACAGCGCAACCACCAGCGTTTGCGTGTCGGGTCCGGCGGTAAAGAAAGTGAGTTCGAACATGCCGATCGTGCGCACCAGCACGAGCAGGCCCGCGGCCAGCATCCCCGGCACGAGGAGCGGCAGCAACACATAACGGAAATAGCGCAGCGTGTTCGCGCCGAAGATGCGCGCGGCCGACTCGAGGTTCGGATCGATCTGCTCGATGAATGGCGTCATCACGAGGATCACGAACGGCAGCGCGGGCACCAGGTTCGCGAGGATCACGCCGATCAAGGTTCCCGCGAGACCAGCCTGGTACATGGCGGTCGCCATTGGAATGCCGTACGTGACGGGCGGCACCATGAGCGGCAGAAGGAATACGAGCATGGCAATGCGCTTGCCGGGAAACTGCGCGCGCGCCAGGGCGTAGGCGGCGGGCACGCCCAGCGCGATGGAGAGCAGCACGACCGAGCCGACCACTTCGAACGTCACCCACAGCACGCCCGAAAGCTGGAAGTCGCGCCACGCCTGCGCATACCAGTGCAGCGTGAAGCCCTGCGGCAACGGCGTGCCGAACCAGCGCGTGGCGATCGAGTTCACGCCCACCGTGGCGATCAGCAGCACCACGTTGAGCAGGAAGAACACCACGCCGCCCCAGACGAAGACTTTCCAGAGCACGTCGGGCAGGCGCGAGGCGGGCCTCGCCTGCGCAATGTTGCCGGCCGGGGCGCGACGTTGCTCGCCCGCCTGCGCGCCCGCGCCGAGGCCGGCCGCGTTACGCTGATGTGCGCTCATCAGCCTTTCCCTCCGCTCACCGGGCCCGCGTAGAAGCAGCGCTTCGCGCCCAGCATCGCGGCCACGACGATCAACTGCACGAAGCCCATCACGATGGCGATGGTCGAGGCGAGCGAGTAGTCGTAGCTCTCGAACGCCGCTTCGGAAGCCGCGATGGAGATCACGCGCGTGGGACCCGCGGGCGCGCCGAGCAGCACTGCCGAAGGGAACACCGAATACGCCTGCACGAACGACAGGCATGCGGCCATCGTGAGACCGGGCGCGAGAAGCGGCAGATAGATTTGACGGAACTGCTGCCACGGGCCTGCGCCAAGCGTGGCCGCCGCACGCGCGAGTGTCGGGTCGATGCCGGTGACGTACGAGAGGGTGAGCAGAAACGCGAACGGGAAACCGGAAACGATCAGCGAGATCAGGACGCCCCAATAGTTGTGCGTGAGACGAATCTCTTCGTTCGTATAGAGACGCAGGGCGTGCAGCGCCTGCGGAAACCAGCCGTTCGGGCCGAAGTAGCTGAGCATGCCGTCGGCGATCAGCACGGTGCCGAGCGTGACCGGAATCACGAGCAGCGTGATCACGAGCTTCTGGTACGGCGACTTGCGGCGCAGCGCGAAGGCCACCGGCAGCGAGAGCCCGACGTTGACGATCGTAGCGGGCACCGCCAGCCTGAGCGTGACGAACACCGTGGGCCACAGCGAGAGGTCGTGAATGAACTGCAGATAATTCGCGAACATGCCGCCGCCGTTCATCGGCCTGAACGACAGCACGAGACCGTAGGCGAACGGATAGAGGAACATCGCGACGATGAAGCCGAGCGCGGGCGTGACGAGCCAGCCGCGCGAATCGCGCGGCGCCTTGGCCAGCGACTCGATGAGCGCGCTCATGACGCACGCTCCGCGTAGGCCAGCACGTGCGAAGGCGCGACGCGCAGCGTGGCGCGCTCGCCCGCTTCGAATTCGCCTTCCACGCGCGCCCACAGCTTGCCGAACGGCGCGTTGGCGAGCAGCAGCGAATCGCGGCCGCCGTATTCGACCATTTCCACTTCCACGTCGAAGGCATTCGCATCGCCCGCGTTGGCGCGCTCGAAATCGTCGGGGCGCATGGCCACGGAAATCTCGCCGCCGCCCAGTTCGCCCATCGGCACGCCGGTCAGCGTGACGCCCGACGACGACATCGCGATGTGGCCGCCCCGCTCGCCCGTAATCGCGAACGGCAGCACGTTGCGAAAGCCCATGAAGCGCGCAACGTGCAGATTCGAGGGGCGGCTATACACTTCCTTCGGCGTCGCCACCTGCTGCACGACGCCCTCTTTCATCACGACGATGCGGTCCGCCATCGAAAGCGCTTCGTCCTGGTCATGGGTCACGTAAATCGTGGCGCGTTCGAGCTGACCGTGGATGCGGCGGATCTCCGCGCGCATTTCAATGCGCAGCCTGGTGTCGAGGTTCGAGAGCGGCTCGTCCATCAGCACGAGCGGCGGCTCGATGACGATGGCGCGGGCAATCGCCACGCGCTGCTGCTGGCCGCCCGAAAGCTGGCCCGGCAGCTTGTTTTCATGGCCGACGAGCTGCACGAGCTGCAATGCTTCGCGCACGCGGCGCTTCGCTTCTTCGCGCGGCACACCCTGCATCTTCAGGCCGAAGCCGACGTTTTCCAGCACTGACATGTGCGGGAACAACGCGTAATTCTGGAACACCATGCCGAAGCCGCGCTTCTCGGGCGGCATCACGTCGATGCGCAGATCATCCAGCCAGATGCTGCCGCTCGTGAGTGGCAGCAGACCGGCAATGCAATTGAGCGCCGTGGATTTCCCGCAGCCCGAAGGCCCGAGCAGCGCGATGAATTCGCCGCGGCGAATGTCAAGGTCGAGCCCGCGCAGCGCGGCGAGCTGCGTGCCCTCTGCGCTGGTGAAGCTGCGGCACACCGAGTCGAGGCGCAGACGATCGAAAGAATGCTTCATGACACGTTCCTGACCATCAAGACAACAAGCTCAACCTGCGCGAGCAGGGATCGAGGATGGCGCTCCCTCACCGCAACCGCGAAGCGCCCTCCGTCCATTGCCGAGTCTTTCTCTTTCTTCCTCCCGCTACTGCGACTTCTGCGAACCGACCTCGCGGTCCCATTTCTGGAACGCCGCGACCATCGCCTGCGCCGAAAGCGGCTGGACATGCGGATAGGCCGTGAGCCACTTCGCGTACTCGGGGCGGCCGTACTTCGCGATCACGTCCTGGCTTGCCCTGGGCGCCATCTGCAGCGTGACGTCCTTCACTGCCGGGCCCGGATAGAAGTAGCCGTCGTCATAGGTCATGGCCTGCTGCTGCGGCTCGAGCATGAAGTTCATGAGCTTGAGCAGCACCGCGAGCTTCTCTTTCGAAACGCCCTTCGGCACGACCATGTAGTGGGCGTCGTTCACCCACGTCATGTTGCTGAACGCCTGCACCCTGAAGTCCGCCGGCACGATGCCGAGCGCGCGCGGGTTGATGTCCCAGCCCGTCACGGTCACGGTCATGTCGCGGGTGCCTTCGCCCAGTTCCTTCATCACCGCCGAGGTGCCGCCCGGGTAGTACGGCACGCACGCGTTCAGTTCCTTCAGGTACGCCCAGGTCTTGTCCCAGCCGTTGATCGGATCTTGCGGGTTCTTGTCGCCGAGCAGGTACGGCAGGCCCATGAGGAACGTGCGGCCCGGACCCGAGTTGGCCGGACGCGCATAGATCAGCTTGCCGGGGTTCGCCTTGCACCACGCCAGCAGTTGCTGCGGCGTCTGCGGCGGCCTGGCGACCCTGGCGGGGTTGTATTCGATCAGCGGACCGGCCGGCATGTACGACACTTCGAGGCCGTAGCCCTGCGCCAGGTCCTGCATTTTGCGCGGCCCCGGCGCGTACTTGTCGAGCACGCCCGGCAGCGCGGCCTGCTGATCCGGCAGCAGCTTCATCCACAGGTTCTGTTCGATGCCGGCGGCAAGCGCGTCGGTGCCCGTCAGCACGAGATCGATGTCGGCGCGGCCGGCGGCCTGCATTGCCTTGATCTTGCCGGGCAACTGCGGCGCGGGCGCGTTGGTGTAGGTGATATGGGAGACGAGATTCGGGTTTTTCGCCTCGAACGCTTCGAAGGCTTTCTGCGTGAGCTGCAGGTTGCCGGCCACGTCGACTATGTTCAGGGAAACGGGATCGGCCTTTGCCGCGCTCATGCCGAGCGCCGCGGCCGCCGCCACACACACGGCCAGCACGCTGGCCTTCAGGCGTCCATCGAACATCGCATCTCCTCGCATCCGTTTATGGAATTTGTTCTAACGCGACCATTCTTGTCCTGTCTTGCCCAGGCCGGACACAGGATGCCGAACCACGCACCAAGTTGTCAAGCAACGCCAGGCGCTTTGCGGGACTACGGTGAGCCTCCTGGCGGACGTCTCCTGGAGAAAGCCTGTTTGCTCCGTTCAATGGCTTGCTTGTGCCCAATACGCCGCTTACGCATTGGCCGCCTGGGTCGAGGCGACCCGCTTCTGCTCGAACGCAAGCAGCGCCCTGGCCGCGTCGCCGATCGCCGGCAGCGCCTCAGCGGGCGACTGCGAGAGGAGCGGCAGGATCGGGCCCATGTCGGCAATGCCCGAGAGCGTCACGGCGTCGTGCAGCACGCGGATGAGCGAGATGTGCTCGCGCAGCGTTTCGAGCGGCATGAAGGCATCGTGGAGGCGCTGCGCTTCTTCCGCACGGCCTTCCTTCGCCGCCTTCAGGAGCGCCATGACGGCGTTCGCAGCGATACAGCCCGAGCCCGTCGTCCACGCGGCCAGACCGAAGTCGCGCACATGAACCAGCGCCGGACGCTCGCCCATGCCCGAAACGACCTTCGAGGCCGGCACGCTCTCCAGCAGGCGGCCCAGGTACGGGTCGTTCGCCGGGTCCTCGCGCACGATGGCGTACTTGAGCGCAATGAGGGTGCCGCGGTCAATCAGGCGCACGAGCGTGTCGACGTCGACATAGTCTTCGCTCTTGATATAGAGCGTGAGCGGCATGCCCGCGGCGTCGGCGATGCGCGCGAGACCGGCTTCGACGCCCGCGGGCGTAGTGAAGCCGGAGAGCGGCAGCACCATGGCCGTCCTGTACTGCGTTTGCGCGAGGATGCGCGCCTCGTCGAGCATCTTGCCGTAGTCGGGACCGATGGCCGGAATCACGCGCGTTTCGGGCGCGGTGAGGTCGGCGAGCATGTCAAGCAACTCGCGGAATTCGCTCACGGCGACGTGGTACAGGTTCGCATTGCCGCCGTACAGCAGCGTGCGGATACCGCCCGCTTCCAAATGGCGGATCAGCGTGCGGTTCTGCTCGACATCGAGAGAGAAGTCGGAGCGGCGTGCGAGCGGCGGCACCGCCATCACAGTCGAGGCGAATTCACTCTCGACAATCGGGGAGACGTTCATGAAGCCTCGTGCCGGGATGCAAGGTTGTCAATACCGGCCACAGTAGCATCGGCCCATCCGTGTTGTCAAACAACACGCTCGTTTGTCAGAGCTTATCCGGAGAGTATGACAACCATGACCTCCTGCCCTTGCGCGCCCGGTACCGGCCCCGCAAGGGGATATTGTAGAATCGCGCTCAAATCATGGAACCGGTTCCATTTGCTATCTCCGTTCCATGGCCGCCGCCGCGGCGTGTCATGCACAGCGCTCATGACGGCTACGCGGACACGGTCGAATCACACCGCGCCGAACTCATACAGAATCCCACAATGTCCGAATCTCCTCTCACGACACGCCGCGGTTTCCTGCGCACGGCAGCGGTGCTCGTGCCTGCCAGCGCACTGGCGGGCTGCGAGGGCGGCAAAGCGCCGTCGAGCGAAACCGCCGCGGCGGGCAGCGCCGCCTCTGCGCCCAACGCGAGGCCTGAAGCCGGGCAGGCCGTCGCCTATAAGCCGCGCTTTTTCGACGCGCGCGAGTGGGCCTTTGTCGAAGCCGCCACCGACCGCCTGATTCCCGACGATTCCGAAGGCCCCGGCGCGCTGGAAGCCGGCGTGCCCGAATTCATCGACCGGCAGATGGACACGCCCTACGCGCACGGCGCACTCTGGTACATGCAGGGGCCGTTCCAGCAAGGTGAGCCCGAACTCGGCTACCAGTTGAAGCTCGTGCCGCGCGACATCTACCGGCTTGGCATCCAGGCCGTGAACGCGTATTGCGCGAAGGCCTACGGCAAGGATTTCGACGCGCTCGACGCCAGCACGCGCGACAGCGTGCTGGCCGCGCTCGAAGCGGGCAAGGTCGAACTGGACGGCGTGCCGGCCTCCGTGTTCTTCGGCCAGTTGCTGCAGAACACGCGCGAAGGTTATTTCTGCGACCCGATCCACGGCGGCAACCGCAACATGGCCGCGTGGAAGATGATCGGCTTCCCCGGCGCGCGTGCCGACTTCATGGATTTCGTGAACCAGAACGGCAAGCCCTACCCGTACGGCCCGGTCTCGATCAACGGGGAACGTACATAAATGGCGATCAAGAAACCTCACGTCGATGCCGTCGTGATCGGCTTCGGCTGGACCGGCGCGATCCTCTCGAAGGAACTGACCGAAGCGGGCCTGAACGTGGTCGCGCTCGAGCGCGGCGAGTATCGCGACACCTACCCGGACGGCGCATACCCCAACACCATCGACGAACTCACGTACAACATCCGCAAGAAGCTCTTCCTCGATCTTTCGAAGACCACCGTTTCGATCCGCCACGGCGTGAACGACACAGCCCTGCCCTACCGCCAGCTCGCCGCGTTTCTGCCCGGCGAGGGCGTGGGCGGCGCAGGCCTGCACTGGTCGGGCGTGCATTTCCGCATCACGCCCGAAGAGCTGCGCCTGAAAAGCCACTACGAAGAGCGCTACGGCAAGAAGTTCATCCCCGAAGGCATGACGATCCAGGACTACGGCGTCACCTACGACGAACTGGAGCCGCACTTCGACTTCGCGGAAAAGGTGTTCGGCACATCGGGCCAGGCGTACAAGGTGAAGGGCGACGTGGTCGGCGACGGCAATGTCTTCGAAGCCGCGCGCAGCGACAATTTCCCGTTGCCCGCGCAACTGAATACGTACTCGGCGCAGCGCTTCTTCGACGCGGCGAAGTCGCTCGGCCTGCATCCGTACCGCCTGCCTTCGGCGAACACGTCGGGGCCGTACACGAACCCCTACGGCGTGCAGATGGGCCCGTGCAACTTCTGCGGCTTTTGCAGCGGCTATGCGTGCTACATGTATTCCAAGGCTTCCCCGAACCTCAACATCCTGCCCGCGCTCAAGCAGGAAAAGCACTTCGAACTGCGCTCGAAGTGCCACGTGCTGCGCGTCGAACTCGACGACACGAAAAAGCGCGCCACGGGCGTGACTTATATCGATCCGGCGGGCCAGGAAGTGTTCCAGAGCGCGGACCTCGTGATCGTCTCGGCGTTCCAGTATCACAACGTGCACCTGCTGCTGCTCTCGGGCATCGGCAAGCCTTATGACCCGGTTTCGGACGAGGGCGTGGTGGGCCGCAACTTCGCGTACCAGAACCTTTCGACCATCACGGCGTTCTTCGACAAGGACACGTGGACGAACCCGTTCGTCGGCGCGGGCGGCAACGGCGTGGCCGTGGACGACTTCAACGCCGACAACTTCGACCACGGGCCGCCCGGCTTCGTGGGCGGCTCGCCGCTGTGGGTGAACCAGGCGGGCGTGAAGCCGATCGGCGGCATCGCCACGCCCGCCGGGACGCCGAACTGGGGCGCCGGGTGGAAGAAGGCCGTAAAGGACCACTATGCGCACACCATTTCGATGGATGCGCACGGCTCCAACATGTCGTACCGCGACGTGTACCTCGACCTCGATCCGACCTATCGCGACTCGTACGGCCAGCCGCTCCTGCGCATGACCTTCGACTGGAAGGACAACGACATCAGGATGGCGCGGTACGTGACGGGCCAGATGCAAAAGATTGCCGAGGCGATGGGCCCGAAGGCCATCAATGTCTATACACGCGAGTTCGGCGCCCACTTCGACTCGCGCCGCTACCAGACCACTCACCTCGTGGGCGGGGCCGTGATGGGCACCGATCCGGACACCAGCGTCATCAACCGCTATCTGCAGAGCTGGGATGTGCACAACGTGTTCGTGATGGGTGCCTCCGCGTTTCCGCAGGGGATCGGCTACAACCCGACCGGCCTCGCCGCCGCCCTCGCTTACTGGAGCGCGAAAGCCATTCGCAACCAGTATCTGAAGAACCCCGGCCCCCTCGTGAGCGTGTGAAAAGCCGCATGAAGAAGAACTTCGTTTCCCTGTGCGCGAACGTTGTTCGCGCAACGGTTTCGGTCGCGGCTTGCGCGGCGCTCGCGTCATTCACGGCGCATGCTGCATGCGCCGCCGAACTGCCGAACGCCGCGCTCGTCGCGCATGGCGAATACCTCGCGCGCGCCGGCGACTGCATTGCCTGCCATACCGCGCAGGGCGGCAGGCCCTTCGCGGGCGGCCTGAAGTTCGATACGCCGATCGGCGCCATCTACTCGACCAACATTACGCCCGACGCGAATACGGGCATCGGCAAGTGGCGCTATGACGACTTCTCCAGGGCGGTGCGTCAGGGCGTGCGGCCGAATGGCGACACGCTTTACCCCGCGATGCCCTATCCCTCGTACGCACGCCTCTCCGATGACGACATAAAGGCGCTCTATGCGTACTTCATGCACGGCGTCGCGCCCGTGCGCGCACAGAACCGCGCCGTGGACATTCCCTGGCCGCTTTCGATGCGCTGGCCGCTCGCCGCCTGGCGCATGCTGTTCGCGCCGAAGGTGCAGGCGTTCGACGGAGCGCATTACAACGACGCGATTGTCGCGCGCGGCGCCTATCTCGTGCAGGGCCTCGGCCACTGCGGCGCGTGCCACACGCCGCGCGCACGCACGATGCAGGAACGCGCGCTCACCGACCTCGAAGGCGACGACTTCCTCGCCGGCGGCGGCCCGATCGACGGCTGGGTGCCCTCGAGCCTGCGCGGCGACCCGCGCACGGGCCTCGGCAGCTGGAACGACGACGACATCGTGCAGTTCCTCAAGTCGGGGCGCAATCTGCATACCGCCGCGTTCGGCGGCATGACCGACGTGGTTCAGCACAGCATGCAGCACATGAACGACGCGGACCTGCTCGCCATCGCGCGCTACCTCAAGACGCTGCCCGCAAGCGACCCGAAGGAAACCGCGTACGCCTATGATCCGGCCGCCGCGAAACAGCTGCAAAACGGCGACGCGAGCGCGCGCGGCGCAGCGGTCTACCGCGACAACTGCATGGCCTGCCACCGCAGCGACGGGCGCGGCTACACGCGCGTATTCCCGGCGCTCGGCGGCAACCCGGTCGTGCAGGGCAAGGACCCCACTTCGCTGATTCACGTGCTGCTCGCAGGCAGCGCGCTCGAAGGCACGCTATCGGCGCCCTCGTCGTTCACGATGCCGCCTCTCGGCTGGCGCCTGTCCGACCAGGAAGTGGCCGACGTGTCCACCTTCGTGCGTGCGAGCTGGGGCAACGCTGGCGCGCCCGTGAGCGCCGCAGACGTCGCGCAGGTCCGCAAGACCGTCACCGTGAGCACGCCGGCGCCGCCGCCCGGCGCAACGCTCAAGCGCTGACGCGCCCCGCGCCGCACTTTTCCCTCCCCCGCGTTTCACGCCTGCAGTCTCGCTCGCGAGGCCGCAGGCGCGTACGCGCATAACCAGAAATCGCTCTCGAGGCGATCCCTGGACGAGGTGTGGATGAAGACGCGCAGTACCACAACGTTTCGGTGGGCGCGACCTACGATCTCCCGACGCGCTCGACGGTGTACCTGCTCGCGGGCTACCAGCATGCATCGGGCATGACGCTCGACGCCGCCGGCAATCCGGTCGCGGCACCCGCCTCGGTGTCGGACAAGGGCAACGGCCACTCGTCCGCCACGCAGTGGCAAGCCATTGTGAGCGTAGGCCTGCGTCAGAAGTTCTAATCAATTTGACGCTTCGTTGCTGACGCAACGAAATATCGGGTGCTCATGTCATGAGCGCCCGCTTCCGTTTGCGAGGCGCTTCGCCGTTCAATGCAGCACCTCGGGCCGGTCCAGCAGGCCGTAAAACTCGTCGATCGTCACAGTCGGTGCGAACTGCGAGAGTGTGGCGACGATCACGTCGTCGCAAATCGCCGATCCTGCCGTCGATTCGAGCTGAACCCCTGCCGCCGCGGCCTGGCTTTCGGCCAGTTCGAGCGCGATCGACAGGATAAAGCGTGCGTCGGTTTGGGTGAGTAGGGTTTTCATGCCTGCTCTAACGGCGCACGCGTGGGGAATCTTTAGCGGTTTGTGGGGTTTGGCGAAGTTTCGTAACGGCCGCACGCAACCCCATGCTCAACGCGTGCGCGCCACGAACTGCCCGGGACTCGTGCCCGTCAATCGTCGGAACATTGCGATGAAAGCCGACGACGTGGCGTACCCCAGATCCAGCGCCACGGCCTCGACGCTGCGCCCCGCATGCAGCATCGGCAGCGCGTTGACGAGCCGGATGCGCTGGCGCCATTCCGTCAACGACATGCCCAGTTCGTTTTGCGCGCGCCGCATGAGCGTGCGCTCACTCATGTGATACGCATCGGCCAGTTCGGCAAGCGAGCGGTTGTCGGCGGGATTCTGGCGCAGCACCTGGAGGATCGCGTTGAGATCGGCGTCGTCGGTATGCGGGACGAAGCTGCCCGTGGTCGCGCTGGTCGACAGCTGATCCACGAGCACGCGCAACAGACGCGCGCGCTGCGCCTCGCCCTCTTCCTCCGCCGGCGTCGCGCGCAGATGCTCGAGGATCGCGCGCACGAGCGGCGACACCATGACCGCGCAGCTCGTTGCCGGCATGCGCGTGCACAGGTCGCGGCTGATGTACACCGAGCAATGCACCGTCTCCTGCTCGTTGAACCCCACGTGTTCCGTGCCCGGCGCAATCCAGAGCCCGAGATGCGGCGGCGTGATGTAGTGCTCGTCCCCGGCCTTCACCTCGGTCGTGCCGCTGAACGCATAAACGAACTCGCCCCATGGGTGGCACATCTGCGGATACGTGGCGTGCGAAGGCATGTGCTCCATGCGGAAGAACACGGGCGTGGGCAGCACGTCGGTGAAGGGCGGCAGGCGCAGGTAGCGCGCCGGGCGAGCACGGTCGGGTGTTTTGGGCATGGCAGTCTGGGGCTATCGATTGTCAGTTTTGCGCTATATGCGCGCATCCCGACGCATCAATACTACGCCCACTGCAAGCAGACTTCAGCCGAATCCTTCCAATCAGTGAGCCCGCAATGAGAAAGCAAGTCGACGCAACGGCCGTGGCCATTATGGTGGCGCTCTGCCTCGCGTGGGGTCTGCAACAGGTCGCGATCAAGGCGGTGGCCGGGGACATCCCGCCCATGCTGCAGATCGGGCTGCGTTCGGGCGTGGCTGCGGCACTCGTGTGGCTCTTCAACCAGTTCGTTTCGCGCGAGCGTTGGCTGCCGGGCGTGGCGCGCGGCGCGGGGCTTGTCACAGGCGGCTTGTTCGCGCTCGAATTCGTGTTCGTGGCCGTGGGCCTGCGCTGGACCAACGCCTCGCATATGGCCGTATTCATCTATACCGCGCCGATGTTCGCGGCAATCGGCCTGCATGTGCGCCTGCCCGACGAACGCCTCGCGCGACTGCAATGGGGCGGCATTGCGATCGCCTTCACGGGCATCGTCATCACGTTCCTCGGCTCCGCGCTGCTGGGCGCCGACATACCGGGCTCGCCGATGTGGCTGCCCGGCGACTTCATGGGCCTGTGCGCGGGCGCGGCGTGGGGGCTCACCACTGTCGTCGTGCGAACGAGCCGCCTGAGCGAGGCGCCCGCCACACAAACGCTCTTCTATCAACTGGCGGGCGCTTTTGTCGTGCTGGTGCCGTTCGCATATCTGACCGGCCAGGCGCACTTTCACGGCACGCCGCTCGCCCTGGCCTCCCTCGCATTCCAGACCCTGCTCGTCTCGTTCGTGAGCTATCTCGTGTGGTTCTGGCTGCTGCGCCGCTATCTGGCCGCGCGCCTCGGCGTACTGTCGTTCATGACGCCGCCGTTCGGCGTGGCGTTCGGCATCGTGCTGCTGCACGAGCGCGTGGAGCCCGCGTTCCTCTTCGGCGCGGCGCTCGTGCTGCTCGGCCTGCTGGTAGTGAACGCGCAAGGCTGGGTCCGCCAGGCTTTCGGGCGCCGTGCCGCCGACGCAAACGGCGCGCAGGCTTCCTGACCGGTTTGGCAGCCGGATGAGTGCGGTCCTGCGCGATTAAGCCGACGCGCCGCGCTTGCCCGCCGGCATTTCGCGCACGACCGCCTCGGCCACGAACTCACCGAATTCTGAGGTAAAGTCACTCGGGTTCCGACTCCCAGCGAATCCAGCACCCGATGCCAACCCTCTCGACTTTCACGCCCGTGGCGCTCGAACACGCGAGCCGCCTCATCAATCACGGCCCCACGGTGCTCGTCACCAGCAGCGACGGCAAGCGCCGCAACGTCATGGCGGCCGCATGGTCGATGCCTGTGGAATTCACGCCGCCGCGCATCGCCATCGTGATCGACAAGCGCACGTTCACGCGCGAACTCATCAACGCGAGCGGCACGTTCGGCGTGATCATTCCGGGCGCCGCCGCAATCGACCTGACCTATGCCGTGGGCAGCGTAAGTGGCCGCGAGATCGACAAGTTCCAGCGCTTCGATATCGCCGCGATTACGGGCCCCAGGCTCGGCGTGCCCCTGCTCGAAGCAGGCTGCTGCGCGTGGATGGAATGCCGCCTGATTCCCGAGCGGCATACCGAAGACGCCTACGATACGTGCTTCGCCGAAGTGATCGCCGCCGCGGCCGACCCACGCGCCTTCCGCAATGGCCACTGGGAACTCGACAGCAGCAACGCCGACCTGCATACGATCCACCATCTTGGCGCAGGCAATTTCGTGCGCGCCGGCGATACGACGAAGGCGCGCGAACTCGCGTAAGCGCGCATACGCGAGCAGGCCGCTACGATCCCGGATGCCATGAAGTCGCCCCTGGCGATTCAAACGAGCGCGTGCTTGAATTTTGTAGACGATCGGTCTAATATCGGCGACATGGAACCGATCATCGCCAAACCGCGCCGCGGCAGGCCGCCGAAAGACCCGCGCGCGCACGCCGGCACACGCGAAACGCTCATTCGCGCCGGCATGGAAATGCTGACCGAACAGAGCTTCGCGGCCACGGGGCTGGATGCCGTGCTCAAGCGGGTGAACATTCCCAAGGGCTCGTTCTATCACTACTTCGACAGCAAGGAAGCATTCGGGCGCGAGTTGATGACCGCGTACGACACGTACTTTTGCGCGAAGCTCGACCGCTGGCTGCAGGACGACACGCGCCCCGCCCTGGAGCGGCTCGGGGCCTTCGTCGACGACGCCAGCCAAGGCATGGCCCGTCACCGCTATACACGCGGCTGCCTCGTGGGCAACCTCGGCGTGGAAGTGGACATCCTGCCCGGCGACTTCCGCGAAACGCTCGAACGCATTCTGCAGGGCTGGCAGGCGCGCATCGTGGCGTGCCTGCGCGAGGCCCAGCGCGAAGGCGTGCTCGCCAAACGAATCGACCTCGCGTCACTCGCCGCCTTCTTCTGGATAGGCTGGGAAGGTGCCGTGCTGCGGGCGAGGCTCGTGCGCAGCGCAGCGCCACTCGACACATTCTTTAGAGGTTTCATCGCGGGGCTGCCGCGCGCATGAGGCGCGGCAGCCCCAACCGTTCACTGTTTCAGGAGCAGGATCCATCATGTTCAAGGCCATTCTGATTGATAAGGAATCCGGATCGTATGAAGCACGCATTGCCGAACTCGACGATGCGCGCCTGCCGGAAGGCGACGTGCTCGTCGATGTCGGCTACAGCACGCTGAACTACAAGGATGGCCTCGCGATCACGGGCAAAGGCCCGGTCGTTCGCAGCTTCCCGATGGTTCCGGGCATCGATTTCGCAGGGACGGTCGCGCAAAGCACGAACCCTGCTTACGCGGTGGGCGATGCGGTCGTACTCAACGGCTGGGGCGTTGGCGAACAACATTGGGGCGGCCTCGCGCAGAAGGCGCGCGTCAAGGGCGACTGGCTCATTGCGCTGCCGAAGGGCTTCACGCCGCGACAAACGATGGCGGTCGGCACGGCCGGATACACGGCCATGCTCTGCATTCTCGCGCTCGAACAGCACGGCATCACGTCCGCGCACGGCGACGTGCTCGTCACGGGCGCGAGCGGAGGCGTGGGCAGCTTTGCCATCGCGCTGCTCACGCGCCGAGGCTATCGCGTCGTGGCTTCCACCGGCAGGCTGCAAGAGGCGGCGTATCTGAAGCAGCTCGGCGCCGTCGAAGTGATCGACCGCGCCTCGCTGTCGGAGCCGGGGCGCCCGCTGCAAAAAGAACGCTGGGCTGCCGCGATCGATTCGGTGGGCGGCCACACGTTGGCAAATGTCTGCGCGAGCCTGCGCGCGGATGGGGCGGTGGCTGCCTGTGGCCTGGCGCAAGGTATGGATCTTCCCGCGACGGTTGCGCCATTCATTCTGCGCGGCGTGAGCCTGCTGGGCATCAATAGCGTCACGCGTCCATTGGCGCAGCGGCAGCAAGCCTGGCACGCGTTGGGAGAGACGCTCGATCTGAAGCAGCTCGACACGATTACGCAAGAGATCGGCCTGGCCGAGGCCATTGGGGCCGCGAACGATCTGCTCGCCGGGCATGTGCGCGGGCGGCTCGTGGTGGACGTCAACCGGTAATATGCGCAGCCGCGGCGATTCAACGCCTCACAATTTCGCCGCGTTCACGAACCCTTCGCGAACGCGCGCGGCGTGACGCCGAGAAGCCGCGTCATCCAGTGCGCCATATGGCTTTGATGCGCGAACCCCGCTTCGAGCGCCACCTGGCTCAGGCTGAGTCTGCCTTCGATGAGCAGCGCCCTTGCGCGTTCGACGCGCCGGCGCACGACGTATTGATGCACCGGCATCCCCAGCGTTTCGCGAAACAGGGCCTTGAAATGCGGCACGCTCAGGTCGACGAGCGCAGCGAGTTCGGCAAGCGTGAGGCGTTGATCGAGATGGCTCTCGATGTAATCGGTCACGCGCGCCGCTTTATGTGCCGCCAGCACCGCTGCGCCCCGGCCGTCTGGTGCAGCTGTGCCGCCGAGCAGCCGCACGACCATCGCGGTGGCAATGCTCTCGGCGAATAGCGGGTCGCAAGCCGTTCCCGCATCGATCTCGGCCAACAGCGCACCCGCCAGCGAATTGATGCGCGGGTCGCGCAACTGGAGATGCGGCCGGATCTCGCGCTTGCCCCACGGGTTCTCCATCTGCTCGGCAATCGATCGCGCGAAAGAGTCGTCGAACCACACGCGCAGAATCGTGCAGTCCGCGTCATCGGTCCATTCGCCTTCGACCCCGGCGGGCACCACATCCGTGTCGCCATGCGCCTGGAGCCGCGATTGACGGCGGCCGTCGCACGCGCAGCGCGCACGCACCGGCGTGCCGACATGAATGCCGATGCGGTGATACGCCATCGCGGGAAAACGATGCTGCCCCGCACTCACCCGCAGCAGTTCGGCGCCACCGCCCTGCCAGCCCAACCCGGCGCTCGAGCGCAGGCTGACGCTTGTTCCTGCGTGCCGGTGCGAATCTGCGATCAGTGCGCTCATGGCATTCCTTTTCGACGCTCAAGCGGTGCGGGAAATCGTGCGATGTTTGCGGCCAGTTTACTGGATTGCGGCCATGCCCGCGCACCGCGCAATGGCGGACGTATTCAATCATCCGTTTCTGCGCAGCGCCATCCGTTCCTGCGCGCCAAGCGGCGTTCGTCTGCCTACGATGACGCAGACCACGCACACCAGGAGAACAATCATGTTCGTGATTTTTGGAGCATCGGGAAAAGCCGGATGCGTCACCGCCGCCGCGTTGCGTCGTGCGGGCAAGCCCGTGCGCGCCGTGGTGCGCCACGCCCGCCAGGGCGAAAGCCTCGCGGAGCTGGGCTGCGAAATCGCGCTTGCGGATCTGACCGATGCGCAGTCGGTCGCGGCCGCGATCAAGGGCGCTCACGCCGTCCAGCTGCTATGTCCTGTCCCATCCGGTGATACGGATCCCGAAGCAACCATGCGCACGATGATCGACGCCGCGACCGGCGCCCTGCGCGAAAACCCGCCCGCCACGCTGCTCGCCATTTCCGACTATGGCGCGGAATTGCCGTTGAATACGGGCATCACGCGGCTCTATCACTATCTCGAAAAACAGCTGAAGCCCATTGCTACGCACCTGGTGCTGCTGCGCTCGGCGGAACATATGCAGAACTGGGCGGCGTTCATTCCCGGGGCGCTCACAACCGGTACGCTGCCGAGCCTCCATCTGCCTTTGGAGCGGCGCTTTCCCACGGTCGCCGCACAGGACGTCGGCACGGCGAGCGCCGGGTTGCTGCTGGAATCGCATCAGTCTGATACGACGAGAATCGTGAGCATTGAAGGACCGCAGAGGGTCAGCGTGAACGACATCGCGGCGGCCCTGAGCGAGGCGAGCGGCCGCACGATCACGCCTTACGCACTGCCGCGCGAATCGTGGACGCCCATGCTTCTCAAAGGCGGAATCAGCGAGAAGCACAGCCGGCTCATCACCGATCTTTACGACATATACAACACCGGCCGCATCGACGTGGAAGCGAGCCGCAGCGAGCGGCGCTTCGGCACGACCGCGTTGGACGACGTGTTCGGGCCACTCGTTGCGAAATTCAACAGCAAATAGCGCGCACGCCGCGATGACAAAAAACGGCCGGGCGTTACGCGCGCCCGGCCGTCCCTGCAAGATCGCAGCGATCAGAACCACTTGCCAAACTGGTTGCCCGGCGCGAGCGACACCCCGCGCAGCACTTCGCCGAAGCCCGCGTTGCGCAGCGTCACGAAGCGCTCGTTCGCGGCACCCGAAGCCGTGGTGTTGCGCAGCACGTCGCGCACGGCGACAAGGCGATTCGGGTCCGCGCCCTGGTCGCCGTTGCCGCTCACCGTCGAGGTGATCGCCCAGATCGTGACCGTGCCGTCCTGCTCGACGTGGCCCGTGATGTTACGCAGGCCGTCCGTGGCGGGCGACCACGGCAGGTTGGTCGCGCTGTTCGTACCCATCGGATAACCGGCAACGGTGTACGAAGTCCCCAGATTCAGGCCGTTCTGGAGCGTGTACACGAGCTTCCATGACTTCGTTCCGGCGTTGTACACCCACTTCTGCAGGCCCGCACTGGTCTGCTGCGCGGCGTGCGTATACAGATCCGTGCCGCCCGAGTAGCCGTCGCCCTCGTCGGCTACATAGAGCGTGTTCGCGTCGGCGAACCACAGACCGAACGGGTACGAGAGCGTCGTCGCCGTCTTGTTCGGCGTAGCCGGGAAGCCCGCGAGCACGCATACGTTGTTCGGCAAGCCGCTGGTCGTCAACGTGGCAGCGTCGTACGCGAGCGGGCTGGACGGCAGTTTCGCGCCCGCCACCGGCACGCCTACGCCGCCGGACGGGCACGCCTTGCCGGTGGTGTCGACGAAGTACACCGTGTTCACGCCGTTGCTGCCGCTGCCCTTCGTGAAGTACACGACGTTGTTGAAGACGGTGAGCCCGCGGAAGTTGTCGTCCTTGCCCACCTTGTCGGCCTTCGCACCGAGTTGCGTCACCGAGAAGCTCGCGAGCGGCGTGGGCGTGCCGGGCGTTTGCTGCGCCTCATGCTGGTGCGTCGCTGCGATGAATTGCGCGCCCGCCCCGAGAATCACGCCTGCCGGCTGCGGATTCGAACCGTTGCCCGCGTTGCCTACCGTGTAGTAAACCCCGTTGCCCTCGCCGTTGTCGTTGCCGTTGTTGAGCAATGCGGCGCGGCCGTTATTGCCGCTGTATGCATTCGTCTGCGTAAAGGAGAAGTGCCCTTCGGCGTCGAGCCGCGCGACCGCGCGATAGAACGCCTGACCGTCCGGATTCGTCGCATCGATCGCGCCCGGCGTATTCGAGTTCGATACGTCGATCGTATTGACCGGCGCAACGTAGCCCATGAAAGTCAGGTAACGGCCATCGCTCGAGAGGTTGAGCGCGAGTTCGGACTTGGAGCTGAAGCTCGTCACGAGCTGGTCGTGGCCATGGCCCGGATGCAGGCTGTTGGGCACTTCAAGCGTGTGGACGACCTGGCCGCCCGGCGTCATGGTGTCGAGGAAAATGCGCGCCGTGATGCCGAAGCTCGGATCGTAGAGCACGTTGTTCCAGACGGCCGGATATGTGCCGTCAGTCGGCGCGCCGCCCGTGGGGCAGCTCGCCTGCGCACTGTTGCAACCGGGCGGCAGCGTCATGCCGGGCGTGACGTTGCTCGACAGATTGTCGTACACACTGCGGCTCACGACGAGCAGGCCCGAACCACCGAAGAACGCGTTGCCATCTTGCGCGGCTGCGGCTGCGCTGGCACAAACCAAAGCAGCGGCGATAGCAAGACGGGAAGGACGCGCGACGGAACAAGCGCCGCAAAATGCTGAGCGAAGGGTATGGATGGCCATCTGTAGCGTCTCCGAAAGGAATTACAGGCGTTTTGTCAAGACGAACACGGGGTCAATCCTGCTTACCGTAGCGAAATTCTGTGAAAGATTCGTTGCAGGCAATGCGGCGTGGCTCACGCGATTTCCACTGCGGAAAATCGGGCGCCTCAGCCCGTTTTCGCTTCGGCTATTTCGTTTGTTATCCTCATTATTTGTTCGCCCATGCCTGCTCGAAGGCTTCGTCGAAAATCGGACAGACGATAGCAGGATTCAATTTGAATCCTGCCTGTCACCCTACTGTAATTGACAGTACGCGGACCAGGCAGACTCCGCGACATCCCGCAAAACATGAATAACGGGAGAAGCTCGTGAGACCAATCCCCCCTCTGATTGCCGCTTTCGTTTGCGGCGTTTGCGCGTTGACGTGCCACGCACAGGATGTGACTGGCTGCGGCAGCACGCTCGCCGCGCCGCTCTATATGCATTGGGCCACCGACTACCAGAAGTCCGGCGGCGGCAAGGTGATCTACCGCAGCACCGGCTCGACGGACGGCATCAAGCAGATCGTTGCGCGCACGGTCGACTTCGCCGGCTCCGACGCCCCGCTCACGAGCGAGCAATTGAGCAAGGAAGGATTGCGGCAGTTTCCCACCGCGATAGGCGGCGTGGTGCCGGTCGTGAATCTTCCGGGCATCAAGGCCGGCCAGTTGATGCTCAACGGCGAGGTGCTGGGCCAGATTTTTCTCGGCAAGATCCTGTACTGGGACGACCCGGCCATCGCGCGGCTCAATCCGAAGATCAAGATGCCCAACACGCCGATCGCTGTCGTGCGGCGTCTGGATGGGTCGGGCACGACGCTGATCTGGACGCACTATCTTTCGCAGGTGAGCCCCGAATGGAAACGCAAGGTCGGCGAAGGCGCCAGTGTTCACTGGCCGCTGAGGATAGGCGGGAACGGTAATGAAGGCGTCGCCACGTTCGTAGGCTACCTGCCCGGGGCAATTGGCTATGTCGCATGGGACTTCACGAAGCAGAATCATCTGACCTACACGGCCATGACCAACGCGGCGGGCGCCGTCGTGCAGCCGGGCATCGAGAGTTTCAGCGCGGCTGCAGCGAATGCGGACTGGTCAAGCTCGCTCTTTCAGGTGCTGACCAATCAGCCGGGCAAGGACGCATGGCCCGTGATGGGCGCGACCTACGTGCTGTTGCAGGCGACACCGGACCACTCGGCGCACAATGCCGCAACGCTGAAGTTCTTCGACTGGGCCCTCACGCACGGCGAGCCGACGATTCAGGCACTGGACTATATTCCGCTGCCTGCCGTTGTCGTGACGAAAATCCGCGCGCAATGGTACGACGATAAGAGCGACGACGACGCACACAAGGCGGTTGCCGCACAGTAGCGCCCACGTCGATTCACGAGTGTTCACGCGCCGGGCGCCGTTGCGCCGGGGAGGCGTTGATGAGCAAGAACGCACACTGAACGCGCGCATGGCGACATGCCGACGCCACGCGCTTGCACGAATCAACGCTTGCCTGCTTTGCGCCTGCGGGAATCGCATTTACGGCAGAGGTCCGTCAACACCCAGCGGGCGATGATCTCGGGGCGATTCGTTCCGTACTGCGCGAACTTGATTTCGTTTTCGAAGTAGACGATGACGCTTCCGGCCATGACGCGGTAAGCACCCGCGTAATTCACGCCATCCAGTTCGACGCTCAGAGGATGGGTGGTTTCGTATTCTGCAAGGGCCAAGGTAAGCGCGGAAATGTCTAAATTATGACAATATCGTTTCCCGGCCCCATTGGTCAATGAAATATGCGTTTTGTTTCATATTGACGATTGCCTTCCCGATTTCGGCACATTATGAGAGCCTGGCACGCCTTTTAACGGGGCACGCATCAACGCTGCCTGATTCAGCCTGCCATACGGGCTTGCCGCGAACCACCGCTCGCCAACGGAAGCGCTCCAGGCATTCACCCAGCGCGTCGCCATCATTTTTTCGGATTCTGCCTCGGCATTCATCAGCCGCTTCATTGCCAGGCCAAGGCGGTGCATTGCATACCGCTTACGGCGCGCTTCAGCATCCACTCGCGCGTTCATCGTCTCGCCTCTTCCGGTTGGGTATTGCGTAGACAAAACCTGGAGACCCGCCTGCACCGATACCTTGCGAAGCCGGAGCACGACTCCCGCCGAACCGCGCGAGAACGCTCATTAAGGCACGGAAAACAAGGCGAAAACATCAGGGAGAGTATTGAGGCAGTCGCCGCCATGAAAGCGCCTTCACCGGACGGCGAAAAAGCACGCCGCCCACGACGATCTGGCTCTCTGCTCACAACCCTACGCCGGCCATATGACACTCGTTAGTAAGCCGCGAATTCGGGCCTTTTGTCTAAATACAACCGATGAATGGCGGCAACCTCGCGACGCACTGCGCGATCATGATGGATCGGCAACCCCTGTCCAGAAGGCTCACAGCGCATCGATCCATGCGAACAACGACACACGGCGGCCCCCGATTCGCGCTGGAGCGCGCACTGAAGCAACCGTTGCTGAATGTGGTGGCCCGGTTGCCCGACAGCGTGCAGCGCGCGATGTTCATCCCCCCGATACGGCGCATCTGCATTCGCGTTCCGGTATTACGCGCGGTGTACTCCGGCTGCCTGCGGCGCCACCCCATCGATCTCCTGCACGGCACGGACACGAGCGGACTGGTCGATTCCAACGCGCTGCAGCACGACGCCGATCTTGCCGTTCAACTCAGGCCTTACATGGGCTCGCAGCCGACCATCATCCGCCGAGCGCTCGATACCCTGGGCGATGTCACCGGCTATACGTTCATGGACATCGGCTGCGGTAAGGGCCGGCCGATGATCGTCGCCTCCGAGTATCCGTTCTCTTTGGCGCTGGGCTACGATATCAGCGCGGACCTCGTGAGAACGGCGAACGCGAACGCGGCCGTCATGGCGCGGCGCTTCCCGCAACGGCCGCCCATTCGCGCATTGCACGCCAATGTTGCCGATTTGAAGGTGCCGTCGGGCAACGTAGTCGTCTTTCTGTTCAATCCATTCGGTCCCGAGCTGATGGCGTCGTTGCTGGAGAAACTCGAAGCGGGCCTCGCGAGCGGCACCATCGAGCACCTTTTCATCGTCTACGATAACCCCGTGTGCGGGGAAGTCTTCGACGGCTCCCGCCAGTTGCAGCGCTGGTTCGCCGGCGTATTTCCGTACGATCACGACGAAGTCGGATTCGGGCCTGAGGACCACGAGAACGTCGTCGTCTGGCAAAGCGTGCGCGGCGCGCGCCCCGACACATTCGCCGACCGCAATCGCCGCATTACGACGAAAGACCGCCTCAGCACTTCCCTTGAAGGCTGAATCGCAAGCACCAGGAATTCATTCAGGAGACGCAAGTGCCGACCTCCGTCGCGGCGATATACGAGTCGTCGCCCGCCGCTTCCTTCCGGTACGCGTTGCACACGTGCGAGACCGTCGATGCGTTTCGCGCATTCGAGCCCCAATGGCGCGCGCTTTCATCCGGAGCCGAGGCGTATTCTCCATTCATCAGCTTTGCCTACTGCGAGGCTGCCGTCGCGGCGGCGCTGAAGAGCGGCGCGAAGGTCGAAGTCGCGACGGTGCACGACGCGCGTGACCTTCTGGCGTTATGGCCCGTTGCCATCACGCGCAAAGGCGCGTGGCGAACGGCCCGGGCACTGGGCTGCGGATGCGGCGAGGAATACGGCGGCCCGCTGATCGCCGACACCCGGCGCGCGGAACTTTACGATGCAGCGGTCGAGGCGGTCTTGCGGATTCACGCCGATGCGCTCCACATTCCGATGCTGCAAAACGGCAGCACGCTGCAACATGCGCTCGACGCCGCGCCGCAGTCCTGGGTGCAGCGCGCGCTGCCGCAGCGATGGCGCGTGATGCCCGGCTATTCGATCAACCTGCGCGCCGCGTCCACGTGGAACGATTTCCTCGCAACGCGGCATTCGACGCTGCGCGCCGCGCTGCGTTCGAGCGCGAAGCGGCTGCGGCGCGAAGGCGAAGTCAGTTTTGGCTGGTGCAATAGCGCCGAAGACACCGAGCGCGTATTGAAGTGGCTATTCGCCAACAAGCGCCAATGGGCACTCAAGCGCGGAATCGAATCGCCCTATTTGATGGAAGACCGGGTACGCGATTTCTTCATCGACCTTGCAAAGCGAACCGACCTGACCACCCTGCCGCTTGTCGCCTATGTGCAAGTCAATGGGCAGCCGGTGGCAGCATCGGTCAATCTCGTCGGCGCGCGCAGCGTCGAGTATTTGATCACCACCTACGACGAGGCGTTCAGCGTGTTTTCGGTGGGGAACCTGTTGATCGAATACATCGCGCAATGGGCCCAGGCCCATGGCCGCGATTTCGACTTTCGGCCGCTGCATGGCGACTACAAGGTACGTTGGGCGGATCGCGAAACCAGGCACGAATCGCGTATCGTCGTGCTCAATGCGCGCGGACGGCTCATCGAGCTGGCGTTGTCGTGGGCCCAGGCGAGGCGCGTCTATCGAAAAGTCACGACGCTTGTGACGACGCGCCTGAAATGAGCCAATAGCGCACCCAGGCGCCGCTCACGGCCTTACCACACCGCCCTCCCCATGCGTTTCGGTTTGCGGCGAATCGTCGAGCGTTTCGAGCGCCGGATTGTGAGGAAGGACGAGCGCCGCGCCCGCGCCCACGAGCCCCGCTCCCGCAAGACATAGCAGGCCCGCGCCGAAGCCGCCGGTGCTGTCCTTGATCCAGCCCATCGCGTAGGGGCCGAAAAAGCCCGCCAGATTGCCGAGCGAATTGACGGCCGCAATGCCGCCGGCCGCTGCCGCGCCCGAAAGAAACGCGGCCGGCAGCGTCCAGATCACCGGCAGACAACCGAAAATACCGAAGCCCGCGATGGAAAGCGCCAGCATCTTGAGCACCGGATTATCGAGTCCCGCGGCAGCCGCAATACCGGCGGCTGCGACGGCCAGCGCAAATGCGACGTGACGCTTGCGTTCAAGCCGGCGGTCGGAATGCCGACCCCACAGCACCATCGAAACGACGCCCACTGCGTAGGGCAGCGCAGTGACGAAGCCCGTCTGCACATTCGTGAGGCCGAACGCCTTGACGATCTGCGGCAGGAAGAAACTGAGGCCGTAATTGGTTGCATTCGCACCGAAATAGATCAGCGCCACTGCCAGCACGCGCGGATTGATGAGCGCCTCCAGCACGCTGAACGTGCGCACCTTCTCCCGATGACGACGCTCCTGCGCCTGACGATCGACGAGCCAGCGGCGCTCGTCGTCGGCGAGCCAGTTGGCGTCGGCGGGTTTGTCGGTCAGATAGAAGAGCACAGCGACGGAGAGCACGACCGCGGGAATTGCCTCGATCAGGTAGACCCACTGCCAGCCCGCCAGCCCCCCTCTGCCGTCCAGCGAAAGCAGCGAGCCGGAAACCGGGCCGCCAATCACCGTCGACAAGGGAATGGCCGCCATGAAATAGCCCACCACGCGCGCGCGGTATTTGGCGGGAAACCAGAGCGTCAACAGAAAGATGATGCCGGGGAAGAAACCCGCCTCGGCGACGCCGAGCAAGATACGCAGTCCATAGAATACATGTGCGTTCGACATGCCAGTGATGCGGGCGAGGTCCGGAATGAATGCCATCGCGCCCGCGATAATACCCCACGTGAACATGATGCGCGCGATCCAGCGCCTTGCGCCGAAACGTTCGAGCAACAGGTTCGACGGCACCTCGAAGAAGAAATAGGCAATGAAGAAGATCCCTGCGCCGAAGCCGAATGCGCTCGCGGAAAGATCGAGTGCCTTGTTCATCTGCAATGCAGCAAAGCCGACATTGACCCGATCGAGATACGCCACGAAATAGCAAACGATCAGGAACGGCACGAGCCTTGCCGTCACGCGCGCCATGGTGCGGGTTTCAAGCTCCATATCTGTCTCCATCGAGGCCGGCTGCGCGGCGCGGTGCGCCAGTGACGTGCCGGACCGTTCGTCCGTTTGGTATCGTTAAAGACTAGTCGCTCGCGGCGCGATACGAAAGGACGGTTCACATGGTGGGATATGAACCGGAAACGGCATGGCGAATTAAAGCTTCGGACACGAAAGCACTTGCATTGGCTGTGTGGCAACACCGGGCTGGGCGCCACGGGTCAATGTGCCCTGCGGCGGCGTCGAAACGAGGCGCACGCTGTCCGGACCGGCGTTGGCGAGCGCGTACTTCTCCTCGCTGCCTTCGGGTTGCCAGTACGCGCGAAATACGGGGCCATCGCTGAAAACGAACAACGTGCCGTGCGTGGCCTGCCCCGCGGTAACGAAATCGACCGGTTCGCCGCTGCGTAGTGCGAAGCCGCCGGCGGCGCTTGTTCCCACGAGCTTGCCGCACGGCGGCGCGGAGTCGGAGGCGGGATCTGCGCCATGTGCTGGCTGGGTCGTGAGCAGCGCCACGCCGAAACACAACGACAATGCGAGCGTAAGCGTTGTCTTCACGTGCAACCTCGTGAACTCGTCATCGGTTGTTCCGGAGCGCGCAATCCGCATTCCCGCGTGCGGAGGATACAAACGACGGTCCGCGCGGAGCCGGCCACCGGGATGGCAAGCGTCAAAGGTCGCCGGAGTCCTTGCCGAGCGTGTTGATATCGATCTCGAGGGCGCGGCAGACGTCGCGCACGAACTCATCCATGGCAGCCGTGCATTCGGGGCTCCCCGCCGGGAAGTCCTCGGGGTTCTTCTTGCCTTGCGCGCGACGGATGACGCGAATGCTCGCCTCGAGCGCGCGCGCCTCTGCCCAGATCGGTGGTTTGTCGGGATAGTCGGGATGTTTGCGCGCCATGGCCGGTATTTCGGCAATGGCCAGGCGAACTTTAGGCCGGGGCGGCAAGCGAACACCAGGACGCCCACCTCGCCGAGGATGCCAAACGTTTGCGCCAATCTCATCCCATTGCGATTGGCGGCTCCGCCGCTGGCGAGACCGCGCTTATCCAGCGCGCATCATCGGTAACCTGGGCAACACCAATAGAGAGGCCCAGTCCGAACGCGCTGCCGTGCACCGTCGCCACACCGGTTTCATCGGGCGGCGCGTTGACAACTATTTCGTCATCCTTGAGATATGCCTCTCCTTACGTCGTTTTGCCGATCAGGCCCGTGTGGGTGTCGCCGATCATGAAAAGTACGCGCGTTGCCTCCAGAAATAATGCGAGCGGTCGTAAACGGAGGTATTACATTTCGTTCCCGGTTGTTGCAACGGGACCGCACCGACTCGCAAGACAATGTCCAACGTTCTGGCCCAGTATTGGGGAACGATTCGGCGCACTTTCCTCGCCGGAAACAGCGCTGCCCTGAAGCTGGCGCAGTTGCGCGTGATGATCTATCAGCTTCCCATGATGTATGGGCTGCTGGTCGTCAACACGTGGGGCATGGTGCTGCCTCACGAGAACGAGATTCCCGCATGGCAAGGCGTGATCTGTCCGCTGGTGCTCACTGGATTTTGCTTTGTTCGCGTCGTCTCCTGGCTGCGGCTCTCCAGGATCCGTGTGAGTGCGCAAGATGCGGTTGCGATCCTGGGCAATTCCAACAGGCTCGCCTGGATCTTCTCCATTTCGTTCACGGCATGGTCGCTCTCCCTGCTGCCTCATGGCGGCGCGGCATTCAAGCTTCATGTCGCCTTTTACATGGCCATTACGGTCGTCGGCGTCATCTTTTGCCTGATGAACGTCGTCAAGGCGGCGTTCGCCGTCACCGCCATTGTCAACGGCGCGCTCGTCGTTACGTTCCTGAGTTCGGGAAATGGTGTATTCCAGGCGATCGCCATCGATACGTCGCTGGTTTCGCTGGCGATGCTGGTCGTTGCATTCACGCATTTCAAGAACTTCTCGGATCTCGTTGCCACGCAAGCCGAAAACAAGCGCCTCGCGAATATCGACAGTCTCACGAATCTCCCTAACCGGCGGGCCTTTTTCACCTCGCTCGACAGGCATTTCGATGCTGCCGTCGCATCGGGTGGACGGCTCGCGGTGGGCCTTGTCGATCTCGACGGCTTCAAGTCCGTCAACGACATTCATGGCCACTCGCTGGGCGATCATGTGCTGGCCGAAGTCGCGTCGCGCCTCGCCAGCGCGGCGCGCGGCACGATTACGCTTGCGAGGCTGGGCGGCGACGAATTCGGCATCATCGTCACGGACGACTGCGCGGACGCTGGCCTCTCGCAACTCGGCCGCACCCTCTGCGATGTTTTTCAAACACCCATACTGGTCGGCGAGATATCTGTTCGCCTCGGGGCGACGATCGGCTTCTCTACCTATCCGCACATTTCACGAAACAAGGCGGATTTGTTCGAAACGGCAGACTACGCACTTTACGAGAGCAAGCGCCGCTCGCGCGGCTCGGTAACCATCTTTTCGGAGACGCACCGCAACGCCATCATTCGCGAGTCGCAGATTGCCCAGGCGCTACGCTCCCCCGATCTCGCCAGTGAACTTGACCTCGCGTTCCAGCCGATCTATTCGCTCGATCGCCAGCGCACCGTCGGCTTCGAAGCCCTGGCGCGCTGGCGAAGCGCGTTGCTCGGCACGGTCCCGCCCGGCGAATTCATTCCCGCCGCGGAGCGCAACGGCGTGATCAACAGCTTGACCCTCGCGCTGTTTGCCAAGGCGCTGGCCTGCGCGAAGCAATGGCCAGCGCATATCCGCTTGTCTTTCAACCTTTCAGCGCATGATTTCGCCAGTGAACCTGCCGTGAAAGAGTTGGCCCGGTACATCGTCAGCAGCGGCATCGACCCGGCCCGGCTCGACTTCGAAATCACCGAAACCGCAATGGCCAAGGACTTCGAGCAGGTCCAGAAAGCGGCCGGGGTGCTGCGCACGCTGGGTTGCGGTTTGTCAGTCGACGATTTCGGCACCGGCTATTCGAGCCTTTCGTACCTGTGCAAACTGCCGCTCACGCGCCTGAAGATCGACAGGATGTTCGTGAGCGGTCTCAAGGCGCGCACGACGGCGTTCACCGTGGTTCGCACGCTGCTCAATCTCAGCCGGCAGATGTCGCTCGACTGCATCGTCGAAGGCGTGGAGACGGCGGCCGAACTGCAAACGGTCGCGGCGCTCGGGGCAACGCTCATTCAGGGCTACTACTGTTCCCGCCCGATGGAGGCTTCGGCAGTGGCGGCTTTTCTGGAGCGCGAAAGCGAGGGCGAAGCGATGGCTCGCCTGACGGGAGAATGACGAACGGGCCTCTCTCAGCCGGTCAACGCGCCGAGGCAGCGGCCACACGAACGCGCCTGGCCGAGCCGCAGGCGCCCGGCGCTCACCGTCACCTCATTGCCGCAATCGCACCGGCAAACCCACTTGCTGTCGCCGGCATAGCGATCCGTCGTCAGCTGGCCGAATACCTCGCCGCCCTTCAGCGCGGGCGAGCCCGGCCGGGACCGCCACACGCGGCGCTGCTCACCGCAGCCACAATCGCGCGTCTGGCCGCCCTCCACCGCATCGAGCGCGGCGGTGACGTGGGCGCCGCACCGGCACCGCCAGAGCCAAACGCCAGCGCCGCGATATTGAAGCGCGACGAGATCGCCGAAGGTGCGGCCGGAAACGTCGCGATACGGCGGAAACGGCCATTCAGGCGGCAAGGGGGGACGGATACGCTGGTTCACGACAGGTAGATGGGATTCGGCGTCCTGGTCTCAAGGGTAGGCGGGCGTCTTCGATATACGCGTGCGCAACCCGGCAAAGAGGGGCGGATCATTCCGCGGCCGGCAGGCCGTCGCCTCGCTACGGACTAACCACATATTCTGGCACCTCGCGTCACGAATGATAAATCGTGAACGTCCTGGCCGCTGGAGTGGACGCCGTCGGACCCGGTCGGGCCCGGGCCATGCGACTCTTCAGGGTGAACTCGGCAGACAGATCTCCGGTCTGATCTGATTAGCCAGGAGCAACACAATGCTTAGCTTACCGATCTTTCTAATCGCTTTCTTCGCGATCATCGTGGCCATGCATCGCGGCGTCACCCGCAAGGCAGACGCGAAGCTCCGCGGGCAATTCGATGCGCAAGGCGTGGGCGGTGACGTATCGCGCCAGCTGATGCGCGATTCGGGTTACAGCGTCTGAGCTTCCGACAGCGCGCAAGCGAACTGAACCGCATCGGTACTGAATACGGCCCGAATGAGTTTGGTCGACCTAGGCGACTCGAACCATGCACAGGAAAGCTGCGGACCAAATGCCGTCGGCACGACCTGATTCACCGTCATTAACGGCCCGCCTGAACACAGGCGCACCGTTCTGCCTTTAAATCGCGCGGCGACCGAACTCAACGACTCGGAACGCGAATCCCTGTGGATCGCACCAACTGCGGACATGTCCCCTCCCGGATGCTCGCGACTCGCTGATGAAGCGTCCCCCGCTCCCGTCAACGACTGGAACCCGTATATTCGCCCTTGTCCGCATGCGCTGAATATAAGGTTTTCGCCTTCGTATCGGAACAAATTCGACATCGAAAGTCATTCGTGAACATCCTGTCCGGACGATGCACTGCGTGCCGGCAAACGGGCGTCCACCGACTCCTGGCGCAGCCTGCGGCGCTCCAGTGCGTTACGCAACTGGCCCAGGATCAGTGTACCGGCAACCAGGACGAAATAGAGCGTGACGAGATCGCGACGTGCGACGTCGAGGGCGGCTTGATGAACGACGAGCGCGGCATCGACAGGCGGCAACAGGTGGCGCTCCCCCTCGACGGCTCGCATCATGTGGATGAAGCCCGCTGCGGAAAGCAGCGGCAACAGGGCAAAGACGGTCAGCAGCGCCGGCCGCATGCGGCGCGCCCATGCATGGTGGCGCAACCGGAACCACAGCCCGAGACATCCGTGTATCCAGCCAGGCGCCAGCAGCGCGAGTTGCAGGCCTTGCGTGCCGCTCGTGAGCAGCACGACGATGACGCGCTCGTAGTTGGGTTCGAAACCATAGAGCGATGACGCAAGCCGGGTCGTCACCGCATGGCGGATCAGCAGGAGCGGCAGGCTGAGCCCTGCCCACAGGCGGATCCATTCCGCGGGCGGCAGTGCCCAGTGGCGCCGTCCGTAAATCGTGTGCAATGCCAGCGCGAAATGCACCGCCGCGGCGCCATATAGCGCGATCGTGCCGGGCGTGCTGCGCCAAAGCCGCAGCGCGAGTACGAGACCGCGTCCGGCAAGCTCGAGCGACCCGATGCCGAGCGCGTGATTGACCAGATGCAGAAAGAGATACGTCAGCATCACGAGGCCCGACGTGAGTTGAAGCCTGCGCATCCAGAATTGCACGCCGATTCTCGCGGCGCTGGAGCGGCGACGGGTCATGCCGACGATGTCCATATTGGTTTCCGCCATTTCGTGTGCCACGCCTGCCATACCGCGAACGCACACCGGTTATTCCCGTGCCGATCAGCGCAAAAAATTCGGGAATAAAACCGCTGCTTTCGCGGTACTGCACGTGAAGCCCGCCCTGGAGGCGCTCCGTGTTGCACCGGCGGTCGACTTCCTGAACCCAGTCGAGAGGACATCATGTCGTCAGATCTTCCTTCCCAACCGTCACGCCGCAATGCCCTGAAATGCCTCGCCTTTGGTGGTGCCGGCACCGTGTTCGTTCTGGCCGGAGGCATCCTCACGCCCGTGGAGCTGGCGCTGGCGGCGAGCGCCAAAGAAAACGCCGGCGTTCCGCTCTTTCTGCAGATCAGCGACTCGCACATCGGCTTCAACAAGGAAGCCAATCCCGATGTCGCGGGCACGCTCAAACAGACAATCGACTATGTCAACGCCATGCCCGTCAAACCCGCCTTGGCGATTCACACGGGCGATATCACCCACCTCTCCAAACCCGAGGAATTCGATCTGGCGGCGCAATTGCTGTCCGGCCTCACCATAACGGAGCTGCACACCACGCCCGGCGAACACGACGTGACCGATGGCCCGCAAGGCGAATACTTCAAGCGTTTCGGCAAGGCCTCGGACAACCGCGGCTATTACAGCTTCGACCACAACGGCGTGCACTTCATCGCGCTCGTCAACGTCATGCATTTCAAGCCGAACGGGCTGGGAAACCTGGGCGAGGACCAACTCGCCTGGCTGGAAAACGATCTGAAGGGCCGCACGTCGAGCACGCCGATCGTCGTGTTTACGCACATGCCGATGTGGACGATCTACGAACCATGGGGCTGGGGCACCGGCGATGCGGGCCAGGCAATGGATTATCTAAAGCGCTTCGGCTCCGTGACCGTGCTCAATGGCCATATTCATCAGATCGTTTCCAAGGTGGAGGGCAATATCACGTTCCACACGGCGCGCTCGACGGCCTATCCGCAACCGACGGCCGGCGACGGCCCCGGACCCGGGCCGCTCAAGGTGGCGAGCGATCAGCTACCGAAAATGCTTGGCGTCACCAGTATTCGTATCACGCGCCATCCGCTCGCGGCGACGCTTTCCGACACATCCCTCGCCTGACCTTGCGTCTTGCTCACTGAACAAGGATCCGAGCCATGCTCTCCATTCACTATCGTCGCGCGTTCGGCCTCTTCTACGGGATCGGGATACTCATGGCGGGGGCGACCTTTGGTTTGTCTGCCGCGCAGGCGCAGGAGCCCAATCAGATCGTCATCAAGAACTTCATGTTTTCGCCGATGGCCCTCACGGTCAAGGCGGGCACCACGGTGACCTGGAAAAATATGGACGGCGAACCGCATACTGTCGTCAACGATGCGGGCGTCTTTCACTCCGCCGCGCTCGACCAGAACGATACGTATCAGTTCAAGTTCGACAAGCCGGGGGTGTACAAGGTGTTCTGCGGTATTCACCCGTATATGAAGGCCACCATCACGGTGCAGTAGAAACGGGCGCTTATGGCGCGGCGGTGACGACCTCACGTGGTCCAGCCGCGCCCGCAGACGTCGCACCGGCAATCAGTGGCATTCCTGTATTGTCAGCGTTTCGCGATATCGTCGCCATGCGAGTCCTTGTACACAACCTCGACGTCGACGGTCCGGCCGTCGTCGCCGAACTCGCGCGCCTGGCGGCGCAGCGCACGGATCTTCCACCAGAGATAGCCGGCGACAATCGCGCCTACGCCGAACAGCACTGCCAGCAGCACCACCGACAGCATCGCTGCCACCACGAGCACGATTGTGCTGACGACGACGGCCGCCAGGCGGCTGAACCATCCGTACCCGCCGATCCGGATCCCTTTCTCGTATGTCGCGCGCCTCGGCGACGGATTGTCGTTGCTCATCCTGCCTCTCCAGGCCGCCGTCCGGCCGAACTGCCCGCGCGAACATGGAATTTGTCCGGACGGCGGACCACCAATGACGCCGACGAATCCAGCGATACGCGTGGCGCATATTCTGGATCCCACATTGCCGGTGCACGTGAAGCGTTCCGAAACATCCCTGTCCACGCAAGCCGGTCGTCGTCGTGCGCTTAACTGAAAACTTACCCTTCGCCTACTCGCGCCTGTGTCTATTCTAAAGAAGTAAGGCAAGCCGAATCGAGTCGTTTCCCGTCATAGTCGAATGGCGCAACCTGTCATGGCTGACACGAGCTACACAGCGCGCAAGTCCGTCGAAATGAACATCCATACGGGCCAATCTCCTGTTCTCCGGCGACGCTAGCGGTGGTCAGCCACGGAGGGCTTCATCGCCGAAAGATACGCGATGCGGTCCGCGGAGGCCATCGCCCCGGCGATCACCTGGGGACGAAGGGCATGTTCAAACAATACCCGCTCCCGCGCGGTGAAGGCATCGGACAGCAATTGCCTGAGTGTCGGCGCCCACGGGAAAGGCGTGCTGTCGAGAAACACGTCCCAGTCATTGACTTTCGCGGTGCCGACATCGATGTGGAACTCCATATGAATATCGGTGTACCCGGCATTCATTGCGAAGCTCACCAGATCACGCTCGCTGAAATTCGTCATGGGATTCTGGCGCGCAGCTTCTTCCGTGTCAGGAAACTGGGTGGCCTTCCAGCGATGAAGCAGGGTAAAAAACGGATTGACGCCTTCCGCGCCGCCGGTCGTGATCAAGGTTTTCAGCGAGCACGTTTCGAACGCTTCGTCGCGGCGAATCGGGTCGGCAAGCGAGATGCGGCCGCCGGGCTTGAGCACTCGCAGGAATTCCCGGAAAACAGCGGGCTTGTCCGGCAAATAGCCGACGACCGCACGCGCGACCACGACGTCGACCGAGTCATCCTCGATGAGGCTCAAGGACTCCGCCGGACATCGCAGAAAGACGCACTGGCTGGCGACGCCGCGTTCCGCCGCCCGCTCGCTGGCGTGCCGTAGCAGCGACGCAGATACGTCGGTTGCGATCACCTCGAGCGACGGACCGATACGCTCGATCGCCCGAAGGGCGAGAAGGCCGTCGCCGCTCCCAACGTCGAGCATCGTCATACCGGCACCCAGGCGCGCCAGGTCGAGCAATCGATCGGCGTCACGCCGCAGGTCGGCGCGCAACACGCGTTCGCGCTCGGGACTGCCAGAGAAGCGAGCGCGAAGCAGCCAGTCCGCCCACTGTTCGTTTTCCCGTGAGGATTGCGAGGAAGACATCGGCAAGGGCATTCTCGTTATGGTCAAGCAGGAGGTTGAAATGCCACGCCTCGATGCGATGTCCGTGTGCAGATGTTCCGCGGCTCAACGCGTCATGACAGGCCTGGCGGAAGCATATGTGACTGTTCCTGATGGCAGCCTTAAGAAGGCTGCACCGTTGTCCAGGCCTATCCCGCTCTTGACAGGAGAAATATCGAAACCGCGCTCTCCAGTTTTCCCGCCTGCTCCTTCAGTGACAGGGCAGCCGCCGATGCCTGCTCGACCAGCGCAGCATTTTGCTGCGTGACATGATCCATTTCCGACACGGCTCGATTGACTTGTTCGATGTCCTTCGACTGCGCTTCCGATGCGGTGGTAATCTCGTTCATCAAGGCGCTCGCTTTCCTGACCGAGTCCAGTATGGCTTCCATCGTACCGATCGCGCTATCGGCTTGCCTCGCACCCGCTTCAACGCGTTGTAGCGAGTCGGTGATGAGATCCTTGATCTCCCTGGACGCTGTCGCACTCCGTTGCGCCAGCGAGCGCACTTCGCTGGCGACGACAGCAAAGCCGCGTCCCTGTTCGCCCGCCCGGGCTGCTTCGACGGCTGCGTTCAGCGACAGGATATTGGTTTGAAAAGCAATGCCTTCGATGGCGCCGATGATTTCAGCGATCTTTCCCGATGCATCGGAGAGGCCTCGCATCGTTTGCACGACTTCCTGCGTCGCCAGATTGCCCCGTTCGGTGAGTTGGGCCGTATTCCTCACCACTTCGTTCGCCTGTTTCGCATTGTCAGCATTCTGACGCACGGTCGAAGTCAGTTCATTCATCGATGCGGCCGTCTGCTCAAGCGAAGCCGCCTGCTCTTCCGTCCGCTGTGACAGATCCAGGTTGCCCGCCGAAATTTCCTGAGTGGCGGTTGTGATCGACCGCGATCCTTCCCGCACCGCTCCGATCGTCTGAACGAGCTTGCCTTGCATCGCATCGAGGCCGGACATCAACTGCCCCATCTCGTCGCTCGAATGGACTTCGACGTCCATCGTCAGGTCTCCGCCTTCAATCGCCTTGAAGTGCTCCAGTGCCCTCGCAAGAGGCAAACCGATTGCCCGTTGCAGCGACCACCACGCGAAAGCCGCGGCTGCCAGCGCAATCGCAATACCGATGATCGCTATTCCAACAAACCAGTGAAATCTCGTTTGCGCGGTCTCAAACATCTCACGCGCGGTCACGACCTGAATCGCGCCGAGCGCATCCATGCCATCGGACACATCGATAAACAGTGAAGGCGGAAGGTCTTTCCATACCTTGAGAATTTGCGTGGCGTCGTGGGTTGCAATTGCGCCAAACATGAGGTCAAGCCCGTTTGCGACGAATGCGTCGAATTTGCTGTTGACGTCCGTCGCGCGCTGCGCCTCTTCGGGCCCCGAAAAAGGCAGTTTGCGATAGGCGTCCCATGCCTTCTTCGATGTACTTAGCAAATCTCGGGCCGTCTGGGTTTCCTGTTCAACTTCCGGACTGGCCGGATCGAGCGCAATGCGATAAAGCCAAAGACGCGCCCTGGACAACGCCACGTTCGACTGACTCAAAGCCTCTGAAGAAGCCAGACGGCTGGCGTACAGCTGCTTTACATCGCCGTTGCTCATCAGGACGCCCATGACTCCCATGAGTCCGCCGATAATTAACAGTGCTGCAAGGAAGCCCATCGCCAACGCGAGGCGGGCGCGAATACTGACATTTTTGGTCATAGTGTGGCGGTAGTTTGAGCAGAAGATCCGTGATGCGTGCATGCAGCCTGTTGAACGCGTGTGTGAGATGCGAAGATCACAGATATCACTAACGTCCAGAATCGCCGTTGCATTAGCACGGATTCCAGAAGAGTCATTTATTCGCGCAATGTCTGGTAGTCGTCTCTGCGCGGTGATACAAGAACGCCGCGGAGCACAAGGTCGGCGGGGGCCCGTTCAACGAATGAGGGCGACCGTATCGCCGCCTGACTCGAACAGCGCATAGGGATGCTTGTCCCCCATGACACGTTTGACCCATTCAATATGCTCTGCTGAATGTGTCTCTACGATCACAAGGACATTTCCGCGTCGGACCGCTTCGACAAACTGCTTGTAACGCTCGCAGGTCTCGTCGATGCCAAGCGTGGTCGAGAGCCACTCTCCAAAAGCGACGCCCACCAGCGTCAAGGCCAACACTGCGCCGCCCGCAACTGTTACGCCTGCAGGTGAAAGCAGCATTGCGGCGAGCCCAGCAATTGTTCCGACGAATATGCCCGCGGCGATGCCGCGGGCAGTGATTGCTTTCATCTCACTGCCCTCGACCAGCGATGCATCGGGCAACGCATCCGTTTCGATACGCTGATTCGCAACGATGTGAATATGGCGGCGCTCTATCCCGTGTTGCTCGATAGCGTCAACAAGGGAGCGCGCCGCCTCGGCGCCGGGGAGAAGGAAATAGACTCGGTGCATGGTAGCAACTCGACCCGCCATGAGCTTACCTTCAGGGTAGAGACGAATTGCCGTGTCGCGTTGACCTGGCTCAATCGAGACCGCCGCGACGTGCCGGACCGGGCACCCGGCACCCGGCGTCCACCACCACAACTAGAACATCTGGCGCATGCCGATCGCCACACCGACGTTGTTGGTTCGACCGATCCTGTCGACATTGCCGGTGGCCGTATTGGTCACGCCCGGATAGTCGGCGGCAAACGCCCCATTGCCTCGCGCAAAATCCGCCGTGCCGTACACCTCGGTGTGCTTCGACAGAGAGTACTCGGCGAGCACGGTGGCCGAGTAGTTGATACCCGAACCGAGCGTGCCGTCGAGTCGTTCCGCATTACGCGTGTGACCGTAGTAGCCGGCCACCGTGATCAGCAAAGGGTCGGTTGCCTGCCAGTTGCCACCGACATAAAGCGTGTCGTCGATACGGTTCGGGCTACTGCCTCGAAGCGTCGGCGCGCCGGCTTGCTGCATGTTGAAATCCGTTGTGCCGGTCGTGTCCTGACCGTGCAGCCAGCCGGCCAGCAGGCGTACGGTTTTGGTGATCTGATAGGCGCTGCTCACATGCAGGAAGTTGACCTTCGCGCCATTGACCGAACTGCCGTTCAGGGACGAGACGGAGGTCTGCTGGAACCCCGCATTGATCGACGCCGGCCCGCGCGCATACGTCAGTTCCACGCCATACGTGCTGTCGAGGCCCATGGCGCCGGCATGGTTGCCAAAGCCATAGATCGCGTCGATACTCAGCCCGTTGGACGAAAACTTGTATTTGACGGAGTTCGGAACGGTAAGGTAGTTGCCGATGCCGTTGTACATCCAGCTGTCTTGCCAATAGTCGCCAACTGTCATCGGGTCGAAAATGTCGCCCATGGTGTCGTAGAGAGGCGCGTACTGGTTGCCGAACGTGACCGAGCCGAACTGGCTGCTCGAGAGGCCGACGTACGCCTGGCGGCTGAACAGCGTGTTCGGCACGTGCAGTTTCCCGTCGCCGAGTTCGAAGCCGTTTTCAAGGCGGAAGATCGCGGAAAGACCGCCGCCCAGATCTTCGCTGCCGCGTAGTCCCCAGCGGCTGTGCGTTTCCGGACCGACCGTCATGCCGATCAGGTCCTTGCCATCCGGCGCGGCGTTCGTCTGATAGCGGATTGCCGTATCAACGAGTCCATATAGCGTGACGGAACTCTGTGCGAAAGCCGATGACGTTGCAACGGCTAAAAGTGCGCCAATGGCGTGAGAACTCGCGACTCTTTTCATTAGATTGGCCTCCCGGATCGATAGTTTTTCGGCAGATCAGATGTGCTGCCAGTTGAACGATTGAAATCGTGGCGGGAGCATAGTTCGACCTTTTTTGAACTTATATGCGCCAATCTGGATTAACCATTTCCAGAATCAACAAAGATTGGGAAGGTGACGGCCACACCTACGGATAGTCGGGTAATCGGTCACGCGCCATGGCTCCCCAACTGTCTTTCGCATGGTTCGGTGTGGTATGCGTGCAACGCTCGCATACGGCCAAATAGAGAGCGGACGGCAAACAAGCCGAGGAGCCCTGGACGCGTTGCAGCGATACTGTCCTCAGCGCGGTTCCGATGCCGTCGCGTCCAGCGCGTCACACGTCATGATCGCCATATCCGCTCGTTGTTCCGGCGTGAGTTTCTCCAGCAAGGACATGTCGCGAGCGATCACTTGTGGAATATGCGCGCGCAGGAATCCCACCCATGTCTTCGTCTTCGCATCGACAAACTTGCGTGACGGATATAGCGCATAAACGTTGACTTTCTGCAGGATGTAGCGCGGCAGGACGCGCATAAGCGTGCCGTTTCGCAGACCCTCAATGGCCGTATATACGGGCAGCGTGCCGATCCCCATGCCTTCTCGAATCGCCACCGCCAGCGATTCTGCGATATTCACCTGCACCGGTCCACTCACGTGCATTTCCACGTTGCCTTCCGGTCCTTCGAGCGTCCATTCGTGCGCGGGCGACGACGGCGTCTTGAGGATCAGGCAGTCATGATGAGCGAGATCGGCGGGCGTGTCCGGCGTGCCGTGCGTACGTACATAGCCGGGCGATGCGCACAGGATGCTGCACGACGAACCAAGTCGATGTGACACGAGATCGGAATTCGGCAGTGAAATCGCGGTCACCAGCGACACATCGCTGCTGGCTTCGAACAGATCGGGCATGCACTGCGAGAGCGTAAGCTCGACTGTCACGTCGGGATGCAAGGCGCGATACTGCGAGATTGCCGGCAGCACGTAATGCTGCCCGATGCTCGCGAAACTGTGCATACGCAACACACCTGCAGGTCGCTCCTGTGCACAACTCGCTTCCTCTTCGGCGCCATCGACGTCCGCAAGAATCTGCTTGCACCGCTTCAGATAACGTTCTCCGGCAACCGTAAGCGCGAGTCGACGAGTCGAGCGGTTGAGTAGCCGTGTCCGCAGATGCGTCTCCAGTTCCGAGACCGCGCGCGACATGGCGCCCGTAGTCGAATAGAAAGATCGCGCTGCCGCTGTGAAACTGTTGACCTCCACGACGCGGACAAATACCCGCATATTTTGTAGCGTATCCATCAGACCTTCAGACGTTCACCTTGTCCCACACATCACCGTCGGCCGCGTCGTTACGCCAGCGCTCGCTCAGGCCGCATGCTGTGGTACTCGCGAAAATGTCCGTGCCACGCGAGTGCTTCTTCGATCAGATGAGGCGTTTGTCCGCCGCGCGCCACCGCCTTTGCCACGTAATCGAGCAGCGCGTCCCGGTACAGCGGGTCCGCGCAATGCGTGATGATCTGCAGTGCGCGTTCGCGGGGTGCGAGTCCGCGCAGGTCGGCCAATCCGTGCTCGGTGACGATGACGTCCACGTCCTGTCCGATATGGTCGACGTGCGACACCATCGGTACGATGCTCGAAATGTCGCCATCCTTCGCCAGCGACTTCGTCACGAACACCGAGAGGTACGCATTGCGCGCAAAGTCACCCGAGCCGCCGATGCCGTTCATCATGTGCGTGCCGCCAACATGTGTCGAGTTCACGTTGCCATAGATGTCGCATTCGAGCGCGGTGTTCACCGCAATGACGCCCAGCCGGCGAATGACTTCCGGATGATTGCTGATCTCCTGCGGCCGCAGCAGGACGCGCGACCGGTAGCGGCCCAGCCCCTCGAAAAAGCGCTTCTGATATTCGCTGGACAGCATGATCGCGGATGCACATGCGAAGTCGACACACCCCGCGTCGAGCAGTTCGATCGCGCCGTCCTGAAGCACCTCGGAATACATGCTCAGGCCGCGAAACCCTGAATCGACCAGCCCATGCAATACCGCATTCGCGATCGAGCCGACGCCAGCCTGAAGTGGCTGCAGCGAGGGGCCAAGCCGGCCCGCGCGAACCTCGTGCGAGAAAAAACGGCTCAGGTGCCCGGCTATCTGCGTGGTGTCGGCATCCGGGGGAAGAACCTTGTTGGGGCTGTCGCCCTTGCGCGTGACGACGATCGCTGCAATCTTTTGCGGGTCCAGAGGAATATACGGAAGGCCGATTCGCTGTGCCGCGTTGGTAAGCGGAATAGGTTCACGGTTGGGACGAGGCAGCGGCGAATAGACGTCGTGCAACCCTTCGAGCTCGAGCGGCATCTCCAGGTTGATCTCGACGATGACCTTCTTTGCGAGCGCCGCGAACACGGCCGAATTGCCGACCGACATCGTCGGCACAATCCCGGCTTCGCTAACGGCTACCGCTTCGATCACGGCGACGTCGACGGGTCCGAGGTATCCGTCTCGCAACTGCTCCGCCATTTCCGACAGGTGGAGGTCGATGAACGTCGCCTCGCCGGCGTTGATCTGGTTACGCAGGGTCCTGTCCGACTGAAACGGCATGCGCCGGCGAATGACACCCGCTTCGGCGAGTACCCCGTCCACCTCGTACCCTACCGATGCGCCCGTCATCAGCGTGATCCGCAACGCCTGCTCGCGGGCACGCGCAGCCAGCGCAAGGGGGACTGCCTTGCAGTCGCCCGCGGCACCAAAGCCGCTCATGCCAACGGTCATGCCGTCAAGAATCAGCGATGCGGCTTCCTCTGCCGTCACAATCCTGTCGCGCAGCTGCGCCAGGCGAATCCGCTCCTCAAGCACTTCTGTCTCCTCTGACTGGCTGCCAATACGACACAATCCGTACGATGAATGGCGCCTATCCAACTGAATACATATTAAGTTTAGTGAAGATTCATCAATGCATAACGTGATTTAATATCATGTTGTCCAGTCGTTTTTTTCATGGAATCACTTTACGGACATGGCCATCGATATCCGCGCATTGCGCTACTTTGTGGAAACCGTTCAGCTGGGCAGTTTTACCCAGGCGGCTGCCGCCGTCTTTGTCACCCAGTCGACAATCAGCAAGATGGTGCGGCAGCTCGAGGACGAGATCGGTCAACCGCTTCTGATCCGCGATGGCAAACACGTACAACTCACCGACGTCGGGCGTGTAGTCTACGAGCGCGGCTTGCAGGCATTGTCCGTGATTCGCGAACTGCAAGTGGAGGTCGCCGACGTCGCACAACTGGGCCGGGGCCAGCTCACCGTGGGCATGCCGCCGATGGGCAATCTCTTCTTCCCCGCCGCGGTCAGAGCCTTTCAGCAACGCTACCCGAAGCTCGAACTGCGGCTTGCCGAGCACGGTGGACAGTTGCTCGAACAGAAGGTCGTTGCGGGGGAACTGGAAGTCGGTGCAACCGTGCTGTTACCGGGAAGCAGCCAGGAAAAGCTTGCGACCCGTGTGATTGCGCGCTACACGATCTGGGCCGTGGGGCCGCGCGAAGTGCCATGGGCGGGACGTCGGACAGTCAGGCTCGCCGCGCTGAAGGACCAGCCGCTGATCCTGCTCGACGACGGATTTGCCCTGGCCCGTCGCCTTCATGCGGCATTTCACGAATCCGGCATCGAGCCGAATGTCGTGGCCAGAAGCGGTCACTGGGACTTTCTCGCGGCCATGGCGGCAGCGGGACTGGGAACCACATTCCTGCCCGAACCGTTTCTCGCGCGTCTCGACGTCAGCAACCTCGCGCTCGCGCGGGTGACCGAGCCTTCTCTCGACTGGACACTCATGCACATCTGGTCGCCGGATCGCTACATGTCACACGCTGCACGCGCGTGGCTTGCCATATGCGACGAGGTGCTGGACAAACACGCACGCGTCGGTGCGCTCTAGCCTCGGGCGGCACCCGATGTCGGACGGCAACACAGTGATCAAGTGCAACGCGTTGTACCTCGCGATCCATCGCACCGGGCATTCAATTTGAGTTTCGCTGGACGCACATACGCTGGGTTCAATCTGGCGAGGCACACCAGAATCCGTGGCGGCCAGCACGATTCACTCAAGCTGTCGTACGTTTGCCGCTATTTCCGGCTTTTCAGGAATGCCCGCCCGGAAGCCGTAATCGTGATACTGGAGCGCGTGCCGGATGGATAGCCAACGTACCCCGCACTGATCAATTCCCGCGTGACCGACCAGCCGAGTGCCGGCGCGTCTCTCCCATAGCGAACTTCTGAGAGACGTTCCAGCGCCCAGATTGCAGACGTCGAAATGGTTTGCTCATTTGGCGTATCGTTGTCGATCATCGCACCTCCAAAAAAATTAACTCGTAGTCGCTGCGGATTGCCAGGCGCCCTACCATCGGGCGGAGTTCGACGCGCCCTGTCGTGTCCAGTCGGAGCTCGCACCGGTCTCGGTGCATACGGCTGCTTCCACGCGATTTCAGGACGAAGTATCGATCTGGCAGTCTGTGAGAAATGACCTGAGTTCGCCTTCCCACATCGGGTCCTGCAGGTCGATGCTGGCGCCGGCGAGTCGCTTCATTTCGGGGTTCAGGTGCACTGCTTCGAGCGATCGGGGCCACACCGCCTGCACAAAAAAACGGCGGTCCATGTCCAGGACGAGCCACGGATGGCGCCGGAACCGCGCGCTGGCGACCGAGATCGCGTCCAGCACGTGCCGGGCCGATTCTCTTGGATAGACGAAGGCCAGGTGGATACCGGTTGCCGCGAGCTGCTCGCCGACGTCATGGAACCGGTGCATCATCTGGAACCCGCGTTCGCCGCCGCGCCCGACTCCCACCAGGACCAGCCCCCGGCTTCCCGCTATTTCCCACAGGCGCACCAGGCGCCGGTCAGGCAACAGCAACGCTCCATCCAGATCGAACATGACGACATCCTCAGCGAATCCGCCCGCAAGTTCGCTGAAGGGCGGCGAACATCATTATAATACGGAAGTAATTTTATGTGTCTTACATTATAATGGCATGTACATCTTCAGATGATCGCCCCCTGGCGAGGTATGCCCTATTTTTCCTGACTGACCCGACACTGTTTCAAGGGAATCCGCAATGAACGCCGCCTCCGCATGCCCGCAATGCTCGATGGAGAACACGTACCCGGACGGAGCACGGTATGTGTGCGCGGACTGCGGTCACGCATGGTCGGAGTCCGCGCGCAGCGACATTCTGAAGAAGGCGTGACCTGTAGCACGGCACCCACGCGAAACGCGGCAGTGTTTCACGCACTCGTTTGACTACCTGGATATATCGAGAATGGACGGCGACCAGACATCCTGTGACGCATTCGTCGAGTTCCTCTCTACGCCATTAAATGACGGGCGACCATTTGTGCTGGAAACGCAGCACGCAGTGTCCCTGCACTTCGATCACTTTGCCACCCAGAGTTGCATGTCGCTTCGTGCGCCGGACAGGCTCGCGCTCGGCTATACGCGCACGATGATGGGATTCCTGCTGCTGCAGCCGGCTCCCCAGCACATCTGCATGATCGGGCTAGGCGGGGGCTCGCTGGCAAAGTACTGTTATCGGCACCTGCCTGAAGTGGAGATCACCGCGGTCGAGATCGATCCCGAAGTCATTGCCCTGCGCGATGTGTTCAGGATTCCTGCCGACGACGCACGCTTCAGGGTGCTGTGCGCCGATGGTGCGGACTACATCCGCAACGAGAGCGTTGCAGCAGACGTTATCCTGGTCGACGCCTACGCGTCGAACGGGATCGCAAGCCAGTGCACGGATATTGCATTTTTCTCTGCGTGCCGCGAACGGCTGACGAAGACGGGGGTTCTTGCGATCAACTTTACCGATGACGAGCCGGCGCTGGACCTTTACGTCGAACGGCTGAACGCCGTGTTCGGCTCCTCGTACACGATGGTCCGATGCGCGGACGACAGCAATTTCGTCGTTTTCGCCTGGAAAGGCAGAGGCCGCCTGCCGTCTTCGCGCGTCCTGCTGGATCGCGCCTTCTCGTATGCGTGGGCGGACGACCTGAGGCTGCCCTCAATTGCCAGACGCCTGAAGAGCGGCATGAGCCTCGACCCGAAGCGGTTGATCTGGCGCGAAAACGGTCACGCACATTGGGAGCAAGGCACCTGATCCTGCCCGCAGGCTCAGTCAACCTCAGTCAACCTCAGTTAGTCAGCTTCAGTCGGCACTGCGCCCGACCCGCTTTCCGAGCGCGCTCTTCGTCTTGTAGGTCACGCCATGACGTTCGAGATATTCACGGATCAACTGCCGGACAACCTGCGATGGCGTCAGATCCTGCGCGGCACAGAGCTTCTCCAATGCCTCCTTCTTGGCGGGATCGATCAGGATAGTCAGGCGCGCGGTTTTCGTTTCCATTGGGAGCAGGAAAGACAAGTATGATAATAGGATTATAATACACTCGCCCTCAAATCCAATGGCCGTGCCAGCGATTCACGCAGGAATGGCGACCGGCGAGGTCGACACGCAATCCACGCCCCCGAACCCGACGGCGCCTGTCAACGTCCCACCGGAAGTCCCCACTTTTGTTGCCTCATGTGGCTTGCATGATAACGTCATTATCATACTCTGCCAGTCACATTCAACTTTCGATGTAATATTATGCGCAAGACCGACCCGGTGTGCCGGGCCCGGTCCATGCCCCCGTCCAATCCGAGCGCACTGGAGACATTCCGGATGGCAAGCGTGCCTGGTGTGCATTTCGTCCTGCTGGTCGTGGCTGTCTGGCTCACGGTCGGCGCGCTGGGCCTTGGGGTTCTGCATCGCACGCGGCTTGTCGCACACGGTCTGTTTCCGCTGGGCGCGCTGGCTGGATTGCTGCTGGGAGCGGCAGGTCTTGCCGGCGTCTTCGCCGAACCGTCCACCGTGGTGCTGCCGGTGGGCCTGCCCGGTCTTCCCTTCCATCTGCGCCTCGACCGGCTGTCGGGCTATTTCCTCTTCGTGCTCGGCGTCGTCAGCGCGGGAATCGGCGCCTTTTCCGCCGGCTATTTCCGCAAGGGCGAAGGAACCGCGCCTGGGCTCATCTGTTTTGAATATCACGTGTGCATCGCAAGCATCGCGCTTGTCCTGGTCGCCGACGACGCCTACGTGTTCATGGTTGCCTGGGAAACGTTGACGCTGTCCGCGACGTTCCTCGTGATGACCAACCACCGCATCGGCGAGATCCGTCGCGCCGCCTACCAGTATTTCCTGATTTCCCACGTCGGTGCGCTCGCGCTGCTCCTGTGCTTCGGCATACTGCAGGCTCGCACCGGAGACTACACATTCGCCAACATGCGCGCGCAGTCGCTCGACGCCTTCTGGGCGTCGCTCGCCTTCCTGCTTGCGCTGACCGGATTCGGCGCCAAGGCGGGCGTGTTCCCGCTGCATGTCTGGCTGCCTGATGCCCATCCGGCGGCGCCCTCGCCCGTGTCGGCACTCCTGAGCGGATTCGTGCTGAAAGTCGGCCTGTACGGCATGCTGCGCACCGTGTTCGACCTGCTGCACGTACAGATCGCGTGGTGGGGCGTGCTGCTGCTCGTGCTCGGCGTCGGGACGACGCTGCTAGGCGTGGTGTTCAGCACGATCCAGGTGGACATGAAGCGCCTGCTCGCGTATTCGTCGATCGACAACGTTGGCCTGATGATCGCTGCACTCGGGCTCGCGGTGCTGTTTCGTGCATGCGGGATGCCGCACCTGTCGGCTCTGGCGCTGACTGCGATGCTCTACCAGATCGCTGCGCACGCGTCCTTCAAGAGTCTGCTGTTCCTGGGTACGGGCGCGGTACTGCATGCCACCGGGGAGCGCAATCTCGGCAGGCTGGGCGGCCTGATCCGCTTCATGCCGTGGACCGCGTGGGCCGTCCTTGCCGGCGTCGCGGCCAGCGCCGGCTTGCCGCCACTGAGCGGCTTCGTCGCGGAGTGGCTCCTGCTGCAGAGTTTCCTGTTCGCGCCGGGCTTGCCGAATTCCGTCCTCGCCATGACGGTGCCGATCGTGGCTGCGCTGGTTGCGATGTCGGCGGCGCTCGCCGGGTACACGATGGTCAAGTTCTTTGGCATCGTGTTCCTCGGGCAGCCGAGGGAAGCGAAACTGGCTCGCGCACGCGACGCGAATGCATGGGAGCGGCTCGCGTTCTACTGGTTCGCCGTGGCCGGCGTGCTGCTCGGGCTGATGCCCGTGCAGTTCGTCAAGGTACTGGACCCGGTCACGCGTGCGCTTGTCGGGAGCGGCGTCGCCGCCAGCCATCACGGCTGGCTGCTGTTCGCGCCGGTATCGACTGCCCGGGCAAGCTACATGCCCGCCGTGTTCATGCTGTTCTTCGTTGCCTGCTGCGCGCTCGCCTGGGTCCTGGTGCGGCGCTTCTATCACGGCCGGCTGCGGCGCGCGGCACCCTGGAGCTGTGGCTTTCCGTTCACGACGGCACGCATGCAGGACACAGCCGAAGGGTTCGGGCAGCCGATCCGCGAGATCTTCTCGCCGCTGCTGCGCGTCGAGCGGCAGTTGCCGTCGCCGTTCGATGCGCAACCGGTCTACCGCGTGTCGGTCACCGACCGCACGTGGTCCATTGTCTACGACCGTATCGCGGCGCTCACGCTACGCGTGGCGCAATGGGCCGGGCGGCTGCAGACCGGCAAGATTGCCGTGTACCTGACCTACAGCTTCGCGGTACTGATCCTGCTCCTGATGCTGGTGAAACGATGGTGAGCCTGTCCGGCGTAATCTCGCAGGCCCTCGAGATCGTTGTGGCGCTTGCCGGCGCCCCCCTGCTCACGGGCTGGATCAACCAGTGCCGCGCGCGGCTGCAGAACCGGCGCGCGCCGTCCATCTGGCAGCCGTACCGGATGCTCCACAAGCTGTTCAACAAGGAATCGGTCGTCGCGCATACCGCAAGTCCGGTGTTCCGTGGCGCACCCTACGTCGTCTGGGCGGCAATGACGCTTGCGTGTGCGATCGTGCCGACGCTGTCGACTGAACTGCCGCTGTCGCCCGCCGCGGACGCGATCGCGCTCGTCGGCCTGTTCGCACTCGCGCGAGCCGCGTTGTCGCTCGCCGCAATGGACATCGGCACCGCGTTCGGCACGCTCGGCGCCCGCCGCGAGATGCTGATCGGGTTCCTCGCAGAGCCAGCGCTGCTGATGGTCCTGTTCTCGACTTCGCTGATCACGCAATCGACACTGCTCACGAGCATCGTCGCGACACTCGGTCGGGGCGAGCTCACGATCTATCCGAGCCTGGCCTTCGCGGGGATTGCGTTCACGCTGGTCTCACTCGCCGAGAACGCGCGTCTGCCCGTCGACAATCCGGCCACCCATCTCGAGCTGACGATGATCCATGAGGCGCTGATCCTCGAATATTCGGGGCGGCACCTCGCGCTGATGGAATGGGCGGCGAGCCTCAAGCTGTTCGCGTACTCGTGCATCGGTCTGGCTCTGTTCGTACCGTGGGGCATCGCCGGCGCGGGCAACCCGCTTGCGCTGCTGCTCGCGCTGCCCGTGCTCTTCGTCAAGCTGATGGTGGGCGGTGCAACGCTTGCCGCAGTCGAAACCGCCAACGCGAAGATGCGGATCTTCAGGGTTCCGGAGTTTCTCGCCACCGCTTTCCTGCTCGCGGTAATCGGCATGCTCGTGCATATTCTGCTGGGGGCATGAATGCACGGTTACGCAACGCAACTCATCAACTTCCTCGCGGCCGTGCTGCTCGCGTTGTCGTTCGCGATGCTGAGCCAGCGCCGCATTCTCTCGCTGATTCACCTTTATACGCTGCAGGGTGTCGCGCTCGTGCTGGCGAACCTGATCCTCGGATGGGTGACGGGAGATGCGCACCTGTACGTGTCCGCCGGACTGACGCTCGTGCTGAAGGTCGGCGCGATTCCGTGGATCCTGTACCGGCTCGTGCGCAGGCTCGACGTCCAGACCGATGTCGAGCCGCTCATCAACATTCCGACGACGATGCTCATTGGCATCGTGCTGGTGATCATTGCGTTTAATGTCGCCTCGCCAATCAGCCAGCTCGCGACCTCGGTTGCGCACGGAACACTCGGGATTGCGCTCGCGTGCGTGTTGCTGTCGTTCATGGCGATGATCACGCGCGCGAAGGCGATTCCCCAGGTGATCGGCTTCCTGTCGATGGAGAACGGGCTGTTCTTCGCGGCAACGGCCGCGACCAACGGCATGCCGATGATCGTGGAGCTCGGCATCGGGCTGGACGTGCTGGTTGGGCTTCTGATTCTGGGCGTGTTCATGTTCCAGATCCGGGAGCAGTTCGACAGCCTGGACATCCATCACATCGAGAAACTCAAGGATGAGTGACGCCCACGTCGTGCTCGCCGTACTCGGCATTCCGCTCCTGGCCGCCGCCTGTCTGGCAGGCACACGACCCAGCCATGTCGCGCGTCGCCTGAACGTCGCCTTCAGCTTCGCGACATTCGCGGCAACACTCGTGCTCGCCGCGCGCACCGTCGAACGAGGGCCGTCGTTTGCGTTCGGACGAACATTTTTTGTCGATCCGCTCAACGTGTACCTCGTCGCGCTGACCGCGTTCGTCGGCTGGACGACGTCACTGTTTTCGCGGCCGTACATGCAGGTCGAAGAGGCGCGCAGCCGCATGACCGCAAAGCGCACGCGGCTCTATCACAGCATGTACCAGCTCTTCATGTTCGCGATGCTGCTGGCGCTGCTGACCAACAATCTCGGCGTGCTGTGGGTCGCGATGGAAGCCGCCACGCTCGCGACCGTGCTGCTCGTCAGCGTCTACCGGACAGCCGCGAGCCTCGAGGCCGCATGGAAGTACTTCATCCTGTGCGGCGTCGGCATCGCGCAGGCATTGTTCGGCACGATCCTGCTTTACCTCGCTGCGAGCCGGCAGTTGAGCGGCGACGATGCGCTGCTCTGGACGAGCCTGGCCGCCGCGAGGACGCACCTCGACCCCGGCATCGTATCGATCGCCTTCGTGTTCCTGCTCGTAGGCTACGGCACCAAAGTCGGTCTTGTGCCCATGCATAGCTGGTTGCCGGACGCCCATGCCGAAGGCCCGACGCCCATTTCGGCGGTGCTTTCTGGGCTGCTGCTGAACGTCGCGCTGTACGCGGTGCTGCGCTGCAAGGTGCTCGCCGACGGCGCGCTGGGCAATGGCCTGCCGGGGCAGTTGCTGGTCGGATTCGGGCTCGTGTCGGTGCTGATTGCCGCGTTCTCGCTGTTCCGCCAGAAAGACGTCAAGCGGCTGTTCTCCTGGTCCTCGATCGAGCACATGGGACTGGTCACCTTCGCGTTCGGACTGGGTGGCCCGATCGCGACGTTCGCCGGGCTGCTCCACATGACCGTCCATTCCCTCGTCAAGTCGGCGATCTTCTTCACGGTCGGCCATGCGGCGCAGAAGGCCGGCACGCAGGCGATCGAGGGGATTCGCGGGCTGCGGCAGGTCAGCCCGACAGTCGGCTGGGGGATGATGCTCGGCGCGCTCGCGATTCTCGGTCTGCCTCCGTTCGGCGTGTTTGCAAGCGAGTTCCTGATCCTGACGACCGCCATGAATACGCTACCCTGGACGGCACCCTTGCTGCTGCTCGGACTCGCTGTGGCATTTGCGGCAATCTTCGCGCGCGTGCAGCGGATGGTGTTCGGTGGAACGACGACGGCAAAACCGCTCGAGCATCGCCCCGCGCTGCTGCCGGTATTCGTGCATCTGGGCCTCGGCCTGATGCTCGGTCTTTATGTACCGCCTTACCTGGCAACGTGGTATCGCCAGGCCGCGACGATGCTGGGGGGCTGAAGCATGCGGCTAGACACGGCACAGATCGAAGGCGCGGTCGGGCTGTTCCACGCCGTGGGACAGATTCCGGCTGTCATCGCCGACGTCAACGAAGCGCGGTGGCTCGAAATCGCACACAAGGCGCGCTCGCAAAGCAGCCGGCTCATTGCGATGTGGGGCAGCGAAGCGCTCGAAGGGCATGATTCGGCGAACGCCGCCTACGAATGTGAAGACGGGATACTGTGGGCACGTCTTGCGACGCAGCGTGGCTCGCATCCCGGCGGGAGCTACCCTGATCTTGCTGCCATTTTTCCGTATGCGGCGCGCATGCAGCGCGCGATCTTCGAACTCACCGGCTTGCAGGCCCGCGGCGCGTCAGACACTCGCCCGTGGCTCAATCACGGCAACTGGCCGGCCGATTATTTCCCGTTGCAAAAACAGGCCACCGGCACCGAAGCATTTGAGTCGAGGGAAGCGGATTACCCCTTCGTACAGGTCGCGGGAGACGGCGTTCACGAAATCGCGGTCGGGCCGATCCACGCCGGCATCATCGAGCCGGGGCATTTCCGCTTCTCGGTGGTCGGGGAAAAGGTGCTGCGTCTCGAGGAGCGTCTCGGCTATGCGCATCGGGGTGTCGAGCGGCTGTTCGAACGAACCCCGGCGTCCGGCGGCCAGCGGGTCGCAGGCCGGATTGCGGGCGACTCGACCGTTGCATTTTCGTGGGCCTACTGCATGGCGCTCGAGCAGGCATGCGGTATCGCGGTGCCGAACCGCGCGCTGTACGTACGCGCCCTCCTGCTGGAACGGGAGCGCGTTGCCAATCATCTGGGCGATCTTGGTGCGCTCGGCAACGATGCGGGGTTCGCCTTCGGAATCGCCCAGTTCTCGCGACTCAAGGAAGACTGGATACGCATGAACGCCCACGCCTTCGCGCATCGATATCTGATGGACCGGATCGTGCCGGGGGGTGTGGTAGTCGATATTCGCCCCGAGACAGTTACGGCATTGCTCAGGCAGTGCGACCATATCGAGCGTGAAGTCGACATCATGCGCAAGATCTACGAGGACCAGTCGGGATTGCAGGACCGGTTTGCCGGCGCGGGCCGCCTGACTGCCGATGTTGCCGGGCATTTCGGCGTGCGCGGCATGGCGGCCCGCGCCAGCGGCCACCCATTCGATGTGCGCGCGGCCTTGCAGCCGGCTCCCTATGACGAAGTGACTGTCAAGGCGGCAAGCGATTCGCGGGGCGACGTCGCCGCGCGCGTTGCCGTGCGTTTCGCCGAAATAGACGAGTCCCTGCGCCTGATCCGTGCGCTAATGGTCAACCTTCCAGCCGGACCGCTTGCGGTCGACATGCAGCCGGCAACCACACCTTCGCGCGGGACGGGCTGGGTGGAAGGATGGCGCGGCGACGTGTTCGTGGCACTCGAGGTCGACGCGGGCGATGTGGTTTCGCGCTGCCACTGCCGCGATCCGTCGTGGCAGGCCTGGCCCGCACTCGAGCACGCGATCATCGGTAACATCGTTGCTGATTTCCCGTTGATCAACAAGTCGTTCAACCTGAATTACGCGGGGCACGATCTCTGATGTGGCGGCTTATCCGGCAATTCGCGCGCACCGGCTATTCGGACGAACCGGCGCCGACAGCAGAAGATGCATGGCGACACGAGGAGCAAAAGGTTCATCGCGAAATACTCGATCTCCTCGGGCGCGCGCTGTGCATCCGGCAAATTGATGCGGGCTCCTGTAACGGCTGCGAACTGGAGATCCACGCGTTGAACAATCCTTACTACAACATCGAAGGTCTGGGTATCAGGTTCGTCGCGAGCCCGCGACATGCCGACCTGCTGCTCGTGACCGGGCCGGTGACGCTGAACATGAAGGCGGCGGTGCTCGCAGCATACGACGCGACGCCCGCCCCAAAGCTCGTTGTTGCGGCGGGTGAATGCGCGTGCACGGGCGGAATTTTTTCCGGCAGCTATGCAGTGTGTGGGCCCGTTTCATCGATCCTGCCGGTCGACGTGGCGATCCTTGGATGTCCGCCGCCTCCCATCGATCTGCTGCGGGGCATCCTGACGGCCTGCCGGGCGCGTTAGGGTCAGCGGGCGTCGTCACCCAGGTGCTTCGCGGAAACGATTTCTTCGCCCAGAGATGCGAAGTAGGCTCGCCAGAATTGCACCGCATCTTCCGCAGACGCCTGATCTGGAAGAGACTCGATCTCAAAGACGTCGGAATCCGAAAGGTGTCCAAACATGCACCATCCCTTCAACGCCGCGTCTGTCCCATGCGATATAAGACCTAAAATGGCCGCGCGGCGTTGCTCGATACTCCCGGCTACATAATCGATAAACAGACTCGACTCCGATGGTCGGGAGACGCCAAAAACCTGATACCGGATTGCGCTTTCCATTTCCTCACTCCCGTCTTTGTTGGCTACCTGAGCCTATAAGAAAAGGACGCGCGATTATGTACGCTACCGCTTATGGACATCACAAAAATCGCGGCTTGAACGCGTCGAGGCGTTCTCCACTACGCTGGCTGCGAGATAGTTCATACGATTTGTCCAGCGGACGCGCCGGCGGCGGCGCTGGACCATACTTCTCCAGGCAAACGGCGCAACGTCGCGTCGCGACCGCCACGCCGTCGAACAGCTGAGGCCGCGAAGGGAATAGCCGACGCAGACACGCGTTTGCTTCAACGGATCTCACGACGGCCTCCGTACACGCAGGCCGTCGCCCCCTATGCCAAGCGCACAGCGCAACCCATTCAACACGGCCAGCATGGAACGCGTCCTCTTAGTCGAACCGGACATCGTCATTTCCGGAAATCTCACCAGGTCGTTGACCTCAATGGGCCTGGGCGCTGATATCGAAGGAAGCGGCAGGAAGGCCGTCGGCAAATTAATCGATAACGGTTACCGAATGGCGGTGCTGAACCGCAGACTCCCTGATCTGGACGGACTCTCCGTGCTTTCTTCGATCCGAAGCCTCGGCGTCGCCGTGCCGGTAATCGTCATCGACGCAGCGGGAAGCGTGGAGCGCTGTGTCAGCGCGCTGCGCTCCGGCGCAGACGAATATCTGTCGCTACCGTTCGACTGGGACGAATTCGCCGCTCGCACCATGGCACTCCTGCGCCGCGAATCGCGCCGCAGCCATTGTTCGGATGCTTCCACTCGCACCGTGCTTCACGGCAGCGGCATCACGCTCGATCGCATCCGGCGCAGCGTATCAGTCCGTGAAAAATGCGTGCGACTGCGTCCCATGGAGTTCCGGCTACTCGAATTCATGATGCTCAATCCGGAACGCGTCATCACGCGCGCCGAAATGCTTGAGGTGCTATGGCATCGACACTTCGATCCAGGCACGAACCTGATCGAAGTTCACATCCGGCAGTTACGCTCCAGGCTCGGCGACCTGGCGGGTTCGAGTTCCATCCGTACCGTGCGTGGCGCAGGATATGTTTTCCAGTCGGATACCAGTCAACGTCCCGGTGCCGCTTGCGCTTCCAAACGCCGAATCTCACCGCCTCGATAACGGGTGCGCCCTGATTTCCCTGACCGATGCTCCAGGACGACGTGCCATTTCAAATCGATCGGCGTCGTCGGAATAAAGTCGGCTCGACTCTGTTCGTCCCACTAGACATGTCTATCAGGAGATAACCGATGCGCTCCTTCCGGTATTGGCCGCATACCACGGCAAGCGCTGCAGCACTTCTGTTTTTCGCGGGTTTTCCCCAAATCGGTCACGCAGCGGGTCCGGTAGCCGAGCCGGAGGCGACCTATTTGAAACAGAACGATGTTGCCATGACGAAGATGATGAACGGTATGACCGTCGATCCCACCGGCGATGTCGACCAGGACTTCGTGGCCATGATGGTGCCGCATCATCAAGGCGCCATCGACATGGCGCAGGCGGAACTGCGCTACGGCAAAAATGAACAGCTACGCCGTATCGCACAGGAAATTATCGTCGAGCAACAGCAGGAAATCGTTGCGATGCACCTGGCGCTCGGCCAGACGCTGCCGCCATCGGCACCATCGCCCGATCAGACGGGAGCAGCACCCACCGTTCCAGCGACGAAGGCCCCAGTGCCCACCGGCGACTCAATGCCCATGCCTATGCACATGCAGCACTCCAACACGATGCCCCCCCCCGAGGAGAAGTGATGAAACGTCGTATTTTCCAGCTCGACACGCTCGCAGGCGCCATCGCCCTCGCACTGTCCAGCGTCGCATTCGCCGGACAGGCACCCGGCTCCGAGTCGGCTCCAGACGTGCCGGTGAGTCACCACGATCGCGTGTACGCTGCCGAACAATTTTCGAACACGGTCTCCGTGACCGATCCTGCCGACAACCGGCTGCTTGGCGTGATCCGCCTGGGAGATCCGTCGCCGGGAAACTTCAGCCCGCTCTATCGCGGCCAGGTGCTCGTCCACGGAATGGGCTTCTCGCCCGATCACAAGACGCTCGCCGTGGTGTCGATCGGATCGAACTCTGTCACGTTCATCGATACGGCCACGAATGCCATCAAGCATGTGACATATGTCGGACGTTCGCCGCACGAAGCGTTCTTCACACCTGATGGCAAGGAAGTCTGGGTTACGGTCCGCGGCGAGAACTATGTGGCCGTGCTTGACGGCACGACGTTCGAGGAGAAGACGCGAATCATGACGCCTGCCGGCCCAGGCATGCAGATCTTTTCGCCGGACGGCAAATATGGTTATGTTTGCTCTTCGTTCAATCCGGAGACGGACGTGGTGTCGGTCGCGGATCATCAGATCGTCGGCAAGGTCAAGCAGGACAGCCCGTTCTGTCCGAACATCGCCGCAACGCCTGATGGAAAGCAGGTCTGGTTCACGCTCAAGGACGTGGGACGCACGCAGGTATTCGAAGCAAAGCCGCCGTTCAGGCTGCTGAAGACGCTCGACACGGGCCCGATCACGAATCACGTAAATATCGTCAAGAATGCGAATGGCATGTTCGCATATGTGACAATCGGCGGCCTGAACGAGGTGAAGGTTTTCAGAACCGATGACTATACCCAGGTGGCAACGATCCCGGTTGGCAGCCTGCCTCACGGCGTCTGGCCATCGGGCGACGGTTCGCGTGTCTACGTGGGCCTGGAAAACGGCGACGCGCTCGCCGCGATCGATACGATGACCAACAAGGTGATCGCGCAAGTCGCTATCGGTCAGGCGCCACAAGCGGTCACGTATGTTCCCGACGCAGTACCCAGCGGCGACGGTACCCAGAATCTGCAGCCGCTCGGCGTCGCGGGCAACACCGCTCACCTCCAGATGATTTCCACAGCCGCAGAAATGGGCGCGCCGGCGAAGTCGCCGACCAGCGTGGCGCTCTTCGATCAGGGCCTCTTACAGGTCCTGCAGGCATCGGTAACCGGTCTGAAGCCCAGGCAGCCTTATGTTCTGGGCCTCGCGGACAATCCCGACGGCAGTGGCGCGATCGAGGCCCTCGCAAACTTCATGACCAACCCGGCTGGCTCGGCAATCGTGAATGCGATCGGGCAGATTCGCCAGGTAGTCTCAGTCAACGATCCGCAAGCCAAGGGAGCACGACGCTACCTGGTGATCGCACCTCTCGTTGAAGGCAAACCAGGCCCCGTGGCTCAGATTCAGGCGTTATGAGCGTTTAACAGAAGGGCGACGCAAGAACACCACCGGTTGGGTGGTGGCTGCCAGTGCCTCCCGGCTATCTCGAGGCACGACGCATCCGGCAACAGCACGCCGGGTGCCTTGCGGGCCGCTGAAGCAAGAAGCGGTCAGGCATGCGCCGACCGGCGACGGCCTGGCAGGCCGTCGAGTGGATCGAGGACCGCGTCAGGCAAAATCGCTTCCAATGCGAAACCCGGTCCATGCAGGTGACTCTGGCGGAAGTCAATGCAGACGCGGCTACGGCAGAACGTGAATCACGAGGGTATCGGATGCCGGGTCTCTAGGTCTGCATGGCATCCTTATAGATGCGCCCATCCTTCATGATCAGTTTCAGGTTCTTGCCGGGATCGGCGAGCAGCGCCACATTATCGAGCGGGTTGCCGTCGACGACCAGCAAATCGGCCCACGCGCCCCGCTCCAGCACACCCAGTTTGGCGGGATAGGGATTGCGCTCGCCGGAGAGCGCAAGCAACTCCCCGTTTCGCCCCGTTACCATCCGCAAAATTTCGGAGCCGTTGTACCAGCGTGTCATATTTCCAATCATCAAACCCTGGCGTGCCGCCACCGCCGGCGAGAAGATCAGGTCGGTCCCGAACGCCACCTTGAGTCCGTGCTTGCGTGCGAGTTTGTACATGTTGTTGGTCCCCACGATGACTTCCCGGAACTTGTCGAGGATCGGTCCCGCTAGCGGCCCGACGTCGTCTTCGTTCACGAATGGCTGGGTACTTAACCATGTCCCGTTCTTCGCCATGATCTCGGCTGCATGATCGTCCATCAGATGACCATGTTCGATACATTGCGCGCCTGCTGCCACGGCTCGCTTCACGGCTTCCGGCGTATACGCGTGGACGGCCACATAGGTTCCCCAGTCGCCTGCCGTTTCGACGGCTGCGCGCAGTTGGGGCTCCGTGAAGGTCAGCATGTCGAGTGGACTGCGCGGCGTGGATACGCCGCCGGCTCCCACGAGCTTGATCTGCGTTGCGCCCTGCAGGAATTGCTCGCGCACGCGCAACCGCACTTCGTCGGCCGAATCGGCGATCGCATTCGCGCCGGTCCTTTCCTGCGCACTGACTTCGCCCGTCGTACGCGGGATGTCCGTGAGCGGGCGAAAATCGCCATGACCACCTGTCGTCGTGATCATCGCACCGGACGGATAAATGCGCGGGCCAGGAATCATCCCTGCGTCGATAGCCTGTTTCAGCGCGAATGCCGGGCCGCCCACATCGCGTATCGTCGTGAAACCACGCAGCAACGTACGCTGGGCTTCCGCACTCGCAGCCAGATACACCAGGCCCAGGTCGGCCTGCAAGATCGTCTGGATCGGAAGTGAAGCGAGCATGGCATGCCAGTGCATCTCGATCAACCCAGGCATGATCACCTTGCCGCCGCAATCGATGGTGCGGTTCGCACTGGCAGCGGGTGGCTGGCCTTGCCCCAGCTGTGAAATACGACTTCCTTCGACGACGAGAAACATCCCATCGCGCAGGGCGGCCGACTTGCCGTCGAACAGCCGGAAATTTGTAAACGTGACGGGCTGCGGCGCAGCGGCGGCGGGACTCGAGCCCTGTGCCTGAACGAGTTCCGGCAGTAATGCACTCAGCATGGTCGTCCCCATGCCGATCAGGAATCCTCGTCGCGCGAGGTCGGCGCCGATGCGGCGATTCGCATACTGGGCAAGCGCCTTGTTGCAGAAGCACGAATACATTTGGCTTGTTCTGCCAACGCCACGGTATTTTCCGGAAGCCATGTCTCCCCCATTCGAGTCGAACAGCATGCACAGAAGCGTTGCTTGCGGCCTTTGAACAAGCAACCGAAACAGCCGGTGGCCGGTAACGAGACTTGTTTGAAAGTGTGGCTGATTTTCCGCGCGGATGCACGCACGGCACCAACGAAAACTTACATCTCATGGGCGGCCTTGACAGTGACCGACACTGCCCATCATATGATAAGGTTACCGAACGATATCGGTGGCCGCCCCCCTGGCCGACCCAACGGATCGAACACGAACTCGAGCCGTGGGAGAAGCGCTGCGGGAATCGAGGCACGCGTCAGCGAGATGTCGGCAAGCTCTTCTACTATAAGCGGGAGACCGTGGCCTTTGCCAATATCCTCTTCCGGAAAGATAACCTCGCACCGACCTGACCTGCCTGATTGCTTCAGGCGCTTTCAACCCTGGGACGGCCGCGGTTGCTTCGGTTGAACGTGCTGCTGCATGAATCGCAACGCTGAAAAAGGAGAAAGTCAATGAAGGCTATTCAGGCAATCAAACTAACCGGCGGCGCATTGATCGTCGCCGTTTCGATCGGCGCATGGGCACAGGGGAACGAAACGAGCACTGCGCCGGCCACGTCGCAATCGTCGAAGCAGGCCAACCACGCGTTGGAGAAGAAGGTGCGTGCCGCGCTGGATCACGCGAAGGACGTCAAGGCGGAAAACATTGTGATTCGCGCTCGCGGCGGTGCGGTGACGCTGGAAGGCACCGTTCCGGATTCCTCGCAGGTCGACAAGGCCACTCAAGTCGCTCAGGGCGTCGCCGGGGTGACCTCGGTCAAGAACGCACTGACCATCAAGGAACCGGGTCAGTAAGCCTGGACTTTGGCGGGGCCGCCCTTTCTGTTGTTCTGTTGCATGAGGATGCGGCTTCGCCGTTTGCCCCCGACATTCCGCCCGCCCACAGCGACCTTTAATCCACCGGCCATCGGGACGATCCTGGTCGGCCGTTCTTACGCCCTCTCGCAGGCCCCCCTCAGTCGGAGACCTTTACGCGCCGCCTCGCGCGCCCCTTTCAATCGATCTGCTGATTCCGGTATCGGGTAAACCACGAAAAAGACATCATATGACTTTCTGACCTTATGTATTAGACTGCCCCTCAATGAGAAGGCAGGGGTGATCGCCGGCACGGGCGGCAGCCCAGTGTCTCGCCGCACCACCGATACGAGACAGGAGAAGACGCGAATGCAGACCATGTTGGCTGCTTATCTGCCCGGAAGCGACACGGTCGAAATGCGCCAGGTACCGGTGCCGACACCTGGCATCGGCCAGGTCCTGATCAGGATGCGGGCGTCGGGCATTTGCGGCAGCGATGTGCACTACATCTATCACGGGCATCGAGGCACGGCTTCGCATCCCGAGCCGCTTTATCAAGGCGTCGTGAACGGCCATGAGCCATGCGGGGAGATCGTCGCCATCGGCATCGGGTGCCGCCACTTCCGGCCGGGTGAGCGCGTGCTCGTCTACCACATCTCCGGTTGCGGCTTTTGCGCGAATTGCCGACGCGGCTATCAGATCTCGTGCACCGGACGGCACAAGGCTGCCTATGGCTGGCAGCGTGACGGCGGGCACGCCGAGTATCTGGTGGCCGAGGAGCGCGACCTGATTGCGTTGCCGGACAGCCTGACGTACGAGGACGGCGCGTTTATCTCATGCGGCATCGGCACCGCCTACGAGGGCGTCACCCGCGCGGAGGTTTCAGGCAGCGACTCCGTACTCGTGGTCGGCCTCGGCCCGATCGGCATGGCCGCGGCGATGATCGCCAGAGGCCGCGGCGCGAAGCGCATCATCGGCGTGGATACACAGGCGGAGCGCCTCGATGCGATGCGGGCGCTAAACCTCGTCGATCATCTGATTCCAGCGGGGCCCGACGCCCTCGGGCAGGTCCGCGAGCTCACCCGTGGCGGCGCCGACGTCGCGCTCGACTGCTCGGGCAACGCAGCCGGCCGCCTGCTATCGCTGCAAGGCTCGGGAGACTGGGGCCGCGTGGTCTATCTGGGCGAAACGGGACATGTTCAATTCGAGGTGAGCGCGGATTTGATGCACCGGCAACGCCGCATTTTCGGCTCATGGGTGACGAGCCTCGCCAACATGGAAAAGTGCTGTCACGATCTCGAAGACTGGAAACTGAAGCCGCACACGATGATTTCACACCGCTTCCCGCTCGAACGTGCCGGCGAAGCTTATGCGCTGATGGCCAGCGGCCGTTGCGGCAAGGTCGTCATCACGTTCGACGCGTGACAGCCCACGCGCTCCATGAACCTGCAAGAACAGTTCCCATGGCCCTGATCGACCTCTGCTCGGAACGGCTCGACGTCACGGTATCGACGCTCGGCGGCACCTTGCTGCGTCTCGACGCGCGCCGCGGCGCGGCATGCCTGCCGATCCTGCGTCCTGCGCCGCGCGACGCAACGGTTCCGGCGCTGCGCTCGGCGTGCTTTCCGCTCGTGCCGTTCGGCAACCGGGTGCGCGGCAACAGCTTCACCTGCGCGGGTCAGCCGTACACACTTGCGCCCAACCAGCCCTGGGACGAGCACTACCTGCATGGCGACGGCTGGCTGAATCAATGGGCCCTCGAACAAAGCGATGAGCGATCGGCTACGCTCGTCTACGAGCACGCCGCCAACCCGGCAACACCATACGCCTATCGCGCCATGCAGCGTTTCGAGTTGAGCGGCAACGCACTCACCATGACGCTCTGTGTCACGAATCGTGGTGCGGCGCTGCCGTTCGGGCTCGGCTGGCATCCTTATTTCGTGCTCGAAGCTGACACGCTCCTGCAGGCGCCCGCCAGGTCATACTGGACCGAGCGCGAACAGTACTTGCCCGGCGCCGAAGCGCCGGTGCCCGAGGCGCTGGACTTCCGCCGGGGCGCGCGCTTGCCGCGCCACTGGGTGAACAACGGCTTCGGCGGCTGGGACGGCGCAGCGCACATCGCCTGGCCCAGCCGCGGGCTCGATCTGTCGATCGAGGCGCCCGGCGCCGCGTACTACTTCGTGTTCGTGAGCGACACGCCGTTCGATCCGCACTATCATCACGACTATTTCTGTTTCGAACCGATGACGCACGCAGCGGACAGCCACGCGTCGCCTGACCCACGCGGCCTTGTCACGCTGGCCGCAGGCGCGCAAATGGCATTGACGATGCGTCTTGCGGTATCGATTTCTGCTGGAGCACGCAGATGAGTACGCCCTCCCCTACGACACCTTCCCCTCGAGACAACTCCATCCCGCGCACGACGCTCAGCGAGCGCGTTGCGGCAAAGCTCGCCCAGTTGATCGTCGACGGTGTGCATGCGCCGGGCACCTCGCTGCCAACCGAGCCCCTGCTCGAAAAGCAGTTCGACGTGAGCCGCGTGACGATTCGCGACGCCGTCAAGCTGGTCGCGAACTGCGGGCTCGTCAAGGTTCGCCATGGCTCGGGAATGACCGTGCAGCCTCCGGAAAACTGGCAGTACCTCGATCCGCTCGTGCTGTTCGCGCACGTGAATTCGCCGCGCAGCCAGAAAATGTTGAGCGAGATTCTGGAAGTGCAGCATTTCGCGGAAGCCGAGCTCGCGACGCTCGCGGCGCAACGGCGCAGCGAGGCGAACCTCGCGCGAATGACGGCGCTCGTCGAGCAGATGCGACTGCATCTCGAAGACCATGCGCGCTACACCGCGCTCGACCTCGAATTCCACGAAGCCATTGCGCAGGCTGCGTCCAACGACCTCCTGCGCAACATGCTCGCACCGATTCACCGTGTCGTGCGTGACGGCTACATGCTGACAACCGAGCTGGTCGGAGCGCCCGAACGCTCTCTGGAAGGGCACGTCAAGATTTTGCACGCGATCGGCCGAAGCGATCCGCAGGCGGCCCGCGAAGCCATGAACGAGCATCTCGATCTCTTCCGCGAGCATATCGACATGCGCTTTGGTGAAACTCGCCGCACGCAGCCGTCGCCATTCACGCGGCAACCCCGCCCCGAGATCACCACGCCTCTCTGATTCGCCAAACTCGCGCAGCACGTTTCGCTGCGCACCAGAGGGCGGTATCCAGACAATGCCGCTCCTTTTCAATTACTAAGGATTACAAATCACCAGGAGACGAAAATGAGCGGAAAGGCAGGCTGGAATCTGGCACGGATCGCACGGGCAGGCTTGCTCATCGGCCTCGCACTGTTTGGCACGCTAAGTACCATTTCGCGTGCCGAGGCGAAAGACGTGACGATCGGCGTGTTGTATCTCGATTCGCAGGGTTACTACGCCGGCGTGCGTAGCGGTATCCAGAAAGCGGCCTCCGGGAGCGGCGTGAGCGCGAGGGTTCTTGACAGCAACTCGGGCGGCGATCTTTCGAAAGAAAGCTCGTTCATCGACTCGATGATCGCGACCAGGGTTTCGGCCATCGTCGTTTCGGCCACCTCGGCCGACGGCTCGGTGCGTGCGATCCGGGCGGCGTCGCGCGCGGGCATTCCTGTCGTTTGCTACAACACTTGCATCAACCAGCGCGGCGTCGAGCAGTATGTGTACGCGTATGTCGTCGGTGACGCTTACGTGTTTGGTCAGAAGCTCGGCAACGCCGCGGCCGATTACCTGCAAAAGGCGGGTGTGGCCCATCCGCGCATTGGCGTGTTGAACTGCGAATTCCTCGAAGTCTGCGTGCAGCGGCGCAAGGGCTTCGAAGACGCGCTCAAGCACCGCATCCCGGACGCGCAGATCGTCGCCAACCAGGAAGGCACGATCCTCGACAAGGCCATTTCCACCGCACAAGCGATGTTGTCGGCGCAGCCTTCGATCAACGTGCTGGTCGGCGAATCCGGCGGCGCGACGCTGGGCGCCACGAAGGCCGTCGAGAAGTCCGGGCGGGCGGGCTCGGTGGTCGTGTTCGGCTGCGACATGACGACGGACATCGCCAACGAACTGGCGTCGGGCGCGGTGCTCAAGGGCATTGTCGATGTGTCGGGTATCGAAGTCGGCAAGCTCGCCTTCGCGGAGGCGACGAGTGCGGCGCAAGGCAAGAAGGCCGCGTCGAAGATCATACCGGCCACGATCACGGCCTACACGAGCCCCGCCGCCGCGAACGCCTGGCGCAAGGCTCACGCGGACGGCCTGCCCTGACTCCCGCTGTGCCCCCATCGTTACGATCGAAACCGGAGACGTATTCGTGAACACAGGATCAACCGATCATGGCGCCGTGGCCGAGGTTCGCGGCGCCGTGAAGCGATATGGCGGCGTGCTGGCGCTCGACCACGTCGACTTCGCGATTCATGCAGGCGAAGTCCGCGCACTGCTCGGCAAGAATGGCGCAGGCAAATCGACGCTGATCCGTCTGCTGGCCGGCGCGGAGCGTCCCGATACCGGCGCGGTCCTTTTGGGCGGCGCGCGCGTGCCGGAGAACACCGATATGCTCGCACGGCACGCCGCGGGTGCGGGCGTGAGGGTCGTCTACCAGGAACTGAGCCTCGTCCCCGACATGAGCATCGAGGAGAACCTGTACCTCGGCGCATGGCCGCGCAAAGGCGCTGTGCTCGACTACAACGCCATGCGCGCAGGCGCGTCGGCCGCCCTCGCACGGGTCGGGCTCGAAAGCGTCGACCCGCGCCAATGGGTTGTCACGCTGACGGCGGCGGAGCGGCAACTCGTCGAAATCGCGCGAGCGCTGATGGGCCATCCGAGGCTGGTCATTCTCGACGAGCCAACCAGTTCGCTTACGGACCGTGAAGCGCGCCGCGTGCTCGATGCCGTCCAGCAAATGAGCGCGACCGGCATTGCGGTGATCTACGTGAGCCACCGCATGAAAGAGATTCGCCAGGTCGCGCAAACGGCGACCGTCATGCGCGACGGCCGCGCCTCGCCCACGCATCGACTCGCCGAGATGAGCGACGCCGATATCGTCGAGCTGATGCTCGGCCACGGACAGGCCGCAGCGCCGGCGGCGCTGCGCTCGCACGTGCGAGACGAGGTCGCGCTGTCCGTCACCGGCCTTTGCGCGCCACCGAAGCTCATCGATATCGGGTTGACACTCAGGCGCGGCGAAGTCCTTGGCATCGCAGGGCTCCTTGGCTCGGGGCGCAGCGAACTCGTACGCGCCATCGCCGGGCTCGACCCGGTGCGCGGCGGCGAACTCGTTTTCCGCGGCGAACGGCACACGCGCTGGCACTATCGCCAGTTGCTCGAGAACGGGCTCGGCTTCACGCCGGAAAGCCGCAAGGAACAGGGCATTTTTCCGCAACTGGGCGTGGACGAGAACATCGTGCTGACTAACCCGCGCAAGGTGTCGCGCGCCGGCATGCTCTCGGCGGCGCGCATTCACGACGCCGCCGCGGCGGTCATCCGCAGCATGGGCATCAAGGCCGGCACGCCCGCGATACCGATCAGCACGCTTTCCGGCGGCAATCAGCAAAAAGCGGTGATCGGCCGCTGGGTTCACGCGCGCGCGCAGATCCTCTTGCTCGACGAACCCACGCGCGGCGTGGACGTCGACGCGAAGCAGCAGATCTATACGATCATGCGTGCGCTCGCCGCCGAAGGCAACAGCGTGATTTTCGTCTCGAGCGAGCTCGAGGAACTGCCGCTGGTTTGCGACCGCGTCGCCGTGATCCGCGACGGCCGCATCGCCGAGGAGCTTGCCGCCCCCGCCATCACCACCCAGGCACTGATGTCGGCCTGCCTGTTCGAAGCATCAACAGGAGATCAACGATGAACCTGTCTGCCGTGAGCGCCGCGCAAGCGCGCCCGAATTTTCGTTTCAGCCAGCATTTGAACGAGATCGGCCTGCTAGGCGTGATCATGCTGCTCTATATTCTTTTTGGCGCGATGGCGCACGGCTTTCTCTCGTTCGAAAACCAGATGAACATCCTGCGGGATGCGTCCACCATCGGCATTGCCGCATGGGGCGCGACGATGATCATCATTGCGGGTGAGATCGACGTGAGCGTCGGCCCGATGGTCGCGTTCCTCTCCGTGATCTTCGCGTATCTGCTGCGCTTTCAGGTGCCGCTCGCGGCAGCTGCCGGCCTCGCGCTGATCCTCGGTGCGGCGCTCGGTTCGGTTGCAGGCGCGCTGCGCGCGCTTTTCAACGTGCCGTCGTTCATTGCAACGCTCGGTCTGTGGAGCGCGCTGCGCGGACTCGCGCTCTTCATGAGCAACGCGCTGCCCATAACCTTCGACGAGAGCGACTTCCTCGATCGTCTCGGCGACAACGTGCTTGGCGTGCCCTGCTCCGCGCTCGTCATGCTGGTGCTGTTCTTCGTCTTCCTGTTCGTGAGCCGCAAAACGGCCTACGGGCGTTCGACCTTTGCGATCGGCGGCAACGCCCATGCCGCCTCTTTGTGCGGCATCGACGTAAAGCGCATTCGCATGACCCTCTTCGCCGTCGCGGGCGTGCTTGCCGGCATTTCGGGCCTCCTGCTGACCGCGCGGCTCGGCTCCGGCAACGCGGGCGCGGCCTCCGGTCTGGAATTCGACGTGATCGCCGCCGTCGTGGTGGGCGGCACGTCGCTCTCCGGCGGCCGCGGGTCGATGACAGGCACCCTGCTCGGCGTGCTCGTCATCACGCTGATCGGCAACGGCCTCGTGCTGATGGGCGTGAATCCGTTCTTCCAGCAAGTCGTGCGCGGATTCATCATCGTGATTGCGGTGCTGATGAACATTGGCCTCGGCAAACGGGGCAGCCGCTAAACCGGCGTGCCATCGTTCTGGCCGCGTCGCAGATTCGGGCCCCCGCCGCCGGCAACGCATCGCGATAGAGCCGGCCATCGCGGCAAGCCACTCCCGCACATCGGGTGCCAGACGCAGCGGATTGAACGGCTCAGCGGGAGAAACGTCCATTCATGGCGACGCAATCTCCCGCATGGCATGGATCAAAACCGCGTCTGCAAGCCAATCCGCCCGATGAACTGCGAAGGGCCGCTCGACGCCACCATCACGTCGTTGATCTGCGCCATCGCCCCCTCGTTCGTACGCTGATAGACGCTGGCGACATACACGCTGGTTCGCTTCGAGAGAAAGTACGACAGCATCGCGCTGAGCTGGTGGGCGTGGTTGTTGTCGACGACCTTGTTGCCCTTCATGTACATATACGTACCACTCAATGCCCACTCCGGCGCGATTTGCCACAGACCGCCCAGCTCCGCCTGCCAGACTGCCGCGCCGTTCAACTCATTGCGCACGGCGGTGTAAAGCCCTGTTACTGTCACCGGGCCGAAGCCGTAGTGAGCGCCAAAGCCCCAGTTGCGCACGCTATCCTGTACACCGGCGACCGCCGTCTTCGTTTGCGTATAAGCCGCATTGGCACCGAAAGCGCCGTGGACGTAGTTAAGACCGAAACTCATCCCGCTCTCCGAGCCGAACGATCCCGCCACGCCACCGAAGCCGTACATCGCGCCGGCGGAGAAGCCACCGAAGCTCGGGCTCGCATACTTGACCGAGCTATGGATGGGTCTGGATCCCGCCATGCCATCCCAGTCGAACGCGCCGGTCGGATTGTTCGGCAGCGCGAGTTTCGCAAATGGTCCGTTACGGAAATCGTAGACGCCCTGCGCATAGATCGCGCCATCGTCCAGACCGAAGAACAGCGAATCGATGAGGAAATCGTACTGGTTGCCGAAGGTCAGCTTGCCGAAGTGATCGTCGTCCAGACCGACAAACGCGTTGCGGGTGAACAGGCTGCCGCCGGGCATGAACGTACCCGAACCCAGTTCGAACTGGCTCGTGAGATCGAAGATCGCGCGCGTACCGCCTCCGAGGTCCTCCTTGCCGAGAAATCGCAACAGGTTTGGCACGGCAATGCCGTCGTCGAACTTGACGACGTGGCTGCCACCTTCATTGCTGACGTAGGACACGCCCCCATCCAGCAGGCCTGTCAACGTGACGCTGCCTTGTGCGTTGGCGTGGCACGCGAACAGCAGGCTCGCGGCAAAACAGAAGGTTTTCATTTCCATCGACGATCTCCGTTCCTTGTTTGATCTATTCCAGGCTTCACGTCACATCAACGCCGCCTGTGTGTTCCAGCTGAATGAATCCGGTCAGGCAGGTGCCTTATACGGCGTCTCCCGGTACGCCAGGCGCGTCTAGCGGTGTCGCGCTGCCGCGCCGGCGCGGCGAAGTCTCGGCGAGAAACAACGACACCACGGCGCCCGCGACGAGCCCGCCGAACGCGAAAGTCAGGGTGGACGGCAAGCCGAAATGCTGCGCGACGAAGCCCGCGATGGCCGGCGCCAGACCACCGCCGAAGATTTCGCCGGCACCCGACACGAAGCCGATGGACGATGCAACAAGACCCGCGGGAGCCGCCTCAGTCGCAATCGGTCCACTCAGCAGCCCGAGCAGCCCCAGTGCGAAAACCGAGACGCCGAACAACAGACCGAACAGCGCCAGCTGATTCGCACCCGTCCGGGCGAACAGATACAAAAAGACCGCCGCACCGACAAACGCGATCAGTGCCGCGTTACGCCGCCCGATGAAATCCGATATGCCGGCCACGCCGAACGAGCCCACAAAGCCGCCAAAGCCGATCGCCGAGACGACGAATCCCATCTGCTGCGTATCGAGATGCAGCACCTCGACGAGATAAGTCGGCACCATCGCGCTGACCACGAAAATGCCGGTCATCGCGCACAGGATCGCCAGCGTCGCCAGCCAGACGTTGCGGCTGCCGAAGAGCCCGCTCCAGCGCGGTCGGTCCTGGGCCGATGCAAGGCCCGGCAGCTCGCTCTTCGGCTTGTCGCGCAGCGTGCGCGAGATCAGGACGGCGACGATCAGACCCGGGACAGCCGAAATCATGAACACCCAGTGCCACGACGGCACGACGCGCAGCAACTGCGTGGCCAGAATTGGCGCAAAGCCCAGACCGAGCAGCGAGAACATGCTCAACTGGAGGCCCTGGTTGAAGCCGCGCCGTGAAGGCAGGGACGCCTCGCCTGTGGCAGCGACACTCGCAGGAGTAAACGCCCCCTCGGCCACGCCCATCACCGCACGGATCAGCATCAGGCTCGCAAACCCGGAAGCGAGGCCCGACAAACTCGACAGCAGCGAGAAAGCGACCATGGAGACGATCAGAATCTTCTTGCGGCCGATCCGGTCGGCCACCGACCCCATTGCGATCGCCCAAACGCCCCAGGCAACGCTCAGAATGCCGATCAGGCTACCGAGCTGCTGAAAGTTGAGATTGAGGTCGTGCATCATGTGCGGGAACAGCGGCGCGACGATCCAGCGGTCGAGGCCCACCAGACCGAAGCCGAGCCCGAGCAGGACCAGTGTTTTTATTTCGTATACCGAATCATGTTCCAGACGATGACTCGAATCGTTGGGCAAATGAGCATGCATGCGTGTCTCCTGTTGATGTGTCCCAGATTGCTTATGCGATATATTTATTATTCATAATAAGTTGTTTCTCAAAAAATGCAACAATCCGGCTTTAGGGGAAAACGATGAATCGGCAGAACCCGGTAGCAGCCGTGGGGAGCGGGACGAACGGATGCCTTAAGGCGCGGTAACGACCGGATAAGCAGGCGTTGACGACAGAAAGCGCCATCCCACTCTTGGCCAGCCTCGCTTGCGCCACGCCCTGGAGAGCGTGCTGGCGACCGGCTTCGCGAGGAATTCCGCCTGAAAATACCGCCGATCGACGTGCTATGATCCAAAGCGCCCGCCACACAGAATTGGCCCATTGCCATGTCGACCAAATCCGTTTCCAGTAACCCCGCCGACGATCTCGCGGATCAGGTCGACCAGTCAGAATTGCTCGATCTTCTCGGCTACAACATCCGCCGCGCCTATCTCGTCATCCAGTCGACCTTCGACGCGCAGATGGAAAAGCTCGAGCTGCGGCAGGCCGATTTCGCGGTACTGTCGACGTTGCGCCACAACCCGGGTATCAACCAGAAGGCACTCGCCGACGCGCTGGCCATCGCACCGCCCAACCTGGCCACGTTGCTGGACCGGCTCGAATCGCGCGGTCTGCTGACACGACAGCGCAGCGTCGACGACAGACGCATTCAGCATGTCTCGTTGACTCCACAGGGCACGCGCCTGCATAGCCAGGCACTCAAGTCCGCCCAGAAAGCGGACGAGGTTGCCGTGCACATGCTTTCCGGCGCCGGACGCGAGCAGCTCAAAACACTCCTGGCAAAAATTTTCGCCAGCTAGATGGCGGGCAACTGACCGGGGCTTCGACTGCGCCCCGGCCCGATCGAGAACGCTCAGTACGACGCGGATTCGACCAGCATCAGCGCATCGAGCGCGAGCGCGCCACGTCCGTTCGGATAGACGACCACCGGATTCAGGTCGATCTCGCGGATGGCCGGCTCGGACTGCAGCAACACGCCCAGACACACGACGATATCTGCGAGTGCGCCGACGTCCCGTGCAGGCTCACCGCGAAAACCGTGCAGCAACGCAGCCCCCTTGAGCAGGCCGATCTCGCGTATCACGGCGTCCCTCGGCAGGTCGTGCGGCAACAGGCGAACGTCGTGCATGATCTCGGCTGCCACGCCACCGAAACCGACCAGAATCACGGGACCCCACTGCGGATCGTTGCGCGCACCGACGATCATCTCAAGGCCGCGTTCGCCCATTGCCTCGACCAGCACGCCATCGACCACGGCCGCCGGCACGTGGCGCTTCACGTTGCTGCCCAACTGCATCCACGCCGTCCTCAATGCCTGCGGGCCATCAACGCCGAGCATCACGCCACCGATGTCGCTCTTGTGGCTGATATCGCCCGACTGCACCTTGAGGGCGACCGGGTAACCCACCCGCTCTGCAATCGCGATCGCGTCGTCGATGTCAGCAGCGATTGCGCCGCGCGCGAACGGGATACCCAGCGGCGCGAGCATCTCTTTCGCACGGTATTCAGGGACAACGCCCCCGCACGCAGGCAGGCGAATCTCCACCGGCTCCGCATCTGCCGCGGTGAAATCCCGCCCTCCGAGTTCGACGAGACGCGCCACAGCGCGCAACGCGCGTTCCGTGGCCGGGAAGTACGGGATGCCCAGCTCGCGCATCTGTTCGACGTATTCGGCCGGCACCGCTGCGCCTTCGTCCAGACCGGCGCAGATCACGGGCTTGGCCGGACGCAGTTCACGCACCGCGCGCAATACGGGCGGCATCTTGATCGCACAGGTGACGGGATCGGTCTGGATCAGGCCGACCACGATCGCAGAAAACCGGGCATCGTCGAACAGTGCCGAGAGCGTGCGGTAGTAGAGCTCGGGATCCACCAGGCCCTGCGCGGTCAGATCGAGCGGATTGCTGACCGCGACGAACGCCGGCATCGCAGCGCGCAGGGCGGGTGCATCGTCGTCGCTCAGCGGCGGCAGCTCGAGGCCAAGCCTTTCGCAGATGTCGAGGCACAGGGCCTTGAATGCGCCCGATTCGCCGACAATCGCCGTGCCGCGTGATGGCAGGTGCGCGCAACGCAGGCCGATTTCCGCAATATCGCCGAGTTCTTCGAGCGTCTGCGCGATCACGACGCCTGCACGTTCGACCTTGATGCGCATGAGCGAGTGGTCGCCGGCCATCGCACCCGTATGCGTCGCGGCCGACGCGCGCGCCGCGGCGCTCCTGCCGGGATGCAGCAGCACCAGCAACTTGCCGGCCCGGCGGGCGTTGCGTGCGATCTCCAGCAGTCGAGCCGGCTGCCGGAACTGCTCGGCAATCATCGCGACGACGCGAGTGCCGGGATCATCCAGCAGGAACTGCAGGTAGTCCTCGAGATGGCTCGCCGCCTCGTTACCGGTCGAAACCGCATAGGACAACGGTAGCTCGCGGCTCGCCAGCGTCGTATTGAGCACCGCCATCATGGCGCCGCTCTGGGAGAGAATCCCGATCGCGGGCCGGCTGCGATTGCGGCTCGCCTGCTCCACACTCACGGCCGTTTCGATAAACGTCAGCGGCACACGCTCCAGATAGTTGATGCAACCGAGGCAGTTGGGCCCCTCCACGAGCATGCCGGTTTCCCTGGCAATCCTCGCGATCTCCTGCTGCTGCGCGATTCCCTGCGCACCCGCCTCGGCGAAGCCCGCCGAGAAGATCACCACGGCGCCCACCTTGCGCACGGCAAGCTGGCGCACCGCATCCAGCACCGCCGCCTGCGGGATCGCCAGCACGGCTACGTCGACGCCGTCCGGCAGCTGCCCGATCGAGTTCACGCACGGCCGGCCGTTGATCTCGTCGCGCTTCGGATTGACCAGATAAATCTGGCCCCGGTAGTCGTTGCGCTCGAGATTGGCCAGCACCGATGCGCCGAGTGCACCCGGCGTCGGCGAAGCCCCGACGATGGCAATCGACGACGGCCGCAGCAGACGCGCCACGGCCTGCCCAGTCGCGGCGGGCCGAACTCCAGACTGGATCATGTCCATGTCAACAGGTCTCCTGCGCTCAGACGCGCTGTCGCGTCAGGTCGTAAGTGCCAAGGCCGGGCTTGTAGGTCTTGTCGTCAAGGAACTGTTTGAGCCCCTCCTTGCGCCCGTCGTCGTAGCTATTGGCAGCTTCCTGAGCTCGCACAAGAAAATCCTCGGCGTTGTCATAGGTCATCTCGCGCACGCGTCGGATCGCATCCTTGGTCGCCTTCAGGGCGACCGGATTCTTCTTCAGCAGCGCCTGCGCGACTTCCACAACGCGCGTGCGCAGTTGCGCAGCGGGGACAGCCTCGTTCACGAGGCCCCATTCTTCGGCCTTGCGGCCGTCGATGTTCTCGCCCAGCATCGCGTGATACATCGCGCGCCGGAACGAAAGCAGCTCGGCCGCGACCTTCGATGCGCCGCCGCCCGGCAGGATGCCCCAGTTGATTTCCGAAAGACCAAATCGGGCTTCCTCGGCGCAGAACGCGAGATCGCAAGCGAACAGCGGACCGTATCCGCCACCGAAACACCAGCCGTTGATCATGGCAATGGTGGGTTTCTGGTACCAGCGCAGGCGTCGCCACCAGCCGTAGCTCTCGCGCTGGGCCTTGCGTGTCCCGGCCAGACCGTGGGCCTCCGTATCGCGGAAGTATTCCTGGAGATCCATGCCGGCCGTCCACGCGGTGCCTTCACCGGTCAGCACAAGCACGCCCACGTCCGGATGGAATTCCAGCTCGTCGAGCACCTGCATCATGCGCCGGTTCAGCGCCGGACTCATTGCGTTGCGCTTTTCCGGCCGGTTGAACTTCACCCATGCCACGCCGTCCTCGATGCTGAAAACGACCGTTTGTTCCTCTGCCTGACTGCTCATTGCCTGCACCTTGATCGATAGTGAAAAAATTGCCCCGTGCCCGCCTCAACACGGGCGCCCCGTTGCCGCCTAGAACGGATACTGCGGGACGGCGTCCTTGACCGTCACCCATTGCCAGTGCGTGTACTGCTCCCAGTCGGCGGGACCGCCCACGCTGGTGCCATTGCCCGAGGCCCCCGTTCCGCCGAACGGATTGATGACCTCGTCGGCAACGGTCTGGTCGTTGATATGCAGCAGTCCTGTATGCAAGCGCTCGCCGATTGCCATGGCGCGCCCGACCGACGCCGAAATCACGCCTGCCGACAGACCATATTCGGTGCGGTTGGCCAGATCCACTGCCTCGTCGTCAGTGTCGAACGGAATCACGCTGGCGACCGGCCCGAAAATCTCTTCGTCGAAGGCGCGCATACCCGGCCTGACACCGGACAGCACCGTCGGCGCATAGAAAAGACCTTCATGCGTGCCGCCGGCCTCGACCACCGCACCGGCCGCCACCGACGCGCCGACGATATCGACGACGTTCTGCAACTGACGCTGATCGATGATCGGCCCGAGCGCAACCTGCGCGGCGGCGGGATCGCCCACCGGCAGGTGGCGTGCCTTCCCGGCCAGACGCTTGGTCAGTTCGCCGGCGATGCTGCGATGCGCCAGCACGCGTCCCGTCGCCATGCAGATCTGCCCCTGGTGGAACCAGGCGCCAAAGGCGATCGCCGAAGCGGCCTTGTCCAGATCGGCGTCATCGAGGACGATCAATGAATTCTTGCCGCCCAGTTCGAGCGACACCTTCTTCAGGTGCCGGCCGGCCAGTTCGCCGATCTTGCGGCCAGCGCCCGTCGATCCGGTGAACGCAAGCATCGGCACGCCGGGGGCCTCGACCAGCGCCTGCCCGACGTCCGCGCCCCCGGGCAGCACATGCAGCAGACCCTTGGGCAGGCCCGCGGCGGCTAGCACTTCGGCGATCACGAAGCCGCCTGCGTAGGGTGTACGCGGGTCCGGCTTGAGAATCACGGCGTTGCCAACCGCGAGCGCCGGCGCGACTGAGCGCAGTGACAACACCAGTGGGAAATTGAACGGCGAAATCACGCCGATCACGCCCAGCGGCAGTTGACGCGCGAGGCTCAGTCGCCCCGGCGCGCTTGGCAGCACCCGGCCATTGGCTTCCAGCGGCATCGCTGCAGCGCGCTGCAACAGCACGATGGCTTCGCGTACCTCATGCTCGCCCTTGGCCAGGATGCCACCGGTCTCCCGGGCAATCAGGGCGGCGGCGGCCGGCGCCTGCTCCTGCAGCAGCGCTGCGGCACGATGAAATACCGCGGCGCGATCGCGCGGTGGCGTTGCAGCCCACGCACGCTGTGCCGCGCGCGCTGCACGCACGGCGACCGTCACCTCCTCCGGCGTGGCCTTGCCGACCCGATGCAGCGGCCGGCCGGAAGCCGGCTCGACGACTTCAATCGCGCCGGGCACGCTCACCCAGTCGCCATTGAAGATCTTGCCCTGCCACGTGTCGGCACAGGCCATGGTAAAAGCGGTTGGATTGCTCATGACAGATGTCTCCCGATGTAACTGGACGTGGTTAGATCGCTGTGGCGGCCAGGCCGCCGTCGACGGGCAGATTGACGCCGTTGATCCAGCGCGCGGAATCGGATGCCAGAAACACGATGGCTTCGGCGACCTCGTCGGCGTAGGCGGGACGCTTCATCTTCCCGGCATCGGCCTCAACGCGCTCCGGCCCGAGCATCGTGACGAAATCGCCGAGAATTGGCGTAAAGACCGGACCGGGCGCCACGCTGTTGACACGCACCGAGTGCCGCGCGAACCAGTCCTGCGAACGGCGTGCGCTCCAGACGATCAGCGCTTCCTTGAAATACTGATAGCAGGTGGCCTGGGGCACGGGATGCGCACTTAGCCATTGAGATCCGCCATCGAAACCAGCGGTCTCCGCCAATTCCCGATGTACGGCCAGTCGCTGCGGCCACTCTGCGCCGAGAATCGATGTGACATTGATGACGCTGCCGCCCGATGCGATGCGCGGGAGCAACGCTTCGCTGAGATAGCGCAGACCTAGATAGTTGACGCGAGCAACGGTATCCACGGGTGCCGTGCCTGGTACGCCCGCGATATTGGCCAGCGAGTCGATGCGGGTGGGCAACTGGGCGACAAGTGCATCGATGGAGGATGGATCGCCAAGATCGGCCTGGTGAAACGCATCGAGTGTCATGTTGACGGGCTGCCGGTCGATGCCGATTACGCGCGCACCGTGATACCTTGCGAGCCGGGCAGTCTCGGCGCCAATACCGGACGCCACGCCGGTGACGATCAGGGTTTTTCCGTACAGGTTCATGCACTTGTCTCCTTTGTTATGGTCGGACGCCATGCATAGTTTTACACCATAATCATTACATTGCATAACTATTTTTTTGACCCGTGGCGAGCCGAAGATGCAGGAGGAGACGATCGAAAAACCTGGCTCCTGCGTGGGATGGCATGCGTTTCAGTTTTGCCCGTGAAAGCGGACTGCCGCGGCATGCGAGGTGTCGTGAGGTCGGCACAGCTTTGCGAGAGGCAGTGGCTGGCCTGCGGGTTCATATCCTGCCCCGTCATGGACAACATGCGGGTCAGCGAATGGAGACGCGCAGGCGTGGGGCGGTCGCGCTCGCTGCGCTTCACGATTTCCGTGTATGTCGCGTGCGTGACGTCGCGCTTGTCAGCGTCTCAGGGATTAAACAGTTCCAGCAGCATGCCAGGAATTTCATCCCGAAACCGCTTGCTCGCGGCGGGATTCGTGAACGCTGCGGGTTGCCTCTGAAATGCGTCCAGGAAACGGGAAAGTTCGGCGCCCACACGTTCGCCCTCGTCGGTCGGCACAGGCACCACGTTGTGCTCGAGCAGTGTCACCGCCTTCTCTCCTGGCACAGCGATGGCGAGCGCGTGCAGGTCGCCGGTGGGAATGCTGACGCCGAGATAATGCATCGCAGACCGGCGCAACGCACCGGGCGACGTTCCGCGCATGCCCGCGGCGATTGCCATCGACAGCTACGCGAAGGCGACGCCTCCCGCACGCAGCGCCGATTTCGAAGGCCCGTTCGCGCCCGACGGCACGCCTGAGCGCGACCTGAGCGTGCTGCTGCTCGACCTCTACGCGCTCGCGAATCAAATCGGCATTGGCGAAGTCGAGAACGGCTTTTTCCGGCTGCTGTCTTCGCATCTTGCGTTCGAAGCCGGCTGGACCGGCGTCACGACGCACACGGCCACGGGTCCGGTCATGCACAACAGATTTACCTGGTGTCTCCAGACCCGCATCCCGGTTTTCTGCAATTTGCATATACGCATTCGTCGTTTAACAGACGTGAATGGCGTCGCTAGCATGCATGGTTCCTCGACTTCATGCTTCGACGCTCACCATGTCCACCGTCGCTCTTCCGTCCTCTACCGCGGGCGCTTGCACGCCACAAACGTCCCCTGCTCCCACCGTCATCCGCTCGGCGCAGGACGTATCGCGCATCGTCAACGCGGGCGCAGCAAAAGGAAGCAATGCCCGCATCGTGATCGCGATTGCGCTCGGAGGCGTCTTTCTCGACGCCTACGATCTGACTTCACTCGCCTATGGCATCAAGGACATCGCGAAGCAGTTCGCATTGACTCCCGTGCAGGTCGGCTTCGTGTCGTCGGCGATCACGTTCGGCGCCATTCTGGGCGCGCTGTTCGGCGGCTATCTGACGGACCGGATCGGCCGATATCGGGTATTCATGGCGGACATGCTGTTCTTTGTCGTCGCGGCGATTGCAGCCGGTCTCGCGCCCAATGCGTGGGTGCTCGGCGCCGCCCGTTTTCTGATGGGTTTCGGCGTCGGACTCGATCTACCCGTTGCGATGGCATTTCTCGCCGAGTTCTCCCGCGTAGCAGGAAAAGGCAACAAGGCAGCAAGCGTCGCCGCGTGGTGCCCCGCGTGGTACGCGGCAACCAGCACCTGCTATCTGTTGATTCTCGGCATGTACGCCGTCCTGCCCGAGCATCAGCTTGGCTGGCTGTGGCGATTCACGCTCGCGTTCGGCGCGGTGCCCGCCATCGTCATCATCCTGGTGCGCAGCCGCTACATCAGCGAGTCGCCCGTCTGGGCTGCCAACCATGGAGATCTGGAAGGCGCGGCGCGCATCCTGAAGCGAACCTACGGCGTGGATGCCGTCGTCGAGCGGAGCCCGGCACCCATCGCACAACCTCGCCGGGCTTCATGGCGAAACTACGGGGTACTCTTCAACGCCACGTACCGCAAACGCACGATACTCGCCGCCGTCATCGGCAGCGCGTCGTCGTTCGGTTACAACGCCATCATCTTCGGCTTGCCTGTCATCATCACGAGTTTCTTCGCGCAAGGTCCGCTAACGACGATCGTCGCCTCGCTCACGCTGAATCTGGTATTTGCGTTCGTCGGCGGGCTGATCGGCGTGCGCACTGCGCCCACGGTCGGCGCGTGGAAGATGACGGTTCTCGGGCATACGTTGCAATTTGCGGCGCTGATCGGACTGGCGCTAATCGGCAAACCGAGCGGCGGCGCGCTGGTGGTCGTCGCGATTCTGTTGCTGGGCGGCTACCTCTTCGGGCAAGGCTTCGGCCCCGGTTCCCATTCAATGACCTATGCGTCGCTCAGTTACCCGACTTCGCTGCGCGGCATTGGCGTGGGATTCAACCAGACCCTCGTGCGCACGGCATCGACGATTTCGCTGTTTCTGTTTCCTGTACTGGCAGCCGCGCTCGGTACGAAAGTGTTCTGGGTCATCGCCATTGCACCGTTGACGTCACTGCTGGTGTTGCTCGCGATCCGTTGGGAGCCGTCGGGTTATGACATCGATGGAGAGGATTATCTCGGTGCGAGCGCTGACGCCAACCGCTGATGCGAACATCGCTCAGCGCGTGAAAGCCTGACGCCCGCACGCCACCACTACACGAAGACTGTCGCGATACCTTCCAGTAGTGTGTCGCGCAGTGCGTTCATCCTGGGTTCGCGCAAATCGCGCGGCCGCGGCGCGTCGATACGGATATCGCGTGCGATATGGCTCGGACGGTCGTCGCCGGCCGGCGAAAGCACGAGCACGCGATCCGACAGATGCAGCGCTTCATCCAGATCGTGCGTGACCAGTAACGCGGTCGTACCGTGCGCCCGCGCCAGGGCAAGCAACACGCGCTGAAGGCGGGAGCGTGTGATCGCGTCGACGGCGCTGAACGGTTCATCGAGCAACAGCAGATCGGGCTCTGCAAACAGCCCGCGAGCGAGCGCAACACGCTGCGCCATGCCGCCCGAAAGCTGCTTCGGCAGCACGTCGTGAACGCCTGACAAACCAACCTCCGTCAGCAGCGCAGCGACGCGCGGATCGTCGCCACGCCGAGGTCCAGCAGCGAACGCGATGTTCTCGGCTACGCGTAGCCACGGCAGCAGCCTTGGCTCCTGGAAGATCATGCCGATTCTGTCCGAGGGACCGCGCTGCACTTGCCGCTCGAGCAGCACCAAACCATCCGTATGTGCGTCGAGGCCCGCAATTGCCCGCAGCAGCGTGCTTTTCCCACATCCACTCGGGCCGACCAGACTCACGATCTCGCCGCGCGCCAGTTCGAACGAAACATGCTCGAACACCGTGCGCGCACCGAAGCGCCGCGTCAGCCCTCGCACTTCCAGCAACGATGCCGGCGGCAACGTCATTGTGTATCTCCCAAAACATGGCGCGCATCCCGCCATGACAGCGCGCGCGTTTCAATCAGCTTGAACGCACCGTCACTCAGTTTGCCGAGCAGCGCCAGCAACAGGATCGCACCAAACACGAGATCGGGCCTGCCCGTCTCGCGGCCATCGCTGAGCAGATAGCCAAGACCGCGCGTCGCGGCGATCAGTTCGGCCGCGACCATGAACATCCACGCGAGACTCAGTCCCGTGCGCAGACCGGTAAAAATCTGCGGCATCGACGCGGGCAGCAGAATGCGTGTGAACATCGCCCGCGTCGTCAGCCGGTTGAGTTCACCGAATTCGATCAGCTTGCGATCCACGCCGTGAATACCCGCGACGACGCTCAATTGCACCGGAAAGAAGGCACCAATCGCGATGAGCATGATCTTCGGCGCTTCATCGATACCCATCCAGAGCAGCAGGATGGGCACCCATGCCAGCGATGGAATCGCCCGCAGCGCCTGAAACGTCGGGTCGAGCAGCGCGTCGACGCGGCGGCTCAGCCCCATGGCCGCGCCGATCAGCAACGCGAGCACCGAGCCGAGCGCGAAGCCGGCATAGACGCGCGCGACGCTGGCGCCGATATGCCGCGCCACGCGTGCGCCGCCGAGATCCCACAGCGTCTGCATGATGGCGCTCGGCGCAGGCACGAGATGCGCCGGCAGCACACCGCCGCGCACCAGCAGTTCGATCCCGGCGAGGAATACGGCAGGCACTGCAAAGCCTGCGTAACGCCACCATCGCAGTGTGTCGCGTGGACGCCTGGACCGTGGCCGTTGGCTTGTGGAACCCGGCAAGGAGTCGCGCGTGTCTAGCGCGAGTGTCCGTTCAGTGGCGGCCATGGGGAATGCCTGTACGGGTCGCCGCGCGCGTCATTGCGCGCCGTTGCTCGCAATGACGGGCTGGGCGAGCTTCGAATCGATCAGCGCGTCGATGACCTGATTCAGGTCGGTGCCGCTTTTTACGAGTTGTTCGTCGACCAGAATTGGCGCGGCTGCCTTGAGCGCGGCAACTTGCTGCGCGCCGGGTTGCGGATGGCTGAAGTCGTTGCGGCTGAGTTGCAACTTCGCCACTGCCAGCGACACTTTCGATTCCTCCGAGATGATCTTCGCCGTATCGTCGGGGTGTACGGCAATCCACCCACGCGCTTTTTCATAGACTTTCAACACACGCGCCAGCGCGTCCGGATGCGCCTGAATGAAATCTTCACGCGCGTCGAGCAGACCCCATGTGTTGAAGTCGATGTTGCGGTATAGCAGGCGCGCACCGTTATCGACTTCTGCTGCCGCCATATGCGGATCGAGCCCGGCCCATGCATCCACCTGTCCGTTCACGAGCGCCGTGCGCCCATCCGGATGCTGGAGATTGACGATTTCAACGTCATCGCGCGTCAGACCCACGGTATGCAATGCGCGCAACGTGAAGAGGAACGGATCAGTGCCCTTGGTCGCCGCGATCTTCTTGCCTCTCAGATCAGTAAGGCTTTTGATGGGCGAGTCCTTGCGGACGACGAGCGCCGTCCATTCAGGGCGCGAAAAGACATAGACGGCACGGATCGGATTGCCGTTTGCCTTGCCAAGCACTGCGGCGAGACCGGCTGTCGAGCCGATGTCGATAGCGCCGCTATTCAGATACTCCAGCGCGCGATTGCTGCCAAGGCTCAGTACCCACTTGACCTGCGTATGATCGGCGGCGAACGCCTGTTCGAGCCAGCCATTGCGTTTGATCACGAGGCTTTCCGGCGAGTAATACGCGTAGTCGAGCTTCAGTTCGGTGAGCGGCGCGGCCTGCGTGCTGCCGAAGTAGCACAGCGCGAGCGCGGCGGCTGCCGTCGTCATGATCTGGCGCAGAACGAGCGCGCGGCGCGTCCGTGTTGAGAATGCAAAGCCTCGAACCGATGCCATCGATTGTCCTTATGATCGCTTGTGACGTAAGCGGCCAATGTAGCGAAGCCGGTCGCATCTGCGAACCAATTAAAGTTCAGAATCAAAGCAGTCCCGGCGCTATTCCAGAATTAGTGCCTGAATTTCGGCTGAGCCGGATTCAAAGCATTATTCCGTATAAGCATTCAAGCACTCGACCGCAGGCTGCTAGCAAGGACCCGCACGTTTTGCGCCACTATGGCAAGTCCTCGGTCGAACTCGATAGCAGCGGCTGCTGGCAGCGCGCGCCGTGCAGATGTTCGACGACGCACGGGCGAGTGCCGTCTGCGTCATTCGAAAATCGGCACCCGTCATAAGCAATTCCAGATTCGATAGTAGGACTCGCTCGTCTGGACTGGTCCAATACAGGATTGGCCTTGCCCGAAACGAGCCGTGGCGTCTGCGTGGCGAGCGAGGGGTTTGAAAGGCTTTTTCGAGTTCGTGTGAGCCCATATGTCTACTGTCGAATCTTCCTCTGCCGCAACACAGTTGCCGCGCAGTCCGGACCCTGCGCACGTGAAGCACATCACGGACGATGCCGCCGCCCTCACGGCCGCCCACGCTCTGGCGGCGGCTTTTGCAGCAGGCGCATCGGAGCGCGACCGCGAGCGTATCCTGCCATGGCCAGAACTTGACCTGTGGTCCGAAAGCGGACTCGGTGCAATCACCGTGCCGCGCGAATACGGCGGCGCGGATGTCTCTTACGCCACACTGGCCGAAGTATTCGTGATCCTCTGCGCTGCCGATCCCGCACTCGGCCAGATTCCGCAAAATCACTTCGGCGTGCTGGGTGTGCTGCGTGAAATCGGCACGCACGAGCAGAAAGCGCGCCTGTACGGTGAAGTGCTGGCCGGCCGCCGGCTCGGCAATGCGGGACCGGAACGCCGCTCTGCAACATCGTCGACGATCCTGCAAGGCACGACCCGTCTACGCGAAACGCCAGACGGCTTGCGCCTCGACGGCAAACGTTTCTATTCGACGGGCGCGCTGTTCGCGCATCGCGTCCCGGCGCGCGCGACGGACGATGCAGGACGCGCTGTGCAGGTCTGGGTGCCGCGCGATGCGCCGGGTCTGAGCGTGATCGACGACTGGCGCTCGTTCGGTCAGCGCACCACGGCCAGCGGCACGGTGATTTTCGACGACGTCCGCATCGATCCACAGGATGTTCTGCCCATCTGGCAACTCGCCGACCGCCCCGGCCTGTTCGGTCCGACCTCGCAGTTGATCCAGGCCGCGATCGATCAGGGCATCGCCGAGGCAGCCGTCGCCGATACGCTCGCGTTCGTGCGCGAGCGCGCGAGACCGTGGATCGATTCCGGCCTGGATCGCGCTACGGACGATCCCTACATCATCGCCGACGTCGGCCGTTTGCAGATCGATCTGCACGCTGCGCGCGAAGTGTTGCTGGAAACGGGCCATACGCTCGATGCGATCGCCGGCGCGCCGATCGACGCCGAAGCCAGCGCGCGGGCGTCGGTTGCCGTTGCCGAGGCCAAAGTGCTGACCACGCGCATCGCCCTCGATGCGAGCGAAAAGCTGTTCGAACTGGCCGGGTCCGCTTCGACGCGCGCCGCGCACAACCTCGACCGTCACTGGCGCAATGCCCGCACGCATACGCTGCATGACCCTGTGCGCTGGAAGCTGCATCTACTCGGCAACTATCACCTGAATCACGTGCTGCCTGCGCGGCATTCGTGGAACTGAACCATGACTATCGATCTGTCTGAAGAAACGCGCGACAGCGCGGTGACGCGCGGTGCCCCGCCCGAATCGCGTGCGTCACGCACGCCCGACCGGATCCTCGACGATGCGCATGCACTGCGTGTTGCACGGCGTCTCGCCGAAGCCTTCGCAGCCGACGCCGCCGCACGCGACCGCGAACGCCGTCTGCCGTGGGCCGAACTCGACGCGTTCGTCTCGAGCGGGCTGTGGGCGATCACCGTGCCGCGTGAATTCGGCGGTGCGGGCGTGAGCAGCGGCACGCTCGCGGAAGTGACGGCGACGGTCTCGGCTGCCGACGGTTCGCTCGGCCAGATTCCGCAAAATCATTTCTATGCGCTCGAAGTGCTGCGCGTCGGCGGCAACGAGGCGCAGCAGCGCTTCTTCTACGACCGGGTACTGGCAGGCGAGCGCTTCGGCAACGCACTGGCCGAAACCGGCCACAAGGATTTCCGGCGCCGTACGAGACTGACGCGCACGGCAGCGGGCTGGCATATCGACGGGCGCAAGTTCTATTGCACGGGCGCACTCTACGCGCACTGGATTCCTACCCTCGTGATCACGGAAGAGCGCGGACACGACCTGACCTACCTTGCGTTCGTGCCGCGCGATGCGCAAGGCGTCGACGTGATCGACGACTGGGACGGCTTCGGCCAGCGGGTCACAGGCAGCGGCTCGGTTCGGTTCAGCCATGTGCACGTCGAACCGGAATGGGTCGTGCCGTTTCAGGCTTCGTTCGAACGTCCGACGACCATCGGACCCCTCGCGCAGATCATGCATGCCGCAATCGATCTCGGGCAGGCGCGCGGCGCGTTCCACGCCGCGTTGGACTTCGTGCGCGAGCACGCGCGGCCCTGGATCGACGCAAGGGTTGACCGCGCCGCCGACGATCCGCTGACCATCACGCAGTTCGGCGATCTGGCCGTGCGCCTGCGCGCAGCCGAGGCGTTGCTGCGCCGTGCGGGACGGTTTGTCGATGCGGCGCAGGCCGAGCCGACGGAGCGTTCGGTGGCACAGGCGTCGGTCGCTGTCGCGCAGGCGCGCGCACTCAGCACGACCATCTCGCTCGACGCGGGCTCGCGGCTGTTCGAACTGGCAGGCACGTCCGCGACACTCGACGGACTCGGCCTCGACCGCTTCTGGCGCAACGCCCGCACGCACACGCTGCATGATCCCGTGCGCTGGAAGTATCACGCGGTGGGCAACTTCTACCTCAACGACAAGCTGCCGCCGCGGCACGGAGCCTTGTGATGGCAAGAAAACAGATTTTGCTCAATGCGTTCAACATGAACTGCGTGGGTCATATCAATCACGGCTTGTGGACGCATCCGCGCGACCGCTCGGCTGATTATCGTCAGTTGCCGTACTGGACCGATCTTGCCCGCACGCTGGAACGTGGCCTGTTCGATGGACTGTTTCTCGCCGATATCGTCGGTGTGTACGACGTCTATCAGCACAACGTCGACGTGACCTTGCGCGAGTCGATCCAGTTGCCCGTCAACGATCCACTGCTACTGGTCTCGGCGATGGCCGCCGTCACCGAACATCTCGGCTTTGGCGTCACTGTCAATCTCACATACGAGCAGCCCTATCTGCTCGCGCGCCGCTTCTCGACCCTCGATCATCTGACGCAAGGACGCATCGGCTGGAATATCGTCACCGGTTACCTCGACAGCGCGGCGCGTGCGATGGGCCGGACCGGACAGCTAGCGCACGACGAGCGCTACGAGCGCGCGGATGAGTATCTCGATGTGCTCTACAAGCTGTGGGAAGGCAGTTGGGAGGCAGGCGCCGTGCGGCGCGACAAGGCAGCGCGCGTGTACGCGGACCCAGCCAAAGTGCATGCGGTTCGACATGCGGGACGCTACTACAACGTCGACGGCTATCACCTTGCCGAGCCGTCGCCGCAGCGCACGCCCGTCCTGTTCCAGGCGGGCAGTTCCGGACGCGGCCAGCGCTTTGCCGCGCGTCACGCCGAATGCGTATTCATCTCGCCGCCGAACCGCAAGGTCGCGCGCGAAACGGTGCAGACCCTGCGCGAACAGCTCGCGCAGGCGGGACGCCGTCCCGACGACGTCAAGGTCTTCGCGGGCACCGCCGTCGTGGCCGGGAAGACCGAACACGAAGCGCGCGAGAAATACGCCGACTATCTGCACTACGCGAGCCGCGAAGCCGGGCTCGCACATTTTGCGGCGAGCACGGGCATCGACTATTCGCAATACGATCTCGACTCGCCGGTCGACTACACGCCTGGCAATGCCATCGAGTCGGCCACGCGCACGGCGAAACAGCATGGCTGGACGCGCCGCAAGCTGCTCGAGATGTTCGAGCTCGGCGGACGCTATCCCGCGATTGTGGGCAGTGCCGCGCAGGTGGCGGACGAGCTGGAAGCATGGATCGACGAGACGGGTATCGACGGTTTCAATCTGAGCCGCACGGTGGTGCCCGAGAGCTATGAGGATTTCATCGATCTCGTCGTGCCCGAATTGCAAAGCCGTGGCCTCTACAAGACCGCGTACGCCGACGGTACGCTGCGCCAGCGATTTTTCGGCGAGGGCGATCATCTGCCAGAGCGGCATGCGGCTGCAGCCTTCCGCCGCCCTGCCCCGGCGAACCCATCCAACGATACGACCGATCAAAAGGGCGTCCACGAACGCCTCGCGAAGGAGCATTCATGAGTCTCGATATTTTCTGGTTTCTGCCGACTTCCGGCGATACGCGCTATCTTGGCAAGTCCGATTTCGGCCGTGCGCCGACCAACGGGTAGCCGCGAGCACGTCATTACCCATAATTCACCTTAAAATCAGCGCGCTACAGGACATCAGCAGAGAAAAAGCCGGAATGGCCCGAAAGGCCCATGGGGCGGAAGGCGGCAAACTACAACTCCCGCCCGGAAAGCGCCGCCAGGTATGACTCCCACCTCGACGAACCGTCACATACCCATAATCGTACCCATACTTCCATGCAGCGGCCCCGGAAATCGTGGATACGCTGTTATGGCATATTGCAAAGTCCGATGCGCCCGGGCCTTGAGGCAACCTTGGCTTGACTGTGGCCGCTTGACTCGCCGCCCACAATGCGAAAATCGACGTGACCCGTTAGTGGAGCAAGCAGTCTATGATCGAATACGTGAGCGACGCCCTGCTCGCCGCGCTTTTCCCGCTGGATGCCGGTGGCCCCCGAATATTGCGAATCGCTGGGCCGACTCAGCTCGACCCGACCGTTGAGGCTAGCGGAATCGACTTTGACGGGACCCGGCACTTTGTTTTTCTCGCTGATGTGAAGATCTACGCGGGACAGGACGAGCAGTTTGTGAGGGAGACCGCCGCCGCCTGGAACGGAGGCTTTGTGCCAGCCCCGGATTCACGGCTGGTCAAATTCTTTCGCGCCGAGGCGGACCGAGAGACCATGTCTTACCCGGACAAATGGCCGCCGCCGGATCCCACGAAGATCTGGCAGTTCAGCGAGGCGCTCGGTATGGCGCTGCTGGCGCACGCCGACGCCTTCCCGGCGACGGACCAATACTTCTACATGCCTCAGACTGGGAAACTGGACGCGTTATGTAATAGGCTGGCGCGAAATTGAGCGCGGCGAATTGGGGGCAACATTTCGCTGTGTTACCCGCCCGGCATCTGATGAAGGAGCTTTTTGTGGCTTTGAACGCATCTAGCAAGCTTCGCCCGAAGTTGATTGCGCTGCAAAAACGCGGGGTCGCCGCGCTCGTTCAGCGTACCGAGGCTGCGGCCGAGAGCGGCGCACTTGCGGGGAACAACGCCCGCGAGACGTATCGCGCGACGGTACGAGTCCGGTCAAGGCGCACTGAGAACTCAGAATCGTAAGCGGTTCGATATTCTTTCGGCCGAACAAAATGCCACCGCAAGGTGGCGTTTTGTTGCGGGAAAGCCCAGCGTTACTGTCATAAGTGGCGTAATTTGGCGGTTTGGGGATCTGGCTGGCCGGACCGAGACAGTTGAAAAATTGGCGCGCCTTCGCGCCACTCTTCGCCGCTTCGTCGGTGGCCAAGCGTTTTGGCAGCGTGCGCGACGCGCTGGCAGCGGGTCCGTTATTCTTCATGGAACTGATGAAGGCGCTCGGCAGCACGGACGGCAGGAAAATAGCGCTCGAGCTAGATGCACTGAATCTGCAAGGCGTGTTGCGCCGCACGCAGGATGGCGAATGGGCGCTGGAAGGCAGTGCCGATAAAACGTAGCGGTTACGGCCTCTCTCCTCAGAGAGCGAGTGCCATGTCGATGCTCATAGCAGACACCAGGCGGCGGCACGCGAGTCTTCATGGCGCTCCGAATCCACTGTGCGACAAGCTCGCTCCACGGCTCAGGGTCGGTCACCCGCGATAGCGCCCTGTGTGCCGGATCAATAACCGCGTGAACGATCGACGATATTCCCCAGCGGTTCGCCGCGCAGCAATCGCGCGAAATTTGCAAACCAGAGTTCGAGGACCCGCAGGTTGTAATCGGGCGAGTCGCACGAAATGTGCGGCGTGACGACGAGTCTCGGCACGTCCCACGCCACATGGTCCGTCGGCAACGGTTCGGGATCGAATACGTCGAGCAGCGCGCCGCCGCACTCTCCTGAATGCAATCGCTCGAACAACGCCGCATGGTCGATCAGCGCCGCGCGCGAAAGGTTGACGACGCCCGCACCGGGCCGCATGCGGGCGAGGCGCGCGGCGGAAAGCAGGTCGCGTGTCTCCGGCGTGAGCGGCGCCGTGATAACGACGAAGTCGGCCTGGGGCAGCCAGTCGTCGAGTACGGAGATCGTTGCGAGTACATCGACTGCTTCCACCGCCTGCGCCGGTGCCGCACCGCTCCGGTTCAATGCAACCACTCGCAAGCCGAGCGCACGTGCCGCGCGGCTCGCTGCCATGCCCAGATCGCCGAAACCGATTATCAGCGCCGTCTTGCCGCGAATCGACGTGGTCAGCCGCGCGTCCCAGCGATGCTCCCGCTGCCCGTGCAACACGGCCGGCAGTTGCGCATTCAGCATCAGCACCGCCATTTGCGTGTATTCGGCCGCCTTGTCGCTATGAATGCCGCTACTGTTCGTCAGAATCAGGTCGCGGCGCAGACGATCGAGCGGCATCAACTGATCGACGCCGGCACCTGTCGTGTGAATCCAGCGCAGACCTGGCGCGTCGTTCACCACCTCATGCGGAAATCTCGACGCCAGCAGGAAGTCGACGTCGTCGAGCGGACGCGCGAACCGCTCGCCGTCCCAGCCGAACGTCACGTCGATTTGCTGTGCGAGATCGGCATGCCGCGCGCAGGCGACCTGCCACACGGCTTCGTGAAGATGAAAGGCCGGCGACTGACGCCGCTGGCTTTCGAGGTGCAGCCGGTATCGGCGGGCAGGTTCGGTCATCCGGGGCGACATCCTTACAGGGGGAGAGCAACGAGCGTGTCGTAGCGGCACGAATCCGTGACGACCGTGCGCTCACGCAGCAACGCGCGGCCGCTCTCGATTACGATCTGATCGATATAACGTCCGGCGCTGAACACAACCATGCCGCCTTCATAGCCGGTTCGCACGACCATGTAGCTGGTTTCGCAGCCGATCAGCCCGTCTTCGACGCTGACGACTTCCGTCGGTCCAAGTACATGACGGTAGACATGCGGCTCGAACACGTTAACCGACTGGATCGAACTGACGCGATCCAGCAGCATGCCGCGCGTGTTGCAGAACCAGATGCCGAAATCGCGACCCGCTTCGAAATCGGTGCGAGTGAGAATACGGTAAGTGCAATCTTCGGTGAAGAACTCCGGCCAGCGGTCGAAGGCGCCATTGTCGATCGAACTGCAATAGTGGGCCATCAGGCGCGCGATACTCGCGCCCGTCTGGGTGCTGACCTCCAGGTCGGGGTAGCGCGTCGTGCTAGACATCCATCAGTTCTCTATAGAATTTCCAGAAGCCGCGCACCGAGGTTTCGGTTGCGCGGGTCGCCATCGGGCCGGTGCCCTTGCCGCCCATCTCGATCACGGCGGCGTCGTCAAGATCCCCGCGAATACCCTTTTCGACGAACGCGCCAATCGTGCCGTCTTCCATCGACACAAAACCTGCGGGTCCGACGAGATTGCTCTGCTTGCGCCGGATGAGCGATTGCTCCGGTGTGTCTTCCTCGAAGCCGAGCACGGTCCAGATCAGTTCGCATCGATCCACGCCGAGCGGCACCACCTGCCGCACGCCAATGGAATTCATGATCTGATGCAGCACGAAGCCCGGAAAAATGCTCTGGATCGCATTGGTGATCTGATCGGGATACTCCATCCACTGATCGATCAGCGAAGGATCCTTCAGACCGAAATCGTCGCGCATCGCACGAATCACGCCGGAGTCGTATGCCTGATCGCCAATGTCGGTATAGCGCTTCGTAAAGGTGATGTGATGCCGGCTGTCTTCATCCTGCAACGTACCGCCTTCCGCCGACAGCCGGTTGATCTTGAAGGTCGAGAAAAACGCATGTAGCAGGCTCGGGTGATAATTGTCTCGGCTATTCTCGATGTAGAGCTTCCAGTTGTTGTGCATCACCTGACTATAGCGGCCAAGTATCTTTACCCGCCCATATAGCGTGCGCTCCATGTGCCGCACCATTGTCGGTCCGAGATAGTCCTTTAGTGCGGGGGCTTCTTCGGAAAACGACCCGAACACGAGGCCGCGGATGGTCTCCACGCGCAGCTTCGTCAGACGGAACTTCGATTTGTCGAAATCCTCGGGCATGCCGCCTTTGCCCTGCACGCCCTTCTCGAATGCGATGCTCGTCAGTTCGCCGTCGAAGTTATAGACCCAGTTGTGATAAGGGCAAACGAAGTTCGGACGCTTGCGGTGCCCCTGCGCTTCGTAGCAAAGCACCGAGCCCTTGTGCACGCACTTGTTCACGAGCGCACCAATGGTGCCGTCCTGCCGACGCACGACAATTACCGACGTATGGCCGACCTTGGTCGTGATGTAATCACCCGCGTTTGGAATCTCGATGTCGAGGCAGAGGAAACTCCATGTGGGCCCGCGAAACACGGCATCCTGCTCGCGCTCGTAGGTTGCGGCATCGGAAAACACACGTAGCGGCACACGTGTAATGCCCTCTTCCGGCCAGCGGATCCGGCTGGCCGGAAATCCAATAGTCGCGACCGTACCGTCGCACTTTTCCGTCATATTGCTGCTCCGTTGATGAAAACCCGTACTCCACGGCGGCGGCGGTGGCCGCTGGCCCATTCCCGATATCCGCTCATTTGACTGCTTCCGAGTCGAGATACGGCTTCTGATAGAAGAGATCCGCGGGAAGCTCGCCCTTCAGCGTGCCGGCGGCCTTGAAAACCTCGAATGTGCGTTTCAGTGTGTCGATGTCGCCCGATTTGAACGAGACCGTATTCATGGTCGTCCAGTGGTCGCCGTAAAAACGCGCGCCCTCGTCGCTCATGTTGCCGGCCTTCTTGAGTATCGCCACGACAGCGTCGGGATTGGCCGCGCCGAAGGCCAGCGCCTGGCGCATCGCCGCGAGCACCTTCGCCGCATCTGCCGGGTTGTCCTTGAGCCACTCGCTGCGCATCACGGCGACACCGATATAGGGCGGTGTGCTCGCTTTCGTCATCTGTTTCCATTGATCGGACAAAGTCGTGATGACGCGGACTTTCTGCGCACTGTCCGGCACCTGCGCCACTGTGGTGGGACGGATGACGGCGGCGTCGACGTTCTTCTGAACGAGGAACTGCGCAAGACGCGGCTCGTCGCCTGCAACCAGGTGATAGTCGGTAAGCTTGAGCCCGTAATTGCCGTCGAGCACGGCGGTACCGACGCCAGTGGTCGCACTGCCGATTGGCGACATGCCGACTTTCTTGCCGCGCAGTTCACCCGCGGAGTGGATCGGCGAATCCGCGAGCACGACGATTTCCGCATCGACAATCTGCGTAGCGGCCACCATCCTGACAGGCACACCCTGCTGGCTCAGGCTGAATGCTCCCGCGAGACTGGTGCCGAATGCCAGATCGATCGCGTTCGAAGCCAGCGCGGTAGTCGGTCCGTTCACGTCCGGAAAGTGGAGAAACTGCACCTGCAGACCCTGTTTCTCAAAGAACTTCTGCGCTTCGAGCACGGCGCCGAAACCGAGGCTGGTGCCGCTGGTCCAGTAGCCCACACGCAGCGGCGCCGCATACGCACTGGTAAGGCACGCGCCGGCTATTACGAGTGCGCATGCTGCCTTTAGAACGGAACGAAATGATTTCATGGTGCTTTGCCTGAAGTAGCGACGTGGCCGGCCTCCCCAGCATCGTCTTTGAAGGATTACTAAATGTCCTTATCAAAACATAAATCACGGTGCAACCATTCATCGAGAGATTCCGCCTGAAAAGGCGGAACCTCCGCATTACTTGCCCATTGCAACCAGCGGAGCGCGTGCGAAGTCCTGCTTCATGCTGCGCAGCACACGCTCCATCGTCATGTCGCGAAACTTTTCGATGTGCCGGCGCGTAATACGCGCGCCCGACTTGCCGTCCCCTGCCGACAGCACCTCGACCAGTTGGCGGTGATCGTCGGCGATTTCCGGGCTGTCGTCTTCGTCGCTGAAACCAAGCGCCACCAGCCGCGCCATTTCGTCAAACAGCACCGAGATGCTGCGCACCAGACGTTCGTTGCCCGATGCCATTGCGATCACCAGATGAAACTCCCGGTTCGCCTCGAGGAAAAAACCGATCCGGTTGCCGTGATTCTTCGACGCTGTATTGCCGCGCGCGGCGCGATCGATCCGCATCAGCGCCTTCGCGTCCACCTTGCCGGCCGCGAGCCGCGCGGCTTCGGGTTCGAGAATGAGCCGCAGCGCGAACACCTCCTCGACATCCTTCAGGGTGACCGGTACGACGACGTAGCCGTGTCGCGGCACCGAACGCACGAGCCCTTCGTGCGTGAGACGCGCAAGCGCTAACCGGCACGTCGACTTGCCGACGCCGTATTGCTCCATCAGCGCAGCCTCGGTCAACATGCTGCCCGGTTTCAGCGAGCAGGAGAGTATCGCCTGCCGCATGGCCAGATAAGTCGACTCGCCCAGCAACTTGCCCTCGGCCGCGGCGTTGCCCCCATAAATTACTTTTCCTTCCATGTCGCTCCCGTACGCTCTATCCAGGAATGGCTGTTTATTATGCTTACGTCATTCTGTAGGCACCTCACCAACCTCGAGTCATTTTAGGAGACGCATATAGGGAAGTAAACTGAACACAAAAAGGCACGCCCTGTCGCACCGTCTATCAGTCAGCAGTGCCGCTCCATCGGCGTATGGTTCGCGATTCGATATCGAACAGGTCAAGCACGCGCCCGAGCGTATGATCGACCATCTGCTGGAGCGTTTCCGGCAGCGCGTAGAACGCCGGCACTGGCGGATAGACAATCGCGCCGGCGTCCGTGACGGCCGCGAGACTGCGGATATGACCCGCATGCAACGGCGTTTCGCGCACCATCAGCACGAGACGGCGACGTTCTTTCAGCATCACGTCTGCCGCTCGCGAAAGCAGCGAACTGGTGCAGCCGGTGGCCACTTCCGACAGCGTCTTGATCGAACACGGCGCAACGATCATGCCGTCGACCCGAAACGAGCCGCTCGAAATCGCCGCACCGATATCGGTGTTCGGATAGTTGACGTCCGCGAGCGCCTGCAGATCGGCGAGCCGCATCTGCAACTCCTGCGCAAGCGTCACCTGCGCCGAACGGCTGACCACCAGGTGCGACTCCACCTCCAGCTCGCGTAGCAGACGAAGCAAACGCACACCGTAGATCGCGCCCGAAGCGCCGCTGATACCGACCACGACGCGGCGCCGTGCTGCGGATTGGGATCTCATGCAACATCTCCTTTATCGACCAGATGCGGCCAACGCCCGCGCAAACGCGTCCTCACGGCTTTTGACCCGCTATGATCTTCTTTGCCGTTTCGTACGGCCCGGTGACGAATACATCGGGCGGAAGCGTGCCTTTGATCGAGCCGCTCGCAGCGAAGATCTGCTGCTCGCGCTTGAGCGTGTCGATATCGACTGGTTCGAAGGAAATGCTGTTCAGCTCGGCCCAATGCGCGGCATAGATCTGCGCGTCGCTTGCGGGCAGATTCGCAACTTTCTGCAGGATCGCCGCGACCTGATCCGGATGCGCGTTGCCCCAGGCGATTGCGTTGTGAATCGCGACGATCAGCTTCGCGACCGATTGCGGATCGCGCTGGATCAATTCCGTGCGTGCCGCAGCCACGCCCAGATAGGGCATCGCATCGGACCTCGTCAGCTTGTGCCATTCTTCCACCAGCGTACCGAGACGCCGCGTCTTCACCTCCGTCAATTGTGCGACCGTGACGGAGCGCAACGCCGCGGCGTCGACCTGATGCTGCACGAGAAACTGCGCGAGGCGCGCCTCGTTGCCCGGCACCAGCGAATAATCGCCGGAGTTGAAGCCGTAATTCGCTTTGAGTACCGCAGCCGTCATCAACGCGACCGAGCTTCCCGACGGCGACATGCCGATCTTCTTGCCACGCAGTTGCGCGATCGACTGGATCTGCGAATCGGCGGGCGTGACAAATGTGACATCGGCCGGTGCCGTTGCTCCGAAGATCTTGATCGGCACGCCGGTCGCCGCGATGCTGAACGCGCTCGCGCCCGCCACGCTGAAACTCACGTCGATCACATTGGCGGCAAGTCCGCTCGCTGGTGCGTTGACCTCGGCGAAGTGCACGAAACGCGCGTCGTCGATACCGGCTTTCTTCAGGAAATCGCCGGTTTCCAGCACGGCGCCGAGGCCGAGGCTCACGCCGCTCGTCCAGTAGCCGATGCGCAGCGGCGCGGCCTGCGCGGACAGTGCGAGCAGGGAGATCACGGCGGCAAACAGCACACGCCTTGCAAGCAAGTAAGGTTGCATCAGGTCAGCTCATTAATGGGGTGGATGGAGCGCTGCCGGCCCGCACAGCACACTGAACCACATCGCGGCAATCAGCGCCGCGTCGGCGGCACGGCGTCGAAGCGCGAACCGCGCACGCACAGCTTGCCTTCCGCGGTTTTCCACAACTGCTTGCGTTCATGCAGTTCGCCGAGCGCGCGGGCCAGCGTGCGGAAGTCGTATTTCGACAGCCGTTCGGCGAGTGCGGTGTAGTAAAGCGGTGCTTCGCCGATGAGCGCGAGCGCTTCGGCTGCGGCCTCCTCCACCTGTTCCGGCTCCGACACATGCACCGTATCCGCCTTCCCGCCTACGTAGTCCGCGATCTTCGCCGTGTCTGCGTACGCATACGAAATGCGCTCGTAGCGCTCGTGCGGAATGCCTTCCGAGATCGTCGCGTCGACACCGATCTTGGCGCCCGTCGGCACCATGCCAGGCGGCATCACCGGCAGACTCGGGTCGAGCGGCTTCGCGCGCGCGCCGGGAATCACGATCAGATCACGGTCACCCTGGACGCGCGTCGCGATCGCCCATTCCACCTGCTCGCCGTTGAACACGTCGATGTCGTCATCGACCACCACCACGTGCTTCAGATCCATCACTGACAGCGCCGCCAGCAGCGCGTTCTTGCCTTCGCCCGCCTGCTTCCTGATCGAAATGACCGCATGCCAGAACGCGCGACCGCCCAATGTCACGTTGATGTCCTTCACCTGCACGCCGGCCGTGCGCAGCGCGCTGCGGATCGCCTGATAGCGCGTCGGTGCCGCGAGCCACGTGTTTTCCCACGGCATGTGCAGTGAGTAATACATCGCGTCGCGCCGATGCATGATCGCCTTGATGCGCACATCCGGATTCCAGTGCAGCCCGCCCATCAATGCGGTGAATTCGCCGAAACGGCCTTCCGGTTGCGTCCAGCCCGTCGGCAGGATTTCCGCTTCGATCACGATTTCCGAGTCGGCGATATAGGGCAGATCGACAGTCTCGCAAGGCGCCAGTTCGACCGGCACGCCGCGAATGCCGCCCGCGATCGCCATTTCATCCACGCCGATCGGTGCGCGATAGCCGGCGCCCATGATTTCCATCGGGTGGTTGCCGATCGAAATGGAGATCGGGCACGGACGTCCCTGTTCGTAGGCACGCTGCGCGAACATGCGCATATTGTTCGGCGTTACGATGTCGATACCGCTCAGCGCCTTTTCCTTGACCATGAAGCGGTAGATGCCGCTGTTCAATCCATACTCCGGATCGCGCGAAATCACGATACCTGCGGTAATCATCGGGCCGCCGTCGAAAATCGAAGACATCGGAATGGGCAGACGGAACAGATCGACATCGTCGCCTTTGTAGATCACTTCTTTCGTGGCCGACGTGGCGACGTATTTAGGCGGAATCGGGTTCTGGATGCCATGCGCCAGCATCTTTTCGATTTCGGAGTAGCTGTCGCAACCCATTGCCATCATCGCGCGCTCCTGCGTGCGGATAATGCCCGACAGCAGCGGCATGTCGTAGCCGATCACGTTATGAAACAGCAGCGCCCGGTCGCTCTGGTCGACGAGCGTGCCCACGTGGCGGATATCGACGGGCTGCCGGATATCGACCAGTTGCTGTGCCACGCGCAGCCGTTCCAGGAACTCGCGAAAGTTCTCGTTCATACTGAACTCCATGATGTTGAATGTCGTATCGGTTTCACTTACGCGGTCTCGCTATCCTGCAACGACGCAAGCGCTATGGCTTTCAATGCGGCGCGATCGATCTTGTTCGTGGACGCAAGCGGCAATGCGTCGAAGAACCACACGCGCCGCGGGTGCTGGTATGCGGGCGCATGCGTCAGCGCATACTGTTTGGCTTCCTCTTCCGTTAGCGACGCGCCCGTGCGCCGCACCACGAACGCCACCGGCTTGGTTCCCTTGATGTCGTCGGCGACCGGCACCACGCAAGCCTGGACGATGTCCGGGTGCGTCTCCAGCATCTGCTCGACTTCACCGGGAAAGATGTTTTCGCCGCCCGACACGAACATGTCGTCCGCACGGCCGACGAACGCATAGAAGCCCTGTTCGTCGCGGTGAAATACGTCGCCCGTTACATAGAAGCCGTCTGCTGTCACCGGCAGTGGCAGGGCGGGCCGGTTGTGGTAACCGAGCATGACGGCGGGGCTTTTAACGGCCAACACGCCGGTTGCAACACCGGTCGGCGGTGCGTCGAGCAACTTGACGCTGACTTCGGGATGCGGATATCCGACCGACAGCAACGGCGGTTCGATCCCTTGCGGATGTGGTCCGAACACGATCGGGCCGCCCTCGGTCGTGCCATAGACGTTAGTTAGCTTCGCATTCGGCAATACCTCACCGATCTGCGCAAGCAGACTCTCGCTGACGGGCGCAGAGCCCATCCGGATGAAGCGCACCGATGAAAGATCCGTGCGCGCAAGCAGTTCCTTTTCGCGCAGCATCATCGCGATCATTGGCGGCACAGAGGTGAGCCACGTGACCCGATAACGCTCGATTGCCGTGATGTACATGCGCGCGGTGAATTGCGGAAGCAGTACGACCGTACCGTGCCCGTACAACGACATCAGCACGAGCGTCAGCGCGTTCATGTGATACATCGGCGCGGCCACCAGAAAGCGATGCGCCGCCGGTGGCTGCGCGCGCGCTCGCGTACGCGCCACCCACAGATGGCTGCTGTGCGAGAGCATTACGCCCTTCGGCTTGCCGGTCGAGCCGGACGTATAGAGAAACATCGCAGGCATGTCGGGCGTGGGCACCAAAGTCTCGAACGGGCCAGGTTCGACGAACGAAGCGAAACTTTCCCCGCCCGTCGAATCGAATACGACTGTTGGCAGATCGTCCGGGCAATCGGCAAGTCGCGCGGCGTCGCAAAACACCAGACTCGCACCGCTATCGCGGATCACAAAAGTGGAGAGCGCGGGCGGGAACCTGAAGTTGACGGGCACGGCGACCATTCCCGCGCGCATGATGCCAAGCAGCGCCGCGACATATTCAGCGCGATTCGCCGCAAGAATGGCAACGCGCTCGCCAACTTTCAGACCACGCCGTACCAGTGCACGCGCGACGCCGTCAGCCAGCGCGTTCAGTTCCCCGTAGGTCATGCGCGTGTCGTGCCACGCGCCACCTGTTTCATCCGGTTCCCCAAGCGCGATCACTGCAAGCTTGCACGGATCGCCGTCGGCGTCGATCAGATCGCCGAGATTCTCAGGCGTGGGCATGTTCAACTGCTCCGATAAATTCAATGACAGTATTGAGTTCGCCTAACAGCACGACAACGGACGACGCGCCGCTCTGCGCATGGACCGGCGCCATCAGCCGCACAACGCTCTCGTCGGCGTGGGACGTGAGCGCGTCCAGACGTGCGCGCACCGCCGCAAGATCGCTTACCTCGACGACGACGGCACCAAAATAGCTTCCGCGCCCTGCTGCGTGACATACGAGGTCGCCATAGCGCGCGTGGTACGCCGCGTCATCGATAAAATGCAGATCGAAATCAGCCAACGCAATGCGCGAATGCCGGGCGGAGGGCGATGTGAGATCCGACTCGCCGGCAATCAACGCATAGCGGCGCACTTCGAGCTGCGGGTCGTCGCTCACGATCACACATTCCTTCAGGCGTCGCGCGCCGTTCGGATGCTTCGTCCATTCGGCACGGAAGACCCATTCCGGCGTGAGGTGCTCGCAGAAATAGACGCGCCCGGCGGACAGTTCTTCGGCTGCGAGCCGGGTTGTCCGGAATCGGGCGATCTGCTCGACGCCTTCAACGTTCACGGGCCGTGTGAACGACTGCGGTTCACTGGCACGCACGCCGGCGTCGATCAACCGCGCATAGGTTTCCTGCGCGTCGTCCGTTTTGAACACGAGACCGTCCAACCCCAGACGGCTTTCAAGAATCTCGCGCCGCAACGTGGTGGCGCCGGGGGGCAGGCCGACCAGTTCGAGATAATGTCCATCGAACATCATCAGGTGATTGACTGAGCCAAGCGAGTGATAGCCGCGCGGGGTCAGCGCGAAACCGAGCGCTTCGAAACATGACGCCGCAGCGTCGGTTTCGAACATCGCGTTCACGACGACATGGTCGAGCGTCGATGTCGCCGTATTCATCATGCCTTCGGCGCGGGTGCGAGTGCGGTCGAATAGACGCCCCGGCCGCTTGCGAGCAGCGTGCCGGACTGGTCGTAGATGTGTGCTTCCGCAACCGAAATCGCGCTGCCGAACTTCACGACCTTGCCGCGCGCGATGAGGTCGCCGGGCATCGCCGCACGGTGATAGTCGACGCGCAGATCGATCGTCGGTACGCCGCGGCCCGTTTTCGACACCAGCGCCCAGTCGGCCGTGAGGTCGACCAGCGCGGCAAGAATGCCGCCATGCGTGTAGCCGCGTTCCGGGTTCACGACCCACTCTTCGCGCCATGTCGCAGCGATTTCGATCGAGCCTTCACTGACTTCGAGCACACGCAGACCGAGCCATTGATGATAAGGACCGCGCGTGAGCATTGCCTGAACCTGCTCGGCGGTAAGTTGCTGGTTATCAGCCATTCTGGTCTCCGTATTTTTATGGGGTAACGACAATCTTGCCGAGTACTTCCCGATCGCGAATCATGCGCAGGCCCTCCGCGGCCTGTTCGAGCGGCAGCACCTTGTCGATCTGCACCGCGATCTTCCTGGTACGGATCAATTCCATCAGTGCGGAGAGGTTGTCGTCATAGAAACTGTTCGAGCCGACCACACGAATCTCGAAGCTCCAGATGTAGCGCAGATCTTCCTTCGGATCGTGGCCCGCGGTCGCGCCGCAGACGAGCAGGCTGCCGCCGCGTTTGATGCACTTGAGCGACGGCACCCACGTATCGCCGCCGGTGAAATTGATCACGACGTCCGCACCGCCTTCATAGCTGCGGCGTTGCGGCTTGCCGTACTTCTCGATGACCCACTTCGAGAAATCGGTGTCGCGATAGTTGATGACGTGATCGGCGCCCATCGCCTTGAGCCGTTCGGCCTTGTCCGCGCTGCCGGCGGCCGCGATCACTTCGGCGCCAAGCATTTTGGCGAGCGTCACGCAGCCGGTTCCGACACCACCGCTCGCACCCAGAATGACTACACGATCGCCCGGCTTGATAGTGTTGTGCGTGACGAGCATCCGGTGCGCTGTACCGTAGGCGACCGGCAGCGAGGCCGCTTCTTCGAACGTCACGCCTTCGGGCATTGCAATCAACTGGTCAGCGTTGACGAGGCAGTATTGCGCCATGCCGCCGTCGAGCATTTCGCCCATCAGGCCTTTCTTTTTGTTGAGCGGATTGACGAGCACGCGTGCGCCAACCGACCAGTTTTCGACGTTGTCTCCTACCTCGGTGATCTCTCCCGCCATATCCAGACCGATGACCACAGGCAGCGGCACCTTGATGCCCGGCATACCCTTCACCGTAAAGACGTCGTGATAGTTGAAAGACGACGCGCGCACGCGGATGACCACGTGACCCGGCACCGCCTTCGGCATTGGCAGCTCGCCGACATGGAGTTTGTCGACGTCACCGTGTTCGGAGAGAATCAAAGCCTTCATCGTACTGCTCATATGTACTCCTATTTATGGAAAGCAAACGTGCTACTTCTTCGTAAATGTTCGACCATTTCAGCCACTTCGGCTCGCGGCGCGGCAGCAGTGCGCCGCGAGCCCGTTCTCTATGCCCGCTTCTTCCAGCGGAACAGGTAGTTTTCAAGCGGCTTTAGAATGCCGTACTCGAGCACCACCATCAGCACGACCATAGTGAGTGTCCATGCGAACACCTGATCGGTCTGAACAAGATCTGCCGCCTGACGCAGCCGGTAGCCGACGCCGTTCGACGAACCGATCGTCTCCGCCACCAGCGACACCCGCCAGCCGAAACCGAACGCGAGGCGAGCACCGGAGAAGAAATACGGCAGCACGGTGGGCAGATAGATCTTGGTCATCACCTTGCTGCGCGACATCTGGAAGCTGCGGGCAAGCTCGACGTATTCGGCATTGACGCTTTGCGCGCCCTGCCACACGTTCGTGAGAATCAGCGGCATCGCTTCCATGAACACGACGAAGATGGTCGTGCCGTTCGAGATGCCGAACCAGATCAACGCAAAGATGGCCCAGATCGCGGCGGATACCGTATTGACCACCGACAATACCGGCTCACAGAAACTGCCGAGCCGACGATTCGCGCCGAGCAGGATGCCGAGCGGCGTGCCGACCAGCGCGGCCAACAGGAAACCTGCGACGACGCGGTACAGCGTAATGCCGAGATCTTCGGCAAAGGTACCGGTCGCGATCAGGTCAAGCAGCGCGTTCCACGTTTTCCCAGGACCGGGCAGGATGAAGGCCGGCACGCGTTGCGCCGCCACCCACCACAGGATCAGGAAGATGGCGAGCAGTGAAAGACGTTGACCGGCGACTCTCGCGAAACGCGTCAGTCGGCCAAACCGTGCGGGAAAAACAGAGCTGGCGGTCGAAACAGAAGACATCGCAACGTCCTTAAATGAGGGCGCGCACGCGGCGCACCGTTTCCGCGACTTCGGCGGCGAGCGGATCGCGCGGTCGCGGCAAGTCGATCATCAGCGCATCGCGCACGCGTCCCGGCCGCGGACGCAGCACAATCACCTTATCCGCGAGCACGATGGCTTCTTCCACGTCGTGTGTGACGAATACAACGGTCATCTTCAACTGCTCGCGGATTCGCAGCAGTTCCGCGTGCATCTGCGAGCGCATCTGCGGATCGAGCTTGGAAAACGGTTCGTCCATCAACAGGATGTACGGCTTCACGACGAGGCTGCGCGCGAGCGCCACCCGGCTGCGCATGCCGCCCGAGAGCTCGTGCGGGTAGGCGTGCTCGAATCCTTCGAGGCCGGTCATCTTCAGCGCGGCCAGCGCGCGTTCGCGCCGCCGTTCTGCATTGAGCGAACCCGCTTCGAGACCGAACTCCGTGTTCGCCACGATCGTGCGCCAAGGTAGCAGGCGGTCTTCCTGAAACATGTAGCTGACCACGCGGGTATCGTGCGTCGGCTCGCCGGCCACTCCGTCGATCCGCACGTCGCCCTGATCCGCCTGCACCAACCCTGCGATGATGTTGAGCAACGTGCTCTTGCCGCATCCGGACGCACCGACGATCGCCAGCACCGAACCCGAAGGCGCCGTCAGACTGATGTCCTCGAGCACCGCCAGCTTGCCGTAGTGCTTCGAAACGTGCTCCACTTCCACCGCGTTGCGTGTCGTGGCTGCCTTCTCGAACATGGCCTGGGTAGTCACTGCGTTCATCGTGCGCCTCGCAGCGGTACGATCGGTGCGCCTGCATGCGTGTCGCGCAGGCTCGCCATCACCTTTTCCATCGTCATGTCGCGGAACGTCGCCACATGCCGGTGCGCGATCTGCTCGGCGCGCTTGCCGTCGCCGCTCGCGAGCGCGCTGATCATCGCGGTGTGGTCATGGCGGATCTCCGGCTTCGTGTTCTGCACCCCGAAGCCGAGCGACACGAGTCGCGCCATATCGTTGAGCAGGCCACCCAGCATGCGAACCAGCCGGCCGTTGCCCGAACATTCGGCGATCGCCATGTGGAAAGCGGCATTCGCGTCCATGAAGATGCCGATCCGGCTGCCGATGCCAAGCGACGTATCGTCGTTGCGGCACGCGCGCTCCAGCCGGTTCAACAGGTCGATATCCGCCTTGCCCGCAGCGAGGCGCGCCGATAGCGGCTCAAGCTCAAGGCGAAGCGCAAACACTTCTTCGACGTCCTTCAACGTAATCGGCGTCACCACGTAACCCTGACGCGGCACGATGCGCACAAAACCTTCCTGCGCGAGACGCTGCAGCGCCACCCTGCAGGTTGCCTTGCCGATGCCGTAGCGTGCGGTCAGCGCGCTTTCCGTCAGCGTGGCGGCCGGTTCGATTACGCAGGACAGAATGTCCTGACGAATCGCCGAACACGCCCGCTCACTGAGCAGTTTTGCTTCGTTCGAACAGTCGATCAATTCCACCGTCGGAGCTGCAGGATCTTTCACGACACCTCTCCTTCGTCTCGTAAGCTGCTCACAGAGATCCGTGTGGGCAGGTGATGAGTTAACTTAGAACAGCCATTAAAAAAATGCACGTAAAAAAACGTGACTTCTGAGCTGTTCAGCGATATGTCATGCCGCTCCCTGGCCTCTCTCGCATGACATATCCGCATGGCGTTCACTGCGCCTTCGTGCCGTCAGAACGAATGCAGTATCCCGAGCTGCGCGCCCGTCACGCCTTCTCCGCGCGTCGGCGTGTTCGGTGTGATGGGCCCGTTGGCGATCAGCGCATAGGTCGCGCCGTGGCGGTTCACGAGCCGTTCAAACGTCCCATAGACCAGCGTCCGCTTGCTGAAACTGTAGAACGCGCCAACGCTCACCTCTCCCGCATTGTTATCCTGACCCGAACTATCCTGCGCGTAGCCGACGCCGGCCGCGAGTCGTAGCGCGGGTGTGACGTTGTAGGTCGTCGATAACGAATAGACGCTGTGATATTTGCCTTGGACATTGGTTGAGATATTCGAGCCGAGGTTGTTGCCGCGGTAATAGCCGAAGTAGCCCGTCACTCTGCCGAACTGATAACTGCCGCCGGCGAACGTCGTCTTCGTATTGACTTTTCCGTTCGCGCCGTTCTGTTCCGCATGGCTGACGCCGAGGTACAGCGGGCCGCGCTGATAATCGATCGAGCCGACGTAGGCATTCAGCGCGTCATGCGGCGACGTCTGACCGCCCAGGCTCGCACCCGCGGAGAACGTGAATCCGGCGATATTCGGCGACCAGTACGTGATCATGTTGTCGTAGCGGAACACGAACGTCGAAGCGTTGTGAAGAAACGAGCCGTAGGTACCGCCGGAAAACGCGTCGAACTTGCTGTGCATCAGCAGCAGCACGGAGTTCTGACGACCGAAACGAAACTCGCCATACGGCGTGCCGAGACCGACCCACGCACTGCGGCTGAACGCGAGCGTCGAATCCGTCGCTGCGCCCGAGTTCGTGAGGATGCCGTTCTCGAGATCGAAGGTCGCACGCAAGCCGCCGCCTAGATCTTCGCTTCCTCTGATCCCTACACGGCTTGCCGACAGACCGCCACTCTGAACCGCGGTCTGCGCGCCCTTGCCGCCTGCGTTCGTATAACCCAGGTACGTATCGAGAATGCCGTACAGCGTGACCTCGCCCCGGGCCGGCGTCACTGTCACGGTGCCAAGTGCAACGAGTGCTGCAGAACAAGCCAAAGCCATCTTGCGCATTTCAGATTCCCGTTTCGTTAAATGGTTAATGTCGGATTACTAAGCATCTCAGTGTGAGCCGCTTTCTTGATTCATGCCCCAAAAGACATGTGCAAGAAAACGCGACCTGTGAGATGCTCACAAATGATCGGTAAGCGATCGACAATTGACTTTAGGACGACAAAAAAGAGATGCACAACAAATATTTCTGGACATCTCAAGCGTGAGGTGCTTACAGGCGAGCACCACATTGCCATTCGGCGCGCGATTTTTTGAGCGCGAAGGCGGGAGCGCGGCAACTGGAAGAAATGATTGGCAAACGCGGGATTTGCATCGCTCTGGCACAACTGCCGCTTTCGCCTCGCGCAATCGCCATTGTTCCAGCGTGGGGCGCGTGTAAAGCGTCAGCCGTCGTGAGAGTTTCGGATTGAAGGCGTGTAGACGAAGCCATCTCCACGGACAACCTGAGTGCCGTCCAGAAAGGTTCCCGAAGACCCCGGAAACGTAGCCGAGCCAGTCGCTGACGTCGCTTGCTTCAGGTATGTACTCTTCAGCGCCGCAGCCAGCCAGATATTCATCTGTCGCGGTATACGGAACGGCCGGCTTTGCGATCCAGTCGAGATGGTCATAATGCAGGTGTGCGAGGCCGGCCTGAACCCGACCGGTAGTCCGGAGATTCGCGAAGCGTAGCAACGGGTCAGTGCCCGGCACGCTCGACGCGATGTCCGACGAAACCTGCGTCTGCAAATCCGTCAGTGTTGGTCTGGAAAAGGCATTAGTTAGAGTGTCTAAACAGCCGCTTTCAAGATGGACGCGTCGTTCGAGCGTCGCCGCCAAGCGAAGACCGGGAGTCTCTTCCTGGCCGGACAGCGTCGGCAAGCTGTCGGGCTTGCGAGCGTTACACGTCGCACTACCGACCCAATGTCCGGCATCGGCCGAGCCGCCGTCCGCTTCGGTTGAGGCGACATCCTCAGGCGGAGCTGTTAGCGAAAGCAGTAACCAGGACTCTGGATTTCAGACGTGCCTTTGGTCCCTCAAACGCGTTGAATATCGCCTCGTGCGCGCCATACGAACTCGATCCAGAACGAGAGCGGTACGACTCCGCCCAATCCCGCAATTCTGCGAACGACTGCGCATCCTCGCCGCGTCGCATTCCACGTTCGCGGATGTTCGCGACGCATTGCCCTTCCTTGCAGCTAGGGAACAGATATCCGTATCTTGCCTTTGGCAATGCGTTGTGCACGATCTCCATAGCACGGTCACAAAGCGGTACGCGAAGCGGTCGGCCGCTCTTGGTACGATCGCCAGGAATTGACCATGTGCGGGAGGGTTGCTGCCGACGCGATGCCCCAGCACCGTCTCTGCGTCGAGAATTGGCTTGATGCGGCCGCGTACACGGCGCGCAGTCTCCGCCTTCTTCGTCCAGATCGGCTGAAGGATGCGTACGATCATCGCGGTATCAATGTCGCGCACCCGGGCGTCACCGATCACCGGATACGCGTACGTTTTGAGCGTGTTGCCCCACTGCTGAACATGCTTGCGATTTCGCCACTGGGGTTCATGCGCTCGGATAAACGCTTCAGTTGCTTCACGAAACGTCACATTGTTATCCGCAGATATGTCAAGCAGTTGCCTTCGCTGCTGCTCACGCCGCGCGAGAATGGGATCGATCGGGTCCCTGACCATGTCACGGTACCCGGCGGTCAGTTTCCGCGCCTCGCCCAGAGAGACCCGCGAGAGTGGACCGAGTAGCGACACTGGCTGCGCCATATCAGCGGAAGCGTGCAACGTACGCGATGCGCCGGATCATTGAGAAAAGATGTTGTGTCGGTCGTGCCCATCGACGCTTCCCGTTGGTCCCAGCGCTTCCGGCACCGCCCCGATGACCCTCGGCGGAGGCGGCGCTCGGAAAACTCCCTGCTGCCGCGCATCGCGCGCTGCGGTGTCGAACCTGTCGGCTCACGTGAGCGTCGAGCTCAATGCCCTGCCCGTCCTCGTCCAGCACGCGTGCATAGCGGTAGCCCTGCGGGGCCGGGCTCAGGCAACACCCGCACTGAGGCGCGCAGTGCCAACTGACGCGCACGGTCGAGCAGCCGCGCCCGACTCAGGCCTAGCCTGCATGCGGCCATGAACTTGACGGTCGCCGGCAACAGAGGATCAACGCAAAGCTGCCATGAAAGTCGCCCGGAATCCACCTAATGCCTTCTGGAATTGCCGCATCGGCGCTTCGCGAGCCATCGATCATGCTTTCAGTTGAAAAAACGTGCTGAGATTTTTTCATCGCAGATTCTGCCGAGGGGCTGGAATCTCCATCGGCCGCCATGAGAATTGGCTGCGCCCGACGCGATAGTGGAGCAGACAGCAAGTACGAATTGCTGATCCCAGAAGTTGTTCTCGCTCGCTGCCCGAGACGTTCAAGGCAATTCGAGCGCCGATCAACTCCTGATGGGGTCCTGTGTAAGGGGCCTCGCTTGCAATGAAGCAGAAGCGTCGGCCCCGACGGCGTCAGAACGTATGACGGACCCCGATATTTACAGCAGTCGTTGTTGCACCTTGCGGGACGGCAAATGAACTTGGCGCCAGCACTGCGAGATTGGTCTGGAATGCCCCTTGATTGTGTGCAACGCCAACCTGCGAGTAGAGGATAGTGCGATGCGAAAGCGCGTATTCGGCGCCGAAGGCGAACATCCGCGATTTGTTCTCGCTCATGCCTTTGTTGACGGCATAGTAGAACCCTCCGTTGAGGGTAATCGCTGGGGTGACGGCGTAGACAGCCCCCACACCGAACACGTTGACATTTGACAGAGCGGCGTTTGATGACGGATTCAGGTAGTTCACCCAGTCAACTTTCGCAAGTACCGGACCGAAAGCATAGCCCAATGCCGCAGTCTTCCCGATCGCGATCGTCTGACCGCTTTCCGGATCAGCGTGAGTATAGTAAGCCGCGTTCGCCACGACTGGTCCTTGACTGAAAGACAGGGACGCCGACATGCTTCGGCCGTTTTTGGTCGACCCGGGCACACCACCTACTGCGTATTCGAGCGCACCTGTGAAGCCGTAGAGTTTCGGGCTCGTATAGACAATAGCGTTGCTGTCGAATATCCCGGTGATGCCGAATTGCTGGAAGTACTGCACAAGCTGACTGCCGAACTGCGGCATCCCTCGCGGATCACCGTCAGTGACCGCCAGAAAGAAAGGCGAGAACTGCACACCCAGCTTCACATCACCGAACGGACCCGAGACCCCAATCGTCGCCGCGCGCCCGAAGATCCCACCATTCGAGTCTCCCAACGCGCCTGTTCCGGTCGAAAAGCCACCCTGAAGATTGAAATTGACCGAATAACCGCCGCCGATATCCTCCTTCCCTCGCAACCCGTAGATCGAGGGGAGCCATGCGCCATCAAGGAAAGCAACACCACTGTGCCCGTCCGGTGCAGTCTTGTTCTGATAGAGCAGGCCCGAATCGAGAATGCCGTACAACGTTACACTGCCTTGTGCCGACGCCGTCGCACTGAGTCCGAGAAAGAAAACCGCACACAGAAATCGTCTCATGTTCGTCTCCTGATTCTTTTATGCACGCACCTTTTCGGCTACGTGTCGTTTGTCCATCGGGAAAACGGACGCGCATATAGTCCTTAAACTGTCCGTGACGTGACAATAAGCAGGCTTGACGATCCGGGATAGGTCACATATCGATAAATCACTGCGTCCGTTTCTATCCGCGGGAGTGCCTGACATCCGATAACGCTCCGAACTTCAATTCGCATTTCGCACGCCAGGAACCAAAAAAAAAGCCGCGACCTTGGAGTCGCGGCTTCGCTGAGCCTGCGCGGCGCGCAAAGCGCCATTCAACATGAACTGTGTTCGTACAGCTTAAGATGGCTGTTTCTGCGTCACTTCCCTAAGCCTGAGTTCCCGCCGCAAAATCTTTCCAGAACTGGTTTTCGGAAGATCATCCACAACTTCGATGAAACGAGGCACCTTGTATGCAGCCAGTTTCTGCCTGCAGAACTCGACAATGCCATCCGTATCGACCTGAACACCACTTTTCCCCACGATAAAGGCTTTCGCCAGTTCGCCCTTCGTCTCGTCCGGGATACCGACGACCGCCGCCATCGCAACTGCGGGGTGTTCACATAGAACCCGCTCAAGCTCGGCAGGATAGATGTTGTAGCCACCGGTGATGACCATATCTTTCATCCGGTCTACGACAAAGATGAATCCCTCCTCGTCCATGCAGGCAAGATCTCCCGTATGCAGCCAACCGTCACGGTCGATCGCTTCGGCTGTCGCCTCGGGCCGGCCAAAGTAACCCATCATAGTGACGGGCCCCTTGATCTGGAGTTCGCCTACCTCGCCTGCCGGTGCGATGCCAGACGGGATCTTTAACGACGCGATGCGTGCACTCAGGAATGGAAGTGGAATTCCGATGGAACCATGCTTGCGCGGTCCGTAGAGCGAGTGGGTTGTTCCGAGCCCCCCGAGTTCGGTCATCCCCCACAGCTCAAGCAACGGGGCACCCAACCGAGCCTCAACCTCCCTCATCTTGTACGTCGACATGGTCTGGCCGCCTACCGTACATCGTGTCAGCGAAGAGACGTCATAGTCTCCAAGTTCCGGAGCGTTCAACAGATACATGTACATCGTCGGGACGCCCTCAAAGATCGTCGCCCTGTAGTTCTCGATGCTCGCAAGGATGGCTTTCGCTTCAAACACGGCGTGTAGTACAAGGGTCATGCCGCAGGCGATCGCGCTATTCATGACGATATTGCCGTAGACATGCGAGCACGGTAACGCACTCACCACGGTGTCGTGCTCCGTGCGTATGTGAAACGTAGACGTCATCGCCGTGTTCATGAGAATTGCCCGATGGGACAGCATTGCGCCTTTCGGATGCCCCGTTGTCCCGGAGGTGTAACCGATCGTGCTCAAATCATCGGGCGAAATTCCCTCCACCGGGAAGGAGCCGATCTCACCATCTGTGAGCAGATCGTCGAAACTCTCGATCGACGCCCCCGGGCCGCCGAAGGAAATCAGCCTGACGCGACCAGCTCCGAGCGTGTCGCGCAGCGGAACCAGCTTCTCAAGGGACCCAAAAACGGCGACAGCATTGCAGTCGTTCACCGCGTATGCTGCCTCTGGAGGTGTCAGCATGAGATTCAGCGGGTTCACGACAGCACCGAGTTTCAATATCGCGTAATACGCGATAACCCATTGCGCACAATTGGGTGAATAGAGCGATACGACGGATCCCTTCCCGACGTCTCGCTCCCGAAGACTATCCGCCACGTTGGAGGAAAGACTGTCCAGTTGACGGAAGGACCATGCCTTCCCGTCGGCAACGATAGCAGTCTTGTCCCCGAATCTCCGAGCGGAACGTGTGACCAGTGCCCCGACTGACTGCTCCATTTTTCCCTCCACGTGGTCTCTCTTTTTACCAAATTCGCAAGCCGCATTTCGCATCAGGTGGCAAGCGGACGTTCCATGATCGTCTGCATGTTGCAGTACTCGGAGAGCCCATGCAGCGAGTTCTCGATTCCCATACCCGACTGCTTGTGGCCTCCAAACGCGATGTCTGGTCCGAACACGTGAATCTGGTTGATCCATACGGTACCCGCTTCAAGCCTCCGTGCGACGTCCCTGGCTTTCTCGACGTCAGCGGACCATATGGAAGCAGCAAGGCCGTATTCCGTGTCATTTGCACGCCTGACCACTTCGTCCACGTCGCGGTACTTCAGGATCGGCAGAACGGGACCGAAAGCCTCCTCGACAACGCACCGGGAATCGTCGGGCGGGTTGTCGATCAGTGTGATGGGGACGAAGTAGCCCTTCCTGTCTGAAGGTGCGCCACCCAGCAAGACGTGGTGCCCTTCAACTGCCGAGTCCTGCAGGAGGTTGCAGACCTTCTCGTACTGCATGCGGTTCTGAAGCGGCCCGAGCTGGCTTTCGACGAGCAAGCCGTTGTCAACCTGAACGCCGCGTGCGTATTCAACCAGTGCCTTCACCACGCGGTCGTAAATTACTTCGTGGACATACAGGCGCTTGGTGGCAACGCAGAACTGGGAACTGTTCTGGAAGCTGGCCCAGAAAAGATCCTTCGCAATTGCTTCCGGATTGACGTCCGGGAGCACAATCGCGGGATCGTTACCGCCGAGCTCCAGCGTGAGTCGCTTGAGGTTCGACGCGGCACTCTGCATCACCCGCTTGCCCGTAGCGGTGGATCCAGTAAATGCAATCTTTCCGATGTCGGGGTGTTCGGTCATCCATTGGCCAAGGTCGTTGCCGCCTGACACGACGTTCAGCACACCGGGGGGCAACACCTCCTGCGCAAGTTCGCCAAACCAGAGCGTGCACAGGGGCGTAAATGGCGAAGGCTTGAGCACCATGGTGTTGCCTGCCATGAGTGCCGGGGCAATCTTCCAGACCGCGAGCAGAAGCGGGAAATTCCACGGCGTGATCCCGCCTATCACGCCGATGGGCGTATAGCGCGTGACAACACGATTTTCCCCGTCATCGCGCACAACCTCTTCCGGAAGCGACTGCTTTGCAATCTCCCGTAACCAGTAGATCGAGCCGCCGATTTCCCACTCCGCCCCCGCTCGGGGCTTGCCCTGCTCAGTTGTCAGGAGCGTCAGGAAGGCTTCGTAATTCTTTTCGATCTGGTCAGCAAGACCTTCAAGCGCCTTACGACGCGTCGCGATGTCAGTCTCGCGCCACGAGGTGAACGCGACTTTGGCCGCCTCCACTGCAAGATCGAGTTGCTTTCGGCTCGCAAGCGGAAAGCTGGCGATGGGTTCTTCCGTCGCTGGATTGGTTGCGAGCTCCGTGTCGTCCGAGGTGATACGGCGCCCGTTGATCGACATTGCAAAGTCGCTCAACGGGATGGCGGTTCCCCAGACTGCATGTTCTACCTTCATTCCTGTCTCCGGGTGTTGTTGGTGCAGAGTCGCGCGGACGACCCGCTATTCCATGTGAAGGACCGCCTTGATCGCGTGCCCCTCTTCGGTTTCGGCAACTGCCCTGTTGATTTCGTCAAACCGATAGTGCGTCGTGATCTTCTCGACGGGGAATCGTCCCTGCTGATGCAGTTCGATCAGACGGCTGATGAAAATGCCTGGCACGCTGTCGCCTTCGATAATGCCTTTCAGCGTCCGTCCAAAGAGAATCGAGAGCATGTCCAGGGTCACTTCCGTGCCTGCCGGAGGAAGTCCGATCGAACCGCAAACACCGCGTGCATGCAGACATTCGACCGCCTGCCGGAGGACCCGGGGCAGCGCCGTGGTTTCCAGCGAGTAGTCCGCACCGCGTCCCTGCGTCACTGATTTCACGAATTCAACCGGGTCGTCGGCCTTCGCGTTGATCGCGTGCGTGGCACCGAGTTTCAAGGCCAGTTCGAGTCGGGACGGGTTGAGATCCACCGCCACGATAGTGGTGCAGCCCGCCAGGCGAGCCGCCATGACAGCGGACAGGCCGACAGAACCCGCGCCGAAAACGACGATGGATGTTCCCGCGCGCGGATTGAGCGTGTTAAGCACGGCACCCGCGCCGGTCTGAATGCCGCAGCCGAAGGGACCATAGAGCGGAAGCAGGTCCAGCGAGACCGAGTCGGGCACCTTCACGACATTGCGGTCAGTGGCCAGTGCGTGCGTCGCGAACGACGACTGTTGAAAGAAATTGGCGCTGATATCGACGCCACCCTTTTTCACGGACGCTGAACCGTCAAGTCGACGTCCACTGAAATTATTCGGCATCAGGTGGTCGCAGTACGCCGGTTCGCCCTCCTCGCAGCTCGGACAATGACCGCAAGAATGGTATGAAAGCACGACGCGGTCACCTTTCTGGAATCGGGTAACATCCCGCCCAACCGACTCAATGACCCCAGCTCCCTCGTGCCCGAGCACGACGGGCAGCGGTATCGGTACATACTGGTCGCGTACTACGAGGTCAGTGTGGCACACGCCAGAGCCAACAATCCTGACCAGAACCTCATCGGGTCGCGGATCATCCAGGCTGACGGTCTCGATGCTGAAAGAACCGGATTTTTCGTTGACGACAGCTGCCTTGATTTCCATGGTTTCCTCCGAATTCGGGTGGCATCGCATATCGACGGAAATGCCCATCGAGATGGATGTCGTCTCCTGAGTGATATATATAGTATTCCTCAGTTATGGCCTGCTGAACTTCAGCAACTTTCTGCCTGCCGGGTGCAATCAACGACCCGATAAGGAGCGCGTCGGAGCTAGGCGACGCGCTTCGCGCCTGGTCAGTTGTCTGCTTTCTCTGCCGCACGGCCGGCCGCGTGGCCAAGGCTCAGTCTCAACGGCTCGATTCTCTCGGCTGGAACGGAGAATTGCCTGTAGCCCAACCCATATAGTTCAAGAACCACGCCGGCGGCTGGAGATGCACCAAGATCAAGTACGATCGGCCATGCGCGCTCACGCGCCACGACCGCGAGTTGCGCGAGGCACGTCAACAGAAATCCTTTCAGCGTGCCTAAGGGCGAACACGAGAGATTGCCCGCAACTTCGTATTGGTGAATGACCTCCGCAGAGAACGACATTTCGTCAGGCCAGCCGTGAAACGTACGAACCAGTTCCGGTACGTCAATCCAGATATCCACCCCGTCGACTGGCGAGCTGGGCAACTCGGAGAGCAACGCTGCATTCTGAACGAGGATTCCGGCCTTTACGCCCGGAATGCCGTCAACCGCCGTTCTGAAGGCGATGACTTCCTGGACGTCAGAGACTGCGGGCAGAACGACTGTGACTGACTTGTGCCTGGTCTCGCTCGCCGCTTTTGCGATACCCTTAACCAGGGCGTTCGTGAGGCGAGGTGCGCCCAGTGGAAGCAGCAAACCTGGCTCGAGCGACGCCCATCCGTCGACCATGTGTCGTGCCCTCGATCCGCTAAGTCGGGGCAGACGCACCGCGACAGGCTTTTCGGGCGATGCCGACAACAGCCCCTTGCAGACGGATACCACTGAATCCTCGAACCGCGCCTCGACCCTGGAGGCTGGCGCGGCGACATTCGCACTAAGCGACTGCACCGCCTCGATTAGTCCTTCGGCCTGTCCGCCTCCGATCAGCAGGTCGACGATGGGAACAATCCCCACGCCAGCTGGATGACGTTTGACGATCGCGGCGAGTTCACCTGTCATGCGCGCGGATGCCCAAACCGAGACACCGGACAACTCCTCGGCCCAGTGAAGCAGCTTGTTCAGATACGGATTCGACGCGCCGGTATCGTCCAGCGCTATCGCCCCAACATAGATGCGACCGGTCTTCCCATCGACGGAAAGGACATCGCCCTCGCTGCATACACGGGCACCCGCCTTGAACGTTCGTGCGTCTTCATTGACCTCGAGTGCAGCACATCCGACAACGCAGGGTTTGTCCAACGCACGCGCGACGACAGCCGCGTGGCTCGCCGATCCGCCGCGAGCCGTTACAATGCCCTGTGAGTGCAGCATTCCGCGCACATCGAGCGGGCTCGTCGTGGGGCGTACGAGGATGACGTTCTCGCCCGTTGCCGCGCGCTCTACGGCACGGTCGCTATCGAGCACAGCCACACCGGTAGAATGGCCAGGCGATGCCGCAACGCCTTCGATCAGCAGGCTGCCGTTCGTATTGGCTGCCGCCAGTTCCTCCGGGACGAAGCCGGGCCGCACGAGCTGGCGCAACTGGTCGTCGGTTACCCTGCGCAGCGCCGTCTCATGACCAATGAGGCCCTCCTCCGCCATGTCAGCCGCGATCCGGACTGCCGCGGCGGCCGTGCGCTTGGCTGCACGCACCTGGAGCAGATGCAGCTTGCCTCGTTCCACCGTGAATTCAATGTCGAGCGCATCCTTGTATATCGCCTCCAGTTGATCGCCGACCACGCGGACCTCGTCGGCAATGCGGGTGACGGCAGGTGACGGATTGCTGAGCGAATCAGGTGTCTTCGTACCGGCGACCAGATCTTCTCCCTGGTGACCCGCCAGGTATTCGCCGAACAGCTTTCTCTCGCCGGTCATGGGGTCGCGTGTGAACGCGACGCCGGTGCCCGACTCATCATCGAGATTACCGAACACCATGGCCTGAATTACAACTGCCGTGCCAAGATCGTCGGGAATGCCGTGGTGCTTGCGGTACGCCTTCGCACGTGACGAATTCCAGGATTCGAACACTGCCGTTACTGCGCGCGCCAGCTGCTCGCGCGGCGACGCAGAGGGACGCTCGCCCGCTTCAGACTCAATCGCAGACAGCAGTTCCGTCTCAATCGCTGCGAACGTCTCGGTCACCGGCCGGTTCGACGCCGCGATGGCTTCCTCGAACCGGGGGACGATGGATTCGGCATCGACACCGAGAACTGTATCGGCGTACATCGACCAGAATCGCAGCCACGTATCACCGACGAACGCGTGGTTGCCGGATGAAGTCGAGAAACTCGCCGCAGACGCCGCGTCGAGACCGAGATTCAGGATCGTGTCCATCATCCCGGGCATACTGATCTTGGCGCCCGACCGCACGGACAACAGTAGCGGCACACCGCGGCCGCAAAAATCCTTGCCGGTGCGCTGCTCGAGCAGATGAATTGCTGTATCGATTTCGTCGCCAAGCGATGCGGGCAACTGACCGCCGTTCTCGTGAAACGCCTTGAACGCGTCAGTACTGATCACGACTGCCGGCGGAACGGGCAGTCCCATCTGCCGCATCCTTGCCAGCCCGCCGGCCTTGCCACCAAAACGCGTCGTGTCCGACGCGTCGATGGTGTCGACATCCCAGAGGTACTTGATAGCTGCCATTTTCAGTGCATATCCTCAACAGTCTCACGGGGGCGACCGACGACGGCAAGGATGTCCTCGTGAAATTCAAACCAGATGTTATGGATCGAATCCACCCGCGGATTCGTGACGAACGATTTGTCACCCAGGTCGACCCGCTCCATCGCAGTGGCAAAACGATCGGCATAGACGCCATAGCGTGGAATATCGCTTTCGATTTTCCGCAGCGCCGTCATCTGGCGCTCGACGACCTTCATCAGCTGGGCAAGAACACGCGCGTCGCCATCGGACGTCTGAAACTCGCTCACCAGCTTGAGGAACTGGCTGTTCAGCACTTCAAACCGCTCATACCAGTCGGAGACGGCTGCGCGCTTTGGCAAGTAAGTATTGCTGTAATACTCGAGAACCGCGCGTCTACCCGGCACGTCCAGTAGGTATTCGCCGTTCAGGTCCATGGCATCCCCCTGTTCGACCGCGTCGTTCAGGGCTTCCTGCACATCAGCCTCCGGCAGGCGCACGCACTCGGCCAGCGCGGCGAAGTTTGCCATCTTCTTCAGGTACAGGGCGTTGAGGACCAGGAATGCGGTTTCCGTCAACATTACGTCTCTCCGGGTTATAGCGGCGGAGACTGTATATCCAGTGCTCCGCCGGATACGTTCAGGTCATGGTGTCAGAGCCAGGCGTACTTCGAGTGCCGGATATCCGCATTCTCCGAGAAAGGCAGATAGCCCTGCCCCGAGAAGATCTTCTGCGGGACCACCGACTGCACAAAATTGCGCTTCGTGATCTCGTAGTAGTAGTTCGACACGCGCTGATCGAGTTCCCAGAAGTTCATCTTCTCGTTGACGTGATCGTAGAGACCCGCCTTGCGCAGATGCGGCAGGATCATGCCGACGTAGTAGCTGTAGATACCGTTGGTGCACAGTTCCCGACGCGGCATTTTCAGCGTCTTCTTGTACAGCTTGAACGTCGCTTCCTTGATCTTCTCGAGATGCGAAGACAGGTCCTTGATGGCAACCGGATAGACTTCGCCCATCGGTGTATCCCAGGTCTGACGCACGAAGACCGCAGCGCCACAAATTGCGGGCACGTAGTTCTTCGGAACCGTGAAGGTCGTCGAAATATCGTTGACCCGGATCTCCTCGAGGCCCATTTGTTCCGGGTCAATGACGAGTGCCAGCGTATAGCAGTGCGGCAGGTCCTCGCACACATCGCTCCAGTGATAGACGTCCTCGTTCACGAACAGGTCGCGGATGATGAGGATTTTCCCGTCTTTGAGCTCATAGGGACCGGTGTCGCCGAGGCCCAACCGGCAGTCGTAGTGATCGAAGAACGCGAGCAGCTCGGCCGCGGCGTTAAAGGCGGTCAGCTGTTTGTACGTGTCGGACTCGCTCTCGAAGTATTCGACCTCGTTAACCAGACGGTCGATGAGTTCCGGTTCGTGGATCTGGCAACGGTAACGATCCTGGGAGTTCAGGATATAGCCGTCCTGCCGCTTGCCCCACAGCACCCGCTGGGCGAACTTCAGGATGGTATTGCTTTCCTCGACATAGTCATCCGGGCCGATGGCTTCGAGCGCCAGCAGCCCGCAGCGACCCATGCCAAATGCGACCGCGCCGAGACACCAGTCGTGAACGCAGTTGATTTTTGTCCCGATTTCCGTACGGGCGCTCGCTCCGATGTCCATTACACCCTGCGGGCCAAGCTGATCGGTAATCAGCCGCATGAATTCCGGATACCGGTAGAACTCCTGCATGAACGCAAGGATTTCATACTCCTGGCGTGGGATCATCCCTGACACACCTTCCGTCGCGCGCATGACGAGGACGTCCCAGATATTCCAGGCAAAATAGTTGTTCAGGTCGTTGAGTTCGTCGATCGTGAACTCGGGCTTCAGCACGTCTTCACGCGTGACCTTCTCGAGGACACCCGTTTTCATGCGCGCGCGCATTGCGCGGTCGCCCGCGATGCCGTCCGGGACTGGCGGCAGGTCGGTATAGTTCCCGGTGTAGAGCAGCGTCTGGAAGCGAAGGCCGTCGTCGTCCTTCTCGTAGCGTTTTTTGTATGTGCTCTTTCGCAGCTGATCCATTGTCGTCTCCTGTATAGTTTCAGTCGCGCTATAGAACGATCTGGCCGACTTCGGGGTTCGCACACTTCAGCGTCACCTGCTTGCCACTGAGCTCCTTGACGATCTCGTCAAAGTGCGCCTGACCGGTATTACCGACCTCGTAGCGGGAGTCGCTGTTCTTGAGATGCGCGGTCATGATGCAGGGGATCTGGAATTCGCGCGAAAGGATTCCGAGGTGCGACTCCGGTGCGCCCGACATCGTGATCACCCCGATGGCACCCATCGAAAGCGCGGGTGCAAGGAAGGTGGTCGTGCCGCCGCGCACGAGAAGAATGTGGTCCTTGAGCTTGCCGCTCTGGATCAACTTGACTACCGCTTGCGGATCGGGGAGGTAAACCACCGTTCCACTCGGCTCCTTCTCCGTTTCGAATGCGTTAAAGCCTTCTGCGACTACGGTCATCGCTGTCTCCTGTTCACGGCACCAAGGGTGCTCTATAACCAACTGTTGTCGTAACTTCCAGTCACTGCCATTGCGAGATCAATCTTAGGTGCTTCCGTCTTTCTGCTCTTTAGCTCTCGCAGACAAAATTCACTGTCTGCTTTACGGAAATGGCCATCCGGCTCCCAGGTTTGTCAGTGTCCTTAGTCTTCAATGGTGCCGTGGACTGCCGCCCCCTTCGCGGAAATAAATCAGTAACTCCTCTGGCCAGATCGCGACAAATTCCGCACCTGCGCTGGCGAGCTGCGTGGACGAATGCATGCCCCACGACACCCCCACCGCGCGGGCGCCTGCTGCGACCGCTGCCTTGACGTCTCCGATGGTGTCCGTGATCAGCACGACATCGCCCGAGTGATAGCCCGCTATCTCGTCGTACTCAGGCTTTCCCCGCCTGCCCAGCCCATAGCTTGAGTCGCTTAGCACCCTTTGTATTGCCTTCTCCTTGTCCGGTTCGACATCACCCGAAAAGACGTGTCCAAAGCAATGCATCAAGCCAGCGTCGTCCAGCACGTGACGGATGGCACCCATCGCGTTCGAGGAAACGACCGCCAAAGGAAACTCTGACGCCAGGGTTTTGACGACGCTGCGCATTCCCGGAATGATGGGTGGACGGTACTCACTCAGCAGGAGTTCGAAAAAGAAGTCCGTGACCTCCTTCGCCCTTGCATCGTCACCGCACTTCTCACGCAGCCCAGCGAAGAGATTGACCTCTGACAGTGCGTAGAACGCCTCCGGCGAGCTGACTCCCAGGTCAAAACGTCGGTTCACCTTCTCGAACACCCGCCACGACGCTTCTCTCGTTTGCACGAGAGTTCCATCGAGGTCGAACAGAATCATGCGCAGCGACACGACTACCCCCGGTTGTCTGAATTCAAGCGGGTCAACGAGGGCACTTCGAAGAAGTCCATCACCTCTCCGAATCCCGTCTCGCCCTGGCAATGCCATTTCGTGAGCGTGTTGAACGCAACCATGTTGGGCCAGCACTGCCATGGAAACGTGGTAGTCGCATCGCCTCGAAACTCCCACGTCCGGTCATCACTATCGGTCACGGCCAGCTGGATGTGCTCGGGATAGCGGTCATGCACGCGGATCGTGTTGCCGGTGCCGGCCTTCAGCCCATATACCTTGCCATCCTGCAGCACGTAGCCGTGACTCAGCGACAGCGTCTTGCCCCCTTCGTTCTCGTCAAACGAAAAGATGGCATGCATGGCAAAGCGTTCTGAGAAATGTGCGTGAAGCCAGCTCATGTTAGGCGCGCCGCGCTCGGGGCGTGGGCCCCAGCTGTGGTCCATGGTGGACACACAATCGATCTCAAAACGCTTGCCGCGCAACACGATATGACCAGTCACGCGACCGGTCTGGTCGAAATGGCCGTTGTACGCCGTGCCCCATGCGAATTTTCCCGCCTCCTTCTGGGCCGCCACAATCGGGTCCATTTCCGGATCGTGAATGTCGAACGGCTCCATCAACGCGGTGTACCTGACATGGATCTCGGTCTGCTGGCCGTCGTCATAGTCGATCGTCCAGACCATATTCGGCTTCAGACACTTCACGCTCAGCCCATTGGCCAGGCGGTAGTCAAGCAGATTGCGCGGCTCGGGAATTGGCAGGTGAGACTGCAGGTCGTTGTAGTCTGCATGCCAGGGTGTCATCGCACGACGCGAGTTGATGCTGATGGTCGAGTTCACGATGCCGAGGTTCGGCCTGAAAAGCGCATAGACGCCAACGTTGATGTTTGCTTCCGCGGAATAAAAACCGAAGTAGTTCGTCTCGGCCCAGTTCGGCTTGTCCGTGTCCGCCACGTGAAACTGCGCGTCTTCAGCCTTGATCATTGTCCCTCCGTCTGTTGAAGTTCGTTTGGACTGGTCTGGGGCCAGTCGCAGAGCATTTTCAGCTTACGGCCCAGCGAGATACGCTCATCGTTGGTCGCCTTGTGGCAGCGGGGAAAAGTCGCCACGCTCCATCGTCGTGCCGGAAAAAGAGCACTTCGATGGCTTCCGTTGCTCCCGGCAGGCGAACGATCACCCCACTCTGACCTCCCGTCTCTCCGTGACGAAACCGCGTCACGCGAATCCGGCCACGTTGCGACGGCGAGAAGCATTTGTCTATGCTTTGCCGCAGTGAATAGCCTTTCATGAGTGCCTCTCCGCGCAGCCTGCTGTCTCCTGAGGCCGGTTATGGAAGCCAGAAGTGCGACTGGCTGCCTGCGCTGTGCGTAACCGACCGTTGAACCCATGATAGCCAGACCGTCCTGCAATACGTATAGCCGAAGCGGCGGGATCACGTCTCCCGTTTTATCCCGCGGAGATAAAGCACCCTCGAATCAGTGCATGTTTTATGTCGCTTGCGCGGCGAAGTGTCCTTCATACGGGAAAACGCTAGTAGGAAGGCGACTGAACGTCAGCGATACAGAGCCTATGGAACGAACGCCTCCGCTGCTGCGTCGCAGCAACAGAGGCAACGGGGCGGAGCTCAGAATGAACACTTCTCAGGAAAACGTTGTCCTTGCGACCGCTCATGCCGGTGAATCGCAGATTTTCACGTTGCAAACGGCACTGGATACCCTCTCGGGCGCCGTGCTGGAGGGCACCGAATCGGTCACGGCCCTTGCGCTGGACCTCGTTCGGGCGAGCACCGGCGCGACGTCTGCCGTTGTGCTCCGGCATACCCAGGGCGAATGGGTTCCGCAATCTGCTCTGACCGGCGAGAGCAGCAAGCTCCTTGAGTCCGGCACTGAAGATCTTCTGAAGGACGACAGCAGGATTTCGCTCGGAAGCTACGGTTGCTTTGTGCCTCTTTCGCCAGGATTTGAGGCCATCTTTCTGCCCCGCTTTATGCCTACTGATGCGCAGGCAGAAAGCCTGCGTCTGCTCGCGTCGGCGTTCACCCTGGCGTCCTCGGCTGCCAGTCGGGGACGAGCTGTTGTGGCTGCGCTCGATGAAATCAGCGGCTTGCAGAGCGTCGTACGAGAAACGCTCTCCGCGCGCGAACTTAATCAGGTTCTCTCTTGCGCAACACACGAGACGCTGCGCCTGCTCTCTTCGAACATCTGTGGTGTCTTTCTCAGGGAAGGCGATGAGGTGGTAATGCGCAGTTGTGTCGGCAACCTGCGCATCGAAACAGCCCAGTTGCGAATGAAGAAGGGGCGCGGTGTCGCTGGCCGCGTATTCGAAACGGGCGAAGCGGTACGCGTCGATGAATACGTTCGCGACAATACCATCAGCCCGGACTATATGGACCTGGCCAGGCTGGAACACGCCTATTCTGCGCTGGCCGCTCCGCTCAAGGTGCACGACGAGGTCGTTGGCGTACTCGAAGTCTGGCGGCGTCGGAAGTCCACTTTTTCGGATCGGGACGTAAGGAGAATTACAGCGCTCGCCGATCTTGTCGCCATAGCGATCCAGAATGCGCGGCTTTACGAAACACAGCAAAACGCAGTCGAACAGCTAGCAGCAGCGAACCGTCAACTGAAGAATCAGAATAGCGCGTTTGGTCAGTCAGCCGAAATCCAGCAATCCATGATCGAAACGATTCTCGCGGGCGAGGGAATCGACGGCATCGCCAGAGTCATCGGGCGCTATTCAGAGGCGGAGGTAGCGATCGTAAGCGAGGAATTGCAGCCCATGACGACCTGTTCCGCGAGCCAGAGGGCAGCGACACTGATTCCAAAGATCGCTGGCTTGCTTGGCGACTCCCGGGAGACGTCGAGCGATCGTCGCGCGGTTGTCGATAACCTGTGGTTTCATGCGCAGCCCATTGTGGTCTCGGGAGAACGTGTCGGCTGGGCCTCCATTGTGTCCGACACCGAACCGAACGAAGTCGCTGACATGGCGCTCAGATCAGGGGCAATTGCCTGCGCACTGAGCTATCTGGAAAGCCGTGCCGCAATGCTTGCGCGCGCTGAGGTCAGCAGCGAAATACTCTGGGATCTTCTGGAGGGTGAACCCAAGGTGAGGCTTGCGGCAGTTTCCCGGGCCAAAGGCCTGCACATTGAGCTAAACGGCCCACATCGCGTTCTTCACTGCTCCCTCGAGCAACTCGATGAACTCGCGCGTGCCGAGGGATGGGACGCCGGCACGGCCGAGCGCAACCGGCGAATCGCGCTGGACTATTGCACACGGGGCCTGGAGCCAGCCGGGCTGCGGTTGCTCACCGTACGCGGCAATCTGCTCATCGCCCTGGTCAGCGGAAAGAGTACCGACGAGATCCGCTTCGCCCTGGACACGATCAGGAGACGCATCGCGGCAAACTTTTCAGGCTTCTGTCCAATGTGGGGCGTGAGTTCAGTGAGCGGTGGCAGCGGAGACTTTCGCAACTCGCATCGTGAAGCCGCGATAGCGCTTCTCGCCGCAACAAAATTCAGCAACGAGAACATTGCGATTTCCGACGAACTCGGCGTCCTGGGTCTCCTGCTCTCTATCCGTCATGACAACAATCTTGAAGGGCTCGTTGGCGCGATCCTTGGTGATGCTGTCGAGTATGACCGCAGACACAAGCAAGCGCTGGCCAACACCCTGCGCACCTATTTCGACGCGGACTGTTCATTGCAGGCAACAGCATCCGCGCTTCACGTCCATCAAAAGACCGTCCGGTACCGGTTGACCCAGTTTGAACAGCTGAGCGGGATGGACCTACGGCGCCACGAGAATCGGATGATGGTCGATATCGCCCTTCGGATGCAGATGATCCGTCGCGAGTCATCCGAGCCGTCATGAGGCGAGAAAGTCATATTCACGCATCTGCCTCTTCGACAGCGCGCACGAACGGCTGTTTGAGTGCTGAAACCCGTCGGAGACTAACGCCAGTTAGGCGACCTTCTATGGAGTGGTACGAACCGCCAGAAGCGAGACTGGCCATCTTCTTTGGTATCGCGACCGCCATCGCACCGCTGATCTCTACCGGCTTTCTGCCAGCCAGAGACAACGCTCAAACCACGATCACGCTCACGCTACCGCCGGGCAGCACACTGGAAGACACTGCGGCAATGGGTCAACGTGCTTCTGCCCTCCTGCAATCACTGCCCGAAGTGAAAAGCGTGTTCATGGCAGTTGGCACGGCCTTCAGTGGCAGCGGACCGGACGCGTCATCGTTGGCCGACCTCACAAGTGCGACGCTTACAGTGAACTTGGTGCCACGCATCAATCGCAAGCTAAGGCAGTCAGACGTGGAAGCCAAGATGCGTGCGCTGATACACACGCTGCCCGGGGTTCGCGTGTCTGTGAACGGCGGAGGCAACGGAAACGTGCTGAACCTCACGCTTGCCGGCGACGACCCGCAGACCCTTCTTACCGCAGCAACGCAGGTGGAAGCGCAGTTGCGCACGCTTATGGGCATCGGCAACGTTACGTCGAGCGCCGCATTGCAGCGACCGGAGATTCAGGTGCAGCCAGATTTCTCACGCGCAGCAGCGCTCGGCGTCACGTCGCAATCACTCGCCGATGCCGTGCGACTGGCCACCTACGGCGACTATTCCAGTACCTTGCCCAAACTCAACCTACCGCAACGGCAGATCCCTATTCGCGTTCAAATGGACCCGTCTGTACGCGACAGTCTCGATTCAGTGGCGGCGCTACGGGTTGCCGGCCGCGAAGGAACGGTCAGCCTCGGCTCTGTGGCCAAGGTCGCCATCGGTAGCGGGCCAACAGAGATCAACCGTATCGATCGGTCGCGCAATGTCACTTTTTCGGTCGAGTTGAACGGACGGCCCCTCGGCGCGGTACAGAAAGAGGCCATGTCACTACCCGCGTTGCGCTTACTGCCAGCGAACGTACACCTTGTCGAGCAGGGTGAGGCGCAACGCATGTCGGAGATGTTCACGAGTTTCGGCCTGGCGATGGGCGTCGGCGTGTTTTGCATTTACGCGACCCTGGTGCTTCTATTCCACGACTTCCTGCAACCGGCCACCATCCTGGGCGCGCTGCCGCTCGCGCTGGGCGGTGCGCTGTTTGCGCTCTGGATTACGCACCAATCGTTTACGATGCCGGCGGTCATCGGCGTGCTGATGTTGATGGGCATCGTGACGAAGAATTCGATTCTTGTCGTGGAATATGCCATCGTTGCGCGCCGAAAACCTGGCGTCAGCCGATTCGACGCGTTGATCGACGCCTGCCGCAGGCGCGCAAGACCGATCGTGATGACCACCATCGCGATGGGGGCCGGCATGCTACCTAATGCGCTGGGAACTGGTGCTGAGCCGAGCTTCCGTCAGCCGATGGCGATCGTTGTGATCGGTGGCCTTCTCACTTCGACGATTCTGAGTCTGCTCGTCGTGCCGGTCGTCTTTACCTATGTCGATGATCTGTTTCGATTGAATCGCCGCGTTGGCGCCCAGCGACAGGCTGAGCCTTCCGCGGTTAGCGAAGACGCAACCTAAGCGGTCGGCGCGACGACTTATCATTCGCCCTCAACAAGTGAGTCTGCGGCAATCTGCAGGTGGCCACATCGCGGCTTCGAAGGGACCTTGCGTAGCGTACAGGACAAAAACTTGCGATCATGCACCCCACACTCGAGATCCACGCCGGCCCCGCGTCGCTCTTCGGGTCAGGATACCCGCTGCGCTCAGGCCCTGGTTCCCAACAGAACCTTCTACAGGTTTGCGAACACACTTCCCGCCACCCGTGTGCGCCTCGATGGCGGCCATGGTGATGCCATGTTTTTCCATCAGGCCACGGATTTTTAAGAGGTCATCCGAAGACTGCTTCCGGATCGGCGTTTCCGCTTGTGTTTGCAGTTTCGCAATTCTCGCCTGTGTGTTCTCGAGCGTACCCACGACCAAACTCTGGGCTACTCACTAACTGCGGTCATAGCCTAAGGTCATCGGATACGGTAACGAAATGTAAATCGGGCAGGTGATTTTTAGACCGATTAACTTCCAGGCGGAAGCTTTATGGTTACCTCTACAAAGAGGCCGGAATGGCCAGGAAGGCCCATAGGGCGGAAGGCAGCCAACTACAACTCCCGCCCGGAAAGCGCCGCCAGGTATGACTCCCACCTCGACGAACGATCACATACCCATAATCTTACCCATACTTCCTTGCAACGACCCCTGGTGAGTTCTCATTGTGGCCGCTCAGGCCCACCCCACAAAAGTTCAGCCAATGTGGCGCTCGCCGGTTCCCCCCAGATCTATTTCCATAAAACGGTGGAAAAAAATGGACCGCGAGACCGGAACAACTACCGCGCCATGCCGCCTCTCACATCCTTGATGATTCTGTCCCACTGTCTCAGTGGAGCAACGAAAAACTGATACACCACCGTTACCAGTAGCCTTGCCCGCCCTGCCCGTCGACCAGTCGATGTTTGCTCAAGCGCACCGCACCGATCCGTCAACAACAAAGATCACCGGACGGCGAGCTGCGCCTTGCACGCACTCTTCTGCTTTTGTCATGCACGAATAGCATGGCCGACGCGGTCAGGCCCCATAAGATCATGATTTGGCTTAACGTCCAGGCCGCGCCGATTTTCATCATCAGTATGTTCGAGGGGATTTCGAACAGCACATATCCAACAAGAAGCACACCCGCAGCCATGCCATAAATCGCATCACTCATGCCCAAGTCAGACTGCATGCCGAGCTTCGTGAAGCTGATGTTGACGCGGTCATGGTACGTAAGCATGTACGAGCCAATGAGGATCGGCAGGATTCGCCAAGCCCACCACAAGGTCCGCGAGTTGTCCTGCGTGAGCGCCCTTCTGTGCGGCCGTGCCGATCGTCAAGGCCTAGACGAACGCTGCAGCAAACGAAGCCAATCGGTAATTGCATTAACTACCGCAGTCGGCTGCTCGGGAATCAGCGCATGGCCCGCGTGTGGAATCACTACCACCGACACACGCTTACCCAACTCACGACACAAGTCCTGCGAGTATCTACCCGGTATCACCGCATCCTCTTCGCCCTGGATGTCGAGAATGGGAACACGTCCTCCGGCAGCGATGTATTCATCAGGGTTGCTAGTGTTAAAAGCGTTCCACTGGCGCTTTTGAAGGTTCGGGTACCACCCGTCTAGCCAAACCTTTGCGTCGTTGCCTTTCGCGAAATACGCAACCTCCAAGCTTTGCAGCCGCTGCGCAGCGGACACGGATAGATCAGACGCCTTCGCAATAGCTATCCGAACATCTTTGTCGAGGGGCGCTCGCCCAGATGCGGCGACGAGAATTACACCGCTAACCAGGTCTGGCCGGTCCGCAGCTAACGTTCGTGCAACCGTGTTGCCATAAGCATGGCCGAGAACCACAGCAGGCCTCGTTCCAGTCTGCTCGATTACCGCCGCGACGTCTGCGGCATAGTCGTGAAGACTCATCGGTTTTGACGGGCTTGTACTCTGCCCGATGCCACGAGGTTGCGGCGCAATCACGCGAAAACCTCGGTCGGCGAGTCCGGAGGCGATTTCCCCAAAATCCTCTGCGCCGCGCCCCAGCGAGGCAATCATTACTATCGATGGCCCGCTGCCCCAATCCAGATATTCAATCGCGCCATCGCCTGTTGCGATTGTGAGCCGATGCAAGTCTGCCGCCGCTGACGCAAGAGGGAGCGCGATGAGCGCAAGCAGGAACATGAAACGCCTTCGCATACCAGTAATTCCTTTCTCAAAAGAGGTCACCCGGTTACACCAGCTTTCTTAAAAACGTTGACGAATCCCTGCGACTACGTTGATCTGTTGCTTCGTGCTCGACGGCGAATTGAGCCACGTGACCGCAGTCGCGCGCGCGCCGTACGCCCACACGGCATCGCTGAAGACGTAAATGTCGGTGCGTTTCGACAGCGAATACGTCACACTCAGCGAGCCGGTCTGCCAGTGCATCGGGGCGTTCGACGGCACGCCGCCGTAGTTGCCGTTCGTGTAGATGTAGGATGCACCGAGCAGGATCGACGGCGTGACCTGCCATGTCAGCGAGGTGTCGTAGTTGTCGAGGTGCAGCGACGTCTGATCGCGATATCGAAAGCGGACGTCCGAGAACAGCACGTTCCACGTCACCGGGCCGAACATGTACGCGCCGCCGGCTCCGAACTCGCGCTGCCGCTCGACGCCGATGGCCGTACCAAGTGGGCTGGTGTGAAACAGGATGAATGGCGCACCGACGTAGTCGTCGGTGACGGCGCCTGTCGGAATCGCGTTGCCCGGTCGGTCGATGTCGAGATACGCGGCGGCGGCGCGGAAGCTCGTCTGTCGGTAGCTGATGCCGAAGCTGGTCGCGCGGTTCGCGCCGAACGAACCGGCCTGATTGCTGAACGCATACAGACCTTGCACCGACAGTCCGTGGACCTCAGGGCTCACATATTTGACCGAGTTGTTATAGCGAAAGCCGCCGAACGCATTGTCGTTGTCGCCGATATGCACAGCGAGACTGTGGGACGCAGTAGCCGCTTCGAACTGCTGCAGGTCGTCCCAAAACAGGTCGTACTGACGGCCGAACGTGATCGAACCGAACTGGTTCGACGACAAGCCGATGAAGGCCTGCCGCCCGAACATGCGGCCACCCTGCTGGAACGCGCCGCTGGTGATATCGAAGCCGTTTTCGAGCTGCGCGATCGCCGCGTTGCCGCCCCCCAGATCTTCACGGATTTTCAGGCCCCAGCGCGAGTTCTGCATCGTACCCGACAGCATCTTGATGTTCGAGTGTCCTTTCTCCGCATTGACGTATTCGATTCCAACCGACATCAGCCCATAGAGCGTGACGCTGCTCTGCGCGGCGGCGAGCTGGCAGAACAGGATGCCGGCTGTGGCGGCGACGATCTTTTTCATTGCGCGTCTCCTTAAGAGTTCTTTTTTTATATTATTAGGCTTACTAAATAACCAAAATATTCTGATGACTTGCCGACCACTGCTTCGCTACATTGATAAAACCGCTAGTCGGCCAGCGCGACGTTGACGTTCTTCAGGCGCGTGAATTCGTACAGTTCTTCCTTCGACTCTTCGCGCCCGATGCCCGATTGCTTGTAGCCGCCGAACGGCGCGCCCGGAATATGGATCGAGCAGTCGTTGATCCACACATAGCCGGCTTCGACGCGCGCCGCGCTGCGATGCGCGGTCTTCAGGCTCGTCGTCCAGATCGATGCCGTCAGGCCAAGTTCGAGCGCGTTGACCGCGTCGAACAGTTGCGCTTCATCGCGCCAGCGCATCACCGACAGCACCGGCCCGAAGATTTCCTCGCGCGCGATCGACATCGACGCGTCCACATCCGCGAAGATCGTCGGCTCAACGAACAGGCCGCCCTTGAGCCGCGGGTCGCCCGGCCGCTTGCCGCCGCACACGAGCCGCGCACCCTCTTCGACGCCCGCACGGATGTAGCGCATCGTGCGGTCGAACTGTGCTTTGCTCGCGAGCGCGCCCATCGTTGTGCGCAGATCGGTCGCGGGACCGGGTACGTAACTGTCCTTGACGTGCACTGCGAGGGCTTCGACGAAGCGGTCGTGAATCGAATCCTCCACGAACAACCGGCTCGTCGATCCGCACGACTGCCCGCACCACGTGAAATTCATGCCGCGCGCCGCGCCGGCGACGGCCTTGTCGAAGTCGGCGTCGGGGAACACGATCATCGCGTTCTTTCCGCCGAGTTCGAGCAGCGCGTGCTTCATCGTGTCAGCGGCCGCGTGCAGCACGGCCTTGCCTGCCGGCACGCTGCCGATCAATGCAATTGCGGCGATGCCGGGGTGCGCGGCAAGCGCCGCGCCCGTGTCGCGGCCGCCCGTCACACAGTTGAGCACGCCGGGCGGGAACAGATCGGCGAGTAGTTCCATCAGACGCACGGTGGACAGCGGCGCCTGCTCGGGAGGCTTGACGATCACCGTGTTGCCCGCCGCGAGCGGCGCCGCGATCTTGCCCGCCGCGAACATAAACGGATGATTGAACGGGAAGATTCGCGCGATCACGCCGAGCGGCTCACGCACCGTGTAGTTCAGCGAGCCGTTGCCCGTCGGCAAGGTCTCGCCTTTCACTTCCAGCACGAGACCAGCGAAGTATTCGAGCTGCGTCGCGGCGATCTCGGCGTCCGCGCGCATCGCGCCGACCGGATTGCCGCAATTGGCGGCGTCGAGCAGCGCGAGATCGAGTGCGTTCGCGCGGATGCGCGCAGCGGCTTCGCGCAGGCGACGCGCGCGCTCGAGCGGCGGTGTTGCGGCCCACGCGGGAAAGGCGGCGCGCGCGGCAGCGACTGCGGCATCGACGTCGTGCGGAGTCGCTTCGAACACCGCACCGAGGCGCGCGCCCGTCGATGGATTGATCGTGTCGAACATGCGCGCGCCGGCGGGTGTATGCCACTCGCCGCCCCAATACAGCCCCTTCGACGCAGGGACGAGCGACGCGACACGCGACGATAGATCGTGGACAGGCGGCGTGCCGAAAGCGGACGTCATGTGGATTCTCCAGGGATCGTGAGGTTCGGGAACCGTCGAATCATTGCGGGAGCGCGTCGGCGGGCGCGGCGGGTTCGCTGCGGCCACGGCGCGCCGCGGCGCTGAGCAGCGCGACACAGGCGGCGCCGATCAGCGAGGTCATCCCCATAGCCACGAACGAGCCCCACGCGCCCGGCTGCATCGCGATCGCGCCGCCGATCAGAAGCGGGCCGATGAACGAGCCGATGCGTCCGACGCCGACCGCCGAGCCTACCGACGTCGAGCGCAGTTCCGGTGGGTACGTCATCGCCGCGATCGCGACGAGTCCGGCGACGGCCGCGGCGATCGCGAGACCGAAGACCAGCACGAACATCATCGTCAACCAGTACCCGCCGGTGACGAGCCCGATTGCCGACGACGACAGTGCCGCCACGACCAGCGATCCGACGATCGCCGCGTACGCGCCGAGCCACTGCATCAGCTTGCCCATGAACACGGTGCCGAGCGTCGCGCCGACCATGCTCATCGTCATCGCGACGCCCGTCTGAGCGGGCGTCATCCCCGCCATCTTAAGCAGCGACGGCGACCACGCGGTCATCGCCGTCAACGTGAGCCAGACGAAGAAGCACGCGGTCCACAGTGCGGCCGTGCGGCGACCGTTGCCATGCGAGAACAGCACGCTGAGGGGCACTTTCTCGCGTGCGTCCTGCGCCGCGACGAAACGCGCGTCGGCCGGCAGCGCGATGCCCGGTACCAGCCGTTCGACGATGCCGCGCAGCTTGCCAACGGCGTCCGTCGAATGCGGCGTACGGGCGAGCCGCGTGTACGATTCCGGCACCGTCAGCGCGATCAACACCGCGAGCGCGCCAGGCACCACGCCACCGACGATGAAGAGTGACTGCCACCCCATCAGCGGCATCACGTTGGCGGCAAATAGACCGCCCGCGATGCCGCCAACGGGAATGCCCGTCCACATCCACGCGATCACGTTCGAGCGCGTCTTCGCCGGCGCGTATTCGCACGCAAGGCCGACGAAGCACGGCGCCGCGCCGCCCACCCCCACGCCCACCAGCAGCCGATACGCGAACAACGCCTCGAACGATCCCGCCGACGCGGTCACGAACGAGAACACCGAAAAGATCGCCACGGACAGCACCAGCGCGCGCTTGCGTCCCCAGCGATCCGCGATCAGCCCGAGCACCATCGCGCCGATCACGAAGCCCCCCTGCGACGCCGAGAAGACCGGTCCGAGCAGCCGGTGATCGAGCTTGAGCGCGGCGGCGATCCACGGCGCGCCGATGCCCATCGCCATCGAATCGAAACCGTCGAGCACCGCGACCAGAAAGCAGGCCGCGAAAATCCAGTATTGCAACTTCGAAATCGCGTGCTGGTTGATCAGCCGCGAAACGTCGATCGGGGTGTCGCGTGAAGCCATGTCGGTCTCCTGTTGGCCGGCGTGTGCGCGCCAAGCGCTGCGCCGGTCTCGTTCGGCCTGCCTATCCGGCGCGCGCAAGCGTGCCGGTTCGTCTCGTCCTGTCTCGTTGTTCGGTGCCGTCCTCTTTCGCCGTGCTACGACACCAGCCGCGCCTGGCCGCGCCAGTACGCTTCGCGCAGCGCCATCTTGTCGACCTTGTCGGTCGATGGCTTGCGCGGCAGCGCGGCGATGAATTCGACGCTGCGCGGTTTCTTGTAGCTCGCGATCAGCGTGCGGCAATGCGCGAGAATGTCGGCTTCGGTGAGCGCCTGGTTCGCGCGACACACGACGAACGCCTTCACGCACTCGCCCCACACGTCGTCAGGCACGCCGACCACGGCCGCTTCTGCGACCTGCGGGTGGCGCATGATCGCTTCCTCGACTTCGCGCGAATAGATGTTTTCGCCACCCGACACGATCATGTCTTTCTTGCGGTCGACGATAAACACGAACGCGTCGTCGTCGAGATAACCGACGTCGCCCGTATGGAACCAGTCGCCGGAAAACGCGCTGCGCGTGGCTTCCGGCGCGTTCCAGTAGCCCTTGAACATCGCATCGGAGCGGATGCAGATTTCGCCGATCTCGCCCGGCGCTGCGTCCTTGCCGTCGCCATCGACGATGCGGACCTCGACGCCGTGACACGGCTGTCCGCCCGACGCGAGCCGCTGGACCGCGAGCTGGCCGCCGTAGGGATCGTGCTGGCACGCGAGCAGCGAACTGATCGTCACTTCCGTCATCCCGTAGACCTGCGTGAACACCGCGCCGAAGCGGTCGATCGCGCGCCGCAGCAGACTCACCGACATCGGTGCCGACGCGTACACGACCGTGCGCAGCGACGCGACGTCGTGCGACGTCGTTTCCATTGCATCGAGCATGCGGTGGATCATGATCGGCGCGAGATGCGCGGCTGTCGACTGATGCTCGCGGATCGACGCGAGCACGGCAAGCGGGTCGAACGCGCGATGCAGATACGTGACCGCGCCGACCAGCGAGTACGCGTGCTGCTCGGTGAGACCGCCGATGTGATAGAGCGGCATCACCACTTCCATCCGGTCGTCGGCCTGCGACGCATGCGCGAGCGCGAGTTTCGCCGCCTGCAGATACTGCCCGCCGTTCGACAGCATCACGCCTTTCGGCTTGCCTGTGCTGCCGCTCGTGTACATCAGATATACGATGTCGTCGTCGGTGGCACGCATTGCGGGTGCGCACGCATCGGCGCCGTCGAGCATCTCTTCGTACGCTTGCGCCCAGGCCGGTGCATCATCGAGGCAAACGAAGCGCACGTCGGGCAGCATGTCGCGAAACGCTTCGACGCGCTCGCGATACTGCGCCTCGAACACCAGCACGGCGGGCTGGCAATCGCCGAGCACCGCGAGCTGTTCGGCCGCCGACAGCCTGTAGTTCAAGCCGATGGCAACGAAACCGCCGAGTTCCGCCGCGCCGTAGCACTCGAGATATTCGGTGCGGTTCTGCGACAGGATCGCGATGCGGTCCTGATGCTTCGCGCCGAGCGCAACGAGCGCATTGATCAGCCGCACGACGCGATCGCGAAATTCGCGATGCGTGGTCGCGCGGCCTTCGAAGACGATCGCGGGCTGCGCGCCGAACAGACGCGCATTACGTTCGATCAGTTGACCGAGATTCATCCTGTGTCCCCAGTTGGATCATCGTGCCGATAGTCCCTTCCTGAATCACGTCGTCGCGCTGGTTGCGCAGAATCAGACGGCGCTCGACGATCGCGCGCGCGCCGTCCGACGTGATCCGCTTGTCATGAACGATTACGTCGATATGCACGGTGTCGCCGACGCGCAGCGGTTTGCCGAAACGCCACTCGCGCAGCCCCGTCGCACCAATCACTCGTTCGGCGAACATCGGCAGCATGGTGGCCATGCCCATCGCGAGCATGATGCCGAACGAGCCGTGCAGCAGCCGCTCGCCGCCCGTTTCGGCGCGGCAATATTCGACGTCCGCGTGAATCGGGTGCCAGTCGCCGCTCAACATGCAGCTGAACGACAGATCTGTTGGCGTGAGCGTGCGGCCTGCGCTGCGAAAGCGCTGACCGATCGTGAGCGCATCGAAGGCGGCGGTGGTCGGGTGCATGCGTGCGGTTCCGTGATCGTGCGATGACGTTACGAACGGCGCTGCGCGCTCTGGCCATGAGTTTCCAGACCCGGCTTGTATTCGCCCTTCAGGAAATCGTTGATGCCGGCTTCGACCCAGTCGCCGCTTTCCATGCTCGCCTGCAGCGATTTCAGTTCAACCTGCTTGGCGAGCGTGTAGTTGATCGACGCGTCCCAACTCATTTCGAGCGCGTAGCGATAGCCGTCCTTGGTTGCGCGCAACGCAGTGAGATCCTTCTGCGCGATCTCTCGCGCGATGTCCATCGTGAAGGCGCGCAATTCGCCCGCGGGTACCGCATAGTTGATCAGGCCGATGCGCGCCGCTTCCGTGCCGTCGAACGGGCGGCCCGTCAGCGCGTAAAAGAGTGCTTCGCGCGGACGCAGCAGATTGGCGAGCGACTTAGACACCGTGCCGCCCGGAAACAGCTTGAAGTTCACTTCGGACAAGCCGAACGTCGCGTTATCCGCAGCGACCGCGAGATCGCAACCTTCGACGATCGAAAACGCGCCGCCGAAACAGAAGCCGTTGATCATCGCGATCGTCGTCTTCGGGTAGTAGCGCAGTGTGCGGCCGCGCCATTCGCACGCGGTGCGGAAGGTTTCGTCGAAGCGCGCGGGCGAATCTTTCGTTTCGAAGAAGAACTCCTTCAGGTCCATCCCCGCGCAAAAGGCGTCGCCCGCGCCCGTGAACACCAGCACCGCGACGTTGTCGTCGTAGCGCAGCTTCTCCAGCAAATCCGTCATCTCGCGATGCAGTTGCGGGCTCATACAATTGCGCTTGTTCGGACGATTCAGCGTGATCGTGGCGATACGGTTGTCAATGTCGACGCGCAAGGTTTCGTAGTTCATGCTTTCTCCGGGTAACGGGTATCGTTGATCGTGTATCATTGATACGTATCATAGATACGCGTTTGCTTGCGCTCCATGGGTAGTTCTACTTAGACTGCCCCACTACTTCTATCAACTGCTTCAGGACCGACTCACCTATGCCTTCCGACGACAACCTCGACGTCACGCTGAATACCAAAGCGCTGACTCCCGGCGGCTGGAGCAGCGCCACGCTCGATCAGCGATTCCTGCAGCGCCGCCTCGGCTATCACATCCGCCAGATAGAAAACTTCAAGAACGCGCTGCTCGAACCCTTGTTCGACCAGCACGGCATTCGTCCCGTCGATTACTGCATCCTCGCGCTGCTCGAAACGAACGACGGCGTCACGCAGACCGCGATCGCCGATACGCTGCACGTCCAGCGGACCAATCTGGTGCGCAGCATGTCGCGCCTCGAAGGCCTCAACTATGTCGGGCGCGCCACCGACGAATCGGACAAACGCAATCAGTTCCTCGTGCTGACGAAAGCGGGCCGCGAAGCGCTCGCGCGGCTCGACGCCGAACTGGAAGCGTACGAATCCGCATGGACCGCGGATCTCACCGAAGCCGAAGTCGCCCTGCTTGGCAAGCTGATGCAGCGCCTCTACGACCGCTGAATCGGCCGCTCAATCGAGCCGCGGCGCTTCGCGGCGCGGTTGCGGCAGCGGCGCGCCGAGTCCGCGTTCGCGCGCCAGCTCGACGAGCCGCAAGCCGAGCGCGAGATCGGAAACGCCCATTCCCATCGCCTTGAAGATCGTCAGATCGTCGTTCGCGTCACGCGCCATTCGTTTAGCGACGACATCGCATAGCGGCAGCACGCGGTGCCAGCCGTCGGCTTCATTGTTCTCTGTGGCAAACGCGCGGATGTATTCCGCCGACAGACGTCGCGCCGTGCCGGCATCGTCGACAACCGCTTTCGTGCAGCGCGCGAACACGTCGTCGGCAAGTTCGACGCGCTCGCACGTGATCGCGCCGACCGCGTTCACGTGCGTCCCGCGCGCAAGCGCCGTCGCGGACAGAAACGCTTCGGTCGCGCGTGTCACCGTGGTAACGATCGGCGCATCGGCGACGGCCTCTTTCACCGACTTCGCCTCGACGATTTCGATGCCCGGAAACTTCGCGCGCGCCTTGTCGACGAACGCGCGCCGCTTGTCGGCGGTTGGACTGAACACGCGCGCGAGTTTCAGCTTGCGCACTGCCGCGACGGCCGCAAGCTGCGAGATCGCCTGCTTGCCCGTACCGATCAACGCGAACACATCGGCGTCCGGCTGCGCGAGCCATTTCGTCGCGACACCCGAAATGCCGCCCGTGCGCATCTGTCCGAGCGCGAACGCTTCGACGATCGCGCGCAACTGCCCGTTTTCGCTATCGAAGAGCACCAGCAGCGGACACGCGCCGCCGTCCGTGTGTGCCCAGGTCTTCGTGCCGACTACGCCCGCCCGCGGAAACGCCGCGCCGATCGCATGAAGATTGCTGTATCCCCACGCAACATGCGTCTTGCTCATGTTGGTCGCGGCACCGCTCGCCTGTTGCGCGAGGCCGCCTTCCAGCGCGGCAATCGCGCCGGACAGGTTCATCATCGCGACGACCTGCTGCTCCGAAATCCAGACCGGTTCTGACATATCAGCTTTCCTTGTCGAAAATCGACGGCACGGGCGGTTGCAGGCCCAGCGTATTCACCGCGATCGCGTGCGTGATGTAACGGCCGATCAGCAGCACGAAGGCCATAGCCTCGGTCGGCGTGACGAGCGCGGCGAACGCGTCGAATTCGGCCTGCGCGTCGAGCCCGCGCGTGCACAGCGCCTTGAGCGCATACGCTTGCGCGGCTCGATCAATGTCGTCCAACATCGTCGATGTCGATGGCTCGAGCCGCTCGATCTCCGCAATCCACTCGTGTGCGAAACCGAGTTTCTCGCTCAACCGTTCGTGTTGATGCCGCTCATAGCGGTTCTCCATGAAACTCGCAACCGTCAGCGCACCGAGTTCGGTCAGGCGATCCGGCAGCGCATCCTTCAGCGCATCGGTGAAATGCATGAAGGTCAGCGTGACGTCGGGCGCGTTGCCCGCGCACTTGAACAGTTCGCCGAGATAACGCAAACGCTCGACGCGCGGCGTCAAATACGCGGCGAGATCGGCACGCATGTCGGACATTTCCAGGCGGGGAATTCGCTCGCTCATCGTGGTCTCCATCAGATCAGACCGGCGCGATCGAGCACGCCGTCGAGACGCGTTTCGAGTTCGCGGGTCGCGGGCATCATCGGCAGACGATGATCATTCTCGCGCAGCAGACCCATGCGCTTCATCATGTATTTGATCGGGATCGGGTTTGTGTCGTAGAACACCGACTGGTTGAGTTCGAACAGCGCGAAATGCAGCTTGCGGGCGGTCGCGTAATCGTTGCGCTCGACCGCTTCGACGAGATCGGCGACCTTGCGGGGCGCGAGGTTGCCGACCGCGTTCATCAGCCCGCACGCGCCGACCGCGAGCATCGGAAAGCTCAACTCTTCCAGCCCGACGAACACGCGCCAATCGTCACCGAACGCGTCGAGCATGTGCGTGACGAAGCCCATGTCGTTGACCGCGTGCTTCATACCGACGAGATTCGGCACACGCTCGCGAATCGCCTTCACGGTGGCGAGTTCCATATTGACGGCCGCACGACCCGGAATGTGATAGATCAGCAGCGGCTTGTCGGTGCGCCTGCCGATATCGACGTAATACTCTACGAGTCCGCGCTGCGGCGGACGGATGTAGTACGGTGTCACCACCAGCACGCCGTCGACACCTGCTTTATCCGCGTGCTCGGTGAGCGCGACGGTTTCCGCATGCGATTGCGAGCCCGTCGCAGCGAGCACGGGCACGCGGCCCTGCGCTGCTTCGATCGCGACGTCGACAAGGCGATTGCGTTCTTCGACGCTCAACACGCTCGGTTCGGCCGTCGTGCCGTTGACGAGCACGCCGTGCCCGCCATTGACGATCTGCCAGTCGATCAGTTTCGAGTACGTGTCGTAATCGATCCGATCCTTCTGGAAAGGCGTAACGATGGGCGTAATCGATCCCTTCAGCCATGAGAGTTCACGCATGATTCTTCTTTCCTCGACATTGAAATCAGGCCGCTTTCGCGCTGGAGCGGTTGGTCGAAAACCCCGTTTGCGTGCCAAGCAGCGCGGGCGGTTCCTTCAGGCTTTCCTGCCACAACAGCGACTGCATGTAGATGTTGAGCGGCTGATCCTGAATCGTCAGTTCGTACACGTAGTCGTCGTAGGACGCGTGGTTGTGCACGGCCCAGCCGGGCGCGGAGAGCATCAGATCGCCTGCTTTCCACTCGTAGCGATTGCCCGCGACCATGCTGTAGCCACTGCCGGAGAAGTAATAGTTGATCGCTGCCGACACGTGCCGATGCGGACGATCGACGATCTTCGGCGGACGGATAGTCATTGTTGCGAAGAAGTTCGGCGTGATGCCGTTGGTGCGGCCGGTGACGGGGTTGTACATCATGTACAGACGCCGTCCGACGTAGTCCGCGCCAAGCGCTTCGAGCTTGTCGAGTTCGGCTTTCACCTGCTGCCACGGAAAATGCAGCGGTGTTGATTCAACCACTTGCGGATTGATCAACGTTTCGTACGGCATCAACAGACCGCCGTCCTCGCCGATTGGAAAACTGCCGAACGGATTGCGGCGCTTGGGATCATCGCTCGCATGCATCGTCACGGTTTCGGTCGGCGATTCGAGCTCGACGCCGAACTCGCACACGTAGACTTCCATGTGCTGCAGCAGCGGAATGTTCGAATAGACGAGGCGCACCTGCACGTCGCTCGTGTCGTTGGTATGCGAATACGCGACGAAAGCCGGGTGGTTCCAAACGTCGTACTGTTTGAAGCCGATCGTGCGGCCAGCGACGCGCGTCGAGCCGCCACCGCGGATGCAGAAGTTCACTTCCGTCGCGTTGTGGCGCGTAGGCTCGGTCGACTCGCCCGGCAGCAGTACCTGAAGCGACACCTGAATGCCCGGCGCAAGACCCAACGATCCCTCGCGTGCCGACGGATGCACGATCAGTGATTGGCGGTAGCCGTCGGCGGGCTTCGGCAGCGACGCGAGGCGTTCAACTTCCGCGTCGATCTGTTCGCGGCTCATGATCACGGGCGCCCAGTAGTGGTTGTCGCGTGCGCGCTGTCCTGTCTGATCGACAAAACTTGCTTGCGCGGGTGCGAATTCGCGTCTCAGGTCGTGCATGGTGCAGTCTCCTCAAAGCGCCGCGCGCATCGTCGTGGTGCGCGCAACAGTTGATTTCGAGTCGAAAATTACCCTCACCGATTTCAGCGATCAAGATTGATATTTCAAATCAATATAAAATCGACGCGATGCTGCAACTGGTAGCCCGGCCCGCTGACATAGGCCACCAGGCCGGTCACGATTCCGCTTCAAAAGCCTGCCGCGGCGGCTAAGATGCGGGAATCCCAATTTATGTTGATTAGGTTGATCGATGGCACCCAGAGATTTGATGACCCGGGAAGAAGTGCTAGATCGCTTGCGCATCAAGCCGGGCACGCTGTATTCGTACGTAAGCCGTGGGCTGATAGGCACGGCGCCGCACGACGACGGGCGGCGGAGCCTGTACGTGCGCGCGGACGTCGAGCGGGTCGGGAGCCGCAAGCGCGGGCGCATGCCGCGCGCGGTGTCGGCCGAATCGACGATGCGCTGGGGTGAGCCGGTGCTCACGTCGGCCGTCACGCACATCACGCCGGAAGGCCCGGCGTATCGCAACCGTTCGGCTGTTGACCTGGCGAAGGCGGGCACGTCGTTCGAATCCGTGTCGCAATTGCTTATGACGGGCATTTGGCAGGACGGCGTCACCGCATGGGGCACACTCGACACGCCGTCAGACGTGCTGCCGCTCTTTCATGCGTATGCCGGAAAACTCCGAGCCGGCGACATCGCGAACATGCTCGGCATGGTGCCGCTCGCGCTCGCCATGCAGGGGCGCGGCGCGGCAGAAATCTCCGACGGCAGCGCGGTTCAGTGTGCGCGTCTGTCGATGCAGACCATGGCGGGATGCCTTGGTTTTCTGAGCCGCAAGCGCGCCTTCATCGGGCGCGAACCAGGCGAAAGTCTCGCCGCGCATCTGCTGCGCGCGGCGGGCGGCAAACCCGCACCGAACGCGCTGTTCGCGATCAACGGCGCGCTGACCGTGCTGGCCGATAACGAACTAGCGCCCGCCACGTTCGCCGCGCGCGTGGCGGCTTCGACGCACGCGGACCTGTTCAACTGCCTCGCTGCGGCGATCGGCTCGCACGTCGGCTTTTCGACGGGCACCGCCACCGAAAAAGTCGAAACGCTGCTGCTGCGCGACATCGCGGCGGGCGAAGTTGCCGCGCGTCTGCAACTCGTGCGCGAGTACGGCGCAAGCCTGTTCGGCTTCAACCACCCGCTCTATCCCGACGGCGACGCGCGCGCCGATCTGATTCTCGAACAGGTGCGCGCGCTGCGCCACGCGACGCGCGCGACCCGGCCGACGCTCGATTTTCTCGATCTCGTGAAGCAGAAGCTCGGCATGCATCCGGGCGTCGCGATCGCGCTCGTGACGCTGACGCGTGCGCTCGGTTTGCCGGACGGCACCGCGACCGGCCTGTGGATCGTCAGCCGCACGGCCGGATGGGTGGCGCATGTGCTCGAACAACGCTCGCAGGCGTTTCTACTGCGCCCGCGCGCGAAGTACATTTCGGGCGCTCACCTTTGACGCGCGATTTGCTTGTGAAAATCAACACTCGTGAAAATCATCGTGATTGGCGCGGAGCGGATCGGAAGCGCCGTGACCTTCTGCCTTGCCCAAGCCGGCCACGACCTCACTGTCTTGGCATGCGGTGCGCGCTTTGCCTGTCGATCCGCCTTTCCTGACTTCATCACCTTGTCCGCGACTGTAGCCCCCGGCCGTGTGCCGTCAAGGCGCGCAGGGCCGTGCGCGAGGCCAAGGCGAAGACGAAGGCGCTGCGCACGCTGCACCGGCTGCGGCAGGGTTTTGCGGAGGGCGGAGCCACGAACGAGGACGAAGGCGATGCCAACGAAGCGCCCAAGGCCGCGAACGTCTCCGACCGGTTGGCGCAGCGGTTAGCCTCGGCGACTGCGCCGGAGCTGTTGCTCAAAATCCGGGCGCGGCGGTGGCTGCGCCCGGTTTCAACGTCCATAGCAAAATCGCAGCGTCGCCGCCTTCGGCCAAGCGGCGACGGGGCTGGCACGCCCTTGAGGGGGCTTACGAAGTCTTGTACGGCTTCGATCGGGCGCAGGAAGCCCGCGATGCCATGCAAGCCGTTGCGCGGGACAGCGGTAAGGCCGAAGTGTTCGCCCGCGCCGCGCTGGCGTTGAAGTACGACGCCCCCGACAAGCCCGCGCCCCGTCACCGAAACGGAGGTACTCGCGCCGCCGCGCATGCGTGAGCCATTGGCTGATCGACTGGTGAGCCACAGCTAGGAATGCAAAGCAGGCGAATAAATTGACTGTCTAGACGCTCAATGGTAAAATGTTCTGATAATCTCAAGGAGAACAAGCTTGGCTAGGCCGAAAAGCGACGACAAGCGCAGTGCGATCATGGCCGCTGCGGTCCGTGTGATCAAGAAGCAAGGGCTGAGCGCGCCAACAGCGGCAATCGCGAAGGAGGCTGGTGTAGCGAATGGCTCGCTGTTCACCTACTTCGAGACCAAGGCCACCCTCTTCAATCAACTGTACCTAGAGTTGAAAACTGAGATGGCATCAGCAGCGTCGGATGGGCAGCCAGTAGATGCAGATCTTCGTGAACGGTTCTTCCGGGCATGGGCAAATTGGATGCAGTGGGCGGTTCATAACCCGGAGAAAAGATGGGCGCTAGCACAACTCGCCGTTTCCGATGAAATCACGGAAGCGACTCACGCTTTGGGGAACCAAACAATGTTGCGTATTGCTGCGTTAATGGATGAGGTGCGCGCGCAAGGCTCCATGCGCGAAGTGCCGTTCCCATTCGTCGCTGCGGTCATGAACTCGCTGGCAGAGGCAACGATGGATTTCATGCTTCGTGATCCGGCCCACGCGGACTTGCACTCGAAGGCGGGATTCGACGCGCTCTGGCGGATGTTGGGCTAATTTTCGCCTTATAAATGACCGTCTAGCCAGACATTAAACAGAGGATTCATGTCAAACACCACCTCACACATCTCCTCGACAGGACGTAGGGCGTACATCATCACTGGTCCAACCTCAGGCATTGGCCGCGCGACGGCGCTGGAGCTTGCTAAGCACGGAATGCTCGTCTTGGTCGGTCGCGACCGTCAAAAGCTCAATGAAGTGAAGAAGATCATCGAGCAGCAAGGAGCGCGGGCTGTATCGGTCGTGTGCGATCTGTCGGATATTTCTAGCGTTCGGCGCGCGGCGGAGGAGATCGCCAGATTGAATCTGCCTATCGCTGGCTTGCTCAACAACGCCGGCATCATGCAGACACGCCCGACGAAAAGCGACAAAGGTCTGGATCTGACTTTTGCTACAAACCACCTCGGCCCCTTCGTGCTGACCGAGGCACTCGTCCCCCATCTGCGAGACGGAACAAACGTCGCATTCGTCGTTTCCGCCGTGGAAGACCCCAACCGCAAGCCAGCCGTGGCAGCCGGCTTTCGCGGCGGTCGCTACATCTCTGCCGAGGCGAGCGCACGAGGTGAATGGAAGCCCAACGGCGCCAAGCAGCCGGGCTTCGATGCCTATGCAACTTCCAAGCAAGCCATCCTGGCATCGGCGATGGTATTTGCTCGCGAGACTCCGCGGCTGCACTTCAACGCGATCGAACCGGGGTTCAATCCAACGACGGGTCTCGGGGGAAGCGATACCGGCACTCTTGTGCGCTTGCTTCAGAGATTCGTCATCCCGCTCCTCGTGCCGTTGCTCATGCCCTTTATTAGAATTCTTAGCACACCAAAACGATCTGCCAAGATAATCGCGAAAATCATGACCGATGCGTCCGGTCAGACCGGTTTTTACTACGACGAGCGCGGCAATCCGATGCAAGGCTCCGCACTTGTGCGCGATCCGAAGTTTCAGGAGCGCGTGGTAACGGAGACGCGAGCCCTTTTGGCAGCAATGCCTACAGGGACATGAAGATTGGAAACTCATAGCTCTGTAAGACATCGCCAGTGCGTTGCCGGGGCGCCGGCTCATTGTGGCCGAGTTGGGTCTTGTGAAGTGAAGCCGGAGATGCGGCCTGCAGAATTCACGCCTCCACGTCAATGAAGGTCCTGTAGAGTTACACACCAGCTTGCTTCGGAAAACTGCGCGATAGCGCGCCTTTCGCGACGATAACTGGCCGCCGCCTTCAGTCATTACGCCAGCAGTTGAAAATCCATTTGCATTGCCGGGCGGACAGGTATGACTCCCACCTCGACGAACGATCACATACCCATAATCCTACCCATACTTCCTTGCAACGACCCCTTTAACCTAAGTTCTGTCCCACTGTCTCAGTGGAGCAACGAAAAACTGATGCACCACCGTTACCCACCCAGCGGCTGGCGGCTCCGCGTGCTCGATAAGTTCTCGCAGCAACGCATGGCTGTAGCTTGCCACCTTCGCCCATTGAGCCGCGTTCATTCGGTCATCGGCCTTGTCGGCGCGTTCGGCACCGATCATGCTCACGCCTGATCGCGAATTTCGCCCGGCCCTTTGCCCGTCCAGCGTTTGAGCGCTCTGCGGAAGTTCGCCGTATCGGTGAAGCCGACCAGCATGGCGACGTCATCGGTACTCAGCTTGGTGGTTTTCAGGTACTCGGTCGCGAGCGAGCATCTGACGTCGTCGACGATCGCGACAAACGACGTGCCTTCGGCCTCGAGCTTGCGTCTGAGTGTGCGGCTCGTCATCTTCAGCGCTTCGGCAACGGTCTCCATGCCCGGGAACACGCCGGGTTTGCGCATCAACAGTTGATAGACCTCCCCCGCCGCGCCTGACGACACCTTCGCCTGCCCGATCAGCCGGTCGCACGTCTCCTGCAAAAGAGCCGCAGAGTGCCGGTGCGCGAGGTGCGGTTTCATCTCGAGGATCGCGCTGTCGTAGATCAGCTCGCATTCCTCGGCGTCGAACTCGCACGGACAGCCCAGGTACTCGGGATAGACCGCCGCGTAGTCGGGCGCGGGGTAGGAGAACCGCGCGAGCAGGGGCGGACAGCTACGGCCGGCCACGTCCTGCAGATGTGTCACGTGTTGCGTGTACTGCTGTTCCAGCAGGAACTGCTGCACGTCGTGGGGCAGGTTCGATGTGAACGCGTCCGGGAAAGTCCATACCGAAGTATCCGGGCGCTCGGTCCATTCGATCGTGATGGTCGGCGTCGCGAGCCGGTGATATTTAACGCCGAGCCGAAAGTAGTCTCTGAGCGAGAGACACGACATCAGCGCGTAGCCGTACATCCCGTACGCCGCAAGATGCAGACGCGCGCCCGTTCTGAAGGGCGTGCTCGGATCGGACGACAGCGCGACCGCATTCCTGCACACGGCCGCATACTGCCGCACCGAGGTCAGCACCGACGCGTCGTAGATCTCATCGGGCGACACGCCGCTGCCCTTGAGGCTGTCCTCAGGCGAAATGCCTTGTTCCGCCAGCACTTCCACCAGCGCGGCGATCTTGTACGGCGCGTAAATGCGCTCGTTCAACAGCGGAAATCTCGACGACACCGCGCCTCCTGTCGGTGTCCTGCGGGGACACCAGCTTGTCCGTAAATGACCTTACATCGACGATCGTATCTCACTAATATCAGTGCAACAAGAGAGGGGGCGCACCGCAGTGGCGCAACGCCTCGGACCATCGGAGACAGGCATGTCCATCATTCGTCCTCATCTTGCGCCTGCCGCATATCTGCGCTGCGCGCGACACGGCCGCGCACGCGGCGTTTCCCCCAATCTCGCGTTTGGCAACATGGCCACTGGAAGGATCGAGCAATGAGCAATTCCCCAGGCAAAGTCATCATCACGTGTGCGGTCACAGGATCGGCGCATGTGCCGTCCATGTCCGAATATCTGCCGCTGACCCCTGAAGATATTACGACCCAGGCGCTCGACGCGGCGCAAGCCGGCGCGGCGATTCTTCACCTGCATGCGCGCAACCCCGAAGACGGCCGGCCGACGCCGTCGCCCGAGGTGTTCCGTCAGTTCGTGCCGGCCATCGCCGAGCGGACCGACGCCGTCATCAACATCTCGACGGGCGGCAGCACGCGCATGACGTTGGACGAGCGTCTCGCCTACGCGCGCGTGGCCCGGCCCGAGATGTGTTCGCTGAACATGGGCTCGATGAACTTTTCGCTGCATCCGGTCGCGGCGAAGATGTCGTCGTGGCGCTTCGACTGGGAAAAAGAATACGTGGAAGGCATGGAGGACATGATCTTCCGCAACACCTTCCGTGACATCAGGAACATCCTAACGGAGTTCCGCGATTACGGCACGCGCTTCGAATTCGAGTGCTATGACCTGGGACATCTGCACAGTCTCGCGCATTTCGTCGACATCGGGCTTATCGAGCCGCCGTTCTTCATTCAGTCGGTTCTCGGCATTCTGGGCGGTATCGGCCCAGACCCGGAGAACCTGGCCGTCATGCGATCGACCGCTGACCGCCTGTTCGGTCGCGAGAACTACCAGTTCTCTATCCTCGGCGCGGGCCGTCATCAGATGTCGCTCGTGACTATGGGCGCGATCATGGGCGGCAACGTGCGTGTGGGGCTCGAAGACAGCGTCTATCTGTCGCGTGGCGTCAAGGCGAAATCGAATGCGGAGCAGGTCCGCAAGATTCGCCGCATTCTCGAAGAGTTGTCATTCGAGATCGCGACGCCGGCAGAAGCACGGCAAATCCTTGGCCTGAAGGGACGAGACCGCGTCTCGCTATGAAGGGACGGCGCGGCGACGCGTCGAACGAAACTGACCCGCTCCTGCCGCATGTGCGTCAGCACGATGTCCACGCGGAAGACGACAAGAACAAACGGGACAATGATTGGAGACATCATGAGCACGACATCACTCGACCGCAGTTCAGCCGAGACGCATTGGCTTGCCACCCGCAAGGCCATGGCAAGGCTTCTTCCCCTGATGTGCGCAATTTACTTTCTGTCGTTCGTCGATCGCACCAACGTCGCGTTGGCCAAGAGCGCGCTGGCGGCCGACCTTGGTATCAGTGCCGCGGCTTATGGGCTCGGCGCCGGCGTTTTCTTCATCGGCTATGCCTTGCTCGAAGTGCCGAGCAATCTCATGGCGCACCGCGTCGGCCCGCGCGTATGGATCGCGCGAATCGCCGTGACATGGGGCGCGCTGTCTACCGCGATGATGTTCGTCCAGGGCGAGTGGTCGTTCTACGTCTTGCGTGTACTGTTGGGCGTCGCCGAGGCGGGGCTTTTCCCTGCTCTGATGTACATGGTGACGCTCTGGTTCGCACCGAAGGATCGTGCCGTCGCTGTCGGCTGGATTTACACGGCTCCCTCCATCGCGCTGATCGTCGGCAATCCGCTTGGCGCGAGCCTCATGCAACTGGGAGGCATTGGCGGTCTTCACGGCTGGCAGTGGATGTTCCTGCTGGAAGGCGTGCCGACCATCGTGTTCGGCATCGTGCTGTTTTTCACGTTGCCGAACCGGCCTTCGGATGTCCGCTGGCTCACGCCACCAGAAGCGCAAGCGCTGGAAGCCAACGCGGTGGTCGACACTCACGGCCGCGCCGATCTGAGCTCCGCACACTGGATCGCAGCGCTGAAGCGTCCCACCACGGTCCTGATCGCGCTCATCTATTTCCTCAATCAGGTGGCGTTTGTCGGCCTGTACTTTTTCACGCCTTCCATCGTCGCGCAAATGCATGTGAAGTCGCCGGTACTCGTGGGCGTTCTGTCTAGCAGCGTCGGCATCGGTTTTCTGATCGGCGTGCTGACGCTCCCGCGTATCCACCGGCGAATGACCAGTGACTGCGGCTTTATCGGCGCATTGACTGCGGGCCTGGTCGTCAGCGCATGCGCGTTCATCGCCATCGGAAATCAGACTGCGCAGATCGTTCTGCTCGGCATCACGGGCTTCTTCGCGGGCGGCATCCTGCCATCCTACTGGGCCGTGGCGATGAAGCGGCTGCAAGGCGTGCAGGCAGCCGCAGGACTCGCTTTCATCAATACCGTCGGTCTGCTGGGCGGCTTTGTCGGTCCTTATCTGTTCGGCCTGGCGGAGACGATCACGGGCCGAAGCGACTCAGGCTTCAAAGTCGTCGTGGTCGCGTCGGTGCTGGGGCTTTGCCTCGTGCCGGCGCTCGCGAGGGCCATCCACAATGCGGAGCGGCCTGCCGTCGCAACGTTGGCTGCATCGAAGGGTTGATACACGGTCGCGCCCAACGGCGTGCGAATGGAGGTCACATGAATCCGATCAAGGACTTCACGATCGATGTCGCTGCGATCCGAACGATAGGGCATGACCTGCAGCGCCCCGAATGCATACTCGCACGGCGCGACGGCTCACTCCTTGCAGCGGATGCGCGAGGCGGCGTCATGCACATCGGCGCGACCGGCGAGCAGAGGTTGATCCTGCCGACAGGAATCGGCACGCCCGCGTCGAGTGACGGCCTCACGAGCGGCTCGCTGCCCAACGGACTTGCGTTGGACTCGCACGGCAACGTGGTCATTGCGAATATCGGCACCGATCGCGTGGAATGTCTGAGCACGTCCGGCGAGTTGCGCGCGCTGCTTGATAACATCGACGGCAAGCCGCTGGGAAAGGTCAATTTCGTGCTGAGGGACAGCAGGGACCGTTTGTGGGTCACCGTTTCGACCCGAGTCAGCCCGTGGCCGAATGCGATCCGCTCGAATCTCGCGGACGGGTACATTGTCCTCATCGACGAACGTGGCGCGAGGATCGTGGCGGATGGGCTGGCGTTCACTAATGAAATCCGCTTCGACGCCAGCGAAGCGTTCCTTTACGTGGCCGAAACCACGGCTAAACGCGTGAGTCGCTTTGCTGTTCGCGACAACGGCGAATTGGGCCCGCGCGAGACGTACGGACCGAGCCAGTTGGGCCCGGGCCTGATCGACGGATTCGCGTTCGATGCTGACGGCAACCTGTGGTGCGCGATGATATTCGCGGACCGGCTCGTGGCCATTGATCCGGCAGGCGACGCGCATGTTCTGCTCGACGACGGCGATAAGGAAGCGACTGCGCTTTTCGAAGCGGCCTTCGCTACGGGCGACATCGTGCCGATGAGTCTCATCGAGAAAACCGGCGGGACCATCGCACCGTGGATGACGAGTGTGACTTTTGGCGGCCTCGACCTGAAGACCGTCTACCTTGGCAGCCTGAAGCAACATTCGATTCCGTTCTTCGCCTCCCCGGTTCCGGGTCTGCCCATGATTCACTGGTAAGCGAGCCCGTCTGCCAATTTTTTTGCCAGACGGCGATACAACTTTGAGTGCAACACATGAACACTTTCGAACTATTGAAACCGCGAGCCGGCCTGCGCGTTCTCATTTCTGGCGCGGCGTCGGGCATCGGCGCCGCAATTGCCGACGCGTTCGTGCAAACCGACGCCCACGTCTACGTCTGCGATGTCGATCCCGCCGCGATCGAAAGTGCAAGGCAACGCAGCCCCAAGCTGCACGCGGGCGTTGCCGACGTCGGCGATCGCGATCAGGTGGATGCGGTCATCGACGACGCGCGTGCGAAGCTGGGCGGCCTCGATGTGCTGATCAACAATGCGGGCATTGCAGGTCCCACGGGTGACGTCGATGCGATCGCACCGGACGACTGGGAGCGGACCATTTCGATCAACCTCAACAGCCAGTTCTATTTTTTGCGCAAAGCGGTGCCGCTGCTGAAAGAGACGTCGGATTGCGCCAGCATCATCGCGATGTCTTCCGTTGCCGGTCGGCTCGGCTACGCGTATCGCACGCCGTACGCCTCGACGAAATGGGCGATCGTCGGACTCGTGAAGTCGTTGGCCGTCGAACTCGGGCCGAGCAACGTGCGCGTCAATGCGATCTTGCCGGGCGTCGTGCAGGGCGAGCGGATGGACCGCGTGATAGCGGCGAGAGCAGCGTCGACGGGCGTGTCGTTCGAAGAAATGAAACAGCAGTATCTCGGCAAGATTTCGCTTCGCCGCATGGTGACCGTCGACGACATCGCGGCGCTGGCGCTTTTCCTCGCGTCGCCGGCGGGCCGCAATATCTCCGGGCAAGCCATCAGTGTGGACGGCAACGTCGAATATCTGTAACGACATCTTGAGCCGAGCGCGGACCCACCGGTTTGCGTGCGCCCCCGTCGTTGCATCTCCAACAACTATCTTTCACGCAAGGCGTAGAACAATGAGACTCAAGGGCAAGGTTGCCATCGTCACGGGCGCCGCACAAGGCATTGGGGCAGCGACAGCACTGCAATTCGCACGCGAAGGCGCGGTCGTGGCGGCGTGCGATCTCAATGCGGCGGCAGTGAAGAGCGTGGTCGGCGCGTGTCGGGAACTGGGCGCCGAAGCTGCCGGGTTCGCCGTCGACATGGCCGACCGCCAGGCGGTCCGCGATAGGGTCGCCGAAGTACTGCAGCAATTCGGCCGTGTGGATGTGCTCGTGAATAACGCGGGAATTACTCGCGATGCGCGTCTGCAGAAAATGACGCAGGAGCAGTTCGACGACGTCATAGACGTCAACCTGCGCGGCGTTTTCCATGCCACTCAGGCCGTGGTGGATTGCATGATCGAGCAGCAGGCCGGCGTCATTCTCAACGCAAGCTCGGTGGTGGGCATTTATGGCAATTACGGGCAGACGAACTACGCGGCCTCGAAATTCGGCGTGATCGGATTCACGAAGACGTGGAGCCGCGAACTCGGCCCCAAAGGCATCCGCGTGAATGCCGTGGCTCCGGGCTTCATCGACACGCCCATTCTCGCGACGGTGCCTGAAGAGGTGATCGAGAAGATGCGCAGCCAAGTTCCGCTGCGCAGGTTGGGAAGGCCCGACGAAATAGCGAATATCTACGCATTCCTTGCAAGCGATGAGGCGAGTTACATCAACGGTGCCGTCATCGAAGCGTCAGGTGGCATGACACTTTAAGCGTTCCGGACCGCGCGGTGCGGAAGGGTCGCGATGCAGAACGTCGATCATAACGGAGACACCAATGAAATCAGCCCATTCTTGCAGGCTCGAGATTGCACACGCGATCACTCTCGTGGCGACCGCAACGGCATGCGTCTCGGGTATGACCGCGACCTTGCCGTCCGTTCACGCTGCCCCTTGCGAACGCCTGCTCGGCTTCACCGTGCCCGCCTATGAAATCGGCTTGCCGACATCGGGAGCGAGTGTTACCGCAGTGAAGCCCGTCGCCGCGAGTGGCAGCGGCGCGACTGCGCTGCCCCAATACTGCGAGGTCACGGGCAAGATTTCCCCCGTCGACCGGTCCGCACCGGACATCCAGTTCAAGGTCGCGCTGCCGGTGCATTGGAACGACAAGGTCGTGATGCTGGGCGGCGGCGGATTCGACGGCACGATCCCCGACGTGACAGGCAACGTGCCGAACGGACCCGCCGACAAACCAGGGCCGCTGGGCCGCGGCTATGCGACGTTCGCGAGCGACTCGGGGCACCAGGCTAACGCGCTCGCCTCTCAGGACGGGCGCTTTGGACTGAACGACGAGGCGGTGAGAAACTTCGGCGGGGACGCGTTGAAGAAAACACACGACGCCGCGCTCGCCATCATCAGGGCTCGCTATTCACATTTGCCGCGCGAGGCGTATTTCGCGGGAGGATCGACGGGCGGCCGCGAAGCCGTCACCGCGATCCAACGCTGGCCGGCCGACTGGAATGGCGCGATCGCCTGGTACCCGGCATGGGACGACGCGGCGGCGCTGCTCGGAGGTCAGCGCATGAACCGGGCGCTCGCGCAACCGGGCGCGTATCTGTCCGTCGGTAAACGTCAGGCCGTGTACGACGCGGCCATGCAGGCCTGCGATGCGCTCGACGGCGTCGTGGACGGACTCATCAGCGACCAGCGGCAATGCAACGCGCGCTTCGATCCGTCCGTCGCCACACTGAACGGCGCCCCGCTGCGCTGTCCAAAAGGCGCGGATACCGCAGACAATTGCCTGTCTGATGCGCAGATCGAAGCGCTGAAGACGATCGACACGCCGACCCGCTTCCGCTTCTGGCTGGCGAGCGGCGAGACGCAGTATCCGGGCTACAACGTCTGGGGCGCCGATCTCGGCGTCACGACGCGCACCTCTCCGGTCGAACCTGTCGTTACGTTCCTCGCGTTCGGCACATCGCAGCCTGCCAATCCGATGCCACTCACGGCGCCGTACATCAGCGTGCTGACCGATCAGTGGATCAAGTACTCGGTCACTCGTGACCCGAACTTCGATTCGCTCTCGCTCGATCCGCAAGCGCCGGGCGTGTGGGCAAACCGCATCAGCCAGTTGAGTTCGCAACTGGACGCGAGCACCGATATCTCCGCGTTCAAGGCGCGTGGCGGAAAGCTGTTGCTCGCTCACGGCTCGGTGGACGTACTGGTGAGCACACGCGCAACCGAACAATACTATCGACGCCTGCAAGCGCAGTACGGCGTTGCGCAGGTTCGGTCGTTCGTGCGCTTCTACGAGATTCCCGGCATGGGACACGCCGCGAGCAGCACCTTCAACGCCACGTGGGATTCGCTGTCGGCTCTCGAAGACTGGGTCGAGAGACGCAAGGCGCCGGTCGATCAGGTGACGACCGACACGGCCGGCGTGCCAGGCCGCACCCGGCCGCTCTGCGACTACCCGTCGTGGCCGCGGTATGAAGGCGGAGACGTGAACCGAGCGGATTCGTTCAGGTGCGCGGAGTAACCGATAGGCGGTTGCGGTTATCGTAGGCGGGTGCGATCGCCGCCGTCTGCGCGACGCGACAGCCTGGGTTCCCGGCAATGCCTGCGCCGCGGCGAGAACCAATGACGAAGATGAAGGAGAAGCCGGAGAGCGAAACGAAGGGTCCGTCCTCCCCTCGACCGTAAATGAGAAGATGGAACGCACCAACGTTTAATGGTCTTCGTGCCGATCGCCCTTTTTTGTCCAGAAACGAAAGGTTGGATACCGGCTCCTGCGTAGGCGGTCCAACGGCCAACCCTCGCCTTCTATGCGCAAAACTCGCCGCCGCCAACGACCGCACTCGCGTAACCGTCAGGGCGCATATCTGGATCGGACAGGATAAGCGCCTTTAACCTGCCTGACTTCTTCGGGCCATTTCAATCTTGGGGAACGGCCTCGGTTGCTTCAGTTGAACAATGCTGCTGCTTGAACTCGTCGGGCGTCAGGTACGCGAGA
>NZ_BBJH01000010.1 GCF_000739775.1 Paraburkholderia heleia NBRC 101817 | reverse complement strand
CCGCCACATCCGCCGCACCGCCTTGCGCCACGGCGGCGAGCGTCTCGCCCGTGGCGGGCGCACGTACTTCGAAGCGCGCGCCGTCGCCACTTTCGCGCCACGCGCCGTCAATGAAATGCCCAAACGCCGCCTCGTGCTGCGCGAGCCACGCGCGCACGGGCTGATCGTCCTCGGGGGCGGGACCGTAATCCATCGTTCGGAAATACTCGGCTACGCTCATCGGTATGGTCTGCTCAGGCTACGGGGTGGCGGTGGAAGGCGGAATAGCGGCCGCTCACGTGGTGTTCGAGTTGGCGCTCGATGTCGGCCAGCAGGCTCGAAGCGCCGAAGCGGAACAGCTCGGGCTCGAGCCAGGGCCGCCCCAGCTCTTCCTTCATGAGGATCTGGTACGCGAGCGCCGTCTTGGCGTTCGATACGCCGCCCGCGGGCTTGAAGCCCACCAGCGCGCCCGTGCGCTCGCGGTACTCGCGGATCATGCGCACCATCACGAGCGAAACGTCGAGCGTGGCGTTGACCCCTTCCTTGCCCGTGGACGTCTTGATGAAGTCCGCGCCCGCCATCATGCAGACCATCGACGCCCGGGCGACGTTCGACAGCACGCGAATGTCGCCCGTGGCGAGAATCGCCTTCAAATGCGCTTCGCCGCAGGCCGCGCGAAATTCGCGTACTTCGTCGTAGAGCGCGCGCCAGTTGCCGGTGAGCACGTGCTCGCGCGTGACGACGATGTCGATTTCCCCGGCGCCATCCCTAACGGAGGCCTCGATTTCCTTGAGCTTGAGCGCGTGCGGATTGAGGCCCGCCGGGAAGCCGGTGGAGACCGCCGCGACGGGAATGCCGCTGCCCGCCAGCGCGTCCACGGCCGCCGCGACGAAGCGGTGGTACACACACACCGCGCCCGTCGTGACGGCCTCGGGTGCAAAGCCGAGCGCCGCAAGCAGGTCGGCGCGCACCGGGTGGCGCGCCTTCGTGCACAGACGCCGCACACGGCCTTCGGTGTCGTCGCCGTTGAGCGTGGTGAGATCGATGCAGGTGATGGCCTTCAGGAGCCACGCAGCCTGCGCGTCCTTCTTGACCGCGCGGCGCGTGCCGAGCGTGGCCGTGCGCCGCTCGACGGCGGACTGGTTGACGCGCAGGGCATCGAGCCACGCGGCGTCGAACGCCACGCCGGCGTTGCGCGCGCCATGCGCAGCAGGCTGGGCAGGCGCGCCGCGCAGCACGACGAGCGAGTTCGTTGAGGCTTCTGACATAGGTTGGGAGGCGAATTTGTGCAATGCACATCAAACCGTGGTGGTTTATTCGCACCCATCCTATACCGATGAGATGATCGTGACAATACTCGTTACAATCCTATCTATCGGGCTTGGGACGGACGTGAGAACGCCGGGCCGCGCATTCAGCTTGCGCCCGAGACCTCCGTTTGCGCGCACCCGCGCGCCAGATCCAGAGAGCGGTTTAGAACTGCAACCGATACCGTACGAAAGCGTCGGCTTGCGCGAATTCGTCGTAGAGCTTGCGCGCGGGGTTATCCTCGCGCGTGTGCCAGTAAAGACGCGACCAGGCGCGCGAACGTGCCAGTGCGATGAGATCTTCGATGAGCCGCCTGCCGACGCCTTGCCCGCGGCAAACGGGATCGACGAACAGGTCTTCGAGGTAGCAAATGGGCGCATCGACCCATGTGCCTTCATGCAGCACGCAAAGGCTGAAGCCCGCCAGCCGTCCCTCGACTTCGGCCACACGGGCGAACACCGGCGCGTTCGCATCGAGCATGCGCCGCCAGGTTCGCTCGCTGATGTGCGGTGCAACGCTCGTTTCATAGAACGCGTTGTAGCCCGCCCAAAGGCCGAACCACGCTTCGCGGTCGGCGCTCGCGAGGTCGCGGATCAGGATCGCTCCGGACATTCAGGATGCCTTCGTTTCTCTGAAGCTGGCAAGCGACGCGCGCTGCTGGCCTTGCGCGTCGAAGTTCTCTTTCGAGAGCCACCTCTCGAACGCGGCTTTCGCTTGCGGCCAATCCGGATCGATGATCGCGAACCACGCGGTGTCGCGGTTGCGGCCCTTGTACACGATCGCCTGGCGGAAAATGCCCTCGAACTGGAAACCCAGACGCAGCGCCGTCTTGCGCGAAGGCGCGTTCAGGCTGTCGCATTTCCATTCGTAGCGCCGGTAGCCAAGGTCGTCGAACACGTAGCGCATCAGCAAGTACTGCGCCTCGGTGGAAAGCGGAGTTTGCTTCAGGCGCGGCGAAAACGTCACGCTGCCCACTTCGATCACGCCATGCACCGGCTCGATGCGCATGAGCGCGAACGTGCCGACGGCCTTCCCGCTCGCGCGGTCGATCACGGCGTAATGGAACGGGTCGCTCGATGCAGCCGCTTTCGCGAGAGACTCGCGAAACGCGCCAAAGTCGATGAACGGCTCGGCGAACAGGTAGGTCCAGTCGCGACCGTCGGCCGCCGTGCCGTAGGCCTCGAAGAGATCGGCGGCGTGGCGCTCGAGGTCGATCGGCTCGATGCGGCAGAACCGACCTGCGATCGTCACGCGTGCAGGCCGTTCGCGCGGCTGCCAGCCTGCTACAGGGTCGCCAATGGGCTGCTGGAATTCGTTCAGTCTTGCTGACATGCGTGACAGGCTCCTCTTGCGCCGAAAGTAACCGATATCCGCACCAGGTTACCGCATGTCGTGGTTCCGTGAAAAGGTCCACGAATGACCGGCAGCATGGAGCCACGCGCCGAGCCAGGCGCGTCGTGCGCGCCAGTTGTTCCGTTTTCCTCTGCTTGTGGATTCGCGCGCGCCTGGGCCCTTGCGGATCACCGGCGCCCGCCCGCCAGCCTCGCCGCATCGGGATGACGCCGCAACCGCAGCATCGCGACACAGCCGAGCGCGGGCCCCACGGCCAGCATGCCGAAGCCGCCGCGCCATCCCAGCCACGCCACCACGTATGGCACGAGATGAATGCTCGCCAGCGTGAGCAAAAAACCCGCGCAGGTCTGCGCGGTCAGCAGCGTGCCGACCGAGTCAGGATCGGCCAGTTCGGCCACGCTCGCCGAAAACTGCGCCGAATCGGCGATCACCGAGACGCCCCACACGAGCGCGACCGCCCCCATCACGACGAGCGGCGCGTGGTCCAGCCAGCCCATCAGCGCGGCACACGTTGCGCTCGTCGCCATCGCGCCAACCGTGACGGCCGTGCGCCCCACGCGGTCCGCCAGCGCGCCGCCGAGCCACGCGCCCGCCGCACCGATCGCGATCACGCTGAAGGTCATCCATTCCGCGCGCGTGCGGGCGTTGGCCATGCCGCGCGCGACGAACGTTTGCTGGAGGAACAGCGCGAGCCACGCCCACATGGCGTAAAGCTCCCACATGTGGCCGAGGTAGCCGAGATTGGCGAGCCGCAAGGCGGGCCGCCGCCACGCCTGGGTGACCTTCGCGAAGTCGATGCGCGTGGCGCGCCGGATATTCGGCCCGATTCCCGCAAAGCCGATCAGCACGGCAGCGCACGCCGCGCACGCCGCGGCGACGCCATAGATCATGCGCCAGCCGAGCCCGCCCGTGGCCGCCAGCAAATGAGGGCTTGCCGAACCGAGCGTGAGCGCGCCCACGAGCAGGCCGACGAGAAGGCCCAGATCGCCTCGCGCCCACGTGGCCGCGAGCCGCATGCCGACCGGATACACGCCCGCCATGCACATGCCGGTGACGAACCGCAGCGCGACGACCGCGCCGCCAACCGGCGGCAGGAACGCGAGCAAGGCCGTGGCCGCAGCCGCCACGAGCGCGGAGCCCGCAAGCAGCCGGCGCAGATCGTAGCGGTCGGGCAGCGAAAGCAACGCGGACGTGATGGTGCCGGCCACGAAGCCGCACTGTACGGCGCTCGTGAGCAAGGCTTCGTCGAAGGCGCCAATGGCGTGTGCCTGCTTGATGAGAACCACCACGGTGCTCGACGAAAACCAGACGCCCATCGCCGCCACTTGCGCGAGGAGCAGCAATGCGAGCGAGGCGGCCTTGCCGCGTTGCGCCGTGCCAAGCCCTGGCGGCCCCGTTTCGTCCGACGAACGGGAATCGGCAGCGCCTCGCGAAGGTGCGCGCGCCACGCTCAGGCCGCCGCTGCCGCGTGCGCCTGCGCGAGCACGCGATGAAACGCGCGGCCGAACCAGATCAGCCCGTCGCGCCCGCCCACCATGCGCGCTGCCTTGATCTCACAGAAGAACACTGTGTGCGTGCCGACTTCGGTCGTGCGCGCGATATGGCAATCGAACGAACTCACTGCGCCGCGCAGCGCGGGCGCGCCCGTTTCGAGCCGATACCACTCGGCAAGCGCGAAACGTTCGTCCATGTCCGTGTCTTTCGTGGCGAAGCGCGTGGCCACCTCGCGCTGGTCGGCCGCCAGCACGTTCACGCACAGCCGTCCATTCTCGCGCAGGATCGCGTTGTTGCGACTCGTGCGATTGATGCAGACGATCAGCGTGGGCGGCTCGTCCGTCACGCCGCACACGGCGGACGCCGTGCAGCCGGCGCGCCCGGCGTCGCCGTCGGTGGTGACGATGTTCACGGCGGCCCCAAGACCGGCCATGGCGTCGCGAAAGAGGGATTTGTCTACCATATTCTTGCCCGCTTGCCGCGGTCTCCTCGTAGCGGGAATTCAGTGCCCGATTTTCATGTGTCGCTCATGCCGCATTCACGCGCGTGCCGCGATATCGCGCTGCCGCGTGCGACGCCGGCAAGCGCGCGCCGCCGGAGAGCTTTTCCCGCAGGGTGCCCTCACGATACGCGCTTTTATACGCGCCGCGCGTTTGCAGTTCGGGCACCAGCAGTTCGACCACGTCGTCGAAGCATTCCGGCACCACCGTGCGCGAGAGATTGAAGCCATCCACGCCGGCCGTTTCGCTCCACTCGATCAACGTTTGTGCGATCTGCTCAGCCGAACCCACCCACGGCGCCTGGCGGCTGCCAAGCACCATCTGCTCGAGCAGCTTGCGGCGCGTCCATTGCGGCCCCGCACTGCGCGTCATGGCTTCGACGTTGGAAACGATCGCCTGGCTCTTGCCCGTCTCGATGGGCTCGTCCGGATCGTAACGCGCGAAGTCGATGCCAAGCGACGACGCCGCGTGCGCGAGCGCCGCTTCCGAACTTACATAGCGCCGGTACTCGTCGAACTTCTCGCGCGCTTCGCTATCCGTGCGTCCAATGATCAGCGTCGCGCCCAGAAAGACCTTCACGTCTTCGGCCGCGCGCCCGAGCTGCACTGCCTGCGCCCGGATGTCCCCGACGATCTCCCTCACGCCTTCCATCTTCTGACCGTTGATGAAAACGCATTCGGCGTGCGTCGCGGCAAACCGCCTGCCACGCGTGGACGACCCCGCCTGGTACAGCACCGGCGTGCGCTGCGGCGACGGCGCGCACAGATGCATCGCATCCACCTTGTATTGCGGCCCGCGATGATGGATCACCCGCACGCGCGCGGGGTCGGCGTAGATGCCGCCGGCGCGGTCGCCCACGACGGCGTCGTCGTCCCAGCTCCCTTCCCAGAGCTTGTACACGAGCGCCATGTATTCGTCGGCCAGATCGTAGCGGTCGTCGTGAGCGTTCTGGCCGTCCATGCCGATGGCGCGGGCCGCGCTGTCGAGATAGCCCGTCACGATGTTCCAGCCGATGCGCCCGCCCGTGAGATGGTCGAGCGTGGACATGCGCCGCGCGAACAGAAACGGCTGCTCATACGTGAGATTGGCCGTCACGCCAAAACCCAGATGCTGCGTCACCGCGGCCATGGCGGGAATGACGAGCGTGGGGTCGTTCACGGGAACCTGCACCGCGCCGCGCAGCGCGGCATCGGCATTGCCGCCGTAGACGTCGTACACGCCGACGACATCCGCGAAGAAGATGCCGTCGAAGAGGCCCCGTTCGAGCTTCTTCGCATAGTCGATCCAGTACTGGAGCTCGGTATAGCGGCTCGACTGGTCGCGCGGATGCCTCCACAAGCCTTGCTGAATGTGGCCCACGCAATTCATGTCGAAAGCGTTCAGACGGATTTCACGCGGCATGCCGGCTCCTCTTCGATGCGCTCGATGCCGTCTACTATAGTGGACGAACGGATACTCATGGAACCGGGATTGAATCCTTGTTAACCCGGATACCGTTCGATCGGCTAAACGGCGCGCCGCGACTGGCCCCGTATAATCGATTCGCTCCCGCCCCGCGCAATCTTCCACGCATGAACCGAACGCTCACCGACCCCACCTCCGGCATTTCCACGCGCGTGCGCATCGAGCGCGAATCGCGCGGCTGGTCGCTTGCGGACATGGCCGAGCGCTCGGGCGTTTCCAGGGCGATGATCAGCAAGATCGAGCGCGGCGAAGCGAGCCCAACCGCTACCGTGCTCGGCCGGCTGTCGGGCGCCTTTGGCCTGCAGCTTTCCATGCTGCTCGCGCTCGCCGAGCAAACCGGCGAGCGTTTGAGCCGCGCCGCCGATCAGCCGATCTGGCGAGACCCCGAAACGGGCTACACACGCCGGGCCGTCTCGCCGCGCAACGGCGGCATGCTCGAACTCGTGGAAATCGCGTTGCCAGGCGGGGTTCGCGTCGCGTATCCCGCGTCGGCGTTCACGTTCCAGCATCAGCAGATCTGGGTGCGCAGCGGCACGCTGGTATTCGAGGAAGGCGACCAGGTTCACACGCTCGAAGCCGGCGACTGCCTGCAGCTCGGGCCGCCTGCCGACTGCGCGTTCTTCAATCCGGGCAAGAGCCCGTGCGTGTACGTGGTGGCGCTCGTGCGCCGCTGAAAGCGAGATCAGCCCTCCACCCGCGCCTTCACGATCCTCCCTCGATGCAGCGCGAATGATTCGGGCGGGTCGCGGCAAGGAGATGTTGCCATACATCCCACGGCGACCAGGTTGCGCGTGCCTGCTGCGAAAAAAACTTACTATTGGGTTGAATCTCTGCGCAACCGAGGGGGCGAAGATGAGTTCTGCCGAGCATGCGGCAAACGGTGCGGGTACAGTGCAGTGGCACGCCCTGCCCGCCGCCGAGATCGAGCGCCAGCTGGGCGTGAACCCGTCGCGAGGGCTCGATGTGGCGGACGCCGCACAGCGCCTCGGCACCCATGGTCCGAACGTGCTGCCCCAGGGCAAGAAAAGCGGTCCGTTCATGCGGTTCCTTGCCCAGTTCAACAACGTGCTCATCTACGTGCTGCTCGCGGCAGGCTTCATCAAGCTGATGCTGAGCCTGTGGCTCGACGCCTCGATCATCTTCGCGGTGGTCATCCTCAATTCGCTGCTGGGCTTCCTGCAGGAAGGACGTGCCGAGAAAGCGCTCGATTCGATTCGCAACATGCTCTCCGCCGAAGCACGCGTGCTGCGCGCCGGCGAGGTGCGCCTCGTTCCCGCCGAAGAGGTCGTGCCCGGCGACATCGTGCTGCTGGAATCGGGCGACAAAATCCCCGCGGATATCCGCCTCGTGGAGGCGCGCAACCTGCGCACGGAAGAGGCCGCGCTCACGGGCGAGTCGGTGCCTGCGGAGAAGAACGCCGGCGCAGTGCCGGCGCAAGCCACCGTGGGCGACCGCGAGAATATGGCCTTTTCCGGCACGATGGTCCTCTCGGGCCGCGCAACCGGCATCGTCGTGGCGACGGGCAGCCAGACGGAACTCGGCCGCATCAACCAGATGCTGGCCGAGGTCAGCGCGCTGGAAACGCCGCTGCTACGCCAGATCAAGAAGTTTGGATACGTCATCACGATCGCCATCGGCATCCTCAGCGTGCTGCTTTTCGCATGGGGCCACTGGCTCGGCCACATGACCTTCATCCAGTTGTTCCAGGCCGTGGTGGGCATCGCGGTCTCGGCGATCCCGGAAGGCCTGCCGGCGCTCATCACCATTACGCTCGCCATCGGCGTGCAGCGCATGGCGAAGCGCAACGCCATCATCCGCCGCCTGCCCGCGGTCGAAACGCTGGGTTCCGTCTCGCGCATCTGCTCGGACAAGACCGGCACGCTCACCCTCATGGAGATGATGGTGACCTCGGTCGTGACGGCGGACGCGCCCTATGAAGTGACCGGCGATGGCTACGCTCCCGAAGGCGAAGTGCGTGCGGGCGGCAAGTCGCTCGGCGCCGAGCGCCCGGAAGTGCTCACGCTCATGGGCCGCGTATCGATTCTGTGCAACGACGCCGGCCTCTTCGAAGAAGACGGCAACTGGAAAGTGGAAGGCGACCCGACCGAGGGCGCGCTCTACCCGTTCGCCGGCAAGCTCGGCATGGACCGCGGCGCGGAGGCCGCCGCCGCGCCACGCATCGACGGCATTCCCTTCGAGTCCGAGCACAAGTTCATGGCGACGCTGAACCGCTCGGCGCAAGGCGAGATGCTGCTCGTCAAGGGCGCGCCGGAAGTGATCATCGAAAATTGCGACCGCCAGCAAACGGCGAGCGGCCCCGCGCCGCTCGACCGCGAGCGCTTTGCGCGCGAAGGCGAGCGCCTCGCCTCGCAGGGCGAACGCGTGCTGGCGCTCGCCTGGCTGCCCGACCCCGGCCTCGAAGTGGGCAACCTCGGCCCGCAGGACCTGCCGAAGACGCTCGTGCTGCTCGGTCTCGTGGGCCTCATGGACCCGCCGCGCAAGGAAGCGATCGATGCGGTGCGCGAATGTCACGGCGGCGGTATCCGCGTGACGATGATCACGGGCGACCACAAGGTCACGGCCGCCGCGATCGCGGGCATGCTCGGCATCGGCGACGGCAAGAAGGCCGTGGCCGGCACCGAGATCGAGGCGATGAACGACGCCGCGCTGCAGGAATGCGTGCGCGACGTGGATGTGTTCGCGCGCGCGAGCCCCGAGCACAAGCTGCGGCTCGTGAAGGCGATCCAGGCCAACCGGCAGGTGGTCGCCATGACGGGCGACGGCGTGAACGATGCGCCCGCGCTCAAGAAGGCCGACATCGGCGTGGCGATGGGCATCAAGGGCACGGAAGTCACGAAGGAAGCCGCGGGCATGATCCTCGCCGACGACAATTTCGCCTCGATCTCGGCAGCAGTCAAGGAGGGGCGCACGGTCTACAACAACATCGAAAAGGCCATGCTCTTCATGCTGCCCACCAATATCGCCCAGGGCGCCGTGATTGCCATCGCGATCCTGTTCGGCTTCGTGCTGCCGATCACCGCGCCGCAGGTGCTGTGGGTGAACATGGTCACGTCGGTCGCGCTCGGCCTCGTCATTTCCTTCGAGCCTCACGAGGATGACGTGATGCAGCGCCCGCCGCGGTCGATCGACCGACCTATCGTCACGCCATTCGGCGTGTGGCGCATTCTCTTTGTCGGCGCCGCGCTCGTGCTCTATACGCTCGCGGCATTCTTCTGGATGAAGTCGCAGGGCGCGCCGGACTCGATGGCGCGCACGGCCGCCGTCAACGCCATCACGCTGGGACAGGTCTTCTATGTGCTCAATAGCCGCTCGCTGATCCATTCGGCGCTATCGGTACGCGCGCACACCGGCAACCCCTATCTCTGGTACGGCATCGGTGCCGTCGTCGTGCTGCAGATCCTGTTCACCTATACGCTGCCCTTTCACGCCGTGTTCGATACCGAGTCGCTGCCGCTCGCGGCCTGGCTCTGGCTCGTGGCGGGCGCGATCCTGTTCTTCCTCGTGGTGGAGCTGGAGAAGCTCGTCATTCGCTCGATACCCGCGCTGAAAAAATCCGTCAGCCCGCAGCAGCGCGGCACGGCCACGAGCCAGTACCATGATGCGTAGAATCGTTTCGTCCCGTCTTCAGAGCGAGGGCTCAATGCCATGTTGCCTGGTGCGAACGTGAACCCGGTCGAGGTGACCGGACTGCTGGTGGGCGGGCTCGCCCTCTTCCTGTTCGGGCTGGATCTCATGACGGGGGCGCTCAAAACGATTGCCGGCGCGCGCCTGCAATCGCTGCTGGGTTCGCTCACCGCCAACCGGTTTCGCGGCGTGCTGGCGGGCGCAGGCATCACGGCGCTCCTGAATTCGTCGACCATTACCACGGTGCTGCTGGTGGGCTTCGTTTCCGCGCGGCTCATGACGCTGATGCAGGCCATCCCGATGATCATGGGCGCCAATATCGGCTCGACGCTCACCGCACAGATCATCGCGTTCAATATCTCGGCGCTCACGCCGTTCATGCTCGGCGGCGGCTTCCTGCTCTATGGCTTTGCGAAGCGCGACACGCTGCGCGAACTGGGCGGCGCGCTGCTCGGGCTCGGCCTGCTGTTTCTCGGTATCGAGATGATGGGCAACGCCACCCGGCCCCTGCGCGACTACCAGCCGTTCATCGACGCGATGCAGAACATGCGCAATCCGCTCATCGGCGTCGTGATCGGCGCGGTGTTCACGGCCATCGTGCAAAGCTCGGCGGCCACGCTCGCGATCGTGATCGCGCTGGGCAGCCAGGGGCTGATTCCGCTCGAATCGGGCATCGCGCTGATACTCGGCGCCAATGTGGGCACCTGTGGCACGGCGCTGCTCGCTTCAATCGGCAAATCGGCGGAGGCGGCGCAAGTCGGTATCGTTCACCTGATCTTCAACGTGCTTGGCGTGCTGTTCTTCGTCTTTGTGATTCCGCAGTTCGCCGACTTCGTACGCATGATCTCACCCTCCGCGCCCGAACTGACCGGCGCGGCGCGCCTCGCGGCGGAAACGCCACGGCAGGCCGCCAATGCGCACACGGTGTTCAGCGTGTTCAGCACCTTCGTGCTGATCTGGTTCACCGGGCCCATTGCGAAGATCGCCGAACGCCTGGCCCCGGTGCGCCGCGAAGGGTGGCAGGACCCCGGCGTGCCGCGTTACCTCGATGAAACGCTGGTCGAAATGCCGGCGCTCGCCATCGCTCGCGTACAACTCGAGCTGGCTTCGCTCGGCAAGCTCGTGCAGACGCTCGTCGAGCATAGCGCCAGGCTCCTGGTCGAAAGCTCCACGCAGGCGCTTTCCACGGTGACGAACGAGGACAAGGCGGCGGACTCGCTCAGCACCGCCATCCTCACCTATATCGGCAAGCTCTCCGACGCCGTGCAAAGCGACGACGAAGGCCGGCAACTGGTGGATCTCGCGCGTATCGCAACCTGCCTCGACGCCATCCGCGAAGTGGCCACCACGAGCATGCTCGCGCTAAGCCAGAGGCGAGCCGCGCAAAGCGCGGACGTGACCATGCTGGCGAGCAACCCCGAGCTGTTGCAATTCGGCCGGTCCGTCATCGGGCATTTCACGCTTGCCGTGCACATGATCGCGCACCCGGAGGCCGACGTCGTGACGGGCATCGTCAACGCCAAGCCGGAAATCGAGGCCCAGTCCGACTCTGCGCGGCAGCACATCATGTCTGCGCTGCAGCTGCGCAACGAGGGCGCGGCGTTCCTTTTCCGTTTCGCCAACGACGTGATCGAGCAGCTGAACGAAGTGGCGCGGCTCTCCCGCGCCATCGCCAAGGCCACGCGGTGGCTGCACGACGTGAAAGTGCTGGAGCCCGAAAGCGCGGAGGCCGTGGCCGGGACCGAGGCGCAAGCTCAGGCGTGATGACACGGCTGCCGAACGCGACGCCTTCAAACGCCGCATCGAGCAGCAACGCGTGCGTACGCGCGCGGCACGACCGCCTATTCGCGGTCCTTGCCCCAGCGCCAGCGAGGCGGCTCGCCCTTGAGCCAGCAGACCACCGAAAGCGCGAGCGTGGCGAGTATCACGAGCGCCGCAAATGCGAACGGGTGCCTATGCGGACCAAAGAAAACAGCAACCGGAAAGATCGACAAGACATACACGGCCAGCACCACCCAACCCTGCCAGGCGAGCGGAAGTCCCCACCCCCAGCCATGGCGTTTGGCTCGAAACCAGTATTTGCCATTGCCAGACATTTCCCCATCTCCCGCGCCTGACGCGATGCGCAACTTCAGACCGATGCAGTATGGCACACGGCTTCGACCCGGTTGCCGGCCGGATCGATGAGAAAGGCGGCGTAATAGTCGGCGTGATAATGCGGCCGCAAGCCCGGATCGCCATCCGTGCGCCCGCCGGCCGCGAGACCGGCCGCATGGAACGCATCGACCTGCGGGCGTGTAGCGGCCTTGAAGCACCAGTGCCGCTTGTTCGGCTCGATGGCGCTGGCATCGAGGTAGACGGAAAGATACGACGACTGCGTTTCGGCTGCGTCGCAACGCTCGCCGTAGCCGAGCGCATTGGGGCGGTCGTAGACCTTGGGCGCGCCCAACGCATTCATGATCGCATCGTAGAAGGGGCGCGCGGCGTCGAGATCGGGAACGCCGATCGAAACGTGATCGAGAAGCTGCATGGTGCGGGAAGTCCTCAGTCGTGAATGCACGACTATAACCGGCGCATTACGCCCATGCAGCGTCAGCGTTACTGCGCGCGGCCGGTGCGGAACACCGAAACCGCGGCGTTCAGCCGGTGCGCCTCGTTTTCGAGCGACGATGCCGCGGCCGTTGCCTGCTCGACGAGCGCCGCGTTCTGCTGGGTCACGAGGTCCATCTGTCCCACGGCGACGTTGACCTGATCGATGCCCGTGCTCTGTTCCGCCGCCGCCGATGCGATCTCGTTCATGATCGCGCTCACGCGCGCGATCGCTTCGACGATTTCGCTCATCGTCGAACCCGAGCGCTCGACGAGGCCCGCGCCCGTTTCCACGCGCGAGGTCGACGACTCGATCAGTTCCTTGATCTCCTTGGCCGCCGCGGCGCTGCGCTGGGCCAGCGAGCGCACTTCGCTCGCCACCACCGCGAAACCGCGCCCTTCCTCGCCCGCACGCGCCGCTTCGACGGCCGCGTTGAGCGCGAGAATGTTGGTCTGGAACGCAATCCCCTCGATCACGCCGACGATCTCGCCCACGCGCCGCGAGTCGCCCACGATGTCCTGCATCGTGCCGACCACTTCGCGCGAAAGCGCGCCGCCCTGCGCGGCGAGACCGGACGCACCCTCCGCGAGGGTGCTGGCCTGGCGTGCGTTTTCGGCGGTCTGCTTGACGGTGGAGGTCAGCTCTTCGATGCTCGCCGCCGTTTCCTCGAGCGAGGCAGCCTGCTCCTCGGTGCGCTGCGAAAGGTCCGTATTGCCCGCGGCAATCTCGCTCACGCCCTTGTCGATCGACAGCGCGCCTTCGCGCACGCTGCTGACCGTCTTGATGAGTGCATCCTGCATTTGCCGCAGCGCGGCCTGCAAGCGGCCCATTTCGTTGTTGCTCGTTGCATGAACCGTGCCGCTCAGGTCGCCGGCGGCGATGCGCTGGAATTGCGCGATCGCCGCGTCCACGGGATGCACGATCGCGCGCATGAGCGCCGAGCGGCCAATCCACGCGAACAGCAGCGAGAGCACCATGCCCACGCCCACGGCGATGCTGACCGCATTGAAACGGTCCTGGGCTTCCTGGTAGCGCTGCGCGCCGAGGTCGATCTGGCGCTTCTCGAGCACGAGCATCGCCTTTTCGTAGCTGCTGTAGAGCGTCGGCAGCTTGTGGCCCTGCAGTTCCTGGAATGCGGTCTTGTCGCCCGCCTTGAGCGCCGCCAGCGCCGGATCGACGCCGTCGTGCAGGAAGGCGTTACGCTTGGCCTGCATGTCGGCGATGAGGTCCTGCGCCTCGCCTTCGCCGCTCGCAATCGACAGATAGTGGTCCAGACGCTCGTTCGAGTTCTTCAGGTACTGGTCGAAGCGCTTGAGCACCGCGTCCGCGGCATCGTGGTCGCCGAGATCGGACAGCGAAGCGTTGGTGGCGAGCGCGAGGCGCAGACGCAGCAGCTGGCCGGCGCTGCCTTCGAGGTCGGCGACGGCCGGCGTATCGACGGTGTACATGGTGCGCAGCGACTCGTTGCCCGCCCGCATCGACAGGAGTCCCGTGGCGGCGCCGACGATCAGGACGATGCCGAAGAAGGCGATCATCAGGGTCAGGCTCGCGCGTATCGACAGCTTTTGAAGCATTCCTGGTCTCTCTTGCGTGGGGCGCGCGGCTCTGGAGGCCGCGCGTGTCCCAGTCGTTTTTTCATCGAATGTTCCGGTGCGCTTACCCAGTGCAGCCCATGTGTTCAGGCTGATTAAGCACCCGGTACATAACAACGGCAGGAGAGCTTGCGAACTTTATGGTTCCCCGCAAAGAAGTACGATCGTCGGCAACACTTCGCAATACAGACCAATATGTGGGATGGGCGCGAGTCAATCCGCATCACGCGCCGGCTTCCTGTGCGCCCGCCTCGCCCTCGTCCATCGGCACGAGATAGCGCAGGACGTCGCGCCAGCTCACAATGCCGACGGGGCGAAATTCGGCATCCACGATGGGGATGCACGAAATCTTGTTGGAGAGGAAGAGGGCCACGGCGTCGGAGAGGCTCGACTCGGGCCGCAGCGTAAGCGGCTTGCGGCTCATGATCTGGTGCACGCGCTTGTTGAGCGTGCCGAGGTCGCGCGCGGATTCGACCACGCTGTCGATGAACGGGCTGATCGCGCGCAGCAGGTCGCGATCGGAAACGACGCCTTGCAGCCTGCCCTCTTCGACCACGAGCAGATGGTGAAAGCTCGCTTGCGCGAAGATCTCGCGCACGGTTGCGAGCGTGTCGTCGAAACCGACGGTGACGACACGGCTCGTCATGAATTTCTCTACTTGCATACCTTCCAGACCTGAGTGGGTTCGATGTCCCGAGCGATCCGATGCGCAGCGGATTCCGGCGGCGGCTCGGGGCTTCAGCCCGTTATATCGACCGCGTGCGCGTCAATCTTCAGTCTGGAAAGGGCACGGGGCACGCGCGCACGGCGTGCGCCCCCTGTTTCATGCTTTTGTCAGGCTTCGAGCGCGAGCGTCGCGAAGGTTGCAAGCCAGTGCTCGCCCATGTAGTCCCCGGCCACGTGGTCGAGCGCGCTGGCCAGATGTGATTGCGCGGCATCGTTGAGGACGGCCACGCGCGCGTCGCCCTCGGGCAGTGCACGTGCAAGTGAGCGCTGACTCCACGCGCGACTCAGGTTGAGTCCGTCGAGATGGGCAATCTTGCCGTCGCTGCGGTCGGTCACGGTGGCCGGCGTGAACAGCGTGACCGGCTCTTGCGCCGCAAGGTTGGGCAAAAAGCGCGTGAACCAGGGCTCGAAATCGTGCGCGCGCAGTACGCGGCTCATCAGCAGGGCCACGCTCAGCGCAGGCGACAGGAATTCGTCGCCGCCCGGCTCCCACGCCTGGCAGCCCGCGTCGTTCGCGTGCCAGCGCGTGGCGGTGTCTTCGATCAGCGTTGCCAGCGCCGGACGCGACGTGGCTTTCGCGAAGTCGTACGCGAGCGTGAGCGCGAACGCCGTATTGAAGTGAGTACCCACTCGCAATGGATAGGTCGCCTTCGGCAGGAATTCCTCGAAGCGCTCGACGAACCAGTCGGTCATCGGCGCCAGCGCCGCCTGCCAGCGCGCGGCCTGCGGCAGCTTCGTCGACCTGGCCAGCGCCTCGACCTGCGCCGCGAGCGCGAGCAGCCATGCCCAGCCATAAGGGCGCTCGAAGCCGCGGTTGTGCGCGAGCGTGAGGTAGGCCATCTCACCCGCCATCTTCTCCGGCGTGAAGTGCTCGTCGACCACGGCGACGATCTGCGGCCCCTCGGGCAAGTCGGGAAAGCGCTCCAGCAGATGCAGCACGAGCCAGTAGCCGTGCACGCACGAATGCCAGTCGTAGCTGCCGTAAAAGACCGGGTGCAGCGCGCGCGGGCCCTGCACGTCCTGCGGGCCGTCGAGCGAGTGCGTCAGCTTGTTCGGATACTCGCGCGTGAGATGGGCAAGCGCGAGCGAGGCGAATTTCGAGGCATGGGCGGCGGTGAGGTGTGTGGTCATCGTGAGCTCGTCAGAACCGGAAAACGAAGGCGTACATCAGCAGCGTGTTGACGACGAGCAGCAGCACGGCGGTCGGCCATTGCGCCTTGATCACGCCGTTCTTGTCGCTCAATTCGAGCAGCGCCGCCGGGACGATGTTGAAGTTCGCGGCCATCGGCGTCATGAGCGTGCCGCAGAAGCCCGAGAGCATACCGATCGCGCCAAGAATCGCCGGGTTGCCGTGAAACTGATGCACGATCAGCGGCAAGCCGATGCCGGCGGTCATCACCGGAAAGGCGGCGAACGCGTTTCCCATGATCATCGTGAAAAGGGCCATGCCGAAAGTGTAGGCGGCCACGACCGCGAACGCCGAATTCTGGGGAATCCAGTTCGTGACGAGTTCGGACACCACATGGCCTACGCCCGCCGCGGCGAACAGCGCGCCGAGCGCCGCGAGCATTTGCGGCAGGATGGCGGCCCAGCCGACGGCGTCCATGGTGTGCCGCGCGCCCTTGAGCGCCTGCACGGGCGAATCGCGCAACATGACGAGCGCCGCGCCGAACGCCACGAGCGTGGCGATCACGAGCGAGATGAGCGTGACGTTCTTCGCTTCGACGAAGGGCGCGTACTTGAGCGTGAGCGTGCCGACGAGCGTCACCACGGGGATGAGCAGCGCCGGAACGAAGAGCCGGCTGCCGAAGCGCCGCGCCCCTTGTTCGCGGCGCGCCTCGGCTTTGGGGTTGTCGTTGCCCGCGGGGCTGCGGCCCAGCTTGCCCGAGCCCGCGATCAAGGCGAGCGCGATGGCGAGGCACCCCATCACGAAATGCGGCAGCACGCCGCCGAACAGGAACGTCACGGCATAGACGCCCCAGAACACGAAGTTGATGAAGCGGCGCGGGTTCGCGCGGTCGAGCAGGTTGAAGAGGGCGAACGACGCGAACATCACACCCGCGACGACATAGAGCGATTCGAGCTTGATCACGATGCGGCTCCCTGGCGGCTCGCGGCGCCCTGCGCGTTGGCCGCGCCTACGCGGCGCGAGAGATCGTGATCGAGCAGCTTCAGGCGCACGCAGTGGATGAGGAGCGCCGCGATTGCGGTGGGAATCGCCCAGACCGAAACCTGCAGCGGCTGAACGATGACGCCGTTCTGCTCGAGGAAGCCCTTGATGAGCAGGATCGACTGGATCGCGATGAAGATGTCTTCGCCGAAGAACACGGCGATGTTGTCTACGGCCGAGGCATTGGCGCGGATCTGCTGGCGCACGGCGTCGGGCACCTCGCCGAAACGCTTCGTGGCGGCGGCTTCGGCCATGGGCGCGATCAGTGGACGGACCATCTGCGCGTGGCCCCCCAGCGACGTGAGGCCGAGTGCGGCCGTGATCTGGCGGATCACGAAGTAGAGCATCAGCACGCGGCCGGTGGTGGCGGCATGCACGCGCGAAATGAGGTGCTTTGCCTGCTCGCGCAGGCCGTTGCGCTCGAGCAGCGCGATCACGGGCAGCGTGAGCCAGATGAGGCCCATGTAACGGTTGTCGGCAAACGCCTTGCCGAAGGCGCTGATGATCTCGACCGTGTGCAGCCCGCCCGCAAGTCCCGTCGCAATGCCCGCCGCGGTCACGACGAGCAGCGCGTTCAGGCGCAATGCGAAGCCGATCACAACGATCGGCACCCCTATCAAAACCAGCATCTCTCCTCCGCCATATCGATTTCCGCCGGTCTCGTGGAGCCGGCGCGCGCGGGCGCGCTTCCCCGGTGCGCCCAATTCAGCCCAGGAATCTATCACGGCAATTTATCGATAAATAGTCGATAAAGTCTTTATAAGGGAAGTCCCTGGGCGACGCGCGTCGGTTGAAGGCAAAGTAATGCCGTCCGCGCGACGGCGCGGCGCGGGTCTGGGGTTAGCGTGCTCGACAGTTAGTTGCATCCGCCGAGGCCGAGTGGAATGCCTGCGCGCCGCTGCGCGGCTGCGCGACAGGATTCAGGGGACGAATGCGTGTTGATCGTCTGCCGCTCGCGGCGCGTCGTGGAACGACAACTCGACGCCAATGCGCTCGCCGCTACGCACCCGGCTGACGGCATGCCTGAGGTTCACACGGTAATAACCGCTGCTGCCTTTGAACGGCCGCTGGGCCGTGGCGATGATCGCCGCGTCGCCCAACCCGAGCGGAACGACCGTCGGGCGCGACTGCATGCGTGGACGCTGCTCCGTCAGCACGAGCTCGCCGCCGGTGAAGTCTTTCCCCGGCGCCGTGAGCAAGGCGACCACTTGCAGCGGGAAAACGTGTTCTCCTTCGCTGCGCTGATGCAGCGCCAGATAGTCGTCGGCGCCCAGTTGATTCAAATGCGACTGCGCCTGCGTTTGCCCCGCTCGCCGGTTGCGCTCCAGAAATGCGTCCAGCGTTTCCGGGAATCGATAAGGCATGCCAGGCATCTCGTTCCAGCGATTGGCGATGGGCGCCAGCTGACGATAGAGGTTCGTACGCCATTGCGCCCAAGGCGGCGGTAGCGCAGCGCCGAAATACAGCAGATCGCCTCGGCCGAGATCGAGCGAGTCAAGCGAAACGCGGCGCAATGCGCTCGACGCACCGGCCTCGCGCGCGAGCCTGCGGGCTTCGTCCGCGCCGGCTAGCCGAGGCAGTACCGCATACCCTTCGCCGTCCAGTTGCGCGGCGATTGCGCGCCAATCGAGCTTCTCGAATGTGTCGGCAGATAAGGTCATGGACAAGGACGTATTCGTTTCAAAATCCCGGAAGCGCGGGCGTTTGCGGAACCTCGCGCGGGGGCGCAATCGCCTTCTCGTGCTCGAGAAGCCAGCGCTTGCGATGCAAGCCCCAGGCATAGCCCTTCAATTCGCCGTTGCTGGCAATCACGCGATGGCACGGCACGACAATAGCGATGGGATTCGCGCCGTTCGCCGCACCGATGTCGATCGCCGCGCGCGGGTCTTCGAATCCCAACGCTTTCGCGAGCTTGCCGTAGCTGGTCGTGGTGCCGGCCGGTATGCGGCGCAACGCGGCCCACACCTTCTCTTCCAGGTCCGAACCCGCCATGACGACCGGCAGAGCATCGAGCGCGGTCAATTCGCCGGAGAAATAGCGTGTCATGGCGTCGGCGATCGAAGCGGGCGCGGCAGTTTCGAGCCAACGCGCACTGCCGTAACGATCGCGCAAACCACGATGCAGACGCGAGCGATGATCGGCGAATTCGAGCGCGTGCAGCCGCTGCTGCGCGTCGCTCACCAGCATGAGGTCGCCGGGCGGCGACTCGATATGGCTGAGAAACAGTTGCATGATGCGTTCCTTCGCGTTCTGTGCGCTAACGTGAATCGTGAAAAATCAGGCCGACGGTATGCCGCTTGCCGCTGCGCACCACGCTCACGCCGTGCCGCATGGCGACCCTGCGCGTGCCGCCGCGCCGGTTCGCAGCCGGCCGCTGATTGACGGTGAACAGCACCGCGTCGCCCTGCTCCAGCGCAATCACTTCGGCACACTGACCGTTCGACGCGCTCTGCGTTATCACGAACTCGCCGCCCTCGAAGTCGATGCCGGGCCGTGAGAGCAGCATCGCCACCTGCAGCGGAAACACATGCTCGCCGTAGAGGTCCTGGTGCAGGCAGTTGTAGTCGCCCGGACCGTATTCGAGGATGAGCGGTGTCGGCCGCGTTTGCCCTGCGCGGTGGCATTGATCGAGAAAGACATCGAGATCGGCCGGATACTGTCTGTCGATCCCCAATTGCTCGTTCCAGCGGTTGGCAATGGGCGCGAGGTACGGATAGAGCGCATGCCGCAACCGCTGAAGCAGCGACGGCAGCGGATACGCGAAGTACTTGTATTCCCCGCGCCCGAAATTGTGGCGCGCCATGACGATGCGCGAGCGAAAGCCATGGTCCCCCGCGTACAGGGCGGCGAGCTGCGCGCATTGCCCGGGCCGGAGCACGCGAGGCAGGACGGCATAGCCGCGCGCGTCGAGCGACCGCTCGATCTCGACCCAGTTGTATGTTGCGGATTCCGGCTTTTCTGCCCGCATGGCTCCGGTTTTCATCGCGTGTATCCCTCCTCTCACAACCGGCATTCTTGCCGATCTCGCCTACGGACCAACGATACGCTAGCGCGCCGTCCGTTCCGATCCGGATGTTGCGCTCTAATTCGGCACGCGCCACGGCGTGAATGCCACGCGAATGTCACGGCAAGAAACGGGTATCTGCGCGGTTTGCCGCTCGATATCGTTCATTTCAGGCGGAGCGCGCCGCGGCCGCGAGGACATCCAGGCGCATGACCGGCTTTCGCGCGGCGTTGCCCGATCTGAGTTTCCGGGGCACAGCGGACCTCATCGCCGAAGGCGAGTACGTGGTGGGTCAGTGGGAACGCGGCGGCACCCATTCGGGCCCGGCGTTCGGGGACTTTCTCGCGGGATCGTTGCCGGCGGCGAGCGGCCGCAAGATGCATTTCGCCGGCACGACGGTGTTGCGCCTGAAACGCGGCAGGTTCGTCGAGGGGATCGGGCTCGACGACGGCGTAACGGCGCTCACGCAGCTCGGGCTCATCTGGCGGGTCTGACTGCTTCCCTGAACGGAATGTCTCATATAGGGAGTCGAATCATGTCACCGCTTGCTCCGCTTTTCACCCTGCACGCGCCCGCCGCTCAACGCGGCGACGGGCTGCGGCCTGACCTTCTCGCGCTGTTGTTGCGCCGTGCCCAGCACGAGAATCACGACCAGGAGCGTGACGATGTTAGCGCACAGAAACGGCAGCGATCGAGCTGTCCGACATCGATCCGCGCGCAATGAGCTCGGCGCTCACGCCTTGCGCAAATGCGCGGTATGCATGTCGCTCAAACGGCTCAGCAGGATGCCGTAGCCGGTCAAATGACCGAGATAGACGCTCGTGAACACGCCCGTTGCGGGCAGCGCCTCGACAAGCGCATGCAGTTCCTCGCGAGTCAGGGGCGCCGCGGGCAGACCCGGGCGCTCCACCCGAAGGTCCGCCTGCGAAGCCAGTTGCCGATGCACGTCCACGAGGCGCGCGAGGCCGCGCCGGTATGCGTCTCGCCACTGCGCGTCCAGCGCCTCGTATTGCGCGTTGAACGTGTCGAGCGTTTCGAGGAAGCCCACGATCGAATCGAATAGCTCGTGGTAGCACGCGAACAGCGGCAGGCGATCGCGATTGCGCTTCAAATGCGCCGACACCCACGACTGCTCCAGGTCCGACTTGAGGAGATCGTGCGCCTGCTTCAGATTGCTGCTCGAAACGCGCAGCGCCGCCGTCGCCGATTTCAGTTTCGCGCGGTCCAGCGTTTTCGTTGCGACCTCGGTGAGCAAGGCCTCGGCCTGTGCGTTGCCGTCGTTCACGAGTGTATTCGCCCAGAAGCCGTGATCGGGCGGAAAGGCAATTTGCTGGATGATGAAGCCGAGCAGCATGCCGAGCACCACGCCGATCAGCCGTTGTTCCAGCAGCGGTATGTGCTCGCCCGTGTAGAGCACGAGCGTCATGGGCACGGTGATGCTCGTCATCTGGAACACCGACGGCCGGATGCGCACGATCGTGAAGATCACGAGCGGCAGCAGGATCACGCCCAGCCACAAGTGCGGCGCGGTCAGCCAGATCAGGAGCGTGCCGATCGGCATCGCGACGAGGTTCGACATCACGCGCTTGTAGAAGTATCCGCGCGCCGCCGAGATGGAACTGCCGAGCGCGAGCGTGAGCATGGCCGAGCCGGAAAGCGCGACCGCCGCTTCGGGATATCCGCATGCATACGGAATGCCGAAGCCGATCCACATGCCGAGCGTGAGTTTCGTGTATTTCGCGAGTTCGGAGAGGGAGAAGCGCGCGAGCGCACGGCGAAACGGCGTGAGCGGTTTATGGACGTAGGAGATGGAGGCCATGATGCCAGCGGTCGTTTCAGGCGGAGCGCCAATGTTAGCGCTAATGCCATGACTGTTCCGGCACTCAGTCCCTTCTGACCACTTCGCGATTAATTTGCGGCCCGGATTTTCTTTCCAATTCGTCATACCAAAGCCAGGCGCTTTTGTGCGGACCCCCGCCGATGCGGGCCCTGCGAGCCGCGGTGCGCAAGGCGCATTCCTTGCGAATTATTTTCAATTTCTTTCGCGTTTTGTTCATTTACCGTCATGTCCGACGGATGAAGTTCGCATGACGAACCTACCTTTGCGAACATCTCCGCATCCCTCCAGCACTGGGGTCTGCCCATGACGACAACAACGAAGGTCTCCATTTGCCTGCCGACGTACAACCGGCCTGAACTGCTGGTTCGCTGCATCGAATCGTGCCTCATGCAAACGCATGCGAACATCGAGATCGTGATCGGCGACGACTCGAGCGACGATCGCACGCAGCAACTGATCGCCTCGCGTTACGGCAACGACCCGCGCATCGCCTACCGGCGCAACGTGCCCGCGCTCGGCCAGGCGCCCAACGTGGCCAGCCTCTTCGAGCGGGCGAGCGGAGACAAGATTCTCCTGATCCACGACGACGACTATCTGCTCGTGCACTGCATCGAGAAGCTGCTTGCGCAGTGGGAGCGATATCCGGATCTGGAAGTCGCGTTCGGCGATCAATACGAAACCGATCATGACGGGCGCATCATGCACGCGGCCAGCGAACGCATGAACATCGCGTATCACCGTACGGCCAGCGCCGCGGGGCTGCAATACCCGCCGGGCCGCGTCGGCATCGTGCAGATGTTCCCCAACAACGGCTGGCTCGCCAATGCGGCGCTCGTCAAGCGCATCGGCTACGACGACCACTACGGCACCTGCTGCGATTACGTGTTCGGCACGCGCCTGTGCCTCGCCGCAAAACACGTGTGCTACGTGAACGAATACGTCTCGTGCTATCGCATCACAGACGTTTCGGTATCCCAGGCAACGCGCACGAGCATCAACGCGTCGTCGATTTCGGCGTGGCGCTTTCTCAAGAGCCTCGCGCTGCCGCCCGAACTCGAGCCGGCGCGCAAGCTCGCCATGCGCCGGCTCGTGCCGATCGTGGTCTCGCTGCTCGCACGCAATCGCGAGGCGCGCGCCGGGCTGCAACTCGCGCTCGGCAATCTCTACGCGTACCGGTTCGGCTTCAGCCCGCGCCTCTACTACCATCTGCTGATGATCTGGAAAGCCACGCGGCGGCCCGGCACGGGGTCCGTCGCCCTGTTGGGCTTGAAGGACGAGCAAGTCGTGGATACGTCCCGAACGCGCATGCCGTAACGAACGCATCGCATGCGATCGAAGCCGCCTGGGACGGCCTGCACTGGCACGCGCCCCGCTGTGCCCCTTTTTATTAACGCGGAGCCCCATCCGCGGACGCCACGTCCATCCGCGGACGCCACATCGATCGAGGCCTGCGGCCCTCCCCGCCAGGCTTGCCGAAAGCCCGGGGATACAAGATACTTGATGATTCGACCGAATTCCCTCCGCATTCTCGTTCCACCGGGTTCTTTTTCATCATGAGCACAATTCTTGAAAGCCTTCCGACCGGCCAAAAGGTCGGTATCGCCTTCTCCGGCGGCCTCGACACCAGCGCCGCGCTGCACTGGATGAAGCTCAAGGGCGCCGTGCCTTACGCCTATACGGCGAACCTGGGCCAGCCCGACGAAGACGACTACGATTCGATTCCGCGCCGTGCGACCGAATACGGCGCCGCCGGTGCGCGCCTGATCGACTGCCGCGCGCAGCTCGTGGCGGAAGGCATCGCCGCCCTGCAATGCGGCGCGTTCCACATCTCGACGGCCGGCGTCACGTACTTCAATACGACGCCGATCGGCCGCGCCGTGACGGGCACGATGCTCGTCGCGGCGATGAAGGAAGACGGCGTCAACATCTGGGGCGACGGCTCGACCTACAAGGGCAACGACATCGAGCGCTTCTACCGCTATGGGCTGCTCGTCAATCCGGACCTGAAGATCTACAAGCCGTGGCTCGACCAGCAGTTCATCGACGAGCTGGGCGGCCGCTCGGAAATGTCGGAGTTCATGCGCCAGTCGGGCTTCGCATACAAGATGTCGGCCGAGAAGGCCTATTCGACCGATTCGAACCTGCTCGGCGCCACGCACGAAGCGAAGGACCTCGAAAGCCTGGAAAGCGGCATCAAGATCGTCAACCCGATCATGGGCGTGGCGTTCTGGCGCGACGACGTCAAGATCGACCGCGAGGAAGTGACGATCCGCTTCGAGGAAGGCCAGCCGGTCGCGCTGAACGGCCAGACTTTCCCGAATGCCGTGGAACTGCTGCTCGAAGCGAACCGCATCGGCGGCCGCCACGGTCTGGGCATGAGCGACCAGATCGAAAACCGCATCATCGAGGCGAAGAGCCGCGGCATCTACGAAGCCCCGGGTCTGGCGCTGCTCTACATCGCCTATGAGCGCCTCGTGACGGGCATCCACAACGAAGACACCATCGAGCAGTACCGCGAGAACGGCCGCCGTCTGGGCCGCCTGCTGTACCAGGGCCGCTGGTTCGACCCGCAGGCCATCATGCTGCGCGAAACGGCGCAGCACTGGGTGGCGCGCGCAATCACGGGCGAAGTGAAGATCGAACTGCGCCGCGGCAACGACTACTCGATCCTCAGCACGAAGTCGGACAACCTCACGTATCAGCCGGAGCGTCTGTCGATGGAGAAGGTTGCCTCGACGTTCTCGCCGCGCGACCGTATCGGCCAGCTGACGATGCGCAACCTCGACATCACCGACACGCGCGAGAAGCTGCGTGTGTACTCGAAGGTCGGTCTGCTCACGCCGGGCGCTGCCTATACGCTGCCGCAACTGAACGACGAGAAGAAGTAAGGCGTCGCAGGTTGGGGAAAAAAGGGAAGGCGCTGCGCCTTCCCTTTTTTTATGGCTGTGCGGGTTTGGCCGTGGCGTTCAAGTTACCCACAGATTGCGTTGACAAGCTTGTGGAGAACGCCTGGGAAGAGTGCCTAAGCCGTTGATCGGCTGGATGTTTTTAGCTGCGTGAGCGCGAGAGGCAGGAACGGGCTGCGGGGCGCGGGCTGCAATACGCCCACCGGTATATCAGCCGTCAAGCGTATTGAAGACGCTCACTGCGCGGCAAGCTGCTTCATCTTCCCGTAGACGAATTGCCCGAAGTACCACGACAGATCGGAGTGGTTGAGGATGTTCGCATCGGACAGCGCCCCAGCCTCGAGCTTCAGACGACGGAGCATGAGCTTGCCGGCCTGCGAGGCGATGTAGAGCCGCACCAGCTCCTTGCGCGTCTTCTCGTCGGCCGATTCGAAGTGCTCGCGGCCTTGCTTGACCTCCTCGTTGCGCTGCGAGCGCGCCTCTTCGTCGCGCGCCGCAATACTCTGCTTCACCGCCGTGGTCGCGACCGTCCTGGCGGTCTCCTGAGCGGCCGCCGCTACGGCCAGCTCGCCCTGGATCGCCACCATCTTGCGCTCGGCTTCCGAGACCTGCCAGTTGTGGCTCAGCGCCTTCATCAGATAACCCGCAGGGCTCTTGGTCACCTTGCCCTGGTTGAGCCGGAAACGCGTGTATTCGATCGCCTGCTGGATGCGCTCGTCGGTCCAGTTCATGCGGTGCTCCGCGATCACGTCGAACTGCTTGTTGGAGAGGCCGAACTCCTCCTTGAGCGTAAGCAGCAGGTCGTGCGCGTCAGGCTGCCGGGAAAGCAGCGCGGCGACCGTATCCTTGCGCTTCATCCGGAAGCGGATCTTGTTGATTTTGCGCGAGGTTTCCGAGTCGGCCCGGGTTTCGTAGCTGAGGTCGATGTCGGAGAGCTCGTTGATCTGGCGCACCGCCGGATCGAGATACTTGGGCCGGAAGTGCTTGAACTCCGACGCGCTCGTCCCGAGTTTGCCGGGCCAGCGCCGCATGACGTCGAGCTCGATCCAGTCGGTCAAACCGGCCGCTACGAAAGGCAGCACGTAATCGTAGATCGCACGCGCGTAGGTCTGCGAGAACGACGCCGTGATGCACAGGTTCAGCCAGTGATGCTTGTCGGGCCCGGTGATGTGGCGCAGCATGAGCGGCGGAATGCGGAACTGGATGCGCCCCTTGCCGATCTTGACGCTGCCCATCAGCTGCTCGGAAATCCACTGGTCGTCTTCGCTCGGCGCGCGGTCGGGCGGCGTGTCAGTCACCTCGATCAGCACGCGCTGCGCTTCCTTGATGACGCTCTGCAGATGGCGCACGTTGCGGCTCTCATAGCGCATGAGCCACTTGAAGTAGTTCAGGTCGACGTCGTAGGTATCGCGCGGCGCGGGTTCCTGGGCGGCTATGAAATAGGCCGCGTCGATGAAACGGCGCGAAGACAGCCCAAGCCCATTGATGGCGACGAACACATTGTTGCGCTGAAAGCCGATCTCACGCGTGCTCTCGTTGATCGGCTGGCCGGACATCTCTTCAAAGAGACCCAGCGACATCTGCAGTGTTGTTGTCCTTCGCCCGCTCTCCTCCGACATACGCACGCTCTCCCCGTCGACATTGGCGGGCACTCTATCACTACGCAAACGCAAGTCAACACAATAAACGTTACCTCAAACAGGCACCCGATTCGGCTCGCGCACAAAAACCGTACCTGATCGCACAAATATCTCTACAGCGACAGCACATAAACCGGCACCTGGGTGCACATAAAACGGTGCAGCAAGCACATAGAACGGTGCTTTTGAAGGGCAAGTGCTTGAAATAAAAGCGAACGCATGCATACGTTTGTTGGTTGGTGGGTTTTTATCTTTAAGTAAACAAACAAACCGCTCGCTAAAAAAGATGCTCAACGTGAATTTTGACGGGTTGTATCTCGCGATCCAGCCAGGGAATTCAGGATGACTCGCCTTCAATAGCCCGTCCGTAAAGGCTCTCGACAATGGGGTATCCGAACCCGATCTGCTATCCGGCCAGCGAAGCCCGTGCAAGCCGTGCAAGGGTAACGATTTCTGTGCAGCTCCCATGGTCGATGGAAGTGGTTCATATGCAGAGCGTCTCTAGACGAGCCGAGATCGAGTTGAATGCGGCGGTTGGTGGGACGTTATTTGGAAGTGTTTTTTGGTACGACGCACGGAAGGTAACGGAATTTGTGTACGGGCGCGCGGTGCCCTGACGGCAACGTTTTTTGTGCACGTCGTGGAAGTCGAGCGGGAGGTAACGGTTATTGTGCGGGCGCGATGCGATGTCTGGTTATTCGCGGTCCACGCGAGGTAACGAAATTTGTGCAGCGCTGGCATGAGGTGCGTGTTGGTGGAACTGGATGGCCTCGAGATGGCGAAATCGCTGTCGAGTTGGTCGTCGAGAGGGAGTCTGGCAACGATTTTTGTGCGGTGCGATGGCAGGGGTGTGCACGACAAGGCTTGTCCCAGCGCATGCGGTAACGGTTTTTGTGCAATTGCGGCCGACCGGGCTGGCAAGCAGAAGTCTGGAAGCACAAAAATCGTTACCTGGCGGCCGGATCGGGGCGTGCCGGCAGATCAGACGATGAAACTGCACAAAAACCGTGACCAAGGTGGGCTCCATGCGAGCGATGCGGCCTGCACGGAGCGATCCGCAAGGCGGATTTGCACAAAAACCTCGACCGGCGCAGTGGCAGCGAAGTGCTCTGGCCCGACGATTTGCACAAAAACCAGGCAGATCGCAGCGGAAGGGCTTATAGCCGCCCTGGAGGCGTTGTCGGGTTTACTGGTACTTTGCCCTTGGGGAGGCCGTACGAGGGCAATACAGCGCGTTTTGGAGGGGCATTTTTTTTCATATCTCCCTCAATTAGTGTGTTTTCATACGCTTTTGCTGTATTCTACGCTTTATCCAAATTCTGATAAAAAGCGTATTAATGGCAAAAACTATCGAATTGCCGTCGATCGATCGACGTGTGGATCTTTCCGCGATCACTGAATTTGCCGAAGAGGCCGGCCGTCTATCTGAGGAGCTTCGGGAGATGATGCTGGCGCCGCGGCCGCGAAAGATGGCCCCCACATTTACGTCCGCTCAAGTCGCAGAGATGTGCGGTATTGATCGCATCAAACTGAACAACCTGCTCGCCACTCGCGAGGGCCTCCCACAAGGTGTGGCGCAGGGGTCCGGGCGCAGCCGGGTCTTCACCCTCCCTGAAGCGAGAACCTGGGTCCAGCAGGTTTCCGACATTTATCAGACACCGCTTCACACCGGCGTGCGCGATGCCGACGGCAAGGTCATCCTCGTTGCCAACTTCAAGGGCGGCTCGACGAAAACGACCACGACCATGTGTCTCGCGCAAGGCCTGACCTTGCGTGGCCGCAAGGTTCTGCTGATCGACCTGGACCCGCAAGCGTCGCTCACGGAACTCTGCGGTCTGTATGCCGAAAAGGAAGTGACTGAGGATAGCACGGTCCTGCCGTTCATCTACGACCCGCATATGGAAGGCGGTCTGCTGAATTTCGTGCAGGAAACCTACTGGGACGGGCTCGACGTCATTCCCGCGCACCCTACGCTCTTTTCCGCGGAGTTCCATATTCCGGGCACCGTGATCAAGAACCCGGGGTTCAAGTTCTGGGACCTGCTGCGCCAGGGGGTGGAGGCGCTGCGTAAGCAATACGACTACATCATTCTGGATACGGCGCCGTCGCTGTCCTATCTCACGATCAATGCGCTCATGGCCGCCGACGCGATGGTCATGCCGCTCGTGCCCGAAAGCCTGGATTTCATCAGCTCGGTGTCGTTCTGGAGTCTGTTTTCAGACCTCGCACACACGATCATGGAACGCGGCGACGAGAAGACCTACGACTTCGTTTCCGTCCTGCTTTCGAAGGTCGACTACGGCAAGACGTCTTCGGCACCCGTCGTGCGTTCATGGGTGCAGCGGACTTACAAGGACTGGGTGAACGCGCTCGAGGTGCCGGCCAGTTCCGCGATGAGTAACGGCGCACTCGCCATGGCTACCGTGTTCGACATCAGCAAGGGAGACCTCGCTGACAAGACGGTGGCGCGCGTGCGTCAGCCGCTGACCGATTACGTACAGTGGATCGACGATCTTTACGTAGAACAATGGAGGGCCGGCAAGTGAGTTCATTCCGCGACAAGATGGCGGCGAAGACCCGTGAACTCGGCTCGTCTTCGGAGCGGCCAGCCGCCGAACGTCCGGCCGCCGTCGCTGCAGCCGAGCCGCGCCGCAGCAGTGCATTCAAGACTGGGCCCGGCATGCTCGGCGCGTTGGCGGTGGCGCAGCAGCGCATCCAGGAACTGGAAAGCACGAGCGACAAGCTCATGCTTCCGGTGAACGCGATTCAGCCGAACCCGTGGCAGCCGCGCAAGATTTTCAGCGACGAGGGCCTTGCCTCGCTGGCTGAATCGATCCGCGAAGTCGGACTCGTCGAACCGATCGTCGTTCGCCGCGCGGAGAACGGCTATCAGCTAATCGCCGGCGAACGACGTCTTCGCGCGCACGCCCTGATTCAGGCGCAGGACATTCGTGCCTCTGTGATCGAGTGCTCCGATCAGGACATGGCGGTGCTCGCGCTCGTGGAAAACGTGGGCCGGGAAGACCTCACTGATTATGAAATTGGGCAATCGCTGCGCCGCGCCGAGCGGGAATTTCCGACTCGCAAGCGTATGGCCGAGGCGTTGGGCATGTCGCGCAAAGGCTTGTACCGCTTTTTGGCCTTTGAGAATCTTCCGGATTTCATTCGACGCGATCTTGATCTGAATCCGCGGCTGCTCGGCGGGTCGGCTGCTGACGAGGTTGTTTCGGCAATCAAGAAGTACGGCTCGGCAGGTCTTTCGGCGGCGCGCGAGTTGTGGCCGGCCGTGGTCGGCCGGACGCTGGATCAAGGCAAGCTGGCCGCGGCGATCGGAGCGCAAGCTAGCCGGGGTGAATCGACCGAAAGGGTATCCGAGCGCAGCATCGAGAAAATCTTTTCGGGCAAGAGCCACGCTGGCAGCATTACCAAAGATACCAACAGCTTCACGGTGAAGCTCAAGACGGGCGTGTTGTCGGATGCCCAGGAGACGCAAATTCGGGAGCTGATTAGTCAGCTGTTCAATGTGAAGCCCGGCTGACTAAGCCGCGAGGTGGTTGATGTGGAGGGAAGCCCGCTTTGGCGGGCTTTTTCTTTTTTGCGGCTCGGGTTGTGTGTCGAGTTGACACACAGTTAAGGTCAATCGCAGGGGAACGCGGGCATTGTGACAATGCCGCGGGCGGGGCGACGCGCGAGGCGGGGTCGTGGGAACGAGCGTTTCCAGGTGTCAGGAGTCGTCGACCTGCCTCGTGTGTCGAGTCGACACACGACCGATCACGCTAGCCGAAAGACGAAGGGGATGGCGGCATCGACTACTCGTCCAGCGTCGAGCGGTTGCGGTCGGTGTGCGGCGTACTCGAAAAAAGGGTGCGGCGGCCCCCGAATTTATTTGCTTGGGGTTGGGCGCTGTGTCGAGTCGACACACGCGGGCAGAGGCTGCAAACCCATGGGACGCATGACAACACTCATGAGGATGAGGCATCTCCCCCGTGCCTTAATCGCCCCGTGTGCGAGGGGACGATCCGTTGCTTGTTCGTTCGAGCCGTGTGTCGAGTCGACACACGGTCACCGCTTCCTCTTCGTCGTTGCCTGAGGGGATTGCGATCCAGGACACGCCCAATCCCTGGCAGGACGAGAACAAGGCATAAGTCCTTCTCTCTGGCTGCGCACATCGTGCGGTTTGCCAGGCCACATTCCATTTCTCGACTGCTGATTTGTCGGCTGAGGCGGTGTGTCGAGTCGACACACGGTCACCGGCTCTCCGCAGTAGTGGCTACGGGTCAACGTGATCTGAGGCAAGCCACATTGGTAGCTCACGCGGTTCGTGAGGAAGCGCCCGGTGCGCCCACGTGTGAAAAGGCGAACCGCTCGCGCAGATGTCCCTGGCGCCGGCCGCCGCCCCGGCTGCAGTCAGCGTCGTCACAGCGCATGTGCCCCATCTGCGAACCTGTGTGTCGACTCGACACATCACCGACGTACCTCAACGCTTCGCGGCTTCCAATCCGGAGTACCTGTTGGCCCGCTGAAGGCGAGGATGTCTTAGCTGTCCTGGCCGAGATCCAGCCCGATCTGATGAACTGGATAGGCGCCATGTTCCGCATCCCCTCCTGAAGAACAAGTGTTGTCGCCAATAGGCGACGGCCATCGCATTGAGCTGCATCGCACGATGCGCCGGCAACAACTATGTGGCTTGTCATTGAGGGGCGCCATATGGACCCACTGCGATAATGCGCCAATTCCAGGCATGACCCCTGACGGGTCGGCACGGCGAGCCGTCCACTTAGCCACGACACTCCAACTTCGCCGACCTTGATTTGCCCTCAAATACCATCATCGACGATGAGCGCTCCCGTCCACGCGTCAGAATGAACTCTCACGCCTTGTGTTCATGTCCAATCAGTGACCGAGCGCCGTCCGTTCTTTGGGTCGACGTCTCGGCGGCCACGGGTTGCACCATGTACTCGTGTCCGCCGCTTGTGTTTTACCCCGGGATTCCAAACCGGTTGCCTACGGCATAGCCGAAGCAGCGCCGCCCGTTAATTCTCACGTGATGCGGGTTTTCGCGAGGGCTGGGAGGTGGGCGGGGGCATACCGCTCGTCACGGTGACGCGCCAAGGCGCCTGACCGCCGCCTCCCCGCAATGAGCTTGTCCGGTTATTCGTTGCTAAATCGGCAAGCAACCGTGGAGTATGCCTCCCCGCGGCTGAATAAGTCGGTTCGTTTCGTTCAGCAAAGAAGCGTCATAAATGCAACTAACTGAAATGTAGTCAGCACCGTGGCGGACGAAGCAAGCAATATAAGACGCGCGCCCCGCGCGCCGGCCACTTAAAACGAGAAAGCGTAGCGATCAGCGAGCCAGTACCGAAGAAATACCGCGGAGGTGTTGAGCCACTCACGGAAGCAGGCCAACCGCACAGCGACCTCAACGAGGAGAACAACAGACGCATCGGAGCAGGATATACGGCGCGTCGCGTCAATCCACTTCAGAAAAACCGCCAAACCGGCGTGAAACATTTCTCTCAAAACGGAGAAATCGGCGAAACTCTTATCCAATGGGCGTTCCACACCGGAAACAATGCAAATTCTCATAGTTGTTCCACGGGTACAACCGCTCTCCGACCCCGAAACACAGCGGGAATGGTCGTCAACGAGCTAGAACTCACCTCACCGGCGTCAATCGTATATTTCAATACGTATTTTGTAGTTCCTCAAAGTTTCGAGCCGAAGTGATGTGCGAGCCGCGCTTCACCCTCGACGCACCACACTACCCGAAGCCGCCCCACCCGCGTCGATTAGAATTGGGCCCCGTTGCCGCGCCACATTCCAGGCGGCAATCCGGGCTCACAGTCATGCTGAAATCGCCAGCGCACATCACTTGTCGCCCGAGCGATAAAACAGCAATCGCCCTTTCTTCGTTAAGCGCCCGCAAACACCATAGAGGACACGTCGTGAAGTTTATCCACGCGGCAGACCTGCACCTCGACAGCCCGCTACATGGCCTGAGCGCCTATCCCGATGCGCCGGCCGCGCAATTGCGCAATGCCACGCGCGAGGCGTTGCGCCAGTTGGTCGATCGAGCCATCGAAGAGGAGGTCGCGTTCGTCGTCATCGCCGGCGATCTCTACGACGGCGACTGGAAGGACCACAACACCGGCATTTTCTTCGGCCAGCAGATGGGACGTCTGCGCAAGGCCGGCATTCGCGTTTTCGCGTTGTGGGGCAACCACGACGCGGAAAGTGAAATGACCAGGAAGCTCACCTTGCCGGACAACGTGGTGGTGTTCAGTCATCGCAAGCCCGAAACCCACGTGCTGCACGACATCAAGGTGGCGCTGCATGGCCAGAGCTTCAAGGACAAGGCCGTGGTCGAGAATCTCGCCGTGGGCTACCCGTCGCCGGTTGCCGGTTACTACAACATCGGTGTGCTCCACACCGCGCTCGAAGGCTATGCCGCGCACGCGTCCTACGCGCCATGCACGCGTGCCGAATTGCACGCGAAGGGTTACGACTACTGGGCGCTCGGCCACGTCCACGAATTTCAGCAGTGGGCGCAAGAGTCGACCATCGTATTCCCGGGCAATCTGCAGGGCCGGCACATCCGCGAAACGGGCCGCCGGGGCGCCGTGCTCGTGAGCGTCGAGGGCGCCCGCACGGAGGTCGAGCGTCTTTACCTCGACGTGCTGCGCTGGGAATCGGTGCGTGTCGACGCGAGCGACTGCGAGGGCGTCGCGGATCTGTCGCGCAAGATCGGCGCTGCGCTCGAAGCGCTGCTGTGCGTCGACGCGCATGTGCCGCGTGCGGTGCGCGTGACGGTGACGGGCAAGTCGCCGGCACATGGACTCTTGTTCGGGCGCGCCACGCAATTGCGTGCCGAAGTGCTCAATCAGATCGGTATTATCGGCAATGACAAGCTGTGGCTGGAAAAGGTCAAGCTCGAAACGCGCGCCGCCGATACGGCTGCTGCACAGAACGAGCAGATCGAAGCGCTCGCCGATCTCAAACTGCTAGTCGAAGCGGCCACGCAAGACGCCGAATTTCTCGCACTGCTCGAACGCGATTTGCGCGCCTTCGTCGGCAAGGTGCGCAGCGAAGTGAAAGAAGACGCGCCACTGCTCGAACTCGCCCGCGAGGGCAAACTCGCGGCGCTGGTGGAGCAGGTCGGTCCCGCGCTGCTTGCGCGCCTTTCCACGGGAGAATGACCCATGCGTCTCAAGCAACTCGATTTGATCAAATACGGCAAGTTCACCGATACGACCCTGCCGTTTCCCCACGCGGCGCACGATTTCCACGTCATCGTGGGGCCGAACGAAGCGGGCAAGTCCACGGTGCGGACCGCCGTGTCGGAACTGTTGTTCGGCATGCGCCTGCAAACGCCGCTCGATTTTCTCCACAACACGCCGGAATTGCGCATTGGCGGCGTGCTGGAAAGCGGCGCGGCCGAGCAACGATTTCATCGCGCGCGCGGCCGCAACTCGCTGCGCACTCCGCAGGACGACAAACTGCCCGACGACTTTCTCGCCGCATTTCTCGACGGCACGAGCAAGGAGTTCTTCGAGCAGATGTTCGGCCTCGATCATGCGCGGCTCGTCGAAGGCGGTCGCAGTATTCTCGATGCATCGGACAAACTCGGGCAGGTCCTGTTCGAATCGGCGGCAGGCGTGGGGAGCCTCGGGCCCGTGCGCGAGGAACTGGAGAGTCGCGCGGCCGAACTGTGGGCTCCGCGACGCAGTGGTAGTGCGTATGCACAGGCGGAAACGTCGTTCATCGAGGCAACGGGCGAACTGAAGGCCGCGCAGGTGCGCACGCGCGATTGGGTCGAGAAGAAAGACGCGCTCGAAATGGTCGAACAGGCCATCGAGCGTTTGCGCGCCGAACAGCGCAGTCTCGAATCGCAGCGCTCGAAGCTCGAACGCGTGCGCCGCCTCGCTCCCTATATCGAAGAGCTTTCGCTCAAGCAGCGCGAGTTGGCTGCCTTGGGCGAGGTTGTCGATTTACCGCCCACCGCTCATGCCGATCTGTTGAAGGCGCAAGCCGACATTGCCGCCGAGCGCAGAGTGCAGGAAGCGCGCCAGGCCGATCTCGCAGGCAAAGAAGCGTCGCGTGATGCGATCGAGCCCGATCGTGCCGCACTTGCACTCGCCGCCGAAATCGACGCGCTCGATACGCTGCGCGGCGAATGCGTCAATCATCCGCGCGAATTGCTGGTGCGTGAAACCGAGATCCGCAACCATCTCGACGCCGCATTCGCCGCTGCCGCCCAGCTTGGCTGGCCGGGCGACGAAGCCGCATTGCGCGCGGCGCTGCCCGGCGCGCTCGCGCGCAAGACGGTGACGAACCTGCTGCGCGATCACGGTCTTCGCGAGCAAGCGCTCATGACGGCGCGCGAGGCACATGACGAACAGACGCGCAAGCTCGCGCAATTGCAGGGGCAGCTTGCGCACCTGCCCGGCATCGACGTGCCGCATGCGTTGCACGCCGCGCTCGACGACGCGCGCGAGTTTCGCAACAGCGCGACGAAGGAAGGCGCGCTCGAGCGCGAACTGGCGGATGCGCAGCGCACGGTCGAAGAGAGACGCCAACTGCTGGGCCAATGGAGCAAGCCTGTGCTGGCGCTGCGTGCGCTCGACCTGCCCTCGGCCACACGCCTCGCCGCACTGCAAAAAGAAGAAAGCGAGCGCTTGAGCGCGGTGGCCGCGGCGCAAGAAGCGGCCTCAGCCGCATTAGAGGATACCGGGCGTTTCGAATTGCAGGAGAAGCATTTCACGCAGGGCAACAAGGTTGTCACGACTGCGCAAGTGCAGGCGGCGCGCACGCGCCGCGATAGCGCGTGGCTCGAAGTCAAGGCGGCGCGCGTCAGTCTCGCGGATGGCGCCCCCGCCGTGGACGATGCGATGCGTCTGGCCGACGAACTCGTCGACGCGCAACTCGGCACGTCGCAGGCTGCGGCCACGTTGCAGAACTTGCGTCAGCAAGTCGAAACGGCGCGCGCGAATGCGCAGCGCAAGCTTGCGGCGCTAAGCGAACGCGAGCGCGAACTCGAGGCCTTTCGCAATGCCTGGATACAAACTGCCACTGATGCGCAGCTGGCTGGCATGCCGCTTGCAGATATGAGCGCGTGGCTCGCGAATCGCGATGCGGCGCTCAACGCACAGAGCGAATGCGATCGGCGCGCGAGCGAGCTCGAATCGCGTCGAGCGGCGCGCATCGCCGCGCATGCGGCGCTGCTCGAAACGTTGCGCCCGGTGGCGCCGGCGAACGAAGACGATGCACTGACGACATTGATCGGCAGGGCGGAAACCGTCGTGCAATCGGCTCAAAAGAGCGCCGTGCAGCGAGAAGGTCTGGAGGCACAGATTCGCGACGCCGAACGCGCGAGCGCATCTGCGCAAGCCCGTTTGACGATTGAACGGGAGGCCTACGCAAAGTGGCAGACGCAATGGCGCGAGGCGCTCGCGCAAGCGAATCTCGGCACACGCGCAGCGACGCTCGCGGCAGCGGAAGGCGCCGTGGAACTCGCCAATGCCATCGCAGCCGCTTTTTCGGACGCCGAAGCACCCCGTAACCGCATTCGTGCGATCCGCACGCAATTGGCGATGCTGGACACCGACGCGCGGCGCCTCGCCGGGGCGCTCGCGCCCGAATGGCCCGCGTCGAGTGACGGCATCGACGTGGCGCGTCAACTCGCGGCGCGACTCGCAGCCGCGCGCGAAACGGCGAAATCCCTCGCCCAGGCCGACGCCGACGTGCAGGTTGCCCGCACGCGCGTGGCCGATGCCGCGGCGGCGGTGGCGGGCGCACAGGCGCGTATCGAGCCCATCCTGAAGCTGGCCGGCGTGAGCGAAATCGACGCAGCCTTGCCGCTCGCCGAGCGTTCCGACGCGCGTCGCGCGGTGTCGAAAGCGATCTCGGCGGCGCGTGACACGCTCGTGCGCGAAGGCGACGGACTTGCACAGGAGGCCATCGAGGCGGAGATCGCGGAGCAGCCTCTCTCCGAGATGCCCGCGCTGCTCGCAACCGTGAACCAGAAACGCGAAGCGGGCGAGCGAGCGTTGAGCGAGTGCCTGCAGCAACAGGTGAGCGCGAGGCAGGCCTTCGACGCGATCAACGGCCAGGCCAATGCCGCGCTCGCCGAAGCGAAACGCCAGGAAGCCCTGAGCGCCATGGGCGACGCCGCGGAGCAATATCTCGAAGCCGCGACGGCAAGCCGCCTGCTCAAATGGGCAACGGACCGCTATCGCGACCAGAAGCAGGGGCCGATGCTGCGTCGAGCGGGTGAAATATTCAGCGGACTCACCCTCGGTGATTTCGCGAGGCTCGTGGTGGATAACGAACGCAATCCGCCCGCATTGTATGCGCGCCGCAGCACCGGCAAAACCGTGGAAGTGAGTGGAATGAGTGAAGGCACGCGCGACCAGCTTTTTCTCGCGCTGCGCATCGCGGCCCTTGAATTGCAACTGGTGAGCAAGGCGGCGCTGCCCTTCGTTGCCGACGATCTCTTCATCAATTTCGACGATGAGCGCGCAAAGGCCGGTTTCGCGGCTTTACGAAATCTCTCCGCGAAAACCCAGGTGTTGTTTCTCACGCACCACGATCACCTTTTGCCCTTGATTCGCGAGATATTTGGCGCGCAGGTCAATGTAGTCGAATTGCAGCGCACGCCTCTTGCCGCGTAGCGGTGCGAATGTTGCTCAAAGAGAATTCATGGGGACTTTGTATGCGGAACGATCAATAGTCTGATCAGGAAACATGTTTTCCACTACAAAACATTCGTATAATTTGCCAGCATGCGTGATTTGACTTCATAATCACCTGTCTTTCGCGACGCCCCGGCCGACAGGATCGCACAGGATCGCAATCGGCCAGTAACGGTTGAAGGGTGTCCGTAAAAACCGTGAATAAGGAGATGTGAATGGTCACCCTGGATGCAATTCAATCGAAGATCGCAAAGCTGCAAAAGCAGGCCGAATCGATCGTGGAAAAACAAGCGTCGGCCGGTCTCGCAAAAATCCGCGAACTGATGGTCAAACATGGCCTGAGCGTGGCCGACATCGACCGCTTTATCGGCAAGCGGCGCGGCCGCAAGCCTGGCAAAGGCGTCAAGGCTGCCGGTGCAAGGCGCACCGTTGCGGCCAAATACGCCGACCCGAAAACGGGCGCCACGTGGACCGGCCGTGGCCGTGCGCCGGCATGGATTCGCGACGTGAAAGACCGTTCGAAATTCCTGATCGACGGCAGCGCGGCAAAGGCTGCTGCCAAGGTCGCGCGCAAACCGCGCGCCAATGGGGCGGCGGTGAAAAAGACCGTGGCGAAGCGCGCCAAGGCCGCGCCCGCGAAGAAAGCTGCACCCGCAAAGCGGGCGGCGCGTAAAACGGCAGGCCGTAAAGCGGCCGCCAAGCCGGCACAAGCCGCAGCGGCTGCTTAATTAAGCCGCTGAGAAAAGCGCATAAGCGAAATTCGCTTGCGAACCGGTGGCCGCGCCGGCGTTTCGACGCCCGCGGCCACTTTCACATGAGCGGCGCGAAACCACGCGCGCCAATGCCCTGATCGTCACCGATGTCCGGCTTTTCTTTTTCCTCGGGTCTTCTCGCGCCCCATCTGCAGTCGCTCGACGTACTTCAATGGCTCGGCATTGCGGTTGCGCTCGTGCTGGGCGGTATGGTGAAGGGCGTGACGGGCATCGGCGTGCCGCTTGTGGCCATGCCCATCGTCACGCATTTTTTGCCGGTCAAGGAAGCGGTGCTGCTGCTGTCCATGCCGATCATTCTCGGCAATATTCCGCAGGCGCTGGAGGGCGGCGAAATGCTGCCTACCGTGCGCAATATCGCGGCGCCGTTGATTGGCACCGTGATCGGCAATGTGATTGGGGTTTCCGTGCTGATCGCGCTGGAGCCGCATCACGCCCAGGCGGCCTCGGGCGTGGCGTTGATCGTGGCGGCGTTGCTTTTGCTCGTTTCGCCGCGTTTCAAACTCGCGCCTGCGCTCGCGCGGCCAGTGGGTTTCGCGCTCGGTTTCGGGGCGGCGCTCATGGAGAGCATTGCCGCCGTGCCGGGGCCCTTGCTCGCCATGTATCTGATCGCGTCGGGCGCCACGGGCCGCGCGTTCACGAAACAGATTGCGATCATTCTCGTCGTTTCGGTTATCACGCTCATCACGACGTTCAGCCACGGCGCGCACGCGGGTTTCATGGATCTCGCGATTTCGGCGGCGGCCAGCGTGCCCGCCATCGCGGGCATGCTGCTCATTCGGCCGTTGCGCGACAGCCTGCATCCGCTCGCGTTTCGCGTGGTCGTGCTCGTGTGCGTGCTGGCCGCAGCCGTGCAGATGATCGTCAAATCGCACGTCCTGTTTTGACGATCGCCTGACTCAATGGCTGATCGATTCGAGCGAGAGCCCGCGCGTAACCGGCCCAAGCAGAATCATCACGATGCCCACGAGCATCGAAGCGCCAATGAACACCGCGACGCCAGGCACACCGTAATGATGGAGCAGGATGCCGATGGCCAACCCCGCGAACGCGGCGGCAATACGGCTCCACGAGTAGACGAAGCCGACGGCGCGAGCGCGGATGCGCGTAGGGTAAAGCTCGGCCTGGTAACCGTGATAGGCGTAGGACATCACGTTCGAAGCGAGCGTGAAGAGCACGCCTAGCACGATCAGGGCCCACGGCTGCGTGGCTTGCGCGAATAGCGTGATGACCACCCCCATAATGAGGAGGCCGCCGACGATCTGTGTCTTGCGCTCCAGCTTGTCGGCGAACCACACGCCAATCAGCGGTCCGAACGGATTGGCAATGGCAATCACAAAGGCGTACGCAAGACTTTGCGTGATGTGGACGCCCCGGGCGATCAGCAGCGTGGGCACCCATGCGGCGAAACCGTAAAATCCGATCACCTGCGCCATGTTGAAAATCGACAGAATGACCGTGCGCCGCAAATACGGCGCGCGCAGCACTTCGCCGAGCGAGCCGCGCCCGGCCTTTTCGAGCGAGATCGCCCCGAGTGGCGGCAAAGCCGTGCCCGTTTCGGCGGCTACGCGCCGCTCGATGTCGGCAACGATACGTTCTGCTTCGTCCTCGCGGCCATTGCGCGCGAGCCAGCGCGGGCTTTCGGGAATGCTCCGGCGCAGGAACCATACCACCACCGCGCCTATCGAGCCGATCAGGATCACGACGCGCCAGTAGTCGAGGCCGACAGGATGCGAGTCCTTGAGGATATAGGCGAGAAACGCGACCACGGGCACCACGCTGAACGTGATGAACTGGTTGACCGCATAGGCGCGGCCGCGCTCGCCGCTTGGGATCAGCTCGGAAATATACGTGTCGATGGTCACGAGCTCGATGCCAATGCCGATGCCGGCAATGAAGCGCCAGATATTGAGCGCCTGGCCGCTCGTCTGAAATGCCATGATCGCCGTGCAGACGATGTACCAGATCAGCGACCACGTGAAGATGATGCGCCGCCCGAACCTGTCCGCGACCTGGCCGAACGCGAGCGCGCCGACCCACAGCCCGGCGAAGGTCGAGAACACGAAGGTGCCGAAGCCGGCCACCTTGAGCGGCCCGAGTGCGGAAAAGAAACCGAGTGATTCGGGTGTGAAAAGACCCGAATGCACCATGCCGGGCGCGACATAGCCCGTGAAGAAGAGGTCGTAAAACTCGAATACGCCGCCGAGCGACAGCAGGATCACCATCGACCAGACTGTGCGCGAAGGCGGTAGCCGGTCGAAGCGGGCGGCAATTTCCGCCGATTTTTCAATGGACATCCCGATTCCTCATTACATTTTGAAAGCGTGTGGGGAACATATGTGCATGCATCGATGTATTTGCATGGATTGTGCGCGACGTATGCAAATGCCGATACAGGCCTTAGCACGCACTTTATTGATGCCGGGACATGGAAGCACCTGGTTGAAACCCAAATGCGTTGCGCTTTTGGCAATGCCGCTTACGCCAGCGCGAGCAGCAACGAATCGGCACGCGTTACGCGAAGCTCGCGCCCGCGTGGCTCACGCGGTTGCGGCCAGCTTGTTTGGCCGCATACAGCGCGGCATCGGCGGCTTCGATCAGCGCATTGGGGGACGACGCAACGATCGCGTCGCGGGTGGCGCAGCCCGCACTCACCGTCACATAGCCGCCTGCGGCGGGCGAGGGAATGCCGAGTTGCTCGACGGCGGCGCGTGCGCGTTCGGCGAGCGCCGCGGCTTCATCCGCGCCGGTATCGGGCAGGACGAGCGCGAATTCTTCGCCGCCATAGCGGGCGACGAAACCGCCTGGCGCGGGCAACGTGCTCGCAAGCGTGGCGGCTAGCGCACCCGCTACGGCGCCGAGGCAGGCGTCGCCGTGCAGATGGCCGAAGGCGTCGTTGTAGTGCTTGAAGTGATCGACATCGAGCATCACGAGCGAGAGCGGCTGGCCGCTGCGCACGGCGCGCTCGAAGGCCTCGCGGAACTGCTCGTCGAAATAGCTGCGGTTATAGACGTGCGTGAGCGCGTCGCGTGCGGAGGCGCGGATCAGCGTTGCGTGTTCATCGGCGAGCTGGCGATAGAGCGTCGTGACTTCCCACACCAGTACGCACACGAGCACGCCTGGCGCGAACATGCTGAACACGCGCGCGACATACCAGCCCACCGTGAAGCGCTCGATGCTGAGCGTATTGAGCGCGGCGTCGACGAGCGAGGCGAGCAGCGCCACGACGATCCACCAATCGAGCACGAGGCGCAGCCGTCCCTTGAGCAGCACGAGCGCGATGGCGATCAGGTTGAGCGCGCAAATCACGAGGCCCGCGAGATTGTCCGCGATGGCCGACGCCGGCGCGGCGCTCGCAACGTCGCGAAACGGCGATGCGAGGTCCACGTGCGTGACAAGCACGCCCAGCAGCGCGGCAACCGCCGCCGGGCCCGCGATCAGCAGCCAGCCGCGCGCGTCGAGACGTTCGCGGGCGAACGGCGAGGCGGGCAGGCGCTTTCGCACCAGTTCGGCCACGATGACGAGTGCGGGAAAGCCAGCGTGCCAGAACACCCACATCCATTCGGCGCTATTCGGGAGCGCGCCGAATAGCCCCGTGCGCGCAAACACGCCAGGAAACATCAACAGTTGCAGCGCGACGGTAATGGCCGTGAACGCGTAGGCGCCGCCCAACGCGGCGAGCATGGCCACGCGCGTGGCCGCGAAACGTGCGCCCAGCAGGAACGCCGCGATGCTCGACGTGGTGAACACCGTGAGCGCGCACATCGGCATGAACGGGGCGATGCCGGGCAGAGCGTCGCGCGCACGTGGCGCCGCGAGCGCGAGCGTAAGGAGGATCGCAAACGCGCATACGCTGGCGAAGAGCGCCTGTCTGCGTGTTGCCGGACCGATCAGCAAGCCGTCCATATGATGACTTTTGGGTTGATGCGCAGCTCGGGAATGGCGATCGTGGCGTGCCGCCGTGAAGGGCCGCTCGCGTCCGGAAAGCAGACAAATTTGACTGAAGGTATTGTGCTCCGAATCGGCTAAATAGTGGGGCACGGATGCACGGGCCCCCTCATATTGCGTTTCGGTTTTGAGCGCGCGGCTTCAGGGCGCGTATTTGCGGGATAGCGCGAAGGCGGCCTGCCCCGCGAGCCAGGGCGACGGCGGCACGAGGTCCGCAGCGGGGGCGGGGCAATTGGGGATCGTGGCGGATATCCAGCTGGTATTTCAGGAATGCAGCTGCCGGCGCTGCGCGACCTCTCGCTTTGTGCGCGAACCTCGCCTGAAACAGGCGAGGTTCGCGTGGGCGATCAGAGGCCGCTGACCGTCTTGACCGTCACCCACTGGCCGTTCTTCACCTGATAGACCGTGGACGAACCGTTCTTGAGCGAGCCATTCGTGTTGAACCCGATATCGCCGGTGATGCCGTCAAAGCTGCTGGCTTGCAGCTTCGCGCGATAATCGGAGGGCTTCGTCGAATTGGCGGCCTGCATCGCCTTGATGGCGGCCCACGCCGCGTCGTAGCCGAACGGCGCGTACGAGAGCACTTCCACGCCGTACTTCTGTTTGAAGCGATCGGCGAACTTCGCGCCGACCGGCGTGCTGTCGAGCGGACGGCCGTACTCCCACGCCATGGCGCCTTCGGACACGTCGCCCGCGAGCTTGATGAAATCGACATCCTTCACGCCGCCGCCGCCCACGTACTGCGCCTTGATGCCGAGCTGGGCCATCTGCTTCATGATGCCGGCCGCCTGCGGATTAAGAGCGCCCACGAAAATCAGATCGGGGTTCTTGCTCTTGATGTTCGTGAGCTGCGTCTTGAAGTCCGTTGCCTGGTTCGTCGTGTACTCGCGGTCGACGATCTCGCCGCCGTGCGCCTTGACGGCCTTCACGAATTCGTCGGCTTCGCCCTGGCCGAACGCCGTGCGGTCGTCGATTACGGCGATGCGCTTCGCCTTCGTCGTCGTGACCGCGTAGGCGCCCGCGGTGCCCGCGTTTTGCGCGTCGCTCGAGATCACCATGAAGACGTTCTTGAAGCCGCGGCCGCTGATGACCGGGTTCGTCGCCGCCGGATCGATGTCGGGCAGGCCCGCCTTCTCGTACAGCTCGGAGGCGGGAATGGTCGTACCCGAGTTGAAGTGGCCAACGACGACCGAAACGCCTTCGTCCACGAGCTTTTGCGCGACCTGCACGCCCACGCGCGGATCGGCCTGATCGTCTTCGGCGACAAGCTCGAACGAGACCGGCTGACCGTTGATTTTGACGCCTTGCGCCTTGGCGTCGTCGAGGGCCATCTTGACGCCGTTTTCCAGGTCCTTGCCGTAACTGGCGTTCGGTCCGGTGAGCGGCGCGGCAAAGCCGATTTTAACGACGGTATCCGCGCGCGAGGCGAGCGGTGCAATAGCGAGAAGTGCTCCAACTGAAACTGCGATAGGGGTAAGAGTCTTCGCAAAACGCATGTTGTTTCCTTTGTCGGCAAGCATGGGTTCACTGCTGTGGCGTGCATACCGGCCGGGCTCGCCCGCTTCGCGCGGCCGGGTATCGGCGGGTTCACGACTCTCTTGTTCGCGTCGACTGCGTGCTGGGCTCCTCCAGAATAGGCGTGGTATCGATCGAACCGCCCTGCCTGAATATCGCCGGGGCGAAACGCTGAAAGCGACTATAGGAAGCCAATATCGCTTCGTCTTGACCATTCACGACGGTTTCAATGCGCATTTCTGCATAACCGACCGAATCGGAGCAATCAGGGCAAGTACGCCCTGCCGGCGTGAAGCCATTTGCCGTCGATGGCTGCGTAACCGGGTTACGTGCACGCGTGAGCGCGGTGGTCGATCCCGATGCGCGGCCGTAGCCGGTGGAACCGCTTCCGGGGCCTCACGCACGCCAATTCCGGCAGCCTGCTGGCAGACGAGCGTCATTGATGCCGGTCCAGAAGGCGCTGATAGACTTCTTGCATGCAACATGGGAGAAGCGATCATGGGCGCACTCGAACGTGTTTTGATGCGAACATTCGGTCGACCCGAAGGCATCCTCGGCCGGCTCGGCGGCGCAGTCATGGCAAGGATGAACCAACCGTGCGCGGCCTGGGCGATCGGCCTTCTCGAGATTCGGGAAAACGACCGGGTGCTGGAAATCGGATTTGGGCCCGGCGCGGGCATTCAGCTTCTCGCAGCAGCGACACGCTCCGGGCATGTTGACGGCATCGACCCATCCCAGGAAATGCTGGAGCAGGCCACAGCCCGCAACGGCGCGGCAATGGCTCGTGGCCGGGTCGGCCTGCGAATCGGTTCGGTGGAGCGACTGCCGTTCGACGACAACACCTTCGACAAGGTGCTGGCTATCAACTCCATGCAGGTTTGGCAGGACTCCGAAACCGGCCTCGCCGAGATACGGCGGGCCATGAAAGCCGGGGGCACAGTCGCGCTCGGTTTCACGACTTATTCCGGCCAGGAGCCGGGCGGGTTGATCGAACGACTAACCGCCGCTGGCTTCGTCGAAGCGAAGCTCGTCGAAATAGCGAAGGCGATATGCGTGCTCGCTGTCAAACCATGAACGAACAGGCCGGTGTCGGCTGTCCGGAAGGAGTGCAGAACAAGCATATTGCATTCGTGAACGGCGCGAAGCGCATAGCACGATGCTCCACGCCGTCCCGCAGAGAGACGGCATGCTCTCTATCGCCCGGCCTGGCCAGACGAAAAGGCTTACGACCCGCCAAAGAAGACCGGCTTCATCCCGGTCGGGCTGGCCGGATGGCCCATCTGCGACGAGCCGTTCATTGCGGGGCCGTAGCCGCTACCCTGGCCTGCGGCAGCTGCGTCGGTCGCCTGCATGTTGGCGGGAAAGTCGACGGTATTCGCATTGGCCGGATTGAAGCCGGCTTGCTGAAGCTGAGCGATCTCCGTCTCGACCTGTGCGCGCGTCAGCCCGCCATCCGACTGCGCCGACGATGCAAGTGGCACAGCCATGACGGCGACCGCGCAAACTGTCTGGACTAGCGTCTTCATAATGGCCCACCTCCGGGTTGATTACACCGCCTGACTCGTGCTGCAAACGGCCCGTTCATCCGAACCCTGGTTCGACCCCTTGCCAGAATTTGCAGCGCCCAAACGTTATCGCTGTCGTCTGTTTCGATCGTATGCGCGCGTGATCGTTTTGACCTCCATCATTTGATGGAGACTGTCAAACAGCTATCCCCCGATGATTGTGCCCACGAGCGTGACGCAAAATGGGGAAGGCATTCAAGGACAGCGTCCTGGCTCATCCGAACACGCCGCCGGGCGAGCCAGATTAGCCGCAGGCCAATCGCTGACTTGACTGCGCTCGCGTGCGGTGTACTCGCAATCGGGGGAGGGCAAAACGGCGTCGCGGGTCTATTGCCGGGTGAGCATGAGATTCAGGTTCTGCACCGCGGCGCCGGATGCGCCTTTGCCAAGATTGTCGAAAACCGCGGACAGCAGGACGTGCCCGTGTTCCACGTCAGGAAATACGCTCAAGTGCATGTCGTTCGTACCGTTCAGCACTTGCGGATCCAGGTGTTTTAAGGCACGCGATTCGTGCAGCGGCAAGACCCGTACGTGGGTCGCCCCGGCATAGTGACGTGCGAGGCATGCGTGCATCGTGGCGCCATCCACGCCGGGTGCCAGCATCCGCAACGCCAGCGGAACCGTCAGCACGATGCCCTGGCGGAACGCTCCGTACGCAGGGACGAAAATCGGTCGTTGCGCAAGCGAGGCGTGCTGCTGGATCTCCGGCGTGTGCTTGTGCGCGAGTTCCAGGCCGTAGACGCAGTATGAAGGCGCGCCGGCGGCTCCCGGCCCCTCGTGTTCCGCCACGCCGGCACGCCCGCGTCCGGAGTAGCCGGATACCGCATGAATGCTGATCGGGTAATTGCCCGGTATGAGCCCGGCCTGTACCAACGGACGCAACAGGCCAACTGCACCGGTCGGATAGCAACCAGGATTGGTGACCCGACGTGCGTTCGCAATTCGCTCGGCCTGCCCCGGCGTCATCTCCGGAAAACCGTAGGTCCAGCCCGGCTGTGTGCGGTGGGCAGAGCTTGCGTCGATCACGCGGACGGCAGGATTGACGATGGCGCCCACCGCCTCGCGCGCGGCGGCATCCGGCAAACAGAGGATGGCGATATCGCAGGCGTTGATGGCTTCTGCGCGACGCCGCGAATCCTTGCGCTCGGCAGCGGCGAGTGTGAACAGTCTGATGTCGGTCCGGTTGCGCAGGCGGTCGTGGATTTGCAGCCCGGTGGTGCCCTGGTCGCCGTCGATAAAAACTACGGGAGCGCTCATATGTGGATGACTCCGCTGACTGTGGGTGATAACAGGTAAAACGAGCCCCTATGTTGCGCGGACGGATAGAATAGAGAAAGTTGAATTTCATAACGAATACATTCAGATTTTCTGAATCAGGACATCGTCATGCGAGAGATCAGCCTGGACCGCTTGCGCACTCTGGTTGCCGTTACCGACCGTGGTTCGTTCGCCGATGCGGCGCGTGCATTGCACCTGGCGCCGCCGACGGTCAGCCTTCACATCGCCGAGCTCGAAGACCGCATTGGGGCGCCAATCCTGATACGCAAGCGCGGACATGTGGGGCCGACGTCGATAGGCGAGGTGCTGGTGGAGCGCGCGCGCCGGCTGCTGGCCGACGCGGAGCAGGCGTTAGACGATATTCAACGCCAGGTAGAGGGGCTTGAAGGGCGTGCGCGTCTCGGCGCATCTACGGGCGTGATCGCGCATCTGCTGCCGCAAGCGCTCGAGGTCCTGCGCGAGCACCATCCCGCCATCGACATTCAGATTGCCGTGCTGACTTCGCAAGAAACCCTTTCACGGCTGGTGGATGGAACGCTGGATATCGGGCTGATCGCGCTGCCCCAGCCCCCGGTGGCTGGACTTGTGATAAAGCCCTGGCGCCGCGACCCTGTGATGGCCTTTGTGCCGGCGCATTGGCGGTGTCCGGCGCGCGTGACCCCGGAATGGCTCGCCGCGCAACCCCTCATTCTCAATGACGCGACCACGCGTCTCTCGCGTCTGACTGCGGAGTGGTTCGCGACCGGAGGGCACCATCCTGTGCCGCGCATTCAGCTCAACTATAACGATGCGATCAAGAGTCTGGTAGCGGCGGGTTACGGCGCAGCGGTGTTGCCCCACGAGGCCACTACGCCATTACCCGACAGGCGCATTGTCATGCGTCCGCTGCGCCCGGCATTGTGGCGGCGGCTCGGTATTGCACATCGTGCGGGGTACGTTGAGCGTTCCACGCAACATGTACTTGATGTGCTGTGGGATTTGCGACTGGCGTAGGCGTTGCATCGCACGCAGTGATGCGTGGTCAGGCGAGCACAACCTCTGCAAGGAACGTTGCGAAGTAGTCGTCGTCCAGCCATCCTGAAACATGCTTTGACGCTTCGATGCGCTGGATTTCTCTCTGTCCCTTATCCGTCAGGACGGCAATCTGCAATGTGGGGAGATACTTCGTACTGGGGGGAGGGGTTTGGGCTACGGTCTGGATCAAACCCTGGGCGCGAAGCGACGTGAAAATTGCCGGTCGCTTGTGCCACGGTATTTGTCGATACAAGGCAAGTCGAAGAGCTTCTAGTACAGCGCCATTGTTGAATTCCATGAGCATCCTTCTGGTGTTCGACTGAAATGTCCTGCTGGCCCCGAGCAGCTAAGGTAACACACCAAATGGTTCTGTACGATGACACACGAATCCACGCGGCGAAATTAGCGCGGTAACCGCTAGAATTGCGGTTTTAGCCCGGAATACGTCAATGTCTTTCGCCTCGCTTGGCCTGATCGATCCCTTGCTGCGTAATGTGCAGGACCTCAATTACCGGACGCCTACGCCGGTGCAGGCCAAGGCGATTCCCGCCGTGCTCAGTGGCAAGGACGTCATGGCTGCGGCACAGACCGGTACTGGCAAGACGGCGGGTTTTGCGCTGCCGCTGCTGCAACGGCTGGTGCAACACGGCCCCGCGGTGTCCAGCAACCGCGCGCGTGTTCTGGTGCTGGTGCCCACACGTGAACTGGCTGAGCAAGTGCTGCAAAGCTTTATCGCGTACGGCAAAGGCCTCGACTTGCGATTTCTGGCCGCCTATGGTGGTGTGAGCATCAACCCGCAGATGATGAAGTTGCGCAAAGGCGTCGATGTGCTCGTTGCCACGCCGGGCCGTTTGCTGGACCTCAATCGACAGAACGCCGTGCAGTTCGATCAAGTGCAAACGCTGGTGCTGGATGAAGCCGACCGCATGCTGGACCTGGGCTTCGCGCGCGAACTCAACGCAGTCTTTGCTGCCTTGCCCGCACAGCGCCAAACCCTGCTGTTCTCCGCCACGTTTACCGACGATATCCGCGCCATGGCGGCGGGGATTCTGCGCGGCCCGGTCAATATCAGCGTCAGTCCGCCCAATGCCACGGCGAGCAAGATCAAGCAGTGGGTGGTGCCGGTGGATAAACGGAACAAGCCTGAACTCTTCATGCACCTCGTGGCCGAGAACAACTGGGAGCACGCGCTGGTGTTCGTCAAAACCCGCAGTGGCGTGGACTACCTGGCGGCCATGCTGGATGAAGCGGGCTATGCGGTCGACACCATCCACGGCGACAAACCGCAACCCGCGCGCCTGCGCGCGCTGGAGCGTTTCAAGACGGGCGAAGTCAATATGCTGGTAGCCACCGATGTGGCCGCGCGCGGACTGGATATCGACGACCTGCCGCTCGTGATCAACGTCGATCTGCCGATCGTCGCCCAAGACTATGTGCACCGTATTGGCCGTACCGGCCGCGCGGGCGCCAGCGGCGTGGCGGTGTCCCTCGTGTGTGCCGATGAAGCGCCGCAACTGGCCGCAATCGAAGCGCTGATCCGGCAAACGCTGCCCCGCGAAGAAGAACCGGGTTTTGAAGCCGAACACCGCGTGCCGCAAACCAGCGCGACGGGCCAGATCATCAAGAAACCCAAAAAGCCCAAGAAACCCAAAACGTTGCAAGCTGTGCCAGGCGCCATGCAGATGCCCAGCAAGAAACCGCACCCGCAAAGTGGCGAAAACAAGCGCAAGCCTGCCGCGCAGCGCGCCGCGGCCGCAGGTAAAGGCACAAGCTTGTCCAGCGCTAGCCCATTCAGCGTGCAAAAGCCGCGCAGCCAACCCGCCACCAGGCCAGTTGCCGGTTCGCGTAAGCCGGCTGGCAAACCCTCCAGCAGCCGCGGCAAACGCCAATCGTGATCCGTTGGGCTGAGCAACGCCAGCCCTGGAGCAGCCCGGCCACCGGTGCGCTTTGGCGGCGATGTCGGTGCAACCGTGCTTAACGCGGCCAGTGCCTGCGGGAGACGACGGCGAAGCTTACGGCGATCGCACCGGTCGCCGCGCGAAGAGGTGACGCGTGCGTCACGTCGGGCAAGCGAGGACGGCGACTGCGCCCTTTACGCGAACCGGCGTTGTCGACGAGGGGTGTGCCGGATTCGCCGCCGGCCGCCGTTTTGCCGATGGCGTCAGATTCAAGGGCCGTCTGGGGTCCGTCAGTTGTCACGCGTCGATTTGGCATTGCGGATGACTCTCGAGAGGAACACGTCCGTATTGAACGCTTCGCCAATCGATTAGTAAAATGAATGTTCTTACCCGTACGATTACTTTTCCGAATGGAACTGAAATTACTGAGGACGTTTCTGACGGTTACGGAGCTGCGCCATTTCAGTCGCGCGGCTCACGCGCTGCACATGAGTCAGCCGGCTCTCAGCAAGCAGATCGGCGCATTGGAGGCGAGCCTCGGTGGCAGGCTGTTCGAGCGCGGTCGGCACGGTGCGCAGCTCACGCCATTCGGCGAGACGTTCCTGGCTGATGCGCAGGCGCTCGTACGCGACGCGGATGAAATCCTGTTGCGCGCACGTGAAGCAAGCAGCGGGCGGCATGGCCATCTGCGTCTCGGGATCTGCCTGTCCGTATTGACGATTGTGCCGAAGCTCATCGCTGACTTTCGGGAGCAGCATCCCGCTGTCGCCGTTACGCTGAGCGATCTTTCTTCCGCGGAGCAAACGCGTCGTCTTCTGGCGGGTAAGCTCGATGCCGGTTTCCTTCGCTTGCCACCCGCGGATGGCCTTTCGTCGTTCAAAGTCGTAGACGAGCAACTTGCGCTCGCCTTGCCGCCGCACCTTCGGTACACACGCCTTCCGGCGGATCTCGACGTCCTCAATGAAATCGGCTTTATTTCGCTGGTTCGTACACGCGGGCCGGGGCTCGCCGCACAGATCGACCGATGGTGCGTCGAACATCGCTTTGTGCCGAAAGTGACGCAGCAGGCCGAAGACATCCAGTCGGTCCTTACGTCGGTCGCCGCGGGCGTGGGCATGGCATTCATCCCTTCTCGCGCACGCCACCTGCTGCGGGATGCTACGGTACTGCCGCTACACGGCAAAAACGCGAAGTGGCGCGTGGGACTCGCGTGGCCTTCGATGCGGGAAGATCCCGTTACGGCGCGCTTCGTTGCGTACTTGCGCGCCTGCCTGGCTGACCGGGGGCCGGGTCGCCGCCGCCTCACGGATCCGTCGCACGCCCTATAGCCGATTCTCGGCAAGCATGGTTTCGAATCCCGTCCGATACCGCCGCGCGAGCGTGGATGCGGTTTCGCGCAGTGATTCGCCATCGGCCGCGAGTGCATTGGCAACCGTTTCGGCAAGATTGTCCGGATTCACGACACCCGCGAGACCTGCTGCTTCCCATGTCCGCACATAGGCCTCATGCTTGTTTCCCTCGCAAGCATGTTGAGGATGACTGATATTGATGCGGGGAAGCGCGTACGCCATCGCAACAATGCGACCGTGCAGGCTGCTGCCGCAATAAATGCGGCTTCCGGCGATCAGCGCACAGATGTCCCAGACGTTCAGCGAAGCAAACACGCGTACGTGAGCCGCGCGCAGTCGCGCCGCGAGCCGCTCGTACACGGCCAGGTCGTCATGCCAGGGAGCGGCGCCCGCGCGAAACAGCACGATACCCAGGCCATGCTCCTGCGCTGCGAGTTCGAGCTGGGCCGCTAGCGTATCGAGCGTTGCGTCGTCGCCGAAGTCGGCGCTGAATTGCACGGCTGCATAACCGTGAGGGAACGCCTGCCGCACGTCGCGCGGCGCCAGGTTGGCGGCGTGCCGGCGTATTGCCGTGCCGAACAGGACCGCCGTCATGGCGGCGGGGTCCGGTATCAGGCGGGCTTCGATACCCCGTTGCGCGAGCAGCGCCTGGGTTTGACGGTCGCGCACGCTCACTGCGTCCGCGGACTGCAGCGCGGCGAGCACGTCGGCTTCCAACTGCGCACTGCGCGCATCCAGATCGACGCCTCCCACCGCGTTGAACGAGAGGTGCTTCACGCACACGCCCGGCAACGCGGACTTCGAGAGCACATATGGCGCGAGCGACGCAACGCCAACATGCTGTTGCGCCCACGCGCGCCCGTCGCGAAGCCATTCATGTTCGGCGGCAATGAGCGCCGGCACGCGCCGCGGCGGTGCGAGCATCACGGCGGCCTCCCACGCATTGCAGGTCAGCAGTTCGCCGCCTGCGTGTATCACGTTCACACGGCGCTCATGCGAGAAAGCGGCAATGCGCGCGAGTGCGACTGCGGCAGGCCCGCCATCGCCATGCGGATCGCGCGCGGCGAGCCCGGCGAACAGCAGTTCGCGGCGCGGCAGCATGCGCGCCACCACCTGAGCGATCAGCAGGTCGCCGAAGTTGTGCCGGTCGAACGCGCCGAAGATCACCGTGGGCGTGGATGCCATGCGAGCCTCAGGCCGTGCTTCTGTTCCATGTCCGCCAGTCCCGTACTTTTCGATCCAGACGGCGCCGCAGCGTGAAATCGGGCCGCAAGTCAGGCCGCAACGTGCGGCTCACCATACTGACATAAGGAAGCCTTAAGCATTCTCGGGGAAACTGTCCGACTTGCCGACGTGTTTTCCCTGCGTATGAAAACGGTCTACTCCGAACTGAAGAGCGCGCGCCTGCGCCCTACATCCAGCCGCGTGGCCGTGCTGAAGGTGTTTCATGATGCACCGCACGAGCATCTGACGGCCGACCAGGTCTTTCGCCGCATTGCAAAAGATGTCGAGCAATGCAGCCTGGCGAGCGTATATCGCGCGCTTGCACAACTGATGGAATCGTCGCTGCTCGACAGCACGTGGGTTGGCGAAACGCGTGTGGTGTACGAGCTTGGACGCGGCGCGCCGCACGCGCACCTCGTGTGCGAGAGCTGCAAGACTGTGGAGGACATCGACGAGCCCGCGCTGCAGGAACAGCACGCCGCCATCGCTGCGGCGAAGCGCTTTCGCTATACGCATTCCAGTCTCGTCGTTTTCGGGCTTTGCGCCCAGTGCGCCGCGGCATCGTCGTGAACGGGCGCGTGGCGGCCACCATGGCGTGGAGGCTTTGCATCCCGATCGCGCCGTGCTCCATGTCGAAGGTCAGCACGTCCACGCCGCTCGCCGCGAGTACCTGTACGAGCCCGACGCCCGGCAACTCGGCAGCTTGAGCGCATCGTCGCCCCATACCGGCTAACATGACATTCCGCCTGCAGTCTCGCACTGACTCGCAAGGACCTGCGCGGCGAACTAACCGGAATACAGGAGCGAAAGAAAATGCTTTTCCGCAAGACGATGTTGGCCGTAGCCGCATTCAGCGCCGTGCTGGCCAGTGCCGGCGCGAATGCCCAGATCGCGGGCGCGCAGCCCTTGAGCGTTTCGGTCGAGCAGTCGCAGGCGCTGCTCGAAGGCTGGAGCGTGAAGAAGAGCGTACTCGGCAAGCCCGTTTATAACGACGACAACGTGAAGATCGGCACCGTGCGCGACCTGATCGTGGCGCCGGACGGCTCGGTTTCCGCGGCCATCGTTTCGGCGGGCGGTTTTCTCGGCGTCGGCTCGCACGACGTGGCCGTGCCCATCGCATCGCTCGACGTGCGCCAGGGCAATCTCTATCTGCCAGGCGCAACCAAGGAAGCGCTGAAGGCCACGCCCGCGTTCCAGTACGCGAAGGTCGAGTCGCCGCCGAAGCCGAAGAAGGTCGAAAAGCAGCAGTAAGCCATCTCCGTCGCGATTCAGCAGCCGCACTTCCAGTCCGGTTGCTGCAATGCCATACCATGCAGGCCGCGATATTCGGCGACAGGCGGCGAGGACCAGCCCTCCAGCAGCGCCGGCGCCAGCCGGTAGATCTCGATGCCGAGCGGCCGGCAGACTTCCAGCGGGTCGCGCGCATCGGGTCCCCACATTGGCAGCGAGAGGTCGCCGCCGGGGCAGGTCGAAAGCGCGCACAACAGGTCGATCTCGGCGAAAAACTCGAGGTAGTCGCCCTTCTTTGCCGGGCAGGCCTTCATGAAGTACTTGTCCTCCAGATTCAGGCCGGTGCACTGGAACACATTGAGCACGTCGTGCACGTCGTATTCGGTGAGTCCGTACGGCGCGATGGCGCGCGTGAGATTCGAGTGACAGTGGAAATGAAAGTCCTCACCGGTCAGCATGCGGTTCACGTAGGGGTCGCACCGTGTCCCGAGCAAGTCGTGAACGCGCCCGCCATGCTCGTCCACGCCGTAGCCGGCGAGGCTGTCGTCGGTGATGGTGACGAGCGGTCGCAGGAAGGGCAGCGTCGACCACAGGCGGTCGAAGGTGCTCACGTGCGCCTGCTGGAGCTGGCGTGTGCGCGAAGCCCACATGCGCTCGCGCGGATCGTGCCGGTTCCACAGGTTGAGGTCGGCCACCTGCGGGCCTTCGATCGTCACGATGCGGAACACGTGCCCCGCGCTTATGCTCCAGGCTTGCCCCGCGCGTATCGGCACAACGATCGATTCGATTAGCTCGCGCTGATCCTGCTCTTCGGCGATGCGGCGGTAAAAGGGCTTGTTCACGTCGAGCGCGGAGCCCTTGGTCGACTGGTAGGCGGCGGGATAATTCAGCATTGCCTCGTACTCCTGTATGAACCCCATGTGCACGCGTTTGCGATGCCGATGGTGCATGGCTGAACCCTCGGGGGATGTCTGCTGGGGAGTATAGGAATCGCGCAACGGTAAGCCAAAGATTGTTCAGCAGCGGGAAGGCCGGGGAGTCGCGGACCTTTTGCGTGTTTGGGCCTGCCGCGCTTGCGCGGCGCCTTCGTGTACAGTTCGCTTACTTCATGACTGCGGCGCCTGCTTCCGGGGCGAGCGCAGCCCAACGAGACGCGACGGTACATGATCAGACTGGAAGACCTCGTCATCTTTATTAGTGCGGCGGACAACGGAAGCCTCTCGGCAGCCGCGCGCCAGCTCGATCTCACGCCCGCCGTGGCGAGCGTGGGCCTCAAGCGCCTCGAAACGGAACTCGGCACGCGCCTGCTCGCACGCTCCACGCGCAGCCTGCGCCTCACGCCGGACGGCGAGCGCTACCTCGTATACGCGCGCGGCGTCATGGAGCAGGTGGAAGCCGGTCAGAACGCCGTGGCGCATGGGCGCAAGATGATCGGCGGCACGGTGTCGCTGTCGATTCCCTCCGACCTCGGGCGCAACGTGCTCGCGCCCTGGCTCGACGACTTTCAGGCGCAGCATCCTGCGGTGTCGCTCCAGGTGCATATTGGTGACCATGTGACCGATATGTTCCGATCGCCGGTTGCCGTGGCGGTTCGCTACGGCGTGCCCGAAGATTCTTCCCTCGTGGCGCTGCCGCTCGCGCCCGAAAACCGGCGCGTGCTGTGCGCCGCGCCCGGCTATTTCGCGCGTCACGGCAAACCCGCGACGCCTGCCGATGTCTCGCGCCACAACTGTCTGTGCTTCGCGCTGAGCGACATGCTGCACGACCGCTGGACCTTCTACAGCGGCGACGAAGCGAGCGTCGTGAACGTGCAAGGCGACCGCAGCAGCGACGACGGCGAACTCGTGCGCCGCTGGGCCGTGGCGGGGCAGGGCCTGGCGTACAAGTCGCGTCTGGACGTGCTCGCCGATATCAAGGCGGGCCGCCTCGAAACCGCGCTCGACGCGTTTCAGGGCGAAGGCGCGCCGCTGCATCTCGTCTGTGCCCACCGCACGATGCTCTCGCCGACGGTCAACGCACTGCGCGATTGGCTGCGCGATCGCATTGCCGCGTTTCTTGCCTGACGCTTGCCTGACGTGTGATCGCGCAGCAAGTCCGCTCGCGGGTCCGATACCGGCCCGATCGCCATCGGCGCCGGCATGCATGCGCCTTTCCCATCGCTGCGCCGCCCGATCGTCCTCTCGATCTTCAAAGCTGTTTTGAAACTGAATTCGCCGCTTGCCGCTATGCGCGCCGAGCGCACTGGCCGATTATTCGTATCAGTACGAACGGCACGGAGGCTTGAATGATCGTCGCGATAGGCCGCTTTTATCTGCGAACAGACAAGATTTCGCATTTCGAGGCGGCCTGGCTGCGCGTATGCCCGCTGCTTGTGAACAAGCCGGGTTATCGCGGGCATCGCCTCGGTCCGCAGTGCGAAGACGAAGGCTGCTACGTGCTGGAAGTGGAATGGGACTCGCTCGACGCGCAGAGCGCGTTCATGATGCACGGCGATTTCCAGACCTTCCTGCACACGCTATGGCCGTACTTCTCGGCCGACCCCGACCTTTATCACTTCGCGCCCCTCGTTCAACAAAGCCGGTTTCCCGCAATTTGACTGCCCGGAGGTATTCACGATGAAAGCGATTGGTTATTACCGCAGTCTCCCCATCAGCGACCCCGAATCGCTGATCGATCTCGAACTCCCTGACCCGCAGCCGGGCCCGCGCGATCTGCTCGTTGAAGTGCACGCGGTGTCGGTGAATCCGGTCGATGCGAAGGTGCGCGCGCGCATGGCGCCCGAAAACGGCGAGCCGAAAGTGCTCGGCTGGGACGCGAGCGGCGTCGTGCGCGCCGTGGGCCGGGACGTGACGCTCTTCAAGCCGGGCGATCGCGTGTGGTATGCGGGCTCGCTGCTGCGCCCGGGCACCAACAGCGAATTGCATGTGGTGGACGAGCGCATTGTGGGCCACATGCCGCAAAGCTTGAACTTCGCCGAGGCGGCCGCGCTACCGCTCACCTCCATTACGGCCTGGGAGTTGTTGTTCGACCGGCTCGGGGTGGCTGAGGGCACGGTGCCGTCCGGCGACTCGCTGCTCGTGATCGGCGCGGCCGGCGGCGTGGGTTCGGTGCTCGTGCAGTTGGCAAGCAAGCTCACCGGCCTCACGGTGATCGGCACGGCGTCGCGGCCCGAAACGTCGAAGTGGGTGAGCGAGCTGGGCGCACATCACGTCATCGATCATACGAAGCCGCTTTCGCAGGAACTCAAGCGTATCGGTATGGAGGGCGTGGACTATATCGCGAGCCTGAATCAGACCGACCGTCACTTCGACGAGATCGTCGCTTCGATCAATCCGCAGGGGCATGTCGCGCTGATCGACGACCCGGAGCTGTTCGATTTCCGCAAGCTCAAGACGAAGAGCGTGGCCCTGCATTGGGAGTTCATGTACACACGTTCGATGTTCGGGACGAAGGACCAGATTCAACAGCACCGCCTGCTCGAGCGCATGGCTTCGCTCATCGACGAAGGCGTGTTGCGCACGACCCTCAATGAGAGCTTCGGGACCATCAATGCGGCGAACCTGCGCCGGGCGCACGAGTTCGTGGAAACCAACCGCTCGCGCGGCAAACTCGTGCTCGAAGGCTTTTAAATCACGCGGTTCGGTACTCGAGTGCACAGTCGAACCCACAACCGGCCGTGCTCACGACCCGCCGGAAGCGGTTGGGCTCGTTGCCTGAACGGCTCGACGGCAAACCACGCCGTCGAGCGCGAGCGCCTCAGCGCGAAGTGTCGGGGCGTTTCCAGTGCGCGTTGGCGTGCTTGTCCGTAATGCGGACCTTGGCCAGCAGCGGCTTATAGCCCCGCAGGACGATCTCGCTGATCGCGAGAAGCTCGGAACGAAAGATGTTCTCGGCGAATTTGCTGCCGTCCGCGAACTCCAGGGCGTAGCCATCGATGGGCCCCCATTGGCCTCTCGGTAACGGTTCGATATACACGTCCATCATCAATCTCCATTGAATAACAAGCGAATAAGAAGCGTCATTGGTTTCAGTCTATCGCAGTGAAGGACACCTTCCCTGCGGGTTTTTGGCGCCGAAATTGGCTTGTTGTTCAATGACTTACGTGATGTCTTTCACGATAAGAGAAGGTCTCCTTCCATGTGCAATTGCCGGCCTGCCTCCGCAAGCGCGGAATTTGCATACACCGGGCGCGCATTGCACGATATGAAAGAAGCGCGTGCGTGCATTCACTCCGGCTCGCGATGCCGATATGACGTCGCCGCCCGCACCCGCGCTGGTTACGCGCTGGTTACGAATACGCCTTGTCCGTGAGAGCCGCGCTCTTGCGGGCGTCGCGAATGAAAATGGCCGAGAGCACCGCGCCAGTGAGCGCAACCACGCCGGCCAGCGCGAACGCCGTGGCGAACGAACCGCTGCGCTCCACCAGAAAGCCCGTCACGGCCGGCCCGATCACGCCCGAAAGGCTGCCCACGCAGTGCATGCAGCCGCTCACGCTGCCCACCTTGGCGGAATGCACGACGTCCTGCACGATTGCCCAGTAGAGCGCGCCCGTCACATAGAGCAGGAAGAGCGCAATGGACATCAGCGCGATGGCCGCGGCAGCCGTATGCACGAGGCCCGCAACGCCCACGCACACGCCCGTCGCCGCGAGGCAAGTGGAAAGGACGAGCTTGCGGGAAAGCATGAGCTTGCCGGTCCAGCGGAAGATCGCATCGGAGATCGCGCCGCCCGCCGCGAGGCCAACGGTGCCCACGAGCCACGGCACGACGGTGGCGAGACTCATCTCGCGAATGTTGAGGTGATGCGCCTGCACGAGGTAGCTCGGGAACCAGCTCAGAAAGAAGAACAGCACGTAGTTATAGGCGAAGAACGCTACGGCCGTCGCGATCACGAGCGGCTGGCGCAGCCATGTCGAGAGCGGCGCAGCGGCGGCGCTCTCGGGCACCGTGTGGGTCGTGTGCGCGACGCTCGATCCCCGCCGTGTGGGCTCGGCTTCGTCGAGCGTGCTGACGAAGCGGCTCTCCGAAGGACGGTCGGCGGTGAGCAGCATCCATGCGACGCACCATACGAGGCCAATCGCGCAGATGATCCAGAACGCCGGGCGCCAGCCGAAGCTGATCGCGAGCAGCCCGATCACCGGGCCGGCAATCGCGCCGCCAAGCGGCGAGCCGGCGCTCAGGAGCCCCATGGAGGTCGCCGCGATGTCGCGCGGCATCCAGTTGTTGACCATCTTGTTCGCGCCGGCGCAGAGCGGCCCTTCGGCCATGCCGAACAGCACGCGCAGCACGAGCAGGCTCGCGAAGCCCACGGCCGCGGCCGTGAGCCCGCAGAAGATCGACCACAGGCCGACCGCGAGGACGTACACGATCTTCGGCCCGAGCCGGTCGCTTGCGATGCCGCCCACGAAATTGAAAAGCGCATAGCCGACGAAGAAACTGCTGAACACAATGCCCATCTGCGCCGCATCGATGCCAAGGTCCTTTTGAACGAGCGGCGCAGTGATCGAGAGCGCGACCCGGTCGAGGTAGTTGATGCCGTAGACGAGGAATAACAGGAATACGGTTACCCATCCCATCGTGCGTTGCTTCATGTTCGGTCTCCAGTCTCTAAAGATATCGGCACGCGTGCGGCTTCAAGCCGGCGCGGGGCCGGCCAGCAGCGCGTTCGTGCCGTGCCGGCGCAGCGATTGCAGATGCCGGGCGAGCCGTTCGGCGAACGCCTGCGGCCAGGGCGTCGCGCCAAATACGCTCGCGTGCGAGAGTGCGGCTTGCACGGCGTCGAGCGCCGCGCTCGCGCCGCGCAACCTCGCGGCGAGCCCGGGGGCGCCAGGATCGCTGATGACGAGCGACGTGCCCGCGTCGCTGCGTTCGGCCGCGAGGTAGTGGAGCCAGGCGGCGAGCGCGCGTTCGAGATGGGGACGCTCGATACCACGCACCACGCTCTCGCGCAACGCGGGTAGCCAGCGCACCGGCACTTTCTGCGTGCCGTCCGACGCAATCTGGCTGGTACGGTGCGCAAGCGTTGGGTTGGCAAAGCGCGCCAGAAGATCCTGGCAATACGAAGCAACGTCGAAGCCGGGCGGCACCGTCACGGTGGCGAGCAGGTCCTCGATCATCAGCGCGCGTACGAAGGCGGCCATGGCGGGATCGTTCATTGCATCGGAAACGGTTTCGCGCCCGCGCAACTGGCCCACGTACGCAATTGCCGAATGCGAGCCGTTCAGGAGGCGCAGTTTCATGGCCTCGTACGGCTGCACATCGCGCGTGAGCAGCGCGCCCGCGTCTTCCCACGCGGGGCGCGGGCCGCTGAAGCGGTCTTCGATGACCCACTGGGTGAACGGCTCGCATACGATCGCGGCTTCGTCGCGCAGGCCGAGTCGCGCGGTAGCCGCGTCGAGCGACGCGGGCGTGGCGGCCGGCACGATGCGATCGACCATCGTGTTGGGAAACGCGATCGTCTCGCCGATGCGGCGCGCGAGCGCCGGGTCGAACTGCTGCGCATACTGGATCAGCAGTTTGCGCAGTGTGTCGCCGTTGGCCCGCATGTTGTCGCAGCAGACCACCGTGAGCGGCGCGCTCACCGGGCGGTTGCGGATGCCTGCGGCAAGTACGCCAAGCGTGGTGCGCGGCGCCTCGGGTGTCATGAGGTCGCGGCGGATGGCTGGGTCGCCGGCGTCCAGGTCGGCGCTGGCGGGCGCGACGTTGTAGCCCTTCTCGGTCACCGTCAGGCTCACGATGGCCACACCGGGGTCCGCAATCGTGCCGAGCACCCGGTCCATCGCCTCGGGTGCGTAAAGCGAGCCACGCAGCGCGCCGACCACGCGGCTCGCCGCCACCTCGCCGCTGCGCTCGGTCACCGAATAGAGGTGGTCCTGGGCGGCCAGCGCCTGCGGCACGCGCCGCTCGCGCAGGCTCACGCCGACGATGCCCCAGCGCGTGTCGCCGCGCTCGAGCAGCGCTTCCGTATAGAGCGCCTGGTGCGCGCGATGAAACGCACCCAGCCCGAGATGGACGATGCCGGGGCGCACGCGTTGGCGGTCGTACCCCGGTTGGCGTACCGTCGTCGCAGCGTTTGTTAGTGAGCGCTCACACAGAAGGGATATCGTCATACCCGTGTACCATGGTAGGAGTGCGGATGGCCGAAGCTTAATCCGATGTTTTATCTCGTTTTATCGGGGTTAACGCTATGCAGTTACCGAAAAGCGAATTTGCTACCATGGTACAAACAGCTTCCCGTTATCCTCAATGAGCCAGACCGTCATCGAACCGCAAGAGGGCACCGTCCTCGCCGCACTGAGCGGGTTCGTCGCCAATCCCGATACTTCCTATCGCCCGCAGGTGCATGCCTTCCTGCGCGACGCCATCGTGCGTGGCGCGCTGCCGCCGCACGCAAGCCTTTCAGAAGCCGCGATCGCCGAGGCGCTGCAGGTGAGCCGCACGCCGGTGCGCGAAGCGCTGGCTCAGCTCGCCGACGAACATCTCGTAAACATCTATCGCAAGGTCGGCACGATCGTCGCGCCGATCTCCGTTTCGCAGCTCGAAGAGGGACGCTTCGCGCGCAGCACGCTCGAATGCGCGAACCACGTGCAGCTGGCCCAGACCATCACGCTCGACCAGCTCTCGGAGTTCGGCCGGATCGTCGATGACCAGCGCGACGCCGTCGCGCGCGGCGACGTCGATCGCTTTTTCGATCTCGACGAGCTGATGCACCGGCGCCTCTTCGAATTCGCGGGCCGCTCGCATGTCTGGGAAATGCTGCAGCCCATGAAGCGCCAGTTCGACCGTGTGCGCTGGCTGCTGCTCGATCGTGTGGCGGACCATGCGCAGCGCGCGCTGCGCGAGCACGAGCTGATCCTCGCGCAAATGGCCTCGCGCAACTTCGCGCAACTGGGCGCGACGGTGGCGAGCCATATCGACCGCGTGGGCTCGCATCTGCCGGAAGTGCAGGCGCGCGTGCCCGACTATTTCGTCGAATGAAAGAGAGTGGAGAGAGCCATTGAAGATTGAACGGTTGCAGACGATCGTCACCTGCCCCGGCCGCAATTTCGTGACCGTGAAGATCGTGACCGACGAAGGCGTGTACGGTCTCGGCGACGCGACGCTCAACGGCCGCGAACTGGCCGTGCGCGCGTACCTCGAAGATCACGTGTTTGCGTGTCTCGTGGGCCGCGACCCGCGCAATATCGAGGACATCTGGCAATACCTCTATCGCGGCGCGTACTGGCGGCGCGGCCCGGTCACGATGACGGCGATCGCCGCGATTGACATGGCGCTCTGGGATATCAAGGGCAAGCTCGCGAACATGCCCGTGTATCAGCTGCTGGGCGGCAAGAGCCGCGAAGGGCTGATGGTCTACGGCCATGCAAACGGGCGCGACCACGAGGAAGCCATCGACGCGGTGCGCCAGCATGTGGAGGAGGGCTACCAGGCGATTCGCGTGCAGTCGGGGGTGCCCGGTCTCGACAAGGTGTATGGCGTGGGCAAGGTCAAGGGCGAGTACGAGCCCGCCCAGAAGGGGCTGCCGCCCGAGGAGCCGTGGGACACGGCGCTCTATCTGCGCCATACGCCCGAACTCTTTCGCAAGGTGCGCGAGGCCGTAGGCTTCGGCCCGCATCTGCTGCACGACGCGCACCACCGCCTCACGCCCATCGAAGCCGCGCGCCTTGGCCGCGATCTCGAGCCGTATCGCCTCTTCTGGCTGGAAGACGCGACACCGGCCGAGAACCAGGAGAGTTTCCGCCTGATTCGCAGCCATACGAGCACGCCGCTCGCGGTGGGCGAGGTGTTCAACTCGATCTGGGACTGCAAGGATCTGATCCGCGAGCAGCTCATCGACTATATCCGCGCGACCATCGTGCACGCGGGCGGCATTACGCATATGCGCCGCATTGCCGATTACGCGGCCATGTACCAGGTGCGCACCGGCTTTCATGGCGCCACCGATCTTTCGCCGGTCTGTATGGCCGCCGCCGTGAACTTCGGCCTGTGGGCGCCGAACTTCGGCATTCAGGAATTGATGCCGCATAACGCGCTCACGAACGCGGTGTTCCCGCATCAGTACCGCTTCGAGAACGGTTTTCTCGTGATGGACGACGCGCCGGGGCTCGGCGTGGACATCGACGAGACGCTGGCCGCGAAGTATCCCTATGAACGCGCCTATCTGCCGGTCGCCCGCCTGCGCGACGGGTCGATGTGGAACTGGTAAGCATATCTGATCAAATAGACATGGAAGCGTCTGCTATGTTGAGCGTCGTCGTCGATCGACCGAACAGCCTCGCCGTGCGCGAAGTGCCCCTGCCCACGCCCGCAGCGGCGGAGGTGCGGGTACGCGTGCGTTATGCGGGCATCTGCGGCTCGGACCTGCACATCTATCGGGGGCACAATCCGTTCGTGACGTATCCGCGCATCATCGGCCACGAGTTCGTGGGCCGCATCGAGTCCGTGGGCGAGGATGTCGATGCCGCGCGCGTGGGCGAACTGGTGGCCGTCGATCCCGTCATCAGCTGCGGGCATTGCCACGCATGCCAGATCGGGCGGCAGAATGTGTGCCGCAATCTCGTCGTGCTGGGCGTGCATCGCGACGGCGGTTTCAGCGAGTATGTGTGTGCGCCCGCACGCAACGCGTACCGCATTCCCGAGCGTATTGCGCAATCGTGCGCGGCAATTGTGGAGCCCTTCGCCGTGGCGGCGAACGTCACGGCACGCACCGGCGTGCTGGAAAGCGACGTTGCGTTGATTTACGGCGCGGGCACCGTGGGGCTGACGATCCTGCAGGTGCTCAAGCGCGTGTACGGCTTGCGCGCGTTCATTGCGGATCAGCTCGACGAACGGCTCGAGCTCGCACGCAGCTGCGGGGCGCAAGTCGACGAAACGATCAACACACGCAACGAGCCGCTTGCCGACGCGCTGCGCGCGCGCGGCGTGGAAGACGGCCCAACGCTGATTTTCGACGCGGCGGGCCATCCGTCCATTCTCGAAGAAGCGGTGCGGCTCGCGGCGCCCGCAGGACGTATCGGAGTGCTCGGTTTTTCGTCGACGCCTTCGGCCATCGCACAGCAGGAGCTGACGAAAAAGGAGCTCACGTTGTGCGCCTCGCGCCTGAACTGCGCGATGTTCCCGACCGTGATCGACTGGCTGGAGCGCGGCCTCGTCACGCCGGAATCGATCATCACGCACAAGGTGGATTTTCGCGAGGTGAGCAACGCGTTCGAGCTGGCGGAGCACAAACCGCGCGAAACCTGCAAGGTGTTGCTCGACTTCGGCGCGTAACACGACAACTGCGCAATCACGCGTCCTCTCCGCTGCCGGCTTCCTTCACGAGCCATTGTTTGAATGCGCGCATGGCGGGCGTCGCCGTCTTCCCCTTTTGAGACGTGAGCCAGTAGCTGCCTGCCTGCACTTCGATATCGAAGGGCCGCACGAGCCTGCCCGCCGCGAGATCGCGCTCGAACATGGAAGCCGGGGCGAGCGCGATGCCCGCGCCCTGCATCGCCGCTTCCACCATGAGCCGCGACGAATCGAATACGGGCCCGCGCACGGGGCGCGGCGCGAGCCCGGCGGCCTCGAACCAGAGCGCCCAATCGTCGGCGCGATACGAGCGCAGTAGTTTTTCGTTGGCGAGATCGGCGGGACTATCCAGGCGCTGGGCAATATCGGGCGTGCAGAGCGCGGTGAGCGGCGCGTCGAACAGCTTCGCGGCGCGCGAACCAGGCCAGGTGCCGTCGCCGAACCGGATGGCGAAGTCGAGGCCTTCGCCCGCAAGATCGACGAGATTGTTGTTCGTCATGATGCGCAGCTCGACGAACGGATGCGCGTCGTGAAACGACTTCAGGCGCGGCATCAACCAGCCCACCGCGAAAGTGCCCACGGCGCCCACGGTCAGTACCTCGTGAAAGTGGCCGCCTTCGAATTGACGCAACACGGCTTCGATGCGGTCGAATGCGTCGGTGAGCACGGGGCGCAGCGCGAGACCTTCGTCGGTGATCGCGAGGCCGCGCGGCAGACGCTTGAAGAGGGTCGCGCCAAGCCGCTCCTCGAGCGTGCGGACCTGCTGGCTCACGGCCGCCTGGGTGACGTTCAGCTCGCTCGCCGCGCGCGTGAAGCTCAAGTGCCGCGCGGACGATTCGAAGGCGCGCAAGGCATTGAGGGGCAGATACGTTCGCATGATCAAGCCATAAGTTTTCCTGGGGCAGGGTGCAATTTATCATCGTTTGTCACCACACGGAGAACACGCGATAGTGGCGGCTCTTCAAGGAGAGGCCATGATCACGCGGCGTAGATTCACGATGACGGTATTAGGCAGTGCGATAGCTGGTGTTGCATCTCAGGCGTTTGGCGCGGGCGCTGCGAGCACGACGAACGCGACATCAACGGGGTCGCTCGAAAAGCAGCTCGCCGCCATCGAGGCGCAGGCGGGGGGCCGGCTCGGCGTGGCGATGCTCGATACGGCGAACGGACACGTGCGCGGGTGGCGCATGCAGGAGCGCTTTCCGATGTGCAGCACGTTCAAGGTATTGCTCGCATCGGCCGTGCTGACGCGCAAGGATCACGGCAAGGAGGACCTGGCCCGCAAGATCGTGTATTCGCCTGCGCAAGTCGTGTCGTATTCGCCGGTGAGCGGACCGCGAGCGGGCAGTGAGGGCATGACGGTTGCCGAACTGTGCGAAGCCGCGCTCACGCGCAGCGACAACACGGCGGCGAACCTGCTGCTGGAGAGCATTGGCGGCCCTTCGGCGATCACGGCTTTCGCGCGCAGCATCGGCGATCCGGTCACGCGCCTCGACCGCAACGAGACCACGCTCAACGATGCGATCCCCGGCGACCCGCGCGATACGACCACGCCCGCCGCCATGGTCGCGAACCTGCGCGAATTGCTGCTGGGCGAGCGTCTTTCTTCGGCGTCGCGCGAGCAGCTCATTGCATGGCTCGTCGCCAACAAGACTGGCGACGCGCGTTTGCGCGCCGGCTTGCCGAAGGACTGGCGCGTAGGCGACAAGACCGGCACTGGCGACCACGGCACGGCAAACGATGTGGCGATTGTCTGGCCCACCGGGCGCGCGCCCATTCTCGTCACGGCGTACCTGACGGGCGCGGCCCACGCGAGTTCGGCGCAGCGCGACGCGGCGATCGCGCAAGTCGGAGCAGTGGTGGCGAGCCTCCAGGCAAAGGGCCACGCGCGGCGGTGAAGTGGTGGTCCGCGTGGCGGATACGATGCGTAGCCGGGGCGTTTATATCCTGATGCGGTGAGTACCGCATCAAAGCACGCCGAGTGTGGACTTCGGCTCCAGAAACGCTTCGATCCCGAAGGTGCCGTACTCGCGCCCGATCCCCGATTGCTTGAAGCCGCCGAACGGCGCGGCCGGCTCATGTGCGAGCGTGTTGACGAGCACGCGGCCCGCTTCGATCTGCGCGGCCACGCGGCGCGCACGCGCGATATCGGGCGAGACCACGTAGGCCTGCAGGCCATAGGGCGTATCGTTGGCGATCTCGATGGCATGTTCGGTGTCGCGATACGCGATGATCGAAAGCACCGGCCCGAAAATTTCCTCGCGCGCGATGGCCATATCGTTCGTCACGCCGCTGAACACGGTGGGACGCACGAACCAGCCCGACTCGATACCTTCGGGCCGACCCGCGCCGCCCGCAATCAGGCGTGCGCCTTCGTCGATGCCGATGCGGATATAGCGCTGCACGCGCTCCCATTGTTTCTGGCTCACCATCGGGCCGACACTCGTGCGTGTGTCGCGCGGATCGCCCGCTTGAATCTGCGCCACGGCGTTCACGACGCGCGTTTCGAATTCGACGAGCCGTGACTGCGGCGCCAGAATGCGCGTGCCCGCAATGCATGCCTGCCCGCTGTTCATGAAGCCGGCCTGCAGCGCGAGCGGCACGGCTTCGTCGAAATTCGCGTCGTCGAGCACGAGGACGGGCGACTTGCCGCCCAGTTCGAGCGTCACGCGCTTGAGCGTTTCGGCCGCCGTGCGCAGAATCGTTTTGCCGACCGCGGTCGAACCCGTGAACGAAATCTTGGCGACGTCGGGATGTTCGGCGATGCGCGCGCCCACGGTGTCGCCGCGGCCCGTGACGATGTTGAAGAGGCCAGCAGGCAGGCCCGCCGAATGCAGCGCCTCGGTCACGATGTGCGTCTGGAGCGCGCTCATCTCGCTCGGCTTGATGACGGCCGTGCAGCCCGCAGCGAGCGCGGCCGCGAGCTTGCCGCAGATGAAGCCTGCGTCGCTGTTCCAGGGCGTGATCAGCCCGGCGACGCCCAGCGGCTCCATGGTGACTTCTGCCGTGCCCGCGCGCCGCGTGAACGCATAGCTTTCCAGCGTCTTCGCGGCGTCGCGCAGCACGTTGGAGGCGTGCTGCGCCATCCAGCGGCCGCGCGAGACCGGGGCGCCGTATTCTTCCACGATCGTTTCGAAGAGCGCGTCTTCGCGCGCGACGACGGCCTCGTGCAGCGCCATGAGCATCTCGATGCGCTGTGTCTTCGGGGTGCGCGAAAACGCCGGGAACGCGCGCTTCGCGGCGGCGATGGCTGTGTCCGCATCCGCCGCGTCGGCCAGACGCACGCGACCGATCACGGCCTCGGTCGCGGGGTTGAAGAGGTCGAAGTACTCCTCTCCCTGCGGCGTGACGAACGCGCCGTCGATATAGATCTTGTCGATGATCTGCATGGCTGCTCCAGAAAACGTGAGTCGATGCAGGCAAGATAGACGTCTGACATTGCGTTGACTAGCCGTACAATGGCGCATGACCTGTTGAACGATTCGGGACAATGAAAACATCGGGCCTGGTGGAACTCGAAGCCGTGCTGGCTGTGGCGCGCCATCGCAGCTTTCGCGCGGCGGCGGATGAACTGAGCGTGTCGACCTCGGCGCTCAGCCACGCGGTGGCGGCGCTCGAAGCGCGCATCGGCGTGCGGCTCTTCAACCGCACGACGCGCAGCGTGGCGTTGACAGAGGCCGGCGCGCAGTTCGTGGGCAGTGTCGCGCCCGCGTTGTCCACGATCCGCGAGGCGCTCGACCAGGCGGGGAGCTTTCGCGACACGCCCTCAGGCACGCTGCGCATCAATGCTTCGGTGGGCGCGGCGAAACAGGTCATGCCCGTGTTTATCGCTTATCTGCAGCGCTATCCCGAGATGAAGCTCGATCTTGTCACGGAAGGGCGGCTCATCGACATCGTGGTCGAAGGCTACGATGCCGGCATTCGCCTGGCCGAAACGGTGCCGCAGGACATGATCGCGGTACCTTTCGGCGACCGACAGCGATTCGCCGTGGTTGGCAGTCCGGAATACTTTGCCAGGCATGAGCGGCCACGCACGCCCGCCGATCTCAAGTCGCACCGCTGCATACGCAGCCGCATGCCGAGCGGGCAAATCGACCAATGGGAGTTCGAGCGGCGCGGGCAGGCCGTGCGCGTGGACGTGGACGGCGCGTTGACGCTCGACGAGCCCGATCTCATGCTCGCAGCGGCGCGCGCCGGACTCGGCCTCACGTATTTGACCGAGTGGAACGTGAACGCGGATCTGCAGGCAGGCACGCTCGTGCGCGTGCTGCAGGACTGGACGCCGCCACTCGACGGACTCTGCCTCTACTATCCCGGGCGGCGGCACGCGCCGGCGGGATTGCGCGCGCTGATCGAGACGATTCGGGAACATGCCGATGCTGTGCGCGAGCGCGTGAGCGTGCCGGTGAAGAAGAGCCGGCGCTAGTTGGCGATGGGCCGATAGCGTCAGCCATTACTGTCGCACTTACATCACCCATACACATCTGTTGCATTTCCCCGACAAATATTAGGTCTATTTTCTAAATAATAATAGTTCGCATTATCATCTCGGCTCTTTCGCTGATCGGGGCCGGATGGTAGCGCGGCCCGGACAGCGCCGGTTGAACGCAAAGAAGAAGGGAAAGCATGGCTTCGGGGAAGCGCGCATCGCGCACGCGCATGTCGCAAACGCGCACGCAACAATGGCGCAGGATCTGCGCGCACGCGATCATCCACTCGATGCTCGCGGCGGGCATGGTCGGCATCGCACAGGCGGCGCACGCAGCCAATGCCGACGCGGCTAGCGCAGTTGCAAACCCGACCGCCCCAGCCGACGAAGCCACCCAGCTCGCGCCCGTCAAGATCACGGGCAGCAACACCCAGGGCTACGCACCGCAAACCGTCGAGACGGGTCAGTACCGCGGCATGGATGCGCTCGACGTGCCGGCCACGGTGAACGTCGTCACGCGCTCGGTCATGGACGCCCAGGGCGACACCGGCCTCTACGACGCGCTGCGCAACGTTGCGGGCGTGACGCGCCAGCAGCTCAATGGACTCGCGTACGACAACCTCTCCGTGCGCGGCATCCCGCTCGACAATCGCTCGAGCTTCTATCTCGACGGCCTGCTTCCCATCGACAACAACATCTGGATGCCGATGGAGAACAAGGAGCGCGTGGAAGTCCTCAAGGGGGCGTCCGCGCTGTACTACGGCTTCGGCGCGCCGGCGGGAATCGTCAACATGGTGATGAAGCGCGCGGGCAGCGAGCCGGTCACGAGCCTTTCAGTGCTCGGCGACTCGAACGGTTCGATCGGCGCCGCCGCCGACATCGCACGCCGCTTTGGCCCGGGCGGCCAGTTCGGCATTCGCGTGAACGCGATGGACGAGCACGTCGAAACGCCCATCGAAGGCGACCGCGGCTACCGCAAGTTCGTGAGCGCCGCGCTCGACTGGCGCGCGAACGACAAGCTCAAGCTGCAATACGACTTCGAGCACATCGAAACGCGTATCGTCGAACAGGCCGGCATCGCGCCGCTTGCCGCCGTGAACGGCAAGATCACGCTGCCCGCGATGCCCGACCCCTCGAAGCTGCTCGTGCCGAACGACCTGCCGACCAATGCGAGCGCGACGTCGCAGCTCGTGCGTGCCGACTACGCGTTCAACGACCACTGGAGCGCGATGCTCTCGCTCGGCCAGTCGATCACGCGGCGCGACCGCTGGGCCTGGGTGTTCCAGAAGTACAACGTCGCGACCGGCGCGGGCACGCTGCAAGGCAGCCGGCAGTTTGGACAGATGTACGAGAACAAGAACGTGCGCCTCGAAGTGAACGGCGACTTCAAGACCGGACCGTTCACGCATACGGTCACGACCGGTGTCGTGCAGAACTGGTTGTTTCAGCCGGACTTCACGACGTACACGTATACGGCGGCGCAAAACCTCTACGATCCCATCGACATCACGACGCTCAAGCAAAGCGGCAGCACGCGGCAGTTCTACGCGCAGCACGTGCGCAACAGCGGCGTTTATTTGTTCGACCAGATCGACATCACGCCACGCTTGCAGGTCGTGGCCGGCGTGCGCCGCTCGGAGTACATGACCTCGCAGGCCGGTACACCGAACTCCGATATCAACCACACTTCGCCATCGGGCAGCATCACCTACCGCATCACACCGCAGACGAGCGTCTACGCGAGCTACGTCGAAGCGCTCGAATCGGCGGGCAGCGCGCCGGCCACGGCCGTCAACGCGAACCAGATCCTGCCCGCGGCAGTGAGCCGGCAGCAGGAGGTGGGCGTGCGCACGCGCCTCGCCGGCAATACGCTCGTATCGCTTGCGCTCTTCAACCTCAAACAGGCCAGTGCCGGGACAAACGCCGATAACGTCTATGTGATGGACGGCAACGCGCGTTATCGCGGCGTGGAGTTTTCGGTGCAGGGCGATGTGACGAAGGACGTTTCGCTCACTGCATCGACCGTCTATCTCGACGCGAAGCAGATCGATTCTTCCGACCCGACGCTCGTCGGCAAGACGCCGGAGAATACGCCCCACGTCACGGCAAGCCTGTTTGCCGAATATCGCATGCCCATGCTTGCGGGTCTTTCAGTGAATGGCGGCATCTACTACGTGGGGCCGCGCCAGGTGAACAACGCGAACCAGGCACAGATTGGCGGCTATACGCTGTTGAGCGCAGGCGTGCGTTACGCCACGCGAGTGTACGGCAAACGTGTTTCGGTGCAGGCGAATCTGGAGAACGCAGCCAACCGGCGCTACTGGAGTGCGGCAGGGTCGAATCAGCTGGGCGTGGGACTCGGACGCACGCTTGAATTGACCTCAACGCTGGAGTTTTAAGCGTCGGCGCGGGCTTCAAAAAATCTTCGCGCGGGGCCTTCAAAAATGCGCGACGAGTCGATACAATGGCGACCCTTCGAGCCCACGAGGCGAGAATGGACGGGATCTGGCAGGGTCAAGCGAGTCCCCGGGTCGTACTGGAATGCCGACGTGGTGAAATTGGTAGACACGCTATCTTGAGGGGGTAGTGGCGAAAGCTGTGCGAGTTCGAGTCTCGCCGTCGGCACCAAAGTTGAATCGAGTATCGTGCGCCGGAACTGCGTGGTGATACTGGAAAATATGGCGTTCGCGTGCTTCTGCCGCGAATGAGGCAAGAGAGCCGGCTCATAAGCCGGCCTTTTGCTTTTTCCGTTAATCGTAAGGACTCCGGCCTGGTTTCAGGCGCTTGCGCGAGCGTGCTTGCGATGTCGCGCGCGCGGCGTATATAATCGCCGCTCTTCGAGCAGGTCCGTAAGCTGACATGGCTCGATTCTGCGTCATCCCACTGGCGCAGAAGCCGTTCTGAATGGGGGTATAGCTCAGCTGGGAGAGCGCTTGCATGGCATGCAAGAGGTCAGCGGTTCGATCCCGCTTACCTCCACCATCGAATCAAGTTTGATGTGCCGCAGACAGTCGTAGAAGTCCGGGAAACCCGCTACAGCAAAGGCTTAGCGGGTTTTTTGTTGTCCGCTGAGATCCGTTGGTATCTGGCGGCATCCGGCAGATTTTTTGGTATTTCGGTTGGTATGTGACTAAGCTGTGTTGGTACCCCTTGCGCTCGAGGATGGAGGTGCGAGAGGCCGCTTACAGACGTTCAGTGCCGGAATGCGCGTTACCACCCTGACGGCAAAGGCAACAAGCCATCCGACGGTGGAGGGCTCTATCTTCACCTGGACGCTTCTGGCGGAAAATATTGGCGCTTGGCTTATCGATTCCAGGGTAGGCAGAAAACTTTGGCGATCGGAGTCTATCCTGCCGTGTCGCTGCTGGAGGCGCGCAAGCGACGAGATGGAGCCCGCGAAAAACTTGCATTGGGCATCGATCCGGGTGAGGCCAAGAAAAGTGAAAAGCACAAGGCCCTGATCGCAGCAAAAAATTCGTTCGAAGTCGTTGCTCGTGCTTGGCAGGCGGAAGCAAAGAAGGATCGAACTTGGTCTCAAGATTACTCAGATAAGGTCGTACGAGCGCTAGAACTGCACGTTTTCCCGTGGGTCGGACAACTGCCCATGCCGTCGATCCCCCAGGCCGAGATCGTAAAGTGCCTGTACCGTATCAAGGATCGCGGGCACTTAGCGCTGCAACTTGCCCCGATAGCGTTCCAGCGGCCTGGCCAGCTTCGTTTTGCCCACTGGGAGGACATGGATCTCGACGCGGCGATCTGGACTTGGCCGCCGGAAAAAATGAAGATCCGTGAGTGGAGAAAGCAGGATAGCCGGACGCCGCCGCATCTCGTGCCCCTGCCGCGCCAGGCAGTGGAGCTTCTACGAGATATCCATCCTGTGACCGGACCGACCGGGCCTATCTTTCGCAGCATGGCGAGGCGTTCGGAAGGCTCTCGCTATATGAGCGAGAACACGATCAACAGCGCGTTACGGACGCTCGGCTACGATACGCAAGAGGACATCACTGGCCATGGGTTCAGGGCGACTGCGCGGACTTTGATTCGTGAATATCTTGGTTGGGACCCGGACGTGATTGAACGGCACCTTGCACATGGGTCGGACGAGGAACTGGGCGATAGTTACGATAGGGCGACGCTTCTGGAGCGGCGGCGGCATAGGGTCCAGGCATGGGCTGACTTGCTCGATGTGTTGGCGGAAGGGAAGGTTCCTGCTCCAGTCAGAAAGTTTGGCAAGATGCAGGCCGATTTCGTCGAAGCCTGAAGGAGATTTATCGAGCCTCGGAGTAAGCGCGGAGTACACCGGGTATTGGGATCCAGCGGTGGATGGTCATCATGCGTGCTGCATTGCGAAATCAGGCATCTTAAGAATCTACGGGGCATCCGGCGGTTGCCGACCCAATGACGTCAGTTATCCCTTGGGCTGCAACGTCTGCTCCCATCTGTGCAACTGCCTTTCGTTCATGCGAGGCAATGCCGCTTGGTGAACTGTCGATATCGCACGCTGCTTCGATCTGCCGTCGGTGGTCCTTGATGAATGATGTTAAGACCTTCAAGTGTGGTCGCCGGGCAAAGTTACAACACTGGGAAATGCGAGGACGCGATTGACCTCAAGGTCGTGCAAGCGGGAGCCACAGGGGGAAAATATATGAACAGATAAGGTTGGCGGCCAGACTGGCGCTTCGGCGATCCCGGTGCCCAGCTATATCGTCGGCCGTATGCCCGGCAAGATCGATCATCGACGTGCAGAAAATCGCACCGTTCTTGCGCAGCAATTCCACTACCGCCGCGACCTGCGTTTCGTTGAGCTTGCTCCCTTTTACTTTTCCCTTGCTGTTCTTCGGAAGATTGATTCGCAGCCGCCCATATTTCCTGAACAGCTTAGGCAGACTGTGCGAGGTGAGGATCAACGCGCCAAGCGTCGAGACGGCTGGCGCGTCTGCGCCAATGCCCGTGAAATTGCCCGATTCGTCGATGAAGATATGCAAAGCCGCCTCCGTCGAGAACTGTAGCGGACTTTAGGTGGCTATGGCGTAGGAATATGCCCATCTTCATCGTTCCCGGGCTGCCAGTAAAGCGAAGGGTTGGGCAAAATGCGGCCTAACTTTTTTTGTGCCTCGTGTACTGGAAATCCGGCCATTACTGATGACGCTCTGATCTGTTGATACCGGTGCCAGCGCTGCTGGCACGCGTAAGCTCAACGTCCCGCTGCTGCGCCACCATCAACCGGAAGAATCACGCCCGTCGTGAAATCTGCGTCCGACAAGTAGCGGACCGCGTCGACAATGTCTTTGACTCGACCCAGTCGCCCGAACGGATTAAGCGTTGCCAGAAAGGCATGCTTGTCCGGGCTGTGCAGGGGCGTGTCGATCACACCGGGAGCCACGGCATTCACCTTGATGTTGTGTTTCGCCAGTTCCGTGGCAAGCGAACGTGTGGCCTGGTTGATTCCGCCTTTCACGAGTGCCGGTAAGGTCGCGGGCACGTTGGCGTTGGGCTGGATGCCGACCACGGCCGTGACGTTGACAATGTGTCCGCCGCCGTTCTCGATCATGTGCGTCACGGCGGCCTGTGTCGGATTGAAAAAACCGCGCAGATTCGTGTCGATCAGCTTGTCGAAATCGTCGGTCGTATAACCCGTAATCGGCTTGGCAATGAAGATGCCCGCGTTGTTCACGAGGATATCGACCTTTCCGAAGCGATGAATCGCTTCGCTAAAAAGACGCCGCGACGTGTCGGCAACAGCGATGTCTCCCGCTACCGCGAGGAAGTTATCCGGGTTGCCGAGTTTTTCGGCTGCATCGTGCAGACGTTCTTGCGAACGCCCGTTGCCGACGACGTTGAAGCCTGCCGACAGGTACGACTCGGCGAGTGCGAATCCGATACCGCTTGATGCGCCGGTAATGACGACGGTCCGAGACATGGCCAATTCCTCAATGTGTTAATCGAAAACAGAGGAATGGACGATACGCCCGGCAAACGAGATGAAGAATCAGGTGGTTGCGAAGAACACTTGTTCAAATTTCGAGGATGCTACAAACGAGCGGTGCAACGTCCGTGCGCAGCACTTGGCTGTGCGCTAATCCTGCGTACGGGCCGTGCTGTCTTTCGATAGATCGAGCAGGGCATTCATGGCGCGCTTGTAAGGCCCGATTTCATCCATCGCCGCCTGCAGGATTAACGCGCCTTGCAGGCGCGCGACCCAGTCTTCTGCGAAGTGTCGCGCCTTGACGGGCGATATGCCACTCTCGCGCGCCAATATCTCGATCGCCTCGATCCAGTGAACGAGCGCTCGAACCAGATTCTGTCGAGCTTCGGTGCCGATGCTGGCGCTGGACAACTGGCCGAGCACGCATGGCGTGCTGCCCCCGACATACATCTGGTCGAGCGTCGTCACGATCTTGCGGATGCGCGTTCTGAGCGAGCCGGCACCCCGGGCGATGCCGAGGATTTCGCTGTCGATGACGGTCGTGGCTCGCTCGAGCACGGCTTTTGCCATCTGCTCCTTGCCTTCGGGGAAGTGATGGTAAAGGCTCGATTTGCCGAGCCCGGTCACGCGCGACAGGTCGGCCAGGGACGCGCCCTCGAAGCCGCGGTCGCGAAATACCGTGAACAGACGGTCGACGATTTCGTCCTTCGTTGCCTGTGCGGCGGGCATGGTGTGCTCCATTAAAACCGACCATTCGGTACAGTCGGTAGCTTACGAAACTTCATAACACAAATCAATGCTTGACGAAGCGGATTTCTGTTTGTACTGTACCGATCGTTCGGTTCATTTCGATTGTTGAGCCGGACGTAACCCGATCCGATGATCCAGGAGATCCCGATGTCCGCGCTTCCCACCTATCAAACCGTTTCCGTCGCCGACCGTCGTACCGGTTCGGCGCTCAACCTGTTCTACCGCGAGGCCGGCCCGAAAGACGCACCTGCTGTTCTGCTGCTGCACGGCTTCCCGACCTCGAGCCACCAGTACCGTGGCCTGATCGCACGGCTCGCCGACAAGTACCGTGTGATCGCGCCCGATCTGCCCGGTTTCGGCTTTTCCGATGCGCCTGACGCAAAGGCGTTCAGCTATACCTTCGACCATCTTGCCGAGGTGATCGAGAGCTTTACCGACACGATCGGCCTGACGCGCTATGCGCTCTACGTGTTCGATTACGGCGCGCCCGTCGGTTTCCGACTGGCCGTTGCTAATCCGGAACGGGTGAGTGCGCTGATCTCGCAGAACGGCAATGCGTACGAGGAGGGGTTGAGCGAAGGCTGGAATCCGATCCGCGCTTACTGGCAGGACCCGTCCGAGGCGAATCGGGCGCAGTTGCGCGGCTTCCTGGCGGCCGGGACCACGCAGTTCCAGTACCAGCACGGCGAAGCGGATACGTCGCAGATCGCGCCGGAGAGCTATACGCTCGATCAGCACTTCCTTGATCGGGCCGGCAACGACGAGATCCAGCTCGATCTGTTCGGCGACTACAAGGCCAACGTCGCGGCCTATCCGCGTTTCCACGAGTATTTCCGCACGCACCGTCCGCCGACGCTGGCGGTCTGGGGCAAGAACGATCCGTTCTTCCTGCCTGCCGGTGCCGAGGCGTTCCGGCGCGACCTGCCCGACGCCGAAGTGCGTTTCGTCGATGGTGGACATTTCCCGCTCGAATCGCATCTGGACGAAGTAGCCGGGATCATCCGCGCGTTTCTTGCGCGCACGCTCGACGCCGCACAGGGCGCGGCGCTGTTCGGCGTACTGGATGCGGCGAGCGTGCCAGCGGAGGCCCGGCCGATTCTCGAGGCGATGCGCGGCGCGTTCGGCTTCGTGCCGAATCTCGGCTACGCGCTGGCGGCCGAGCCGGCGGTGCTCGGCGCTTATTTGAGCTGGCTGCAGGCGCTCGGCGCGACCTCGCTCGATCCGGTCGCGCAGCAGGTGGCGATGGCGGCGGCCAGCCGCGCGAATGCGGCCGACTATGGCGTGGCGGTGCATGCGACGCTGGCCGGCAAGCTCGGTGCGTCCGGTGTCGTCGTCGAGACGTTGCGCAATGGCGGCGCGTTCGCCGATCCGAAGCTCGAGGCCGTGCGTCTCTTCGCGACGGCCATCGCCTCCAAGCGTACCCAGGTGTCCGACAGCGACGTCAAGGCACTGACGGCGGCCGGTTTCGACCGACGTGCTGCAGTTGCGATCGCGATGGCAGTGGCGGGCAAGACGCTGGCGAATGCGGTGGCGCATCTGTCGCGGGTCGAAATCGATGCGGGTTTCGCGCCGGGCGCCGCGGCTTGATCGTCGGCCGGGACGGTCTCGTATGGTCTTTCCGGCGTTCGCCAATGGGGCTCAGTGATGCCGGATATCTCATCCAGTCAACGAATCGGTTTCGATCGGATCATCGGCGATCGCACGAATCCGATCAGCCGAATTGGCCGGCGTACCGTCATTCGCGATGAGATTGACTCGCGCGGCTTAAGCTGGCTTGGCGAAGCGGGAAAGAGATTCCCGGAGTCGTGGCGTCACGAAGTCGAGAAAGCGTCGCAGTTTGAGCGGCATCATATTTCGGGAAACGTGAACCAGCTGGATCGGCACCGGGTCGAGCTCGAAGGGGGCCAGTACGATCTCGAGCTTGCCGGCGTCGATGGCCTCCGCAACGTGATAGTGCAGCAGTTGCGTGAATCCGAGGCCGCGGATCGCAGCGTCGACGGCTGCATCGGGCGACGAAACCTGCAGCCGCGGCGAAATGGGGAGGATGACGAGCCGGCCTGTGTCCGGACATCGAAAGCTCCAGTCCGGCGAGAACATCGGTCCGTTGAATCTCACGCAAGGCATGTCCGTCAAATCAGCGGGCAGGCTCGGAGCACCTCTTTTCTCGAGCAAGGCAGGGCTTGCACAGACGACCGGGCGAAATGCGCCGATGCGCGTCGCGATCAGGCTGCTGTCGGGCAGTCGGCCGATACGTACAGCCACGTCGACGTGGGCTTCGACCAGATCGACATTGCGGTTCGACTGCGTCAGTGTGACGTCGATCTCGGGAAACTCGTCCAGAAAGTCCAGGATCTGCGGCAGCACATGGAGCCGCCCGAGCAGCACTGGCGTTGCGATTGTGAGCTCTCCGCGCGGTACCGTGAATTCTCCCGTTGCCTCGCGTTCCTGTTCGGCAACCAGTTCCAGAATCTGCCGGGCCGTGGCGGCATAGGCCACGCCCGCATCCGTCAGTGCCAGCTTGCGCGTCGTCCGCGTGAGCAGGCGCGTGCCGAGCTGTTCTTCCAGATCCGTGACCCTGCGCGTAAGCGTGGGCACCGGCACGTTCATTTCCCGCGCGGCGGCCGAGAAACTGCCTTTCTCGATCGCGGCGAGCAGCATGGTCATGGCTTCGAGTCGGTCCACGTCACTTGTCCATTTTTTGAGGAAATGAAAACCGATTTTAGTGGATTCAACATCAAAGCGCCGGACGGCATGATGCGGTTCAGTCGACATCAGTTAGTTTCTCAAGGACCTGTTCATGCAACCTTCTGACTTTTTTGCTCCCGCTTCCATCGGTGCGATGCGTGTCTCGAACCGTGTCGCCATGGCGCCGCTGACGCGGGCGCGCGCCGACCTCGAAGGCGTGCAGACGCCGCTGGCAGCCAGGTACTACAGCCAGCGTGCTTCGGCCGGATTGATCGTCGCAGAGGCGACGAATATTTCCCGGCAGGGGCGCGGTTATGCCTATACCCCCGGCGTCTACACGGATGCACAGGTTCGCGCCTGGCGGCAGGTGACCGATGCGGTGCACGACGCGGCCGGCACGATCGTGCTGCAGCTTCTGCATACGGGACGGATTTCTCACGTGAGCCTCCACGAGGGCTCGCGTGCGCCGGTGGCGCCCTCGGCGATCCAGGCGGGTGGCACCGTGCTGACCGCAGCCGGCATGCTGCCACCGTCCATGCCGCGCGCGCTGCATGCGGACGAAATCCCCGGTGTGATCGACGAGTATCGGCACGCGGCCCGGATGGCGGAGGAGGCCGGATTCGACGGCGTCGAAATCCATATGGGCAACTGCTTTCTGCTCGAGCAGTTCCTGCGGGACAGCACGAATCATCGGGACGATCACTACGGCGGGTCGATCGAAAACCGGCTGCGTTTGCCCGTCGAAGTCGCGCAGGCTGTAGCCGGAATCTGGGGCGCTGGGCACGTGGGCGTGCGGCTGTCGCCAGTCAAGACCACGATCGGCGAAACGCCGCTCGACAGCGATCCGCAATCGACGTATGGACGGCTTGCCGAACGGCTCGGCGCACTGGGTCTCGCGTATCTGCACTGTATCGAGGAGCGGGCGCCGGCCAGCGCGTTAGGCGCATTCGACTTCCAGTCTCTGCGTCGTGCGTTTGACGGCGCCTATATCGCGAACGGCGGCTACGATCGCGCTCTGGCGGCAGAGGCGGTCGCAAGCGGCCACGCCGACATGGTCGCCTTCGGCAAGGCATTCATCGGCAACCCGGATCTGGTCGATCGGCTGCGTGAGGGCTGGCCGCTGACGGAGGCGGGACCGGAGACGTATTACGGCGGTAGCGCCAAAGGCTATACGGACTATTCCCGGTACCAGGCTGCCTGAGCTGCGCTGGTTTGCGCGGCCGATTGCCGCGACATGATTCTCGCGTCGTCATCACGAATGGCGGCCCGTCCATTGAGGAACATAAGTATTCCTCTTTAATAACTGTGTGAAGGAAGAAAAATGAAGCTGAAGAACAAGGTTGCATTGGTCACGGGCGCCACGTCGGGCATCGGCCTGGAAACCGCGAAGCTGTTCCGCGCGGAAGGCGCTTCGGTCATCGTACTCGGCTCAAATGCAGAGCGTCTCGCGGCCGCCGGTAAGGAAGTCGGTGGCGAGGTGTTGCTGCTGTCCGCCGATCTGCGCAAGCCGGCCGATATCGAACGTGCCATCGAAGCGGTACGTGTCAAGTTCGGCCGTATCGACGTGGTGTTCGCCAATGCGGGTGCCGGCAAGGTCGCGCCGCTCGAGGCCGTCACCCCGGCACTGATCGACGAACATTTCTCGCTGAATTTCACGGGCTTGTTCCTGACGATCCAGAAGGCGGTTCCGCTCATGCCGAAGGGCGGCAGCATCGTGGCGACGACGTCGTTCCTCGACACCGTCGGCATGCCGGGTCTGTCGTTGCTGGCTGCGACGAAGGCAGCCGTCCGGTCGCTGGTCCGCACGCTGGGCGCGGAACTGGCGCCGCGCGGCATCCGCGTGAATGCCGTGAGCCCGGGTGCGATCACGACGCCGTTCTACGGCAAGCTCGGTCTGACCGACGAGCAGCTCGCGGCAACCGCATCGGCCATTCAGGCCAGAGTGCCGCTGCAGCGCTTCGGCGAGTCGATCGAAATCGCTCGCACCGCGCTGTTCCTGGCCAGCGACGATTCCTCGTACACGACGGGCGTCGAGCTGGTGGTCGACGGCGGACTCACGCAGTTCTAAGGCCGGCCGACACGCATCCTGAGAAGGGGCTCGGAACGAGGCTTGCCAGCAAGCCTCGTCTAAACCGTTCGCCATTCAAGCAAAGTTTTTCAGACAGGGAGAACCCGACAATGAAAACGCGAATTCTTCTGGCCGCAGCCGTGGCGCTGACGACCAGCCTTGCTGTACAGGCCGCGCCGTTGGAGTCGATTTCGAGCACGACCTCTTATCATCGCGCCACGGTCGATGGCGTCAAGATTTTCTATAGAGAGGCTGGCCCCAGGGACGCGCCGACGATCGTGCTGCTGCACGGCTTTCCGTCGTCGTCCCGCGAATTCGATTCGTTAATCCCATTGCTGGCAACGCACTATCACCTGATTGCGCCAGATTTTCCCGGCTTCGGTCAGAGCGATGCGCCGTCCCCGACGGCGTACACCTACACCTTCGATCACCTGGCGCAGACGACCAGCGAACTGCTCGATCAGCTCGGCGTGAATCGCTACAGTCTGTATCTCCACGACTACGGTGGGCCGGTCGGTTTCCGGATCATGGTCGCGCATCCCGAACGGTTACAGGCACTGGTCATCCAGAATGCCAATGCCTACCGGGAAGGGCTCGGCGTGAAATGGACAGGTATCGCCCAGTACTGGGCAGACCCCAAGGCACACCCGGAAGTGCTGGACACGTTCATCTCGTTTGGCGCAACCGAACAGCGGCACACCGCCGGGACATCGCATCCCGAACGATACGATCCCGATACGTGGACCGACGAATACGCCCATCTGTCGCGGCCCGGTCAGCGCGAGATCCAGGGCGCGCTGCTGTACGACTACCGGACGAATGTCGCGTCGTATCCGGCCTGGCAAGCCTGGCTGCGCGAGCACAAGCCGCCGACCCTCGTGGTATGGGGCAAGAACGATCCGTCGTTCATCGCGCCGGGAGCCGAAGCCTACGGGCGGGATCTGCCCGATGCGGAGATCCATCTGCTCGACGCCGGGCACTTCGCGTTCGACGAACAGACGGACGAGATCGCGAGCCTGATGCTCGATTTCCTGAAGAAGAACGTTGACTGACCTGAGCGCGGATGCGGCGACAGGCCAGGGCTCGTCGCGCCGCGCTCGGAGAACAAACTTCGAGGATGCTATGAAACATGTGAGCTTGTTGTGCCGCTATCCGGTGAAAGGGCTGTCGGCGGAAACGCTGTCGAGTGTGTCGCTGAAGATCGGGCAGGGGTTTCCGTCCGACCGGCGCTATGCCATTGCGAACGGCGAGTGGGTTTTCGATGCGGCCGGTTTCGTGCCTCGTCCCAAGACCGACTATCTCGCACTCGTCAAATACGAGCGGCTCGCTGCGTTGTCGACGTCCTACAGCGACAGCGACGAGATGTTGCGGGTCCGGGAGCGGGCCGGCCAGACGCAGCAATTCCATCTCGGCAGCGAGGTCGACCGCGTGCGCTTCAGCGACTTCATGCTCCGTGTGTTCGAGGGTACGCCGCTGCCGGGACGTCCCGAGCTGGTGGGTGCCGACGGCATCCGGTTCACCGACGTCAGCGTGTATTCGCCGGCGCTGATGAATGCCATCTCGCTGATCAATCTCGCGACGTTGCGCGATCTGGGCCGCGCCATGGGTGCCGAACCCGATCCGCTGCGTTTCCGGGCGAATGTGTATTTCGACAACGGCATGCCGTGGAGCGAGCTTGAGTGGCTCGACCGTGAAGTGATGATCGGCAACGCGAGGGCCCGCATCGTGCGGCAGACGCGACGCTGCGCTGCGACGAACGTCAATCCGGCCACTGCGCAGCGTGACCTTGGCATTCCCCAGGCGCTGGCAAAGCATTTCGGCCATGTGTTCTGTGGTGTCTACGCCGAGATCGCGAGCGACGGCTACGTCGAGCTCGGGGACGAGATCGGGCCGCTATGAGCCAGTAGGTATGTTTTCGATCCGGCCGCGCGATGCGGCCTGGTTGTTATCCGTTTGTTCAGCAAAAGGATTCATGATGGACCGCCGCCTTCTTGTACTCGCCCTTGGCATGTTCGCGCTGGGCACCGATAGTTTCGTCGTCGCCGGCATCCTGCCGCAGATTTCCCATGCGTTCCATGCGAGCATCGGTGCGGCCGGTCAGATGACCACGGCTTATGCGCTGACCTATGCGTTGCTCGCGCCGACGATCGCGGCGCTGGCCGCCGGTGTACCGCGTAAGAGACTGATGCTGATCGGTCTTGGATTGTTCGTCGTTTCGAACTTGGCGACGACGCTCGCGCCCAGTCTCGGCCTGGCGTTGCTGTCGCGCGTGCTGGCTGGCGTGGGGGCCGCAACGTTCTCGCCGACGGCGACGGGAGCGGGAGCCATGCTGGTGCCGCCGGAGCGTCGCGGCTTTGCATTGTCGGTGATCGTCGCTGGACTGACGACAGCGACTGCTCTGGGTTCGCCTATCGGAGCAGTCATCGGGGGGCTGGGCGACTGGCGGTGGACGCTCATGTTCGTCGCTGCGTTGGGTGCCGTTGCATTCATCGGCGTGTGGGCGCTGTTGCCCGAAATGCCACTTGCGCCCGCCATCACGCTTGGAAAGCGCATTGCGCCGATTGCCGATGCGCGCGTGGCGCTGACACTGGCGACGACGCTGCTTGCCATGAGCGGCATCTTCACCGTCTACACCTACTTCTCGGTGGTATTCGATCGTGCCGTGGGCGGCCAGGCCATCGTGCTTGGCGTGCTGCTGGTGATGTGGGGGGCGGCAGGCACGGTATCCAATCTCCTTGCCGGGCGATTGATCGACTCGTTCGGCTCGCACAAGGTGATCGTGCTGATGTTGGGGCTGCTCGTGATCGATATGACGGCCTTTCCGTGGACGAGTCTCCATGTCTGGAGCGCCGCACTGGCTATTGCGGTCTGGGGCGCCTGCGGATGGGGCATACTCGTTCCGCAACAGCACCGGCTCGTTACGCTGGCACCCGCCATCGCGCCGGTACTGATCGGACTCAATACGGCAGGCACCTATTTCGGCGTGACGGCGGCCGGCATTATCGGTGCGGCGGCGATCCCTGTCGTCGGCGGACATCGACTCGGGTTCGTCGCCGCAGTGCTGGTAGCCGTTGCGCTGCTGGTGTCCGAACTGGCGACGCGGCGCATCATGGCCGCATCTGAGCATGCCAAGATTTGCACTGCTCCAGCACACGGTCCTTCCCATTTATGCAAGGTTGTAGCTCGTTCGGATGTGCATAATTAAGGGACTTAAATCTCTCTTTTTCGTCCGGGAAATCACCGTGTCGCACGTTCATCCGTTACCCGTTCATACCCACTCCTCGATTCCTTCGCGAGCGATCGTGTCACGCACGCGCGGTCACCGTGGAGGTTCGATCACTCGATTGATGAGTCCGTCGGATCTTGGCCGAATGGTCAAGCCGTTCGTATTTCTCGACCTGTGGTCGGCAGTTACGACGGCGTGCCGAGCCCGGTTCCGGCACCGCAGGGCATCAACTATGTGCTGGTCACGCTGCGCTCGGGCGAGCGCTGGACTTATCATCCGCCGGAGGGGTATACGGTCGGCTGGCTAGCACTGGCCAAGGGCGAACTCGATACGGGCGGCGTCGTTTCGGCCGGCGAGATGGTGGTTTTCGAGTCCAGCGAGGCGCCGATTGTCCTTGAGGCAACCGGAACCGAAGACGCTGTGTTCGTGCTGGGTTCGGCGAAGCCGCACGATCACTCACTGCATCTCGGCTACTACTCCGTGCATACCTCCGCGGAAGCGCTTGAGGCCGGTGAGCGGAACATCGTCGAACTCGGCCGCAAGCTGCGCGAAGCAGGTGACCGGCGTACCGGAACTGGAAATATCCCTGTCTTTCGTTGAACGGAAACGGCAGGCAGGGCTGAGCGTAGCGTGATTCGGTGCAAGGCGTGGTGCCTTTGGCTGGACTCAGCCCGCAAATTTCTCGGCCAACTTCCGATGCCTGAATGCCTCGGTGAGAAAGTCGATGAAGACCCGGGTCTTACCCGGCAACAATCTCCGCGATGCGTAATAGAGTTTGATCAGCCCGCCATCGGCATACCAGTCCGGTAGCAGCCGGACCAGGGTGCTGTCTTCGATTTCGGGAAGCACGTCGGGCACCATGAGCATCGCCACGCCGAGCCCCAGCTTCGCCGCTTCGCGCATGGCGGTCGGGTCGTTCATGACGATGTCTTCGCCAGCTGTGGCGATGGCCTCGTTTCCCTGCCGGTCGCGCATCGTCCACTTGCGAATCCGTCCGGTAGCCATGCCCCGCATCGCGATGCCTCGTAGCCCCTCGAGTTGATCCGGGCGCGACGGAAAAAGATGTTCGCGCATGTACGCGGGTGACGCGACGGCGATGAGGTGCGCGGGGGCGAGGTTTCTTGCCACCACGCCGGGTGCGAGGTCGAATCCGCCGCCGATGGCGAGATCGTATCCTTCGCGTACGAGATCGACTTGCCGATTCTCGAAATGCCATTCGGGCCGTACGCGCGGATACTGCCGCAGGAATTCCGGCAGCAGAGGCAGGACGTAGCGCAGACCGAAGGTCGGGCTCACGCTGACCTTCAGAATTCCGGCGGGCTCATGTGCGCCAGAAGATGTTTCCTCAATCGCCGACTGCAAGGTGTCGAGGCTCGCACCGATCGACTGCAGGAAGCGCTCGCCCGCTTCGGTGAGCGTGAGCCGCCGGGTGGATCGTTGCAGCAGACGCACGCCCAGATTGCGCTCGAGCGCCGCGACATTACGACTGACCGCTGCCGGTTCGTCAATATGCGTACCGTCGGCGCGGCATCTGCCGAACTGTTCGATGCGATCCGGTCGGGAACGTTCGCCGACATCGATGCCGTGCACTTCGAGCTTCGGGAGGCAGCCGCCGCGCATCGCGCGATCGAAAAACGGACGCTCCAGGGGCTGCCGGTACTGATCCCACCGCTTGCCACGCGCTGCTAGGGAGTGGTGCACCGGCCATACCGCATCCGCCTCAATCTCGAGGCGATTCGATCCGGGTTGCCTCCCTGATTCACGCTATTCCGGTTGAAAATTCAATGAGCAAGCTTGCAGAAAAAGTCGCCATCGTCACCGGTGCTTCAAAGGGCATTGGTGCCGCTATCGCGAAGGCACTCGCATCATCAACATCGGCTCGGTGGTGTCGCGCACTACGCCGCCGGCAAACGCAGTCTATAGCGGGACGAAGGGTGCAGTAGACGCCATCACGGGGGTACTGGCGAAGGAGCTGGCGCCCCGCGGGATTCGGGTCAATGGTGTCAATCCGGGCTATGTCGTGACTGAGGGCACGCAGGATGCCGGCATCGTCGGATCGGATCTCGCGGATGCCGCGATCGCCCACACTCCGCTGGGTCGTTCTGGCGAGACGCGCGATATTGCCCCGGTCGTCGCTTTTCTGGCATCCGACGATGCTCGCTGGTTGACCGGCGAATGCATCATTGCGAGTGGCGGGATGCGCTGACGGACAAGCTGGAATAGAGGGTGAGGCGATCCCCACCCTCCGCTGCTTTATCGAGCAGCCGTACCGGCGTCTTCGAAGGCGCGGCGAAATGCCTGGATGCGCGCCGCGTTGTACGCATCCGCGAGCGGCGTGCCGAAGGCGACATCGAATCCGTGCGTAGCGCCGCGGTAGAGGTGCAGTTCCACCGGGACACCGGCTTCGACCAGTTGCGCGGCATAAAGCAGGCTTTCGCGCGCGAGCAGGTCCAGATCGCCGACGCCGATCACGGCCGGCGCGAGACCGGCCAGATTGCCGATGCGCGTCGGCACAGCCGGATAAGGCGGCGTTTCGGCTTGGAAGCGTTCGTTATCGCCGAGGTAGCTTTGCCAGCCGAACAGGTTCGAATCCTTCGGCCAGATGAATTCCCCGGCGTTGGGGCCAGGATTGAGGCCAAGGCCCGTGCGGTTGTCGAGCATCGGGTAGGTCAGCAACTGGAGCACGATCGGTACTTCGCCGCGGTCCCGCACGAGGAAGGCGAGTTGCGCGGCCAGGCCGCCGCCACCGCTTTCACCGGTGATGGCGATCCTGGCCGGATCGACGCCGAGTTCGCCAGCCGACGCATGCAGCCACTTGAGCGCGGCGTAGCAGTCTTCGAGGCCAGCCGGAAACGGATGCTCGGGCGCGAGCCGGTAATCGACCGACACGACGACGCAGTCGAGTTCGTGCGCGAACGTGTGGCAAAGGCCGGCGGCCGGTTCGGGCGTACCCGCGACGAATCCGCCGCTGTGAATGTGCAGGATGGCCGGCCGATCCGATCGGGAACCCTGCGGCTTGAATACCAGCACGCGGACCGTGCCGTCCGGCGTCTGAATCGAGCGCGATTCGGACGTGACGTCACTGCGCCGGGCGGGGTCGTTCAGCATTGCGACGAATTTGTCGATCTCGGGCCGGATCGGAATCAGATTCTCGGCATTGATGTCGAGCACGGCCGGTTCGTTGCCGTAAACGCAAGAAGATTTTTTTCAAGCAGATGCTTTCCGCTCATTCGTTGACTCCAATACTTTGGTGAGGAATGTAGGCAACCATGCTAGCGAAAAGTAGTTATCCGGACTATGCGCGTAATCTGGATGAAGTATGAGAGAGATTTCATGAATGAATATTCCGCCGACTAACGAGCTGGTTGCATTTCAGAAAGTAGCCAATCGGCTGAGTTTTCGGAAAGCATCCGAAGAGCTCAATGTAACGCCATCCACGCTAAGTCACCTGATCCGTTCTCTCGAGGAGCGGCTGAAGACGCGGTTGCTGAATCGAACGACGCGCAGCGTCGCTCTGACGGAGCCTGGAAGAAAACTATTCGTTCAGCTCAACGCGATTCCCGGCAATTTGAGCGATGTACTCGAAGGCTTGCACGAGGAAGCTGGCCGGGCGGGACCATACGGATCAATACTGGCGAGGTGGCGGCCAGGATTTTCTAAGAAAATTAATCACAACGGCCTCGTCATCGAGGCTGCGATCAAGGGGCTCGGTATTGCGCATCTTCCAGTGGCGCTGATCGAGGACGAGCTCTCCGCTAAGCGGCTGGTCGTGCTTCTGGACGACTGGTGTCAGTCTTTGCCGGGACTGTGTCTCTATTACCCCAAGAATCGCCATCTTCCATTGGCGTTCCGGTGTCTACTTGGCATATTGAAGGGGAACGTCTGATCTGGATTTCGAACGTGGCCGGAAAAGGATTGGGCACGTTCGGAAGCGGGGAGATTTAACGAGGATGTTTCATCACGTGGGAATGCAATTTTTATTGCAGAGCCCCGGAAGCGGGAAGTTCACCTACGACTTGACCCAGACGCATCTCGGTCTCGGAGCGTTGTTGTAAACCGCGTTCGAGCAGGGCGGCGGAACGTGTGCGCGTACCCGGATGCGCGGCCGATTTAAAGAAGGCCGACAGCGCGGGCGGGAAGACTGCATCGGGTGGCAGTGAAACGACATCCATCAATGCCTTGCTTTCGACGATCGCGTGCTTTTCGAAGGATGCTAGTCGGAGCGCGAAGTTATCCACGAACGCCTCGATCTCGGCATCGGGCAGCGCCCGATTGATATAACCATAGCGTTCGGCGACTTCGGCCGTAAAGTCGTCGGCGCCGAGAACGACCTCGAGTGCGCGTCCGCGGCCCATCAACCCGGCAAGGCGAGCCATCGGATTGCCGCCGGGTACGACGCCGAGCCCGACCTCGAACTGTCCCAGTATCGCGCGCTCGAGGCTGGCGAAACGCATGTCGCAAGCCAGCACAAATTCGCTGCCGGCGCCGCGCGCCCGGCCGCGAATATCGGCGATCGAGACCACAGGCGCGCGCGACAAGCGTGCTAGTACATCGATCCACGGGTGCATACCCGTTGGCCCGGGCAGCATAGCGGCGACCCGCTGTTTGTCAGCGAGCACATCCCAGTGAGCCATGAAGAAATCCGGGTCGGCGCTTCTGAACACGATGGCCTTGACGTCGTTATCGCTTTCGAGCGAGGCAACCAGATTCTGCAATTCTTCGATCGTATCCGGATCGATCAGATTGATCGGTGGATTACGGAACGTTGCGATCCACAAGCCCGATCTAACGTCCAGGCTGATTTGCTTGTTCATCTCTGTTTTCCCGTGGAGGTTGATGTCTGCCTACACAGCCGGCAAGTTCAAACGCGAGCCTGAGTCTGTGCTGCGAAGCGTTGAATGAGCCAGGATGCTGCCGGCCCTGGTGGTGCATCGATACGATGTATTGCGCTGAGCTTGTATCGACCGCCATCCGACTCAGGAAGACGCAGCCGCACCAATCTGCCGGCCTCGATGTCTGCTCGTACCATGGGCTCGGGCATATTGCCCCATCCAATGCCCGCGACGAGCAGTGCGTGTTTCGAGCCGAGGTCGGCCAGCCGCCACGTGCGCAGACTGAGTACGCCGAAATCATGCCCTTCCGTGACGGGCGAGCGATCTGTCAGGACAAGCTGCACGTGTTTGCGGATGTCTCCTGGAGTGGGATTTCCGTTGCTAACGAGCGCGTGTAATGGCGATGCGACAGGGATGAGTTCGACGTGGCCGATATGGATAGATTCGATCCCTGGCGAGGCTTCTTGCAGCGGGCCACTGATGCCGATGCCGGCACGGCCTTCCTGGACGAGATGCACGACAGCACCGAGCGCTTCGACGTGCAACTTGATAGCGACAGTCGGAAATTCGGCTTCGAACGCATGTAAGGCATCGACCAGGCGCTCAGTAGGAAGCATGACGTCTACGGCGAGCACGACTTCGCCTTCCAGGCCGCTGATGAGACCTCGTACGCGCGCCCGGAGGCTGTCGACACCGTTGCACACCGTGCGCGCTTCCGACAGAACGGCGATTCCAGCTTCGGTCAGCGTGGGTTTCCTGGTCGATTCTCGATCGAACAGCGGGACGCCCAACTGGGTTTCCAGGGTGGCGATCGTATAACTGATGGCCGAAGTCGCTCTACTTAATCGACGGGCCGCCGCCGCGAAACTGCCTGTTTCGACCACGGTCAGAAAGACCTTCAGTTGATCGAGACTGGGTATTCCGGGGTTGCTCATAAAGCCTCTGGGGGATTTCTTGCCATGCCACGCTGATCCCGGCTTCGAGAAGGGAGAAGCTGCAATCCTCGAAGCTGATCTCAGTTCGGTGGCGGCAGTGTCGAATGCCAGTCAGATCTGGATGCCGATCTTCCCGAAATGGCTGCCCTGAGCCTGATAGCGGAAAGCATCTGCGAGCTCCTCGAGACCGAAGTGACGATCGATGACGGGCTTCAATCCCGTCGCGTCGATACCGCGGATCATCTCGATTTGCTGCATACGGCTGCCTACGATGATACCTTGCAGCCGTGCCTGTTTTGCCATGAGCTGTACGGTGGGTACATGCCCGCCCCAGCCGGTATGAACCCCGATCAGTGCAATCAATCCGCCCAGGCGAACAGCTTCGATAGACTGCGTCAGAGTGCCTGGCCCTCCGAGCTCGATGACATGATCGGCGCCTCGTCCCCCGGTGAGATCCAGTACGCGGCGTCCCCATTCCGGGCACGCCTTGTAGTTGATCGTATGATCGGCTCCGAGCGCCGTGGCGCGCTTGAGTTTTTCGTCGGATGACGACGTTATGATGACCGTCGCGCCCATTCGCTTTGCGAACTGCAGAGCGAAGATCGATACGCCACCCGTGCCTGGCACCAACACGGTATCGCCGGCCTGAATCCGGCCTTCGACAACGAGTGCTCGCCAAGCCGTGAGTCCAGCCGTCGTCAGGGTCGCCGCCTCCGCATGTGTATAGCTGCGTGGTGCTTGCGTGAACGAGTTTGCGGCTGAAACGACGACGTCTCGCGCGTATCCGTCAACCCCGTCACCCGGAACAGACGAGAAATCCCGGACAGGCGGTCGGCCAAGCTGCCAGGCTGGCGAAAAACAGGAGACGACACAATCGCCGGGCTTGAATTCCGCCACGCCTTCGCCGACTTCCTCGACCACTCCCGCACCGTCGGAAAGAGGAATCCGACCGTCCGTAGCAGAACCGGGAATGGTCGCCACGTTGTAGTCGTGATAGTTCAGCGAGCTGGCATGAAGACGTACCCGGATCTGCCCCTGCTTGGGAGAGCCAGGATCTTCCAGATTGGTCTGCTTGAGATTTTCCAGACCGCCTGGAGCGCGTAGCAGGATGGCTTTCATGTTCTTTTTGATTTTTCCGCGTAACCGCGGCGCAAACCTGGTCGGCGATTAAGGCTGGAATGCCGCGACAACGCGGGTAGCATCCCAATACTCGCGAAGCGTGACGATTTTTCCGCCTTCGGCGCGCAGATAGAGGATGTAGTTCTGGTTGTAAGCACGTCCGGTTTTGATGGCCGTGCCGCTGCCAGTGAATTCCGCCACGACCGCATCTTCGCCTTCGATGCGAAAAACCTTTGATACTTGTACCTGGAAATCGCTGACAGCGTCGAGGAAGCCGCGGACGCTTTCAGCTATGGCTTCGATTCCGTGTAACGGGCTTTTGATGCCAGCTGACGCGCCATAGACGAACTCCATGGTGGCGTCGTCCGCGAACAGGGCACGCCAAGCGGCGAAATCAACCAGCATCTCGTGAAGGTGCGCTTCGAGTAGTTCGGGGGCGTGCATCATGCGATCACCTTTACCGAAGGATGGTACACATCGAGGCTGAACGCCTCCGCGCCCGATATGGAGATCTGGATTTGCGAGTTCATATTTTTTGCAATAGATGAAGCAGGCGAGTAGGTCAAGCCTGCGTTGTGCGGCTTACAGAGGGGGACATGACATTCGTGGATACGAAGGTATCTGGAAATCATTGATAAGAATAGCCGGAAAATTTTGGTGATTATGTTCAAGTAATTTGAAATGGTTGATCTCAATCGGTCCAGAAATTTTTTGACTATCGAGGAGCGCCCTTGAAGTCCAAGGTGCGATGACGCTTATCGACCGGCACCGCTCCACGACGGACTTGCCGGCGTGTCACCTAACCCTTCCAAAAGAAATTCAGCAAAAACCGCTACCGCAGGTGGCACGGGCGGGCGACTCGTGTAGACGAGCTGCAGTCCGAAGCCGGTACCTGAACGCCGATAGGTGGGCAGAACGCGTACCAGTTTGCCTTGCGCAATCATTGGCCCGGCCAGCAGTTGCGGCACCAATGCAATGCCCAGGCCAGCGACGCAAGCTTGCACCAGCACTCGCATGTCGTTGACCGCGAACCTGCTTTTGATCGATACCTCCTGGCTGCCACGTGCGCCATGCAAACGCCACATGCTGCGACCCTGCCGATTGGAAATCGTCAGACAGTCGTGTTCGGCCAGATCTCGCAGCGTTCGTGGCGCAGGTCGCCGCGCCAGATAGGCGGGGCTCGCCGCCAGAATCACTTCATCCGGTGCCAGTCGACGCACCTTAAAACCGCTACCCGTCTCGATGCCGGTACGTAAAGCCAGGTCGACGCGCTCGGTGATCAGATCAGAGGGAGAATCATCAAGCAGAAAATCGACGCTGATGTTTGGGTAGCGGGTATAGAACTTGACCAGCCATTCCATGCCGAAGAATTCAAACAGACCAGCCATCGCGGTAATTCGGACCGAGCCAGACAGTGTCTGCTCATCAGCATGGCGCTGCCCGATCTCCAGAATCTGGTCGAGCGCAGGCGCATAGCGTTCAAACAGTGCTTGCCCTTCTGTGCTCAGCGCGAGTTTGCGCGTCGAGCGATGCAGCAGACGGGTGCCGAGCTGTCCTTCGAGCCTATCGATGCGTCGACTCAATGTATTCGACGGCATACGTAGACGTCGTGCCGCTTCAGAAAAGCTGCCGGAACGGACTACCTGGACGAACATCGCCAGGTCATTCAGATCGATCACGCGATTTCTCCAAAAATGGATTAATTCCATCCGATTTTACCGTCTAGTCTGGAATGCCCTCAGTCTCCATACTTCGAACTCTATGCAGGAAGTGATTATTTCCAATCGTTCAAAACAGACAAAGAATCTCTTGGCCAGATCGATCCAGGCCTTCAGCCAAATTGAGAAACTCATCGAACTACATGCCGACCGCCTATACGCGGACGGCGATAACACTGCACTGGCTGATTGCATTGCTGATCGTCTGTGGCTTTGCGCTCGGCTGGGTGATGACCGACATCCCCGGCTTCACGCCGACCAAGCTCAGGTGCTTCTCGTGGCACAAATGGATCGGCGTGACCGTGCTTGCGCTCGCTGCCCTGCGCTTGTTGTGGCGCGCCACGCATGTGCCGCCTGCATTGTCCGACAACGTCACGGGCTTACAGCGCGTGGCCGCACATGGCGTACATCACCTCCTGTACCTGCTGATGTTCGCGGTTCCGCTGACTGGCTATTTCTACAGTTCGGCCGCTGGCATCCCGGTGGTCTATCTGGGACTTGTGCCGCTGCCGTCCCTGATTAATCCGAACCCGGCGCTCAGGCCCGTACTACGCGAAGCGCACGTGCTGCTCGACTACACGCTGCTTGCGGTCGTCGTATTGCACGTGTTGGGCGCGCTGAAGCACCGGTTTTTCGATCGCGACGACGTACTGTCGCGCATGTTGCCCTTTCTCAAGTGAAGACGATTCGATGAACGTTCTGTTCCTGCCCTCCATGATGGTGGCTATGGCGGCCATCACCTTCGGCCTTGTCGGCAGAGCACATGCGCAGGTAGATCCAGCACAGAGCAAGGTATCGGCCGTAGCCAGACAGATGAACGTGCCCACGGAAGGCGTGTTCAGGAAGTTCACAGCCCAGATCAAGTTCGACCCAGACAAGGCAGCGCAGGGCAATGCGCAGGTCACGATCGATGTCGGCAGCTACGACCTCGGAGACACCTCGTACAACGATCAGGTTGCTGGCAAAGAATGGTTCGACGCGAAGGACTTCCCGCAAGCCATCTTCGTTTCCACGGCGATTGTGCCGACCGGTGGCAACCACTACAACGTGACCGGCAAGCTCACCATTAAGGGCAAGACTGTGCCGGTCACGGTGCCAGTTACGGTGACCCGGGCTAGCGGCAAGCAGATATTCGATGGCACGCTGCCGATCAAACGCCTCGTTTTTGACATCGGTACCGGTGCGTGGAAAGACACTTCGATCGTCGCCGACGACGTGCAGATCAAGTTCCATCTCGTAGCCGTGAAGTAAACGAGAGCGGCTGCCTATTTCCCACTTCCACCATGCCGTGCTTCGCGCGGCGCTCATTACCCAGGAGATCATTTTGGAAAGAAACCTGATGCTTGCCATCGGCACGCTCGCCGCCGCCGTGTCGTTCTCGGCTTCCGCCGAACCCACGACCTATCAGTTCGATCCGACGCATACCTATCCGAGCTTCGAAGCCGACCACTTCGGCGGCCTGTCGGTCTGGCGCGGCAAGTTCAACACTTCGTCAGGTACCGTCGTGCTCGACCGCGCTGCCAAGACCGGTACGGTCGACGTGATCACCAAGGTCGCCTCGGCCAACACCGGGAACCAGGCGCTCGATGCTGAACTCGGCGGCGAAAAATTCTTCGATGCGGCCAAATTCCCGGACGCTCACTACCAGGGCAATATCAAATTCGACGGCAGTACGCCGTCGGAAGTCGTCGGTTCGCTCACGCTGCACGGCGTCACGCAGCCGCTCACGCTGAAAATCCACACGTTCAAATGCCTCGTGAACCCGATGCTGAAGAAGGAAGAGTGCGGCGTCGATGCCTACGGTGAGTTTGACCGCTCGGCATTCGGTGTCGACTTCGGGAAGTCCTACGGTTTCAGCATGAAGACCAAGCTGCTGATCCAGGCCGAAGCCATCAAGCAGTAATCCCACTGGAGATTAGTCTCATGAAACTGCTACACGTAGATTCCAGCATCCTCGGGCAGGGCTCCGTCAGCCGTGACCTGTCGGCGGATATCGTTGCCACCTTGCGGGGCCGCCATCCCGATCTGACGGTCAGTCGTCTTGATCTTGCTGCTACGCCGATCGGCCATCTGACGGCGGCACACCTCGGGGCCGCCCAGGGTGCGTCCGTGGACGAGGCACTAAAGGCTGACGTTGCCATAGGCAATATCGCGCTCGAGGAATTTCTCGCAGCCGATGTCGTGGTCGTTGGCGCACCGATGTACAACTTCACCGTATCGTCGCAACTGAAAGCCTGGATCGACCGCATTGCTGTTGCCGGAAAAACCTTCCGCTACGGGGAGCAAGGTCCGATCGGACTGTGTGGCGACAAGAAGCTCATCATCGCTTCGTCGCGCGGCGGCGCTTATATCGAAGGCTCGCCTGCCGCCTTCATGGATCATCAAGAAACCTATCTGCGCGGACTTTTCGGCTTTCTGGGCATCACAGACATCACCTTCATTCGTGCTGAAGGTGTCGCGATGGGTTCTGAAGCACGTAGCGGCGCTGTCGCCTCGGCAAAGACGGAAATCGCAACGCTTGCTGCCTGATATTGACGGGGCACTCGCGACGCAAGAACTGATGTCCGTGGATGATGCACCGGAAAGATTGGTCGATCTGTTCCTTGGCTGATGAGCGAAGCCAATCAAACAGGCGCGAAGGTTGAGCTAGAAAAGGCAAAGCCGCTCGAGTTCGGATTCCCCGCCACATGCGACGTGTTTCATAGCGGAAATGCGGAGACCGATCTCTCTAGCGTATCGACTTTCTGCCGATCAGATCAGGGCTTACGCAACAATATGAATTTCGATCGCCAGCAGCTAGAAGCGTTTTCTGCGATAGTGGAGACTCGACATTTCGGCCGTGCCGCGACGTTACTGAATGTCACTCGCGGCGCGGTGTCTCTTAGAACCCTTAACAAAATGAACGAAGGGGCTGTTAACCCTCGACGAATGCTGTTAACCTTTTCATTGTTTCGACGACGAAAAGGACATGGCCAAGCCGATACTCGACGACGAACTTTGGGCACTCATCGAACCGTTGCTGCCCCCTCCCAAACTACGGCGAACCCGTTATCCGGGGCGCAAGCCGCTCGACAATCGTGCGGTGCTCACCGGCATTCTCTTCATCTTGCAGACAGGCCTGCGTTGGGACCTGCTACCTCGCG
>NZ_BBJH01000011.1 GCF_000739775.1 Paraburkholderia heleia NBRC 101817 | reverse complement strand
TACCTTCTGCACCGCTGCCGCCAAGGATACTTCCGAACGTCACGGAAAGTCCTGGCTTGAACGAATACGTTGGAATCGGCTTACCGAGCGCCCAACTTCCAAATGTATCGCCATTGTGCAAATTAATTACCATACCCCCTGAGGCGATATAGATATTGCCCTGAATCGACATGTAATCCGGGGACATGGCCCCAAGTGCCGCCTCCGCATTCGCCCCCTGTGCATTGATCACTGCCATCACCTGCGATTCACTGCACGGACTCAAGCCGCTACACACCTGCGTAAGCAGATCATTCCTCTTGCGGTGTGCCGACGGGTTATATAACTCGACGCTCGATGCCGTAGTCGCACCCACTCCGCCACCGACCAGCGCACCGCCGACGCCCGCAACCACATTCGCAGCGATGTTGCCGAGCAGCTCCGAACCGGTGGCCGATCCCACACCCTTGTAGATATCGTCCAGTTGCTTCGCCATCGCCGCCGACAGCCCCGCACCCGCCGCACCCTGGAGCGCCGTCCCGATGCTGCCGCCTCCCAGCCCGCCAGGCAGTGCGCCACCGGCAACGTGCAACGCTATCCGGTTGGTGCCGCCTTCGGCCCAGGCTCGTCATTACGCACGACAGAGCGACCACATAAACAGCAAAAGCCTTGTGCTGGACTTGTTGTTTATGCACATTTTTCCAGGTCAGTCTTCGCCAATTCGAGCGTTCTCGTAAACCCCTGCATTCTGTCAAGACGCGAAGCGCGATCACTCAGTCGCGTTCCTTCGCCTTCGAAGCGTGGCGCGCAATGCAGCGCGCGCCCCCTCACAGATGCGTGACTTGCAGGACGGCCTGCGCGAACTCCTTGGGCGCTTCCTGCGGGAGATTGTGGCCAATGCCGCCATCGATATCGCGGTGCAGATACTTGCCCGTGAACTGCTTCGCGTAGGCGGCCGGCGCGGGATGCGGCGCGCCGTTGGCGTCGCCTTCTAGCGTGATGGTTGGCACCGTGATGGCCGGCGAGGCGGCGAGCCGCTGCTCGAGGCTGTCGTACTTCGCTTCGCCCTGCACGAGCCCGAGGCGCCAGCGGTAGTTGGAGATCACGACGGCCACGTGGTCCGGATTCTGGAAGGAGGCTGCGCTGCGCTCGTAGGTCGCGTCGTCGAAGTTCCACTTTGGCGAGGCGAGTTGCCAGATCAGCTTGTTGAACGCGTCGCGATTCGCGGCATAACCCTGCGCGCCGCGTTCGGTCGCGAAATAGAACTGGTACCACCACTGCAGTTCGGCTTGCGGCGGCAGCGGCTTGCGGTTCGCCTCCTGGCTGCCGATCAGATAGCCGCTCACCGAGACCATCCCCTTCACGCGCTCGGGCCACAGCGCCGCGACGATGTTCGCCGTGCGCGCGCCCCAGTCGTAGCCGCCCAGAATGGCCTGTCCGATCTTCAGGGCGTCCATGAACGCGACGAGATCCACGGCCGTGGCGGCCTGCTGGCCGTTGCGCGGCGTGTCATCGGAGAGAATGCGCGTGCTGCCGTAGCCGCGCAGATACGGCACGAGCACGCGATAGCCCGACGCGGCCAGCATCGGCGCCACCTCGACATAGCTATGGATATCGTACGGCCAGCCGTGCAGCAGGATCACCACCGGCCCGTTTTTCGGTCCCGCTTCGGCGTAGCCCACGTTGAGCACGCCCGCGTTGATCTGCTTGAGCGGGCCGAACGAAACACTGTTGCCCGTGCGCGTGTTGCCTTGCATGCCGCCGGCTGGCTGCGCGTGCGCGAGACCGCCGAATGCGAAGTCCGCGAGCGTGAGGCCGGCAAGCGAGGTGCCGAGCAGGCGACGGCGCCGGACGTTGACGGGATCTGACATGACCACTTCTCCTTGATGTGTATGCATGCAGGCCGCGCCCAGACGGCTTGGCCTCGTTGAAGAGCCGGCGGCAGCAGATCGTTCGAATCGGTCGATCGCGCTTGCCGCGACAGGCGGAACGTCACGGTGAATTTATAACCGGACAGGAAGCGCCACGTATCCCAATGTGTCTGTTGCGAGCGCGTACACAAAACAAACCAAAAATGCGTCGGCGCGCCAGGATCGATCGCGGCGCGGGCCGGATTGCACAAGCGGCGAGTTTGTATCGCAATGTATAAGCGCCGGCGACAGACACATGCCCTTGCAAAACGCGGCGTTCATGAAACACGGCGGATACGTCCGGCGGTTGTAATGCATCAACGCCGGAACTTGCTGAAACCCGGACGGATTTCAAACCCTTCCCAGGAGAAAGTCATGAACGTTTCGAAGCTCGCCCTCGCCTTTGCCGCCAGCGCCGCCGTCCTCACCGCCGCCCCGGTCTTCGCCGCCATGCCCGCTCAGTCGGGCGCAGCGCAATCCCCGGTTCAGCAAAGCCAGGCCTGGACGCCCGCCAGCAATACGGCGAGCGCAAAGATCACGCGTGCACAGGTTCGCCAGGAACTGATTCAGGCGCAGCACGACGGCCAGCTTGCAGCAATCCAGCAGCTCTATCGCGGCAGCTAAATCATTGCCCTCACGACGCTAACCGCAGGAGATAAACACCATGACGCAGGCAGAAAAAGTGCTGTACACCGGCAAGACCCACACCACCGGCGGCCGCGACGGCGCGGCCCGCAGCGACGACGGGCGTCTGGACGTGAAGCTGTCGCCGCCCGGTTCGAGCGCGCCGGGCACGAATCCGGAACAGATGTTCGCGGCGGGCTGGTCGGCGTGCTTCATCGGCGCCATGGGCCGCGCCGCCACGAAGCTCGGCACGACGCTGCCGCGCGACGTGGCGGTCGACGCCGAGATCGACCTCGTCAACGCCGACGACGCGTTCAAGCTGCGCGGCCGCCTGAACGTGACGCTGCCGGGCGTCGATCGCGAGACGGCGCAGCGCATCGTCGAAACGGCACATCAGATCTGCCCATACTCGAAGGCCACGCGTGGCAATATCGACGTCACGCTCAGCGTGGTCGAGGCGTGATCGCGTAGCAGTAGAAAGTCAAGAAGCGGGGCGGCTTGCGCGCCCCGCTTCGCTTGTGCGTGTTGCCGTGTGCGTTGCGCGCTAGCCGTGCGGCACGTCCACGAGATTGTCCGGCGAGCCGTTGCGCCAGGCCTCGACGTTGCGCAGCGTCGTTTGCGCAATCTCGTTCATCGCCTCGCGCGTGAAGAACGCCTGGTGCGACGTGACGATCACATTCGGAAACATCAGGAGACGCGCGAGCACATCGTCTTGCAGCGGCGCGTCCGAGTGGTCCTCGAAGAACAGACCGCCTTCTTCCTCGTACACGTCGAGGCCGAGATGCCCCAACTGGCCGCTCTTGAGCGCATCCACGAGCGCGGTGCTTTCCACGAGGCCGCCGCGGCCGGTATTGATGAGCATGGCGCCGCGCTTCATCTTCGCGAGCGCGTGACGGTCGATCAGATGACGGGTTGCGGGTACGAGCGGGCAATGCAGGCTCACCACGTCGGACTGCGCAAGCAGCGTATCGAGCGGCACGTAGCGCGCGCCGAGCGCCAGCAAGTCGGCGGCTGGCGGGCCCGGATCGTGGGCGAGAACCTGCATGCCGAAGCCCGCCATGATGCGCGCGAAACACCGGCCGATAATGCCCGTGCCGATCACGCCGGCCGTCTTCCCATGCAGGTCGAAGCCGAGCAGCCCGGCGAGCGAGAAGTCGCCTTCGCGCGTGCGCGACACGGCGCGCGGCAGCTTGCGGTTGAGCGCGAGGATCAGCCCGACGGCATGCTCGGCCACCGCATGCGGCGAATACGCAGGCACTCTCGCGACGGTGATGCCAAGACGCTGCGCCGCTAGAAGGTCGACGTGATTGAAGCCCGCCGAGCGCAGCGCGACGAGCCGCGTGCCGCCCTTGTGGAGACGCTCGAGCGTGGCGGCGTCGACCGTATCGTTGACGAACGGGCAGACCACGTCATAGCCGTCGGCGATCACGGCGGTGTCGGCATCGAGGTGCGATTCCTGGTAGTGCAATTCGTACTGGAAAGCGGCGTTCGCCTCGGTGAACGTATCGACGTCGTACTGACGCGCGCTGAACAGGATCATGCGTGGGCGAGCGAAAGTGGGGATCTGGGTTCCCGGCATGTTGACCTCGTGCGAGCTTCGGGGTGTATGCGCATGGATGCGTCTTGAATTCGAACACGCGAGCGTTCGTGCGCGCCGCGTGGGCGCGCAAGCACATGGTAACAGCAGGGCAGCGTGTGATCGGGCGCAAGCAGATACGAGCGGGCACAAGCGAGCCACACATGGACGAGACAAAGCCGCGAAGCTTGCCGATGTGCGGCACGTTTCGCGGCTCGGTTAGCGGCGACGTGCCGCGCGCATTACGAGTGAGCGTAGATCGGGCCGAGTCCGACGACATCCTGATCGACCGCATTCGCGCCGGCGGCATTCGATACGGCGCGAGCATGCGTGCGGCTGCCTGCTGCGGATGCGCCCTGAACCACCCCGCCGAATGCCGAAGCCGCCGCGCCGTTCCCGGCGCTCTCGCGCGAGAGCGCGGCTTGCAGGTTCACGGGGTATTGCGTGTAGTCGCTGGCGGCGTTGTAGCCGGCCTTCTGGAGTTGCACGAGTTCGGCCTTCACTTCGGCGCGGGTGACCGGTTCGCTCGACTGTGCGAACGAGAGCGCGGGAACAGCAACGAGGGCAGCCAGAGCGGCGGCGGCGAGCGATTGTGCGAGCTTCATGGTGATTCTCCTGACGTTGGGCGGTTGGTTGCGCACTGTTGTGTATCAACCTTGCGTAGGAGACATTTGAACGCCGCGATGTATCTGGCTTGTTTGCGCGCACCGGCGTTTTTGCAAGCGCGCTTGTCGGGCGGGCGGCCAGACACAGTGCGATACAAGAACGCGCCCGGTCGGCTGGGACGGGATCCATTAGCACGCCAATAAGGGGCGAATCAAAAGTGTTGCTGCACTGCACACTTAGCGTCTTCGAACCTTGAATTCTGCCCCCAAGATCTCTATACTAAGGGTTATCCCTTAGATATTAACCCTAGAAAAGAGGAAATCATGGGTGCAATCGTCGAAAAACTGACTCAAGTTCTGGCTGCACTGCGTCGTCTTGGCGCCGAAGCGCTGAACCGTCACCTCGAATACTGCGAACTGCTCGCAGAAGCTCAGCGCCGCTGGTACTAATCCGCGCCTGACTGCAGTAAGCATCCTCGTCTGCACGAGCGCGGGACGAGTAGCAACACGCGGCCGCATCGAGCGGTCGGGTTTCATGCGGCGCCCAGCCAGGCCTCGATTTCTGGGGTATCCGCGCGCGCCGCATCGGGCCGCCATCCCGGCGCAGCCAGAAGTTCGCGTGCGCCGGCATAGGCCTGCGCAAAGCCGCGCAACTCACGCGTGACCGGCCGGTCGTCCAGACGCCGCCGGGCAATCGCCGCTTCCACGGTGCGCTCGATCAACGCGATCTGGTTGTCGATATACGCCACGCAAAGCTCGCGGCAGCGCGACGACACACGCGCCGCCGCCGTGAGCGCCGGGACGAGCGAAACCGTGAGATGTCCGTCCGCGCCAAGCCGGGCAAACGCACCGCGCAGGTCCGCGGCCGCCTCGTGGAACGAGGCGAACACGGCGTCGCGCCAGATGCCGCGCTCGAACGCCAGTGCGCCGCGAAAGCGCACCAGCGCCCCGGCGTCCGCCACCCTCCCTTCGAGCACCAGCGGCACGCCCTCCTCCGCCTTCCTGCGGATGCAATCCGCACCGAGCCATTGCGCACTCTCGCGCCTTCCTTCCAGCACCCGCATTTGCAGACGATCCGGCAGCAGCGGTTCGAGCGGTACCGCCGCGCACATCGCGGGCTTGCCGGTTTCGTGCAACATGCAACGCCCGTCGTCGGCCAGCGCCGGACAGCGGCCCAGCGACGGGTAGTCGTAGCCCTGCAGCGTCAGCACGATCCAGTCGCTTCCGAACGCCGCACTGCGGTGAAAAAGCGCCTGCGAGAGTTCGTCGATCGCGGCGGTGTCGGCGGCGTCCAGCGCGTGCTCGACTGCGCCCGCCCGGCGCACCGGCTGACGCCCGATGGCGAGGCACCCGACAAAACGCTCCCCATGCCGCAGCAGCTCCGCCAGCGACATCGACGGCGGGCTGTTGCAGCATTTCCCGCACGCCGTGCATGCGAGTGCGTAGTTCCCCGCACAGCGCCCTACCATGGCCGCCGCACCGAATCCTGGTAGCGCGTGAGGATGAAATGTGCGACCGCGTCCGAGTGGTACGCGGCCACCAGTTCACGCGCCCAGGGCTGCGTGCGGTCCGCGTCGCGCACAGCGAGCACGTCGGCGTAAGGCGAGCGCGCGTCTTCGATGCCGATGCTGTCGCGCGCGGGCTGAAGCCCGGCGCGCGCCGCGTCGTCGCTCTCCATCGCCACGAAGGCCGCCGTGTCGAGCGCACGCGCAAGCCGTGCGTGCGGCAGGCGGACGATCTTCAGATTCAGCCGGTTGCCCGTGATGTCCGCCGTGGTGGCGTGCAGCCCGGCGCTTTCGCGCAGCGTCACCAGCGTGTCGTTCTGCAGCAGGATCAGCGCGCGAGCCATGCCGCGGGCGTCGTCGGGAATCGCGATCGTCGCGCCGGGGCGCAGTTGATTGAGGCTCAGCAGTTTGCGCGAATAGAACGCCAGCGGCAGCGCGACCGTGGGCGCAATCGGCGCGATCGCGTAGCCATGCACACTGCGCGCAGCGGCCACGCCCTGTTCGTCCTCGAAGCTCGCCACGTCGATGCGGCCTGCCGCCAGCGCGCCGTCGATCTGTGCGGCGTCGCCGAACACCACGACGTCCAGGGTCAGGCCGCGCGCTCGCGCCACGCGTTGCACCTCATCCATGATCTCGGCCTGCGTGCCGCGTGTCACGCCTACGCGTACCGGTTCGGGCGCGGCGTGCGCCATGCCGCCCAGCACCGCGCAAAGCCCTAATGCGGCCAGCGGCCTGCGTCTTAAGCTCATGACGCATCCCTCACAATCGTGCGAAAGCCGATGTGCGAAGCCGCAAGATCGGCCTCCTGCTGCTCCCGCGACGACGCCCGATAGCGCACGCAATAGTCGCGCGCGCACAGGAACGAGCCGCCCTTGATGACCATGAGCGTGTCGTGGCGCCGCCCCGCAGGCGCCACCGCCGCGGTGTCGCCATTGCTGTGCGGCTGATGCGGGCCCGTGTACACATCGCGCGTCCATTCCCAGGCGTTGCCGATCATGTCGTAGAGGCGAAACGCGTTGGCCGCGTAGCAGCCCACCGGAGCCAGGCCCTCATGGCCGTCCTCGGCCGTATTGAGCACCGGAAACACGCCTTGCCAGTAGTTCGCCGTGGGCTTGCCGTCGGCGTCGGCGGGCGCGGTGTCGAGGTCCACGCCCTCGCGGCCCGCCTTGCCCGCGTATTCCCACTCGGCCTCGGTCGGCAGATCGCGGCCCAGCCAGTGCGCGTAAGCGAGCGCGTCGCGCAGCGTCACGAGCGTGACGGGCAGGTTGCCATGGCCCTCCACGCCGCTGCCCGCCCCCTGCGGATGACGCCACGACGCGCCCGGCACCCACGACCACCAGGCGAGATCGCGCGCGTTCATCTGCTCGGCCGTCGGCACGCGAAACACCGCCGCGCCGCCCTGCTGCTCCGCTTCGCTAACGTACTGCGTGGCCTCGACGAACGCGGCGAACTGCGCCACCGTCACATCCGTCTGGTCGATCCAGAAGCCCGTCACGCGCGTCTTGCCGCCGCCGGGCGCGGGGCGCTCGTCCGGATACCCCGCCGTGCTGCCGAACACGAACGAGCCGCCTTGCAGATGCACCATGCCCGCCTTGCGGTCGCTGCCCCAGTTCGCGGGCAGGCCGGTATAGCGCTCGCACTGCCGTTCGCTGCCGAGCGGCGCGAGCGGGCGGCCCCGGTTGAGCGAATCGAAGCCATCGGCAGACGATGTGACGGTCGAGGCCCTCGTTGCCGCGAACGCCGCTGCGAACACCGTCACTGCCAGCGCCGCGAGTGTCAGTCGATACCGCATTGCCGTGCCCTCAGTAATAGCCTTGCGGACGCAGCGGTTCGACGCCGCCCACGTTGCTCATGTACGTGTTCCACTGGTTCACGAGGCTCTGGATCACCGAGGGATTCTGCGTCGACACGTCCGTGGTTTCGCCGCGGTCCTTCGTGAGGTCGTAAAGCTGCCAGTGGCCGTCGGCGGGTCCGAGCGGCGGCTCCGTCCAGAGTGCTTTCCAGCGGCCATCCGCGCTGCGCAGGTAGGCGCGGCCATAGGCTTCGTCGCCGAAAGGGTCCGCATGCGCCTCCCCCGTCGTCTTGCCATTCAGTTGCGGCAGCAACGACTTGCCCGTCACCGGATACACATAGCGGTTGTTGTAGACCACCTTGCCCTTGTTCTGGTCCACGCCCGTGAGCGCGTTGATGAGCGCGGGCGCGGGCTGATTCGGCGGCGTCACGCCGGCCACATCGAGGAAGGTAGCCGTGTTGTCGGTGACGTGCGTGAAGATGCCGAGCGACGGCAACTGACTCGCCTGCCCCGGCAAATGGACGATGGCCGGTACCGACACGCCGCCCTCCGCCGAATACCCCTTGGTGAGACGCAGCGGCGTGGCGCTCACTTCGGCCCAGCGCAGCCCGTATTGCAGGCGCTTAGCGTTCTGCAAACCGTTGTCCGTGCCAAGCGACGAATACACGGGCTCCTGGGCGTTCGCCGTATCGGTGGCGGTGGGGTCCGCGCCCGAGTCGATTGGCCAGCCTTCCGCGCCGTTGTCGGACTGGAACATGATGAACGTGTTGTCGTATTCGCCGATGTCCTTCAGATGCTGGATCAGGAGTCCGATGTTGTAGTCGAGGTTCTCGACCATACCGGCGTAAATCTCCATGTAGCGCGCCTGCGCCTTGCGCTCATCCGCGGAAAGACTGGACCAGGCCTTGTCGACGTTGCCCTGGCCGTAATCGGCGTAACCGTCCGAGGCCGGATGCACGGCGCTGATGTACTTCGCGTTCGCCGTGCCGCTGTTGGCCGTGGCAGGCGAGCGAGCGAGCGTTTCGGGCAGGCCTTCGAATGGCGTGAAGTCGGCGGGAATGAGGCCGAGCGCCTTCTGCCGCGCGATGCGCGCGTTGCGGATCGCGTCGTAGCCCGCGTCGTACACGCCCGCATATTTGTGCAGCCACGGGTCCGGCACCTGCAGCGGCCAGTGCGGCGACGTATAGGCTGCGTAGGCGAAGAACGGTTTGCCGTCGCCCTTGTTAGAATCGATGTACGAAATGAGCTTCTGCGTGTAGAAGTTCGTCGAGTAGAACACGGCCGGATTGCCGCCAGTGCCGCCGGGCTGGCCCGGTTGTCCGGGCTGCACGTACTGGCCGTCTTCGGTGTAATTCTTCGAGCCCGCGAGTTCGTGCGCGAAGTGATTGGTCGCCGCGCCTCCGAGCAGGGCGTAGCTATGCTCGAAGCCCCACTGGTCGGGTGTTTGCCCGCTACCCGTAGCACTCCCAACGATACCCGAGCCGAGGTGCCATTTGCCCGCCATGTAGGTGTGGTACCCGGCGTCCTTGAGCAGTTGCGCGACCGAAAGCGCGCGGTCGTTGAGATAGCCTTCGTAACCGGGCAGGCCGCGCCGTTCGTCGGTGGGCACGCCCATGGTGCCTTCGCCCACGAGGTGATGGTCGGTGCCCGAAATCAGCATGGCGCGCGTGATCGCGCACACCGTGCCTGCGTGATGGTTCGTGAGAATACGGCCCGACTGCACGAGCGCGTCGAGATTTGGCGTGTTGATCTCGCCGCCGAACGCATGAATGTCCGAGTAGCCCAGATCGTCCGCCATGATGTAGAGGATGTTGGGCTGCCTGTGCGTGGCGGCGGCGCTGGCCGCGGGCGAGCCGCCGCTGTGGGTGCCGCCGCACGAAGCCAGCGCCACAGCGCCCGCGACGATGGCGCAGGTCAGGCGAATGCGGGGAACTTGCGTCGACCGGTTGGCTTTATTCATTGTTCGCGTGCGCTCCTGTAGGGGAGTGCAATGTTAGCCACGAAGCCCGGCGCGCCAAATCTCGATTCCTCGATTGCTTTGGGAGCCGCGGAATAAGTGTGCGGCGCAACGTTCGGTGCGGATGCCCGCCATTCCGGCGGGTTCGCGCTTTGGGCGGAAAGCGCCTAATCTTGAGGTATTGGCTCTTGCCCCATCTGTGAACCGGAACGTGCGCCACCTTCCGGACTCCCGATGCGCGATCATCGCCCCTCGCATGCCGCGGTGCACGACGCGCCGCACGCTCACCCGCACCATCCGCTCTGCGCGCGGCTTGCTCGCGCCGTTGTGTTCGTCGCCTTGCTCGTCGCATGGGCTGCCCTGGCGGCCGTGGGCGCGGCGCCGGGTGCGTTCGCGGCGGCGAACCCGCCCGTCGTCGTCATGACGGTGAACGGCGCGATCGGACCCGCCAGCGCCGATTTCATCGTTCGCTCGCTGGAACGTGCCGCGCGCGAGCGCGCGCCGCTCGCGATCCTCGAACTGGATACACCCGGCGGACTCGACACGTCGATGCGCCAGATCATCAAGGCGATTCTCGCCTCGCCGGTGCCCGTCGCCACGTTCGTCGCACCCAGCGGCGCGCGTGCCGCGAGCGCGGGCACCTATATCGTCTACGCAAGCCACTTCGCGGCCATGGCGCCGGGGACCAACCTCGGCGCGGCGTCGCCGGTGCAGCTCGGCGCGGGCGGCGGCGGCCTTCCCGGCGGTCCGCCGGCCGCCCCCGAAACCGCCTCCGGCGCCTCGGCCCCGCACGCTGACGACAACGACTCGACGGAAGCCCGCAAGGTCATGCACGACTCCGCCGCCTACATTCGCGGCCTCGCGCAGCTGCGCGGGCGCAACGCGGCGTGGGGCGAGCGTGCGGTGCGCGACGCCGTGAGCCTCTCGGACGAAGAAGCGCGCGACCAGCACGTGATCGATCTGATCGCGCAGAACCCCGCGGATCTCGCGCGCCAGCTCGACGGCCGCACGGTCACGACCACGGCGGGCACGCTGCGCGTCGCTACCGCCCACGCGCCGCTCGAAGTCGTCGCGCCCGACTGGCGCAACCGCTTTCTCTCGATCGTCGCCGACCCGAACGTCGCGCTGATTCTGCTGACCATCGGCATTTACGGGCTCTTCTTCGAGTTCGCGAACCCCGGCTTCGTGCTGCCCGGCGTGGCGGGCGCGACCTGCCTGCTGGTGGGCCTCTTCGCCATGCAGCTGCTGCCCGTGAACTATGCGGGCCTCGGGCTCGTTTTGCTCGGGCTCGCGTGCCTCATTGCGGAGGCATTTCTGCCGACCTTTGGCGTGCTGGGCTTCGGCGGCATCGTGGCGTTCGCCATTGGCGCGCTCATGCTGATGGACACCGGTGCGCCCGGCTACGGCATCCCCATCCCGCTCATCGCGGGCCTGGCGCTAGGCGGTGCGGCGTTCGTCGCCGTCGTCTCGAGCGTGGCGCTGCGCGCGCGGCGGCGGCCCGTGGTCACCGGCGCAGAAGCGATGGTCGGCGCCACTGGCGAAGTGATCGACGAGGGCCTGCATCCCGACTCGCGGGCCGGCCACGCAGCCTTGTCCACGGGCTGGGCCCGCGTGCACGGCGAACGCTGGCGCGTCGCATGCGCCACGCCACTCGCCGCCGGCAGCCGCGTTCGCGTGAGCGCGCGCAGCGGTCTCACGCTCACCGTCACCCCGCTGCACGGCGCAGTACACGACACCGCAAACGACAAGGGAGAACCTTCATGATCGGCTTCACGTTCGGCTTCACAGGTCTTCTGATCGCGCTGCTGGTGCTGATCGCCTTATCGTCCATCCGCATCTTCAAGGAGTACGAACGCGGCGTCGTGTTCATGCTCGGGCGCTTCTGGAAGGTCAAGGGACCGGGCCTCGTGCTCATCATTCCCGTGGTGCAGGTGGCGGTGCGCATCGACCTGCGCACGGTGGTGTTCGATGTGCCCTCGCAGGACGTCATCACGCGCGACAACGTCTCGGTGAAGGTCAACGCCGTGGTCTATTTTCGCGTGGTGGACCCCGAAAAGGCCGTGATTCAGGTCGCGCGCTACATCGAGGCGACGAGCCAGCTCGCGCAAACCACGCTGCGCGCCGTGCTCGGCAAACACGAACTCGACGCACTGCTCGCCGAGCGCGAGCAACTGAATGCCGACATCCAGAAAGTGCTGGATGCGCAAACGGACGCATGGGGCATCAAGGTGTCGAACGTCGAAATCAAGCACGTGGACCTCAACGAGACCATGATCCGCGCGATCGCCCGCCAGGCCGAAGCCGAACGCGAGCGCCGCGCAAAGGTGATTCATGCGGAAGGCGAACTGCAGGCGTCCGAAAAATTGCTGCAGGCCGCGCAATGTCTCGCGAAACAGCCACAGGCCATGCAACTGCGCTATCTGCAGACACTTACTACCATCGCCGCCGACAAGAACTCCACCATCGTCTTCCCGCTGCCGATCGAACTGCTCAACGCGCTGATCGAGCGGGCCAGTCCGCCGCGCCAACCTTGAGTGATCCGTCCCCTCAGTTACCGGCTTCCAGCGTCCTCTACAGTTCACCTGAATATTGCAGTGCAGCGAAAAAATAGCGGGTCGGCGCGCTCGTGAACGCTTCTTTGACGCGTGGGATTGGTAGAGCGTGGAGCCCACCTGCCTTCAGAGGAGACTGAAAGCACTGACCCGTTTTTACTCAGCGTGGCTGCCTGATTCGGCGCAACGTTCCGCCGCTGCTAACTGTCGGCATCGCGCTTCAGCGACTTCGACGGTGTAACCTGTAGATCTCTCCGCTCCCGCCGCGCGCCTCGTTGCGATGCCCCATTAGCTGCCTGCAGGCATGGCGGTTCACTGAAAATGGCCATTCATTCCCGAATGGCGCGCACGACTCGATTTGCGCTCGCCTGCATTCCAATCGTTGCCGGCATGAGTTGGCGCTTCAAGCCGCCTGTCTCGCTTCGAGGGCATGCCACGACGGCGCGCGACCGATGCGCTGCAGAAAAACTTCGAGACTTTGCCTCGACAGCGCGATGGTCGCCGTGCTATCGAGCGGATGAAACAGAAAGACTCGTTCGTGCGCCAGGTCGTTGTCGATCACGAGATGAACACAATGAGCATGATCGTTGACCAAGGCGAGTGGACTCAACGATCCGGGCCGCACGCCAAGCAGATCGAAAAGGCGGTCGGCCGACGCGAACGACAGACGTTTGCTGTTCAGCGTCTTCGCAATCGCGGACAGGTCCAGCGATTTATGTGCGGTCGTGACGACGAGGTATAAGCCTCCCTGCTTGTCCTGTAGCAGAAGATTCTTGCAGCGTGCGCCGCCGAGAGAAAGCTCGAGTGCCCCGGATTCCGCCATGTTGAGCACCTGCTCGTGGTACTCGCATTCAAACGGCACGTCTTGCTGCGCGAGCAGCCTGAGCAGCCCGTCCCTTTGTATCATTTCCAGTGCACTCCAGAATATTGCAGAGGCCGGCCGTGACCTTGCGGGACCGGCCAGGAGCCGGTCAGCGCGGATCAAAAACTGGGTACGAGGCCATGTCGATTGCCGCCAGGGTGTCTTCGCGCGAAAGCAGGCCAGATTCATCGAGAATCTCCACCAGTGGCCGACCTTCCACAACCGACTGGCGCGCCAGCTTGCTGACACGAGCATACCCAAGTTTGGGCACGAGCGCCGTGGCCACAGCCATCGAATCCATCAGGTGCCGCTCATTGCATGCAACGTCCGCGGTGATGCCGGCAACACACTTCTGCGTGAACCTCTCGATGCCGTTGGTCAGCAGCGTGATGCTGTCGAACACGCGGGACGCCACCACAGGCTCGAAATGATTGATTTCGAGTTCGCCATACTGGACAGCCTGGGTCACTGCGACATCATTGCCGATAACCGCGAAACTCAGCTGGATCATGGCCATCGGCAGCACAGGGTTCACCTTGCCCGGCATGATCGAAGAGCCCGCCTGCGCCTCGGGAAGGCGTAGTTCCCCCAGGCCACCGACAGGTCCGGAGGACAGAACCGTCAGGTCCGATGCAATCTTCGCGAGGGATGCTGCGCAGGTGCGCAGCTCGCCCGAAACGCGCGAGAACACATCCATATTCTGCATTGCGTCGAACGGGTTCACCGGCGCGACATAGTCGACGCCCGCGATGTCAAAGAGGTGCCTGTAGACCGCGGATCGATATCCAGCGGGCGCGCCAAAACCCGTACCAATCGCCGTACCGCCGAGCGGCAGTGTCCGCAGCTTGTCTCGTACTGCCGTCAATTCTTCCGCGAGACGTCGCGCAAGCGAAGCGTAACCGCCGAAAAGCTGACCGAGACGCATCGGCTGCGCATCCTGCAGACAGGTACGACCGAGGTGGAGGACGTCGGCAAACTCGACGGCCCGGCTCTCGAACTGGCCGGCCAGCTTTTCTACTCCCCCAATAAGCGGTCCGAGCATCGCGTACGTCGCAATCTTCAGCGCAGCCGGATACACGTCGTTCGTGGACTGCGAGCGGTTGACATGGTCGTTGGGATGGATCACGTCATACGAGCCCGGGGCATGGCCCAAAAGCTGTTGCGCCCGATTGGCGATCACCTCATTGAAGTTCATGTTCGTGGAGGTTCCACCCGAGCCCTCGAGCAGATCGACGATCAGGGAATCACGAAACTTGCCTTCGATGATTTCCCGGCATGCCAGACTGATGGCATCGCATTGTTCCGGCGTAATCCCATCGGTGTCGCGATTCGCGAGCGCCGCCGCCCATTTGCACTGCGCAAAGGCCACCGCGAACGCCGGATAGTGTGCGATGCTGAGCGGCGAAACCGTCAGATTGTCGACACCTCTTGCCGAGTTGACACCATACAATTTTTCGATCGGAATATCGACTTCACCGACGTAATCGCGTTCGGTACGCGTTTCAGCTTTGGCTTGGCTGTTCATCTGAGTTCCTGTTTCCAGCATCAATCAGTTGTTCGATTTCCTGGCCGAGCGCTTTTTTCACGCGTGGCAGAAATGAGGTTTCGATAACTTCGGATGCGGTATCGCACGCATCCTCAAAAAAAGCACTGTATTCGTCCCGGCGCGCCACCAGGTACAGCGACCGCTCGAGGCCCAGCCGTTGGACAACATGGGCGGCCACCTGGTCTGCATAAGCCGCCCCCTGAAGCAGGCACATCGGCGAGGTCACCGCCCATCCGATGCCTTCTGCAACCATCGAAGTGAGCGCATCGGCGGTGTCGAGTTCGAGCCGGGTCGGCGCACGCACTTCGATCCGTCGCAGATAACGCTCGATCTGCATGCCGACCTGTGATTTGCGATTAAAGCGCACAATGGGCAACGCATTGGCCAATGCCCGGATGTCCTCGACGGTTCGGATCGCTTTGCGAAAATCCCGAGGCGTGATGACGAGGTACTTCTCGGAAAAAAGGCGGAACCGGACAATGTCGTTGGCATCTATCAGGGCGTCGCTCGTGACGATGAGATCCAGGTCGCGCCGCAGCAACGCCTCGCCTTGCTGCGGGCTCAATCCCGTGCGGATGGACAGTTGCGAGACCTTTCCCAGCAGCCGCTTCGTAAAAACCGAGCCGCATGTGGCCGCGAACGAGTCGACCAGTCCAATGCGCAGATCAGGCTTGATTCCCCGCCCCGCTTCGACAACCTGAGCCTTCAGATTGGCAATTTCCTCGCTGAGTACCGCGCCACGATTCCTCAACGCAATGCCGAACGGCGTCAACGCGAGGGGACGGGTCGTGCGATTGACCAGCACAACCCCCAGTTCGTCCTCCAGTTGGCGGATGATCTGCGAGACACCCGATTGGGAAATGCCCATGCGTGCGGCAGCCCCAGACATGCTGCCCTCCTCCGCGACTGCGACGAAGACCTGTACCGCGTACATATCAATTGGCTTGTTGGACGACATGATCGGCTCCCCCCGGTTTCGGTCAGCGAACGCTCCAGGCGGCGCCAATGCGCGTCGGACCGTCAGATGCCCGGATTTCCATTGCGATGGGCCGATGTATGCAGACTCGCGTTCTGGCCACCATCGACCGCCGGTTCATTGCTGCCGTGACCGGAACTCATATCCGAAAGACTCTCCTTGCCGGTTTCCGGTGCGAACAAATGGCAGAACACACCACCGAACAGCAGCACGGCCACGCACACGCCGAGCGCGGCGTGAATACCAACCTGTTGCACGGCCACGGGCAGAAGAAACGTGCTGATTGCCGACCCGAAGCGGCTGGAGGCCACAGCCAGCCCCACACCCGACGCCCGCAGATGGGTAGGGAAAAGCTCCGGCGGATAGATGAACTCGAGGTTCGCCGCGGCCGAGAGAATGCACGCGAAGAGCCCGAATGCGAGTATCGTGCCGAGCGGCCCGAATCCCGCGTACGCGAGCACTGCAAGCCCTATTGCAGCAAGATAGAAGCTGCCGACCAGAAATGCACGGCGCGAAAGCCTGTCTGCGATCAGCAGTCCAAAGATTGCTCCAGCGAGGAGCAGCACGTTATAAACGAGGCCGCCGACAAAGCCATCCTTGACCTGCAGGGCTTGCAGCACCTTCGGAGAAAACGTGCCGAGCGCAAAGTACGGAATGACCTGGCACGTGTAGAAAACGCAGCCAACCAGGGTATTCTTTCTCCAGCGCGCCGAGAACAGTTCCGACCAGGCGCCACGCTGGGGAGTGGCCGTCGGTGCACGCAGAATGGTCTCCGATCCGAATTTTGCACGGATGATTCCCAGTGCCTCATCCTTGCGGCCGCGTTTCATCAGCCACATCGGGGACTCGGGTACGCCGAGACGGAAAGGCAGGATCAACAGTGCCGGCAGTCCACTGGCGGCCAGCATGATCCGCCATGCGTCGGGACCGGTATTGCGAAGGGCAAAGCCTGCAAGGTACGCGCACACGTAACCCGCCGCCCATGCCGCCGCCAGAACACTCAGCAAACGGCCACGATAGCGGCGAGGCGCGAACTCCGTGACAAGCGATTTGCTCACGACATAGTCGGCGCCGAGAACGAGCCCCAGCAGTACGCGCAATACCAGCAGCTGGGCTGGCGACGTCACGAAATATTGCGCCGCGGATATCACGGCAAAGAGCAGCATGTCGAAGGCAAAGATGGTACGTCGGCCATAGCGGTCCGCCACGGGACCGGCAAACATGCTTCCAAAAAAGAGGCCGGCAAGAGACGCCGCACCGAGCGCCCCCATCCAGATCGCGTTCAGGTGGAGTGCGCCGGCGGCCATGCTCACGGCGATACCGATAATGCCCAGCACGAAACCGTCGCTGAACTGTCCGCCTGTACCGCTGAACGCCACGCGCAGGTGGAAACCACGCAGCGGAACATCCTCCATCAATATCTGCTTGCTCACTTTCGTCTCCTGAACTCTGGTTATCGGCGAGGCGCCTGCGTGCGCCTTCAGAAACCAGTGTAGGGAGTCAGAATCAATAAAACAGCATGTCGGACGACAGTATCAGCAACTCTGATTGTATGTCACACAGTGACTGAAGTAGCGGGCCGCAATGGATGCCAGGCGGGCTGCAATTCGAATTGGGGCGACTCGTTGGGGCGCCCTAAACGGCACACGGCGCGGCGGTGCCTCGCAGCACCGTCGCGCCGGAACAAATCGTCGCTGCACCGGCCTTCAGCCGGTGAAAAGCGACTCAGAACTCGTGAAGCATCGTCTGGATACTCGACGGATCCCTGGTCACGGTTAGCGCAAGCATCAGGAGAATGCGGGCCTTCTGTGGATTCAGGTCGTCGCCGAGAAGACCCACGTAGGCCGGATCCTCCGGTATGAATCCGCTCCCCGTACGAGAGGAGCGAACCACAATCACCCCCATGGCAATCGCGTTCTTGATTGAGGGAAGAGTAAGAAGCGATTCGCTGCCTGCTCCAACGCCCGCGACGACAATGCCCTTTGCGCCGTGCGCCACTGCGGCGTCATACATGAATCCGCCGTCGTTCTGGTAGCCGTAGACAATATCGACCTCCGGCAAGGCATCGAGCTTCGACACGTCAAATGGCGTCGATGTAGTGTGGCGCTTCAACACGGACGTCTCGAAGTGAGGCACCTCGTCCACCAGGGTGCCCAGGTAGCCTTCGTCGTTTCCCTTGAACGTATCCAGCGTGGTGCCATTGGTCTTCGTGGTGAACCGCGCCGAGCCGATCCGGTCGTTCAGGACGATCATCACGCCGCGGCCACGCGCCTGCGGCGAGGCGGCAACCGTGACGGCCTGCAGAAGATTGCTCGGGCCATCGGCACTGATGGCCGTTGACGGTCGCATCGAACCCGTGACTACGACGGGTTTGTCGCTCTTCACGACAAGATCGAGGAAATATGCGGTTTCTTCGAGCGTATCGGTGCCGTGGGTCACTACGACACCCGCGATGTCCGGCTGTGCGAGAAGCTGATTTACGCGCCTGGCCAGTTTCAGGAGGATATCGTTCGTGATGTTCTCACTTCCGACATTCGAAATCTGCTCACCGGACACCTGTGCAATCTTGCCCAGTGACGGCACCGATTTGAGAAGCGCATTAGCCGTCAGTACACCCGGCTTGTAGCCCGTCGTTTGCGTCTCACTCCCCGCGGTACCAGCGATCGTGCCGCCGGTTGCCAGTACCGCAACGTGGGGCAAGTCCCCGGGAGATGCGGATTGTGCCACGGCCGGCGCCACTGAAAACAGGCACATCGCAAGTCCGGCCAAAAGCCGGTGCAGGTAGTTGCTCATATGAGCAAGGTTGTCTCTCACGGAACGTCTCCAGATTGGAAGAGTGAAACGCTGGATAGCCATCTAGATGGCATATCGCTGAAGACGAGTGTAGTGACACATTCAGGAAATCAAATCACATAGTCATGGTCATTAGCGAAACTGATAGTTTGGTGTACGGAAAATGAAGATGCGTGCATTCACGGTGCGTGGTCAGGCCGCGGAACATGCCATCGATCTCGCATTCGAATCGTCGCGCTGCACTCACTACTCGATTGGCAAAGTCTTATAAAAAAGAATATGGACAGGAAGCCTGGCCTGATCTGACCAAAGCCGTCGCAGCCCTCCGCAGGCAATCTGGGTTCAGACTTGCGACGTCGGCCCGTCCGAGCAGCCTCATCGTTGTGTTCATTTCCGACTTCATTAGCGCAAGAACATGTGCGACGCCGTCCTTCCCGCTTGCAGCTAGCCCGTATAGCGGCGCGCGACCCAGAAGCACCGCTGTCGCGCCAAGTGCTACGGCCTTCACGACGTCCGTGCCGCGCCGCACGCCGCCATCGACAAAGATGCACAGGTCGCGCCCTACAGCCCGATGCACCTGTGTCAGGACGTCGAGCGGCGCGGGGGCTCCCGCTAGCTGTCTCCCACCGTGATTCGATAGCACGATGCCATGCGCACCCGCATCGCGTGCCAGCCTGGCATCCTCGACGTCCAGAATGCCTTTGATGACCACGCGCCCCCGCCAATGGCATCGTATCCAGTCAAGATCTCCCCACTGCAGCGCCAGGTCCATCTGCCGGCTGAGCAAGGCCGCGTGCCTGGCCAGGTTGTCGGTTTCGCCTACGCTTTTTGCGATATTGCGCAATTGCGGCACGCCGTGCCTCAGCATCTGGCACGACCAGCGCGGATGGCGAAGGCAGTCCAGCATCAATTTCGCTGTTGGTCTGAGCGGCAAGCGAAAGCCGTTGCGCAGGTCGTGATCGCGATTGCCGTGGACCGGCGTGTCGACGGTCAGGACAAGCGTGCTGAAGCCCGCTTCGCCCGCGCGCCGCATCATGTCTTCGGCAATTGCACGATCACGCTGCACATAAAGCTGAAGCCATAAATCTGCGTTCGGCGCCGCAGCGCGCACATCCTCCAGCAGCGACGTCGCCGCCGTGGACATCACGAACGGCAGGCCTGCTTCGGCTGCCGCCGCCGCAAGCAGTTCGTCCGCCCTCGGCCAGAACAGTCCGTTGAGCCCCGTGGGCCCGACCGCCATCGGCGCTGCGGCCTCGCGGCCCCAGATCGACGTAGTTTGCGAGCACGCCGATACATCCGTCATGACGCGCGGGCGAAATTGCCATCGTCGAAAGCTGTCGCACGCGGCGCGCATCGAATCGCCATCTTCAGCAGCGCCTTCGAGGTAATCCCAGGCGATCCGGGTAAGGCGCCGTCGAGCCGCCGTGCGGTAGTCGTCAACACAAGCAAACATGTCTGACCCAGTGAAAATGCGCGAGTAAAATAATTGCATTACAATTATCTCAATTGAAGCACCGCCGCATCGCTACCCACTTTCATGCCGAAAATCACCTCTGCATCTCCGGGCAAAACCGACACGACCCGAAAGTCCGAGCGTTCGTCCCTGTTCATCGGCTCGACCGAAAAGACGTTTCGCGTACTGCACGCCTTCGACGGACCGAGCCGTCACATGACGCTCAGTGACATCGCGCGCGTTGCCGATCTGGATCGCAGTGCCACTCAGCGGGTCGTCCATACGCTGGAAGAGCTCGGCTATCTCTATCGCGTGCCGGAGACCCGCAACTATGGCCTGACCTCGAAGGTCCTGCAGTTTTCGTATAACTACATACGCGCCAACGAACTGGTCGACAAGGCTTCGCCGTATCTTCTCGAAATTAGCCGGCAACTCGGCGAGACAACCAACCTTCAGGAACTCGACGGCAACGAGATCGTTTTCGTCGCACGCTTCCCCGGCCGCCATCTCGTCAACGTGGATATTGTCGTGGGCGCCCGGTTGCCTGCGATGTTCACCGCCTCTGGTACCGCAATTTTGTCCCGTCTGCCCGAGGCGCAGGTGAAGCGCATCCTGGCTCAGACACGCCTCGAGCCGATGACGCCGTACACGGAGATCAATCCCGAAAAGCTACTCGAGCGCATTCGGCTCGCTACGCACCGCGGCTATGTCGTCGTCGAGAACGAAACCGTTCTGGGCGATATCTCCGTGGCAGCGCCGATCACCGATCACGGTGGCACCGCCGTTGCCGCCGTCAATATCGCCGTGCCCACATCGCGCTGGTCTGTCGAGCGCGCGGAAGCCGAGCTCGCCAAACACATACAAGTCGCCGCGACCTCGATTTCGAAGTCACGGCTCTCCACGTTCCGCCGCTGATACTGACGGAGCCTCCTGTGCTTAAGTGCCTTGTTCGAACACGGCGAGCTGTTTCGTGAGTTCTGAACGCAGGCTCGCCGCGAGCGCTGCATCCGGCTTCACGAGCGGCGCAAGCATATGCGGTGCGTCGACGCCGATCAGATCCATCACCGCTTTCATCGGACCCGGGTTCGTTTCGGCGAAAGCGAGATTCATAAGTGGGATCAGTGACCGATGCAGCTCGATGGCGTCGGCGATACGACCGTCCGCGACGTGCCTCTGAATCTTGCGCCACGCCGTCGGCAACAGCGTCGCGGTTACGACGATGCCGCCGCGTGCCCCGGCCGCGAGGTGCATCGGGAATAGCGTGTCTTCGCCGCTCAGCACGGAGAACGATTTGTCCACGCCCGCCACCGTGCGCAGGAAATGCCACATGTCGGTGTTGCACGCCTTCATGCCGATAATCCGTTCGTGGCGCGACAGTTCGTGCAGCACTTCGGGCGCGATCGCGATACGCGTGCGGTAGGGAATTTCGTAGATCAGGATCGGCACCGGCGACTCGTCCGCATAGCGCAGGAAGTAGTCGCGAATGCCTTGCTGCGTCGGGTTCGTGTAATACGGCGTGAGGACGAGCAGGCCGTCCACGCCTGCTGCGGCAAATTCCTTGCCGGCCTGAAGCGCATCGTGATAGCCCGGGTCGAGTACGCCGGCAATGACCGGCACCTCGCCGTTCGTTTCCCTGACCGACAACTCCGCCATGCGGATACGTTCCGCACGGGCAAGCGCACCGTATTCGCCCGTGCCGCCCAGCGGCACCAGACCGTCTATGCCCTGCTTGAGCAGATAGCGCAGCAGTTTGTGCGCCGCCTCGACGTTAATCGTGTCATCCGGATGGACAGGTGTCGGAATCGCGGGCAGGATGCCGCGCAGATTTTGCGAAGTGATCATTCAATAAATCTCTCAGATGAAGCGTATCAGGAGGCGAGACTGCGGCGGCGCAGGCGGTCAGCGACCGTAATCAGCGCCGAAATGAAGACAAAGAGGCACGTCGATACCGCGGCGATCACCGGCGAGATCTGCATGGTGGTTTCGTCCCAGAACTGCTTTGGCAGCGTCGTGTTCAGACCGCCCGAGGCGAACAGGGCAATCGTCAGCTCGTCGAACGACGTGGCGAACGCGAACAGGAATGACGACATGAGACCCGCACCCAGAATCGGGAATGTCACCCGGCGCAGCGTCGTGAAGCGGCGCGCGCCCATGCTCTGCGCGGCGAGATCGAGACGCACGTCGTAGTTGCGCAGCACGGCCATCATCGTAATCACCACGTACGGCACAGCGACGACCGTATGCGCGAGCATCAGGCCGAACGACGAGCCGACGAGGCCAATGTGGGCAAAGAAGTAGAACACCCCGACGGCGAGAATCATGCGCGGCACGACGATCGGCGCGAGCACGAAGGCCAGCATCGTCGCATTCCACTTGAGGCCACCGCGCACGAGCAGGAACGCGACAGGCGTACCGATCGCCATCGACAGCACGCCAGTGCCCACGCCAACCGCCAGCGATCGCGTGACGGCCTGCATCCACAGCGGCGAATCCGCGACCTGCTGATACCACTGCAGCGAGAAACCGTGCGGCGGCCACGCAAGACCGGACAGCGAGTCGAACGATAGCGGAATCATGAGAAACGCCGGTGCGCTGAGGAAAATGAGGATCAGCCAGACAACCGCGCGCAGCGAGCGTTGCTTGCCGCCGCTCGCTCCGCGCCGCGGCGCCGGCAAGAAACGTAGCGCCATATCCGTCAGGTTACCGAGCCCGGTCAGCACCATGTCGCCCGCCTTGCGGCTCCATCGGCGGCCCTTCTGCGGCGCACCCGCGGCGGAGCTGCCGCCCGCCATCGTCGAGAGACCGACCATGCGATCGTAGACGATGAAGACCATCAGTACGACGACGAGCAGCAGCACGGAAATCGCTCCGGCAAAGCGCCAGTTCAACGCCTGCATCACCTGATCGATGATGAGCTGCGTGATCATCGTCTGGCGGCGACCGCCGAGCAACGTCGGCGTGATGAAGAAGCCGATCGCAGTGACGAACACCATCAGCGCCGACGAAGCCACACCCGGCAGCGAGAGTGGGAAATACACCTTCCAGAACACCGTGCCGGGACGCGCGCCGAGCGTCGACGCCGCGGTCGGCAAACGGCGGTCGATGTTTTCCATCACCGAGAGCATCGTGAGGATCGCGAGTGGCATCAATGCATGCACCATGCCAACGATCACGGCGGAGAGGTTGTAGAGCAGATTCAGTGGCTGATCGATGATGCCAAGATGCATCAGCGTCCAGTTGATGACACCGTTGCGCCCGAGCAGGACCACCCACGCAAACGTGCGCACGAGAAAGCTGGTCCAGAACGACAGCAGCACCCAGTACAGCACCTTGGTCTTCCGTTCGCGCGTGAGCGTCGAAATGAAGAACGCAACGGGATACGCAGTCAGCACGGAAAAGAACGTCGTGAGCAGCGAGATCTTGAGCGTCACCCACAGCACTTCGACGTAGACCGGCGACGCAAAGAGACGCCGGTACTCGGCGAGCGAGAAGCCGCTGTCATCGCGAATGCTCAGCAACAGCAGTTGTCCGACGGGATAGATCAAGAACACCGTCAGCAGCACGGCGATCGGCGCGAGCATTGCAGCCACGCGCAGCGCACGGCGCCAGCGCAACCGTTGAAAGCCCCTGCGAGCGGCCTCGGCGGGAACCGTGAGTGCGGAAGGATTCATGGCTTACTCCGCGATCGCAACGGTATCGGACGCAGACCAGCGCAGCCGTAGCGCCTGGCCGATCTGGTACTGCTCGCCAAGGCGATTGGTCGGGAACGCGGCGACCACTTCCGTGCCGCCGTTCGCGGGCTCGAGCGCCTGCAGATAGAGCTTCGTCATGCCGCCGGTCACCATGATGTCGGTGAGCCGCGCCTGCATCGACTCGGCGCGATCGGCAATGGTGTCGCTTGCATCCACATGGAGATTCTGCGGACGGATCATGATCCTGGCTTTACCGCCCGGGCGCAGACTGCCGTCATATGCCATTGCATGACCGCAATGACGGCCTCCGATGGCAATGCCAACGCGGTCGTCCTCGCGCGACTCCACTGTGGCGACGAGCAGATTTGACTCACCGAGGAAGTCGGCCACGAAAACATTCTTCGGGCGGAAGTACAGATCGGCCGGCGTACCGAGTTGCGCGATTGAGCCGGCGTTCATCAGGCAGATGCGATCGGACAGGGTCATCGCCTCTTCCTGATCGTGTGTCACGTAGACGATCGTCGTCCCGAGATCGCGGTGAATGCGCTTGATTTCCAGCTGCATATGATCTCGCAGCTTTTTGTCGAGTGCACCCAGCGGCTCGTCCATCAGGATGATAGACGGGCGATACACCATGCATCGTGCGAGCGCGATGCGCTGCTGCTGGCCGCCGGAGAGTTCGCGCGGATAACGTCCGGCCACATGCGGGAGGTGAACCATCTCGAGCGCTTCGGCGACGCGCTTGCGCGTCGCGCCCGCGTCCACCTTGCGCATCTGCAGCGGGAACGCGATGTTTTCAGCCACCGTCATGTGCGGGAACAACGCATAGTTCTGGAACACCATGCCGATGTCGCGTTCGTACGGTGCGCCGTAAGTGACGTCCGTGCCGTTGATGAGAACGCTGCCGCTATCGGGGTGCGCCAGTCCCGCGATCAGGCTGAGCAAGGTAGTCTTGCCTGATCCGCTTGGTCCGAGCAGGGTGAGAAATTCGCCCTGGACGACATCGAGATCCGTCGGGGCAAGCGCGACGAAATCACCGTAGCGTTTGCTGAGCCCCTGGATAGTAAGCTTGGTGGCTGCCATGGCTTCGAAATCCAAAGTGCGGAAAGATCAGGAAAGAATCCAGCCGTTGAATCGTTCCAGTGCCGTACTCTGGTTTTGAAGCCAGTACTTCGCATCGATATGGACACCGTTCTTCATATTGTCCGCGTAGGTCGGACAGTTTTTCGCGACTTCGGGCTTCACATAGTTAAAGGCTTCGGGAAGCGTAAGTCCCGCCGGGAAGTAGTTGACGAGTTCGGCCTGACGCTTCGGGTCGCTCGTGAACTTGATGAATTCACGGCAGGCGTTCGCATTGGGGGTGCCCTTCAGGATCGACCAGCTATCGCAGCCCCAGATGTTCTGGTTCCAGACGATGGCCACCGGCGCGCCGCTGGCCATCGCCGATTGCGCGCGCGACGCCCAGGTCGCGACCATCGCGACTTCGCCGGAGCCGAGCATCTGTTCGACCTGCGCGCCGGTTGTCCACCAGACATCGACGTGCTTCGAGATCTTGTCGAGGCTCGCAAACGCGTGGTCGAGATTGCAGGGATACACCTGCGCCGGCGGCACACCAGTAGCCATCAGCGCTTCTTCGATCGTGTCGAAGGGATACTTGCGCATGGAGCGGCGGCCGGGAAACTGGTCAACGTTCCAGAAATCCGCCCACGATGAGGGTGCCTTGCGGCCTTTGAAGGCATCGGTGCGATAAGCGAGGACCGTCGAATACACGTTCGTCCCGACGCCGAACGCAGACATATACTGGCTGGGAATCTTCGACACTGCCGGATCCGATTCGAGACCGTGACGCTCGAGATAGTCCTTGCCGCCGGACGTCAGCATCAGGATTGCCGGCTGGCTGATTTTCGCCATGTCCCAGGAGTAACTGCCGGCGTCCACCATGCTTTTGATCTGTGCCGTGGGCTCCGCATTCGCCTGAACGCCGATGACTTCGATGCCCGTCGCCTTCGTGAACGGCGCGTAGTAAACCGCGCTGTAGGCCTTGGTATAGATCCCGCCGTCGTCACGGACGACAATGCGTTTGTTCGCCGCACGCGCCGGAGTCCAGACAAATGGGAATGCCACTGACGCCATGCCAGCCGCTGCAACTTTCATCGCGCTCCGGCGTCCTGGATTCTCGATCGCGCATTGCCCGGATTTCTTCGACTTCATCGTGAACTCCAAAGTTTTGTACAACGTATTAATCGTGCAACGCAGCGACCCCTCTCTGGCGAGCCATCCTGCGTCTTGATCGAATCTGCCACACTCAGGGAATGAGGCGCCCCGGATTCATGATGTTTTCCGGATCCAGTGCCTGTTTGATGGCGCGCATGGTGGCCAGTTCGACCGGTGACTTGTAGTGCGCCATTTCCGCAAGCCCGGTTTGGCCGATGCCGTGCTCTGCGCTGAACGAGCCGCCAAGCCGATGCGCGACATCGTTGACCGCGCGGCGCAGCGCCTCGGCCATCGACCGTGCGTCGACAAGCGCCTGCCACGCGGGGAATGAGAACATGGGAATGAAATGGATGTTGCCGTCGCCCATGTGCCCGACGATCACGATGTCGAGCCCCGGCACGATTTGGCGCACAGCGTGCGTGGCGCCATCGATGAAAGCCGGGACGGCGGAAATCGGCACCGAACAGTCGGTCGTCAGACCGACACCCGCGCCCTTGTTCGCCTCGGTCACACTGTGGCGAACCTCCCAGAGGTTGGCGCGCTGCGTATCGCTCATGGCGATGATAGCGTCCTGGATTAAATTCGCTTCGGCCGCTTCTTCGAGCGTGCGCTGCAGAATGTCCTCCATCCCGGCGCCGTCGCGTGTGTCCGACAATTCGACCAGCACGTGCCATGCGTGAGGATCGGCCAGCGGGTTGCGGCGCTCCGGCACACGCTCGACTACGAGTTGCAATTGCCGTTCGTTCATCAGTTCATAGGCGCAAAGGCGCGACCCGCAGTTCGCCTGAAACATCTCGAAGACGCGCAAGGCCGCTTCAGGGTTGGCCGGGGCGAACCACGCGAGCGCATGATGCGTGGGCAGCGGATGGAGCTTGAGCGTCGCCGCCGTGATAATGCCGAGAGTGCCCTCCGCACCGATGAATACCTGCTTCAGATCGATTCCCGTATTGTCCTTGCGCAGGCCGCGCAGGCCGTTCCAGATGCTGCCGTCCGCCAGGACGACTTCCAGTCCCAGGACGTTGTCGCGCGTGTTGCCGTAGCGCAGTACGCTCGTGCCCCCCGCATTGGTTGAGATCGTCCCGCCAATCTGACAGGAACCCTCCCCGCCCAGGCTCACGGGGTACAGGCAGTTCAACACAGCCGCTTCGTCCTGCACGGTCTTCAGAATGCAGCCTGCTTCGACTTCAATCGAGCGATTGGCGGCGTCGACGACGCGGATGCGACGCATGCGCGAGAGACTCACGATTACCGGCGCCGGGCCTGTGGTGCGCGGGACCGCGCCGCCGCATAAACTCGTGTTGCCGCCTTGCGGCAGGACTGGAATTCGCTGTGCCGCGCATCGGCGCACGACGAATGCAACCTGCTCCGTCGAAGACGGATGTACGACACACAGCGCGCGGCCTTTGTATCGCCCGCGGAAGTCCTCGACGAAACCCGCCAGGTCCGCCTCGTCCGTCAGGACCGCATCGGCGCCCAACTCCGCTCGAAGTTCCGCGATCAGTCCGATCTCACCTTCCATGTCCCATTCCTCGCCAGGTTGCGCCGACTGCTGCCGGGTCGATTCATGCGGCCCAGAATAGCTCCGCCAAAATTGCAATGAAATGCTTTTAATTGCATTTCAATTACTTTGAGCGAATATTGGTAGAAGCACCTACGGATTGCGGGTTCAGTGGGTGCAATTTGTCCGCAAGCCTGTTGACAGAGCAGGTCAGTGGCGGACGGAATTGTTCCAGCTGAAGAAGAGATGACGCGACCGCTCGATCGCCGGGGTGAACCGCAACCCCGGCCACCGAATCGATAATGCAGACAGCATCTGCAATTTCGGCGTAGTCAGGACGTGCTTGATTAGAAGAGAAACATACACAGGGTCACGAGGCAAAACCGTGCCAGGGTTAGGCGCACCTAACCGGAAACATGCACGAAATGCGAAGGCACCCCGGGGCGGGTATCCGCAAGCTCACTCCGCACGGCGCTTCGAGGAAATCGCGGATGCCGTCGAGATCACCAGATCAGCGAAACGACGTTCGTCACGATCAGGCTGCCACCTGGACCGGGCCACGGCAATGTTGACCGCGCCGATCCCTCGCCCTCGCGTGTTGGTGATGGCCGCCGCCGTCGAAATGTCGCTCACGAAGTATTCGTCCTCGGTGTGAGCATAGCCCTGCTTGCGGATCTGCGCGATGCGCTCCCTGATCTTGCGCGGCTGGTACACCGTCGAAGCCGTATGAGCAACGAGATTGGTGCGCGAAAGGATGTCGTCGATCTCGCCGTCGTCGAGCGTCGCGAGAATCGCGAGGCCAGGCGCCGTGCAGTAAGCCGGCAAGCGCGAACCGGTAATGACGTGCGCGTTGAAGACATTACGGCTCACGATGCGCAGCACGAACACGATATCGGTGTCATCGAGAACGGTAAGATTGGTTGCCTCTTCGGTTTCCGAACCAAGTTGCTGAAGATACGGTGTCGCGCGGCTGACGAGTTCGTTCGAGGTCAGATAGTGATAGGTAAAGTCCAGCAGCCGCGGGGAAAGCTCGTACTTGCGGCTCTCTGGATCCTTGAGCAGATAGCCGAGCGTTGCCAGCGTGAAGGTGAAGCGCTGCGTTGCGCTCATGTCGAAGCCGGTGATCGCCGCGATTTCGGAGAGCGAAAGCTGCCGCTTGCTGCCGTCGAAGGCTGTGAGCACGGTCATCGCCTTCTCCACCGACTGCACGTAGAGCGACGACGCCGTGGGGTCGGCGGCGGCTCGCGTGGCCTCGCCAGCAGGGCGGCTTTTGCGGGTAAGTTTGGACGGCGCTGTCACGGCAATGGGATCGAAGTTGTATCTGGAATCAAGTATCGCATATAAATAACTTGCTATCTATATGCGATATCTTGCGATATTCCTCACACGCCGTCATGCACTCAGCCGGCAGTCACACCGCCGCTTCGCTCAAGCGATCCCACGCGTCGCCCAGTTCACGCGGGATCAGGTGTTTCCTGATACGCTCGCTTGGCGTCAACTCGAAGCGCTCGACCGCCCGATAGTAGCGCGGAAGCTGAAAACTGGCGAGTTGCGTGGTGGCCCATTCGTGCATGGCAGTCCAGTCGACCGGCTCGTCCTTGAACTGCACGTTCAGCAGGATCTCCTGCTCGCCGACTGATGAAGCCACGCCAATCGCCGCGCTCGCGCGCACCGCAGGATGCCCGGCGAATACCCGCTCGATCTCCCACGCCGATACGTTCTCGCCCCGCACGCGCATGCTGTCCGTTTTCCTGCCGATGAAGAACAGATCGCCGTCCGCATCGCGCCGCGCGCTGTCCCCGGTGTGGAGCTTGCCGTTGCGCAGCGCGGCGCGGCTCGCTGCCTCGTTCTCGAGGTAGCCTGGCAGGAACGCGCCCTCCACGCGGCTCGACAGCACGATTTCACCGGGTTCGTTTACGCCAACCGGATTGCCGTTTTCATCAAGAAGTTCCACGTCGAGCCACGGCAGGGCCTGCCCGATCGAACCCGGCTTGTCGTTCGTGTTCACGGTTGCGAAGCTCGAGCACTCGGTCATGCCGTAGCATTCACGCAGCCGCACCCGCAGGCGCGACTCCACCGCGTGCCACACGGCCGCGCTCACGCCCGCGCCCCATGCCACACGCAGCGTATGCCGCGCCGGCTGAGCCTCGAGTGGCAGTTGCATCAGGATATCGAGCACGCCGCCGAGATAGTGCAGTTGTGTCGCGCGCGCGCGCGCCACCTGCGCCCAGAACTGCGAAGCCGAAAAGCGCGGCACGACGTGCAGTTCGACCGCTTCGATAAACGGCAGCATCAGCATTTGCGCCCCGCCGATATGACATAGCGGCTCCCACAGCAGCAAACGGTCGCCCGGGCGCACGTCAGCCACCGTAAGTACGGCCTCACTCGCGATGCGCATCATCCGATGCGTGAATATCACACCTTTCGGCGCGCCTGTCGTGCCCGACGTATAAATGATGCAAAGCGGCGCATGCGGTTCAATGGTGGGTGACTCAATTTGCAGTGGGGCCGTAGCGGCCGAAAACGCGGGCAACGTCACAGGACGGGTTTCACCAAACTCGACTTCGCTCAGCACGGTGTCGAAATCCGGTTCGAATACGAAGCGCCTGGGTTTCGCGTGTCCGATCAGATAGTCGAGTCCCGCGCGGCGCAGCTTCGTGTTGACCGGCACCCATACGAGGCCGCTTACGATTAGCGCATAAATCAGGTGCACATGGCCCACCCCGTTGCCGAGCATGACAGCCACGCGATCGCCGGGCATGAGACCCTGCTCGCGGAACCAGCGCTGGAACTGCGCAATGCGTTGCGTGGCCTCGGCGGCGCTCACCGCGCAATCGTCGAAATGCAACAGCGGACGGTCGGCGTTGCCGCGCAGCCCCGCGAGCATGAGCGGAGCGCAATCGAGCGCGTCCAGCGCATGACGCTGGGCGAAATATTCCGGGTATGGATGCATGGATGAAAAATGGCTATGGATGTCCCGCTCAACGTGCATGACGCTTGAGCTGCGAGGAAATGAGCACCACCAGCGCAATCAGCACGACGAGCGTAGTCGAAACGGCTGCGAGCGTCGGCGTGATGGCCAGCTGGATGTCGTCCCACATCTGCTTCGGCAGTGTCGTGTTGATGCCACCGCTCACGAATATCGCGATCGTCAGGTCATCGAATGAAACGATGAAGGCGAACAGGAATGCAGCCGATAGGCTCGACATCAACAGCGGAATCACGATAGTCGCGATGCGGCGCAGCGGCGAAGCGCCCATGACGCGCGCGGCGTCGTCAAGGCACCAGTCGAACTGCCTGAAGCCCGCCGCCAGCGTGACCACCACATAGGGAATCGCGAGCACCGTATGGCCCACCACGAGCCCCGTATTCGTGCCGGTGAGGCCGAGCGTGCCGAACAGATAGAGCAGCCCCACGGCGATCACGATGCGTGGAACGATAAGCGGCGCGACGAGCAGCGCGAAAAGTGGCTTGCTCGCGCGCTGTGTCATGCGCGCCAACGCAAGCGTCGCGCCGAAGCCGAGCAGCAACGAAAGCAGAGCCGTGAAAAAGCCCACTTCGAATGAGCGTATCAGCGCGCTCTGCCACACCGGCGAATCGAGAAACGTGCCGAACCATTTGAGACTGAAAAGCCGCGGTGGGAACGCAATATAGTTGGCGCGCGTGAACGCATAAGGAATGACAGACAGCACGGGCACGACGAGCAAGGCGAGCACGGCGAACGTATAGACGCGCAGCGGACCGACGCCGGCGCCCAGTTCGAATGCGTGTCGCCGGGTGAAGCGGCGTCGCGCAAGCGGCGAGGCGATACGCCCTGCGGCCAGTAATAGTGCGAGTTTCAGGCCTCCCGTGCGCGCGCTGCGCCGGCGTTCGGAAATCTCGCCTGTCAGCGAGGAGAGCCCCACCACGCGATCGTAAATCAGGAAGATGCCGACCGCGCACACGAGCAGCACGATGGAAAGCGCGCCGGCGAAACGCATGTCGAAGAGGTCCAGCACCGATGAAATCACCAGCTGCGCGATCATCGTTTCCTTTGGCGTCCCAAGCAATGTGGGAACGATAAAGAATCCGAGGCTCGACACGAACACGAGCAGCCCCGCCGCCGCCACGCCGGGCGCAGAAAGCGGCAAAAACACCGTAAAGAAGCTCATGCCGCGCTCGGCGCCGAGCGTTTCGGCGGCCTGCGTCAGGCGCTCGTCGATACCTCGCATTACAGGCAGCATGGTCATCACAGCGAGCGGCAGCATCGCGTGCACCATGCCGATCAGCACCCCGGTCAACGAAGGCATCATGCCATTCGTCTCGCGCACGAGACCAAGCGCGAGCGCGATCGTGGAGAGCACACCGGTTTTCGAAAGCAGCAGCATCCACGCGTACGTTTTCACAAGGTAGCTGGTCCAGAATGGCAGCATGATCCAGAGGACCCAGCGCTCGCGCGAGCGTCCCGGCAACCCGCTCAGCAGATACGCCACCGGGTATCCGAGCGCCACCGACAACGCCGCGGTCATGAGCGAAATCGAAAAGGTGATCCACAGCACCTTCGCATAGACCGGCGTGTGCGCGATGCGGGCAAATTGCCCGAGGCCAAACGCGCCGTCCGCATCGAAAAGCCCGCCTTGCAGGATCTGGCCCACGGGCACGATGAAGAACACGAGCAGAAAAACCAGCGTGGGCGCAATCGGCAGTACGCGCAACAGGCCCGTGAGCCATCCGGCGCGGCGCGGCCGGCTGGCGATATGCGGCGGCTGCGCCTCCAGAGTCATCGTCATGTTCGTTCCTCTTGCGATGCCTTAAGCCGACAGCAACGTCGTGCGATGCGGGTCCCAGGTGAGTCCGACCGTGTCGCCGAGGCGCGGCGCGAGACTGCGCTCGCAGCGCACGTTGAGCGGGCTGCCGTCTGCGAGCGTCAGTTGCACGCGCGTATCACTACCGAAGAACACGATGTCCGAGATCGTGCCGTCGAAGTAGCCGCCCTTCTGCTCGACGAGACGTGGTGCTTCGGGCCGCACGAGCAGGCAGCGCTTGAGTCCCGGCTGCGCCGGCTCGGGTAGCGGCACACGTCCGCCGGCCGCGAGCAGGATCGCTTCGCCGCTGGGTCCGCGCGCGTGGTCGACGGCGCCCTCGAGCAGATTCGAATGTCCGATGAAGCCTGCCGCAAAGCGCGTGGCCGGACGATCGTAGAGATCCACCGGCGTGCCCACCTGTTCGATACGTGCCTGATTCATGAGGCAGATGCGGTCGGACAGCGTGAGCGCCTCGTCCTGATCGTGCGTAACGTAGACGAAGGTCGCGCCAAGTTCCCGGTGCAGGCGGCGGATCTCGACCTGCATATGCTCGCGCAGCTTCTTGTCGAGGGCGCCGAGAGGCTCGTCGAGGAGGATCACAGAAGGCCGGTAGGCAAAGCAGCGCGCGAGCGCAATGCGTTGCTGCTGGCCGCCCGAAAGCTCCTTAGGAAAGCGCTTCGCGTACTCGCCCATGCGCACCATGGCGAGCGCGCCGTCCACGGCCACGCGCGTGTCCTCGCGCGACTTGCGGCGCATGCGCAGGCCATAGGCCACGTTGTCCCACACACTCATATGCGGAAAGAGCGCGTAACTCTGGAACACCATGCCAATGCCGCGCTTGGCGGGCTCGACATACGTGACGTCGCGGCCGTCGATCTCGATGCGCCCCGCGCTCGGCTCGACGAGTCCCGAGATCATCTGCAGCAGCGTGGTCTTGCCCGAGCCCGAAGGACCGAGCAGGGTGAGAAATTCGCCGGCCTGCACCACGAGGTCCGTGGGCTCCAGCGCCACCGTCTCGCCGTAGCGCTTCGCAATGCCCACCGTTTCGAGTTTTGCGCTCATCGCCGCCGCTCCATCAGGAAATAATCCAGGTGTTGAAGCGCTCCGTCACCTTCTGGCGGTTTGTCTGCCACCATTGCGGGCTTGGCAGGCGCATGTCGCGCAGATTCCCGGGCGCGGTGGGGAGAATATCCGCGCGCGCCGCCGGAATCGATGCGAACGCGTCGCGATTGGTCGGACCGTACGCGAGCGTCCTGGTCAAGATTGCCTGGCGATGTGCGTCGGCACAGAAGCGCACGAACTGCTTTGCCATGTCCGCCCGCGGCGTACCCTTCGGAATGCCCCAGCCTTCCACCGAATAAAGCCCTTCGTTCCAGACGATCTGCACCGGCGCGCCGCCGTCGCGCGCGGCCTGGGCCCGACCGTTCCAGGTCGAGATCATGTCGACGTCGCCGCTCTGGATCGCCTGCATGGCCTGCGCGCCCGAGGTCCACCAGATGTTGACGTGAGGCTTGATCTTGTCGAGGCTGCGAAAAGCGCGATCGACGTCGAGCGGATAGAGCTTGTCGAGCGGCACCCCGTCGGCAAGCAGCGCCTGCTCCAGCGTGTCGATCGGACTGCGCCGCAGGCACCGACGGCCCGGAAAGCGCTTGACGTCCCAGAAGTCCGCCCACGACTTCGGCCCGTTCTGCGCGAACTTGTCCTGCCGATACGCGAGCACGGTCGCATACACGTCCACGCCGAGCCAGTCAGGCGTGATCGCGTTGGTGATGAGTTGCGGATAGTCGCTCGCCTTCAGGCCGATCGGCTCCAGAAAGTTGTTCGCCTGAAGATACGGAATATCGTCCGAGAGCGTCAGGATCGTGGCATCCCACATGTAGTTGCGCGTCTGCACCATGGCCGCAAACTGCGCGACTGGTTGCGACTCGCGCGCGACGCTCACCACCTTGATACCAGTGGCCTTCTCGAATGGATCGTAAAACGCACTGCGATAAGCGCCGGTGTACGGACCGCCCGGGTCCGACACGACGATCTGCTTGCCTTGCGCGAGTGCACCCACTGGCAGTGCGCCAGCGAAAGCCGCAAGGCCGGCCATGCCGGCGCCCTGCAGGATGCGGCGCCGCGCCGGGTTGAACTGTTGCGTCATGCCTGGACTCCCGTCTTGAATGAACTGAACGACTGTTGCGTTATTTCGCACGCGCGCGGAAGAACGCCTCCATCATGCGCGCGGGTTCTCCGGAGTCGTACGCCTCGCGCTGGATGCGCATGCCAGACTCAATCGCGTCGCGAAAGCCCGGCTCGGTCATCTCGCGAAAACGCTGCTTGTCGAGACGCATCGCCACGGGTGGCTTGGCCGCGAGATCGCTTGCGATTTCGAGCGCGCGCTTGAACACCTGATCGGCCGGCACGAGGTAATGAATGAGACCGATGCGATGACACTCGTCGGCGTCCATCAGGCGCCCCGTGAGCGTAAGTTCGATCGTGCGCGACATGCCGAGCATTTCGCTCATGATCCACGGCCCGGTCGTGCTCGCAATGCCCGCGTTGATTTCCGGCTGGCCCATTCGCACGCCCGCATGGCCCACGCGAATATCGCCGAGCAGCGCGACCTGGAAGGCCGAGCCTGCTGCTGTGCCGTTGAGCGCCATTACGAGCGGCTTCGTCAGGCCGCGCAGGACGGTGTAGTAACGCTGCCACTCCCTGACCCACGCCACCGCGCGCTCGCCGTCGAAGTCATGCGCCTCGGAGAGATCCTGCCCCGCCGAGAATGCACGGTCGCCCGCGCCAGTCATGACGATGGCCGCCACGCCGTCATCGTCATCGAACTGTTCGAGCGCCGTGATGATCTGTTCGCGCATCGGCGTGGTCCACGCATTGAGGCGCTCGGGCCGGTTCAGCGTGATGACCGCCACGCGGCCGTGATTCGACAACAGAATCTCTTCACTCATTAATTATCTCTATACGATAGTTGATGGTGCATATCAATATAGTCGTGTCAAAAAGCCAACGCAAGACGAAATCAGATGGGCGGGGGTTTACGAGAAGCCGCGACTAGTCGCCCGGCGCGTCATGGCGGGCGACTAGCGGTTTTGCGTTGTGGACGCCCGCACGGAAATCCTGCGCTGACACCGTCCCGTCCCGGCGTTTGCGCTTGGCCTTAACCGGTCAACCAGGTATCGAAGCGCTCGCTCACGGCCTTGCGGTGCTTGTCTCACCAGACGAGTTCCGGTTGACTTCCGGGCGGATATTGTTGGGAGCCTTTGGCAAGAGCACCGCGCGCGCCGGTTCAACGGAGTCGAACACCTTGCCGCAGGTTATTGGCGAGCGGCTTTGTGACGTCATAGCTCAGTGAGTGAAACCGGCCAGACAATCCAATATTCACCAATGCCGACCGAGGTTGCGGGAGCCGAAGGTTATGTCGAGCATGCCGCGGCCTTGGCTAACGATTGGAGCAAGATTTCGTTCCGAGACCACTACCGACGAGTTCTGCCTCTGATACTGAAGGCGCCTTCACGCATCCTCGACGTGGAGGCCGACATGGGCCGCGACGCTGCCGCATTGGCAGCGATGGGCACTCGCTGGTAGCGGTCGAGCCCGTCGCGAACTACGGGCTGCTGCGATCCACTTCTGTCCGGCTTCCAACTTCGGCTGGCTCGACGACAGTCTTCCAGCAGTCTGCCTCGTAACACGTTCAATGTTGCCATGGTTACTGCAGTACGGATGCAGCCCGACGAAGCCCAGCATCACCGAGGGATGGACACCCTCTCTGATCTGTTAGACGAAGGCGGCCTCGTCATCATGTCGTTGCTCCACGGAGCCGATCCCGACGGGGCGGCGCATGTTTCTCCAGCCTTGTCGCCCGCAGAACGCGGACTTTGTTTCATCAGTATTTCGCGCGCTACCTGAGAAACTCAATACAGTGTTACGTATATCCGCCTAATCCCTCTGCTCTCGACTGCCGTTAAGCAAAGTGAGCAGATACGCATGCTCGCAACCTAAAGGAGATGTACATGAGCGTTTCTTCTGTTGGCGGCAACCAACAACTCCAACTCCCGGTTCAGACCGCGCACACGCAAACGGCACAACGCGGCGCGACGTCATCGGAAGCCCGGGAAGTCGGTCCTGATGTCGATGGAGACGGCGACGATGCGGGCGCAAAGGCGGTCAAGGCAGCCGCCACGCAGCCGGCGGCAACGCCGAGCGTGAACAGCAGTGGCCAGCAAGTCGGAACGATCATCAACGTCAAGGCCTGAGCGCGCGATTCATCTCAGCAAACGCAATGCCCGGTTGATGTTTCTCGCGGCCTGGATGCACCCATTCCAGGTCTTCGTTGACGTGTACCAGGCCCGTACACAGAATGGAGCTTCCAGTCGCGCCACTTCACGGCGTGAAGTTCATCCTTGATGTAGAAAAGAAATCGTTCGCGATTGGATACCGGTTTCGCACCGGTAAAAAATCGAGTTGCGAGACTCCATCGATCGGCCGGTCATCAGGCACCTTGCCACCGATCACTTCCGCAATCGTCGGCAAACGATCGACGACGTGAACAATCTGATTGTTCACGTCGACCGGAATCCTGCCGGGCCAGCGCGCAGTAAAAGGCACGCGCAGGCTGCCTTCCATCGCAGTATGGTAAGTCCCTGTCCAGGGGCCCGCCGTACCCCGATACGGCACGCGGAATTCGGGACCATTGTCGCTACAGAAAATGAACAGCGTGTCCGTATCGAGACGAAGCCGAAGCGGGCGAAGTTCATTTGAACGCGTGGCGCGAGTTCGCGCAGCTCGGGCGACATCGGCCGCCCATGCCTGTGAGCACATCGTGCAGGGCGCCTGCGCTTTGTCTCTCGCCTGTCGAATGGTTCACGATCCGGCTATGCCCGTTCCATCACCGAAAACGCGACCTCCTTTTGCGCCTGCAGAGCCACGAGCTGCGTTGTCAGCGACGCATATATCGCTTCGTAAGCGGATTTGCCAAGGGCAAGATGTAGCGGCGGGGAAGGACTATCGATCGCGGCGATCATTGCGTCGACCGTTTTGGCCGCGTCGGCAAATTCGAAATAACCGGTTTCGAGTGCGCGCCGTATTTCACCGACAGGCGTATCGTCGTACACGCGCATTGGCACCGCGCGGTCGAGACCGGCGCCGAAGTTGGTGCGCGTCGGACCAGGCTCCATGATCACAAAGTCGATGCCGAACGGGCCGACTTCCTGCGCGGCAGCTTCGACAAATCCTTCGATGCCCCATTTGGTCGCGTGGTAGAGGCTGAAAGCCGGATAGCTGATCCGGCCGCCTTCCGACGACACCTGCACGATCCGTCCGCCGCCCTGTTCCCGCAGACGGGGAATAACCGCGCGGATCAACTGGATTGACCCGGTCAGATTCGTCTCGATCTGACGTGCGATTTGCGCGTCGTCGAGTTCTTCGGCCGCGCCGAAAAGGCCATAGCCCGCATTGCTGACGACGACATCGATGCGTCCGAAAGCAGCAAACGCCCGCCCGACGGCAGTTCTGGTTGCATCGACGTCCGTCAGGGCACATTCGGCGACCTCCAGGCGGTCTCCATGTTGCCTGCGTAGAACGTCCAATGCGCCATGCGTGCGCAGCGTCGCGACCACGCTGTCGCCGCGTGCCAGCAGCTTCTCCGTCAATCCACGTCCGAGGCCGCTCGATGCGCCCGTGATCAGCCAGTTCTTCGTCATGCCCATTTCTCCGTTGGAAAGGATCATCCGTTCATGCTAGAACATCGGTATTCGTCGGAGAAGTCAGGTTAATCGGCATCACGTGTTGAAGGAAATTCACCAATGGGAAAGCCGACTCTCAACGATTTACGGGCATTCATGGTCGTCGCTGCGCGGCGCAGTTTTGTGCAGGCCGCTGGCGAACTGGGCGTGTCGCGTTCTGCGCTGAGCCATGCGATGCGTGGGCTCGAGAACGATTTGAACGTGCGCTTGCTGCACCGGACCACGCGTAGCGTATCGCTGACTGAAGCGGGGCACGGTCTGCTGGCACGTCTGCATCCTGTGCTGAGCGATCTCGATCGCGCACTCGACGATGTCGCGCGGGACGATGAGGCGCTTCGCGGGACACTGCGCATCAATGGAAGCGAAGGGGCGATTCGTCAATTGCTTCAGACAGTCGTGCCGCGCTTTATGGCGAAATATCCGCAGATGGAACTGGATCTCGTCTCGGACGGACGTTTCGTCGATATCGTGGCGGAAGGCTTCGATGCAGGTGTGAGGCTCGGTGAAGCTGTACCCAAGGACATGATCGGGGTGCGGATCAGCGAGGACTTTCGCTTTCTTGCAGTCGCGTCGCCTCGTTACCTGCGCAAATATGGCCAACCGGGCACGCCGGAAGAATTGCAGTGGCATCGCTGCATTCGCCAACGCCTGCCGGGTGGAAAACGCTACCGGTGGGAGTTCGCGCGTCACGGTCACGCCTTCACGATCGATCCGCCCGGCGCGCTCACGATGGACAGCAATACGTTGATGATCGAGGCAGCATTGAGGGGGCTCGGCATTGCATACGTGCCCGAGACCTATGCGCGCGACGCGATGGCTCGCAAGCGGCTCGTTGCGGTGCTCGACGACTGGTGCCCAGTCGTCCCCGGGCTGTTCCTGTATTTTTCCGGGAGCCGGCACATACCCGCCGGGCTGCGGGCATTCGTTGATCTCGCGCGGCACGCGCCTGGCAACGAGTCCGGCCGTTCGACATAGCCTTCACGTATGCCGGGGTGTCGTGGTCAGGCGCCTGCCGACGCCACCGGCCGCCGCATGGATCAGCACGCGCTGCCCGAACGCGCCGCCCGCGCCCGGCTTGCTGCGGCCGAACACGCGGTCGCCCGGTTGCAGATGCGCGACCTGGGCGCCGACCGCTTCGACCACGCCGCTGAAATCGTTGCCGGGAATGTGAGGAAGGGTGACGGGGAAGACCTGCTGCATGTAGCCCGCGACTATCTTGAGGTCCAACGGATTGACGCCTGCCGCTTCGATACGGACAGTGGCTTCATCGGGCTGCATGTCCCGGAGCGCGGTCTCACCGATGCTGATGACATCGGGACCGCCGAAGGTGTTGAGGAGTGCTGCTTTCATGGTTGGCTTCATGGCGATGCTCAAGGGTTCTTGCCAGGGATTCCGCAGTTCAGGAATTCGGGAATGAGGGCGTTCAGCCTTGCGCCGGAAACTGGCCGAGTTCAAGGAACAGGCCGAACCAGTCCTCCATGTGCCACGTGGTGATCACGCGCTTGCCGTCCAGCGCGTGAAATTCGTGCAGGCGGAAGCTGACCTGCTTGCCGGTCGGCGCGATGCCGAACAGTTCGCCCCGATGCGTGCCGGTGATTTCGGCACGCACCGCGATCTGTCCCGGCACCTGGATCATGTCGTGGATGACGATGCGCACGTCGGGGAAGGCTTGCGCGAAACTGCGGATGATCGGCTTGATGCCGTCCGGTCCGGGACCCTGGCCCGGCGCAAGCGGAATGTCGGCCCAATCAGGGGCGAGCACAGTGTCGACAAGATCGGGATCGTTGTCGCTGAAGGCGCGGTACAGCGTTTCCACGGCCAGGCGTTCGATGCGCAGGCGCTCGGCGAAGTGCGGTTCGACGGTGTTCATGGTTTTGCTCTCGTAGTTGCGTTGTCGTGACGTTGTGAATGGGAACGACGAGAGTGTGCGACGCACGGTAAAATCCGTCCAACAAATAACCTGTATGAATCACTATTCGGTTTATGGATTTTCATGGAATCGATCTGAACCTGCTCGCCGCCTTCGATGCCTTGATGAGCGAGCGCAATGTCACCCGTGCGGCCACGCAGGTCGGCGTGAGTCAGCCGGCGATGAGCGCGGCGTTGTCCCGGCTTCGTACCCTCCTCGGCGATCCGCTGTTTTTGCGCAGCGCGGATGGCCTGCTGCCCACGCCGCGCGCACGCGAACTGGCTGATCCCGTTTCGCAGGCGCTGCGGCAGATCGAAGCCACCCTGGTGAAGAAGCCGGCATTCGTGCCCGGCGAGGCGGTGCTCACGTTCAACCTGGGATTGTCGGACTACCCGGCGTTCGTGCTGCTGCCCGCGCTGTTGGAAGCGCTCGGCGAACAGGCGCCCGGGATCGCAATCAACGTGCATGCTTTCAATGACCGCGACCATGCCGTGGACCTGCTCGACGCGGGCGTGATCGATGCGGCCATCGGTGTGCTGCCCACGCACCCGGAGGGCCGGATCCTCACGCGTCCGATCCTGCGCGACGAGTTCGTGACGATCGTCGCGAGTCATCATCCGGCGGCGCGGCGCGGCATGAACATGAAGACCTATCTGTCGCTGCCGCATGCGCTGGTGTCGCCCGAAGGGCAACGGCACGGTCTGGTGGATCAGGCGCTGGCGCAACAGGGCAAGCAGCGCACGCTCGCGCTGACGCTACCGCAAATGTTCGCGGTGCCGGCGGTTGTCGCGCGCACGGGCATGACCGCCACGGTCATGAAACGGATCGCGCTCAATTCGCCCGCGGGCCACAAGCTCGCCTTGTTTGCACCGCCCATGCCGCTGCCGGAGATCGTCTTTCACGTAATCTGGCATCGGCGCAGCGAAGGCAATCTCGCGCAGCAATGGCTGCGAGCACTGATCGAATCAGTGGCGCATGCACTATGACGACCCGCATCGGCCCTGTTGCAGTCACCTTCGGCTTCCAGAAATGCCGCCGCAAGGTGGGCATTCACAGCGAGTTCGACGAAGGTCCGATAGGCCCCGTTATCCGCTGCGACGACTGGAAGCAGACTAGCGTTCCTGGCGTGTTCGCCGCTGGCGATGCCGCTAGCGTATGGTCCAACGCGACATTCGCCGCGGCGGCCGGCGTTGCAGCGCATCGCTCGCTCATCTGGGTTTGTAAGGCTCAGCGCGCGGGCAAGCCCCACGCGGCCGGGTCGAAGCGGTCGAGCGCATCGAGAATAGCGTCCGCGCTCGCGTAACGCTCGCGGTCCATCGCGGGGTCGGGTACGGCTATCACGCGCATGCCCGCCGCGCGCGCGGCCATCACGCCGAACGGCGAATCTTCGAGCACGAGCGCTTCGTGCGGCGCCACGCCCAGCCGCCGCGCCGCGACAAGAAAGATGTCGGGCGCGGGCTTGGCCGCGTGCACCTCGGGGTCGTCGGCGGTCACGATCGCGTCGAACCGCGCGAACCACTCGCGATGCCGCGACGTTTTCAGATCGAAGTACGCGCGCGTCGAACTCGTGCCCACCGCAATGGGCACGCCGTGCGCCGCGAGATGACGCACGAGCGCCGCCGCATGCGGCTTCGCGGGCGCGGCCGCGAATTGCGCGCACAACAGTGGCTCGCGCTCGGCGAGAAATTCGTCGGCCGTGATCGGCAGCGCGAGCGCCTCTACCACGTATTCGGCGAGTTCGCGTGCGCCGCGCCCGATCGTATGCTGCTTCACCTCCCAGCCGAACACCTTGCCGAAGCGGCTCGCGATGGTTTGCGTGACGTCGGTGTAAATGCCTTCGGTGTCGAGCAGCAGGCCGTCCATGTCGAAGATCACCGCGCGCACGGCGCCGCCCGCGTTCTCAATCGCCATACGGCACCCAGATGTTTTTCACCTGCAACGCGCGCCGCGCAAATTCCTCGCTGGCCGTCGACACGTCCTGCGCGGCGTCGAATGCGCTCGCCCACACCGGCTTGAGATTGCCCGCCGATTCCGCCTCCGCCGCCGCGAGCCCGGCCGCCTCGCCCGCATACCAGAGCGCATCCACGTCCTGATGGCCCGCGAGCGCGCGCGTGAGTTCGGGCGCCGGCCCGCTGACCAGATTGACGACGCCGCCCGGCACATCGCTCGTTTCGAGCCACGCATACACGTCGGCGGCGACGAGCGGATGCGCGCGCGAGGTCACCGCCACCACGCGATTGCCGAGTGCGATGGCGGGCGCAATCAGCGCGATCAATCCGGCGAGCGGCGCGGCATCCGGGCAGACGATGCCAATCACGCCCCACGGCTCGTTCATCGCGAGCGTGACGTTGCGCGTGACGGTGGAATGCACACGGCCATCGACTTTATCGGCAAGCGCGGCATAGCGGAACAGCGCGCGCACGCTGCGCTCGACTTCGGTGGCGGCATCGCCGGCACTGCAAGACGTGTGCGCGGCCAGCAGCGACGTGAATGCATCCTTGCGGGCCGCGAGATTTTCCGCCAGATAGTAGACGACCTGGGCGCGCGCATGTCCCGTCATCGAGGACCACGCACCGGCCTTGCGCGCCGCTTCCACGGCGTTGCGTACGTCCTTGCGGCCGCCGAGCGGGGCGAAGCCGAGCGTCTTGCCTTGCGCGTCGCGCACGGCGTAGCTGTAGCCCGAATCGGGACGCGTCTGCTTGCCGCCGATATACAGTTTGGCCGTGCGATCGACGCCATCGCCCGCGAACGGGGCCTCGGGCACGGGTGTGGGTATCAACGCAGGCATCGGTATGGTAGCGGCGTTGGCCCGCGCGCCGCGCGAAGCCTTTTCCACGAGATATTCGAGCATGCCTTCGCGCCCACCCTCGCGGCCGTAACCGCTCTCGCGATAGCCGCCGAAGCCCGCCGCCGCGTCGAACTGATTCGCGCTGTTGACCCACACCACGCCCGCTTTCGCGGCGGCGGCCACGGCCAGCGCACGCGTCATGTTCTCGGACCACACCGAAGCCGCGAGCCCGTAACGCGTGTCGTTGGCGAGCGCCACGGCTTCTTCAGAGGTCCGAAACGTGCTCGATGTCACCACCGGCCCGAAGATCTCCTCGCGCACGAGCACCGACGACGTTTCCACCTCGGTGACGAGAGTCGGCGGATAGAAGAAGCCGGTTTCGCGCGCGGCGTACGGCGCCTGATAGCAGCTTGCGCCTTCCGCAATGCCGCGCTCCACGAGCGAGCCGATGCGTTCGAGTTGCACGCGCGCGACAATCGCGCCGATATCCGTCGATTTGTCGAGCGGATCGCCCACGCGCAGGCTGCCCATGCGCGTCCTGAGCTTGTGGTGGAATGCCTGCGCCACGCCTTCCTGCACGAGAATGCGCGAGCCTGCGCAGCACACCTGGCCCTGGTTGAACCAGACCGAGTCCACCACGCCTTCCACGGCCGCGTCCAGATCGGCGTCCTCGAACACGACGAACGGCGACTTGCCGCCCAGTTCGAGCGAGAGCTTCTTGCCCGTGCCCGCCGTCGCGCGGCGAATCGCGCGGCCCACTTCCGTGGAACCCGTGAACGCGATCTTGTCGATATCGGCGTGCTGCACGAGCGCGGCGCCCGTTTCGCCGTCTCCCGTCACCACGTTGACGACGCCCGGCGGCACGCCCACTTCGCGGCAAATCTCCGCGAACGCAAGCGCCGTGAGCGGCGTGAATTCGGCCGGTTTGAGCACCACGGTGTTGCCCGCCGCAAGCGCGGGCGCGATCTTCCATGCGAGCATCAGCAGCGGAAAATTCCACGGAATGATTTGCCCGCACACGCCCAGTGCCTCGTGGCGCGGGAACTCGCTCGCGAGCAATTCCGCCCAGCCCGCGTGGTGATAGAAGTGGCGCGCGACGAGCGGCACGTCGATATCGCGCGACTCGCGAATCGGCTTGCCGTTGTCGAGCGTTTCCAGCACGGCGAGAAAGCGCGCGTGCTTCTGCACGTGGCGCGCAATCGCGTAAAGCAGGCGCGCGCGTTCGTGGCCCGGCGTCGCGGACCAGCCAGCGAACGCGCGGCGGGCGGCGCTCACGGCGGCGTCCACGTCGGCGGCGCTGCCTTGCGCCACGTGAGCGAGCAGCGTTTCGTCGGCGGGATTGCGCACTTCGAACCATGCCTCTTGTGCGGGCGCGGCAAACCCGCCGTCGATGAAGTGCGGGAAGCGCCGCTCATGCCGGTCGAGCCAGGCGAGGACGATATCGGCGCTTTCCGGCGCAGGACCGTAATCCATGGTGGCCAAAATATCCTTTAGGATAGCTGATGAATGATTCATGAAGATGTCCTGTCAAGACTTGAGCAATGCGCGAGAGTGGTGCGTCAGGCCATGCTGTGCCGATGCAGCGCCGAATAATGTCCGGTCACGAAATGTTCGAGCTGGCGTTCGAGATCGGCGAGCAACGAGCTTGCGCCGATACGGAATAACGCCGGGTCGAGCCATGCATGGCCCAGTTCCTCCTTCATGAGCACGAGCCAGTTCACGGCTTCCTTCGCGGTGCGCAAGCCGCCCGCCGGTTTGAATCCCACCCTGCAGCCGGCGAGCGCTTCGTAGTCTCGAATCGCGCGGCACATCACGAGGCTGACGGGCAGCGTGGCGTTCACATCTTCCTTGCCCGTGGAAGTCTTGATGAAATCGGCGCCCGCCATCATCGCGACCATGCTCGCGCGGTACACGTTGCGCAGCGTCTTCAGGTCGCCGGTAGCGAGAATCGCCTTCAGATGCGCCTCGCCGCACGCTTCGCGCATCTGGCGCACTTCGTCGTAAAGCGCGCTCCAGTTTTGCAGCAACACGTATTCGCGCGTGATGACGATATCGATCTCGCGCGCACCTTCGCTCACGGCATAGCGAATTTCCTCGAGACGCTGCTTGAGCGGTGTGAGCCCCGCCGGAAAACCCGTCGCCACCGATGCGACCGGAATGCCCGAACCTTCGAGCGCCTGCACGGCTGTGCGCACCATGGTCGGATAAACGCAAACGGCGCCTGTCGTGGGCGGCGCGTCTTCGAGACCGAGCGCGCTCACGATGTCGTCGCGCAACGGGCGGCGCGCTTTCGCGCACAAGCGGCGCACGCGGCCCGGCGTGTCGTCGCCGGCGAGCGTCGTGAGGTCGATGCATTGAATCGCCCTCACCTGCCACGCGGCCTGCCACACTTTCTTGACCGAGCGGCGCGCGCCGAGCGAGTCGCTGCGGCGCTGCGCGGCAGGCGCGTTCACCTGCGGCAGCAGCACTGCGTCGAGCGCGAGCGGCATGCCCGCGTTGCGCGGCGGATGTAATTCGTGGTCCGATACAATGTCGATGGAAGCGGAAGGCGTCGGCGCCGGGGCGCGTCGGCGATCCATGCGATCTCTGGCGGTCATGTGCGCCCCGCGTAATGGTCGATGAGTCGGTTGAGCAAAATGGCGAGCACGATAATCACGCCGGTGATGGTCATCTGATAGAACGAGCCGAGTCCCACCAGATTGAAGATGTTGCGCAGCACTTGCAGCAGCATCACGGCCACCGCCGTGCCGAGCATGCCGCCGCGGCCGCCGAAGAGGCTCGTGCCGCCCAGCACCACGGCGGCGATGGCGTCGAGCTCCATGCCTTGCGCCGATGTCGGCTGGCCGATGTGCAGGCGCGAGGTGAGCAGGATGCCGCCGAACGCCGCGAGCAAGCCGGAGATGGCGAACACGGCGATCGACACGGCGCGCACCGGCACGCCCGAGAGCCGCGCGGCTTCCACGTTGCCGCCTGTCGCCAGCACGTATTCGCCGAACACGGTGTAGCGCAGCACGAGTCCGCCGACGATCGCCACGCCGATGAACAGCAGACCCATCACCGGAAACATGAGCGTCGTGCCGGGAACGAGCGGCACCATGGCCGAGCCGATCGCGCTGAAGCCTTCGGGCAAGCCGCCGATCGGCGAGCCGTCGGAAAGCAGGAACGTCGCGCCGCGAAACGAAACCAGACCCGCGAGCGTGATGATGAAGCTGGGCACCTTGCCATACACGGCGATGCCGCCCATCAGCGCGCCCGCCGCGAGACCGAGGCCGAGCGAGATGGGCACCGCGAGCCACGGCGACATGCCGCCTTGCAGCAGCACGGCCACGACAATGCCTGCGAACGCCGAAAGGCTGCCCACCGAAAGGTCGATGTTCGCGGTGAGAATCACGAACGTCATGCCCACCGCGACGATGCCCACCACCGCCGCCTGCTGGAACAGATTGGCGATGTTGCCGAAGGTGAGAAAGTCGCTCGACAGCGACGTGGCGATGCCTACCGCAAGCAGAAAGATGAGGATGAAGTTGTAGCGCAGCGCCCAGTCGATCAGCGTGCGCGTGCCGATGCTGCGCTGCGACTCGCCGCCCGGCGGCATGATGTCCTTCGAAGTCGTATCCATGTTCAGGCCCTTCTCCCGGTGATGGTCGCCTGCTGGATCTCGCGGCTCGTTGCCACGGCCGGATCGAAACAGACGGTATTCCTGCCTTCGTGAATCACCCATATGCGGTTGCAGTTCGCGTAGAGTTCCTCGAGTTCGCTGCTGGCCACGAGAATGGCTGCGCCTTCCTGCGCGAGACCGCGCGCGAGCCGGTACAGGTCCGCTTTTGCGCCGATGTCGAGGCCGCGGCTCGGTTCGTCGAGCAGCAGCAACTGCGCGCCGTCGAGAATCCACTTCGCCACCACGACCTTCTGCTGATTGCCGCCCGAAAGCTGGCGCACGGGTTGCGCAACCGACCCGAAGCGCGTTTGCAACTGCTTCAGCACGGGCTGCGTTTGCGCCTTCATGCGCCGGTGCGAAAGCCAGCGTTGCCGCCGGATGCGCGCAAGCGTTGCATTGCGATAGATCGGCGCGTCGAGCACCAGCCCCTCGGTCTTGCGGTTCTCGGGCACGAGTCCCACGCCGCGCCGGATCGCATCCTGCGCGTGGCGCGGGCGATACGGCGCGCCGAACAGCTCCACGTCGCCGCTCGCGCGCGTCACACCGAACAGCGCCTTGAGCAGCGTCGTGCGCCCCGCGCCGTTCAGGCCCGCCAGCCCGACCACTTCGCCGCGCCGCACTTCGAGATCGCGAATCGACAAGCCGGCAGGACCGTCGAGCCGCTTCACGCGCAGCGCGAACGCTTCTTCGGGCGGCGCGAATTCGCCGCGTTCGAGCAGCGCATGACTGTCGCCGACCACGGCGCTCACGAGCGCGGCTTCGTCGACGGCGGCCACGTCGAAGGTTTCCACCGTGCGGCCCGAACGCAACACCGTCACGCGGTCGCCGATCTCGCGAATCTCGTTCAGGCGATGGCTCACGTAAAGCACGGCCACGCCGTCGGCCGTGATTTCGCGGATCACCTGAAAGACCTTTTCGAGTTCCGTTTCGTTGAGCGCGGCCGAAGGCTCGTCCATTACGACGATGCGCGCCGAAGCCGTGAGCGCGCGCGCGATTGCCGCGAGCTGCTGATTGGCGATGGACAGCGTTTCCACGCGCGCCGTGAGCGGAAAAGTGGCGCCCACGCGAGCGAGCGCGGCCGCCGCGAGCACGCGCCGCCTCTTGCGCGAGACGATGCCGAAGCGGCGCGGCGTGTGCCCGAGCAGCAGGTTTTCCTCGACCGTCATCTGCGCAATCAGGTCGAGTTCCTGGTAGATCATGGCGATCCCGTTCGCGCTCGCCTCGTGCGGGCTGCGCAAATCCACGCGCCGGCCGTCGATTTCCATCGTGCCCGTGTCGGGACGATGCACGCCCGCGACGATCTTGAGCAGCGTGCTCTTGCCTGCGCCGTTCGCGCCCAGCAGGCAGTGCACCTCGCCGGGGCGCACTTGCAGCGAGGCGTCGACGAGCGCGGCCACATTGGGCGGAAAGCGCTTCGCGACGTGGCTCACATCGAGTACGTAATCACTCATCGCCGTGCTCCATGAGAAAGTTCGCCGTGGCTTCGTCGGTGGCGAGCACGTTCACGTAGCCCGCGCGCACCGCCGCACGCGCCACGCGATGCTTGCCCGCGCCCACGCAAACGCCGATCGCATATGGCTTGTCGCGCAGTTTCTCGGGGCGCAGGCCGATGGTGCGATTGTCGATTTCGGGCGCGACTATTTCGCCGCGCTCGTCGATGAAGCGGCCCAGAATGTCGCCCACGGCGCCGCGTTTCGCGAGATCGCGCATGATCGCGGCATCCACGTAACCCGACTCGACCAGCACCGAACGCTCGGAAAGCTCGCCCAGACTGAAGCACGCCACCGGCGTTTCCTCGGCGAGACGCAGCACGTCGGCGATGATGTGGTCCTGCTCGATGGCCTCGCGCGTGCGTTCGCTGCCGAGCATCGCGGGCACCGGCAGCAAGGTGGCGTGACCGTTGCCCGCATGCGCGAAGCGCTCGGCCACGTTATTGGTCTGCTCGGCCACGTTGCGGATATTGATCGCGCCGTTGAGCAGCACCACGTGCACGCCGTCGTTCCAGCGCGGCGGCAGCCATTGCGCCATCTTCATCATCGTGCGGCCCCACGACACGCCCACGAGCGGCGCCTGCAACGCCGCAAGATAGCGTCCCGCCGCCTGCGTGACGACGTTGAGCTGCACGTCTTCGTCGCCGTTGGTGGCGAGTACGATGGCTTCGCGCAGATTGAAGCGGCGCTGCAACTGCGCTTCGAGATGCGGCAGGCGCGGCGTGCGCGGGATGATCTCGATGCGCACGATGCCTACCTCGCGCGCCTCGCGCAAAAGACGCGCGACTTGCCAGCGCGTGAGGCCGGTTTCCTTCGCGATGTCGTTCTGGGTTTTTTCGAGGTCGTAATAGAGCTTGGCGACTTGCGCCATCAGTTCCTCGCGCTGGGCGTCGGTGCCGAGGCGCGCGGGCAAGGCGTCGTTGCTGGAAGCCTGGTTCATGCAGCCGTCCTGATGCAGTCGAATTCCAGCGGCCGGCGCGAGACGATCGGGCCGACGGCATCGGTCGCCTCGCGATAACGCTCGAGCAGCCGCTGATATTGCTCGAACGCTTCCATGTCGGGGTTCATGCGCTCGCCGTGCGCCGCGAAGCTTTCCACCGCTTCGCGCAGTTGCGCGCATTCGCCTGCGGCGCACGCAGCCGAAGCCGCTGCGCCGATCAGCGTGAGATTGTCGTGCGCCACGACGTCGAACGGAACCCCGGTCGCGTCGATGGTGGCGCGCAGCCAGAGTGGATTCTTCTGGAAGCCGCCCGCCGCGATCACGCGCCGCACGCCGATGCCCGACTGGCGCAGCGTGTGCAGCACATTCGCCGAGCCGAGCGCGATGGCTTCGAGCGACGCGCGATACACGTCCTTGCGGTCGTGGTTGAGCGAGAGGCCGAGAATCGCGCCGCGCAGTTCCGACGAGCGATACGGCGTGCGATTGCCCATCCAGTAATCGAGCACGAGCAGGCCCGTGGCGCCGGGCTCCATCTGCGAGGCTTCGCGGATCAGCGCCTGATGACCGGCGTCGTCGAGACCGAACATCTGGTGCGCGAGCCAGTGCAGGATCGAGCCCGCCGACACCTGCCCGCCTTCGAGCAGCCACGGCCCGTCGATCAGCGCGTTCGGATAGGGTCCCCACATGCCGGGCACGTCCACGCGTTCGGGAATGTGCATGAGCTGCACGATGGAGGTGCCGCCGATGAACAGCATGTCGCCGGGCTGCGTCGCGCCGGCGCTCAGCATGGCCATGTGCGCGTCGATGCCGCCTTGTGCGACCACGGGCGCGCCGCTCACGCCCAGATGCGCGGCCGCCGCCGCCGTGAGCGTGCCCACGCGGGCGCCCACGCGCACCACTTCGGGCGGCAGCTTCTGCGCGAGATCGGGCACGCCCAGCCGCTCGTAGAGATCGAGCGGAAAGGTTTGATTCACCGAATCGTAATTCCACTTGCAGGTCGCGTTGAGCTGCGACGCGACCCAGCGGCCCGTGAGCCAGTAATTCACAAGATCGACGGCTTCGCAGATGCGCGCCGCGCGCGCGTACACCTCGGGTTCATAGCGCGCGAGCCAGATCGCCTTCGGCACCAGCCACTCCACAGCGTCGCCGCCTTCGCTCATCATCGGGTGACGCACGGCGCGCGTGCCGTTGGCCTCCTCGCCCGCGCGGCAATCCATCCACAGCAGCGCGGGACGCAGCGGCGTGCCGTCCTCCTGCGCGGCCACCACCGTCGACGACGTGGTCGCCACGCACACGCCCGCGATGGCTGGATTGCCCGCGAGCGCCATCAACTCGCGGCACGCCTCGCCCGCCGCCTGCCACCACGCGAGCGGCGACTGTTCCGCCCAGCCAGGGCGCGGATACGTCGTGGCGTAGCGCGCTTCGGTCACGCGCAGCAGCTTGTGCGCGCGGGCGTCGTACAAGCCCGCGCGCACCCCGCCCGTGCCGAAATCGAGCCCAAGCAATAACGACATCCTGTCTCCTCCTGTTTCCCGGCCGAGCCGGTCACACCGTTGGCGCCGCTTATGCGCGGTTTGTCATTGGCATATTACGCAGGAGTGCGGGATGGACGGAACACAACTTTCGCCGCGCCCTTCTTTTCGGCGAAATGCTGGAACATTTCGGGCAGCGATTCGAGCGGCAGGTCGTGGGTAATCATGAAGTCCCAGCGCAGCGAGCCGTCGTTGAGCTTGTCGATCGCGGCACGCCATTCGTCGCCGGGGAACGGGGCCGAGAACGAATTCCACGCCCCATGCAGCGACACTTCCTGACGCAGCAGATGCGAGAACGTCTTCATTGTCACGGACACATCCGCGGTCGGAATGCCGATGAACACCACATGGCCGCCGGCCACCGCAAGCTGCACCGACTGGTTGATCGACGACGGATGACCGGCCGCCTCGATGATGAGATGGCAGCGCGGCAATGCGCCGTCGGGCTGGCCGCTCAGGAGCGTGTGCGTCGCGCCCGCCGTGCGCGCCATTTCGAGCTTCTCTTCGGAGATGTCGATGGCGACGATGTCCTTCGCGCCCATCAGCTTCATCCACTGAATCGCGAACAGGCCGATCGGGCCGCAACCGACCACGGCGCCCGTTTGACCCGCGCGGAACTCCGCTTGCCAGATCGCGTGGATCGCGATGGCGGCGGGATCGACCAGCGACGCAGCGGTCGGGTCCATGCCTTGCGGCACTTTCACGAGATTGGTGAGCGGCACGCTCACGAACTCCGCATAAGCGCCGTCGCGGCGGCTGCCGAAGTAATCGTAATCGAGACAACGCGACGGATGCCCGCGCAGGCATTGATCGCATTTCAGACACGGAATGAGCGGCGGCACCGTGACCAGATCGCCCACGGCCAGCGCGCTCACGCCCGCGCCCAGCGCCTCGACGAAACCCGAGAATTCGTGGCCGCAGATGAGCGGCATGACGTGCGCGCCCTTGCTCAACATGCGCGGGATGTCCGACCCGCAAACGCCGCACGCCGCCACGCGCACCAGAGCGTGACCTTCACGCGCGACGGGTTTTTCCACTTCTTCAATCCGGATATCGCCGGGTCGATGCATGACTGCTGCTCGCACGATGGTTTCCTTGCGCTTTGACTGGAAAGGGAGCCGCGAAGCCGGTTTCGAGGCGTTCCGGCTCGCGGGTAACGTGCCGCGCGAGGCGCGGCCGACGCGATTTCAGTAGACCTTCGGGCGGTATTCGCCGAACAGGCCGCTGTGGTTGATCTGCTTCACGTTTGCCTTGGTCACGACCTGCGTGCCGGCGTCGACGAACGCCGGCACCTTCTTGCCCGCCACGACCTGGCGCGCCGTCTGGATCGTGATGTCGCCCAGATAACGCGGATCGTTCAGCGACGTCGCCACATACTGGTTGCCGTTCCCGATCGCGTTGAGCGCTTCCGAAAGGCCGTCCACGCCCGCGACCAGCACGTCCTTGCGATTGCCTTCCTGAAGCACCTGCATCGCGCCGAGCGCCATGTCGTCGTTGTGCGCGAACACGGCCTTCATGTCGGGATTCGCCTGCAGCAAGTCCTGCATCGCCGTGACGGCATTGGCGCGGATGTACTCGCTGTACGGGCCTTCGACCACCTTGAAGCCGGTGCCCGCGAGCGCCTGATGGAAGCCCTTGCGGCGATCCATCATGACCGTGCCGCCCGCGTCGCCCTGAATTTCGACGATCTTGCCGCTCGTCACGCCCTTCGCCTTGAGCGCCGCCACGAGCGCCTTGCCGGACAGTTCGCCCATCTTCACGTTGTCGCGGCCGATGTACGCGGCAACCTGGCCGTGCACAGCACGATCGACGGTGATGACCGGCACGTTCGCGCGCTTCGCGGCGTCGAGCGACGGCGCGATGGCGTCGGGATTCACGGGATCGACGATCAGCACGTTGACCTTGCGCGTGAGCAGATCCTGGATGTCGTTGTTCTGCTTGTTCACGTCGCCATTGGCGTCGAGAAAGATCAGCTCGTCGCCGTCCGCCGCAGCAGCAGCTTGCGCGCCTTCCTTCAACTGCACGTAGAACGGCGATTGCAACGTCACCTGGCTGAAGCCGATCTTGAGCCCCTTCGCCTGCGCCGCCGACATCGCGCCGAACGCCGCAGCCGCCACGGCCAAGACGGCCACGGCCCGCCGCAGCCCCGCTTTTTCCTTGAACATGCGTTGTCTCCTGGTTTTTCGTTATTTCGCTGAGTGTTGTCTTGCCTGGCTTCTCGAATCACAAATGTGCACTCAAATCACATTTGTGATTCGAAAGATAGAAGTCCGGCACTGGCTTGTCAACGGCTATTTCTGCCAGGGAAAACGCGGAGGAGCGATGGTGCGGCGCAGCAGTTTCGACGATGCGCGTTGCTTGAACATCGGGTAAATCAGGAAGAAGCAGCGCTGTGCCGATCGGCGGGATAAGTCGGCGATGCAACGAAGGTTGTGTTGTTGCTGACACAACCGGCATCAGTGAGAGGCTTCCTGCCGTGCACGAGCCGTATGTGGGGAAACCTGCACGTACGGTTCTCGTCCCACTCCATGCCGCGCGCCTCGGGCGGGCGAACAGCCGTGTGCAGCAGTACGAACGTGCACGCGCGCGTAACCGGTCTGCCTGCGCATCGCCGGCGCGCGCACCCGGGCGTCGCGCAGCGACGTAGACGGGTACACGCCCAATCCCATTTCACGGCGCTTCCGTGTCGCAGGACTCACGTAGCGCAACGCCCACTTGCCGCCGTTGGCATTGGGGCGGATCATCAGTCCGGGTACCTGACTATCGGTGAGCGGCCCATCGTCGGGTTTCAGGTTGCGTAACGCGGTCGGTAAGCATGGGCATAGGGCATTCCCCCAAGACTTTGACCCGCCACCTGGCCCACCAGGATACCTGGCAGCAGTCGGATCAAAATGGAGCCAATCAGGCTGATCGCGTTGACAACGTCTTGATTACACAGTGGAATGACAGAAAGATGGTAGGCCGCACTGGATGAACCCGCGTAAAAAGGGGTCGACAAATGGATTACAGTCCCGAAGCCATCCGCACGATCGCTCTGGTCGGCCATGCCGGCTGCGGCAAGACCTCGCTTGCCGAAGCGCTCCTGCACCAGGGCGGCGCGCTGCATGCGCCAGGCAACGTGAATCGCGGCACCGCCCTCTGCGATTTCGATCCCCTCGAACGCAAGTACCACCACTCCCTCAATTCCGCCATCGCTCATTTCGACCACGAGGACACGCGCATTTACCTGCTCGACACACCCGGCTACCCCGACTTCGCCGGCATGTCGATGAGCGCGCTGCCCGCGGTGGAAACGGCGGCCATCGTCATCAACGCGCGCACCGGCATCGAGATGACGACGACCCGCATGATGATGTATGCGCAGCAGCGCAAGCTGTGCAGGATGATCATCGTGAACGGCATTGACGCGGAAAAGGTCGATTTGCCGGGACTGCTCGAGCAGATCCAGGAGACCTTCGGCAAGACCTGCCTGCCGATCAATCTGCCTGCGCAGGGTGGCCGCGAAGTGGTGGACTGCTTTTTCAATCCAGCTGGCGAGGCCGATTTTTATTCGGTGGAGGCCGCGCACAACGCGCTCGTGGACCAGGTGATCGAACTCGATCCCGAGTTGATGGAGTTGTACCTCGAACAAGGCGAAGCCATCAGCCCCGAGCAACTGCACGCACCGTTCGAACGCGCGTTGCGCGAAGGGCATCTCGTGCCGGTGTGCTTCACGTCCACGGCGACGGGTGCAGGCATCGCGCAACTGCTCGAGGTGTTCGTGAAGCTCCTGCCCAATGTCACCGAGGGCAATCCGCCGCTGTTCTACCGCGAGCTGGACGGCAAGGAAGGTAAGGAGCCCGTGCACGCCGAGCCGGATGCCGACAAGCACGTGCTCGCGCATGTGTTCAAGATCGTGATGGACCCGTATATCGGCAAGGTGGCCGTGTTTCGCATTCATCAGGGCACGGTGACGCGCGACAGTCAGCTTTATATCGGCAACGCGCGGCAGCCGTTCAAGGTGGCGCATCTGCTGATGCTGCAGGGCAAGGAGCATACGGAGGTGCAGCGAGCGGGGCCCGGCAATATCTGCGCGGTGGCGAAGGCCGACGACATCGGCTTCGACGCCGTGCTGCACGACGCGCCCGAGGACGGCAACATCCACCTCACGCCGCCCGCGTTTCCTAATCCGATTTACGGTCTCGCTATCGAGCCGGCGCGGCCTGGCAACGAACAACGCGTGTGGGAAGTGCTGCAAAAGCTCGCGGCGGAAGATCCCTGCCTGCAGATCGATCACCCCGAAGGCACTAACGAAACCGTTGTCCGTGGGCTGGGCGAACTGCACTTGCGCTATATGCTGGAGCGACTCACCGATCAGTACAAGCTCGAAGTCGTGACGCGGCCGCCTACGATTGCGTGGCGCGAGACGATAGGCGGCAAAGCCGAGGGCCATTGCCGTCACAAAAAGCAGACGGGCGGCGCGGGCCAGTTCGGCGAAGTCATGTTGCGCGTCGAGCCGTTGCCGCGCGGTGCGGGATTCGAATTCGTGGATGCCGTGAAAGGCGGCGCGATTCCTTCGCAGTTCATGCCTGCGGTGGAAAAGGGCATCTTGCAGGTGATCGACAGCGGGCCGCTCGCGGGCTTTCCCATGCAGGACGTGCGCGTGATCGTGTACGACGGCAAGCACCATCCGGTCGATTCCAAGGAAGTGGCGTTCGTTACCGCGGGGCGCAAGGCGTTTATCGATGCGGTTTTGAAGGCTCAGCCTATCGTGCTCGAACCGATTGTCGATATCGAAGTGATGACGCCCGAAGCCGCGATGGGCGACATCATCGGCGATCTTTCTTCGCGGCGCGGGCAGGTGCATGGCACGCGCACGATGGGCGGGCAGGCCATGGTCATTGCGGGAAAGGTGCCGCTAGCCGAACTCAACGATTATCAGTCGCGGTTGAATTCGCTCGCGGGCGGGCATGGGAATTACAGCATTCAGCTAAGCCATTATGATCCGGTGCCGCCGACGCACCAGGAAAGGCTCGCGGCGCAGCATAAGGGGCGGGGGGAGAGTGTGGAGTGAGGGTGTTTGAAATGGGGCTGTTGATTAGGAAACGAACATTTCCTATAATCCCCCCCATGACATCCGAGTCCCCGTCCCAACCCGTGGCCCGCAGCCCCGGCCGCCCACGCGAATTCGACATGCAAACCGTCGTGGACGGCGCCGAGCGCGTATTCCGCGAGCGCGGCTACCACGCTACTTCCGTAGGCGACCTCAGCGAAGCAACGGGGCTGACCGCAGGCAGCCTCTACAAAGCGTTCGGCGACAAGCGCGGTGTTTTTCTCGCCGCGTTCGATCACTACGTCACCACGCGCAACGCCGAATTGCGCCACCGACTCGACAAGCAGTCCAAAGCAAGCGAGAAGATCCGCGTAATCCTCCTCTTCTACGCCGAATCGTCCCATGGCACCGAGGGCCGGCGCGGGTGCCTCGTCGTATCGAGCGCAACGGCGCTCGCCACTTTCGACGACGAAATCGCCACGCGCATCGAAACCACGATGCGGCGCACCGAAGAGATGCTGCGCGAACTTCTCCAGCAAGGCCAGAAAGACGGTTCGGTTGCCCCGCAAATCCACGTCCCGGCCATGGCGCGCACGTTGCTCGCCCTGCTCCACGGTTTTCGTTTGATCGGCAAATCCGGCCGCACGCAGCGCGACATGCTGGCCGCCGCTGAAGAAGCCATGCGTTTGCTGCGTTGAAATTTTTTTGGCCAATTTGGAAATGATTATTTCCAATCTATGCCGATATTCCTCTGCACCCACAGGAGCTTAAAGTCATGAACAGGGCCCCACACATCATCGACCACGGTCCAGTCTCGCTGGCCGACCCCATCCTGCCCGGTTTCACGCATCGCTTCGCGACCATCGAAGGCATACGACTCCACTACGTAATCGGAGGAAATAAGGATGGCGAAACAGTCGTTCTGCTGGCCGGCTATCCGGAAAGCTGGTTCGCGTGGCGCAAGGTCATGCCGCTCCTTGCCGCGCGATACCGTGTGATCGCGCCCGACCTGCCGGGCCAGGGCGATTCGGATCGCCCGCAAGGCGGCTACGACACGCAGTCGCTTGCCACTTCGCTGCATGCATTGCTGGAAAAGCTCGAAGTACGCCGCTACCGCCTGGCCGCCCACGACGTCGGCGCATGGGTCGCTTACCCTTATGCGGCGCTATTCGGCGACGAAGTGTCGAAGCTCGCGTTGCTCGACGCCGGCATTCCGGGCATCACGCTACCGGAAGCGCTGCCCGTCGCGCCCGAGCGCGCGTGGCGCACCTGGCACTTCGCCTTCCATGCGGTTCCCGATCTGCCGGAGTTGCTGATAGCGGGCAAGGAGCGCGCGTATCTGGAGTGGTTTTTGCGCCGCAAGACGGCAAATCCGCAAACCTTCGCGGATGCCGATATCGACGAATATCTGCGCGTATTCACCAGGGAAGGCGGATTGCGCGCGGGGCTGGCCTACTATCGCGCGGCCGATGTTTCGGCGCGCCAGAATCGTGAGTTGAGCACGCGCGGGAAATTGCGAATGCCCATTCTCGCGCTGAGCGCCGATCAGGGCTCGATTGCGGACATGGCGGGTCCGCTGCGCGACTACGCCGATGAAGTGCGAGGCGCGACGATCGCCTGGTGCGGTCACTTCCTGCCGGAGGAGCAGCCCGCAGCCGTGGCCGAAGAACTGCTGCGCTTCTTCGGCCAACCCTGACGCGGGCCGCCCTGACCCGGACCGGCGTTACTCCGGCGCCTCGACCGTGGTCACCGCCGAGGAAAACACATACCCCTCGCTGCGCAGCGTCTTGATGTAACGCGGCTCGCGCGCCTCGTCACGCAGGCGCTGGCGCAGCCGGCTCACGAGCAGGTCGATCGAGCGGTCGAACGCGTCGGCCTGGCGGCCCTGCGTGAGGCTCAGCAGCTGGTCGCGCGTGAGCACGCGCTGCGGATGGTCGAGAAATACACGCAACAGCCGGTATTCCGCGCCGCTCAACGCGACGATCGTCCCCTCGGCGTCGAGCAGGTGCCGCGCGGTGGTGTCGAGCCGCCAGTCGCCGAACGCGAGCAGTTGTGCCGACTCGCTCACTTCCATGCCCGGTGGCAGCATGCGTGTGCGGCGCAGCACCGAGCGGATACGCGCGAACAGTTCGCGCACGGCGAAGGGCTTGGGCAGGTAGTCGTCGGCGCCCATTTCGAGGCCCACGATGCGATCCGTCTCCTCGTTGCGCGCGGTGAGCATCACCACGGGCACGGCGCGGAATTTGCCCGCGCGCAGTTCGCGGCACAGCACGAGCCCGTCGTCGCCGGGCATCATGAGGTCGAGCACGATCAGGTCGGGCGCACCGCCCTCCAGAACCGAGCGCATTTCGCGGCCGTTCGCGGCCAGCGACACGCGCATGCCGTTCTTCTCGAGGTAGGCTCCGACCAACTCACGTATGCCGCGATCGTCATCGACGATCAGAACGTGATCCATCTTCTCCGTCATTGGTGTTTTTCTCCTTGCGCGCGAGGCGTGAACGGGTTTCCGCGATGCACGAACAGTACACCGGATGCACAATCTCCGCAGCCAGGCCACTCGCCGCGAAGAACAGCATGGCGAGCAGGCGTTTCACGCGTCCTCCGCTACGGAAAGGCTGGCACCGTCGGCAACCGGCGCTTCGAGCGCGCAGACGTCCACGCCCTCCAGGCAGCCGGGATCGACTTCGAACGGTATCGCACCGCAATGACCGGAAGCCTTCCAGCTGGCCGTGCTTGTCGACGTGCTCATTTTGCTCTCCGTTCGATTGATCTGGCAGGGCGATGGATAGCGCGCCACCCGCCGCGTACAACCTGGAACCGCCCGGCCCGATTCGGGACGACAATGTACGCGCGAAGCGAGCGAGAACGGCTCCAGGAGGTCCCCATGAAATGTCTGCGCATCTACGCCGACGCCCAGGGCGAGTCCCATTTCGAGGACATCGATATCCCGCTTACGCCGCTCGAGCTTTTCCCCAATATCCCGCCCATCTATCTTTCGACGTGGGAGCAGGCGAAGGCGGTGCGCTTTGGCTGGGTGCCGGCGGGCCTCAAGGAGGCAGACTGGCACACCACGCCGGTTCGTCAGTTCGTGATCTGGATGACCGGCTGGGTCGAGTTCGAAACGAGCGACGGCGACACGCGCCACTGCGAGCCGGGCACGGTCGTGCTGTGCGAAGACACCGTGGGCAAAGGCCATCGCTCGCGCCATCCCGACGAAGGCCAATTCAACGTGTTCATTCCGCTCGCTTGAGCAAAAGCTCGCCTCGCACGACCCGGCGCTCGTGGCGCGCTGCCCATCATGCATCCGCGACGACCAGCACGAGCCGCCCTTCCAGTCCGCCTTCGGGCCGGTTGCGCAGCGTGAGCTCCGCGCCCATCGCCACGGCAAGCTGGCGCGAGATCGCGAGGCCGAGGCCCGTGCCGCCCGTGCCCCGGTTGCGCGAGGTCTCGAGCCGGTAGAACGGCTCGAACACTTTTCCGAGCGCATCCTCGGGAATGCCGGGGCCGCTGTCGAGCACCGAGATCGTGACGGTCTTGTCCCGCGGCGACTCGCTCACCTCGATGGCCGCCGTGCGCCCATACTTCAGCGCGTTATCCACGAGATTGCCGACAATGCGGCGCAGCGCCTGCACGCGCGTGACGATCGCCACGTTCAGGCGGCGCTCGAAGGTGACGGGCGAGCCCGCATCCACGTAATCGCACACGAGGCTGTCGAGCAGCGCGTCGAGGTCGACGCGGGCGGGCGCTTCGCCGGTGCCGTGCAGCGTGCGCGCGTAGGCCACGCCCTCCTTCACCAGTTGCTCCATCTCGTGCAGGTCCTGCGCGAGCTTGTCCGCTTGCGCTTCGTCGTCCATCTGGTCCACGCGCAGCCGCATGCGCGTGATCGGCGTCTGCAGATCGTGGGAGATGGCCGCGAGTATCTGCATGCGCTCCGCCACGTGCGCCGAGATGCGCTGCTGCATTGCGTTGAACGCACGCGCCGCGCGCGCCACTTCGGAAGGCCCGTCTTCCTCGAGGCGCTCCGCCTTCAGGTCCGGACCGAGCGCGTCGGCCACGCGCGCGAGTTCGTGCAGCGGCCGCGTGGCAGTGCGCACCGCGAACCAGCAGCACGCCGCCAGCACGAACAGCTGGGCGATGAGCACGGCCGGCAGCCAGCCCGACAGGGGCAGCGCGGGACCCGGGCGGTAATCGATGGTGAGCGGCGAGCCGTCCGAAAGCCGCAGGTGGATTTGCAGACGCTCGCCCTTGCCGGGCACCGAATTGGCCGTGAGCGCGTACTTCTCGCCGAGGCCCGCCGCGATGGCCGCGGCCACGCTCTTCGAGCGGCTCGCGTCGGGCGGCTCACCGGGCGTGCCGGGACCGAGGATGAAGCTGTAGGTGCGCCGCGCGAGCTGCGGCAGCCACGCCGCGCGCTCGGCGGAGGGCAGATGGTCGAGCAGCGCCACGGAAATGGCGACCTCGCGCGCGATGTAATTGGTCATCATGCTCGCGGTGGCGTCGTTACGCTCGGTCATCGTGAGCTTGAACGACAGCCCCTGCGCGAGCGCGAGGCCGACGCAAAGGATCAGGGCGAGGCGCGCGAACAGCGTGCGCGGCCAGTGCAGGGCGCTCATGGCGGCGCCATCCGCGAAACCACCGGTGCGCGGCGGCGGACCGCAAATCCTTCGGCGTGCATGTTCGGACTCCGTGTGCAGGGAATGAAGGGTTTATACCGCATGCCGCGAGAGGCTTTGTATCTCACTGTATCGGCTTGGGCGCGGGACACAATACATTGCAGGCGGGTTCGTTTCAGCCCGTCCTTTCACGTCTGGGGCTTGCGCTGCGGTGCAGCATCAGCCATGTCTGCCGTATCGTGCCCATTCCTGTTCCTGGCACCACGAAGCTTTTACGGCTCGATTCGCGTGCCCCAATCCCACCATTAGAGTCAATTAACGTCCGACCCGAATAAATCAGAAAGGGATTTAAAAGGGAAATATAGAATAAAGAATAAATTACATCCGCCCACTTCAGCCCATCCGGAAACTGCCGATATAGCGGGCAATAGCAGGTGAAACACGCAATCCATGCAGTAAGCATTACCTTCTGCATTTGAGGTAATTCATACCTTGCTATTGGCGGAAATTGACTAAGTTTCGGTAATTGAAACTCGAGGCAATTCGTGTGACATTTTGTTACGTCTGATTTTCACATGCCAGGGGGAATTATCGGTAACATCCGCCGCGCGTCTGACTTCAAGCAGTGACTTCGTAATCTTCGTCCGAAAAAATTGCGCACGTCTCCCCTCCTTCAGGGATCCAGCGCAGGGCCGAAATACCCGACGGGGCAGCCGTAGCGAGGGGGCAATATTTACCCGCGCGAAAGCAAAAGGACAGATACGCACGTTCGCGCAATAGCGCGAGCAGCGCGGCGCACGTAGCGGGCGCAGGGCTCCGCGAGCCGTTGTGCAGCGTCCGTTAAATCTCATTCTTCAGACCTTAGCCAGCATCTGAGCGCGCATTACGCGCCGTCGCCGGCTGGGCGTCGTTTTGTCCATTTTTTTCGATCGATGAGACTCTTCTATCTTTTGCTGTCGTCGTCGCTCTTCCTCGCGGCGTGCGGCGGTGGCGGTTCCGGAAGCTCCGGGACGGATGCGACCAATGCCTCGGGCACGGCACAAAGCGCGAGTGACGCGACCGCCGCGGACGCCGCCGCGAACGCGGCCACCAGCACGCGCGGCACGCTGCACTGCGGCTCCGCCGTGAAATCGGGCGCAAGCTCCAGCAGCGAACTGGTGAGCGCCGATACGCCGACCACACAAAGCGGCCGTATCTTCGCCTCGGGTACGGCGTTTCCCCTCGCGTTCACCACCAACGCGCCCGCGGCCGACATGCTGAACTGGTCGATCACCGACCACGTCGGCAAGGTGGTCACGAGCGGCAGCCTGCGCGTGACGGCAGGACCGGTGACGACCACGCTGAGCTGCACGTCGACGCTCGCAGGCTACTTCGCCGTGAGCGCGAAGCTCGCCGCTGCCGGCGGTCAGCTCCCGGAACTGGGCACCCGCCCCGCCGGTACGGCGACCTTCGGCGTGCTGCCCAATCTGGCCGGCATCGTGCCGACGGTGACGTATCCGCATCAGGACTTGCACCGTTTCGGCATGCAAGGCGAAGACGACAACACGTCCGTGCTCTCCTCGCTCGGCATCTCGTGGACCTATGACCACCGCGAGTTGTACAACATGGAGCCGGGCGGCCCCAACACCTTCAATCCGAACGCGAACAACCTCGACCCGTTCTACACCGCGGGCAACGTGATGCGCCTCGTGCGTCTGGACGGTATTCCCGCCTGGGCGAGCCCGACGGGCGCGTTCGAGGACGAATCGCTCCCGCCTGCCGATCTCGGCTACTACCAGAACTACATGGCCCGCATCGGGACGGAATCGAACCTCATTCGGACGACTTACTTTCCGAAGCAGGCGGCCAACTACTACCAGCTGACGTGGGAACCGGATGCCCAATGGCAAGGCACGAACACGCAGTTCGTGCAGCTCTACCAAGCCGTCTATCAGGGCATCCATTCGACCGATCCTCACGCAGTCGTAATGGGACCGACCGATACCGCGCCGTCCGGCACCGCCGACCATCTGAAGGCTCTCGCGCCGCTCGGCTACGCGCAGGACATCGACGGCGTGACGACGCACGGCTACTACGACATCAACGGCAGCTCGCCTTCGTTTCCGCCCGAGCGTCTCGACACCGATCCGGCCAACGCATCCGGCTCGCTGATGGGGCAAATGCGCGCGCTGCGCAGCGAAATGGCGGCCGACTACAAGCCGGGCATGAAGCTGTTCAGCACGGAGCTTGGCATCAGCTATGACAATGGCACGACGTACAGCGCCAGCTATCCGACTGGCAATGTCCTGTACGCACAAGGCGCACTGGTGGCGCGCAGCCATGTGATCATCCTGGGCGAAGGCGCCGATCAGAGCTGGATCTTCTATGGTGCGGACTTCCCGGGTCTCGTGGGCTACGGCACGTTCTTCGATCTCGCCGACGCGCAGGGCCAATATGGTGCGCAGAACATCAGCCCGAAGCCGGCCGCCATGGCCGTCGCGGCGATGACGCGCATTCTCGACGGCACCAACACGCTCGGCCCGGTGAAGAGCACGTCCTCGGGCGTCTACGCCTATGCGTTCCGGCAATTGAACAACGGCGCGGTCATCACGGCCCTCTGGACGCACAACAACAGCGTGTGGAGCGCGAGCGCCGGCTACAGCTCGACGTATAGCGTGGGCTACAGCCTCGCGGTGGATGCGCCCGGCACGAGCGGCACGGTCACCGTGCTCGACGAAATGGGCAATCCGACGACGAAGAGCTACAGCAACGGCAAGGTCGCGCTGAGCCTGACCGAATCGCCGGTGTATGTGATTTCGCAGAACGCAACGGTCGCGAGCACCAATGCGACGCTGCCCACGGGCTACGTGGCGAACTAATCGAACCGGGCGGCCACCTGGCCGCACGCAAGGGCTGCACCTTGAGGCGCCCGGCCCGCGGACACTGTTCCGCGGGCCGGGCGCCTCTTCCGTTTACGGCCGGCGGAGCACGCTTGCCGCGGTAAACTTGCGACGCAACGACAGAAATGAACGAAAATGCTGCGAACCCACTGGATAGAAACATGAAACGACTGTTACTCGCCGCACTCGCCGCCGCCTCGTTCGCAACCTGCGCTCACGCACAAAGCGACGCGACCGGCTCGTTCTCCACCCCCGCAGGCACGGTACAATTCGTGCGCGACGACCGCGACTTCGTGGCGGTCCTCGGCAAGGATATCTTCGACCGCTTCGACGCGAAGACGCTCGCGCATTTCGACGAAGTGGGCCACGACAACAGCACGATTACGCGCATGCTCGTGCAGACCGCCTACGGCCCGGTGCTGTATGACTTTCGCCACAATCCGCCGCTCGTGCGGCACGTGAGCGCACACATGACGATCAAGCGCGTGTTCTGGCAACCCGACGAAGTCGTCATGCAAGGCTCGGAAGGCTGGTTCCGGCTCAAAAACGGCGCGCTCACCAGGCTGCAGTCGTCGACGACCACGTACCGCACCAACTAACCCGGTTAGACATCCTTCTCGTCGCCCTGCGAGTCGCGGTCCGCGATCTTCAGCTGCCGCAGCTTGTGATAGAGCGTTTTCTTCGGCATCCCAAGCTCCTCGCTCGCCTGGGCGACGTTGCCGTGATGACGGCGCAGCGTGTTCTCGATCAGCATCCGCTCGAAATACGCCAGCTGGTCCGCCAGTGCCTCCCCTTTCACGGAAGCCGCACCTTCGGAAAGCAAGCTGTCGCCGGTCAGCCCGAGCACGAAGCGGTCGGCGACATTCTGCAGCTCGCGCACGTTGCCGGGCCATGCGTGCGTCATGAGTTCGGAGACCTGCGCAGCCGTCACGACCGGCGCCGGCATGCCGAAACGCCGTGCGCCCGCGAGCACGAAATGCTCGAACAGCAGGGGCACGTCCTCGCGCCGCTCGCGCAGCGGCGGCAATTCGATCTGCGCGACGTTCAGCCGGTACAGCAGGTCGGCGCGAAAGCCTCCTTGCGCAGACACTTCGGCGAGGTCGGCCTTCGAAGCGGCAACGATCCGGCAATCCACCGGAATCAGCTCGTTTGCGCCGAGGCGTTCGACCACGCGCTCCTGCAACACGCGCAGCATCTTGATCTGCAGCGGCATCGACATCGTTTCGATCTCGTCGAGAAAGAGCGTGCCGCCATTCGCCCATTCGATCTTGCCGACGCGCTTCTTGATCGCGCCCGTGAACGCGCCCGCCTCATGCCCGAACAGTTCGCTCTCGAACACCTGCTCGGGCAGACCACCGCAGTTCAGCGCCACGAAATGCGCATCGCGCCGCGCGCTGAAGTCGTGCAGGCTGCGTGCGATCAGTTCCTTTCCGGTACCCGTTTCGCCGGTGATCAGCACCGACACGGAGGTATCCGCCAGGCGCAGAATCTTTTTGCGGACCTCCGCCATGGCCGGCGACTTGCCAAGCACGAGCGCCTCGATCCCCTGCCAGTTGTGCAGCGACGCGCGCAGGCCCTCGACTTCGAGCGTGAGCCGCCGCTTTTCGACCGCACGCGCCACGCGGCCCGCGATCACGTCGGACGAAAACGGCTTTTCGATGAAGTCGTACGCGCCCACGCGCATCGCGCTGACCGCCGTCGAAATGTCCGCATGGCCGCTGATCAGCAACACGGGAATTTGCGGGTCGATCGCCATCACGTGATCGAGCAGTTGCAATCCGTCGATGCCCGGCATACGCACGTCCGAGACGATCACGATCGGCGCGCCCGGCGCGATGTCAGCATACGCATCGGCCGCCGACGCATACGCGCTCACCGGAAAGCCCGCCAGCGCCACCGCCTGCTCGACGCCGATGCGGACATTTTCGTCATCCTCAACGACCAGCACCCGAATCTCATCTGCCATGTTCTGTCCTTTGTGGCCCGGCTGCCGCGAATTCGATCGTGAAGCGGGCGCCGCCTTCGTCGCGATTCGTTGCGATGATTTTCGCGCCAAAGCCTTCGACGATGCGCGACGTGATTGCGAGCCCGAGCCCGAGGCCTTGCCCGCGCGGCTTGGTCGTCACGAACGGCTCGAACACGTGCGCCAGCACATCCGGCGCGATGCCGGGGCCGCTGTCTTCGATCGTGAAGCGCACGCGGCCTTGCGCGTCAGGCTCGCTCGCCTGAATCGCGATCACGCGCGTGCCCGCGTCGCGCACGGCGTCGAGCGCATTGCCGAGCAGATTGACGATCACCTGTTGCAGTTGACTCGACTCCGCATACACCGTCGTGCCCGGCGCAATCCGCACGTCGAGCCGCACCGCTTCGTCGCGGATGCGCGACTCGTAGATGAGCCGCGCATGCGCGACGGCCTCGCCAAGCGACACCGCCACGCGCTCGACTTCCGGCTTGCGCGCGAACGCCTTCAACTCGCTCGTGAGCACTGCCATGCTGTCCACGAGGCGCCCGACGCGTTCGAGATTGGCGTTCGCCTGTGCGCCCTGATTGCGCTCGAAGAAGGTACGCGCATTGTCGCAGAGCGTGCGGATCGCGACGAGCGGCTGGTTCAACTCGTGCGTGAGCCCTGCCGCCATCTGGCCGATCACGGCGAGCTTGCCGGCATGCACCACCTCCTGCTGGGTGGCGCGCAAGCGCTGCTCGGTGCGCTCGCGCTCGGCGATCTCGCGCTGCATCTGGGCGTTTGCTTCCCTTAGCGCGGCGGTGCGCTGCGCCACGGTCGTTTCCAGCTGGTCGTTCGCGCGCCGCAAGGCTTCTTGCGACCTGAGCTTTTCCACGATCACGCGGCGCCGCTGCACCGCATACAGCGCATAGAGCGCGGCGATCAGAAACACGCTCGTCACGAACGCGAACGCGAGCCGTTGCTGCCGCCGCGCGCCCGCCGTGTCGAGCAGCACCATGATCGCGTCCTGCCCTTGCGGCGCGGGGCGCGACATCACGAGAAAGCGGGCCGTGCGGCCCGCGCGGCGCAGGTCGGGAAAGATGCCGAGCCACGCGTTGTCATTCCAGTCGCCCACGCGCCGGTATGGGAGCGCCTCGACGATGCGGCCCGCGTATTGGCGCGACGCCTGGATACCGCGCTGTTGCGGCTCGGTCATCGCACGCATGGCCGTGAATTTCCATTCGGGCTGGGTCGAGATCACGATGACGCCGTTGCTGTCGACGACGATCGCCGCCTCGCCGGGCGTACGCCACGCGGATTCGAGCGCGTCGACGCTGACCTTCACGGCTGCAGCGCCGATTGCCGTGTCGCCATCGTGGATCGCATTCGCGAAATACAGCCCCGGAACGCCGGTGTTCGTGCCGATGCCGAAGAAGCGGCCGCGGCCCTGTGCGAGCGCGTCCTTGAAGTACGGGCGGTACGACACGTTGGTGCCGACGAAGCTGACCGGCTGGTTCCAGTTGCTCGCGGCCACCACCGTGCCGTGCGCGTCGATCACGTCCACCGCGCCGCTGCCGACGTCGCGGTTGACGGCTTCGAGGTACGTATCGACTGCGCGCAACATGCCATGCGCTTCATCGGGCGAAGCCTTGAGCAACGCACGCACGCTGTCCTGCCGCGCCACCAGCGCCGGGACCATCTCGAAGCGTCCCAGCTCGCTTTTCAGGCTTGCCGAGTAGAGATCGAGCCGATGTTCGCCGAGGTCGGCCAACGCGTCGATCGCGCGGTTCCATGCGAACTCCACCGCGGCGGCGGCCGCACCGACATACAGTACGGCCGCCGCCGCCCATCCCCACCATGGAATGCCCTTGTAACGCATCTGCACGTTCGCCCTCGTCGATTGGCTGCCGCCGGAAGGCGGGTTCAGCGGATACCGCGCGCCGGACGCACCGGCACTGCCATCGCGAAGGCGCGAGCGAGGGGCGCGCACCCGCGCGTCATGCGCCGAAATGGGCGAGCAGGATGAGCGTCACGGTCACGACGATGGCGCCGCCGATACGCGTGGCGATCTGCGCGAACGGCATGAGCTGCATGCGGTTAGCGGCGGTGAGGATCGCCACGTCGCCGGTGCCGCCCTGGCCGCTGTGGCACGCGTTCACGATTGCGGTGTCGATAGGGTACATCTTCATCAGGCGGCCCACCACGAAGCCCGTGCCCATGAGCGTGACCACGGTCGCGGCGATCGTCACGACATTGGCGAGCGTGAACGCGGCCACGAGCTTGTCCCACGGCGTCATCGCCACGCCGATCGCGAACAGCAGCGGGTAGGTGACCGCGGTCGAGAAGAACTTGTAGACCACGAACGCGCCTTCCTGCAGCGGCGGCGAAACCGCGCGCGCGAGCTTCACGAGCACCGCGAGGAACAGCATCGCCACCGGCGCGGGCAGACCGAACAGCTTGTGCGCCATCAGGCCGATGAGATACAGCGTGATCGCCGTGATGCCGGCCGCCGCGATGTGGCTCACGTCCACTTGAGCGCGGACTTCGTCGTCCGACGACGCCAGTTCATCGCTCGCGCCGACTTGCAGACGGCCATTGCCGGTGAGATGCGGCATGCGCTTGCCCAGCATGTCGAGCATGCCCGAAAGGATGATCGCCATGAGGCTGCCGAGCATCACGGGCGGCAGGACCTGCGCGAACAGGTCGCCTTGCGCGACGTGCATGATTTCCGAGTAGCCCACGGAAAGCGGAATCGCGCCTTCGCCCACGCCGCCGGCCATGATCGGCACGACGATATAGAGCAGCGTGTGCTTGACGCCGAGTCCGAGCGCTGCGCCTACGGCGGTGCCCACGATGGTCGCCGCCACCGTGCCGGCCGCAAGCGGAATGAAGATCTTCAGGAACCCCTGGATCAGCACGCGCCGGTCCATGCTGAGAATACTGCCGACGATGATCGAGGCGATGAAGAGATACAGGAAGTTGGTCTGCTTCGTGAACTCGACCGTGAGGTGCTGCACGGGCTTGGGCAGCACGTGGTAGTACACGAGCGCAGACGGCACGAAGGTCGCGAGAATCGCCGCCGCGCCGATATTGCGCAGCAGCGGCAAGCGCTTGCCGAGCTCGGCGCACGTGAAGCCGCAAAAGGCGAGCACGGCGATGGCCATCGAGATCTCGCCGGGCACCTTGCCGGTGACCGCGAAGCCCGCGATCAGCGCAAACAGGATCACGTAGATCGGCAGCGGAATGATGCCGATGCGGATTTCCATCAGCTTCCACCAGCCTTCGGGCCAGAAGCGGGTTTGGGTCGTCGGGGATGACTCGGGAACCGCCTGGCTCACCTGCGAGGCGGCGGGTACGGATGCGCTGTTCTGCACGGGATGTCTCCTTCGTATTCGCGACCGGACTGCGTCGCGTCTCCGGTGCTTGTTTAATGAGGGCTGCGGGCCATCGAGGGATAGACCGCCGGGCCTCTATAAAGCAGTAGCCGTGCCAGTGCGCGCCGGCGCTGAGAAGAATCCGCAACGCATTGATTTGTTTGTCATTTTCCGGAATGCCACTGCGGCCAGGCCACTACCGCTCCGAAATTTCAGAATCGGTCCGGGCCGCAGGCTGAAATCTCAGCCTGCCGCGGTCCGACCGTTGAGCGTGGTGCGCACTAATAGGTGCGCGGGCTTCACCGCCAGAGCCCTGTGCGACTCGGCCCCTGTGCGGCCGATTAGCACAGGGCTGGAATGCGCCAGGGCGTTATGATGACCAAAACATTCATCTACGATGAATGTTTTATGCCGCCCTGTACACGTGATGGGTTATCCCGTCGTTTACCACGAGTTTTTCATGAACACGACCCGCCTCAAACTCGACGACACGGACGAAGAACGCGAGGTCCGCGACGCGCTGCGCTGTGTGATCGACCCCGAAGTGGGCGTGAACATCGTCGACCTCGGGCTCGTTTATGGCATTGAGTTCGGCGCCGAAGGTCTGAAGATCGAAATCACCATGACCTCGCCCGCGTGCCCGATGGGGCAGCTCATCATGAACGAAGTGCAGGCCGTGGCCGGGGAGTCGGTGCCCGAGGGCGTATCCATCGAAGTCGCGCTCGTGTGGGAGCCCGCGTGGGAGCCCGCCATGATGAGCGAGGCGGCGCGCGCCGTGCTCGGCTGGGAGCCCAACTGATTGACTGCGCAAGCGCCTTAGTCATGCTCGCGGCACGCAAGCCCACATCATGAACGCCGCCCCGTCACTGCGCCACCTCGGGAAGCTCGTCGCCGCGTTGACGATCGTCCTCGTACTCGTTTGCGCGGTGATGGCGGGACTCGCACGGCTCGGCGTTCAGGTACCCGATCACGCGATGACGCGTGTCGCGTGGCATGGCGTGCTGATGCTGCCGGTCTTTTTCGGCGCGCTCGTCAGCCTCGAACGCGCGGTCGCGCTGCAACGAGCGGTTTATCTGCTGGCGCCGGCCTGCGCGCTCGCTGCGGGCGTCGTGCTGATCGCAGGCGCTGCGTCCGTGGCCGCGCAATGGCTGCTCATCGCGGCGGCGAGCGTGTCTCTCGTGGCGAGCCTGCAGGTGTTGCGCAAGCAGCCCGCCCGCCATCTGGGCGTGCTTGCGCTCGCGGTGTCTGGCTGGTGGTCCGGCAATCTGGTCTGGGCGATGACGAACGATGTCGCGTCTTCCGTGCCGTGCTGGCTCTCGTTTCTGGTTTTGACGATCGCCGCCGAGCGGCTCGAACTCACCCGCATGCTGCGTTTGCCGCGCGCCGCACGCTATGCGTTTTTCGTGCCGGTCGCCTCGATGACCGCGAGCCTGCCCTGGGCGCTGTTCAAACCCGAGGAAGGAACCCGCCTCTTCGCGGCGGGAATCGTCCTGCTCGCCGTGTGGCTGGCCAAATACGATATTGCGCGCCGCACGGTGCGGCAGCGCGCGCTCACACGCTTCATCGCGGTGTGTCTGCTCGGCGGCTACGGCTGGCTCGCGCTGAGCGGCGTGCTGGGTCTGGCCGGTGCATTGATGCCTGACCATCCGTGGCATGACGCCGCCCTCCATGCACTCACGCTCGGCTTCGTGTTTTCCATGGTGTTTGGTCATGCGCCGGTCATCGTGCCCGCGCTCACGCGGCTGTCCGTGAAATACCATCCGTTGTTCTATGCGCCGCTCGCCCTGCTCCACGCGGGCCTCGCCATGCGCTTGACGGGCGGTCTCGCCGGACTGTTCTGGCTGCGCAAGGCAGGCGGCATTGCAGGCGCCGTGGCGCTGGCGCTCTTTGCGCTGACGCTCATGACCGCTGTGCTCGCCGCACGCCGGGACCGCGCCCGCCGTACCGGCGGCAGACCGATTTCCGACTCGCCACGCCCGCGTTGTTGATCGACGCGGGAACCGGCCCATCCATTGCCGACCCGAAAGCCCGCGATAACATGGCGGCTGCGCGCGAACGCAAGCTGCCGGCGGGTATCATTGAAAAAACACACCCCCCCACCACAACGGGCCCTCTCGTCAATGCGCATTTTCGGAATCAGCCTTTACGTCATCGTCGCCCTGCTCTTTGCAGTGCATGCCATCCGCAACCAGCAGAACATGTACTGGCTGCTGATCCTGTTTCTGTTTCCGGGCCTTGGCAGCCTCGTCTACTTCTTTGTCATTTATCTGCCGGGCCTGCGTCAGTCGCGCGGCGCGAGGGCGACTGGCCGCGCCATCTCGCAACTGGTCGATCCCAACCGCGCGGTTCGCGAAGCGCGCAACGATTTCGACCGCGCGCCGACCGTTGCGCACCGTATGCGCCTCGGCGCTGCGCTACTCGACGCGGGCAACGCCGGCGAAGCGCTGGAGCATTACCAGGCCGCGGCCACCGGGCCGTTTGCATCCGATCCCGCGTTGCTCGAGGGCCTCGCACGCGCGCAGTTTGCCAACGGCAATGCCGCGGCCACCCAGGAGACGCTGGAAAAGCTGTTCGCCGTCCAGCCCGTTGCCCGCCAGCAGCCGGATCCCACTTTGCTGTATGCCCGCGCGCTCGCCGCGAATGGCGCTGCGGGCACGCGCGCCGCATTCGAAGCCGCACTCTCGTGCGCGAGCGACGCCGCCCCGCGATGCCTCTTCGCCGACTGGCTGGCAAGGCAGCCAGGCGACGCCGATCGCCAGCGCTCGCGCGAGCTTTATGCCGACATCGTGCACGACGCAAAGCACTGGCCGCGTCACGCCCGCGAGCACAACAGCGAGTGGCTGCAACGGGCGCAGGCCGCGCTGAGCCGATAGCGCAGACCTTCCCGCGAGAAGGCAGTGAGCAGCCAGACGGGAATCGCCGAAAACGCGGCGCCAGGGAAAAACCCCGTCGGTGGTGCAGCTTCTATCGCCGCGCCAGGCAGCGCTGCGGTGTCATGGTGTGCGCCGGTCATCGAGCCCGGAATCGATATGACATTGCTTGGGGGATGCGTTTAGTCGGGCGTGCCCGTGTCCATGCGCACGCACATGCGCCGGTAAGTGGCCGGCGTCATGCGGTACGCGCGGCGAAACCAGCGGCCGAGATGGCTCTGGTCGGCGAAACCCACTTCCGCGGCGACCCGGGCAGGCGTGTGGCCCGCCGCCAGCAGCCTGCGCGCGGCGCGCAGGCGCAAGCGCACCAGGTACGCGTGGGGCGACGTGCCGAACTCGCGCTGGAACAAACGCGTCAGACGAAACCGGTCGATACCCGAGCTGTCGACGAGTTCATCTAGCCCGATGTTCGCGCTCATGTGTTCGTGCAGCAGATCGCGCACGCGGGCAAGCGCGGGCGAAGCGGGCGCCGCCGCCGCGGCCGTATCGAGCAGATGGCCGCCCAGGCGCTCCAGCAAGCGGTCAAGCGCCTCGTCGCGCGCGAGCCGGCCTTCCTCGCCGTATAGCGCGAGAAACGCGCGGCGGATCGCGTCAATCAGGCGCGGGTCGTCGACGAGCGTCTGGCCGAAGGCGGCCTCCACGCCGGCGAGGCCCGCAATGTTCAGCCTGCGCGCCGCGCGTTCGACCCACGGCTGCGGCAGGTACAACATCGCGTAGGTGAAGCCGCCCGGCTCGGGCGCATGGCCGTCGTGCAGCGCGCCCGGCTCGATCAGGATCGCCCGGCCCGGGACGCTCGTATGCAGCGAACGGTGACACTGAAAGCGCTGCACCCCCTGCTCCGTATAGCCGATCAGCATGTCGTCGTGATCGTGGGGGTCGTAGGCGTGGCCGCTGAAATGCGCGCGCAGACTCTCGATGCCCGTCTGCGCATCGCGCCGCGCGACGAGCCAGTGATCGTTCCGGCCCTCAGCCACCGTGGCGTTCGTCATGGCCAGTCTCGCTCCAGGTTCCTTTTCCCAAGGCCACGAGTGTACGCCAGCCATGCGCGGAGGACAGAACGTGGCCTCGGCGCCCTTTCAGCCGCGTTTAGTCGTCGCTCAGTCGTCGAATTCGCCGGCCTTCAGCGCTTCGTCGAAATCCGCGATCCACGGGGCGAAGTGGTCGGTGTCGTAGGTGGCCGTCTTGCCGTTTGCGATCCGCATGACGGACACCTGCCGGATCGCCGCGCGCTCGCCTGCGGCGGCGGTTTTCTCGTTGTCCGAGATCCGGAACTCGCGCAGGTCGAGCCCCCGGCTCGCGAGCACGGCCTTGACGTCTTCCTGTTCGTCCCAGGAAAACTCGGCGAAGTCGTGGGCTGTCATGGTCGTCTCCTCCAGGGCGTCATCAGGGACTGCACGGCGCGACGGGCAATCCCTCGGCCTTCCAGCGCAACATGCCGCCGGCGAGATTGGCCACCTTGCCGAAGCCCGCCTTGGTCAGCAATACGCTTGCCTGCGCCGAACGCACGCCCGAGCGGCACACCGCCACGACCGGCCGGTCTCGATCGAGTTCGTCGATGCGCGACATGAGCTGCGAGAGCGGCACGAGCTTCGCATCCTGCAGATGCCCGAGTGGGTCGATGAACTCGGGCGCCTCGCGCACGTCGACAATCTGCATCCGGGCCGCATGCTCCAGCAGCGCCATGGGCTCGATTTCCCATACGCCGCTAAAGCGCAGCGTGAGCGGCGCCCAGTCGGGCGTGTCCAGAATCGGCGCGTCGCCTTCGGGCTTGCCGCAGCGCAGGTTGGCCGGCACCGCGACGGCCATCTGCTTCGGGTGCGGCAAATTCAGGTTGTGCATATAGCCCGCGAAGTCGCCGAGATCGACGTCGCCGCCCAGGCGCGGATTGAAGCGGCGCTCCTCCGCCACGCTCGTGACCGTAATGCCGCGATAGTCGTGCGCCGGGTAGAGCAGACAGTCGTCGGGCAGCGTGAGGATCTGCTCGCGCACGGAGGCGAACAGCTGTTCCGCGCTCCCGCCCTGAAAATCGGTGCGGCCGCAGCCGCGTATCAACAGGCTGTCGCCCGTGAAAGCCATGCTTGCGTCGTCGAGCACGTAGGTCAGGCAGCCGCTGGTGTGGCCGGGCGTGGCGCGCACTTCCAGATACCGCTTGCCGAAGGCGATGCGATCCCCGTGCCGCAACGGAAGGTTCACGCCCTCGGCGCCCACCACTTCGGCGAGCGCGATCTGGCTGCCGCTGCGCTCGCGCAAGCGCCACGCGCCCGTGACATGATCGGCGTGCACATGGGTGTCGAGCGTCGCCTTCAGGCGCAGGCCCAGTTCCTGCAAAAGCGCGAGGTCGCGCGGCACCTGTTCGTAGACAGGGTCGATCAGCAGCGCCTCGCCGCTTTCGGGGTCGCCGAGCAGGTAGGTGTAGGTAGACGATACGGGGTCGAAAAGCTGGCGAAAGATCATCGCGGCTCTCTGTTTTGGCAAACGCATGGTTCGCTTTGCAGTATGCCGCATCCGCTTTCGGCCCGGCTGCTCGACGTGCGCAATATGCCCGCGTTTGTTCGGCAGCGAACGAAGGAGCGCGAGGCCGGCACTGCCAACGCTCGTTGCGGCGGCGGCGGGCCTCGCGGCGCATGCGGGCGGGCACTGCGACGACCGCCGCCGGACCTCCACGAGCCGGGCTTTCTTTCAGCCCGGCGTTTTGCGCACCGGGGATGAGCGTCTTGTCGGGCGCGTCGATGACCTGTTCGTGACAGGCGCACCGAAAATGGAAGAAAGGCCGCGGCCAGCCGTTTAACACGTATCCCGGCGGCGGGGTTTTTACAAGGACTGAAATCATGACCAGAATCGTGTTGTGCGCCCTGGCTTGCCTTCTGCCCATTGCGGTGTTCGCGGAGGCGCCGAAAGTGACCAACGGCATGATCGTCGACGACGACGGCATGACGCTCTATACGTTCGACAAGGATACGGCACAAGGCAAAAGCGCCTGCACCGGTGCGTGCGCAACCATGTGGCCGGCCGCGCTCGCCGACCCTTACGACAAGGCCAGCGGCGACTGGGGGCTGATCGCTTCCGCAGACGGGAAGCATCAATGGACCTACAAGGGCCACCCCCTCTATCGCTACGCGAAGGACACACAAGCCGGACAAATGAACGGCGACGGCTTCAAAGGGATGTGGCACACCGTGAAGCCCTGACGCTATCGCGGCACGCCAGTCGATTTCCGTTGACCGCCCCGCTCCGGCGCTTCGGAGCGGGGCGTGGGTCATGACGCTGCATCGCTGTCGATCAGTTGCCGGTGCGCAGTGTCCAGACCGTTGCCGAGTTGGTGTTGTCGTCGACCGCGGCAAACTGCGCGTGGCGCTGGCTGTCCATGCCGAACGCAAGCCCGAACGCCGATCCCGCCGTGGGATCGACCGACATTTGCGCGACGAATTGCCCATCCACGGTAAATTCGACGATCTCGCTGGGCTGTTGCGGATCGGCGTTCACGGCGTCGCCGTTGGCGGTGACGAGATGCCCGTTGGGGGCGAGCGCAAGGGCAAGCGGTCCATGCAGGTGCGTGTTGTCCTGATAGATCAACCTCCCCACTCCGCCGCTATGGTTCGCACCCGCCGCGCCGTAAACGGCGAACACCGCGTTGTCGCCCGTCGAGGCGACGTAGAGCACGTCGCGCTGGCCGTCATAGGCGAGCCCCGTCGGGCCGACGACCAGCGCGGCCGGATCGGTGCGATGCAAGTACCCTGAAGCGACGATCGTCGAGGTCGGCAACTCCGTCACGCCGTTCTCGCCCATCGCGAGGTCGATTCTCGCTACCGTGCCGTTCAACACGTCCGCGACGAAGACCTTCACGAATTTCCCGCCGTCGATCACGGTGAGGTCCCAGGGGCCATCGAGCAAGCGCGCATCTTTCAGTTCCTTGACGAGCCGGCCCTGCGGATTAATGACGAGAAGCGAGCCCGGCGGGATCACGTTCTTGCCGTCGGTGGTCGGCACGTTGCCCACCAGCACGAAGCCGCTTCTCAGTACGGCGAGCGCCGTCGTGAGACCGAGGTGCGCGCCCTGGAAGAACGTCACCGGCTGGTCATTCGGTACGAGCTTCACGATCGTCGTGCCGGTGCCTTGCAGATTCGATTGCGCATTGAAGTTGGACACCACCACATCGCCGGGCTTGAGCGTGCTCCATGAGGGCACGCCGACCGGCACGAACGCAATGCCATACGGATTGACGTCGCCATTGGCCGGCACGGTCGACGACGTCGCGAAGGCCGGCGGCAGGATTGCTTGCTGGGCTTCGGCGCGAACCGTTCCCAGCGCAAGGGCGAGGAGCCCGGCGCCCAGCGCGAGGCAACGCATTCGCGGCACGCGCGCTGCCCGGTTCCTGCGGATGGATGAACGACATGCAGACAACGAGCGAGAAGCTTTCATGTGACACCTCCTTCTCGCGGGGACGATCCGGAACGCCGGGACAACTCGCGCGGCCAGTGAACGCACCATGCTTCGCGCGCCCCGCGTTTTGCGTAAACGATCCTGCGGCGAGGCTATTCCGTTGGCCGCACTCGCAGGCGCCCCTCACCGCGCACGCTTCGCGCGCGGCGCATCCACAGGCGCCGCCAGCTGCTCCACGAGAAAATCCACGAACGCCCGCACACGCGACGTCAAATAACGTGCGTGCGGGTACAGCAGGATAAACGGCCGGCTGCGTCCCCCCTCCTCGCGCAACACTTCCACGAGCCTGCCTTCGCGCAGGTCGTCGGCCACCACGAAGCGATACGTCTGGAAGAGCCCCGCCCCCGCTCGCGCGAGCGTCACGCCGGCAAGCGCGTCGCCCGACGTTCCGTAACTTCCGCTCGTGGTCACATCGCCGTCTTCATAGGCATTGCCGTCGAACGTCCACGCAAGATGGCGCCCACTGCTCGGCAGTTCGAACTGTATGCATTCGTGCGACTGCAGATCCGCCACGGTCTTCGGCACGCCCGCGCGCTTCAGATAAGCGGGCGTGGCCACCACCACCATCTCCGCGTCTTCCAGCTTGCGCGCCACCAGGGTGGAATCGGCCGGCGCGCGCCCGCGAATCGCCAGGTCGAAGCCTTCGTCGGCGAAGTCGATGTTGCGGTTGCTCAGATGCGTATCGACCCGCACCTCCGGATAGCGCTCGCGAAACGCCGGCAAGAGCGGCAGCACGCGGTAGTGTCCGTACGGCGTGGGCATGCTGATGCGCAGCACGCCAGCCGGGGTGGTCTGTTCGCCCATGACTTCGCGCTCGGCGTCCACGAGTTGCGAGAGCGCCTGGCGGCACTGCTCGAAGTAGCGCCGCCCCGCATCGGTCAGGCGGATCTGCCGCGTCGTACGCACGAACAGGCGCACGCCGAGCCGCTCTTCGAGCCGCGCCACGGAGCGGCTCACCGCGGCGGGCGTGACGCTCGCCGCATTGGCCGCCAGCGTGAAGCTGCCCAGCTCCGCCGCCTGGCAGAACAGTTCGATGCTGCCGAGCAGCAGATCGTCGAATTTGCGTTGCATGCCCGTTTTCTCCTGACAAGCGGCATTTGGGCAGTTTCGAGCGCCTGCATCACATCGTGCGCGTGGAGGGCCACGTGAGCAGCGCCGAAGGCTTTTTCGAGCGGCCTGCCGTGCTCGGCGAGAAGGCCGGGCATGCGCGCTCCGCGTTCTCGCACCCGCGACTGCCTCTCGATTTGCCCGTCGAACTCGTGGTGATCGCGCAGATTCTGCCTGCCTGAGGGCGTCTTGTCCGTCACGTAAAGGAACATCGGCACGCGCAGCCACCCGCGCGTGCCGATGTTCCCGTTTGCGCCGATCAAATGCCGCTCAAGCCCACACCGACTGCAACCGTGCGATGCTCTCGCGCGTTTCACGCTCCAGTTGCGCCACCAGTTCCGCCGCCGGCAACGCACGCGCGAGCGGTGCGGCCTGGCCCGCCCACTGCGCGCCGTAGCCGAATTCGCCCTTGGCCTTCGCCGCCGCGATCAGCGCCTTGCCAGCGTCGTACGTAATCGGATAAGACGGAATGCGCGGCGCCTTCGGGTCTTCGCCAAGTGCGGTGAAGCGGTTGACGATGCTGCGCGCCAGGCGTCCCGAGATCGCCGATGTGAACGTGGTATGGCGCGCCGCGTCGCCGAGCAAGGCGGCGCGATAGCCTTCGTCGGCGGCGCTCTCCGGACAGGCCACGAACGCCGTGCCCAGTTGCGCCGCCTGCGCGCCCAGCGCGAGTGCGGCCGCAATACCCGCGCCGTCCATGATCCCGCCCGCGGCGATCACGGGCACGTCGAATTCGCTCACCAGCAGGCGCGTGAGCGCGAACGTGCCGAGGCCGTCGTCGCGGGCATGCTGATCGAACACGCCGCGATGGCCGCCCGCCTCCACACCCTGAGCGACGATCGCATCCACCCCCGCCTCCACCGCTGCGGCCGCTTCGTCGAGATTCGTTGCGCTCGCAAACAAACGAATGCCGGCGTGCCTGAGTTCGGCGATCACCGCATCGGGCGGCAGGCCGAAATGGAAACTCACCACCGCCGGCTTCTCTTCCAGCAGCATGGTTTGCATGGCCTTGTCCACGACAAAACTCGTATAGATCTCCGAGAGCGACGCAGGCGGCTGCGCGCCGTATTGCTCGAACACCGGCGCGAGCCAGTCGAGCCATGCACGCTCCACGGCCGCGTCTGGGGTGGCCGGGCGATGGCAGAACACGTTGACGTTGAACGGCCTCGCCGTCAGCTCGCGCGTCTGGTGGATCGCGCGGCGCGCGTTCTCCGCGTTCATCGCGGCCACGCCCAGCGAGCCCAGCGCACCCGCATTCGACACGGCGGCGGCCAGCGCCGGCGTAGTGGTGCCCGCCATCGGCGCCTGAATAATCGGCTTCTGGATGCCGAGCGAGCGCAGCAACGCCCGTTCGTCCACTTGAGTGCTCATGTTGCGTTCCCTCCGGATGCGTTCCCGTTTCAGGCGTGAGCGCGGCGCTGCGCCCAGTGCGCGAGCCCACCGCATGCGACCAGCAGCGCGCCGGTCGCGAAGAATACGGCGTGCAGGCCGAAGTGAACGCCGATCACGCCGCCGATCACCGGGCCCACTACCTGGCCGCTGAATTGCGCCGACTGCAAATAGCCGAGCATGCGGCCCGTCTTGCTTTCGTCCACCGACTGCCGCGCGAGCTTGCCGATGGAAGGCAGGAGTCCCGCGAGCGTCATGCCCATCACCACGCGCAGGCCCGCGAGCTGCCACCAGTGTGTGACGAACGCTTGCGGCACCATCGCGAGCCCCGTGAGCACGAGGCAGGCGACGATCACGCGCCAGCTCCCGAAGCGGTCGGCCAATGCGCCCAGGCGCGCCGCCGTGAGCATGCTGCCAAGCGCCGAGCATGCCATGACCACGCCCGCCACGCGCGCGAGATGCGCCGCGCCCACGCCCAGACTGCCGATATACACCGTGATGACGGGTTCGATCGACATGTTGGCGAGCAGCACCATCATCGCGGTCACGAGCAGCGCGGCCACCACCGCATAATCGGGGCGGCGCACGCCGCCGCCCGAAACGGCCGCCGCGTGGCGTGCGTGCGGTTTCGCGTCGCTTTCCGGATCAAACGCTTCCTTCACCACGAAGATGGTCAGGAGCGCCGCCACGGCGATCATCGCGCCGCCGGCGAAAAAGGTGCCGCGAATGCCGATCCAGCCGGGCAGCACGCCGCCCACGAGCGGTCCGACGAGATTGCCCGCGAGCGCCCCCGTGGAAAGAATACCGAGCGCCCAGCCCGCGCGCTCGCGCGGCGCCTGGGTGCCGACCATCACCGTCGAGGCCGACGCGTAGCCACCCACGAGGCCGGCGATCAGACGCAGCGCGACGAGCTCGTACACATTGTGCGCCACGCCGATCAACGACATCACCACGGCCATACCGATGGCCGCGCGCACGAGCATGGGCTTGCGGCCATAGCGGTCGGCGAGGCGTCCCCAGATGGGCGCGGTGAGCGCCGTGCCGAGGAAGGTCGCGCCGAATGCCACGCCAGACCACTGGATCACGGCGGACTGCGAGGTCACGCCGAGCTGCCGCACATAGAGCGGCAGGAACGGCAGCAGCATGCTGAGGCTCACGAGCGTCGTGAACGAGCCGATCACGCACACCACGAGATTGCGCCGCCAGTACTGCGCATTGCGCTCCGCGTAGCCGCGAGGCTGCGGCTTTGTTTGCCGCAGCGCAGGCGCGGAAGGATTCGAGACGGCTTGATGCATGACGACTCCCGGCAAGCGAGACAATGAAGCGTCCGCTGAAAATGGAAGTCAGTCTAGATTAGATCGCCCGGCGCGAGAATCGCCGCGGTGCGTAAGTCATTCTTCCGCGTGTCGAACGGATGGGCGGATGTCGCTCAGGCCGACTCCCGCTCAATCCGAGTCGGTAATGCGCCGCGCCTGCTCGAAGTACTCGCGCAGCCGGGGCGCGGCGAAGTCGACGAAACTGCGCACCTTGGGCACCGAAAGACGCCCGTGCGGCGTGACGAGATTCACGGGCAGCGGCGCATGCTCGCTGTCGCGCAGCACGATCCGCAGCCGGCCCGCCTCGACCTCTTCGGCCACGTGATACGAAAAGAGCCGCGTGACGCCATGCCCCGCCACGGCCGAAGCCCGCGCCGCGCGTATCGTATTGACGATGAAGCGCGGCGAGAACTGCACGACCTGGGGCAGCGCGGTCTGGCGCGCAGCCGGGAAGCTCCACGAGTCGAGCCCGAAATGCGTCATCGAAATGATCGGGTGGCTCGCGAGGTCGGCGGGCGTCTCGATGGCCGGATGCGTGGCGAGATAGCCGGGCGAGGCCACCACCACGCGCCGCACCTCGCCCACCGGAAGGGCCACGAGCGTCGAATCCTGCAGATGCGCGATGCGCAACGCCACGTCGATGCCCTCGTCGATGAGGCTCGCGGGCCGGTCGAGCAGGTGCAGGCGGATCGACACCTCGGGGTGGCGGTCGATGAACTCCTCGATCATCGGGCGCAGCACCTCCTCGCCCACGGCCACTGCCGCCGTTAAACCCAGCAGCCCGCGCGGCGCGGAACGCTCGTCGGCGGCGAGCAGGTCGGCTTCTTCGAGATCGGCGAGAATGCGCCGGCACGCCAGCGCATAGCGCTCGCCCGCCTCGCTCAGGCGGATCGTGCGCGTGGTGCGGTACAGCAGCGGCGTGCCGGTGTGCGCCTCGAGGAACGCAATCGCGCGGCTCACCGCCGCGGGCGAGCGGCCGAGGCGCCGGCCCGCGCCCGCGAGACTTCCCTCGTCGAGCGTGGCGACGAAAACCTTCATGGCGTCGATTCGGTCCATTGCGCGTTTTGGCGTGCGGTCGCTTCGCTCTGTGAATTCCGCGTCGATCTTAGCGGATATCGCACAAGCGTTAAAATCGGCGCTTCCACTTTTGCGGCAATCGATCACTCATGAAGTGCCTCACCCTCTCGCCGGTCCTCGCTGCCTTCGCTGCCATGGCGCTGGCCGCCACGCCCGCCCTTGCCCAAACGTCGGCGGGCAATCCGAATTCGAAGCGCGACTGCGCAATCGGTTATGTGACGGGCGTTGCAGGCTCGGCGCAAAGCGTGCGCGACTATCTGGCCACGCCCGGGCGCGACCGCATTCGCTACCTCAAAGACAACGAGATTCAATGCAAGATCGCCGACGACGACAGCCACGCGTCCGGCTGCACCGGCGTCACGCTATTGAAGAACGAGAAGGTGAGCGTGTATGACGACAGCGATCCCGCCACCACCGCCATCGTCGTGCGCGTCGAACTCGATCGCGGCACCTACCCGGTAATCATCGTCGCGCCGAGCAACGAGGTGAAGTGCGACGAGTGAACACGCGTAGTTAGCGCGACGCGGTTGGCCCGAGTGGCTCGCACGCCGCGATCTCCGCCTCTGTCACGCCCGCCATGCGCGCGGCATCGACGATTTGCGACCAGCTCGTTGCATCCACGGGAATGCCCTGCGCCTCGCGCGCACGCCGCGTCGCGTCTTCGCGCTCGCCGGGCAGCAGGATCTCGTCGACACCCGCCGCCCGCCGCGCGGCCTTCAGCCATTCGACGAACGCGAGTGCTTCCTGCTCGTGCGAGGGCGCGTCGAACGCCGCCGGATCGACGATCACCGACGTCATGCAATTGACGATGGCGTGCGTGGAGACGATGGTTTGCTCGCGCGTCGTGAAGCCCCCCGAGAGCGCGCCCGCCAGAATCTCGCACATCGCGGCGAGCCCCGAACCCTTGTGGCCCGCCACCGCGCCGCCGAATGCGCGCAGCGCGCCATGCTGCGTGTCGCTGAAGAGCGCCCCCGGATCGCGCGTGGGGCGGCCGTCGCTGTCGATCAACGCATCGGCGGGCACATCCACGCCTTTGTTGTAAGCCACGCGCACTTTGCCCGCGGCAATCGCGCTCGTGGCGAAGTCGAGCACGAGAGGCGAGCGCCCCTCCAGCGGAAACGCCGCGCAAAACGGATTGGTGCCGAAGCGCCGGTCGATGCCGCCGAACGGCGCGACGAGCGGGTCGCCCGCGACGTTGACGAAGTGGAACGACACGAGCCCGGCGCGCGCGCATTGCTCCGCCCAGTGCCCGATACGTCCAACGTGATGGGCGTTGCGCAGGCCGAGCGCACACACGCCGAGCGACTTCGCGCGCTCGATGCCGTGCTCCATGGCCTCGAACGCCGTGACTTGCCCGAAGCCGCGCCCGCCTTCGATCGTGAGCACTGCCCCCGCGTCGCGCGCGACCTGCGCGTGCGCGTTCAGTTTGAGTTCGCCTTCGCGGCACGACAGCATATAGCGCGGAATCATGCCCACGCCGTGCGAGTCGTGCCCGGCGAGATTCGCCTCGACGAGATGATCGGCAACCAGCGTCGCCTCGCGCGCCTCGCTGCCGGCGGCACGCCAGATGGCGACGACGAAGGCATGCAGCGCGCGAGCCTCGATAACGACTTCTGAACCTTTTTCAGCAGTGGCATTCGACATGTACGTGACCCTGTATGTGGCAGCGAAACAAGAGGCGATGCTGATGCGCTAGCCGCGCCTGTCCGAATCGCCCCCGCCCTACATGACCGCCCCCAGATGCCAGGGCACGAATTCGTTCTGGCCGTAACCGTGCAGTTCGCTCTTCGTGCGCTGCCCGGAGGCCGTCGCGAGCATCAGCTCGAAGATCGCGGCGCCGGTCTCGTCCACGCTTTGCTCGCCGTCCAGAATGCGGCCGCAGTTCAGGTCGATGTCTTCTTCCTGGCGTCGCCACAACGCACTGTTCGTGCCCAGCTTGAGCGACGGCGAAGGCGCGCAGCCGTAGGCCGAGCCGCGGCCCGTCGTGAAGCAGATCAGGTTGGCGCCGCCCGCCACCTGTCCGGTGGCGGACACCGGGTCGTAGCCTGGCGTATCCATGAACACGAGCCCCTGCGCGCGCACGGGCTGCGCATACTCGTAGGTTTCGACGAGCCTCGTCGTGCCACCCTTGGCCACCGCGCCGAGCGACTTTTCGAGAATGGTCGTGAGGCCACCCGCCTTGTTGCCCGCAGAAGGGTTGTTGTTCATGTCGGCTTGCATGCGCGCGCAATAGGCTTCCCACCAGCGGATGCGCGCCACCAGTTTTTCGCCCACTTCGCGCGACACCGCGCGCCGCGTGAGCAGATGCTCGGCGCCGTAGATTTCGGGCGTTTCGGAAAGGATCGCCGTGCCGCCGTGCGTGACGAGCCTGTCCACGGCCGCGCCGAGCGCCGGATTCGCGGAAATGCCGGAGTAGCCGTCCGAGCCGCCGCACTGCAAGCCGACCACGAGATGACGCGCATCGACAGGCTCGCGCGTCACGCGATTCGCTTCGGCCAGCAGCGCACGCACCTGCTCGATGCCCGCTGCAACCGTGCGCGCGGTGCCGCCCGTCTGCTGGATCGTCATGGTCGAAAGGCGCGCGCCGCGCTCGAGCTGTTCGGCTTCCACGAGACCGTCGATCTGGTTCGTCTCGCAGCCGAGGCCGACGATCAGCACTGCGTAGAAGTTGGCATGCCGCGCGTAGCCTGCGAGTGTGCGGCGCAACACCGTGATCGGCTCGCCTTCTGCCGCGAGCGCACAGCCTTCGCCGTGCGTGAGCGCCACCACCCCGTCCACGTTGGGGAACGCCTCCAGCGCTTCGGGATGAATGTCGCGGCGAAAGTGATCGGCTATCGCGCGTGCAACCGTGGCCGAGCAGTTGACCGACGTGAGGATGCCGATGTAGTTACGCGTCGCGACGCGGCCATCCGCGCGCCGAATGCCAAGAAACGTGGCAGGCTGCGCGGCGGCGGGCGTCTCGTGCGCGTCCACGCCGAATGCGTAGTCGCGCTCGAAGTCGCCCATCGAGAGATTGTGCGTATGCACGTGTTCGCCGCGGCGGATCGGCCGGCTCGCGAAGCCGATGATCTGCCCGTAGCGGCGCACGGGTTCGCCTCGCTCGATATCGCGCAACGCGACCTTGTGGCCAGGCGGAATCATGCCCGCGACCGTATGGTCGCCGTACAGTGTCGAGCCGGGCATCAACTGCCCGCGCGCGATGGCAACGTCATCGCGCCGGTTGAGGAGAATGAGCGCGGCCGAAAGCGAAGCGGGGTCGAGAAGCGTCATCGCCGGTCTCCCAGGGAAGCGCCGCGCACGCCCACGTAAAGCGAGTACAGCGACGTGCTGGCTGCAATGAAAAGGCGATTGCGATTCGGGCCGCCGAACACGAGATTCGCGACGGTTTCCGGCACGAGGATCTTGCCGAGCAACGTACCGTCAGCCGCATAGCAGTGGATGCCGTCGCCCGCGCTCGTCCAGACGTTGCCGTGCTCGTCCACGCGCATGCCGTCGGGTACACCCGGCGACACCTCGGCGAATAACCGGCCGTTGTGCAAGCCGCCTTGCGCGTCCACATCAAATACGCGAATGTGGTGCGGGCCGTTCTCGATATGCGACGCGCCCGAATCGGCCACGTAGAGCCGCAATTCATCGGGCGAGAATGCGAGCCCGTTGGGCTTCATGAAGTCGTCGGCCACGCGCTGCACCACACCGGTATCGGGCGATACGCGATACACATGGCATGCGCCGATCTCGCTCGGCGCGCGAAAGCCCTCGTAGTCGCCGAGAATGCCGTAGTCGGGGTCGGTGAACCAGATCGAGCCGTCCGAACGCACGATCACGTCGTTAGGCGAATTCAGCCGATGGCCCTCAAAGCGGTCGGCAATGACCGTGACGCGCCCGTCGTGCTCCGTACGCGTGACGCGGCGCGTGCCGTGCTCGCAGGTCACGAGCCGGCATTCGCGGTCGAGCGTGTTGCCGTTGCTGAAATTCGAGTTCGCGCGGAACACGCCCGTACCGATGCCGGGCACCCAGCGCATCATCCGGTTGTTGGGAATGTCGCTCCAGACAAGAAAGTCGCCGGCGGGAAACCACACCGGTCCTTCCGCCCACATGCAACCGCCCGCGAGCTTCTCGAACTGCGCGTTGGGCTGCAGCAGCATGCGAAAGCGCACATCGTGGATTTCGTATTCGTGGGGATTCATCGTTCCGGCCTCGTACCGTCAGGGTCAGGTCACGGCGAAGCGCGTGACCCGTCGCTCACCGCCGCGCCGGTTTATTAAATACTAGTTGAATAGGCCTGTGAAGATTTTCTTCAAGCGCCTGGAATGTGGTTTACCCGTGCTTACCCGCGAGCCTGTATGGCAATCAGGTTTTGTCGAATACCTGATCCAGGTCGTAGACGAGCAGGAACACGCAGCCCGTGTCGCTATGAAATCCTCCTTCGATAGTGCCCTGTTCGGCCACACCCGCGTATCCCGCCGTTAGCCGCCGGCCGTTTTGCACGGCCTCGCCTTCAAGTACGTAGATGAACTCGGGGCCCGCATGGCGATGATCAGGGAACGTTGCCCCTGCTGCGAACCGGACCAGTTGCATGGCGCGGCCGTCTGCCTTGCCGAGGTGCTTGACCTCGACGCCGGGTGCGAAGCGGGAGCGCAGCCATGGCATGCCCGCTGAATCGATGCGTGAAAAGCCGCACACAAGCGGCGGGTCGTTTGCCATGACGGGGTCCCTGTGTGCGCCAGTGCGCGCTATTGCGCCTTCTCGTCGGCAGCGGCAAGCATGGCGTCGGCAATGCGAGACTCGCCGCTCGATTTGAGCGCTTCGCCGGCGCCGCGAATATCGCGTGCTTCCTTGTTCTGACTGAGCTTGCTCTTGCCGACGAGACGCATGATCTCGATCTCCACGCCGACTATCGCCTTGACAAGCGTGTCCGTGTAGTCTTTCGGCGCATCGGCCATCTTCCAGGGCTTGGGCTGCGTGGCTTCGTGCGTGCGTGTCAGGCGGCCAATCACGCCGCGCACATAGCGCTCGTCGTCGAGAATCCTGATGCGCCCGTGAGCATGGACCACGACGTAATTCCAGGTCGGCACCTGCTTGTGTGCCTCGTGCTTGCCCGGATACCAGTTCGGCGAAATATACGCATCGCCCGCGCGGAAGATCACGAGCACTTCGTCGCCGTTCGCCACGTCCTGCCAAACCGGGTTGGCCCGCGCGACATGCGCGCGCAGGACGCCCAACTCGCCCTCGCCCGCCGCGAGTTCAAAGGGAATGTGATTGGCGTCGAGCCCGCTTTTTCCCTGCGTGACCAACGTGCCGAACGGATGTTGGGCGATGCAGTCGTGCAGGACGTCCTTGCGGTCTTCGGCGAAATGGGCTGGTACGTACATGCGTTTGTCCCTGCTCGTAAGGGGGTGGGTTGGCGCGGCCGATGCCGCCTCAAACCCGACTCTGCCTCAAAAGTGGTTTATTCTGTAGATCCAGTTTATTCATATTCCAGTGAACCAGAATCATGCCGAGAACTGCGCAGGCCGCAGAGATGCCGTCGTTTGGCACGCTGGACCGCGAAGCCGGCAATCTCAGCCGCCAGGTGGCGGAGGCGTTGCGCGAAGCGGTGCGCAAAGGCGATCTGCGGCCCGCCGATGCGCTGCCTTCCACCCGCGCGCTCGCCGCTTCGCTCCAGGTGGCGCGCGGCACGGTGGTCGAGGCCTACGAGCAGCTGATCGCCGAGGGCTTCCTTGAATCGAAAGCCGGAGCCGGCACCCGCGTGGCGCTCGCGCTGGCGCAGCCGCCGTCCGCCGCGCGCGAGCCCCGAGTCGCTGCATCGCAGGCGGCGCAAACCGGGCTGCCGGAACGCGCCGAAGCGTTCGCCAGCATCGGACGCGAGTTCAAGCCGCTTCCTGCGGTGCCGTTTGCCATTTCGGTGCCGACGGGCATGACCGCCCCCGGCGACATTTGGCGCCGGCTCGGCAACCGCTTGCGCGCGCGGGGACCGGCCTCGCCGACCGGCTATGCCGACCCGCAAGGCGCGCTGGCGCTGCGCGAAGCGATTGCCGATTACGTGCGCAAGTCCCGATCGGTGCGCTGCGAAGCAGATCAGGTCATCGTGACGAGCGGCACCCAGCAGGGGCTCTTTCTCGCAAGCCAGGTGCTGCTGGGGCCGCGCGACCAGGCATGGGTCGAGAACCCCGCCTACCGTGGCGTCACCGCCATCCTGGAAAGCCTGCCCTACCGCGACGCCATGGTCCGCGTGCCCGTGGACGCCGAAGGTCTCGACGTCGAGGCTGGCCTTCGCCTCGCGCCGAAGGCGCGCGTGGCGTTCGTCACGCCCTCGCATCAATATCCGCTCGGCATGCCGCTGAGCATGGCGCGGCGCGCGGCGTTGCTCGCGTGGGCGCGCACCGCACCTGCCTGGGTTGTCGAAGACGACTACGACAGCGAACTGCGCTACGAGGGCTATCCGTATCCGGCGCTGCAGGGCCTCGCGCCGGATCGCGTGGTGTATCTCGGCACCTTCAGCAAGATCCTCTTTCCCTCGCTGCGGCTTGGCTATGTCGTCGTGCCGCCCAGTCTCGTGGATGCGTTCTGCGGCGCGCGCGTGCTCATGGACCGCCATCCGCCTACGGCCGATCAACACGTGCTCGCCGCCTTCATGACCGAAGGTCACCTGGAGCGGCACGTCCGCAAGGTCCGCAACGTCTATGCAGAGCAGCGGCTCAGCCTGATCGAAACGCTCGAAGCGCTTTTGCCCCGCGAGCTGGCATGGATCGAGCCCGGTGATCAGGGCATGCATCTCGTGCTCTGGCTCGACCCGAGGCTGGACGATCATCAGCTCGTACGGCGCGCAGCGAACGAGGGTATCGCGGTGCGCGCAGCGTCGCCCATGTTCGCCGCGGGCACTGCGCGCCCCGGGCTCATCCTGGGCTTCGGGGGGTTTAGCCGTGCGCAAATGACAGCCGCAGCGGAGCGCCTCGCCGCCGTGATCGCCGCGGCGCGGAAATGAAACGAGGCTAAACGCTTCGGGCTACCGGACATCGCTGCGACTTGCTCAATTCGATAGCGAGGAAGTCGACGAACGCCCGAATGCGCGTGGAAAGCTGGTGCCGCTGCGCATACACGGCGTAGATGTCCGCGCCCGGCGTTTCATACTCGGGCAGCACGACCACGAGCCGTCCGTCCGCCAGATATTCGTTGATGTCCCACTCCGCGCGCATCAAGATGCCATGCCCGTCCAGCGCCCACTTCACGGCAATCTCGCCATCGTTGGTCGTGAGATTGCCATTGATCCGGACTGCTTCCGATTTGCGGGCATTGCCGCGCTCGTGCGAAAGCCGCCACACGCCATAGGCTTCGTCGCCCTGGCGAATGCTGATGCAGTTGTGCTTCGCGAGATCGTGCGGCGTGGCGGGCGTGCCCCGGCTCGCTAGATAGGCGGGCGCAGCGCACAGCAAACGCCGGTTCGCCGCGAGACGCCGTGCGATCACGCGCGTATCGGGCGGCTCGCCGAAGCGAATGCAGACATCGTATGAATCTTCCGTGAGCGGCGGCGGCATGACCGAAAGCTGAAGCTGCACGGAAACCTGCGGATACTGCGCGACGAAACGCGAGAGCGCCGGCCCGATGTGGCTGCGCCCAAAGCCTAGCGTCGCGTTCACGCGCAGCAGCCCCTTCGGGTGCTTTTTCGAGCCGCCCAGCAGCTCGCCCAGCTCGTCGATCTCGTCGAGAATGCGGCGCGCGTGCTCCAGGTACACCTCGCCTTCGGGCGTCAGCATCATGCGGCGGGTCGTGCGGTTCACGAGCGGCACCCCGGCGCGCTCCTCCATTTGTGCAAGCCGCTTGCTCACGGCGGCGGGCGTGAGGCCCAGCTCGCGCGCGGCGGCGCTCAGGCTGCCCGAGGAGGCGAGCGTCGAGAAAAAGCCCAGATCGGCCGGTAGCACGGTGTCGGTCACGGTCGCCACTTGTGAATTCAGGTTAAGGATGCTTTGAGTCTAGCACCGGTTTTTGAACCGGGAGTTCGGTAAAGTGAATCCACACTGGCCACATACCAAGGAACGAGACATGAAGACCTATCGCATCGCAACCATTCCCGGCGACGGCATCGGCAAGGAAGTCGTCCCCGCGGGCAAGGAGGTACTGGAAGCGCTTGCGAAAACCACGCAGCGCTTCGCGTTCGCATTCGAAAACTTCGACTGGGGCGCCGACTACTACCGCCAGCACGGCGTAATGATGCCGGCCAACGGCCTCGATGCCATCCGCGACAAGGACGCCATTCTGTTCGGCTCCGCAGGCGACCCGGACGTGCCTGACCACATCACGCTCTGGGGCCTGCGCCTGAAAATTTGCCAGGGGCTCGATCAGTACGCGAACGTGCGCCCCACGCGCATCCTGCCCGGCATCGACGCGCCTTTGAAGCGCTGCAGGCCCGAAGACCTGAACTGGGTGATCGTGCGCGAAAACTCCGAAGGCGAGTATTCGGGCGTGGGCGGCCGCGTGCACCAGGGTCATCCGCTCGAAGCCGCGACCGACGTGTCGATCCTCACGCGTGCCGGTGTCGAACGCATCCTGCGCTTTGCGTTCCGCCTCGCGCAGTCGCGCCCCCGCAGGCTGCTCACGGTCATCACCAAAAGCAACGCGCAACGCCATGGCATGGTGATGTGGGACGAGATCGCGCAACAGATCTCGAGGGAGTTCCCGGACGTGAAGTGGGACAAGGAACTGGTGGACGCCGCCACCGCGCGCATGGTCAACCGCCCTGCTTCGCTCGATACGATCGTCGCGACCAACCTGCACGCGGATATTCTCAGCGACCTCGCCGCCGCGCTCGCGGGCAGCCTGGGCATTGCGCCGACCGGCAACATCGATCCCGAGCGGCGTTATCCGTCGATGTTCGAGCCGATCCACGGTTCGGCCTTCGACATCATGGGCAAGGGGCTCGCCAATCCGATCGGCACGTTCTGGTCGGTCGTGATGCTGCTCGAGCACCTCGGCGAGACCGAAGCCGCCGCTCATGTGATGCAGGCCATCGAGACCGTGACCGCCAACCCCGCGCTGCACACCGGCGACCTGGGCGGCAAGGCGACCACCGCGCAGGTCACGGCCGCGGTGTGCGAACTCGTCGGGAAGGCGGCCGTCGCTGCCTGAGCGCTACCGCGCGGTAGAGAAAAAAGCAGACACGGGGGCGTGACGCCAATCAATGCCCCTCGCGCTCCCGCCGAACCCTCCAGGGAGGAGACACGTGAATTCGGATACCGAAGCAATCGTCACGCGCAAGCTCATGTGGCGCATCATCCCTTTTGTCATGCTGCTGTATTTCGTGAGCTTTCTCGACCGGGTCAACGTGGGCTTCGCGGCAATGACGATGAACAAGGCGATCGGCCTTTCGCCCACGGCCTTCGGCCTGGGCGGCGGGCTCTTCTTTATCGGCTACTTCCTGTTCGAAGTGCCTTCGAACCTCATCTTGCACCGCGTGGGCGCGCGCATCTGGATCGCTCGCGTCATGCTCACGTGGAGCATTGTCTCGGCGGCGTCCGCCTTGATGAGCGGCCCCACGAGCTTCTATGCGCTGCGCTTTTTGCTCGGCGTGGCGGAAGCGGGCTTTTTCCCCGGCATCATCCTCTACCTGAGCCTCTGGTTCCCGACGAGGCAACGCGCGGCCGCTGCGGCATGGTTCATGGCGGCCGCGCCGATTTCGACGGCGCTCGGCTCGCCGATTTCGGGCGCGCTCATGCAACTGCCAACCATGTTCGGTCTCGCCAACTGGCAGCTACTTTACGTGATCGAAGCGGTTCCCGCTGTGCTGCTGGGTTTCGTGGTCCTGAAGGTTCTCACCGATGCACCCTCGAAAGCACACTGGCTCGAGCCGCAAGAGCGCGATTGGCTCATGGCAAAACTCGCCGACGAAGCGCGGGCACGCGAAGGGCACGCCGGCCACACAGCGGGAGCGCTGAGCGCCCTGCGCGACCCGCGCGTGCTGGCGCTCGCGCTGATCTACTTCGGCACCTCGGCCGGCCTGTACACGCTGGGCCTGTGGGCGCCGCTCATCATCCGGCAATATGGCTTCAGCTCGCTCGAAACCGGGCTGCTGAACGCGATTCCGAGCATCGTGTCGGTCGTCGCCATGATTCTCTGGGCGCGGCACTCCGACCGCACGACAGAGCGTACCTGGCACGTCGTGATTCCCTGCGTGCTGGCATGCGTGGGCTTCATCTTCGCGGGGCAGGCCAGCACCGCGCTGATGATCGTGCTGGCGCTCGTGGTGGTCAATATCGGCATCAGCGCGGCCAAGGCGCCGCTCTGGGCCATGCCCAGCCTGTTCCTCTCCGGCGCGGGTGCCGCAGCGGGCATCGCCATGATCAATTCGATCGGCAATCTCGGCGGGTTCGTGGGGCCCGCCGTGATCGGGTGGCTGAAGACCCGGACCGGGAGCTATGCCGCGGGCTTGTATGTCGTCGGCGCGACACTCGCACTGTCCGCGGTCGTTACGCTGATGTTGAGCCGCAGGGCGAGCCAGCCGGTGATGGCGCAGGTGAGGCACGATCACTGAAGGCGCGGCCGCTCGCGCGGCTTTCGCGCCGCGCGGGCGGCTCGCAAACGCGAGCGTCGGCAGCGTGCGTCACGCCTTGCCCGCCAGCCGCACCGCAACCACGCAAGCCGCCAGCGAGATCAACGAGACGATCAGCACGGTCCATTCCACCGGCACGTAGCTTTCGCGTATGGCCCAGATCGCCGCGCCCGCTATCGGGGCAATGCCTTTGGCGACGTTCGCGGGCATCGAAAGCAGGCCGCTCACCGCGCCATACCCTTCGGTCCAGAGCAGCGCCTGCACGATCGTCCCGCGCAGGATCGTCATCATGCCGTTGGCGCCGCCGTAGACAACGGCGAACACCATCAGCCATGCAGCCGACGTCCCCGCACACATCAGGATCACGACGGAGCACGGGAAGGCCGTCGTCACCACGATGGCGACGAGCCCCGGTCGCGCGCGCCTGCCGACGGCAAACCACACGACGCGCGCGAGCACCTGCGCCGGCCCGATCGCCGCCATGGTGACGATGACCGTGGCACCCGCGACGGCGCGCTCGCGCATCAACGGAATCAGATGGAACGTCAGCGCCACGAACGTGGAGTAGTACGCCGTGAAGCACACGGCCAGCGCCCAGAACACGGGCGAGCGCAAGGCGTTGCGCGCCGAGGCGCGGCTGACCTCACGCGCGCTGTTGCGCCTCGCGGCGTCCTCGCCCGGCTCGCCGCGATGAATAGCCAACCCGTGCACCGGCAAGCACACGAGCAGATTGACGAGCGCAAGCACGAGCAGCGCGCCCCGCCAGCCGAACTCGCCGATCAGGCCTTGCGTGAGCGGTATGAACACGGTGCTCGCGAAACCCGCCACCAGTGTGATGAGCGTGATTTTCCTCGCGTAGCTGCGCGGAAACTCTCGCGTCACGACCGCAAACACGGGGTCGTAGAGCGTTGCCGCAATCGCCGCTCCGAGCCCGCACCACACCGCGAAGAGCGTCGGCAGATTGCGCGCCTCGGCCCAAAGCACGAGCATCGCCGAAGCGAGCAGCGTCCCTCCCGCCATGACGCGCCGTCCGTAGCCGCGATCGATCAGCGTGCCGACCGGGTAGGCCGCGAGCCCCGAGACCAGCAAACCCGCTGAAACGGCAGCATTGGTGGCCGTGCGGCTCCAGCCCATCGCGTTTTCCATGGGTACGACGAAGAGCGAGAACGCGTAATAGATCGTCCCCCACGAAACCAGTTGCGCCGCCGCCAGCGCCCATGTCCGCACTGTGGCTTGCGTTCCGTGCGATCTCGCGTTGGTTGGTGTCGGCATGAATATGGAATGTGTCGGCAAACCCGGGCAAGCTCGGGCACGCGGCCCATCAGACGCGAACCCGGCCCGTTTTGCCGATTCTGGCGCACCTTCAGTGGGCTTGCGCTATGTGTGCCAGGGCCTGTTCACGCTAATAGCCGGTCCCGGCGTACGGGCGCCCAAGTCACCCGGTAAGCTCAGTGCTACATTACGATCCTGACTGCCCGGCAACTGGAAGTCATCCAACGCACGGAGCGCGCATGACACCATCGCAACGGATTGACCAGCTCATCGCGGAACTCACCGACTGGCGCCGCGAAACCTTCACCGCGATGCGCGAGGCCATTCTCGCGGCCGACCCGGCGATCGTCGAGGAATGGAAATACATGGGCAGCCCCGTGTGGTATCGGGACGGCATGATCGCCGTGGGCAACGCGCACAAGGGCAAGGTGAAGCTCACGTTCCTGTACGGCGCGAGCCTGCCCGACCCGAAGACGCTGTTCAACGCCGGGCTCGACGGCAACGCGCGACGCGCCATCGACTATCTCGAGGGCGACAAGGTCGATAGGCGCGCACTGACGGCGCTCGTGCGCGCGGCGATCGAATTCAACCAGTGCAAAGCGAAGAAAAAAGCGCCAGCCAGGCCGCGCGCCAGCAAGACGGCCTGACGCGAGCGCAAGCCGCGGCGCGTCAAGGCGCCTTCGCCTCAGGCATCGGCTTCGCTAACCTCGCGAATGGGAATCACGGTGCGCGCGCCGCAATCGCGCAGCAGGTCGCGCAAATCGTTGATGACGGGAAACACTTCGTGATTCCAGTCGGCGCCCTGGTTGTCGTGCGCGGCCTGTTCGAGTTCGACGATGGTGCGGTCTTCCTTGAAGATGCGCTCCGTGAACCAGACCAGCAGCGGCCACGCCGCATCGAGCAGGAACGGCACAGCGGGCCTGCGGACCGAAAGGAGTCCGAATGTCCGGTTCGTGCGTTGCCGCGCGTCGAGCGGCACGTAGACGATCCACAGGTCCATGAGGAGCGAGTCGTCGCTCGAGCGTATCTTCAGTGTTTGATACGGATATTGCGTGCGGATCGTCATCACGCTCTGGTCGCTCGGGTCCGCGCGGTTCTTGCTCGCGCCGAACACGAGCGCCTCGCCCGCGGGCTGCTTGCCCGCCATGCGCACGAACGTGTAGTCCACCTCGATGGAGCTCTCGCCGCGCCGCCGGCCGAGCGAGCGCGCCCGCATCTGACCCATCTGGCGGCGGTGCAGAAACTGGTGATTCATGTCCATCAGATTCTCGTGCATGAACGAGTAGTGGCACTTCACCTCCCGCCCGAAGCGGCGCGTCTTGTATGCCTTGTCCGTCACCGAATCCAGCATCGGCAGCGGCGTTTCTTCGGCGAGCGTGGCGTTGCCCGGAAAGACGAAGATCATGCCGTGCGCCTCGCGGCACGGATACGCGCGCACGCCGTTGGGCAGGCGCTCCCTGCCGAGGTAAGGCACGTCCACGCATTGGCCCGAACAATCGTAGGTCCAGCCGTGGTAGCCGCAGCGCAGCGACTCGCCGTCCACCACGCCCGCATGCAGCGGCACCTGGCGATGGGCGCAGCGGTCTTCGAGCGCGTGCACCGCACCCGACGCGGTGCGAAAGAGCACGATGGGCTCGCCCGCGAAATGCGTGCCCAGCGTTTTCCCAGGCTTGAGTTCGCGCGACCAGGCGAGCGGATACCAGTGATCGGGATGAATGGGCACTCGGCGCAGGTCGCGCGGTTCCGGCAAAGCTGACTCGATCGTATCGCCGTCGGGGAAAGGCATTGCGCGCATGCGGAGACACTCCTTGGCGAGTCCGTCGATAGGGTCGTTATGGTCGTTACGGGAAATTCATGGTCCTGCGCAAATCTCGTGCCCGATCATTCAACGCGAATGGCACATGGGTGTCGATCAGTGTTTTGCCGGAAAGCACCCAATGATGGCGGCCTCAAACTTGACGATGGTGGCGTCGCGCAAGCGCACGGTCTCGTTCGTCGCCGAGCAACGCGGCGCGAAGTGAAAGGCCCGCCGTCATGCCGAATAAAGCCCTTCCGGCCCGTTGCGCAGCGTGCGCGCCAGCAGTTCCAGCCCTTCTCGCAGCGCCTCGTGGCTGCGCGCGCCACCGAGGCTCAAGCGCACCGCGTGCGGCGCCGACCCGCGGCCGATCACGAAGCTGTCCGCCGTTTTCGCAAGCACGCCGGCCTGACGCAGCGCCGCGGAAAATTCGGCGGCGCGCCACGGCTCGGCGAGCGGCAGCCAGAGATGCGGGCTCGCCGGATCGGTGCGATACGTCCAGTCCGCCAGCACTTCGGCGGCGATCGCATGGCGCGCGTCCACCTGCGCGCGCTGCTGCGCGACGAGCCGGTCGACCTCGCCCTCCACGATCCAGCGCGCCGCAATCTCGGCTGCGAGCGGCGAAGTCATCCAGCAGTCGCTGCGGATCACCGCGAGGATCTTGCCGACCCAGTCCTGCGGCGCCTGCACGTAGCCCACGCGCAAGCCCGGCGCGACCGCCTTCGAAAGACTGCTGATGACGATGCCGTGCTCGGGCAGCCGCGCGGCAAGCGGCGTGGGCGGCGCATCGAGCAACGCGGCAGGCACGAGGTCTTCGATCACGACGAGGTGATGGCGCACGGCGATCCCGGCAATCGCCGCGCGGCGCGCTTCGGAGAGCGTCGCGGTGGTCGGGTTGTGCAGCGTCGGCACGCAAAAGAGCGCGCGTGGCGCGAGCAGCCCGCACGCGCGCTCGAGCGCGGCGGGCACGATGCCTTCCTCGTCGATTTCGATGCCGACGAGATTCAGCCGCAACTGCCGCGCGAGCGCGACGATGCCCGGATAGCTCAACGCCTCGGCAAAGATCGTGTCGCCTGGCCGCAGCACCGCGCGCAATACGCAGGCAAGGCCGTGCTGCGCGCCCTGGGTCACCAGCACACGCTCGGCGGCCACGGTGCAGCCCATGCGCGCAAGCCAGCGCGCGCCCGCCTCGCGGTGCGAGCGGCGCCCGCCTTCGGGCTGATAGAGCAGCAGCTCGCCCGCCAGGCGCTCGTCGGCGGCGAGTTCGCGCAAGGTCTGCGTCAACAGGAAGGCTTCGTCGGTCGGCATCGGCACGTTCTGGCCGAGATCGATCAGCCGCCCCGGCGCACCCGGCATGATCGCCGCGGCCCGCTCGCTGGACTCGGGCGCGGGGCGCATACGGTCCTGGATGCGCACCCCATCGGCGTCGGGCTCGGCCACATAGGTGCCGTCGCCCACGCGCGCCACCACGAGGCCGCCGCGCTCCAGCTCCGCATAAGCGCGGCTCACGGTGCCGGTCGTGACGTTGAGCTTCTTCGCCAGCAGCCGGTGCGCGGGCAGCTTTTCTCCGGGCAGCATCTGGCCGCCGTGAATGGCCTGCGAATAGGCCTGGGCGATCGACCGGTACTTGGGTTCGCTGCTGCGCGAGAGCGTGGGCATCCAGCCATTCATGGTTTTCCCGAAGGAGACAGGCACGCCGCGGCACGGCGCGACGGCTGCGTCATTATCGCGCCCAATCCGCGGAAATGAAGGCTGTCATTTACTTCAATTGACTTCATTGAGCGCACGAAATTGACCCTCTAGGATGCCGTAACGCCTGACAAGGCCAAGGAGACAATCGCTCGCCCCACGGCGCGCGGCATGCGTATCTTCAGACGCGAGTCACGCCATGCTGCACGCCCCGGGCGGCGCCCCACGCGCCATGACGAACCGCATCGCCCGCATCACCGTGAGCCAGCACCGGCTGCCGCTCGCCCCGCCGTTCCCCGCCTCGTGGGACAGCCGCCCGCGGCGCGCCTTCCCGGCGACGATCGTGCGCGTGGAAGACGACAAAGGCCGCGTTGGCATCGGCTCCGGCGACGCGATGTACGGCTTCGACGACTACCGCGACCTCTTCATCGGCGCCGACCCGCTCGACCTCGCGCGGCACTCGGCCGTGCTCGAGAACCTGAGCTTCCACGCGGGGCGCCTCTGGCCGCTCGACGTCGCACTCTGGGACCTCGCAGGGAAGATTCGCGGCGAGCCGTGCTGGCAAATGGCCGGCGGCCGTTCGAAGCGCGTGCGTGCTTATGCGTCCTCGGGCGTGCATCGCACGCTCGAAGGGATGGCGCAGTGGGCCGAGCATGCCGTCGCGCGCGGCTTTCCGGCACTCAAGGTGCGCTTCGGCCGCCCGACTCTCGCCGACGATCTCGCCGCGCTCGCCGCCGTGCGCGAAGCCGCAGGCGAGAACATCGAACTGATGGTGGATTGCAACCAGGGCTGGCGCATGCCGTGGGATACCCAGGCGCCTTGGCGCGCCGACGAAGCGCTCGCCGTGATTCGCCAGATCGAAAAGCATCGCGTGTACTGGGTCGAGGAACCGCTGCATCGCGGCGACTATGCGGGTCACGCGCAGTTGCGCAAACAAACGGAAGTGCGGATCGCAGGCGGCGAGATGACGCGCGACGCGCACGAATTCGCGGCGCTCCTCGAGCACGATTGCCTCGACGTTTATCAACCCGATGTCGTCTGCACGCTCGGCATGGAAGGCGCGCGGCGGCTCGCGGCGCAAGTGGAAGCGCATGGCAAGGTGTTCACGCCGCATACATGGGGTAACGGCATCGGCCTCGCGGCGAACCTCCATGTGGTGGCGGGTGCGGGCAACGCGCCGTTCGTCGAGTTTCCGTATGACCCGCCCGAATGGACGCCGGCGCGGCGCGACTTCCCGATCAAGCACGTGATCGACATCGACGCGAACGGCTGGATCGAGTTGAGCGATACGCCGGGCCTTGGCGTCGAGCTCGACGAAGCCATGCTCGCCGCGACACGCGCACACGACAGCCGTTACGACTGAAGACTCACTGGGCCGCAACACGAACGAGATGCCTGCCCACATCTAAAGCATTCCGAAACATTTCAATAAAACGGAGACACGCAATGAAACGCCTGACCACCCTCTTGCGCGCGGCCTGCCTCGCCGCGCCGCTCGCCCTCGCCGCGTTGCCGGCGCACGCCGCCGGCACCTGGTGCAGCGCGGGCAAACCCGTGCGCTTCGCGGGCATCACATGGGAAAGCGGCAACTTCACGAGCGAAGTGCTGCGCTACATCCTCAAGAACGGCTATCGCTGCCAGACCGACACCGTACCCGGCAGCACGGCGGCCACCGAAACGGCGCTCTCGCGCAACGACCTGCAGGTTTGGGCCGAGCAATGGACGGGCCGCTCGGAGATCATTGCGGGCGCCGTCAAGGCAGGCTCGGTCAAGCTGGTGGGCGACACGCTGCCGGGCGGCACGAAGGAAGGCTGGTACGTGCCCGACTATGTGGTGCACGGCGACACGAAGCGCGGCATCAAGGCAAGCGCGCCCGACCTTCAGTCCGTGACCGATCTGCCGAAATACAAGGGCCTTTTCGTGGACGACGAGGAACCGGATCGCGGCCGCTTCCTCAACTGCCCCTCGGGCTGGGACTGCGAACGCGTCAATACGCGCTTGCTCAAGCTGCTCAAGCTCGACGACACCTACACGAACTTCCGGCCCGGCATGGGCGCGGCGCTCGACGCGGCCATCTCCTCGGCCTACGCGCGCGGCAAGCCGATTCTCACGTACTACTGGGAGCCGGCCGCGCTGATGGCGAAGTACAAGTTCGTGCAGCTCAAGATGCCGCCGTTCAATGAAGCATGCTGGAAGACGCTGCGCGATGCCGGCAGCACACAGCCGTGCGCGTCGTCGTATCTGGTCTCGCAGTTGAAGATCGGCGTTTCGACGCCGTTCTATCAGGCCGAGCCCGACGTGATGGCGTTCTTCTCGAAGGTGAGCTTCCCTATCGACTTGCTGAATACGACGATTCTCAACATGACCGAGCATAAGGTCGATGCCCAGGACGAAGCGCTCAAATTCCTCAGGCAGCACCCCGACATGTGGAAGACCTGGGTGCCCGCCGATGTCGCACAGAAGGTGCAGAAGTCGCTCGGCGCGTAATGGCAATGCGCCGCATGAGATAAACGATTCCAACGAGAAAATCCGGGCCGCGCAACGCGGCTCCATGATAAGGAGACTTAAATGAAAAAGAAGATTCTTGCGGCGCTGCCGCTGACGCTCGCCGCAGCGCTCGCTCACGCGCAAAGCAGCGTGACGCTGTACGGCATCGTCGATCTCGGCGTGGACTACGCCAGCAATGTGGCGAGCGGCGCGAACGGCCAGCTCGTGCCGGGCACCGGCAGCAAGCTCGTGCAGATGCAAAGCGGCGTGCCGGCCGGCAGCCGCTGGGGTCTGCGCGGCACTGAAGATCTGGGCGGCGGCTACGCCGCGATCTTTCGGCTCGAAAGCGGCTTCAATGCGGCAACGGGCGGGCTGGGCGACGGTCTCGCGTTTTCGCGTAACGCCTACGTCGGCTTCAAGTCGGATCGATACGGCCAGGTGACCTTCGGCAAACAATGGGACGCCACCGTCGACCTGATCGAGCCGTTTTCACTGAACGGCAACTACGGCGGCTGGTATTTCGCCCACCCGAACGACATGGACAACCTCGATAACGGATTCCCTGTCAACAACGCCGTGAAATACGTGAGCCCGGTGCTCGCCGGCTTCCAGTTCGAAGGCCACTATTCGTTCGGCGGCCAGGCGGGCCAGTTCTCGAACAACGCCTCGTATAGCGCGGCAGCGGCCTACACGGCCGGCTCCTTCAGCGCAGGCGTGGGGTATCTGCGCGTGAACGATCCGATCACGGCGGTGGCCGGTTATGGCAGCGGCGGCAGCTTCGTGAACCCGATATTCGGCGACGCGCTCGCCAACGCCCGCTATCAGGGCATCCTCTCGGCCGGTGCGTCGTATGTGATCGGCAGCCTCAAGCTGATGACGAACTACTCGAACGTGGACTTCTCGTCTGCCACCGGCAGCGGCGACCTGCACTTCCAGAACTTCGAAGTGGCCGGCACCTATGCCGTGACGCCCGCCTTCACCGTGGGCGCGGGCTACACGTACACGGTGGGCCAGGACCATGCCACCGACAGCTCGCCGAAGTATCACCAGGTCAACCTGATCGGCCAGTACGCGCTGTCGAAGCGCACGTCGCTCTATGCGATGGGCGTGTACCAGCACGCGGCGGGCTCGGCAGAAAATGCGCAGATCACGGGCTTCAACCCCTCGGGCACCGACAACCAGGCCGTCGCCCGTGTGGGGATCACGCACGCGTTCTAACGTATTTCACGTCATCCTTGTCACTGAAAACGCGCCGACGCGAATGAAATGCGTCGGCGCTCCTGCATCGCGAGGCTTGCATGCGCCGCCTACCCTCTTTATCGGCACTGCGCTCATTCGAGGAGGCGAGCCGCACGCTCAGCTTCACCCGGGCCGCGCAGAACCTGCACGTGACCCAGGGAGCAATCAGCCGCCAGATTCGCCTGCTCGAAGACTATCTCGGCACGCCGCTCTTCATGCGGCATCATCACCGGCTCGAAATCACGGCTGCGGGCAAGCGCCTGCTGCCAACGCTGCAGGCCGCGTTCGACAGTATCGCCCATACGCTCGACACGATCCGCGCCGATCCGTCGAACAGCCTGCTCAGCCTGAACGCCGCGCCCACGCTCGCCACGCGCTGGCTCACGCCGCGCCTGCGCGATTTCCAGGTGCGCCACCCCGACTTGCGCATCTCCATCACCAACGAATACGGGCCGCTGCACGGCACGGAGCGCAACGAGGACTGCCAGATCCGCTTCGGCATGGAACCGCTGACGGGCGGCCAGAGCACGCTGCTCATGCGCGAGCGCCACGTACTGGTCGGCGCGGCGCGCGAGTTCAGCCAGGCGGCCGTCGATCAAACCGCGTTGCGCGAGATCCTCGCGCAGCATCCGTGGCTCTATATCCTCGATATCGACCGGCGCCTGCTGGTCTGGGAAGCGTGGCTCGAAGCCGCAGCGCTCGACGTGCCAATCGCGCCGCGCGGGGAACTGGAGTTCAGCACGCTCGATCAGGTCATCCACGCGGCAGTGGCCGGTCTGGGTATCGCCGTTGCCGACCGGCACATGATCGCGCCCGAACTGGAGAGCGGCACACTGGTGCAGTTGAGCGACGTGGAAGTGGTGGGGCCTTCGGGATACTGGCTCGACGTGCGGCCCGAAGTGCAGGACACACTACGCGTGCGCAACTTCAGCAACTGGCTGGTTGAGCACCACAGCGAACAGGGCAGCCGGCAACGCTAGCGCGGGTGCATGACCGCCATCACGCACCCGCGCCTGCGCTATGGAACTCTTCAGTTGGGATCGATCGGCGGCCCCGGAGGGCCCGAGTCCACCTGTCTCATCGTGGCCGCGGGGCCAGGTCCCTGTGCCATGTTGCCAGCGCCCTGAGCCGCGATTGAACGCGAGAGGATCTCACGCGCTTCGCCGCTCGACGAATCGACGGTCAGTGCGTGTCCCGCGTTATGCCAGGCGCACACCCACCGCCCGTCACGCGCGCAAAGCCGCGCGTAGCCAAGCAGCGAATCGCGCTGATCTTCGCGCGACGTCAATTCGGCCTGCATTTGCAGCGCGGAGCCGTTGCCGGGCTGCTCCGCGAGCGCGGAATTGATTGCGCTGCGCGCGGGTCCGAGGCTGTTCTTGTCGAGGCTCGCGCGCGCAATCGCCAGGTTTCTCGAGACGCCGGCACGCGCATCGGCGGCGGCCTTCGCCGCGGCAACCTTCTCTGCGTTGGCTTTCGCTGCAGCGACCTTCTCCGCGTTGGCCTTGTCCGCCTTGACCTTCGCTGCGGCTAGCGCGCGTTCTTCGGCAGCGCTCTTTCGCGCGGCAACGCTCGACGGCACGGTCTCCGCACGAGCCGTCGCGGTCGTCGCGGTACGCGGCGGCGGCGCCTGAGCAGGCATCGGTTGGGGCGCCGGTACGGGCGGCGCGACATGAGCCACGACGGGCGGCGGCGCCGTATTGACAGCGGGCGGCTTCACGCTGACGACCGGAGGCGGCACACTGGCAACGGGAGCAGATGGCGCGCTGGCAACCGGAGGCGGCAACTGCGCGACGGCTACCGGCGGCACACTGCGCACCGTGTGCGGCTTCGTGTCATGCGCGGCCGATGTGGCCTTGGGTCCGAGGATCGCACCCTCCACGATCTGGGCGCCCAGGGCCGGCTCCCGCTCGGTCCGGTGCGAAATCATGTAAGCGGTCAGCAGGAACGCGATCGACACCACGCTGCCGATCGCATAGAAAGGCATCCACGAACGTTGCGCTCGAGGCGCTTCATCGCGCAGCTCGTAATCGCTGTCGCGCGGCGCACCACTGAAACTGAATGCGGAAGGGTTCCATTCCGTGCGCGCATGGCGCGCGAAACCATCGTGCCATTCGGGCGCGGCGGGTTCGCTTGCCGGCGACATGCGCGGGCCGGATGAAAGCTGCTTCGCGCCGCACTGAGGGCAGATCATCAGTGGCGCATTAAAACCGGTCCCGCAGTATGGACATCCCCACGGACCAGACTTGGCGCGGCCAGGTTCGTTGAACATTGCAGGCATGGAAGCTTTGACAGGATGGTTTCGGGTTGGCTACCGGCGACTGGTGCGCGTCGCAGCGGAGGCAACCAGGCGGCACGGATTCGAAGTATCGACTGTAGTCCCTACTGTATTGCGCGGATCGCTGGACGGGTGTAACAAATAGTCGTTTTGAATATGGGCTACTTCGCCGCGAAGTTCAACCGGCAGAATCGGCCAGATGGCGGATTTGGACAGGCGGGATTTCGACCCCCTCCGGGGGGCCTCTGGACGTGCCATGATGGCTGCACCGCGCAGGCAAATGTACCCGCCTGATGCGTCCCCACGCCGTGACATCTTGATACAGAAATCGTGTGGGGCATTGTGGCTAATACGCCATGAACGGGGCGTTCGCCATGCCCGTGCGGGCTGTTTTGGCCTTCGATTTGCGTGCCAAATCGCGATCGCGATGCCGGGGTTCGGTTACTGGCCCTGATGACGCGAAGGGCCCGCGCCCCGCAGTCTCACGCCTTCAGCGCATCCTTGTAGACCCGGCCATCCTTCATGATCAGGCTTAAGTTCTGATCGGGCCTGGCCAGCAACGTCATGTCCTGAAGCGGGTCGCCCGCCACGATCAGCAGATCCGCGTACGCGCCCTCCTCCAGCACGCCAAGCTTGTGCGGATACGGATTGCGCTCGCCCGCCAGCGCGAGCAACTGCCCGTTCGTGGCAGTGGCCATGCGCAATGCCTCGGCATTCGAATACCAGCGCGTCATGTGCCCGAGCATCGTGCCTTGCCGCGTGGCCAGCGCCTGCGAAAAAATCAAATCCGTGCCGAACGCCACCTTGAGCCCATGCTTGCGCGCGAGCTTGTACATGTTGTCGGTCCCGGCCGTTACCTCGAGAAACTTCTCGCGGCTCGACGGCGCCAACGGCGCCACATCCTCTTCGCTGGTAAACGGTTGCGTGCTCAACCATGTGCCGTTCTTCGCCAGAACTTCGGCGGTGCGGTCGTCGATGAGATGTCCGTGCTCGACGCATTGCGCGCCGGCAGCCACCGAGCGCTTCACCGCTTCCGGCGTGTAGGCATGCACGAGCACGTAGGTACCCCAGTCGGACGCCGTTTCCACCGCGGCTTTCAGTTGGGGCTCGGTGAACGTGAGCATGTCGAGCGGACTGCGCGGCGTGGAAACGCCGCCGCAGCCCACGATCTTGATCTGTGTGGCGCCCATCATGAACTGCTCGCGCACACGCAGGCGCACTTCGTCGGCCGAATCGGCAATGGCGGCAGCGCCAGTTCGTTCGATCTCGCTGATCTGGCCACTCGTGCGCGGCACGTCGGTCAGCAGACGAAAGTCGCCGTGGCCGCCCGTCGTGGTGATCATCGCGCCGCAGGGGTAAATGCGCGGGCCGCTCAGCATGCCGGCGTCGATGGCCTGCTTCAGGGCGAACGCGGGACCGCCGGCGTCGCGAATGGTCGTGAAGCCGCGCAAGAGTGTGCGCTGGGCCTCCGCGCCCGCGGCCAGGTAGACGAAATTCAGGTCGGACTGAAGGATGGTCGCGATCGGGACCGCGGCGAGAAGCGAATGCCAGTGCATGTCGATGAGGCCCGGCATCATCACCTTGCCGCCGCAGTCGATCACGCGGCCACCCGACGCGGTCCGCGTATCAGGCGAGCCCCGCCGCAGCTGCGAGATGCGGTTGCCGTCGACGACGAGGGACAGGCCGTCCTGCAGCGCCGCCGACTTGCCGTCGAACAGGCGAAAGTTCGTGAATGTCGTGGGCTGGGCGGGCGCTGCGGCGCCGGGCTGCTGCGCGCTGCTGAACTCGGGCAGCACCGCGCTCAACAGGGATGCACCCATGCCGATCAGGAAGCCGCGCCGCGCCAGATCGGCGCTGATGCGGCGATTGGCAAACTCCGCCAGCGCCTTGTCGCACAGACACACGGAAACCGGGCCGATTGCGTTGCCGCGGTTGATTCTGGAAGCCATGGGTCACCTGTGAAAGTAAGCTACGCATTTATTCTGCAGGCCTGACTACATCGTCCTTCGTCAACAGCATCGCCAGCGGCCGAGTGGAGCTGAACGCAGAGAAAATGATCGTGAGCGCCACGGTTCCCGGCACGGCGAGAAAAGCGCCGGGAATGCCCCAGATCGCCGTCCATGTGGCGAGGCTCATGAGGATGACGGCGGGGCTCAGGTTCAGCGACCCCGCCATCAACCACGGGTCGAGCACGTTGCCCATCACGAAGTTGATTGCCGAAAGCGCAATGAGCAGCGTGATCGATTCGTTCCACTGACCGAATTGAAGCGCGGCGAGCAAGGCGGGAAGCGCAACGGAAATGAGCGACCCCGCATAGGGCACGAAGTTGAGCAGCACGATGAGCACGGCGAGCAGCGGCGCGAACTCCAGCCCGACCAGGTGCATGCAGACCCAGCTCAGAATGCCGAGCACCACGCCGAGCAGCGCCTTCAACGCCAGATACGTGCCGATCTTCGAATTGATGGCGTCGATCACGGGCTCCATGTCCGCCTTGCCGCGCATGACTGCGGAAAGCTTGCGGCGGAACCGCCCCATCTCGACCATGAAGAACGCCGTGTACAGTAACACGACGAGCGTCGTTGCCATGAGCGAAGAGAGCGAGCCGAGCAGCGAGGTGAGCAGCGACTGGACGTTGACGGTCGCGAGCAGTTCGCGGCGGAAAGCCGTCCACGAAGCCTCGGTCTCCAGATGAAACAGCGCGGTAATCTTCGCGAGCAACGCAAGCAGCGTGGCTTCGTACTTCGGCGCCACGGCAAGCATGCGGTCGGTATCGGATAGCAGCAGTTCGGTCGCGACCCATGCGGCCGCAAGTATGAGCGCGGCGGCGCTCCAGTAGCGCACGCCTGCCCGAATGCGCGTGCCCACGCGGGGCACGCGCCGCAGGATCTCGGCGAGCCCGTAGATCACATACGACGTGATGATCGCGAATGCGATCGGCACCAGCACCGGGCGCCCGATATACAGCACCCACCCCGTAACGACGGCGATGACGACCACGCAGGTGAACGTGACGAGATCCTGTTTCATGGAGATGCTTTGGATGACGAACCACGTTGCGCGGGTGAGACGTTTGCAAGCCATCGACGCCTCGCCGCGTTTATCCGGCCCTCAATAAAACGTCTTCGGGGCGCGATCGGCGCTACCTCGCAAGACTAGCCGCTTTGAAGAAGACGTGCGCGCTGGCTGGCGAGGCATCCCCGCAACCGCGCCCTGGATTTCGTTGCGTGCACATCGACTCTTCGAGCGGTCAAAAGATCTCTCCGGCATTTAAGTCACGTTTAAGCAGCAAAAAGTACCTTACGCGCACCTTCACCAATCACTTCGAAGACCATAGCAATGAGTACCATCAAATATCGGCGCCGGGGCCTGATCGTCGGTGTGGCGGTGGCGCTTGCCGGCGCCTGGGTCGTGAGCCACGAGCACGCCAGCGCGGACGAAAGCGGCATCACGAAAACGACGTTGTCCGCACCCGTGCCGAAGGCGGACGACGTCAGGAGCGCGGCGCCGAACTTCTCGGCAATCGTCGCGCAGTACGGCCCGGCTGTGGTCCATGTCGAAGTCGTCAAGGAAAACCCGGACGCCGAAGACGGCCATTCGGGCGCCCTCGGCTCGGGCTTCATCGTGAGCCAGGATGGCTACATCCTGACGAACAATCACGTCGTCGAAGGCGCCGATGACGTGACAGTCAAGCTCACCGACGGCCGCAAGTTCCCCGCGCGCGTGATCGGCACCGACAAGGCCGGCGACGTGGCCGTGCTGAAAATCTCCGGCACGGGTTTCCCGACGGTGAAGATCGGCAATCCGGCGAACAGCAAGGTAGGCGACTGGGTCGTTGCGATCGGCTCGCCCTATGGTCTCGACAACACCGTCACCTCGGGCATCATCAGCGCGAAGTCGCGCCAGCTCTCGGAAGACAGCCCGACGCACCTCATCCAGACCGACGTGCCCGTCAACCCGGGCAATTCGGGCGGCCCGCTCTTCAACCTGAACGGCGAAGTCATCGGCATCAATTCGATGATCTATTCGCGCACGGGCGGCTTCCAGGGCCTCTCGTTCGCGATTCCGATCGACGAAGCCATGCACATCAAGGATCAGATCGTGCAGGGCGGCGGCAACGGCAATGGCACCACGCTGGCCCGCAATGCGCATCCGCGTCTCGGCGTCGCCGTGCGCGCGCTCAGCGGCGACGAAGCGCAGCAGATCGGCGTGGACGGCGGCGTGCTCGTCGTGAAAGCGGGCGGCGCGGCAAAGGCGGCCGGCATCAGCGCGGGCGACGTGATCATCGCGGTCAACGGCATCGAGGTGGACAACGTCGAGCAGTTGCAAAGCATGATCGCGCGCGCCCGCAGCAACGTGTCGATCGTCGTGGCCCGCGACGGCGAGCAAATGACCGCGCAGGTCGAGCTCGCGCCGCGTGCCTGACCTCTCGCCGGGTCGGGGCCCGGTCTTGCGCGTGCGGATTGCGCGACGATCACGGTCCATGGCTCGCCAGGTAGTCGATACGCTCGACGATGTAGTCGTAGAAGGGGTTCCACGAGAGCCGCGTGAGAAGCCCCGCACCCACGATCAGCGCCCCGGTTTCGCCGCGTACGGACTGGGCGCCCAGATGGATGCCCAGGTCGTCGTCGGGATCGGGGTTGCGGCCGTACAAGGAATCGGTCACCGGGAACGGCAGGGCCACGTGGGAAAGCGAATAGACATCGAGCGGATAGTCGAGCCCCGTCGGTTCGACTTTCGCCGTTGTCTCGTTCGGCGCCGTGCTCTGTTCGACCACGTGCGGCGAGGTGGCGGAGGCGTTGGTGAGCACGGTCAGGCGGTAACGCAGCGGCGGCGCTGGCGAGATGCGGCGCAGCGCGTCACGCATCGAAGCGCGCAGCAGCGGGCTCCATTGTGCCGTGCGGTTGATGTCGAATAACACGAGCTCGCTGCCGTTGGCGGGCAGTTGCGCGTACAGCGAACTGACGATCGCGCTCGTGCTCACGGTGAAGTCGAGTATGGACTGGAAGGTGAGCGCGGGCGGCAGCGCCGCCAGTTTGCCGTTGCGCGCCGCGTCCGCCACCTCCTGCTGGATCTTGCGCGTGACTCGCCACGACTGGCGGGCGCCGTTCACCGGAAACGAGTTGTACTTGAACGGATTGAATTCCGGCACGATGTCGAGCCACGCGGCTTTCGCAAACGCGGGCAGGATCGCGGGCAGTGCCGCGAGCCCCGCAAAGCGCGCGAAGCGCGTAATGCCGATCATCGGCGAGAGCAGGATCAGGTGGTCCGCTTTCGGCAGGCTCGGATCGTCCAGCGCCTCGAGCGAGTATTGCAGTGCGAGCGCGCCGCCGTTCGAAAAACCCACGATATGCAGCGGCGCAGGCGCCGGCACGAGGCGCCGCGCTTCGCGCACGGCGAGGCGCGTGGCCGCCTCCCAGTCTTCCGCCGTCACTTCGGTCAGCCCCGAGGGCACGGTGCCATGCCCCGGCAAGCGCACCGCGACCACGGCGAAACCATCCTGCTGATAGCGCTGCGCGATGTGCCGCAGGCTATACGGAGAATCGGTCAGCCCATGCAGCATCACGGCCACGCCGTGCGGCTGACCTTGCGGCATGAGTGTGTACGAGCGGTTCCAGTCGGTGCGGAAGTGCCCGGGATAAATCGGGCTGCCCGAGAAATAACGATTGGCGGGAACACGCTCGTCTGCCGGCAGTTTGTCGGTGACGTTCTTCTTCACCGCGTCGAACAGGCGGTTCTCGTTTGCGATGTACTCCTCCCACGTCGCATGATCGATTTCGTGCGCGTGCATGTCTTCCGGCACATAGGTGTGCCACAAGCTCAACGGCGCCTTGCGCTGCGCGTCGTAGAACCGCACGCCGGCAATGCACACGAATGCGATCAGCACGAAAAGGACAATCCGCTTGATCCAGCGAAGGACCCACGCTCTCGTCAAGAAATTCGCCATGTCCGGTCAATGCCTCGCGAACGGGTAGCCGGCCTTTCCTCGCGCTAGTGCGGGAAAACCGGCCAGATGAGCGGTACCAGCACTACGGTGATCACGAACGCCCCGAGGGCAGCCGGCGAACCCACCATGAAAAATTCCCGGAACCGATAGCCGCCAGCCGTGCTGACGAGCGCATTCACGGGTGTCGAGACCGGCGACATATAAGCCGCCGACGCGGCAACCGCCGTCGTCATCGCGAACGGATAGGGCGACGCATGCAGGTGAGCCGCCAACGCGAGCACCACGGGCGCCATCAGCACCGCCGTTGCCGTGCCGGAAATCACGGTGCCGAGCACGAGTGTCAGCAGGAAAACAGCGCCCAGCAAGCCATGCGCGCCCCAGTTGCCGGCCACGCGCAGCACGGCGTCGGCGGCAATGTCGATGCCGCCCGTGCGCTGCAGCGCGATGGAAAACGGCAGCATGCCCACGATCAGCACGAGGCTGCGCCAGTGAATCGCGCGATACGCGCTGTCGAGGCTCACGCAACCGAACGCACCCATGAGCAAGCACCCGATCAGTCCCGCGAGCACGTTCGGCACGCGCGGCGTAAGCATCATCGCGATGACGAGCGCCATGATGGCGAGCGCGTGCAGCGCCTTGTGCGGCACCGGCACGTAGGCGTCGCTTTCGACCGGCATGGCGAGACACACGATGTCGCGCTCCACCGACTGCATCGAGAAGATGTCGATCCACGGCCCGACTACCAGCAGCGTGTCACCCACCTTGAGCTGCGTGGCCTGCAGATCCTGCTCGAGCGCGGCATCGGCACGCCGCAGGCCGACGACCGTCACACCGTGCCGGCGCAGCGCCGCGGAACTGCGCGCGACGTTGCCCACGAGCGACGAGTCCGGCGGCACGATGACTTCGGCCATGCCCACGTCGTGGCTCTGGTCGGTGAAGTAGGCGCCCGACATGCGGCGCATCGCGAGCGCATGGCGCGCGCAAAACGCCTGCACGTCGAAACTCGCGGACTCCACGTCGAGCAGCAGCACGTCGCCGGGGGCGATACTGCTGTCCGCGGTTGCGGGCAGCACGGTCGCGCCCATGCGCGCGCGCCGCTCGATCGCGACGACGTGCGCCACGGGGTCGTCGTCGAGCCCGGTGTGGCCGAGCGTCTGCCCCACGAGCGGGGAATCGGTGCCGACTTCCAGGCGAAAGGCGCGCCCTTCGAGCGAGTAGCGCGTGACCCAGTCGTTCAGCGAGGGCCGCGTGGTCGTCTCCGCGCCACCCGTGCCGTTCAGAAAGCGCCTCGCGAACAGCATCCAGCCGATGCTCGCAGCGAGAATCGGCACGCCCAGCGGCGTGATGGCGAAGAAACTGAAGGGCCGGTAGCCGCGATAGACGAGCGCGCTGTTGATGACGAGATTCGGCGTCGTGGCGACGAGCGTGAGCATGCCGCTCGTGAGCGCGGCCATGCTGACCGGCATGAGCATGCGCGCGCGCGACACGCCCGACTGGCGTGCGATGCGAACGACGATGGGAATGAAGATCGCCACGACGGCCGTCGAGCTCATGACCGAGCCCATGACGCCGACAATGATCATGATCAGCACGACGAGGCGGCGCTCGTTGGACCCGCCGCGCTCGATCAGGTAGTCGCCCACGCGCTGGGCGACGCCCGTGCGCGCGAGCGCGTCGCCGAGCACGAAGAGCGCCGCGATGAGCACGATGTTCGGGTCCGAGAAGCCAGCCAGCGCCTCGTTGACCGTCACGATGCCCGCGAGCGACAGCGCGACGATCATGATGAGCGCCACCGCGTCCGAGCGGGGCCGGCCGATCAGGAACATCGCGATCGCGCAGGCCAGACAGGCGACGGTCATCAAAAGGTCGGTAGACATGATTTCGCTTTGCCTGCTGGGCGGGCCTCAGAAACCACTGCTACCGCAAATAGTGCCGGATTTTGAAAACTTGCGTTTCAGCGCGACCTTGAGTCGAACTCACGCATCATGCCAGCGCCGCCGTTTCGATGTAACGTTTGCGAACGTCGATGTCGATAAAGAGGCACGACATGGGCGCCGCGTGCGAAGTCGCGCGCCGAATCTCGTGATGCAGACGCTCGTCGAAATAGCGGCGGTTCGACAGGCCCGTGAGCGGGTCGGTCACGCCGGTCTTGCGCAGATGCTCGCGGTGGGCGACGTTGTCGAGACTCGCCGCCGCAACGCGCGCTGAAGCGCGCAAGCAGATCGGTTCCCATGCTGGGCGCACAAACAAAAGACCGCTGTCCCGCGAGGGCAGCGGTCTTGCTTACGGTAACGGACTGCAGTTATTTGGCCGGAGACGCGGTAGTCGGAGTCGCCAGCGTGTTGTTGCTACCGTACGCGGGGGTGAGCGACGTTGCGCTATTGTTCGCGCCCGGGTTGTTCGGCGACGCGGCGCTCATGCCGCTGTCCGAGCCGGTGGCGCCCGGCGTGCCGTAGCCGCTCGTTGCAGTGTTATTGGCAGCGGCGGGCGACACAACGCTCGGGGTTGCCAGCGTATTGTTGCTCTGTGCATACGCACCGCCAGACAGCATGAGTGCGGCAACGGCCGCGATCAGTGTGCTGGTTGTCTTGTTCATGACTCGCTCCTCCTTTGATTGGACTGGAATTCCGGCACAAACGACCCGCGATATTTCTCATTGGACGGTCGTTATGCGCGGCTCACGGCGATTAAAATCGCGTAACTGTTCGCAGAGGTGCACGTAAAGCAAACCCCTGCCAGTTCATAACAAGTTTAGGAAAGCGAGCGCGAATAATTAAGCGCATTGTGCGCAACGATATATTTCGTTTTTTGGCAATTACCCGTAATGGCGTAATGGATTCTTGCCTCGAATCGGAGCACTGCGCGATTCGATATGCAATTCGGCCGTTTGACCTGGCATTTGCGAGAAGCCTCTTTTTTTGCCGCCCCGGTTGAAAATCGGCTTAACGATTTACACCGCATTTTGCGAAACTACGCTTCGCATCCCTGGTTCGGGAAATCCGGCGCCTTTATTGCAGGCCATATAATCGCCCTGCGCGATTTTCGTTACATGCGCAGGGCGTAGGTGCATGCGCCCGGTTGGGCGCAAAGCTGTGTGAGCGATGATCAGGACTCGTTCGGACGGATCGTCAGCGCGTTCTTGACCGACGTTACGCCTTGCACGCCCCTGGCGACTTCGGTGGCGTGTTCGATCTGCGACTGCTCCGGTACCGAGCCCTGCAGGACCACGGCCCCATCACGCACACGCACGGTAATTCTGGCAACGTCGATCTTCTTGTCCCTGGCGAGCGCGGAGCGGATCTTGCGGCTGAGGGCGCGGTTAGCGGCCTTGGCCTGCTTCGATTGCGCCTGCGTCGGGCTGGCTTGTTGCTGGGCAGCGGCAGTCGCGTCGCTAGACGCGTCGCCCTGCGCATAGGCGTGCAAGGACGCAGCCACGAGAGCCGTCGCAGCGGCCAGCTTGAATACTTGAATAGCCTTCATGCAGTTTCTCCTGTTGTCACAGTCTTGTTGTGGGCCCACGAACGGACCGTTGCACTACGTCATCCACGACCAGGCATTCGCGTACCCCAAACGGCGCGCGATGCAGTGCCGCATTTTGTTGCCGCATCGCGCCCATTTGCGCGAGCGCGCGGCAGATTATAAGAATGTAATGTGCGGCCAGGGCGGGGAAAATGCGGCTGATGCAATGGCTTGATATCGACCGCGGCATGGAGTAGGAACACCGTTTGTGGCCACGGGCTTGTGGTCACATCGCCGCCAACTCCAATTGCGTCCATCAACGATCGAACGACTTCGCCGCGCGCATTCAGGTTTGAAAGGAAAATGCAGCCCATCTCCCGCAGCGTGTGCGCAAAAAAAGGCTGCCGGGCGTCGCGTAATTGCGACGCCGATTCCGCCTTCGGATCCGTGCGATAGCCGGCCTCCTTTTGCATCGCGCGGCGCATTTGCGTTCAGGAACCCATCCCCTCGCGCTCGATCCATGCACGGAACAAGGCGACACGTTCGTCGCCGGACTTCTCGTGGGCCACGTAAGTGCAATAGCTGCGCGACGGCAGACGTGGACCTGCGAACGGTGCGACGAGCCGGCCAGCGGCGAGATCGTCGGCGACCAGCGCAGTGGGCCCCATCGCGATGCCGATTCCGTCGATCGCAGACTGCAAGGTCAGAAAGAAGTGGTCGAAGGTCAAATCAGCGGCCGGCCTCAGGTCAGGCACCTGCGCACACGCCAGCCAGTCGGGCCAGAGCCGCGGAAGACTCGAGGTGTGCAGCAACGTGTGCTCTCGCAAGTCGCCGGGCGAGCGCAGCGGCATGCGCCGTAAAAGCGTAGGACTACAGACCGGAAGCCGCTCCTCGGACAAGAACGGCCGCATCGAATAGCCGTAGAAGGTGTCCGGGCCACCCCGGATGACGAGGTCATCGTCGCCCTTCAGACTCTCCAGCGGCTCGTTCGACGTCTCCACCTTGACGTCGATGTCGGGATGCCCGGCGCGGAATTTCGCCAGCCTCGGCACCAGCCAGCGCAGCGTGAAGGTGGCGGGCGCGTTCACGGACAGAGTTCGCGAGACCGTTTGCGCCACGCCATATCTCGCGGTTGCTTGCGCGAGCTGTTCGAACAAGGGGCCGACTTCCGCCAGATAAGCCTTCGCCGCCGGCGTCAGCTGCACGCGGCGGTTGTGCCGCTCGAAGAGCGGCGCGCCAAGCCACGCCTCCAGCAAGCGCACGTGCTGGCTCACTGCACCGGGCGTCACGTGCAACTGCGCGGCGGCGTCCTTGAAGCTGCCGAGCCGGCCCGCCGCCTCGAAGGCGCGCAGGGCATTGAGTGGGGGCAATACCGGCTTCATTCGAGAGAGTTTATCTAATGTGAATACCCAATTTATCTCGTTTGCTGACCGGTTACAAGATAGTTATCCTTCTTGTTAAGCCATTAACGCAACCGTGACCGCGCCCTCATGCTCAGTTATACCGGCGGTATCGTGCTGTTCGCCGCGCTGCTCCACGCGAGCTGGAACGCGATGCTCCATGGCAACCGCGACCGGTTTTTCTCCATGGCGTGGATGAGCATCGCCATCGGGCTGGTCGCCGCGCCCGTCGTCCTGTCCCTGCCCTCGCCGGCCCGAGCCGCGTGGCCCTGCATCGTCGCTTCGGGGCTCGTGCATGTCTTCTACAACGTGAGTCTCGTGCGGTCGTATCGCTGCAACGACCTGGCGCTGGCGTACCCGATCGCACGAGGCTCGTCGCCGCTGCTCGTCACGCTCGGCGCGGCGCTGTTCGCGCATGAAACGATCGGCCCCCTGCACGGTCTCGCGATCGTGATGATTTCGGGCGGCATCATTGCAATCGCGCTGCAGGGGCGTCACGTGTCGCGCGCGGGTGCGCTCGCCGCGCTGACGACCGGTGCAACGATCGCGCTCTATACCGTGATCGACGGCATCGGCGTGCGCTTGTCCGACGGCCAGCCTTTCAGCTACACCGCATGGATGTTCCTGTCGTATTGGGCGATGCCGGTGCTGTTCGTCGCGCGGCGCGGACCCGCGGCGCTATGGACGCCGGTACGCGCCGAGCCGCTGTCGATCGCCTCGTCGCTGGCCGGCGGCCTGGTCTCGATCGGGGCGTATGGCATCGTCATCTGGGCGCTGCAGTCGGGCGCGATGGGCGCGGTATCGGCGTTGCGCGAGACCAGCGTGGTGTTCGCGGTGCTGATCGGGCGGATGTTTTTGCGGGAAGCGGTGAGTGGAACGCGCTGGCTCGCCTGCGTGGTCGTCGCGGCCGGCGCGCTTTGTCTCGGGCTCTGACATGATTTCACGCACGTCGTTTGCTACCCGTGCGTCATAACGGTCATAAACGTCACCAAGCAACCTGGCACGCAACTGAGCGCAAAGGAGCGCCCCATGCTTACCCATGTCGAAACCGGACTGCTCGACATCGCCTATGACGAACAGGGCGACGCGAAGGGATGGCCGGTCGTGCTGCTGCATGGCTTTCCCTATGACATCCACGCATACGAAGAGGTGACGCCACGCCTGATTTCCGAGGGCGCCCGCGTCATTGTCCCCTACCTGCGGGGATACGGCCCAACGCGCTTCCTTTCGCCCGCGACACTGCGCTCAGGCCAGCAGGCGGCGCTTGGCGCCGACCTGCTGGCGCTGCTCGATGCCCTTGAGATCGAGGGGGCCATCCTCGGCGGATACGATTGGGGCGGCCGGGCGGCGTGCATCGTGGCGGCGCTCTATCCGTCGAGAGCGCGGGGCCTGGTTTCGGTCAACGGCTACAACATCCAGAATATCGCCGCTGCCGTGCAGCCGGCCGACCCTGAAAAGGAACACCGCATGTGGTACCAGTATTACCTGCATGGCGAGCGCGGCCGGGCTGGATTGACCGAAAAACGCCGCGCGTTCTGCCGTCTCCTGTGGTCGCTCTGGTCGCCGACCTGGCGCTTCGACGACGACATCTACGCGCGCACGGCAGCGTCATTCGACAATCCCGATTTCGTCGACGTGGTGGTTCATTCTTACCGTCACCGTTTCGGACTGGTCGAAGGCGATCCCCGCTTCGACGACATCGAACGCCGCCTCGCCGCCGCGCCGCCGATTACCGTGCCCACGATCACGCTCGATGGAGATGCCGACGGTGTCCAGCCTCCCGGCGCACGCGAGACCGGCTCGAAGCGCTTCAGCGGGCGCCATGAGCACCGCATCGTGCCCAATGCTGGCCATAACCTTCCGCAGGAGGCGCCAGACGCGTTCGCCGCGGCAGTTCTCGACATCAACGCGTGGGCCGGTTGACGCCGCGTCCTTGCGCAACACGCTTGATCAGCGAAGGAGAAACCCGCGACATGGTGGCCGATACAAACCAACGCGCAGGCCGGTGCCATTGCGGCGCGGTGCGTTTCGTGGCGACGCTCAGCAACGGCCTCAACTCGATCCGCCGCTGCAACTGTTCTTACTGCCGTATGCGAGGCGCGATCATCGTCGCCGCAGAAATAGGTGGGATCGAGTTCCAGCAGGGCGAAGCGGTGCTAACGAGCTATCGCTTCAACACCGGAGCGGCGCAGCACTTCTTCTGTTCTCGCTGCGGAATCGCCACCCATCTTCAACGGCGCTCGAACCCGAACCTGTACGGCGTGAACGTGGCTTGCCTCGACGGCGTCAGCCCGTTCGATTTCGCCGAGGTCCCTGTCATGGACGGCGTGAATCATCCAAACGACACCGGCGGGCCGGCGCGCCTCGCCGGCACCTTGCGCTTCATTGCGGCCGACTGAGGCCGCAAACCTGTTCGCTCGTTCAAGAGAGGGCCCAAACAAACCGCCGCACTCTCGCGCGGCGGCCTTCCCCAAAACCTGGCAAGCGGGGTCACGGCGCGGGAAATCAGCCGAGCCCGCCCATCATCAGGTACTTTGTTTCAAGGTACTCGTCGAGCCCGTACTTCGAGCCTTCGCGCCCGAGCCCCGACTCCTTCACGCCGCCAAAAGGCGCGACTTCCGTCGAGAGAATGCCTTCGTTGATGCCGACCATGCCGCTTTCCAGCGCGCCGGCCACGCGCCACACGCGGCCAATGTCGCGTGCGTAGAAGTACGCGGACAGGCCGAAGTCGGTATCGTTCGCCGCCTGGATCGCTTCTTCCTCGGTCTCGAAGCGGAACACCGCGGCAACGGGGCCGAACGTCTCCTCGTGCGCGAGCATCATGCCGCCGTGCGCGCCCGTGATGACCGTGGGCTCGTAAAACGTGCCGCCCAGCGCATGTGGGCGGCCGCCGCATGCAATGACGCCGCCCTTCTCGAGCGCATCGCTCACGTGCGCCTCGACCTTGCGCAACGCCGCCCCGTTGATGAGCGGTCCTTGCGTGGCGCCCGGCTCCATGCCGCCCGACACCCGCAACGCGCGCACGGCCGCAACCAGTTTCCCGACAAACGCATCGTGTACACCGGCCTGCACGTAGAAGCGGTTCACGCAGACGCAGGTCTGCCCCGTGTTGCGGAATTTCGAGGCCATCGCGCCTTCCACGGCGGCGTCGAGATCGGCGTCGTCGAATACGATAAAGGGCGCATTGCCGCCCAGTTCGAGCGACACCTTCTTCACCGTATCGGCGGCAGCGCGCATGAGCAGCTTGCCCACGCGCGTCGAACCCGTGAACGAGATCTTGCGCACGGACTTCGAAGCCATGAGCGTGTCGCCGATCGCCGCGGCATCGCCCGAAACGACATTGAACACGCCGCGCGGAATACCCGCCTCGGCCGCCAGTTCAGCCAGCGCGAACGCCGACAGCGGCGTCTCTTCCGAAGGCTTGAGTACCATCGTGCAACCGGCCGCGAGCGCCGGGCCGGCCTTGCGCGTGACCATGGCGAGCGGGAAATTCCACGGCGTGATCGCACCGACCACGCCCACGGGCTCCTTCGTCACGACAATGCGCGCGCCCTTCTTCGGCGCGGGAATCACGTCGCCATAGGCGCGCCGCGCTTCCTCCGCGAACCACGTGAGAAAGCTCGCCGCGTATGCCACTTCGCCCATCGCTTCCGGGTACGGCTTGCCCTGCTCGGCCGTCATGATGCGCGCGAGATCTTCGCGATGCGCGTGCATCAACTCGCCCCAGCGGCGCACCTTCGCGCTGCGCTCCGCCGCCGTGGCGTCGCGCCATGCAGGGAACGCGTGCGAGGCCGCCGCCACGGCCTGCAGCGCTTCGCGTGCTCCGGCGCGGGTCACTTGCGCGAGCGGCGCGCCGGTGGCCGGGTCGATGACCGCATAAGTCGCTTCGCTCGCCACCCATTCGCCGTCAATGAAGCTCGAGGTGCGCCACAGGCGCGCTTCTTTTAATCCTCCAATCATGCCGCGATCTCCAGGCGTCGTGCCGCGCGCGGCACGCGCGGAATGCGCGCGCTCACGTAATCGTTGATCACGTCGCACGGCGTGTAGTTGCGCTCGAGTTCGTAAAGCTCGTCGGCGCTGAGTTGTGTGTCGAGCGCGGCGAGCGCGCTTTCGAACTGCGCGACGGTGTCCGCGCCCACGAGCATCGACGAGACACCCGCACGTCCCAGCACCCACGCCTGCGCGATCTGCGCGCTCGATACGCCGCGCGCCGCCGCGACTTCGGCCACCGAACGCGCGATATCGCGCGAGGCTTCATCGTCGTACATCTGCACGGTGAAGAAGTCGGTCTGGTTGCGCACCGACTTCGCGTCGCCGGAGAGCAGGCCGCGTGCGAGCGGACTGAACACCGATACGCCTACGCCCCGATCCTGGCAGAACGGAATCATCTCGCGCTCTTCCTCGCGATAGGCGCAGTTCAGCTGCAGCTGCATATTGATTGGGCATGCGAAGTGATAGCGCTCGCATGCCTGCAGAATCTTGGCGAACTGCCATGTGAACATCGTCGACACGCCGATATAGCGCGCCTTGCCCGCGCGCACGATGTCGTTGAGCGCGTCCATGGTTTCCTCGACCGGCGTGTTCACGTCGAAGTAATGCAGCATGTAGATATCGACGTAGTCGGTTTGCAGACGGCGCAGCGAGCCGTCGATGCCTTCCATGATGTGCTTGCGCGAGTGGCCCTGGTTGTTCGCGCCATTGCCGATCGGATAACCGACCTTGGTCGTGAGCACGAGTTCGTCGCGCTTCGCGAGCCGCCGCACGATGCGCCCGACGACTTCTTCGCCCACGCCCGTCGAATAGAAGTCCGCGAGGTCGATGAAGTTCACGCCCGCTTCGAGCGCGCGGCGCACAATGGGCTCGCTTTGCTCTTCGTTGTAGATCCACGGCTTCCATTCGGGCGTGCCCATGTTCATCGTGCCGAGGCACAGGCGCGACACCTTCAGGCCGGAGCGGCCAAGTTGCACGTATTGCATCGTAGTCACCTGTAACGATTGGCGCGGCTCAAGCCGCCCTGGCCTTCGGCGTGTAAAACGGATTGCTGATCTGATCCTTGATCTTCGCAATGTCGTCGAGCCTCGGCAGGCCGTTCATCGCGGCGCGAATGGCCGTCTTGCAGGCCACGTAATTGTTCTCGTACACGGCGTCGAGGTCGTCGCACGCCCCGTTCACCCAGTTCGCCGTGACGATGCACCATTCGTTCTCCGCATGCGGCGGCAACGTGCCGTCGAGCATCGCTTCCGTCACCGCCTTCGCGATGGCCGCCTGCGAGGCGCCCCACGTGGCGTTGCCGTGCAGGTCGCCGCGAATGTCGGCCTTGTTCACGTAGAGCGTGGCGGGCTTGACCGGCACGTTGGGCTGCACGACCACCATGAACGGCACGTGGCCTTGCGAAGGCGACGACAAGCTGTTCGTAAACGCCTGCCCCACCGGGCCATTGCGCGGGCCGATCATGATGTTGATGTGGGCAGCGTTTACGCCTGGTCCAGCGAAACCTTCGCCGATATAGACTTGCAGGTCTTTCATGTTTGACTCCGTCTCCTGTGTCATGAGTTCGAACTTGACCAGACGCATTCCAGCACACGCCGCGCACGCTCAAAAGCTATGAAATCTCATGGGGGCATGACGCGCAGTCATCGCTCTCGCATGCCATTCGCGTGATGAAAGTGGCATGAGATCAGGTAATGCATCGATGACTATTCGTGGCTTTCGCAACCCGAAATGCCGCGGCTAGACTCTGGTCGGACTGATTCGAAAAGCGGCGGCCCCACGCAGGCGCGCGCATACAATTCCAGTCACTGGAGACAACATGAGACGTATCACGCTGGCAGGCGTGCGTATTGCCGCCGCCCTCGCGCTGACCTGCGCGGCCACGAGCAGCTTTGCCGCCCCCGGCTGGTGCCAGGCGGGCAAAACCGTGAAGCTCGCGCAAATCACCTGGGAAAGCGGCGCGCTGATGACCGAAATGGTGCGCACGGTGCTGGAGAAGGGTTACGGCTGCAAGACTGAAGTCGTGCCCGGCGCCACGGCCGCCACCGAAACGGCGCTCACGAAAAACGACCTGCAGGTGTGGGCCGAGCACTGGACGGGCCGCAGCCCCATCGTTGCGCGCGGCTTGAAAGACGGCAGCGTGAAGCTCGTGGGCGAACTGATTCCCGGCGGCGACAAGGAAGGCTGGTACGTCCCCGACTATGTGATCCACGGCGACGCCAAACGCGGCATCAAGCCCATGGCGCCGCAACTGCGCTCCGTCGCGCAACTGCCGCAGTACAAGTCCCTCTTCACCGACGACGAGGAACCCGGCAAGGGCCGCTTCTACAACTGCCCTGCGGGCTGGGACTGTGAGCGCTTCAACAACCGCCTGCTCACGGCCTACAAGCTCGGCGACGACTACACGAACTTCCGCCCCGGCACCGGCGGCGCGCTCGACGCGGCCATCGCCTCGGCCTACGAGCGCGGCAAACCCATTCTCTTCTACTACTGGCGGCCCGCCGGCCTGATGGCGAAGTACCGCTTCGTGCAACTCGAGGGCGCACCGTATTCCGACGCCTGTTGGGACACCATCGCCGATCCGAAGGGCGCGCCGTGCGCCTCCGCGTTCAAGGTCTCGCATCTGAAGGTCGCGGTCTCCACGCCGTTCTACGAAGCGGAGCCGGACGCCGTCGCGTTCTTCGGCAAGGTGAGCTTGCCGCTCACGCTCGACGAACAACTGGTCCAGCAGATGCACGACAAGAAGCTCGACGCTTCCACGGTCGCGCGCGCGTTCTTCGAGCAGCATCCGGAAATCTGGAGGCAATGGGTCACGCCGGAAGTCGCGGCGCGCGTGCAGGCCGGGCTGCGCACGTAAGCCACCGGTGTGACCCCGGCATGGCCACACAGCACGGCCGCACGACAGTACGCATCACATGACACACGCAGAATGAGGCTCACGATGCTCACCAAAGGATCTCCCTTTCTTCACCTCTCGATCGCCGACTGGGTCAACGATCAGGTCGCTGCGTTCGTGCAGCGCTACGGCGACGCGTTCCACAACTTCAGCGTGCTCATGCTGCGCGACCTGCTCGTGCCGCTCGAAAGCCTGCTGCGCGCCACGCCGCCCACCGTCGTGCTCGCCGCCGTGGGCCTGCTCGGCTGGCATGCATCGCGGCGCATCGGCGTGGCGCTGCTGTTCGTCGTCCTGCTCTGGCTGATCGGCTGCTTCGGGCTGTGGGACAAGCTCATGCAGACCTTCGCGCTGATGGTCGTCGCCACGCTCGTCTCCGTCGTGCTCGGCGTGCCGCTCGGCATTCTCGCGGCTTCGAGCAGCGGGCTGCGCCGCGTGCTGCTGCCGGTGCTCGACGTGATGCAGACGCTGCCCAGCTTCGTGTACCTGATTCCCGTGCTCATGCTGTTCGGCCTCGGCAAGGTGCCCGCCATCCTCGCCACGGTCGTCTATGCGCTGCCGCCGCTCATTCGGCTGACCGACCTCGGCATCCGCCACGTGGACGCGGAAATCGTCGAAGCCGCGCGCGCCTTCGGCACCACACGCATGCAATTGTTGTTCGGCGTGCAGTTGCCGCTCGCACGGCCAAGCATCATGGCCGGCATCAACCAGACCACGATGATGGCCCTTTCCATGGTCGTGATCGCCTCGATGATCGGCTCGCGCGGTCTTGGCGAAGACGTGCTCGCGGGCATTCAGACGCTCGACGTGGGCAAGGGCACGCAAGCGGGCGTCGCCATCGTGATCCTCGCGATCGTGATCGACCGTATCAGCCAGGGTTACGGGCAGGGCCGGCGCACGCGCGGCCTCGCGCGCAGATCCAGGCAGCCCTCGCGCATTCCGTTTCGCCGCGTTCGCGAACAGGCAGGCGAAAGCGCGGACGCGGCCGGCAGCAGCGACCTGACGAGCCAGCCGGCCAAGTAACGAACGCGAAAGCAACAGCGCGGGCACAATGCGCCATCCATGGCGCAAATCCGGCCGGCGCATCCCGCATACGCAATGAGCATGGAATGAGGTAACGATCATGAGCGGCATCGAAGTCAAGAACGTCTACAAGATCTTCGGCACGCGCGACGCGGGCCAGCGCGCGCTCGAACTGCTGCGCGGCGGCGCGGGCAAGGCCGAGGTCCTCGAGAAGACGCGCTGCAATGTAGGGCTCAACGACGTGAGCCTGTCGATCGGCTTGGGCCAGATCTTCGTCATCATGGGCCTTTCGGGCTCGGGCAAGTCCACCCTGGTGCGCCACTTCAACCGGCTCATCGAACCGACCGTGGGCGAGATCCTGATCGACGGCAAGGACGTGCTCAAGCTCTCCGACAACGGCCTGCGCGACTTGCGCCGTTACGGCGTGAGCATGGTGTTCCAGAGCTTCGGACTCCTGCCTCACCAGACGGTGCTCAACAATGCCGCGTATGCGCTCGCAACGCGTGGCGAAAAGAAAGCGGCGGCGCACGCGAGCGCGCGCGAATGGCTCGGCAAGGTGGGGCTCGCGGGTTATGCGGACCACTATCCCGACGAGCTTTCGGGCGGCATGCGCCAGCGCGTGGGCCTCGCCCGCGCGCTCGCCGCCAACACCGACGTGCTGCTGATGGACGAAGCGTTCTCCGCACTCGATCCGCTCATTCGCACCGAGATGCAGGACCAGCTGCTCGAACTTCAGGCCACGCTCAAGAAGACCATCGTGTTCATCACGCACGACCTCGACGAGGCGCTGCGCATCGGCAACCAGATCGCGATTCTGCGCGACGGCCGCCTCATCCAGTGCGGCACGCCCGACGACATCCTGCACCGCCCCGCCGACGACTACGTGCGGCGCTTCGTCGAGCGCCGCGCCGGGACGACGCACTAAGCCGCCGTACATGCGGGCGCTCATCGGCCTGCTGGGCGGCTATACGATCCTCGTTTGCGGGAACAGCCTGCTCACGACGCTGATCTCGCTGCGCATGCTGCACGGCGAGCGCACCGCGCTCGCCGTCGGCCTCGTGCAATCGTGCTATTACGTCGGCTTCATCGTGGGCGCGCTGGGGCTCGGCCCGATCGTCGGGCGCATCGGGCCGCAGCGCGCCTTCATCGGCTTTGGCGCGCTCGCGGCGCTTGCCGCGCTCGGTTACCTCTCCTTCGATTCCCCTGACGTTTGGGCCATGCTGCGGCTTATCACCGGCTTCAGCATGGTCGGCGTGTTCACCTCGATCGAAAGCGGCGTGAACGGCGCGGTGCCGAACGAACGGCGCGGACGGGCGTTCGCGCTATATCTCGTGCTCACGTATCTCGGCGTGAGCGCCGGGCAATTTCTGCTGGGCGTGGGCGCACCCGGCGGCATCTTCGAGCATGCGCTCGTGAACGGGTTGTTCGTGACCGCGCTCATACCGGTGGCGTTGATCGGCGAGTGGCAATCGGCCGAAGCCGCGCTGCCCGCGCCCGTGGCCGAGGCGCCGGCTTCCGCGCTCGCCACGCCCAAGCGCCCCACGCTGCTGCTCGACGGCCTGCGCGAACTGCACCGCGTCGCGCCGCGCAGCGTACCGGCCTGCATCGGCGCGGGGCTGCTTTCCAGCGCGTTCTATGCGCTCACGCCGGTGTATCTCGCGCGCATCGGTTACCCGGCCAGCGGTATTTCGCGCGCCATGGGCGTCGTGCTGATCGGCGCACTGCTTTCGCAATGGCCCGTGGGCCGCCTTTCCGACCGCCTCGGGCGGCGCGCCACGCTCGGCCTGATCTCGCTCGTCTGCGCCTGCGCGGCCGCGGCGCTCGCCGTCCTGCGCGCACCGGTTCTCGTCGATGCGATCCTTTTTCTCTACGTCGCGCTCACCTTCACGCTCTACGGCGTGATCGTCTCCGACGTGAACGACCGTGTCGATCAGGCGCGGCGCGTGCAGACGAGCGCGACGCTGCTGCTCGTCTTCTCGCTCGGCGGCGCGGCCGGTCCCACCGTCGCCTCGCTGTTCATGCGTCTTCTGGGGGCGGGCGGCCTCTATGTGTTCGCGCTCGTCGTCACGCTCGGGCTCGCCGCGCTCTCGCGCTCACGGGGCGTCTGAATGGCGGCGCCGGCCGGTATACTGCGTCGTTTGCAAGAGGCGCCGTTTCGAGACGGCGCCCGGAGCGAGGAGACGACCTTGAAGCGAAAGATGCCGGCGCTGAACGCCCTGAAGGCGTTCGAGGCGGCAGGCACGAGCGGCAGCTTCACGCGCGCCGCCGAGCAGCTGAACGTGACGCAGAGCGCGGTGAGCCGCCAGGTGCGCCAGCTGGAGGAACAGCTTGGCGAGGCGCTGCTCGAGCGCCATCACCACCGGCTCGAACTGACCGAAGCCGGGCGCGCGCTGCTGCGCACGCTCCAGCAGTCGTTCGACCGCATCGAACTGACTGCGCGCACGATCCAGCAGAAGAGCGACCTCAACCGCCTGCGCGTGAACGCGCCGCCCACCTTCGCGAGCCGCTGGCTCGTGCCGCGCCTCACGCGCCTGCACGCGCGCCATCCCGAGTTCGAACTGAGCCTCACCACGCATCTGCAGGACAGCCTCGCGGATTCGACGGCGCTGGACTGCGCAATCCGCTTTGGCGACGGTGAATGGGAAGGCCTCGACAGCTCGCTGCTGATGCACGAATCGCACATCGCCGTATGCGCACCCGCGCTGCTCGCGCACGGGCCCATCGACCTCACGCAGCAAACCTTGCTGCACGTGCTCGCGGGCGACAACCAGCGCTATCTCACGTGGCGGCACTGGCTCGACGCGGCGCGCATCGAGGACGTGGACACCTCGGGCGGCTACGAATTCGACCTGCTCGACCACGCGATCCGCGCGGCCATCGAAGGGCTCGGCGTGACGATGGCCGACCGCCACATGATCGGGCATGAACTGGCCCAGGGCCTGCTCGCGCCCGTGCGAGACATTCACGTGGACGGCCGCCAGTCATACTGGTTCGTCGTGCGGCCCGAACAGAAGGCTTCGAAGCCGTTGCGGCTTTTCCGGCAATGGCTTCAGGACGAAATCGCGGCTGCCACGCGCTGACGGCCCTGCGCGACGGCCTGCGCGGCAATGGCCTGATCGGCGTCTTCCAGAATCAGGTCTGCGCCCTTTTCCGCGACCATCATCGTCGGCGCGTTGGTGTTGCCCGATGTGATATTCGGGAAGATCGACGCATCGACCACGCGCAGGCCTTCGATGCCATGCACGCGCAGGCGCGCGTCCACGACCGCCGTGCGCGGGTCCGGCCCCATCGCGCAGGTGCCGCACAGGTGATAGATCGAGCCGCTTTGCTCGCGGAAGAACTTGAGCATGCTCGCGTCGTCGGTCACCTCGCCTGCGGGCGTCACCTCGGCTTCGGTGATGTCCTGCAATGCGCGCGCCGTCATCAGCTTGCGCACGAGGCGGCTGCCCGCAATCGCCTCGTCGCGGTCCTTCTGCGTCGAGAGGTAGTTGCCGCGAATTTTCGGCGCGTCTTCCACGTTCGCCGAAGCGATCTCCACCGAGCCGCGGCTCGTGGGCCGGCACGGATTGAAGCAGACGAGAAAGCCCGAGTACGGCTCCGGCGTAAGCTGCGCCCGATTCGACTTCGGAATGCGGTACGACAGCGGATTGAAGTACACCTGCATGTTCGGGTGCGCCACGTCCTGGCTCGTGCGGAAGAAGCCGCCCGACTGGTTCACGCTCATCGAGAACGGGCCCTTGCGCGTGAACACGTATTGCAGCCCGAACTTCAGCTTGCCCGTCCAGCTGCGGAATGAATCGTTGAGCGTCTTCACACGCGAGCGATAGTAGAAGCTCACGCACAAATGGTCCTGCAGGTTCTGCCCCACCGCAGGCAACTCGTGCACGACGTCGATGCCGTGCTTCGCGAGCAGCGCGCGCGGCCCCACGCCCGATAGCTGCAACAGCTTGGGCGAATCGACCGCGCCGGCCGCGACAATGACCTCGCGATTGGCATGAAACGTGCGCTTTATGTCTTGCTGCACGATCTCCACGCCGATGGCGCGTTTTTGAGCCTCGTCGAACAGCACTCGCGTGGCGCGCGCATGATGCTCGATCTTCAGGTTCGGGCGCCGCCCCGCGCGATGCAGGTAGGCCACGCTGCTCGAATCGCGCTTGCCGTCGCGCGTATTCACGTCGTAGATGCCCACGCCTTCGAGCCGCGCGCCGTTGAAGTCGTCGTTGCGCTCGTAGCCGAGCTGCGTGCAGCCTTCGACAAAGGTGCGGCAAACCGCATGCGCGCCCTCCTTCATCGGCGTGATGCGCACCGGACCGTTCGCGCCGTGCCACGGCGTGTCGCCGAGCGGATGCGACTCGAGCTTGCGAAAGTATGGCAGCACCTCCTGGTACGACCAGCCCGCATTGCCCGCCGCGGCCCAGTCGTCGTAGTCGCGCGCGGCGCCGCGCACGTAGATCATGGCGTTGATCGCGCCCGAGCCGCCCTGCACCTTGCCGCGCGGCGCGTAGATCTGCCGGCCCGCAAGCTCCGGCTCCGGCTCGCTGTAATACATCCAGTTGTACTGCTTGTTGTAGTACAGCTTGGCGAAGCCGATGGGAATCTTGAACCAGAACGAATCGTCGGGTCCGCCCGCTTCGAGCAGCAGCACCGAATGACGACCGGAAGCGCTGAGCCGCTCTGCGAGAATGCAGCCCGCCGAACCGGCGCCGGCGATGATGTAGTCGTAGTTCATCTGAATGCTCCGGCAGATCAGCCGCGTGCGGGCGAGGTATCGCGCACGTCGGCGGGCTGGCTCGCCATCTGCAAATGCAGACGCTTGCCCGTATACGGCGAATGCGCGCGCACGACGTCCATGTCGAGCTCGACGCCGAGGCCCGGCGCCTTCGAGGGAATGATGTACCCTTCTTCCCACTGAATCGGCTGCTTGAGCACTTGCGCGTGGAAGCCACCCCACGTGCCGATGCTTTCCTGAATCAGGAAGTTCGGCGTACAGGCCGCGAGCTGAATGCTCGCCGCCGCGCCGATGGGTCCGTTGTAAAGATGCGGCGCGATCTGCGCATAGTGCACCTCGGCAAGCGTCGCGATCTTTTTCGCTTCGAGCAGGCCGCCCACGCGCGCCACGTTCAGTTGCAGGATCGACGCACCGCCCGCCTGCAACAGCTTGTGGAATTCGTATTTGGTGGTGAGGCGTTCGCCCGTGGCAATGGGAATCGACGTGTGCTTCGCGACATTGGCGATGGCCTCTTCCTGGCCCGGCGGCACGGGCTCCTCGAACCACAGCGGGTCGTACTTCTCGAGCCGCTTCGCAAGCCGGATGGCCGAAGAAGGCACCATCTGGCCATGCGTGCCGAACAGCAGATCGGCCTTGCTTCCCACCGCTTCACGCACCTTTCGGCAGAACGTTTCGCAACGGTCGAGCACTTCGAGCGAGAGCTGATGCCCCGAATAAGCCGTGTACGGACCTGCCGGGTCGAACTTGACCGCGGTGAACCCGCGCTTCACATTCCCGGCAGCGCATTCTGCGGCGAGATCAGGGTCGTCGTAGTCGTATTCGCCCTGCGCGTTCTTCGGGTACAGGTAGGTATACGAACGAAGACGCTCGTTCACCAGGCCGCCGAGCAACGCGTACACGGGCTTGTCCGCCGCCTTGCCGACGATGTCCCAGCACGCCATCTCCAGGCCGCTCACGATACCCATCATCGTGAGGTCCGGGCGCTGCGTGAATCCGCTCGAATAGGCCTCGCGGAACAGGCGCTCTACGCGATGCGGATCGTGGTCCAGCAGGTAGCGCGTGAAGACGTCTTCGATTGCGTGCACCATCACGTCGGGATGGAACGTGGCGGCATAGATTTCGCCCACGCCTTCGATGCCGCAATCGGTTTTCAGCGTAACGAAGATCCAGTACATGCCGCCGAGGTGCGGAGGAGGCACCGCAACGACGTGCGTTTCAATTGCAACGACTTTCATGGTTCAGGCTGTTTCAGGCAGGTTTGGAATGGGTCGTGCGCTTGAGCACGAGCGCAGCGATACCGCCGAGCGTGCCGATGGCGGCCACATAGGCGAAATAGATCTGGTAGCCGGGCATGCCCGCGTAGCGCTCGGTGATATAGCCGTTCACGAGCGGCAGGAAGATGTCCGACGAATAGCCGATCAGCGAAACGAGACCGATGGCGAGACCCGTGATGCGCATGGGAATCGCGCAGTAGTCGAGCAGCGTCCAGTAGAGCCCGCGAATCGCGTAGGTCACGAGGCCGATGAACAGCACCACTGCGCCGAGCAGCGCCATGTTGCGCAGCGCGGGCAACAGGATCAGGCCGATCAGGCCCGCGACGGCCAGGAACAGCGCCCAGATCAGCACGCGCAGGTTCGAGAGGCGGTCGCCGAGAAAGCCGCCGCCAATGCCGCCGATGGGACGCATCCAGAGCTTCGCGGTCGTGACCATGCCGGCCGCCACGACGCTCATATGCATCTCGCCCTGCTGGAGATACGCGGAGAAGCTGTAAGTCGCCCAGAAGATCTGGTAGCCGCAGAACACCACGGCCGCCATGAGCCAGAGCTGGGGGATCGCGGCGAGCGTCGCGAGATCGCGCCACAGCGAGCCCTTCGCATTCGCCTCGACCGGATTGCTTTCGGCCTGCTCGCGCGCGGGATCCTTGAAGAAACTCATCAACGCGCCAAGGGCGATACACGTGAAGGAATACAGATAGATCACGTGACGCAGGCCCGCCGCTTCACCGCGCCCCGAGCCGGTGGCGGCGGCAAAGAGCGCGAGCGCGGCGGTAGCGAGCATTGCTTCGACGAGCCCGCGTCCGCCGTCGAGCAGCCCGAAAAAGCGGCCTTGTTCGTTTGCCGCCGCGATCATGCGCACGCGTTTGAGCACCGAGGCCCAGAACGTGAGGCCGGTCGTGACGCCCCAAAGACAGAAGATCACGAGGAGCGCATGGAACGAAGGCGCCGTGGAGTACCAGAGGCCCAGCGCCCCGGTGCCCACGAGCGAAAAGCAGATCAACAGGCGCGGCGCGACGCGGTCGGCGAGCCAGCCGCTCGGCAGATAGCACACGAAGAACACGATGCCGAGCACCGAGTAGAGATAGCCGAGTTGGGCGTTGTCGATATGCAGGACATCGAGCATCGTGGTCTGGTAGACCTGACGCAGATACAGCAGCGGATAGATGCCGCCCGCGGCGAGCACGAGCAGCAGCAACTGCGCGTAGCGCTGCATGGAGCCCGCTGCGGCGGGCGTGAGCGATGCGGTTTCGGCGCGCGGCATTGCCGGCGCACTGGGCTTTCCGATGGACTTCTGCAAGATTGTCTCCTGTCTCCTGTCGACCAGAGTTAGCGCTTTAGTGCTTACTCTGGTCCCATGCAAAGCTGTCGACCAGAGTTAGCGCTTTAGTGCTTACTCTGGTCCCATGCAAAGCTGACGCCGGTACGAGGGCCGTTGCCCGCGCGAGGCGTTTTTTCTTTATCTGTGGCGCACTCGCACTGCGAGAGAGGCGCCCCTTTTGCGATTAATCTGGATGCCGAATGATCAAAACGGCATCACGACAAGGCGCGTCTGCGTGAATTCGAGCATGCCGTGCTTGCCGTCGTCGCCGCCAAGGCCCGAGCGCTTCCAGCCGGCGTGATAGCCCTGATACGGGTCCGCAGGCGTGCGGTTCACGTACAGTTCGCCGGCCTCGATCTCATTCGCGACGCGCATGGCCGTGCGGTAGCGCTCCGTAAAGAGCACCGACGAGAGGCCGAACTGATGATCGTTGGCCATGCGCAGTGCGTCGTCGAGCGTCTCGTACGAAAGCACCGGCAGCACCGGCCCGAAGATCTCTTCCTGCACGATCTCCATGTCCTGGCGGCAATGCGTAAGCAAGGTAGGCGGATAGAAATGACCCTTGCCTTCGGGCACGTAACCGCCCGTTTCGACTTTCGCGCCCCCGGCTGCCGCGCGCTCGACCATCGCGTGAATTGCGGCGCGTGCGCTTGCGCTCACAAGCGGACCCATGCGGGTGGCATTTTCGGCGCGGTCGCCGAAGCGCACGGCGCTCATCCTCTCGCGCAGCAACGCGACGAAGCGGTCTTGCACCGAAGCGTGTACGTACACGCGTTCGATCGCCGTGCAAAGCTGGCCGCAGTGCGTGGTTTTCGAGCGCACAATGGCCGTCGCGGCGGCTTCGAGATCGGCGTCGTCTTCGACGATCGCGGGGGTCTTGCCGCCCAACTCCAGCGACGGCCTGGCAATGTTTTCCTTGCAGTAATCGAGCACCTTGCGGCCCGCGCTCACGCTGCCCGTGAGCGTGATCATGCCGACGTCCGCCTGCGTGCAGAGCACGGCGGCGGTGTCGTGGTCCATGGCCAGCACGTTGAAAATGCCCGGCGGCAGTTCCGCTTCCCGCGCGGCGCGCGCCACTTCGAACGCCGAGCACGGCGTGTTGTTGCTCGGCCGCACGACCACCGCGTTACCCGTGATCAGCGCCGGCGCGACCTTGCGCAGCAGCGTGTACACCGGGAAATTGAACGGAATCAGGCACGCGGCCACGCCGATCGGCTCGCGCATGAGAATGAGATTTTCGTTCGCGCTGTCGCTCGGAATCACCTCGCCTTCGATGCGGCGCGCCCACTGCGCGTGATAGCGCAGGATTTCGGCAGCGTATTGCGCTTCGGCGGTTGCGTCCGCGACGCTCTTGCCCGACTCGGCGGCAAGCGCCGCGCCGATCTTCGGCGCGCGCGCCACGATCGCGTCCGCAAACCGGTTCAGGATCGCGCCGCGTTCGGCGGCGGGCAACTTGCGCCAGGCGCGCTGCGCGGCCTTGGCGGCCACGACCGCGCGAACCGCGTCGGCGGCGCTCGCCGCGCTCACGTGGCCGATCGCGTCGCCGGTTGCGGGGTTATGGACGGCGATGTGCGGCCCTTCGGCGCCGACGAACTGCCCATTGATGAAGTTGAGGTCTGATCGCATGGATTGCTGCCGGTTTGGCGTTGCCGCCGCTTCATGAGAAAGGGCAGTATCCATGCGGCATCGGGACGCCACAAACGATTAATTGTCGAGCGGAGCATGCGAAAAACGCATGCTTGCCGAAGCGGGCGCGACATCGGCAGGAGCCAAACTGCGTGGCCATCACACGCCTTGCTTGTTATAATTCGATCAAGCGAACGAAACAAATCTAACGTTCGCCGGAACGCAGCACACTCCGGCGCAGCGCCCACTCCATGGCCAAAACCGATCGGCTGCGCGCCCTTGCCGACGCGCTCGCAAAACACAACGTCATGCATCTGCGCGATGCAGCCAGCGCGCTGGGTGTCTCCGAAATGACCGTGCGGCGGGACATCGCCGCGAATCCCGAGCGTTTCACGTATCTGGGCGGCTATATCGTGAGCGCGCAGGACGTGCCCAATACCGCCGGCTACTCGCTCGAACACGAAAAGGACCACTTTGCGCAGGCCAAGGCGCAAGCGTCCGCGCACGCGGCGCGGCTCATCGCGCAAAACGACACCGTGTTCATCGACTGCGGCACGACGCTTGCCGCACTCGCGCGGCTCATCCCTTCCCAGCTGCAGGTCACGGCGGTGTGCTATTCGCTCAACGTGGCCGAGATTCTGCGGCGCATGCCCAACGTGCGCATGATCTTGCTGGGGGGCGTGTATGTCCCGTCGTCGGACTCGTTTGCCGGCGAGGAGAGTCTGGAAACGCTGCGCCGCATGGGCATCAACAAGGCGTTTATTTCAGCGGGCGGCGTGGACGCCACGCACGGCGTCACGTGCTGGAACTTCCACGAAGTGGCGCTCAAGCAGGCCGCGATGGCCAGCGCCGTGGAAAGTCATCTCGTTGTGGACGCAAGCAAGTACGGCATCGTGAAGGCATGGCGCTTTTCGCAGATGGACGACTTCGACTCCGTCATCACCGAAAAAGGCCAGACGCTGCGCAAGCACAGCGCGTAAGCGGCGACCGGCCGCCCCGTGCCGGTCGCGCCAATAACCGCCGGCTCAGCCGCGCCGGCGCAGCGCGAACAGCGTGCCGGCCACCAGAATGAACGCGCCGACAATCACCTTCTGCCACGTGCTCGGCACGCCCACGAGAATGAGCACGTTGTTGATGAGCGTGACGAGCGCCACGCCGAGCAGCGTGCCCACGACCGTGCCGCTGCCGCCCGTGATGCGCGCGCCGCCCAGGATCACCGCCGCGATCACGTCGAGTTCGGAGCCCACCAGGTCGAACGGATTGGCAAGCCGGTTGTTCGCCACGTGCAAAATGCCCGCCACGCCGGCGAGAAACCCCGTATAGCCGAACACGAACAAGCGGATCGCGCGCAGGTTGAAACCGAGCCGCTCCGCAATCGCCGTGCTGCCGCCCATGGCGTAGACGCCGCGCCCCATCATCGTGCGGTTGAGCAGCCACCACGTGAGAAGCGCGCCTGCCACGAGTGCGATCGCGGAAACCGGCAGCACCGCGTTGAGCCCGTCGGCGGTCTTGTAGGCGATGAGCGGAATGCGGCCGAAGTGGTCCATGCTGTGCGGGATGTTCATGAAGAACGTCGTGCCCACGAAGGTGAGCAGCAGCCCGCGATAGAGGTACTGCGTGCCGATCGTCACGATCAGCGAGGGCGCCTGCAGCCGGTGCACGAGCATGCCGTTGATGACGCCGAGCACGATGCCGCCCGCGGCGCCCGTGAGCAGAATGAGCGCAAACGGCGCATCGGGCCACCACGCGAACACGGCTTTCGTGATCGAGTACATCGTGAGCGCGCCGATCGCCGTGAACGAGACGTCGATGCCGCCCGACGCCAGCACGACGAGCGTGCCGAGCGCAAACAGCGACGTGATCGTGGCCGAGTGCAGCAGGTCGAACAGCGTGGCCCACTGCAAAAAGCGCGGGTTGATGGAAGCGACGATCACGCAGGTAACGACGATCAGCGTGGCCGTGAACCATTCGGGGTTGCGGACAAGCTTCGCGCGCCAGTTGAGCGGTACGCTCTGGCGCGCGACTTCGACGGTGTTGGACGACGTGCTCATTGTCTGATTCATGCTCATGCGGTGTCCGGCAAACGTTACGCGGAATTCAGGCTGCCTCTGCAAGCAGCGCGCGGTACAGCTCGGCCTCGGTCAGGCCGTCGGCGTGGTGCTCTTCGGCGAGACGGCCCTTGCGCATCATCAGCACGCGGTCGCAGTTCTGCAGCAGCTCGGGCAGGTCGTCGCTTACGAGCAGAATGCCGATGCCGCGCTGCGAGAGCCGCTGCATGATGCGATAGATGATGTCCTTCGAGCCGACGTCCACGCCCACGGTCGGCCCGTGCAGGATCAGCACGTGTGGGTCGATGGCGAGCCAGCGGCCAATCAGCACGCGCTGCTGGTTGCCGCCCGACAGCGACTGCACGGCCTTCTCCACATCGGGCGTGGCGATCTGTAGTTCCTTCACGGTGCTTTCGGCCAGCGCGCGTGCGCGCGTGCGGTCGATCTGCCCGAAGCGGTCGCGCAGGCTCGCGATCATCGCCGTGATCACGTTGTCGCGAATCGGCTTGTCGAGGAAAAGGCCTTCATTCAGGCGGTCTTCCGGCACGTAGCCAATGCGTGCGCGCCTCGCGTCAGCCGGCGTCGAAAGCCTGATCGCGCGGCCTTCGAGTACGATCTCGCCCGCATCGGCGGGCGCGACGCCCGCAAGCGCACGCGCGAGTTCGTTGCGGCCCGAATCGAGCAGGCCCGTCACACCGAGAATCTCGCCGCGATGCAGCTTGAACGACACGTCGCTGAACAGACCCGCGCGGCCAAGGCCGCGAACGTCGAGCAGCACGTCCGCCTCGGCCGCGGCGCTGCGGTAGCGTTCGGTGGAAAGCTCGCGGCCCGTCATCAGTTCGCTCAACTGCGCCTTGGTGTACTGCGTGATCGGGCCTTGCGTCACTTTCTGGCCGTCGCGCAGCACGATCACTTCGCCGCCGATCGCATAGCACTCGTCGAGCTTGTGGCTCACGAACAGCACGGTCACGCCCTGCGCGCGCAACTGGCCGAGCACGGCGATGAGATTGGTCACTTCCTTTTGCGTGAGCGAGGTCGTGGGCTCGTCCATGATGACGAACTTCGCCTCGCTCGCAATGGCGCGCGCGATCGCCACGAGCTGGCGCGTGGCGAGCGGCAGTTGCTCGATGAGCGTCGCCTGAAAATCGGCATCGCCCGGCAGGCCCACGGCCTTCAAGGCGCGCTCGGCCGTGCGGGCCAGTTCGCGGCGGTCGAACGTGCGCGCGAGACGCCCGGCATGCTCAGCGAGTTCGGTAGTGAGCCCGACGTTCTCCGCCACGCTCATGTTGGGCAGCAGCGAAAGATCCTGGTAGACGGTCTCGATGCCCGCCGCGAGCGATTCGAGCGGCGTGAGCCGCGCGTGGCGCGCGCCGTCGATCACCAGTTCGCCTTCGTCGGGCGGCTGCGCGCCGGAGATGATCTTGATGAGCGTGCTCTTGCCGCACCCGTTCTCGCCGAGCAGGTGATAGATCTGCCCGCGCTCGAACGCGAGCGTCACGCCGCGCAAGGCGTGCACGCCCGTGAAGCGCTTGTGCACGCCGAGCACCTGCAATAACGGTTCTGAAGCCATGTCGTCTCTTCGTTGCGTTACGGCGAAGCGCGCGCCCGGCTCCATGACCGTTGCGCGCGCCACCTTCTCCCGATCAGAAGTTGTATTGCTTGTAGTTCGACTTGTCGACGCTCACCCAGCCCTGGCCGCGCACGATGATGCCCTTGCCCGGACCCTTCGACACCGTGACCTTCTCGTAGCCCGGCAGGCCGAGGTTCGCGCCGTTCTCCACCGTCTTGCCTTCGATCAGCATCAGCGCGATCTTGTTCATGGCGATGCCCGCCAGCTTCGGATCCCAGAATGCAATGCCGTTGATCGCGCCGCTTTCGAGGTACTTGCCGGCCTCGGTCGGCAAGCCCGTGCCATACACGCAGATCTTGCCCTGCAGGCCCGCTTCCTCGACCGCGCGGCCAATGCCGATCACGTCGAGCGACGACGAGCCCTGGAAGCCCTTGATGTCCGGATGCTTGCGCAGCACTTCCTTGGCCACTTCATACGCGTGCTCGCCGTCGTTGTTGGTTTCGAGGTTCGTCTCGACGAGCTGCATCTTCGGGAACTTCTTCTTCGCGTTGTCGATGCCGCCGTTGGCCCACTGCACCTGCGAGCGGCTGCCGAGCGAGCCGACCATCGTCGCCCACTTGCCTTCGTCGTGCATGCACGCGGCGAGGCGGTCGTTGAGCGCGGCGCCGTAGGCGGAATTGTCGAACGCCTCGACGTCGACCATCGTGTTCTTTTCGTTGTCGGCTTCGTGCGTGACGACCTTGATGCCGCGGTCCATCGCCTTCTTGAGCGCCGGTTCGAGCGTGGGCGGGTCATACGGCACGACGGCGATCGCGCTCACTTTCTTCGCGATCAGGTCGTCGATGATCTTCAGTTGCTGCGCGGCGTCCGCGCGGCCCGGCCCCGTCTGGTAGACCGAAACGTTCGGGTTGTCCTTGCCGAATTCCTTGACACCGTCGTCCATGCGGTTGAACCAGCTGATGCCGGTCACCTTCACCACCGTGACGATGGTCGGGTTCTCCGCCGCATACGCCACGGCCGCCATGCCGGCGGCGAGGGCACACGCCGTGATTGCCACGCTGAGTCGCTTGATCTTCATGTGATGTCTCCGTTTTTTATTAGCCGATTAGCCGTCGCCCCGAAAGAGATGGCGGCGGACCTCCGAGGCTCGAGGCCCGCCTGCTGCACGGTTGCGCCGGTCAACCCGAAGTCCGCCCTTTGCCGGCAGATGGGGAGCCGCCCAGACCGAATATTGCGCGTACGCGCTCGCCGCCCGCGAACGCGAGCGAGAGCAGCAACAGGAAGCCCCAGGCGCAATCGCCGAAAAACTGCGAAACGCCCATCAGATTGAAGAGGCTCGAAAGGAATTGCAGCACCGTTGCGGCGAAGAACACGCAGATGATGCGTCCATAGCCGCCCGCCGGATTCACCCCGCCCATCACCGCAATGAGAATGGCGATCAGCAGATACGAATTGCCGTAGTCCCACTTTGCACTGAGCGTGTGCGAAACACTCACGAGCCCCGCGAGCGAAGCGAGCACGCCGCACATCGCGTAGGTCATGATCAGCATGCGCGCACGCGGAATGCCGGCATAGAACGCCGCGCGCTGGTTCGTGCCCATGAGGTAGAGGCGCAGCCCGAACGGCGTGCGCCTGAGCAGCCACCCGAGCAGCACGACTACGGCCACGAACAGCAGGAACGAGATCGGCACCTGGAAGAACGTGCCGTTGCTGATATCGGCGAGCGGCTCGACGTAATCCACGTGCACGGAGGCGCCGTTGCTCAGCGCCACCGCGAAGCCCGTGAACAGCAGTTGCGTGCCGAGCGTGCAGAGAATCGGCGTGAGCCCGAGACGCGCGATGACCACGCCGTTGAGCAGGCCGCCGAGGAGCCCCATGCACAGGACGATCACGCAGAAGAGTGCCGTGTACAGCACAGGCGAGTCGTCGCCGCTCACGAAGCGCGGCACGATGAGCGCGGCGATCATGCCGGAAAGATTCGCGAGCCCCACGCCGGAAAGGTCGATGCCGCCGTTGCCCGACAGCATGGAGAGCATGATGCCGAGCGCGAGCAGCGCGACTTCGGGCAGTTGCGCGCCCATCGACTGCAGGTTGTCGATGCCGACGAACTGCCCGCGCGACACCCAGACCGCGACCAGCACGACCAGCAGGTTCACGGCCAGCAGGAAGTTCAACTGCCGGTCGCCGAACCATTTGGCAAAGAGTGCAGACTTCATGGACCTCATCCTTTGCGGTGTGTTTTCACCCGGCAACGCTCAATGCGCACCGGCGTTCGCCGTGCCTGCGAGCATGGCGTCGACTTCTTCCTTGCGCGGCATGGAGGGCGCGGTGCCCGCGCGCGTAACGGAAATGCCCGCCAGCGCGCAGCCGAAGCGCGTAGCCGTGAGCGCGTCGTCGCCGCGCGCGAGCGCCGCCGCGAAGCCGCCCGTGAAGCCGTCGCCCGCGCCCGCCGTTTCCACCACCGGGCCGCAATGGAAAGCAGGAAGCAGCACCGATGCATCGCGCGTATGGAACAGCGCGCCGGCTTCGCCCAGCGTCACGATCACGGCGCCCGCGCCCTTGGCAAGCAGCACGTCGGCGGCGCGGCGCGCGTCGTCGGCATCGCGGATCTCGATGCCCGTGAGCGCCTGCGCCTCGGTCTCATTGGGCGTGACGTAGTCGCACAACGGGAAAATGTCGTCGGGCAGCGCCATGGCGGGCGCCGGATTGAACACCGTCTTCACGCCATGCCGGCGCGCGAGTTCGAGGCCGCGCCGCGCTGCCGCGAGCGGTTGTTCGAGCTGCGTGACGAATACCTGGGAGGCCGCAATATCGGCTTCGATCGCTTCGGCGTCGCCGGGCTCCATCGTGCCCGCTGCACCCGCTGCGACGATGATCGCGTTCATGCCCGTCGTGTCGTCCACGAAGATGTGCGCCGCGCCCGTGGCCAGCCCGTCCACCGCCTGGGTGCGCGCCGTGATGCCTTCGGCGGCCCACGTCGCGCGCGCGATGTCGCCGAACGCGTCGTTGCCCACGCGCGTGCAGAACACCACCTGCGCGCCCGCGCGCGCGGCGGCCACGGCCTGGTTCGAGCCCTTGCCGCCCGGCCCCATCGCGAATGCCGATCCGGCGAGCGTCTCGCCGATCATCGGCATGCGGCTCGCGCGGAACGCGAGATCGGTCACATAGATGCCGAGAATGACGACCCGTCCGCTCATTGGCCGTGCTCCTGCGTGCGCGGCGCGTCGGGTGCGAGCAGCACGCCTTTGGTGAACACGAAGCAGCCATAGCCGCGCGTTTCGCCCGTGGCGATCACACAGTAGGCCTTGCGGGCGCGCGCATAGAACGCATGACGCTCGATGGGCGCAAACGGCACGGCGCGGCCTTCCGCGGCGTCGACCTCGGCCTGCGCTTCACGCTGCACGGCGGGAATCGTGTCGGGTTCGCCCACCACTTCCATGCGCATGGCCGGGGCCTCGACAAACGTGTCGAGCGGCAGCACGGAGAGGATCGCGCGCACGGCGCGGGGCGCATCGGCGCCGTCGATGCGCAGGAGCTTGCCGAGCACCGTGGCGCGCGCAACAGAGTCGGCGGGAAAGTTAGCGTCGCAAACGACGAGTTCGTCGCCGTGCCCCATCGCGCGCAGCGCTTGCAGGACATCGGCGTTCAGCAGCGGGTCGAGATTCTTCAGCATTTTTTGTCTCCTCCGGTATGGGCGTGGCGTCTCTCTCTCTTTCGAAGCGCTCAGTCGCCGTACGGTATCCAGATGTTCTTCACCTGCACGGCATGGCGCAGGAACGGCAATCCTGCGCTCGTCCGGTCGAACCAGTCAACCTCGCGGCCATGATCGACGAAAGTCCGCTTCAGATTGCCAACCGACTCGCGCTCCACGAGGGACGAATCGGCCGCCGTGCCGAAGCACCAGAGCGCGTCCACGTCGTCGTGCTTCGCGAGGGCCGGCAGCAGCGCAGCGCGCTCGCCGGTCAGGATGTTGAGCGCGCCCGCAGGCACATCCGAGGTCTCCACGACCTGGTAGAAGTCCGTTGCCGCCAGCGGGCACGCCTCGCTCGCCAGCGCCACGACGCGATTGCCCATCGCGAGCGCCGGTGCGATCAGCGAGACGAAGCCGAGCAGCGGCGCTTCGTCGGGGCAAGCGATGCCGACCACGCCAAGCGCCTCGTGCATGGCGAGCGCGACACCGCGCAACGGCGGCGTGTGCACCGCGCCATCGAACTTGTCGGCCCACGCCGCGTAGCTGAACAGCCGGTCGATCGCCATCTCCACTTCACGCCCGGCCGCGCGCGCGTCGTGCCCCGCGCGCCGCGTGAGTTGCCGCGCGAATTCTTCGGCGCGCGCGCTCAGGTTTTCCGCGAGGTAGTACAGCACCTGGGCGCGAGCGTGCGTGCTCATCTGCGTCCACTTGCTCGCGCCGCGCGCGGCGGCCACGGCATCGCGCACGTCCTTGCGGCTGCCCGCGCCCACTTCACCGACCCATTCGCCGTTCGGCGCGTAGACGGCATGCGAATAGCCGCTATCGGGCCGCACCTGTTTGCCGCCGATAAAAAGCTTCGCAGTGCGATCGAGACCGGTGCCCGCGTGCGCAAAGTCCTGTGCGGGCGAGCGCGCCTCGCGCTGTGCGCGCATCGGCAGGGTGCTCCATGCCGCGGGCTTCAGATATTCGAACACGCCTTCGCGGCCGCCCTCGCGCCCGAAGCCCGACTCGCGGTAGCCGCCGAAGCCCACGCTCGCGTCGAACAGGTTCGTCGCGTTGATCCACACCACTCCGCATTGCAGGCGCGGCGCGATGTCGAGCGCGCGCCCGATGGTCTCGCTCCACACGCTCGCAGCGAGCCCATAGCGCGAATTGTTCGCGAGCGCCACGGCCTCTTCCGGCGTACGAAAGTTCATGGCCGCGAGCACCGGCCCGAAGATTTCTTCCTGCGCGAGCGTCGAGGCCGGTCCAATGCCCGTGACGAGCGTCGGCGGATAGAAGCAGCCGCCCGAGGGCAGCTCGACTTCGCGCGGCTGCCACACGTTGCAGCCTTCGCGCCGCCCGGCTTCCACGAGCGACTCGATGCGTTCGAGCTGCACCGGATCGACGATGGCGCCAATATCGATGCCCTTGTCGAGCGAAGGCCCGACGCGCAGCGTCGCCATGCGGCGCCTGAGCTTCTCGAGAAAGCGCGCCTCGACGCCCTCCTGCACCAGCAGCCGGGAGCCGGCGCAGCATACCTGGCCCTGGTTGAACCAGATGGCGTCCACCACGCCTTCCACGGCGCCGTCGAGGTCGGCGTCGTCGAAGACGATGAACGGCGACTTGCCGCCCAGTTCGAGCGTGAGCGACTTGCCCGTGCCGGCCGTGGCGGTGCGGATGAGGCGGCCCACTTCGGTCGAGCCGGTGAAGGCGATCTTGTCGACGCCGGGATGCTCGACGAGCGCCGCGCCCGTGCTGCCGTCGCCCGTCACCACGTTGAGGACGCCCTTGGGCAGCCCCGCGCGATGCGCCAGTTCGGCAAACAGCAGCGCGGTGAGCGGCGTGTATTCGGCGGGCTTGAGCACGACGCAGTTGCCGAGTGCGATGGCGGGCGCCACTTTCCACGCGAGCATCAGCAGCGGGAAATTCCACGGCACGATCTGGCCGATCACGCCAAGCGGCGACCAGCCGGCCAGTTCGCTCTCCTGAAGTTGCGCCCAGCCCGCGTGATGGAGGAAATGGCGCGCCACGAGCGGCACGTCGATGTCGCGCGCCTCGCGGATCGGCTTGCCGTTGTCGAGCGCTTCGAGCACGGCGAAGAGGCGGCTGTGGCGCTGCACCATACGCGAGAGCGCGTAGAGATGCCGCGCGCGCGCCGCGCCGCCCATGGCATACCACCCGGGCTGCGCCGCACGCGCCGCCGCGACGGCCGCCGCCACATCCGCCGCACCGCCTTGCGCCACGGCGGCGAGCGTCTCGCCCGTGGCGG
>NZ_BBJH01000012.1 GCF_000739775.1 Paraburkholderia heleia NBRC 101817 | reverse complement strand
TTGTGCGACGAGCATTTCCCCCTGATGAGTCATCGACGACGCTCCTGCGCTTCCGCCGTGACAGCCTCGATGGCGATCGACGCCAACTGTGCGCCGGGTCCTGAAGGTCGGAGTGCAAGCTCCTCGGGTCGTCCGCTGATCCACAAAGCGTTGAGCGGAGGCAGCGTCACACCGCGCAGCAATGTGCTCTCCACATTCCACTGCCCCGCGAGACTCACGAGCAGATGGGCGGGGGCGGGCGTGACGCGCAGCGAATGTGCCGCGACACTCACGCGTGCGCGAAACGCGCCGCGCTTGCACATCACGTTGAGGACGTTCACGGGCCGCGCGGGCAGGTTCACCCACACATGCAGGTCGCCCGAAAAGTGTACGGGCTGCCCCGCACGTGCGAGCAGCTGACCGTCCTGCGAATGCAGGTCGATCGCACCGTCGTCGACGGGCAGCAGGGTGCGGTCGTAGCCTTGGAACTGCGAGAATTTCGCAGGCCCATCGAGCCTCGCGAGGCTCACGCGCCACGGTGCAGCGGCGTTCTGGTTGGCCTGCGCGGGACCACACGCGATCGTGCGCGTGGTGCCGCCGCCGTTGGCCCACGGTTCGGGCGCGATCCGCGCGCAATCGATGAAGCGCACGGCGCTGAGATCGCCGGTGGGGCTCAGCGGCGCCGGAGCGCCGGGTGCGCGAGCATGCATGCGGGCGTTCATACGCGTTGCTCCACGCCGTGCATGCGGTCTTCGATCGCGCCGACCACGTCGAACAGATCGCCGACAAGACCCACATCCGCCACCGAGAAAATCGGCGCGTCCGGATCCTTGTTCACGGCGACGATGAACTTCGAGTCCTTCATGCCGGCCAGGTGCTGGATCGCACCCGAGATGCCGAATGCCATGTACACGTCCGGCGCGACGCTGCGGCCGGTCTGCCCGACCTGCGCGGCGTTCGGCGCATAGCCGGCATCGACGGCGGCGCGCGAGGCGCCAAGTGCCGCGCCCAGGGTCGCCGCGACCTGGCCCAGGCGTTCCATGTTCTCCTGCGAAGCGAGGCCGCGCCCGCCCGCGACCACCACGCGCGCGCTGCCGAGGTCCTGTCCGCTCTGTTCTGCAGCGCGGCGCTCCAAAAGGCGCGTGCCCACGAACGGCGCAATCGGTGCGAGCGCAACGATCTGCGCCGCGCCGCCGTCCGCCGCAACGGGTGCGAACGACGAGGGCCGTACGCTCGCAAAGATTCGCGCCGCGGCGCCCGTAACCGTTGCAATCACGCTGCCAGCATAGAGACCGCGCACGAACTGCGTGCGCTCCCGAATGGCGATTACATCGGCAATGAAAGCGCCTTCCACGAGCGCCGCCGCGCGCGGCAGCGCGGCACGGCCGCAGGCGCGATGCGCCGCGAGCACCGTCGAATAGTCGCCCGCGAGCGCGATCAGTTGCGCCGCAATCGTTTCAGGCGCGAGCGACCCGGCGGCGCCGGCCGAAGCGACCAGCACACGATCGACACCGCTCGCGCCCGCCGCCGCTGGGGCAATCGACGCATCGAACACTAGCAGATCGACGGGTTGTCCCAGTTGCCGCGCCGCGTTCAGCACCCGCAGCGTCACATCGGAAATCGATCCCACGTCGGCATCGGCAAGGACCAGCGTTCTCATAGTCAGGCTCCCACGGTTTCGAATACGCGTTGACCGGCGAGCGCATCAAGCAGCGCTTCGACGCCATCCACCTTCACGCCCGGTTCGCGCACGGGCGGGTCGGTCAGTTTCAGCACATGGCTGCGGGCGTCGGACACGCCGCCGAACGCGGCCGCCTCGCGTGTGGCGAGCGGCTTTTGTTTTGCCTTGACGATGCTGGGCAGTGTCACGCGCCGCGGTTCCGCGAGACGCAGATCGGCGCTGACCACAGCCGGGCCGTCGAGTTGCCACGTGGCGGTGCCGGCGTCGTCGCCGCAGCTCGCGCGCCAGCCACCCTCTGCGGCATCCAGCGCGCTGGCGTTGAGCGCTTGCGGCCAGCCGAGCAGGGCGGCGAGCATCGCAGCCACGCCACCCACGTCACCGTCGATGGCCTGCTTGCCGCACAGCACGAGGCCGTACTCCACCTCCTTCATGTGCGCGGCCACGAGCCGCGCAACGGCAAGCGAATCGAGGGTGGCCGTGGCCGCGCCCGTGTCGATCAGCACGGCGTCGTCGGCGCCCATGGCGAGCGCGGTACGCAGCACGTCCTGGTGCGCGGGCTGGCCGCAGGTCAGCACCGTGACGTGCGAGGCCACGCCGGCTTCCTTCAGTTGCAGCGCTTTTTCGAGCGCGCATTCGTCGAACGGGTTGAGCGACATCTTGAGTCCCGCCGTTTCAATCGCCCCTGCGGTGTTCACTCGCACGCGCACGTTGGGATCGACCACGCGTTTGACGGGCACCAGAATGCGGACAGTCATCTGTTTTCTCCTGTTGGCATGCGAAAGCACATTGCGCGCTGGCATTACGACACCGCGCCCAGACCGTATTTGCCGGTCAGCAGCGCGCCGCTCGTGAAGCGCTCGAGCGCGTAGGGTTCGAGGGAGACGTCGGTGGGCAGGCCGAGCGCATGCTGCGCGAGCAGCTTGCCGATGCCAGGCGAAAGCTTGAAGCCGTGGCCGGAGAAGCCGAAGCCCACCGTTAGTCCTTCCACGTCGGCAACGCTGCCGAGTACCGGGTTCCAGTCGGGCGTGACGTCGTAGACGCCGGTCCACGAGGAGGCGAGGCCAGCGGTTTCGTAGGCGGGAAAGTGTTCCGCCACCTGTGCGCCCACTTCCGCTACGTAGTCGAGCGAGATGTCGCCCTGTTCGGTCTCGGGCGCGTTGAGCGTTTCCCCCACCACGCCTTCGGAGACCAGCATCTGGCTGCCGCCGTAGCTGCGGAAATAGAGCATGCCGGCCGAGCCGAGGTCCTTGAACGCGGGCATTGCGAACGTGTAGGGCGCGGCTTCGCATTCGAGTGCGAGCACGGTATGACGCTCGGGCTTCACCGGCAGCGGCACGCCGATCCATTCGGCGAGTTCCGGCGTCCAGATGTTCTGCGTGCTGATGAGCGTGCCGCAGCCGAAGCGCCCGGCTGTGGTCTCCACGCCCACCACGCGGCGGCCTTCGCGGATCAGGCCGGTCACGCGCACGTTTTCCATGATCTTCACGCCGTGGCGGCGCGCCGAACGAGCGAAGCTCGTGGCCACGAGGTAGGCGTCGGCAAATCCCGCTTCGGGCTCGTAGCCGATCAGCGCGGCGTCGTCGAAGCTGGCGATCGGCAGGCGCGCCTGCGCCTCGGTACGGTCGAGCAGTTGCACTTCGATGCCCATATCATGTTGCGCACGCAACGAAGCGGCCAGCGGATCGAGCTTGTCGCCTTCGGGCGCGCTGATCATGTAACCGCATTTGACGAGGCCGCAAGAGGCTTCGTCGTCGCCGAGATAGTCGGCGAAGTTGTTGAAGGCCCACCACGAAGCGCGGGCCAGCTCGACGTTCTGGCGCACCGAGTAATGCGTGCGCAGCAGCCCGGAGGACTGCGAAGTGGTGCCGGCGCCGATCGTGCCCTGATCAAGGACGAGGACGCTTTTCGCGCCGAGCGCGGCGAGATGGTGGGCGACGGACGTGCCAATCACGCCAGCGCCGATCACGACATAGTCAAAGTGGCTCATGGGGCCCCCATGGGTGAACGATGGGCAAATTCTGTGTCCCAGGTGCGCGCCAATATTTTGTATTAGGCAAACTTATGGTTCACAACCGCAAGCACTGATCCTCCGCGTGTTGGCCGTCCAGGGCCGCATCATGCAAAGACGGAGTGCAAGGCGGCCGGCGTCATTTGCGCACACATCCGCGGAGCCCATCATGAGACGTACCCAGGCGCCTATCGACCTCAACGCCTTGCAGGCCTTTCTCGCGGTGTGCGAGACAGGCTCGATGACCGGCGCGGCAAAACAGCTCGGCGTGAGCCAGAGCGCGGTGAGTCAGGCCATCGCGGCGCTCGAGCGCGATCAGGGCGTGGTCCTGTTCGATCGCGAAAGCCGGCCCCCGCGCCCGAATGTTGCGGGCCGCGCGCTGCTCGAACTGGCTGGCCCTTTGCTCGAGCATGCGCAGATGGTCAGCGCGCGTATCGGCGACGCCTCGAACTCGGGCACCTTGCCCGTGCGGCTAGGCTGCGTGGATTCGTTCGCGGCGACCGTGGGGCCGGAGCTGATTCGCGCGGTGTCGGGCTCGGCGCGGCAGATCGCGCTGTGGTCGGGCTTGACGCCGGGCCTGAGCAAACAGTTGCACGATCGCGACCTCGATCTCGCCGTTTGCACGCAAACGACGCTCAACGATGCTCGCATCGTCGAGGTGCCGCTCTTTTCGGAGGCATTCGTCGCCGTGGTGTCTCGCACCTGGCTCGCGGAGCACCGGAACGCGGACTGGCGCACGCTCGCGCTCGAAATGCCGATGATCCGCTACACCGCGCGCTCCGTCATCGGACAGCAGGTCGAGCGCTATGCGCGGCATCTCGGCATCAACAGCCCGCGCCGCTACGAGTTCGATGCGACCGATCCGTTGTTGAGCCTCGTCGCGGCGCGCCTCGGTTTTGCGATCTCGACGCCGTTGTGTCTCTGGCAGGCGCGCCAGTACTTGCCGGATATCGCCGTGCTGCCGCTGCCTTCCGGGCGGCTCGGGCGGCGCGACTTTTTCCTGCTGCACCGGCAGGGCGAGTGGGACACGTTCGCACAGGAGATCGTCACGCTCACGCGCCGCGTGCTCGACGGATCGATTCGCCCGGCGCTGGTGCGGGCGTTGCCGCAACTGCCCGAGGAAGCGTTGCAGTAGCGCCCGGATCATTTCAACGCCATCAAGAAGAGGATCAATCGGATGGACGAACTGTTTTTCATTGAACGCGGCACGGCGCCGTTGCTGGTGTCGGTTCCGCACCTGGGCACGGTGATTCCCGAGGCATTGCGCGATCGCTATACGCCCGCGGCGCTCACGGTGGCCGATACGGACTGGCATCTCGACCGTCTCTACGCGTTCGTGCGCGAGATGGGCGCGAGCGTGATCGGTGCGCGTGTTTCGCGCTACGTGATCGACCTGAACCGGCCGCCCAACGACGAAAGCCTCTATCCGGGCCAGACGACCACGGGGCTATGCCCCGCTGAAACGTTCCGCGGCGAGCCGGTCTACAAGCCAGGCTGCGCACCGGATGCGGCGCAGCGCGACGCCCGTGTCGCGCAATACTGGCAGCCGTATCACAAGGCGCTCGCAGCCGAGCTGGCCCGGCTGCGCGAGCGACACCCAAACGTGCTGCTATGGGAAGCGCATTCGATCGCGAGCGTGTTGCCGCGCCTGTTCGCCGACAAGCTGCCCGACCTCAATCTCGGCACGCAGGATGGCCGCACGTGCGCGGGCGCGGTCCAGCAGGCCGCCGTCGAAGCGATGCAGGCGAGCGGCTTCACCTCGGTCGCCAACGGCCGCTTCAAGGGCGGCTACATCACACGCCAATACGGCGCACCCGGGCGCGGCATTCACGCAGTGCAGCTCGAAATGTGTCAATCGACGTATATGAACGAGGACGCGCCGTTCGAGTACCAGACCGAGCGCGCCGAAGCCGTGCAGCCCACGCTGCGGCGGATGGTTGGCGGGGCGCTGGAAGCGGTGAGGCAACTCGCTCCCGCGCTTTCATAAGCAATTCTGATACTCGGGCGTAAGCCCGCGTCCCGTTTCAGTGCGGGCACGCACAGCAGGCAGGAAAACCGCGCACCGTCAGCAGGCAAGCAGGGTTGCGTGCGAGATGGGAAGGTCAATCGAAAAGGGCCGGCGTGCGCGCCATGTGTTTATTCACAGGAATTTTTAGTTCATGGCGATAAACATGGCACGGACGTTGCGTAAGAAGTAGCGCAGGAGGGATGGGAAGGCCAGCGCCTCATTCGGCAGTTCCCGGCGGATAGATGAAGATCGACAGGAACTGAATGGGCGTCTTGATGAGGCGCTCGGGGCCGTGAGGAATATCGGCCTGGAAGGTGAGCGTGTCGCCGGGGTGGAGGACGTAGGTTTGCTGGCCGTGGCGGTATTCGATCACGCCCTTGAGCATGTGGATGAACTCGGTGCCCGGATGCTCGAAGGTCGGAAAACGCTCTGCTTCATCTTCGAGGGTGATGAGGAAGGGCTCGAAGGGTTTGCGCGGGCCCTGGTCGTAAGCGAGCAGATGGTAGGTGTGGCCGCGTTTGGTGCCTTTGCGAACCACTTCCATGCCCGCGCCTTTCTTGACGAGTTGCGCGTCGCCCTGCGGCACGTCGAAGTTGCGAAAGAGCGAGGACAGTGAGACGCCGAGCGCCTGCGCGATGCGATGCAGGACGTCGAGTCCGGTCGAAGTCTGCGCGTTCTCGATCTTCGAGAGCATGCCGCGGCTGATGCCGGCCTGGTCGGCGACCTGGGCGATGGTCAGGCCGTGACGCTGGCGCAGTTCGCGGATCGTCGCGCCCAGGTAGCGTTCGAGTGGTGCTTTGCTGTCGTCCCCGGTTTGCATGGTTGGCCTCGGTTAAAAGCAGAAGCGTATCAGGCGGGGCGCATGCTTGCGCGCTGCGTGTTTCATAACAGGAAATAAAGTTGCATACAGGGAATTTTTAAAGCAGACTATGCGCGTGCGCAGCGCGAGCGTGATTCGGCCAGCCGTCCCCGCAACCGCCGAAGCGTCTCGATGACCGACATGCAGTCGGGCGCACCGCTCTTTCAACCGCGGATGAGTTGCAAGGAGTGACGATGAATCTCAATGATGCAAAGCTGCCGGTCAACGAGCTGGGAAGCGTGCCGCGCTTCAGTTCGGCGGACGACGCGCAGAGCTGGCTCAGCCAGCAGGGCGTGAAATACGTATTGGCGCAGTTCGTCGATATTCACGGTGTGGCGAAAGCCAAGTCGGTGCCGGTCTCGCATTTGAAGACTGTGCTCAAGGCGGGCGCCGGATTCGCAGGCTTCGCGATCTGGGGCGTGGGGATCGAGCCCAACGGCCCGGACTTCATGGCCGTGGGCGAACTCTCGACGCTCACGCCGGTGCCGTGGCAGCCGGGCCTCGCGCGCATCGTCTGCGACGGGCACGTGGAGGGCGAACCGTGGGCCTACGATTCGCGCGTGACGCTCAAGCGTCAGGTCGCGCGCGTGACCGAGCGCGGCTGGACCCTTTTCACGGGCCTCGAGCCTGAATTCTCGCTGCTGCGCCGCTCGGCATCGGGCACGCTCGAACCATGCGACCCGAGCGATACGCTCGCCAAGCCCTGCTACGACTACAAGGGCCTGTCGCGTACGCGCGTGTTTCTCGAACGCCTCACCGACGCCATGCGCGCGGTCGGCATCGACGTTTATCAGATCGATCACGAAGACGCCAACGGCCAGTTCGAAATCAACTACACGTATGCCGATTGCCTGACCTCCTGCGATCACTACGTGTTCTTCAAGATGGCCGCCTCGGAGATCGCGAATGAGCTCGGCATGATCTGTTCGTTCATGGCCAAGCCGTTCGCGAACCGTCCTGGCAACGGCATGCACATGCACGTTTCGATTGGCGACGGCAAGCGCAACCTCTTCGCGGACGCCGCCGACCCGCTCGGCATGCGACTCTCGAAGCTCGGCTACCAGTTCACGGCGGGCCTGCTCAAGCATGCGCCGGCGCTCACGGCGCTGTGCAATCCCACCGTGAACTCGTACAAGCGCCTCGTGGTGGGCCGCTCGCTCACCGGCGCCACGTGGGCGCCCGCCTATGTGAGCTATGGCGACAACAACCGCTCGACCATGGTGCGCATGCCCGGCGAGCGTATCGAACTGCGCTTGCCCGACGGTTCGTGCAATCCGTATCTCGCGACGGCGGCCGTGATCGCGGCGGGCCTCGACGGCATCGACAGCGAACTCGATCCCGGCGCGCCCGCCAACGAAAACCTCTACGCATGGTCGCCCGCGAAGCTGGCGGAGCACGGCATCACGGTGCTGCCACAAAACCTCGAACAGGCGCTCGACGCGCTCGAAGCGGACACGCTCATCTGCGAGGCGCTCGGTCCCGTTGCGCAGGAATTCATCAAGCTCAAGCGCATGGAATGGCTCGAATACATGCGCCATGTGTCCGATTGGGAACTGAAGAGCTACCTCGAATTCTTCTAAGGAGAGAACCTATGTGTGGAATCGTAGGCTTGCTGGTGAAAACGCCGGCGCTACGCGAGAAGCTCGGCGAACTGATGGTGCCGATGCTGATCGGCATGACCGAGCGCGGCCCCGATTCGGCGGGCCTTGCCGTGTTCGGCAAGGAAGTGGATGCGAGCCAGCGCAAGCTGAGCCTCTATTCGGGCTTTACCGAAGAGGGCGCGCGCTTTCCGTGGCACACGCTGCTCGACAAGCTCAATCGCGCGATGGACGTGACCGCGCGCATCGACGCGAAAGCCAATCACGCCGTGCTTACGCTGCAGGGCAATGCGGACACCGTGAAAGCGTGGCTTCACGAGCAGTATCCGAAGCTCTATCTGCTTTCCACGGGCCGTTCGATCGATCTGTACAAGGACATCGGCTCGCCTGCCGAGGTGGCGCAGCGCTACGACTTCACGAAGCTCAAGGGTTCGCACCTCGTGGGCCACACGCGTATGGCGACGGAATCGGCGGTCACGCCCGACCGCGCGCATCCGTTCACGGCGGGCGAGGACTTCTGCCTCGTGCACAACGGTTCGCTTTCGAACCCGTATGGCGTGCGCCGCAAGCTGGAACCGCTCGGCATTCATTTCGATACCGACAACGACACGGAAGCCGCGTGCCGCTTTCTCGAATGGCGCCTGCGCGAAGGCGATTCGCTGCCGCAGGCGCTGCAAAAGGGCTTCGAGGAGCTGGACGGCTTCTACACGTTCCTGATGGGTACATCGAACGAACTTGCGCTGATCCGCGATCCGTTCGCCTGCAAGCCCGCCGTCGTGGCCGAGAATGACGACTACGTGGCGATCGCCTCCGAGTTCCGCTCGCTCGCGCATCTGCCCGACATTCGCAACGCGAAGGTCTTTGAACCCGCACCCGAGGAGATGTACGTATGGAAGGCGTGATTTTCGATCTGCAAACGCAGGGCGTGCGGGAGCTGAACCAGTACCTGCATGGCGACGCCGCTGCATTGAACGGCCAGCGCGTGAGCGTGACCTCGCCCAACGGCGCGCACAACATTGCGGTGGGTGTGGACGCCGATGTGCAGATCACCGTAGAAGGGCACGCGGGCTACTACGCGGGCGGCATGAACCAGCACGCGAACATCGTGATCGAAGGCAGCGCCGGCACGGGCGTGGGCGAGAACATGATGAGCGGCAAGGTGCACGTGCGCGGCTTCGCCTCGAACGGCGCGGGCGCCTCGGCGCACGGCGGCCTGCTCGTGATCGACGGCGACGCGGGTCTGCGCTGCGGCATCTCGCTCAAGGGCGGCGACATCGTGGTGGGCGGCTCGGTGGGCAGCTTTTCCGCGTTCATGGCGCAGGCGGGCCGCATGGTGATTTGCGGCGATGCGGGCGACGCGCTCGGCGATTCGCTCTACGAAGCGGTGCTCTACGTGAAGGGCAACGTGAAGTCGCTCGGCGCCGACGCGCAATTCGAGCCGATGACCGACGCCGACCTGAGCGTCGTGCGCGAACTGCTCGGCGCGGCAGGGCTCGATCACGATCCGGCGCAGTTCCGCCGCATCGCCTCTGCCCGCACGCTCTACCACTGGAACGCCGACGCGGACCAGGAATACTGAACACACGATCGAGAAGGTCCCCATGGAAACCAAACCGGTTCATTTCGCGCGTCTGCAGCAGGAAGAGTCCAGTACCTTCGACCGCAAGACCATCGACTACATTCACACGGCCGCGCAGCGCGGCCTCTATGAAATCCGCGGGCTCGGCTCGAAGAAGAGCGTGCCGCACTTCGACGACCTGCTGTTCCTCGGCGCTTCGCTCTCGCGCTATCCGCTCGAAGGCTATCGCGAGAAGTGCAGCTCGCAGACTGTGCTCGGCACGCGCTTCGCCAAAAAGCCGCTCGTGCTCGACACGCCCGTGACGATTGCGGGCATGAGCTTCGGCGCGCTCTCGGCGAACGTGAAGGAAGCACTGGGCCGCGCGGCCACGGCTGCGGGCACTTCGACGACCACCGGTGACGGCGGCATGACGCAGGAAGAGCGACAGTCGTCGAAGACGCTCGTCTATCAATGCCTGCCTTCGCGCTACGGCTTCAACCCGGACGACGTGCGCCGCGCCGACGCCATCGAAGTGGTGATCGGCCAGGGCGCGAAGCCGGGCGGCGGCGGCATGCTGCTCGGGCAGAAGGTGAATCCGCGCGTGGCGTCGATGCGCACGTTGCCCGCGGGCGTCGACCAGCGCTCGGCGAGCCGCCACCCCGACTGGACCGGCCCCGACGATCTCGCTATCAAGATTCAGGAACTGCGTGAAATCACCGACTGGGAAAAACCGGTCTACGTGAAAGTCGCCGCCACGCGCACGTTCAACGACGTGAAGCTCGCCGTGCACGCGGGCGCCGACGTGGTGGTGATCGATGGCATGCAGGGCGGCACGGCCGCCACGCAGAGCTGCTTCATCGACAACGTGGGCATTCCGACGCTCGCGGCGGTGCGCCAGGCCGTGGATGCGCTCGAAGACCTCGACATGAAGGGCAAGGTGCAACTGATCGTCTCGGGCGGCATTCGCACGGGCGCGGACGTGGCGAAGGCGCTCGCACTCGGCGCGGACGCGGTGGCCATCGGCCAGGGCGTGCTGATGGCGCTGGGCTGCAACAGCGAATCGTACTTCCAGAACGGCGCGCTTCATTCGGCGGTGGCCGACTATGCGGCGCTAAACACCGCGCCGGGCTTCTGCCATCACTGCCATACGGGCAAGTGTCCGGTGGGCGTGACGACCCAGGATGCCGTGCTCGAAAAGCGCCTGGAACCCGAAGAGGGCGCGCGCCGCGTGAAGAACTACCTCAAGACGCTCACGATGGAGCTCACGACCATCGCGCGCGCGTGCGGCAAGCAGAACGTGCATCACCTGGAGCCGGAAGACCTCGTGGCGTTGACGGTCGAATCGGCGGCCATGGCGCGCGTGCCGCTCGCGGGCACGTCGTGGATTCCCGGTCTGGACGTGCGTTGATCGGGTCGTAGCACGAGCAGTATTTGCAGCAATGGGCGCACGCGCGAGGAGACCGCCGCGCGCGCCGTCGAAACGCGCGAGCGGGCGCCCGACAAGCCCGCAGCGCGGGTCATGCACTCGTATCCATCTTCTCTCCCACACGCGTGTCGTGAAGGTCGCGCCGCTTGCGCACGCCTCACGCGACGCCTTTCTACAGGATCGTGCAATGAAAAGCTTGGGCAAACTACTCGCGGTGATCGGCGCGCTGGCGCTCTCGCTGCCTGCGCTCGCGCAAGGCGCCGCCGCGCCGGTGCCGAACAAGGGCGACACCGCATGGATGATCGTCGCGACGCTGCTGGTCGTCATGATGGCGGCGCCGGGCCTCGGTCTCTTTTACGGCGGCATGGTGCGCGCGAAGAACATGCTTTCCGTGCTGATGCAGACGCTCGTGATCTTCTGTCTGCTCGGCGTGCTGTGGGCGGTGTACGGCTACAGCGTCGCGTTTACCGAAGGCAATGCGTTCTTCGGTGGCTTTAGCAAGATGTTTCTCGCGGGCGTGACGCCCGACACCACCGCCGCCACGTTCAGCAAGGGCGTGGTGATTCCCGAATTCATCTACGTGTCGTTCCAGCTCACGTTTGCGGCGATCACGCCCGCACTCATCATTGGCGGCATTGCCGAGCGCGCGAAGTTCTCGGCGGTGCTGGCCTTCATGGTGTTGTGGTTCACGTTTTCGTACCTGCCGATTGCGCACATGGTCTGGTATTGGGCGGGACCCGACGCGTACACGAGCGCCGCGGCGGCAGAAAAGGCCAATGCCACGGCGGGCTTCCTGTTTCAGAAGGGCGCGCTCGACTTCGCGGGCGGCACCGTCGTGCATATCAACGCCGGCATTGCGGCGCTGGTGGGCGCGATCATGATCGGCAAGCGCGTGGGCTTCGGCCGCGAGCACATGGCTCCGCACAGCCTCACGATGACGATGATCGGCGGCTCGCTGCTGTGGGTGGGCTGGTTCGGCTTCAACGTGGGTTCGAATCTCGAAGCGAACGGCGCGGCAACGCTCGCCTTCGTCACCACGCTGCTTGCCACCTGCGCGGCCACCGTCTCGTGGACCGTGGTCGAATGGACGCTCAAGGGCAAGCCGTCGATGCTCGGCGCGGTATCCGGCGCGATCGCGGGGCTCGTGGTCATCACGCCCGCATGCGGCTTCGTCGGACCGATGGGCGCGATCATCATGGGCTTCATCGCCGGCGCGCTTTGCTACTGGGGCGTGAATGGCCTCAAGCGCCTGCTTGGCGTGGACGATTCGCTCGACGTGTTCGGCGTGCACTGTATCGGCGGCATTGCGGGCGCATTGCTCACCGGCGTGTTCGCCTCACCGAAGCTGGGCGGCACCGGCGTCTATGACTATGTGGCGAACAAGGTCGGCGACTACGATATGGCGAGCCAGATGATCTCGCAATGCTGGGGCGTGGGCACGTCGCTGGTGTGGTCGGCGGCGGTGTCGTTCGTCGCGTTCAAGCTAGTGGATGTAGTCATTGGCTTGCGTATCGATGAGGAGGGTGAACGTCAAGGCCTTGACACGGCCTCGCACGGTGAGGCGGCGTACCACGGCTAGCACGGATTGCGGCGAACGTTCAGAGGTTTGCCTTCCTGAACGTTCGCTAGCTTTGCGATTCGACTGCGGCGGCGCGGAGGATCTGGGTGGCTTGTACAACATCCCTCAAATAGGTTTAGTAATTATCAGGCTGCAGGTACGGGTGCAGCAGCGGCACTCTCGCGCTCGGTGTTTTTCGAGCGTTTCGACCGTGCGGTGGGGCTCGCGCCGATGGCCTATTTGTTGAACTGGCGTATGGCGCTGGCGAAGAACATGCGCAGGCGGACCGACCGCGGGATCGCCGAGATTGCCGAGTGCGTTGGCTATGGATCGGCGAGTGCGTCCAGCGTCGCATTCACCGGTCATGTGGGGCTACCGCCGGCACGCTCAACGCGGCTTCAGTCGGCGACCTCGTTGCACGGTTTATCGGCGGGACGTGAGCAGGTTCGGCGTTCGAGCGAATGCCGTATCGGGCCCACTTTCGCCGCCGCTGATTTGCTGGCGGCCGTATTGGCGCGGGGCGCAATTCATGATCCGTTTGAAGGCCGCGCTGAAGGACTTTTCTGATTCATACCCGAGCGCGAGGCCGATTTCAGCGACCGAGTCGCGCGAGTGCGTCAGCCTGTTGGCGGCCAACGACATACGCCAACGCGTCAGATAGTCCATCGGCGAGAGCCCGACGAGTTCCTTGAACCGGAGCGCGAAACTCGTGCGCGACATGGCAGCCTGCTCGGCCAGCGTCTGTAGCGTCCATTTCGCGCCGGGCGTCTCGTGCATGGCGTTGATCGCCGCGCGCATCCGTTTATCCGCGAGTGCGAAAAGCCAGCCGACGGCTTCTTTACGCCCACCTGCCAGCTGCAGCCGCAATGCTTGCACGAGCACGAGGGTAGCGAGCTGTTGTGCGACGATGCCGCAGCCCGGCTGCGCTTCGCGCAATTCCTCTCTCATGCGCTCGATACACCATCGCAGCATTGACGGGCCCGGTTCCTCCCGAACGTGGATGACCGCGGGGAGCACGTCTAAAAGCAGATCGGCCTGACCGTCGGCCAGCGTGAAATACCCGCCGACGCTGAGGAATTCGCCGCCGCCGTGGTGGGTCACGATACGGCCGTCCCTGACCTGCGGGATGAGTGTACCGAACGCGACCGGCTCCGCCGCAAGATTGCTCGCGATGCGAAAGGGCTTGCCTCGCGCAAGCAGAAAGCATTCGCCTTCGGCGATCTCAAGCGGCTCGGGTTCGCCATCGACGCAGACCCAGCACTGGCCCCGAAGCACTGTATGAAACTTGACCCCGTCGAAGGGACCGAATTGCACGGCCCAGTCGCCGGCCGCATCGAAGCCGCCGGAAACATAGCTTTGCAGCTTCAGGAGCGACAACACATCCGATAGTGGATCCATGTCGAAGTTTGAACGATCGAATACCAGAAACGAACTCTACGACATGGATCGTTCCGATTCAACGCCCTAAGCTGTATCCGTATTTGAAAGGGAGAGGTGCGATGAGGATATTCGTGACTGGGGCGACCGGCTGGGTCGGTTCGGCGGTTGTGCGGGAATTGATGGAGGCGGGGCATCAGGTCACGGGTCTGGTCCGATCCGCAGAGCGAGCGGCGCAACTCAGGACGGCCGGCGTCCGGACGCTCGTGGGTTCGCTCGAAGATATCGACCGCCTGCGGGAAGGCGCTTCCGAAGCCGATGCGGTGATTCATACTGCGTTCAATCACGACTGGTCTCGCTTTGCCGAGAACAGCGTGGTGGAACGGCGTGCTATCGAGGCGATCGGTGCGACGCTCGAAGGATCCGACCGGCCATTCCTCGTCACGTCCGGCGTCGCCTTGCTGGCCCCCGGTCGAATCGCGACCGAGCAGGGCGTCGCGCCACCGGTTTCAGAGCGATTCCCCCGAGCGTCGGAGGCAGCCGTGAGGGAGTTGACCGCGCGGGGCGTAAAGGCGACCACGATACGCCTGGCGCCATCGGTCCACGGTCTGGGCGACCACGGTTTTGTGCCGCGTCTCGCGGCCATTGCCCGCGAGAAGGGCGTGTCGGCCTATGTGGGCGAAGGGCTCAACCGCTGGCCCGCCGTTCATCGGCACGATGCGGCCCGTGTCTACCGTCTGGCTCTCGAGAACGTGACGGCGGGGCCGTTCCATGCAATCGGCGAGATGGGCGTGGCGCTCAAGGATATCGCCGCAGCGATAGGCCATAGCCTCGGTCTGCCGCTGGTTTCGCTTTCTGCGGACGAAGCCGCCGCGCATTTCGGATGGTTTGCCCCCTTCGTGGGTATCGACGCCCCTGCGGACAGCCGTCACACGCGAGCGATTCTGGGCTGGACGCCACAGCACCGGGGCCTCCTGGCAGACCTCGCCGATCCCGGTTACTTCCGCGTCGAACAGGCCGGCTCGTCCCATTGAAGTGAGATTACAACCATGCGTATTTTCGTCACAGGCGCGGCGGGCTTCATCGGTTCCGCCGTCGTTCGCGAACTCGTTACCGCGGGCCACACGGTGACAGGCCTTGTGCGTTCGGCGCAGCATCCCTCATTGATGAGGGATCTTGCGGCTGCCTTGAGCGATCGGGGTCGTTAGACGCCGGCCTTGCCGTGCGGTGGGACTGAGCCGGGATCACACGACGTACTTGCCGTACCGATAAATAAGGACGTCTTATCATACGTTTTAAGCGAATCGCGCCGTGGGTCGCTGCCTTTTTCATCGTATTTACCCAGCCTTCTCTGGCTGAGCAGGTCGATAGCGGCGTTCCGGGCATGATCTTCGACCATGACGTGCCTGTCGCGATGACCGATGGCGTGAAGTTGCGCGTCAATATCTATCGTCCGGAGAAGCCCGGCCGGTATCCGGTGCTCATGTTGATGGGGCCCTACGGGAAAGATACGATCAGGTGGCTGCGCTACAGCCGGAAGGGCTTGCCGCGATACTGCCCTGGGAAGGCGCGTTCGATCAGTATCGGGAAATCGCCTGCTACGGTGGCATCTTGAACGTTTGCGGTGCAGATCCGCCGGCCCAGCGGAACCGTCTGGAGGAGCGCTGCCGCCTGGCCGCTGCCGGGCACGCGCTGGCAGCGCTACTATCTCGATGCGGCGAACGTTTCGATGGCGCCTCGTCTGGAGCATCTGGCGTCCGCCCAGAAATCCTGCGCCGGATTGGGAGACGGGCTGACTTTTACGACGAAGCCCTTCAGCGAGGAGACGGAATTCACCGGCCGATCGGCGTGAGGCTATGGGTCGGTTCTTCGACCGCGGACATGGACATCTTCGCGGCCCTCAGGCTGATCGATCCGCAGGGGCGGGACGTCACCTTTGTGGGCAACAGCGATCCGGACGTACCGCTCGATCTTGGCTATCTGCGGGTTTCGCACCGTGCTGTAGACCCAGCGAAATCCACGGCCTGGCAGCCGTTTCATCCGCACCTTGCTCGCGAGCCGATGACACCTGGACAACTGTATCCGGTCGACGTGGAATTCACGGAGCCGACGAGCATCGTCATTCCCAAGGAATACCGCCTGGCCCTGACGATCCAGGGGAAGGACTTCGGCTATGGGCCTGGCGCGCCCGTCGTGCATGCGAAAGACTACGATCTTCCGGACGACAGCCATTCCGGGCTGTTCTTCGCCGCTCATCCCAATCGCGATTCCGCGCTGTACGGTGGCACCGACACTATCGCGACGGGCGGCAAACATGCATCGTACTTGTTGTTGCCTCACGTCCCGCCTCGCAGCTGAGTCAAAATCGTGATGGCCCCATTGATTCCGTATGTTGCCGTTTTCGGGACCCTGCTCGTCGGCGCATCCCTTTTGATTTCCACTGCGGTGACAGGCGTGCCGACGCTCTCATCAGGAAGATCGGAAGTGGACGACATTGTCGCAATACTCGAGCATGCGAAGCTGCCACGCCACGCGTTGATCGTCGATCTGGGAAGCGGATGGGGCGATCGCAGAGGTCGACCAGGGTCTTCCGGAGTCTCGGTGGGTGTCCCGGCAGCTCGTCGAGGCGCTCGAGTGTGACGCGTTCGACGCCGGCTCGCTCGCAGAATCGTGGCGTCAACAGCCCGGACAGCCTGCCTACTGCACCGATGCGACAAGAGCGGAACTACGCTCGCTGCTTGCGCGCGCCGCTATCAAGCTCTGGGCGAGCGGGAGCCTTTCCCATACGGTGACAACCGCTTCGGGGTACCGCAACGCGACGATCTTTGCTCTGTGAAACTCCAGAAGGATCTGGTCCAGATTTTTGGGTTTGTCGAGGCGGCGCGGCTCGTTTGCAAGCAGCGCGCTGCGCTGAATCATCGCAATGTACGACGCGAAGCTAGTCCCCATGGGACGCGGGACGCGCGCAGCATGAGCGTGCGCGAGACCCAGGGCTTCCTGCTGGAGAGGTACGCCATCGAGGCGTCGCCGGATTTCATCAGCACGGTGACTGATGCGCTCATGGACAAGGTACGCGAATGGCAGCAGCCGCTTGATCCGATGTATCCGGTGGTGTTCTTCCAGCCAGTGAGTGTCGATCCGGAGCGGTGCTCACGTCCGCGCGTGTGCGCGCAGCGCCGCGCGCATGTCGGCGGCGTCGAGCAGCTCGTCGAGCGTGCGCGTGACGCGTGCGAACATCTCGTCGCATTCGTCCTCGGCGAGACACAGCGCCGGCGCGAAGCCGAGCGTGTTGTCGCCGAACGCGCGGAAGATCACGCCGTGGCGGTACGCGGCGTCGAACAGGCGCGCGGGCAGCTTCAGCGATGGATCGAACGGCGCGCGCGTGCCCTTGTTGGCAACGAGTTCGAGCGCGCCGAGCAGCCCGCGGTGCCGCGCGTCGCCGACGAGCGGATGTTCGCGTAGCGCGTCTAGCGCCGCGCCGAACTGCTTTGCGCGAACCTGGCCGTTCGCGAGCAGCCCGCCTTCGTGATAGAGGCGCAGCACTTCGAGCCCGATCGCGGCGCTCACCGGATGCGCGGAATAGGTCTGGCCGTGACCCACCGGCACGTCGGTCGGCGCGCCGTCGGCGATCGCCTGATAAACGTGTTCGGCCATCAGCACGGCGCCCATCGGCGCGTAACCAGCCGTCAGTCCCTTCGCGACTGTCATCAGGTCCGGCTCGACCTGCTCGGCCGCGCATGCGAACAGCGGGCCTGTGCGCCCGAAGCCGGTGATCACCTCGTCGGCGACGAACAGGATGTCGAGGCGCCGGCAGGCGGCGCGCATCGCTGCGAGCCAGCCGCGCGGCGGCACGATCACGCCGCCCGAGCCCTGCACCGGCTCGCAGAAAAACGCGGCGACGTGCTCCGCGCCCAGCTCGGCGACCTTTGCTTCGAGCGCCGCGACCGAGGCCGCGATGATCGCCTGCGGGTCGTCGGGCGTCGCGCTGCGGTACGGATACGGCGACGGAATGTGGTGCTGGGTCGCGAGCGGCAAGTCGAAGTGACGGTGGAACACCGGCAGCGCAGTGAGCCCCGCGCCGAACGACGACGAACCGTGATACCCGCGTTCGAGCGCGATGAAGTGCTTCTTATGCGGCTTGCCGAGCGCGTTGTAGTAGTAGGTGATGAAACGCACGGCCGAATCGACCGCGTCCGAGCCGCCGAGCGTGAAGTACACGCGCGACAGCGCGGCCGGCGCGAGTGACGTCAGCCGCTCGGCGAGTTCGATGGCCGGCTCGGAGCCGAAGTGGAAATAGCTGGTCGCGTACGGCAGTTTCGTCATCTGGCGCATCGCCGCGTCGACGATGCTCTGTTGGCCGTAGCCCGTGTTCACGCACCACAGGCCCGCGAACGCGTCGAGCAGTTCGCGCCCCTCGCTGTCGCGCAGCCAGACGCCGCGGCCGGAGTCGAGGACCGTCACGCCGCGCGCCTCGTGCGCGCGGTAGCCGATCACGGGGTGGATCAGATGCTGGCGGTCGGTTTCGACCAGGGCGTTCGTTTGCATAACTTGTCCTCAGAGGATGGCGCTGTCGGCGAACCAGAAACGGTTTCACACGGGGACTACACGGTAGTCCGCCGGAAATCGCCGGTCTTCCGCCGAAAGGCAGCAGGAAAGGCCTCGTGCATCCGCCGCCGGTGGCACGCGAAGGCGAAAGGCGCTCGCCGGTGGACGCGCGGTTCGTCAGAAACGATGGATCATCGCGAGACGCACGACCGTCTGGTTCTCGCTTGTCGACGGACCGGCCGACGCGGGCGTCGTGGGGAAGTCAAAGGCGGTGCCGGTGTGCGCGCTGACGACGTGCGCGTACACGCCCTGCAGCGACACCGCGGTGCGACGGCTCAGGTCGTAGTTGAGCATCAGCGACAGCTGGTGCCACTTCGGCTCGTAGGCGCCGACGGTCGAGTGCAGCTGGGCGTCGGTGAACGTGTACGCGCCGAACAGCCACAGTGCCGGCGTGAACGCGTAGCGCGCGTTGACCTCGTAGTTGGTGAACTTCCACGATTGCCAGCGGCCGCCGGGCGGCTGCGTCGCGGTCGACGCGATGTACGCGTTGGCGGTCGGGTCGTAGACGTCGACGTGCGAAAACGCGAAGCCGACCTTGGTTTGCGAGAATGAGTAGGCTACGGCCGCGACGATGTTCTGCTCCGATGAGCCCGTAAATACCGCGTCGGTCGAGACCGCGCCGTTCGCCGAGCCCGGCGAGTTCGCCTTCAGGTAACCCAGTGCCGCCGTGAGGCCGGCCATCTTATACTGCACGGCCGCGCTGTACAGGCGGTTATTCGCGAAATTGGTGTCGTTGCTGAAGCCGTACATCGCCTCGGCCTTGAACCCGTCAATCGTCGGGCTCGTGTACTTGACCGAGTTGTTCACGCGGAAGTCGAAGTCCGCGTTGTCGTTGTCGAACGGATGCGAGGCGATGTCGCCGCTGACGCCGCCCGCGCCCGTCATGCCGCTCCACAGATCGATCGTCGGGTCGTACTGGCGACCGAAGGTCAGCGTGCCGGCGCGGTCCGACTGCAGCCCGACGTAACTCTGCCGGCCGAACAGCCTGCCGCCCTGTTTCAGCGCGCCGCTGTTCACGTCGAAGCCGCTTTCCAGCCGGAAGATCGCGTGATAGCCGCCCCCGAGATCCTCGGTGCCCTGCAGGCCCCAGCGGCTGCCGAGCGTGTCGCCGCTTTTCATCTGGAACGTGCCGTGGCCGCGCGCGTTGCTCGTGTAGTTGATCCCCTCGTCGATGATGCCGTATAGCGTGACGCTGCTCTGCGCGTGCGCCGTCGCGGCCGCGCCGCCGAGTACCGCTACTGCCGCTGCCAGACCTGCTGTTTTCCTCATGATTCCCCCTTTGGTTGTGGCGTGAGTTAAAACCGGTGTGTCATGCGTCGGCGCGGCCGGTCCCGCCGGCCGTCGGTGACGAGGCCGGGGACGCAGAGCGCCAGTGAAGCGAAAAGCGGCGCGGGCCGGGTCAGTAGCCGCGCGAGAAATCGATGCCGTCCGGGATGCGCCCGGTGGCGCGATACGCGGCGACGTTGCGCGCGACCACCGCCGCGGCTGTGCGCAGATCGGTCGGCGCGGAGACGTGCGGCAGCACGGTCACCGACGGGTGCTGCCAGAACGGCGAGTCGACAGGGAGCGGTTCGATGTCGAACACGTCGAGTACCGCGTGGGACAACCGGCCGTCGTCGAGCGCGCGCAGCAGGTCGGCGGCGACCACCACCGGGCCGCGCGCGAAGTTGACGAGCGCGGCGCCTGGTTTCATCGCGGCGAGGCGCCGGGCGTCGAGCAGGCCGCGCGTGCCGTCGGTCAGCGGCACGAGGCAGACGACGATGTCGCTCGCGCCGAGCAGTTGCGCGAGGCCGTCCTCGCCGTGGCAGGTCGCGACGCCGCGCAGCGTTTTCGGCATGCGGCTCCAGCCGGTCACGCGAAAACCGGCGTCGATCAGGCGTTCAGCCGCGCGCGAGCCCAGTGTGCCGAGTCCGACGATGCCGACCGTCGTGTCGGCGGGTTTGCGGTACGGGCGTTGTTGCCAGACGCACGAGCGCTGCTGGGCGAGGTACGCGGGCATGTCGCGTTGCAGGTAATACGTCCACGCGAGGACCGCCTCGGCCATCGTGCGCGTCAGTTCCGGATCGACGAGCCGCACGACCGGCGGTTTGCCGTCGGGCAACCGGGCGACCAGTTGCTCGACGCCGGCCCACAGGCTCTGTACCCACGCGAGCCCCGGCAGCGCGGTCAGGGCCGCGGGATCGGGCCGCGCGACGATCGCGATGGTGCAATGCGCACGTTCGTCCGCATTGGCGGCGCGCAGCGGCACGATCCGTTCGCCGGGCATCGCCGCGGCCAGCTCGGCGAGACAGCCGGCTTCCTCTTCGTCGGGTAGATCCGTGATCAGCGTGATGGGGTCGGGGTCGGTCATGGCTTGCGTATGGGCTGGCGTCGGAAAAAAAGGACCCGGCGGCGCGCGTGGGGGCGCGTCGCGGGAACGAGGGAGATCATCGGGAGCGCGCGCAGCAGCGCGCCGTCGCGATCAGGCGGGCGTTTTCTCGCCTTCCATCTCGGCCGTGTCGGCGAAGCGGTCGCCGATGCGCGGATGCGCTCGGCCACCGTCGGCTGCACCGATCGCGACCAGCACCTCGTCGGGGCCGGGGGCGTCGGCGATCTGAAACGTCGCCGTCAGGAAGTGCGATCGCTGGCCCGTCGTCGACTTGTGGATCATCGGCAGCGACAGCAGCGCGCCGGGGCCGACGCGCGTGTTCGTGAAGCTGAGGAAAGTGCTGCCGTTCACGGCTTCGCGGTACATGTTGCCGAAGCGCAGCGTGTGGATCAGCGCGGACGCGTGTTCGATCTCGCCGTTCACGCCGACCACGGCGGCCTTGCCGTAGGCCTCGACGCGCGCGGCCGGCATTACGGCGACGAGGCGGCGCGTGAGTTCTGCGCCGAGCACGGGCGCGATCCGCAGGATCTCGGGCCGCAGGTTTTCGCAAAAACCCTGGCCTGCCCAGGGGTTTTTCAGCACGGCGGCCACGACCACTGTCGTGATCGGTTTGTCCGCGCGCTTGCCGCCTTCGATATGGACCTCTTCGACGAACGTCGAGATTTTGCGTACGTTGATGTTCATGCCGGTTCTCCATGCGGGTGAAGTGACGATGGAGCGGATGCTAAGCAGCGCGAAATCGGGCGTCTTCCTCCGTTCCGGCGGATGCCACATTTTTTTGTCACTGCGATAAGTCGTATAGTCAGTCACGCTCAACCGGGAACCGTCGATGCCGAACACGTTGTCTCTGATGTCGTCGCTGCGCGACGTCGCCAGCCGGATCAATACCGACGATGAAGTCGATACGCTGCTGCACAGCCTGATCGAGCTTGCGTGCCGGCACGGCTCGTGGGACCTCGGGTCGATCATGAGCGTGGACGCCGCGCACGGCGACGCGCTCGTCATTGCGCGGCGCGACACGGCGCTGCTCAAAAGACCGCTCTCCGACCGCTGGGAGCTCGCGACGAGTCCGGCGCTCGTCGCGCTGCAGCGCAACGAAGCGGTTTATATCCGCGATGCGCTGGAGACGACCGAGTTCCTCGGCTACCGTCGCGAGGCTGCCGAGCGCGGCTACCGCACGGTGCTCGTGCTGCCGATGGCGTGTCACGACGTCGAGGGGCGGCCGATGGTGCTCGTCGTGCTCGCGCGCAAGATCGTCGATCTGCCGGCCGAGCAGCTCGCGTTCATGGAACTGATCGTGCATCTGGGCGCGATCGCGATCGAGCGCACCCACCGGCAGCGCGCACAGCAGGCGGCCGCTGCGCAGCTGCGGCGCGTGGTAGACGTGCAGGGCGCGATGCTGGAGGAGGTGCTGGCCGGCGGGTCGATGGTCACGCTCACCGCGATGCTCGCCGACCTGCTCGACTCGCCGGTGCTGGTGATCGACCTCTACGGCGGTGAGCTGCACGCGTCGCGCGCGCCGCATGCCTCGCTCGACATGGCCGCGTGGCGCGCGGGGCTCGACGGCGACGCGGGCCAGCAGATTCGCGCGGCGGCGCTGGGCGCGATCGAACGGCACGCGCTGCGGCGCGTGCCGTTCGACCTGCCGGATGGGCTCACGCTGCACGCCAACGTCGAACTGCTGTCGGTCGACGGCGACACCGTCGGCGCGCTGCTGTGCTTCGGCGAACGCGAGCCCGGCGACCTGCACACGATCTCCATCGAGAACGCGAAGTTCGCGATGAGCGTGCAGCTGATGCGCAGCGTGATCCGGTTCCGCTCGGAGACGCGCACGCTGGCCGAGCTGTTCTTCGAGATCGTCGAGCGCCGCTGGCGCGACGAGCAGGACGTTCTGGAGCGCGCGCGCCGGCTCGGCCTCGTGCTCGCGGCGCCGGCGCGGCTCCTCGTCATCGACTATCCGCACCGTTCCGGCGCCGCGTTCGACCGCTCGGCCGAGTGCCATCGCGCGGCGAACATGCTGGCGGTGCAGCACAAGCTCGCGATCCATCCGATCACGGTCGGCAACGGCTTCGTTTGCGTGCTGCCCGACGCGCCGGCACAGACTGCGACCGCGTTCGCGCGCCAGCTGTGCGGCGCGTTGGGCGCATTGCTTTGCGGTGAGCCGACCCTCGTCGTGAGCGACGCGTTCACCGGCCTCACGGCGCTCGCGAATGAGTGGGAGCGCTGCTGGCGGATGATCCGCGTGGCGCGCGCGTTCGGCAAGACCGGCGCGCTGAGCGTGCCCGACCTCGGGCCACTGCCGATGCTGATCGGCGCCGCCGATTCGTCGGACGTGCGCGCGTTCATCGCCGGCACGATCGGGCGCATCGTCGAATACGACGCCAAACACCACGCGTCGTACATCGGTACGCTCGCGACCTACATCCGCCACGGCTGCCGCGCCCAGGCCTGCGCCGACGCGATGGGCCTGCACGTCACGACGCTGCGCTACCGGCTCGCGCGCATCGTCGACCTGTTCGGGATCGACGTGGAGACGCCCGAGAGGCGTTTCGCGGTCGAACTCGCGCTGCAGCTGCACAACCTGCTTGACGCCGGCCAGCCCGTCGGTGCCGCATCGCACAATGCGGATTGAGCGCCGCGCCTGCGGCGAACTGACGGTGGCACGCGCGGAACCTTCCTACGATCCGATGGAAGCCAGCGCAATTTCCGCTACTTACATTCACCTCAACACAACGACGTCCGAGGTGAATGGCCATGCAAGCCGCAGTACCGGATAACCGCACCACCATCGATCCGATCGCGCTGCGCCGCGCGTTCGGCACCTTCGTCACCGGTGTGACCGTGCTCACGACGGTCGACGCCGACGGCCGTCCACGCGGAATGACGGCCAACTCGTTCGCGTCCGTCTCGCTCGATCCGCCGCTGCTGCTGGTCTGCGTCGGCAAGGGCGCGTCCAGCTACACGGCGTTCGCCGGCAGCGACCGCTTCGCGGTGAACCTGCTGAGCGACGCGCAGACGGACGTATCGAACCTGTTCGCGTCGAAGGCCGTCGACAAGTTCGCGGCGGTGCGCCACGACGTCGTGCACACCGGCGCGCCGGTGCTGAACGACTGCCTGAGCTGGTTCGACTGCACGGTGCATGCGCGCGTCGACGCAGGCGACCACATGATCCTGATCGGCCGCGTGCAGGCGTTCGGCACCAGCCCGTCCGCGCCGCTCGGCTTCTGCCGGGGCCGCTACGCGCAGGTGAAGGATCCGCTGCCGCCGGGCTGGCTGTCGTCGACCGACATGTTCGTTGGTTATCTGATCGAGGCGCAGGGTGACGTGCTGCTCGTCGCCGACGGCAAGGGCGGCTGGGTGTTGCCGACCGCGCCGCGCCGGCTCGTCAACGGCCGTCTGCCGGTCGCGGGCGGCGGCGAGCTGTCGCTCGTCTCCGACGACACGTTTCTCTATTCGGTGTTCGACGTCGACGGCCACGACTCCGGTTACCTGATCTATCGCGCGCGCCTCGCCGAACCGCGCGGCGCGCTGGCGCTGCCGGACGGCTTCCGGTTTTTCGCGCCCGACAGCCTGCCCTACGACGAAATCGCCTCGGTCGAGATGCGCGCGATGCTGCGCCGCTTCGTGCGCGAGACCGAGGGCGGCGGCCGTTATTCGATCTACATGGGCTCGCACGACGGCGGCCGCGTGGCGCCGGTCGGGGCAGCGCAGTCGTGGGCCCAGCATCAGCAATCGTGAATCCAGACAGCCAGACAGGACTTCGGACACCATGAAAACGACAGTCGCAACCCTGCAGGGCGCCCGCACCGGCAATTTCATCGACGGGCAGTTCGTCGAGCCGGCGAGCCGCCGTTACGCGCCGAGCTTCGATCCAACCACGGCCGAACCGTGGTACGAATTCGCGCAGTCGGGCGCGGCCGACGTCGACGCCGCCGTGCGTTCGGCGCAGACCGCGTTGAAGAGCCCCGCGTGGCGGCGCATGACGCAGACCGAGCGCGGCAAGCTCGTGCGCCGGCTTGGCGAACTTGTGCTCGCGAACGCCGACGAACTCGCAATGATCGAGTGCCGCGACAACGGCAAGCTGCTCAAGGAGATGCGCGTGCAGATGCGCGCGATCCCCGATTCATATCTGTATTTCGCGGGCATGGCGGACAAGCTGCAGGGCGACACCATCCCCGTGAACAAGCTCGACATGCTGAACTTCAACCTGCGCGAGCCAATCGGCGTGGTCGGCATGATCATTCCGTGGAATTCGCCGCTGATGATGCTCACGGGGACGCTCGCGCCATGTCTCGCGATTGGAAACACGATCGTCGCGAAGCCGTCGGAGCACGCGACCGCCTCGACCCTCGCACTCGCCGAACTCGCGATCGAGGCCGGCATTCCGCCCGGCGTGTTCAACGTCGTGACCGGCGACGGCGCGACGACCGGCGACGCGCTGACCCGCCACCCCGGCATCGCCAAATACGTGTTCACCGGCAGCACCGTGACCGGCCGCAAGATCGCCGGCAATGCCGCCCAGAACCTGGTGCCGTGCCAGATGGAACTCGGCGGCAAGTCTCCGCACGTGATCTTCGGCGACGTGGAGATCGAGCGCGCGGTCAACGGCGTTGTGTCGGGCGTGTTCGCCGCGGCTGGCCAGACCTGCGTCGCCGGCTCGCGCTGCTTTGTCGAGGCGTCGGTGCATGACCGGTTCGTCGAGGCACTCGTCGAGCGGACGCGGCGCGTACGCGTCGGCCATCCGGTTCACGAAGACACCGACATCGGCCCGCTCGCGCTCGCGTCGCAGCTCGACAAGGTCAAGCACTACGTCGCGTCGGGCGTCGAGGAGGGCGCAACCATTGCCGCCGGCGGCCGCGCGCCCGTCGACGCGGCACTCGGCGGCGGCTGGTATTTCGAGCCGACGGTGATGACGCACGCGACCAACCAGATGCGCTTCATGCGCGACGAGATCTTCGGCCCGGTGGTCGGCGTCGTGCCGTTCTCCGACGAGCGCGAACTGATGCAACTCGCGAACGACACCGAGTACGGCCTCGCGTCCGGCATCTGGACGCGCGACATCGATCGCGCGATGCGCTTCGCGCGCGACATCGACGCCGGCACGGTGTGGATCAACACCTATCGTTCGGCAGCCTACATGTCGTCGAACGGCGGCCTCAAGCACAGCGGCTACGGCCGGCGCGGCGGCTTCGAGGTGATGCGCGAATTCTCGCGGCTCAAGAACGTGGTGCTCGACTACTCCGGCGCGATGCACGACCCGTTCGTCATCCGCCTGCGTTGAGTGCGGCGGCTTTTCAATCGACAGAGGCACACATGAAATTCGGTATTTCTCTCAGCATGGAGCGGTTCTCTCCGGACGATTCGATGAGCAGTGCGCGCGACAAGCTGCTGATGCTTGCTCGCGTCGCCGACGCGAGCGGTTTCGAGACGCTGTGGACCGCGGAACATCACACGATCGAGTGCACGATCTCGCCGAACCCGTTTACGGTGCTGACCTGGCTCGCGCAGCACACCGAACGCATCCGGCTCGGCACGGCGACCATCGTAGCGCCGTACTGGTCGCCAATCCGGCTCGCGGGCGAGGCCGCGATGTGCGATCACCTGACCAACGGCCGCCTCGAACTGGGCATCGCGCGCGGCGCGTACCAGTACGAGTTCGACCGGATGGCGGGTGGCATGCCGCAGCAGGAGGGCGTCGCCTACATGAAGGAGCTGCTGCCCGCGGTCCACAAGCTGTGGGAGGGCGACTACGCGCACGACGGCCATTACTGGAAGTTCCCGCTCGCGACGTCGGTGCCGAAGCCGCTGCAGCAGCCGCATCCTCCGATCTGGGTGGCGACGCGCGATCCGGGCAGCTTCGACTGGGCGGTCGGCGTCGGCGCGAACATCCTGTCGACGCCGCTGTCGGCGCCGGCCGGTGAAGTGTCGGTGCTCGGCCAGAAGTTCCGCAAGGCGGTCGCCGATCATCCGGAGCGTCCGCGTCCGCGTTTCATGATGCTGCGCCGTACCTGCGTGTACGAGCGGCCCGAGGACTGGCAAAGCGTTGTGCGCTATAGCGTCGACTACGGCCGCTACTTCGAGAACCTGATGCAGAACATCGGCACCGTGCGCGACGGCTTCCCCGAGGCCGTGCCGTACGAGACGGTCGCGAACCGCGCGAACTACGACCCGCAGGCGATCCGCGAGAACCTGATGTTCGGCACGCCGGACGAAGTGATCCGCAAGCTGCAGATCTACGAGGACGAGGGAGTCGACCAGTTCTGCCTCGGCCTGTCGTTCAACCTGCCGTTCGAGCTGCAGATGAAGACGCTGCGCCTGTTCGCCGACGAGGTGATCCCGCATTTCGCGCGGCGCGAGAAGGCCGCGGCCGGCGCGCTGGTCACCACCGAAGCGGGGAACTGACGCGATGCTCGACGCGCTTTTAAACGCGCCGCCGTCCGCGGTCGAAGGCACCCTGACGCGCGGCGAGACTGCGCTGACCTGGCGGCTGCAGGGCGATGGTCCACACGCGCTTGTCTGCGTCCACGGCGTCGGTTCCTACCTCGAAGCGTGGCAGGGCACGGTCAATGCGCTCGGTCCGGATTTTCGCGTGTTAACCTTCGACCTGCGCGGCCACGGCCGCTCGTCGCGCATCAAGGGCCGCTACGAGATCGACGACTTCGTCGGCGACGTGCTCGCGCTCGCCGATCACGCGGGTTTTGCGCGTTTCGATCTCGCGGGCTTTTCGCTCGGCGGCCTCGTCGCGCAGCGTCTCGCGCTTTCGTACCCCGAACGGCTGCGCCGTCTCGCGCTGCTGTCGACGGTGGCCGGCCGTACCGCCGACGAACGCGCGCGCGTGCAGGCGCGTTACGAAGCGCTGCAGGCGGGCGAGCGCGGCGCGCATTACGACGCGTCGCTGTCGCGCTGGCTGACCGAGGCTTTTCAGGAGCGGCATCCCGAATTCGTCGCGGAGCTGCGCCGCCGCAACGCGCAAAACGATCCGGACTGTTACGCGGCCGCCTATCGCCTGCTCGCGCAGACCGACTACGGCGGCCTGATCGACCAGATCCGCATGCCGACGCTGATCGCGACGGGCGAGGACGACCAGGGCTCGAATCCGCGGATGGCGCGCTACATGCACGAGCGGATTCCGGACTCGCGGCTCGTGATCCTGCCGAAGCTCCGGCATTCGCTGCTGAACGAGGCGCCCGGAGCGGTGGCCGCGCTGCTGCGCGATTTCCTGCTCGAAGAACCGGAGGGCGCGCGATGATCGTCGAAGAACGGATCTACCGGATCCGCAACGGCTGTATGGGCCGTTACCTGAAACTCGTGCAGGACGAAGGGCTGCCGCTCCAGCAACCCGTCCTCGGCAACCTGCTCGGCTACTTCACCACGGAGATCGGGCCGCTGAGCCAGGTCGTGCACTGGTGGGCGTACGCCGATCTCGAGGACCGTCGCGCGCGTCGCGAGCGGCTCGCCGCCGATCCGCGCTGGCAGGCGTTCATTCCGCGCCTGTCGGAGCTGATCGAGCAGGCCGAGAACCGCATTCTCGTGCCGACCGCGTTCTCGCCGCCGCAAACGTTGTTGTCCGACCGGACCGATGGGTCCGGCCCACCGAGGGAGTCAACCGCATGACCGAACGCCTGAAAATCGAGCATCTGTACAAGGTGTTTGCCGAGCGTCCCGAGCGCGCGCTCGATATGCTCCGGCGTGGCGCCACCAAGGCCGACGTGCTGCGCGACACGGGGTACGTCGTGGGCCTCGACGACGTATCGCTGTCGGTGCCCGCCGGCGCGATGTACATGATCATGGGGCTGTCCGGCTCGGGCAAGTCGACGCTCGCGCGCTGCGTGAACCGTTTGAACGAGCCGAGCGCGGGCCGCATCCTGCTCGACGACACCGACCTCTGCGCGCTTGCCGAGCCCGCTCTGCGCGACGTGCGCCGCAAGCGCATTTCGATGGTGTTCCAGCATTTCGCGCTGCTGCCGAACCGGCGCGTGATCGAGAACGTCGAGTTCGGGCTCAAGCTGCGCGGCGTGTCGGCGGCGGCGCGCCGCCAGCGGGCCGGGCAGGTACTCGAAGTGGTCGGGCTCGCGCGCTGGGCCGACAAGCTGCCGCACGAGCTGAGCGGCGGCATGCGCCAGCGCGTGGGGCTCGCGCGCGCGCTCGCGACCGACGCGGACATCCTGATCATGGACGAGGCGTTCAGCGCGCTCGACCCGCTGATCCGCGCGGAGATGCAGGACGAGCTGCTGCGGCTGCAGCGCACGCTGAACAAGACAATCCTGTTCATCACGCACGACTTCCAGGAGGCGCTGAAGCTCGGCACGCGGATCGCGATCATGTCGGAGGGGCGGCTCGTTCGCGAGGGCACGCCACAGTCGATCGTGATGGAGCCGGGCAGCGACTACGTCGCCGCGTTCACGCGCGACGTGGACCGCGCGCGGCTGTTTAATGCCGGCGCCTCGATGACGTCGCTCGCGCCGCTCGTGCAGCGCGACGGCTGGACCGTGCTGGCCGGCGGCGAACCCGGGCCGGCCTTCGTGGTCGACGCCGACGCGCGCGTGCTCGGGCTCGTGGGCCCCGCGCAGATCGACGCGCTGCGCGACGGGCTTGCGCTGCCGCCGCTCGACGCCGCGTTCGCGTGCGTGCCGGCCGCGACGCGCCTCGTCGACGCGGCCGCGCACTTCGGCACCGCGCGGGCGGTAGGGGTCATCGACGAAGTCGGCCGGCTCGTCGGCCGGCTGGAAGCGGGGCGGGTCCTCGCGCACATCGGCGCGGGCGGCGCCAACGGAGACAAGCATGTTTAAAGCCGACGACCTCGCGGTCCTGCCGATCGCGGACTGGATTCAGACCGCGGTGCAGTGGATCGCGCTCCATCTGCGGCCGCTCTTCCTCGTCATCAAGTGGCCGATCCAGAAGCTGCTCGAACTGAACATCGACGCGCTGCACGCGGTGCCGTTCCCGGTCTTCGTGCTGGCCTGCGCGCTGCTGGTGTGGCGCATCGCCGGCAAGGGCGTCGCGGCCTTCACGCTGGTCGGGCTCATCGTGATCGCGGCGCTCGGCGTGTGGGCCGACGCGATCACGACGATCGCGCTGATCGTCACCGCGATAGTGTTCTGCGCGGCGATCGGCGTTCCGGTCGGCGTGGCCTGCGCGCGCAGCGAGCGCGTGTGGCGCATCGTGCAGCCGATTCTCGACATTATGCAGACCACGCCGACCTTCGTTTATCTGGTGCCCGTTGTGATGCTGTTCGGCGTCGGCACGGTGCCGGGCGAGGTCGCCGTCGTGATCGCCGCGATGCCGCCGCTGATCCGCTTCACGAACCTCGGCGTCCGCATGGTCGATCACGAGCTGGTCGAGGCCGGCCTCGCGTTCGGCGCGGACCCACGCCAGCTGCTGTGGGAGGTGCAGCTGCCGCTCGCCGTGCCGACCATCCTGGGCGGCCTGAACCAGACGGTGCTGACCGCGATGGTGATGTCGGTCGTGATCTCGATGATCGGTGCCGAAGGGCTCGGCCTCGTCGTGCTGCAGGGGCTCGGCCGGCTCGACGTCGGCCAGGCGGCGATCGGCGGCATTGCCATCGTGCTGCTCGCGATGATTCTCGACCGCGTCACACAGAAGCTGGCGCGCTCGCAGCCGGGCCGCGGCGCGCTGCGCGGCGTGCTCGGCCGGTTCGTGCGCGGCGGCCGGGCCGACGATGCGGGAGACCGGCTGCTTGACGAGCGCCAACCGAAGGAAGCGCTATAGATCCTCGCCGCGACTGCCGCGACTGCCGCGGTTCGGCGGTCGGATCCGTTGCCCGCATTGGCGGCAAGCGGCCCGGTCAGGGCATTTCAATGGTCAGCAATCTACCTGTACGAGAGGGAGTGGCTTGATGAAGACAGTTGCAGCAGCATGCGGCGCGTTCGCGCTGGCGGCGTTGATGATGACAGCGGGCGCGCCCGCGTTCGCGCAGACCATGCCGGGTAAGGGCAAAACGGTTAATTACGCGCAGGGCGACAGTTTCGGCGGCAACTACGTGGCGACGCAGATCGTGATGCAGGCCATGAAAAACCTCGGCTACGATGTCAAGCTGACGACGATGAACACGACGCTGTTTTTCCAGGCCGCCGCGCAGGGCGACGAGGATCTCGCGACAGATGTGAACTTTCCGCAGCGAGAACTTGCGTTCCGGGCAGTCGAGAAGGATGCGCAGATCGTCGGCACGGGGATGATCGTCGGCGGTGGCATCAACGGTTATCTGATCGACAAGAAGACCGCAGACGCTTACGGGATCACGAACCTGGCACAACTGAAGGATCCAAAGCTCGCAGGCCTGTTCGGCGCCGACGGCAAGGCGCAGCTCATCAGTTGCGATCCGGGTTGGAGCTGCGGCGACGTCGTCGACTATCAGCTGCAGCACTTCGGTTTGCAGAACACCGTGCACGCGGTGCGTGGCAAGTACGAGGCGCTGATGGTCGACGCCATTTCGCGCGTGAAGCAGGGCAAGCCGGCGTTTTTTTACGCGTGGAGTCCGTCGTGGACGGTCAACACGCTGGTGCCAGGGAAAGACGTCGTGTGGCTTCCTACGCCCGAGGCGGCGCTGCCGCCGAACGTGCCGAACACGGGCTCGTCGCTCGTCAGTGGTGTGCGGGGCTGCGCGGGCAACGCAGATCCGTGCCGGATGGCGATGGCGTCGTGGAACTGGGGCGCGGTAGGCAATCGTGCGTTCATCGCCACCAATCCGGCGGTTCGCGTGCTGGTCGAGCAGATTAAATTCCCGTCGTCGACCTGGTCGGCCTGGGAGTCGGCGATCAGTAAAAACGGCGGCTCCCAGGTCCTCGTGTCAAGGCTCGCGAACGACTGGATGGCACAGAACAAGGCGCAGTTCGATCAGTGGGTCGCGGTTGCGAGCCAGGCAAAGTAGAGATGTCGTGGTTAAGAGCGCCCGAGCATAGCGATGCCATGAACCCAGGAGATCTGCCTCGCCAGGATATCTGCGCCCTGCTCGCGCTCCAGCGCCGGCTGGCCGGCAACACGCGCGCCGAAGTCCGGTTCGATTCGGGCACGCGCGCCGCGTATGCGTCGGAAGCGTCGAACTACCGTCAGGTGCCGATCGGCATCGTCGTGCCGCGCACCATCGAGGACGTGGTGGAAACCATGCGCGCGTGCCGCGAGGCCGACGTGCCGGTGCTCACGCGCGGCGCGCATTCGGTGATGGCGGGCAAGACCGCGGAAAACATCGAGACGCTCGAAGTGCTGACTTACGACGGAGAGCAGTTCTGGGTCGGCCCGCCCGAAGACGCCGCGCTGCGCGAGCATCTCGCGGCGGGCGGCCGCCGGGCGGAAATCGTCCCGGGCCTGGTCGGTCTCGTGGAGCGATACGGCGACGTCATCCGCGAAGGCTTCCCCAAGCTCAAACGCCGCGTGTCGGGTTACAACCTCGACCAGTTGCTGCCGGAGAACGGCTTCGATATCGCGCTGCGCTGGTGGGATCGGAAGGCACCTTCGTTTCGATGCTGCGCGCGAAAACCACGCTCGTCACCAATCCCGTGCATCGCGTGATGGTGGTGTACGGCTTTCCGACAATTTTCGATGCCGCCGACTGCGTGCCGCAACTGCTGCCGTTGTCGCCGATCGCGATGGAGGGGCTCGACACGGGCATCGTCGGCGGCTTGCGCGAACGCGGTCTCGCGCTGGCGGACATCGCCGACCTGCCCGCGGGCAATGCGTGGCTGATGGTCGAATTCGGCGCGACCGACCAGGCCGTGGCCATGGAATCCGCGCAACGCGCGGCGGCGCTCGCGCCTGCGTTGCCGGGCACGCCTTCGTCGGCGCGACTCGTCGACGATGCCGCGCTCATGAAGCGTCTGTGGACGGTGCGCGAAACCGGCGCTTCGGCCACGTCCATCGGGCGACGTGTCGAAGTCCGATCCGGTCGTGGGCTGGGAAGACGCCGCCGTGGAGCCGCGCCATCTCGGTGCGTATCTGCGCGAATTCTCGACGCTTGTGGAAGCGTACGGTTACAAAACCAATTTGTACGACCACTTCGGCGATGGCTGCATTCACGCACGGATCACCTTCGATCTACGTCACGCGCAGGGCTTGAAGACGTATCGCCAAGTGGATGTGTCGAGCCCGTTCGCGTTCGGCGATCTCCGCAGGCCCGACACGTTCGCGCGCGTCTGCTGTTCGAACTGCTCAAGGGCGAAGTGATCGAGGACGGCTGGCAAAGCGAGGCCGTGAAGGATTCGCTCGATCACTGCCTCGCGTGCAAGGGCTGCCGCGGCGATTGCCCCACGCACGTGAGCGGAGTGGCAAACGCGCTCATGCGCAATCCGTCGTTCCGCAAGATGAGCGCGAAGTCAGGTCTTGCCGAGGACGTGAAGTTTCCCGTCATTGCCGCGAAGACGTTCCGCAACGGCGCGAGCGCGAAGCGTCTGCTCGCGCAGCCTGAAAGCGCGACGAGCGGAACGACGAAGCCCACGCCGGTGCTGCTGTGGACGGACACGTTCAACAACGGCTTCACACCGGACGTAATGGAAGCGCCGGTGGAAGAACAAGTCGCGCCGAAATGAAGCAATCGGCGCTCGATATCTATTGCAGAAAGGAGAACGCAGTGAATTTGGAGTTGACGCGAGGCGAACTGCTTCGACACGAAAACTTTATCGACGGCAAGTGGATCGCCGCTTCAGGTAACACCCGCTACGCGGTGACGAATCCGGCTACCCAGGCCACGCTCGCCCAGGTCGCCAACAGCGCCGCCGACGACGCGCACGCGGCCACGGACGCCGCTTCGCGCGCGCTGCCCGCGTGGCGCGACAAGTTGCCTCGCGAACGCGCGGCCGTGCTGAACCGTTGGCACGCGCTCATCCTCGCGAACACGGAGGACCTTGCGCGCCTGATTTCGCTGGAGCAGGGCAAGCCGCTCGCGGAAGCGCGCGGCGAAGTCGCGTATGGCGCGTCGTACGTTGCGTGGTTTGCCGAAGAGGCGACCAAAATCTACGGCGACATCATTGCGCAAACGCAGCGCGGCAAGCGCATGATGGCCATCAAGGAGCCGATCGGCGTAGTGGCGGCGATCACGCCCTGGAATTTCCCGCTCGCGATGATCGCGCGCAAGATCGCCCCGGCGCTCGCGGCCGGCTGCACGGTCGTCGCCAAGCCCGCCGAGGACACGCCGCTCACGGCGCTCGCTCTCGCCGCGCTGGCGCAGGAAGCGGGCGTGCCCGACGGCGTGCTCAACATGATTTCGGCGGCGCGCGACGAAGGCATTGCCGCCGTGGCCGACTGGCTCGCCGACGACCGCGTGCGCAAGATCACGTTCACGGGCTCGACGGCTGTGGGCAAGCATCTCGCGCGCGAGTCGGCGGGCACGCTCAAAAAGCTCTCGCTCGAACTGGGCGGCAACGCGCCGTTCATCGTGTTCGACGACGCCGATCTCGAAGCGGCCGTTCAGGGCCTCATGCTCGCCAAGTTCCGCAACGGCGGTCAGACGTGTGTGTGTCCGAACCGCGTCTACGTGCATGATTCGGTATACGAACAATTTGGCGAGCTGCTCGCGACGCGCGTGAGCGCGCTGCACGTGGGCCCGGCGACGGATGCGAAGGTGCAAATCGGTCCGATGATCAACGAGCGCGCCATCGACAAGATCGCGAAGCACGTGGATGACGCCGTGGCGAACGGCGCGCGGGTGCTCGCGGGCGGCAGGCGCCTTTCCGAACTCGGGCCGAACTACTACGCGCCCACCGTGCTCGCCGATGCCACTGACGCCATGGTGCTCTGCTGCGAGGAAACCTTCGGCCCGGTCGCGCCGCTGTTCCGCTTTACCGACGAAGACGAAGTGATCCGCATCGCCAACGGCACGCCGTTTGGCCTCGCCGCGTACTTCTACACCACCGACGTGCGCCGCATTGACCGCGTGGCGCGCGAGCTCGAAGCGGGCATCGTCGGTATCAACGAAGGCGCGGTGGCAAGCGAAGCGGCGCCGTTCGGCGGCGTGAAGGAATCGGGATATGGACGCGAAGGCTCGAAGTACGGTCTCGACGACTACCTGAGCATCAAGTACCTTTGCCAAGGAGGGCTTGGATAACCGACAGCGTCAGATGGCCGAAAGCGTAAAGGTGAAGCCGCCGCCGTCAGCCCTTGCGGGAACTCCGCAGCTTCCGCTTTTCAGTCACGGATCGACACGTCGTCCAGGCGACGCGGCAATTGAGCCGCCGCGATAAATGCAAGGGCGTGAATACCGCAGAGAACCAGAAACGCCCACCCATACGCGCTCGAAACCGCATGGCTAACGCCGGGTGATTTTAGCTTCCACGCCAGGAACGTCGCGCACAGCGTCGTCATCGTCGGTCCACCGAGGCGCTGGACGATGTTGAGCGAAGTTGTCGCCATCGGCAATTGCTCCCGGCGCACTGAAGCATAGGCGGCGCTCAGCGACGGCAGGCCCACGCCGCTCATGCCCAGTCCCCGTAAAAACAGAGCGGGTAGGAGAACCAGCAGATTTAGCCCGTGGGCCGCGAGGTACAGCATGGGCAGTGTAGCGACGAGTGTCAGGAGGGCACCTGCCGCAGACACGCGCCGAATGCCGAATCTGTCCGTCAGCGCGCCCATGAAGGGGTTGGTGAGCATCATGCCGATGCCAAGCGGCGCGAGCATCCAGCCCATTTTGCCGGGCGCCTGGCCACACGCCTGGATGAGAAAGGCCGGGATGAGCATCTGGCCGGCGAACATGCCGCCGTTCGATAGAAATTGCGTGATGGCTGCGGTGGAGAAGACCTTGCCCTCGAACAGCCGCAGATCGATCAGCGCATCGTCGCCCTTTCGCCGCACCGTACAGAGGAAGGCTGCCATCATCGCGACGCCGGCTGCCAGAATACCGCGTCCCGCCATGTGGTCGAGGCGCCCGGAGCCATACAGAAACATCACCAGTCCGGGCGAGAGCAACGCGAGACCGAACCAGTCCAACGTTCGCCGCGTCGTCTCATTCCGATCGTTCGGGAGGAACAGGATCACCAGCAGAAGTGCGATGCCTCCGATCGGCAGATTGACCAGAAACAGCCAGCGCCAGGACGCATATTGCAGGATGGCGCCTGCGATGATGGGACCCAGGACCGGGGCCAGCAGGACAGGAAGCGCCATATAGCCTGCTACGCGGGCCATGTGCCTGCCCGCAGCCCGAGCGATCATCATCTGCGTCATGGGCGCGAGGAGCCCGCCGCTGACGCCCTGCAGGACGCGGAACCCGATCAGCGAGGGCGCCGACCAGGCAACGCCACACAGCGCCGAGCACAGCGTAAACGCGGAGAAGCACCACAGGTAGAGCGCCTTTGCGCCGATGCGGTCGACCAGCCATCCGTTCAGCGGCAGTACCAGGGTGAGTGCCAGCAAATAGCCGCTCGTGACCCACTGGATCGTCGAAAGGCTGCTGTTGAGTTTCACCGCGAGGTTCGACAGCGAGACGTTGACGATCGTCGCGTCGAGCTGGGCGAGCAACGCCCCGAACAGAGCGACGCCGGCAATTTTCCAGACCGAGGGATCAAGCCGGTCCGTTGCAGGCGCATCCGCGGTATCAACGGCTTTTTCAGGAGGGGTTTGTGACATGGCCACCATTGAAACGGCCGAAATGCCGCGCCGAAAACAGTGAGATCAGGAATGCGCCGGCACCCAAAGCGAGGATGTCTGCCGTATCCCTCAACTGGAAATCGCCGACGCGACAGACCAGCAGGTAGCCGATAACGATATTGAAGAAACCCCAGAGCACGTTGATGCTCGATGAAGACAGGCCTTCTCCGGGTGGCTTGGCGAACGGGCTCTGAAATGGCCGTCCCATCATGCCGCTCACGACGTGCGGCACAGCGTTCGCCAGGAAGAAACCGCCGAAGAAATAAGCAAGCAGGAAAAGCCAGGACATTTCAGGTGCTCCTTTTCGAAAGGAGATTGACAATCTCCCTGGTTGTGGCCGTCTCGCCGAGTTGCGGAAAGATTCGCTCAAGGCTGTTGGCGTGCGCTTGCGCGCTGATATCCGTCATGGCGTCCACTGCGAGGGTGACGTTGAAACCAAGTTCATGGGCCTGCCGCGCGGTTGATTCCACACCCACGCTCGTCGCAACGCCGCAGATCACCACCTGGGTGACCCCGGCGGATTTGAGGTGCGCCTCGAGACCGGTGCCGGTGAACGCCCCCCAGGTTTTCTTGGATACGAGATGATCCTGCGGTTGCTGATTCAATTCCGGCAGCAGCTCAGACCAGTCCAGCGGGAGCGCGCCGCCTGCGTGATGCCGCTCAGCCCGTCCCGGCGCCGTTCCGACGACGTTCACCAGCACGACGGGAAGACCGTGCTGGCGGAAATTTGCCGCCAGATGGCAGGCGTTCTCCAGCACGTTCGTGAAGGGATGGGCAGCGGGAATCGATGCAACGATCTTCTGCAGGTCAACGACGATCAGCGCGGTTTTGAGGTCCAGTCGAGTTGCAGCCATGCAGGTATCCTAAGGAATTGAGGTTGATCTACCTCTGCACTGCACCGCCAACGGCGGTGGTATGAGCGAAGGTCAGGAATCGCCGACCTGCCGGATGATCGCGATTGCGGCGACAAGAGCCTTCAGGTCGGCGGGATCGAGTTGGCCGAGGGCTCCGACCAACCAGTTTCGCTTCATGACGCGGTGGCTTGTTCTCACCGCCACGCCAGTCTCGGTCAACACAAAAAGGATCTGGCGACGATTCGTCGGGTGGGGCTGACGCTCGATCAGCCCTTCCTGCTCAAGACTCGCCAGAATGACGCCCATCGACTGCGGCTTCATCAGTTCGGCGCGCGCCAGATCCGCGGTCGTCATGGGTCCGACTTGTTCCAGACGCGCGAGGACGCCCATCTGCGAAAGGGCCAACTCGGTCGGATTGGCTTCAGTGCGTAGTCGCCGCAGCAATCGACTGATCGCTGCCGTGAGATCCTTCGCAACAATGTCCAGGGAGGAATCGACTGTCATAGCCGCACTATATTGGATGCAAGATAAACTTGCAAGTTTATCTTTTATTGTAGTGTCGCTCTGCCGTAATACGGGATGCCGAGCGCGACATCGAAGGTCTCAACCAGGTAGCTCCGCAATCGGGCTTCGGAGTGATCCGAGAAGTCGCCCGCAGCTATTCGTCGATCACGTTCCTTGCGCACAAAAGCGCGAAAAGGTCCGATTCCTTCCGGATTGGTGTAAAACACGTCGCGATCCAGGCCGCACGCTCTTGCGATTGCGATTTTGTTAGGTAGGTCGCCTCGCCACGGCAGAGGTTGATCGTTGTCTGCGAGATTCGTAAGCGGCTGGCGCTCGATGGATTCGGCAACCTTAGTGTGAAGCTGTGTCCGGGATTGCAGGGTCAACTCCAATGACGAAAGCCATGCTGTGCTAAAGCAGTTGATATTGATGTGCAAATCCTGTCTTGAGCAGGTCGGATCCGCTTCGAACGAAAGATCAAAGTGAGCGGGATTTGGTATTCGCGTCGGATTCTGACTCAAGCTCAGTGCCTGCTGCGCATTGGACAGCTGCACCCGGTGGCCCGGTGTTCCATGCCTACTCGACGAACCACCTGATTGATCTGCAGACGAGAATCATCATGCGAGATGAGACATGCAAGTGTAAGCAACATGATCCTGTTCGGGGCTCGACTTCCTCCGGAGCGTTAGAGTCGGGCAGAACAGCGGGTTTCGATATCGCCGCCTTTCGCTCGGGAGTGCCGGAAGAATTCATCGCGCGCGACGTCTCCTGCGGGGATCGGCAAGGTTCTCAAGCGCTTGCACTATCCGCTGGACGTGATTCTGCTGTGTGTTCGCTGGTACGTGGCGTACTCGCTGAGCCTGCGCAACCTTGAAGAAGTGATGGCCGAGCGGGGAATTGAGGTCGATCACTCGAGCGTACACCGGTGGGTCATCAAGCTCGTACCCTTGTTCGAAAAGGCATTTCGGCGAATCAAGCGCCCGGCCGGCAAGAGCTGGCGCATGGACGAGACCTATGTCAAGGTCAAAGGCCACTGGAAATACTTGTACCGAGCCGTCGACAAGGAAGGCAATACCGTCGATTTCCTGTTGCGCGCCCATCGTGACAAGGCGTGCTGCACGCCGGTATTTCGAGAAGGCGATTGCCCAGTACGGCGAGCCCGAAACTGTCACTGTGGACAAGAGTGGCGCCAATCTGGCCGCGCTCGAAACGCTCAACACTGAACGCGAGACGCCGATCAGGATCCGGCAGAACAAGTATCTGAACAATATCGTCGAGCAGGATCACCGAGCCGTCAAACGCATCGTCAAGCCGATGATGGGCTTCAAGAGTTTCCGGTGCGCACGCATCATTCTGTCTGGCATTGAGTTGATGCACATGATTCGCAAAGGGCAGATGCAGGACAAGCGCGATATCAAAACTGCGGCCGAGCAGTTCTATTCGCTGATCATGTAAGCATTCCTATTCATACCGGAATGCGCGCGTCTCACTACTCTTATCGCGACATAACCCAACAAACTGCGTCACGCTGCCAGGATTGCCTTCGTGCCGCCCTGGCCACCGTAAGCCATCGCTGCTTCGATCTGCTCGTAAGCGAACGTTTCGCCGATTCGCGTGCGGTACAGCGGATCATCGATCATAGATTCGAGTGCCTGCAATGCGGCCTCCAGTCTTCCCCGATCCCTGACAGTTGCGCTTTCGAAGTTGCTGAAGCGCCGGATTGTGAGGTTCTTCATCATGACGAGCGAGGTCGGGAATGACATCCCCGACGCTGCATCCAGAAAACCGTAGCACCAGATCGACGAATTCACCGGCAACGCCGTTGCCACATCACTGAGCAGGCGGCCGCCGACGCCGTCGAACACCGCTGTCGCGCCGAGCTTTGACGAGTGCTCGGCGAGCATCGCCTCGAACCCTTCGTGCGTCACGATCACATGCTCGATACCCGCAGTATGCAATGTGTCGCGGGCCGCATTCGTGCGAACGAGGAATATTGCCGACAGCCCTTGTTGGCGGGCGAGCGCGGCTATTGCATTACCTGTTGCGGAATGCCCCGCCGTGACGACAACGCTCCGGTACCCCGCCTCGACAATCTCCTGAATGAACGCGTACGCCGTCATCGCATTGACCAGCGAACCGCTGTAATCCATTGCAGACGCATGGTCCGGCAAGACAAGGCAGTTGGTGTATGGCATCTGCGCCCACTCCGACCATAGGCCGACGCTCTCCGCACTGCGTCCGAGCGACCGGTAAACGGCGACCTGCCGGCCGATGTACCGCGAAGGTACGCCGTCTCCGACGGCGACGACCGTGCCCGCACCCGATGCGCCCCACACATCGTGCTGAACCTCAGGCAGCGCCACCCCCAGCGATGCGGGTCGCTTGAGGAACGTCTTGTCGCCATGATTGATCGCAGATGCCTTCATCTCGATCAGCACATGTCCTGCTGCCGCTTCGGTGGGGGTCGGCACTTCGCGCACTTCCAGGTCGCGCGCAGCCGTCACGCAGATCGCTTTCATCGTCCCGCTCCTCGTATCTAAAGCCCCACTTTAATCGTCCTGATTCATTGCGAAAATGGTCGGAACGGGCATACCATCTATTCCATATGGGAATTGATGGCTGGAGGTGGAAGGAATGGACCGACTCGATGCGATGCGGCTTTTTGTGAGGCTGGTCGAAAGCGGCAGCTTCACCGCCGTGGCGCGTGCCGAAGGGATGGGACAACCTGCCGTGAGCAAGCAGATCGGCACGCTGGAACGCTATCTGGGCGTGCAGTTGCTTGCACGCACTTCACGCCAGGTAAACGTGACAGAAGCCGGGCAAACGCTCTACATCTCGGCGAAAGCGCTGTTGGATGATTTCGATGCAGCAGAGTCGTCGGTCGGCGACCGGCATCAATCGCCGCGCGGCCTGATCCGTCTGAGCACGTCGCCTGCACACGGACGCCTGTGCATCACACCGCTTCTACCCGAGTTCTTCCGGCACTATCCGAACGTAGAAATCCAGATGTCGGTGTCGGAGCGTCAAGTCGACCTGATCGGCGACGGGATCGATCTCGCGGTCCGTCATGGCCGCATGCAGGACTCTTCGATGATGGCAAGGAAGCTGTGTGATTCCCCATTTGTGCTCGTCGCGAGCCGCAGTTATGTCGCTACGCACGCGGCGCTGGAGCGTCTCGACGATCTCGATGCGCACGACTGCGTGGTTTTCGCGCACGGGCGGGAGCGTCGTCCGTGGGTACTGCGGTCGGGCAATGGGAGCGTGGCCTACGTGCCACGCGGTCCGTTCATGACCGGCGACGCCGAACAGATTCGCGCGGCCATCCTGTGCGGACTCGGCATCGCACAGGTTCCCGAGTGGGTTGTCGCGCCAGAGATCGCGACCGGCGAAGTGCAGGTGCTCTTGCCGCAGCTTCAGTGCGAATCTGTTTCCACCTACCTGGTCCATCCCGCCCGTAGGCTGGTACCCATGCGTGTCAAGCTGCTGATGGACTATCTGCACGCTGCTTTCGCATCCACCGCTTGAATCGGCCATTAGCGGTACGTGTAACGTCGAACCGAACGACGCAGTTCACGCGACCGCTTCTATCGTGGGAACGACCGGTAGCGCAAGATTTGATTGTCTCTTGTGGGTCGCTTTATGCCCTTTGCATGAAGTGCGCGCCCGATACGATCGTCGCACTCGGCAGTCGGACGCCAGCAGGCCAGGAGACGTCACTCGTCACCGCAACTTCCCGGGCTTTCAAGCGGCCGCTTTGCAATCGAAAGCCAGCCGCCAACCGGATAGCAAGTTTGGGAGTATCTCGCTGCCAAGCCACGCGGGTGCCTTCGCGGGAGAACGCACGTGAAAACGGGCGGTCCGAGCCGCCCGCACGAAACACGCTCCCTGTCGCAACTACACCTGATGTCCTGCCCAAACTACCGGCCGCCGATTGATCCACGGCCGTGCGCGTTCGAGCTGCCCTGCGAGTCGCAGCAATGTATCTTCTCGGGCGAATGCTCCCGCGAACTGCATCCCGATCGGCAGCCCCGTTTCTGGATGACTTGCTAGCGGTACCGACATCGCGGGAACACCGGCGACATTGAACGGCGGAGTAAGAGGCGAATGCCGGAATACTCGCTGCGTCCATTCGAGGCCGTTCATCCATTCTGCGCCCTCGCCGTATTCTCCAATGCGGGGCGGCATTTGCGGCAGCGTCGGCGTGTGCAGCACATCGAAGTCTTCGAACCAATGCCCGATAGCACGCGTCACAACGTTGCGCATCGCCAGCGCGGCGGCAAATGCGGACGCCTTTTCTTCCTTGCCATAGCGATAACAGGCCAATGTGGCGGGCTCCAACGTCGTCTCATCGATCGGGCGTCCCGTTGCGGCAGCAAGGCCATCGATCCAGCCGACCAGCGTCGCCGTCCAGATCGTCGCGTTCATCTGCACGAAAGCGTCCCACGACACACCAAGTGACGGCCGCACTTCGAATACCGTGTGACCGAGGTCCTCCAGGAGCCGCGCCGTCGATTCCACCGCCATCGCGATTGTCGGGTCGGTTCGATCCGCGCTCCACGGATCGGTCATCATGCCGATCCTGAGTTTGCCGGGGTCGCGGTCGACCTGCGACAGGAAGCTGTGCTCCGGTGCGGCTGTCAGGTAAGGCTCGCCGATCGCCTGTCCCTGGATCGCATCGAGTAGCGCGGCGCTGTCCCGCACGCTCCGGCTCACTCCCAGTTGCACACCAAATCCTGCAAAGACTTCGTCGAGGGCTGGCCCGTTCGAGCTGCGCCCGCGCGTCGGCTTAAGTCCGAACAAGCCGTTGTAGCTTGCCGGCACCCGTATCGAGCCGGCGGCATCGGTAGCATGCGCGAGTGGGACGGCGCCAGCTGCAACTGCTGCTGCGGCGCCACCGCTCGAACCGCCGACGCTCGACTCCAGTTGCCAGGGATTGCGCGTCGCGCCCTGGAGCGTGGATTCAGTGGTCGTGCTGAACGCCATTTCGGGCGTAGTCGTGCGACCAATCGTGACGAGTCCAGCGGCGCGAAACCTCGACATAAGCCACGAATCCGCCGTCGCAACGACGCCGCTGGAGAGCCGGCTCCCGAGTTCCAGCCGCTTACCGCTCATGGCAACAGCAAGATCCTTGATCAGAAACGGTAGGCCAGCGAGTGGACCGGTGCAGTGCTCCGGGTAGTCTCCGCTATCGCTGGCCGGCCAATGCTCGATAACCGCGTTGATCGCGGGGTTGACTGCTTCGATCGCCGAACGGGCGAGTTCAGCAAGCTCTGCAGGCGTGACTTCGCGGTCTGACACGCGTTTTGCGAGCCCAATTGCATCGTGACCTGTGTATTCGCTGAGATTCATTTGCACCTCCAGGTTGAAGGCGACAAGATATTGCAGGCTCGTGCTGGAGATTAGCCAGCGAACATGGCAAGGATTGAGCCATCAGCGGCACAGTCTCTATGCTAGTCTTAAACCATCAACAAACGCTCAGTCCGGATATAGTCGTCGATGACCAGGGATCTCAACGACACGCTCGTCTTTATTCGCGTCGTGCAGTCAGGCAGCTTTACTGCGGCAGCGATCGCGTTGCAGATCCCCAAGACGACGGTCAGCCGACGAGTGCGGGAACTCGAGGCGCACCTCGGTTCGCGCCTGTTGCACCGGACCACGCGCAAACTGCGCTTGACCGAGGCGGGTACGGCTTACTTCGAGCACTGTCGCACTATCTGCAAACAGCTCGACGAGGCAGAGAACGCCGTGCAGCGCGTTCGCGGCACGCCAGCAGGCTGGCTGCGCGTGACGCTGCCGTATTCGTTCGGCGTCACGTGGATCGCGCCATTGATTGCCGGATTCTGCTCTCGCTTTCCCGATGTGCGGCTCGATATTCTGGCGACGCATGTGCCACTAGATCTTTTCGACGACGAAGTCGACGTCGCTCTGCGTCTTGGCGTCCTTCCCGATTCCAGTCTTGTGGCGCGGCGGCTCGGGACCTTTTCGACTTCGGTCTATGCGAGTCCCGCATACATTGAACGGCACGGCTCGCCAGCCGTTCCCGACGAACTCCGGCTCCATCCTTCACTCGCACTTCATCAGGCACGCACCGACAGCGGCTACACCTGGCCTCTGCGCAAGCCGGGGCGGAAGTCGACTCACTATTCCCTTGAGCCGGTGATCGTCGCCAGCGACCCCGCGCTTGTTCTTGACGCCGCGCGCGCCGGAAAGGGACTGTTGCTGGCTATGGATGCCAGCATGGCCCCCAAAGTCGAGGCAGGGCGCTTACTGAGAGTGCTCCCCGAATGGATAGGTCCACCGCAAGATCTGAATGCACTGTTCCCGCGAGAGCGGGTACTGTCGCCCAAGCTGCAAGCCTTTCTGAACTACCTCAAAACGCAATTGCGTATCGGCGATATAACGTGACAGACATCGAAAGCCTTCACGTTCGACGAGCGGCCCCTGTGCGCAAATACCAGACCTCGGAAGTTTATTCCGTTGACTGGCAGCTCCGGGCCGGTGTATGCCATTTGCATCAAAGGCCGCACCCGCGGCGATCGCCAGGCTTGGTCGTCTGGCGCTAGCCGGCCAATTTGAGTCACCCGCCAGCGTCCTTCGACCGACAGCGCTCTGGTAGGCACGCGACGATCGTGGAATCGGTTTATGCCGTTGTGTCGCTCGTCGGAGGTAAGCAAAGTCGACCCCAGACGGCTCAGCGACTCTTCGCCGACCATGGAGCATAGCCTCTGCGTGATGGTCGGCGGAAGGTCCTCTGCGCCGCCGATCTTCCGGGCAGTGTCGCACGAGCCTCGCTCGAAGAAGCCGCGGCGGCTGGTCCCGCGGTGATCAGGTCGGCCGGCTCGCTCGTGCCATATCTCAATAGCGATTTGCGCCACGATGGGCTAACCTCTGAACGGGCGGGATGATTGCAGGGCCGTGATCCTTCCGGGGAGGCGATATGAAACACCGCGGGTTTGCATGGGTTGTCGTTGGTTCCGGCTGCGTCGCAATTAGCCTGATTGCGCGAGCCGAGCCGCCCCCGGACATCTCACCAAAACTAGCAGCCATCGGACGCGTCATCGACCCTGTCGCGACGGGTGCGCTCTACGCGCCTCAGTTGAAAGCTCAGTCCTATGCCGGCGTACGTGTCACGCGAGACGCGAGCTATGGTCCGGACGAAAAGCAACGTCTCGACACGTTCGTGCCCGAAGCCGCTCCATCGTCGCCGCGCACCGTGATGATCTTCGTGCACGGCGGTGGCTATGTCCGCGGCGACAAGCATGCACCCGACACCCCGTTCTACGACAACCTCATGCTCTGGGCCGCAAATCACGGGATGATCGGAGTGAACGTGAACTATCGGCTGGCTCCTCAAAACCGCTGGCCATCGGGCGCGGAAGACGTGGGGCTCGCGGTACGCTGGGTGCAACAGAACATCGCGGCGCAAGGCGGCGCTCCATCGCGGATATTTCTCGTCGGCCATTCGTCCGGTGCGTCGCACGTAGCCAGCTATATCGCGCAGCCGCGCTTTTACGGACCACAGGGAGTCGGGTTGGCAGGCATCGCCCTGATATCGCCCGGCATCATCGATCCCGCCCGCGCGAAAGGACCGGTGCGCGACGCGTATTTCGGCGAAGACGCGAGCGTGTATGCCGAGCGGTCGTCGCTGCCCGGCATGCTGAGCACGCCGCTACCGATCATGGTGACAATGGCCGAGTTCGATCCGCCCGAAATTGAGGGTTACGCGACGCAACTGAGGGCAGCGCTATGCGATGCACAGCGCTGCCCAACGTGGACCCGCTTCGCGGGACACAATCACATGTCCGTGGTCGACTCGTTCAACACAGCCGACGATGAAGTCGGCGCGGCATTGCTCGCATTCATGCAGGCGAGCCGATAGCGCTTTACTTGTAGAGACTTGCATCAGCCCGCTCCTGCCTGCCTTTGCCTGTCTCACGGGCTTGCCTGCGGATGCAGGGCCCGCGGCGTCAGTCTTGAGACATTCAATTCTCTGAGCCTTCCATCTTACCGACAACTGGCTCTCGCTGAAGAGCCTGCCTGCCCGGAATCGGGCACGAAGCTGGCACCCGGTCCCAACAGCACGCAGCGCGTCTCCTTGATGCCTTGTCCGACGTGGCAACCGGACAGACGTCTATTTTCGTCGCCGCGCCTGCGGCTGATTGATTTCAGGCGTGACCAGCACAAACGGCCGAAATCCGCAACACAGTCGACATTCAGTGGCGCTTAACGAGCGACCGAGACGGGTCGGGTCGCGTCAGCCCCGTCCTTCAGCTCATCGCCGAAAAGCGGCCGATGGGATTTGGCTTCTCGAAAGCGGCCTGTCGTCAGCGCGCACTCACGACACACAAGGGACCTTCAGCGTTCCCGGAAGCGGACATCGATTAGTGCAACTCGAGACGAATTGTTGACCAAAAATTTCTGTCTGAACATACTCGCCCTCCTGCTTAAGCGGAGAACGACGTGATGAGCGTCCCCATCGATTTGCCACCTCAGGAAATTTCAACGGCGCGCCTTAAACTTACGCCGGCTTGTGAACAGTTCGTGCACGAGTTGCGGGAATACTGCATCGAAAATCGCGCTCATTTGCAGCCTTGGGAGCCCCTTCGAGCCGACGGCTTTTTCGAAGCAGAATCAGTCGCGGAACGGCTTTCCGTGATGGCGCATAACAACGCATCCGGACATGCGGTGCATTTTTTGTTGATCCTGGCGGAAACTGGAGAAATGGTGGGTGAAAGCAACTTCACCAACATCGTGCGCGGTCCCTTCCAGGCATGTCACCTTGGTTTCTCGGTTGCAAAGCGGTTTGAAGGGCGCGGTCTGATACACGAAGCATTGACGCCTGCAATCTCCTATATTTTCGAGCAAGTCGGATTGCACAGAGTAATGGCGAACTTCAGGCCCGAAAATGTTCGCAGCGCAAAGCTATTGGAACGGCTAGGGTTCGAGCGCGAAGGGCTGGCTCGGTCCTATCTAAGAATCAATGGGGTATGGGCCGACCACGTGCTTACATCGCTGGTCAACGAAATTGGAGCACATTGAACCGACCTTGCAGTGTTGATGCCGGCATGACCGGTCCCACCGAAAAATCCCAAGAGGCTCTTTCATCTAGCCTTTGAGTCGTAACGCCATTGTCACATCGTCAACGGAGCGTCCAAAAATCCGGAATCTGTCATTCCTTCGCCCCACTTCTTCAAAGCCCAAAGATAGGTAAAGGCAGATAGCGGCTTCATTCTCGCTGAAGACGGACAGATCGAGCCATTCTATGTGATTGTGTGATTGTGCTGGGCAAATTCTATCGCCTGTAACATCAGCTTGCGCCCGTAACCTTGGCGATGAAAAGCCTCCTCTACGCCAATGCCCAAGGTGGCGCGGTGCTGCTCTGTCGGTATGTTTGAGCCACTCAGATCAAGGTGCGCGATTAAGCAAGCATCCGGGCCTTCGATGGCCCACATACGCAACCATGTTGGGTCGAAGACGGGTTTGGCGAGACCATTTTCAAAACGAGCGCGCCGTTCGATCGATGCGAACTCAATGGCTTCCATGGGCGAAAAGAAGGGGCGTCTGTCGCGCCCCGACTCCGCGATTTGCCGGTTCATATGTTCTGCCCATCGGTTGAAGTCGGCCGGAGTCAGAGCAACAGTCTTCAGCATCGTCACCGCCTTTGATGATTGACACGACACGAATTGTCGCCGATTTTGCTCGGATAGCCGACAGTCCGGTTGTGGCCGGCTAGCGCCCGATGTCCGATCCCGGCGGTCGCCGCGGGCGCGGACTCTCATTCAAAAGGCATAAAGCGACTCGGGGCAGGCTTCCGCTGTCCTCCAGCGAAAGTCCGCTTCAGATCCTGTCTCGGCCGCCTGCTGACTGTCCAAAACTAGGGGCGGTGAAACCCTTCACGTTGCCGAAGTGGTGAAAATGCCGTCAAGAAAGATGTCCACCAGGTGGGCAACGCGCGGCTTCGACGAGCCGCCGTGTTCGATGGAAAGGGATATCGCCGTGACCATACACACGATATCGTCGAAAGAGACGTCCTTGCGAACAGCCCCCGCCTTCTGGGCACGCTGGAGCAGCCGGCGTCCTTCTTCACGCCCCGCGCGACAACCAGGCGTATCTTCCTCAAGTACCGTACCCAGCAACGCAGCCAGCCCGCGATAGTGGCTCGCGTGGTTCACGAGCTCCTTGACGAAGGCGCGTATGGAAGCGCTCGGCTCGAGCTTTTCATCTCGTGCACGACTCGCCTCGGCGAGTGACAGAAGGCGCTCATCACTCGTTGCGGCGAGGAGCGCGTCGCGCGTCGGGAAGCGACGATAGAGGGTGCCGATGCCAACCTTGGCACGCTTCGCTATATCGTCGAGTGAAGCCTCGGCGCCGCGTTCGAGAAACAGCGCTTCCGCCGCTTCGAGGATGCGTTCACGGTTGCGGGCCGCGTCGGCACGCAGCGGCGCTTCGTCGGTCGCGGAAAGCTTGCTCTTCATCTTTGCCTGGTTCCTCTTGATAAGTGGATAATGCCTCCATATACTAAGCGGAGCAACACTCCACTTAAACAGGGGCGAATATGACAAAGCGATTCGAAAACAAGATTGTGGCAATCACAGGCGGCAGCGAGGGCATCGGCCTTGCGAGCGCCAGGCACTTCGCGGCCGAGGGCGCGCGGGTCTACGTGACCGGTCGCAGGCAGGATCGACTCGACGAAGCAGTCGAAGAAATCGGCCACGGCGCCGTTGGCGTTCAGGGGGACGCCAGCAACCTCGCCGACCTTGACCGACTCTATGAGCGCATCCAGCGCGACCACGGCAGGCTCGATGTTGTTTTCGCAAACGCCGGTGTCTCCGAAACCGAGCCGCGACCGCTGGGCACGATTGACGAAGAAGGCTTCGACCGCCTTTTCGGCCTTAATGTGCGCGGTCTGCTCTTCACCGTGCAGAAAGCCTTGCCTCTACTTTCATTGGGTGGCGTTGTCGTCCTCAATGGCTCGGTCGCTGGCAGCAAAGGCTTTCCCGGCCAGTCACTCTACAACGCGAGCAAGGCGGCAGTGCGCTCGTTCGCACGAAGCTGGACGACCGACCTGAAGGAACGAGGTATCCGCGTCAACGTAGTCTCGCCGAGCGGGACCGAGACACGCCCGATGCGTGCCTACCTCGACGCGCGCCCCGGCGTTGAAGACGTGCTGAAGCAGGTTGTGCCGCTGGGCCGCCTCGCGCAACCGGATGAGATCGCGCGCGCTGTGCTCTTCCTGGCGTCAAGCGAAAGCAGCTATATCGCGGGCGTCGAACTCTTCGTGGACGGCGGCTCACTCGCCGTTTGAGCGCATGATGGCACTGTCGCGCCGATCTCGCCGAACGTACACCGATTACAGCTGCGACCGGGCGAGGTCTGGCGACTCCGTCGGGTCGTTGTTGCTTCGGTTTTTTTACCTTCAGGCGTGAAGCACTGTGCGTCCGTTTGTCTGCGACTTGCGGACGCTCGAATCAGGAAGACGGGAGTCAGCTCCTGGACGCATTGTGCCCCGCGGCCGCACGCGCCGATAACTTCGGGGGCGCGTTTCATGCAAGAGGCATAACCCGACCCGGACCGGTCTGTCGAACTTCTCGAAAGCGGTCGGTCACTCATCGGTGGCGAGGCCACCTCGCATTACACCAATGGAGCCTCAAGCCCTTCCGTTTCGATCACACGCTGGACCGCAGGCCGCGCTAGCATCCGTTGCAAATACTGTCCGAGGAGTGGCCATGCGCGCGCGGGTTTCGTGAAACCTCTTGTCCACCGGCAGAGCATGAACACGTAGGGATCAAGGATCGTGTATTGCTCCCCCAGCAACCAAGGGCCATCGCTCGATTGAAGTTGCGACTCCAACTGGTCAAGCAAGGTACTGATCTTCGATTCAGCATGAGCTTGCACTTGGTTCGCACCCAGCGGGTTGTCGGCATCTACCCAACGCTCAGGATAGAAATAGACAATCAATGCCGCTTGCAGTGTATTTGTCAACCACATGAGCCACTTGTAAAACTCCGCACGTCCCGGCGTTGCCAGTGTGGGCACCATCCCACTTTCTGGATGTGTGTCGGCCAAATGCAGGCAAATGGCAGCCGTCTCATACAACACCATGTCGCCATCAACCAATACGGGAATCAGTCCATTTGGATTCAGTTGAAGATAGTCTGCCGACTTGTGCTTATCTAGCGTGCGATCGACAAGTACTAAATCGAAAGACTCACCGATTTCTTCCAGAACGATGTGGGGAGCCATGCTTGCGTTGCTGGGGTAATAGAACAGATTCTTGGTGGTCATGTTTAACGCCGATTGCGGGTCTTCGATGGTCTTACGCATGATGACGCTGCGGTAATTCGCGTGCGCCCGTTGCGCATATACGCCGGGCAATTGTCGGCGATCTACGCACCGATGTCGACTGGCCGCTCCTGGCCGACCAGTGCCCCACGATCGCGCGCAGCGATCGTCCTTGGGCATGCATCCATGGGGGCAGCCACGCTCAGCTCGCGACTCTTCAAACGGAGCGGGGCGTCGGCTCCTGAAACCGCTCAGGCACGTGTCGCCAAGGGGCGGGGCAGGTCGGCGCAGAAATAAGCAGGTCTATGAGGGTGCGCCGCCGCCTCGATCGAGGCGGCTAGGGCGCTCCACGAACACGAACGCGGCGCCCGGTTCGCGCTAGCCGCCGCACGCTGACAGGCATCGCGCAATACGGGGCTTTTATTCTCGACTCCTCCAGAGGCAATCTCAACAGGGCGTCCGCTCGGGCAACCCCTGCATTTTTCCGCCGCCAATGCGAATCATCACGGTCATCGACCAGTACGGATTCAGCGACCAGAAATCCAGGCATGGGTTGGCTTCTTGGCTATTTGCGTGGGATCGTGTGCGCCCCGGTATCCATCGTGATGCACGTTTTGTCCGGGTGAACGTCGTCTCTGTCCATTGAGGGGAACGCGGCTCAGGCTCTAAATTGGCGGCATCAAACCCACCGGGCGCTTGCGAGAAATACCAATACCGCGCGCCACCCCGTCCGAGCATCCCGCCAATGGCGCGCCAGGTTCGGGCGGCTCTAGAGGAGACACCGCCATGGCCCATCAGATCACACTCCGTTTCGAGGACGGCGCGACCCGCTTTATCGAGTGCGGGGAAGCAGAGCGCATCACCGATGCCGCGATTCGCGCGAAGATCAATATTCCACTCGATTGCCGTGACGGTGTGTGCGGTACCTGCAAGGCGGTCTGCGAATCCGGCGAATACGTGCTGGGCGACTGTGTGGACGACGCGCTCAGCCCGGAGGAGGCGAGCGAGCGCAAGGTGCTTACCTGCCAGATGAGCCCGCGTTCCGACTGCGTGATCCAGATCGGCACGAACTCCGATATCTCTGGCACCGGCCCGGCCTCCCATAGGGGGCGGATCGTCGCCTGCGAGCGCGCGTCGAACAGCACGATTGCCTTCTCGGTCGAACTGGAGAAGCGCGCGGATCTTAGCTTCCTTCCTGGCCAGTACGTCAACATCCACGTGCCCGGAACCGATCAAACACGGTCCTACTCCTTCAGTTCGGGGCCGTCCGAGCCGCATTTGTCCTTCCTTGTGCGCAACGTAGGCCAAGGGGCGATGTCGACCTGGCTGTGCGAAAGCGCCAAAGCTGGGGACGAAATCGAGTTTCTCGGCCCGATGGGAAGCTTCTATCTGCGCCCCATCGAGCGCCCGGTGCTGTTTCTGGCGGGTGGCACGGGCCTCGCGCCGTTCCTCTCGATGCTGGACAAGATCGTCGAGGACGGCGGTAGTCCTTACCCGATCCATATGATCCTCGGCGTGAACACCGACGAGGATCTGGTCGGCACCGACCGGCTCGAAGCCTATGCAGAGCGTATGCCGAACTTCACCTATGCCTGCACCGTCGCCAGTCCCGAGAGTGCCCACCCCCACAGGGGCTATGTCACGCATCACATCATTCCATCCCAGCTCAACGACGGCGATGCGGATGTCTATCTCTGTGGCCCGCCGCCCATGGTTGATGCGGTGCGCGATTACCTCTCGTTCGAGGGGCTGACGCCGCGCAATTTCTACTATGAGAAGTTCTCCGGTACCGGGCTCGTAGTCCAGACTGCCGAGGAGCGCATCGCGCCCGTTGATGTCGATGAAGCCTTCGACCTGCGCATGGCACTCGAACTGGGGGCAGCCCAGCTGACCATGGGCCGGCTGTCGAGCGAGCAGTTGATCCGCTTCCGCCAGCTCGCCGAGGCGACGGCGCCGTTCGTGTCCGGGCGGCGCTTTACCGATGCGGCGCGCTATATCGAGGCAAACCACGCCTTCCACCTGTTCACGATCGAAGCCTCCGGAAACGCCCAGTTGATCGCGCTCTACCGGCAGCTGGCCGTGCAGGACTTCATCGCGCGCGCGCTGACCGACCAGATCGAGATCGTCGGCGATATCGTCCAGCAGCACCGGGACATTGTCGGCGCCTTCGAACTGGGCGACCTGAACAAGGCACGGGACGTGATCGCGCTGCATGCGCTCCATTCCAAGGCCACGATGAGCCGTGCGCTGGAGCGCCTCGCGCTGGGCAAGACGCAACCCAAGGTCGCCCCGCCTCCCGCGCCCCCGATCGTCGTGCCGCAGAGCGTGCCGCAGGTTTGCCCGTTCACTGCCAAAACGCTTGCGGCCTATTCACACGAACTGGACTGGCCCGAGGGGCTGGAACCGTTCAAGGTGGTCGACGACGGCTCGCAAGGCGACCCTTATGAGCACTACCGCTGGATGCGCGAGCATGCGCCAGTGCTGCGTTGCCAGTCGGCGACTTCGGACGTGTGGTTCCTCTCGCGTTATGACGACGTCTACCAGGCGATTCGCAATCCAAAGCTGTTTTCCTCCGAGGTCGTTAGCCCGCCGCCGCTCACGTTCCTGACGCTGTTTGATGCGCCCGACCATTCGCGCTTGCGCAAGATCGTCCAGCCTTCCTTCCTGCCACTGGCGCTCGACCCCTTTATCGAGCAGATCGCGCAAAGGGCGGAGGACCTGCTCGATGCGTTGATCGCCAAAGGCGGCGGCGATGTCGTCAACGATTTCGCTATCCCGCTGAGCATCTCGACCATCTCCGCGATGATTGACGTGCCAAATGAGGACGAGGAGAAGATGAAGTTCTGGTCGGACGAGACCTTTAGCTACTTTGGGCGTCTCGCCCGCAATGCGCCGGGAACCGGCACCGACGAGCAGAGCGCGCGAGCTTTCTTCGCATACCTGAAGGAAGCGATGGAGCGGCTTGCGCTCACCGACAGCCAGTCGATCGGCGGACATATCGCGCGCATGTGGAAGGACGGTCTGCTTTCGGAAAAGGAAGCGAAGGAGCTGTGTGCTTTTGTCTTCATCGCCGGGCACGACACGACGACCATTCTTGTCGCCAATGCTTTTCGCATGCTTGCCGAACAGCCGCATCTGCTGGGACGCATCCGCGCAAACCCCGCCGACGCCGACCGTTTCGTCGAGGAGGTGGCGCGCTATCGTGGCACCGTACAGCGCGTGAGCCGCATCACCACCGAGGCCACCACGGTCGCAGGCGTCGATCTGCCCAAGGGCGCGGTGGTGCGATTGCTGCTCTCGGCTGCGAACCGTGACAGCCGCAAGTTTGCCGACGGCGAGACGTTCGACATCGACCGCGACTCCAGCGGCCACCTGGGCTTCGGCAACGGCATGCACAAGTGCCTTGGCGCGCCGCTCGCCAAGCTGGAGACGCTGATCGCGACGAAGGCTCTGGCCCGCAAGATTGGCGCCATTGCGCTCGATCAGGCACACCCGATCCAATATGTGCGGGGCAACAATCTCACCAACTCCGGGCCGGAGCACCTGTTCGTCAAGCTGGGCGGATTGCCGGCCTGAAGCGGGTGCGGGGCGGCCGGGTCAGTCCTCGCCTCCCTTTTCAGGCGGCAAGGATCGGTCGTGGGCCGCCAGGCGGTATTCGGTAGGCCGCAGTCCCGTTTGCTTGCGGAAAAAGCGCCCAAAATAGGCTTCGTCCTGAAACCCCAATTCACTCGCGATCTGCTTCACGTTTAGCGTCGAATAGCCGAGCAGCCGCTTGGCCTCATGGATCGAGCGTGCGTCGATGGCCTCGCTTGCCGAGACCCCGAAGGTGGCGCGGCAGATGCGGGAGAGCTGGCCGCTGGTTACACCCATCTCGTCCGCGTAGCTGGCGACTGGCCGCCGCTCACGGCAATGGCGATCGAGCAGGGCACGGAAACGTTCGATCCGCAACGCCATTGTCCGCTGCTCGGTGCTGGCTGAAAGCTGTGCGCTCTCGCTCAAGCGCCCGATCTTGACGAAGAGGGCGATGGCCAGTGCCGCGCCTGCGGTGAACTGCCAGCGCTCGTGACTCCCGGCCTCGTGCCCGATCGACTGAAAAAGCGTATCCAGCGGCATGCCCCGCTCGACGGCGGGATCGACCGTGAGCACCGTTGGCGTGCGCATGAATTCCAGCAACTCGGGCGCGGCGGTCATCGCCAGCGATTCCAGCGCAGGCTGCGCCGCGGTGATGACGTGACCGTCGATGTCGCTGCGGAAGTGAAAGCCGTGGACCGAGTGCGCTGGCACGACAATCAGGCAGGGCGCAACGACCGCCCACGTCCTGCCGTCGATGAAGGTTTCTCCGCCCCCACGGGTGACGTAGAGCACCTGGATCAGCGCGTCGTGGATGTGCGGCTTGATCTCGAAGTCGAAACGTCCGGCACGCAGTGAAATGGGCTCGTAATGCACCATGTCGACCCAGGATTGGCCGGCTTCAGCGCCATAGAGCGCGTAATGCAGAACGGTCCGGCGGCGCTGTTGGTCATCGGCCATGATGCACGGTATGTCCTGTTATATGTCGTCTCTGTCCATTGTTCCACAGGCGCTTGAGGCGTTCAATGACGATACTGATTTCAGGAAGCGTAATTGCACGGAAAATTTCAGGGAAAGTAATTACATGGCACAGCAAATTGAAAATCGCGCAGCCGCGTCGGGCCCCTACGGGCTGAACCTCGACGGCAAGGTCTGCGTGATCACGGGCGCGGGTAGCGGCATTGGTGCAGGCATCGCGCGCGCTTTCGCCAGCGTTGGAGCACATGTGGCGCTTGTGGACCGCAATCTTGCTGGCGCGCAAGATGTTGCCGCCGAACTGCGGGAGACAGGTGCCGTGGCGCAGGCCTTCGCCTGCGACGTGTCGGAAGAGGCATCGGTTGCCGCAGCCGCTGACGAGGTTCGCGTGGTGCTCGGTTCGGTCAGCGTGCTCGTCAACAATGCAGGACTGCTACGCGCCGGATCGCTCGAGACGGTCTCGATTGCAGACTGGAACCAGGCCATCGCCGTGAACCTCACGGGCTATCTTCTGTGTGCCCGCGCGTTCGGGCGCGACATGCTGGCGGCTGGGAAGGGCAGTATCGTGCACGTTGCATCGATTGCGGCGCTCAATCCGCAGACCAATAGCGGTTCATATAGCCCGAGCAAGGCGGGTGTGCTGCTGCTTTCCCGGCAGTTGGCGGCGGAGTGGGGCCCGCGCGGCGTGCGCAGCAACTGCGTGCTGCCCGGCATGATTCGCACCGCGCTGTCCGCGAAGTTCTATGAGGAGCCTGGCTTCGAGGCTCGCCGTGCCGCCGCTACCGCGAGCCGCCGCATCGGCGAGCCGGAGGACCTCGCCGGGCCGGCCATGTTCCTCGCTTCTGACCTGGCATCCTACGTCAATGGCGCCGAGGTGCTCGTCGACGGCGGGCTCGATTGCATGCTGATGGACATGGTTCCGCGCCCCGGCTTTAACGTCACCCCGGCCGCGTGAGCGCCATCACACCATAACGAAAAGGAGAGAGGATATGGCCAGGGAGATGACCTGCGATCTGGTCGTGGTCGGATCGGGTGCCGCGGGCCTCGCAACCGCGATCACCGCAAAGAAGCACGGCCTCGATGTCGTCGTGCTCGAAAAGGAGCCCGTGTTCGGTGGTACCACCGCGCTGTCGGGCGGGGTCTTGTGGATACCGCTGAGCAAATATGGGCGACAGCAGAACCCGGCTGACACCGTCGAGCGCGTGCGAGAATACATGATGAGCGAGGCGGGCGGCAACTACGACGCCGCCGCAGTCCAGTGCTTTATCGAGAACGGGCCGAAAATGGTCGAGTTCTTCGAGCGGGAGACCGAGATGAAGTTCGTGCCCACGCTCTATCCGGACTATCATCCGGATGCGCCCGGCGGCGCGGACATCGGCCGCTCGATCCTTGCCGCGCCCTATGATATTCGCGGGCTCGGCAAGGACATGCAACGCCTCAAGCCGCCGCTCGAGACGATCACCTTCATGGGGATGATGTTCAATTCCTCGAACGCGGACCTCAAGCACTTCTTTCGCGCGACCAGATCGATTGCTTCGTTCTGCTATGTGGCCCGCCGTTTAGCTACGCACATCAAGGAACTGGCGCTTTACCGCCGCGGGATCAACGTGACGAGCGGCAACGCGCTCGCTGCCAGGCTCGCGAAGTCGGCGTTGGCGATCGGCATTCCGATCCACACTTCGACGCCTGTGAAGGAACTGCTGGGCATGCAGGGCAACGTAGTCGGCGTGCTCGCGAGCGCATCGGACGGTGAGCTTCGTGTCATCGCGCGGCACGGCGTCGTGCTGGCCTGCGGCGGCTTCCCGCACGATCTCAAGCGTATTGCGCAGGTCTATCCGCATGTGAAGCGTGGGGGTGAGCATCTCTCGCCCACGCCCGTCGGCAACACGGGCGATGGGCTGACAATGGCGGAGAAAGTGGGGGGTGCCGTGCAGCTTGGCTTCCCGGATGCGTCGGCCTGGATGCCTGTGTCGAAGGTGCCCCTCGGCCGTGGCCGTACGGGCGTGTTCCCGCATTTGCTCGACCGCTACAAGCCCGGCGTGATCGGCGTGCTACGAAGCGGTCGTCGCTTCACCAATGAATCGAACTCCTACCACGACGTTGGCTCGGCGCTGATCCGAGCCTGCGAGGGTGAACGGGAGACGGCGATGTGGCTGATCTGCGATAAGGTGGCGCTGGGCAAGTATGGCCTGGGCTATGCCAAGCCGGCACCGATGCCGGTGGGGCCGATGCTGCGCAAAGGCTACCTCGTCAAGGGCGAGACGATTGGCGAGCTGGCGCGCAATTGTGGGATTGCTCCCGATACGCTCGAGAAGACGATTCGTGCTTACAACGCCGATGCCGTACGCGGGGAAGACCCGGCGTTCCATCGCGGCCGCACGTCGTTCAACCGCTATCTCGCCGATCCGGACAACAGGCCCAATCCTTGCGTTGCGCCGATTTCGACCGGCCCCTTCTATGCGGTGAAGGTGGTGATGGGCGATCTGGGCACGTTCGACGGCCTCAGGACCAGCGTCACCGGCGAGGTGTTGCGCGCAGACGGCAGTGAGATCGAGGGCCTTTACGCGGTCGGCAATGACCGGCGCAGCGTGATGGGTGGCAACTATCCGGGCGCGGGTATCACCCATGGGCCCAACATGACGTTCGGCTATGTCACGGGTAATGCCATCGCCAACAAGGCCACGACCAGCAAGGAAAAGGTGCACGCATGAGCCGCAATCCCATGTATCTGGCAAAGCCTCTCGTGGATTTCCGGGTCTACACTATCGCGCTGCGCAAGATGCCTGAGTTCATCGAGGTGTTTGACCGGCTCGCCATGCCGATCCTGCTCGAGACCCTTGGGCACCCGCTTGGCTTTTGGACGAGTCTCGTGGGGCAGCAAAACCAGTTCACTCACCTGTGGGGGTATGACGATCTTGCGGATTACGAACGACGGTGCCTCGCACGCGATACGCATCCGGATTTCCCGGCCTATCTCAAGGCATCGGGCCATCTGATCACGGCACAGGAGACACGGCTCATTCGTGCCGCCTCACTGGGTAGTGTCGCAGAGTAAGCCGACGCGCTGCTATCAGTTCTTTTCGCATACCCCGCTACGACGGACCCAATGTCAGATCGCGATGTGCAGAGCTCTGGAATTCGCGGGGCGTCGCGCCTGTCTGCTTGCGGAAGTAGCGACTGAAATAGGCGCTGTCCTCGAATCCCAGGCTGTGTGCGATCTGCTTGACGGTCATGCCCGAGTAGACCAGATCGCGCTGCGCTTCGCGAATCAGATGGTCGTTGATCAGCGCGGTGGGGGACGAACCGAGTTCTTCGCGGCAGATACGTCCGAGTTGCGGCGGGGTGACATCAAGCGCGGCTGCATAGAACTCGACCGGGCGATGCTCGCGGAAATGTTGGGCGATCAGCTCGCGGAAACGTCTGATTTGCTGGCTGCGCCGCGCGGCGAGCGCGGCCACCGGCACGTTGGCATGGTCAACAAGCCGTGCCGCCTGTACGAAAAGTGCCATCAGTAGTGACATGCCCGCTGCCGTATAGCCAGCCGCGCCACGGCGAAACTCTTTCTCAAGCATATGAAAGAGCGGCATCAGCGTTTCGTCGCTGGCTGCTGGCCCGCTCACCGGAATCACCGCAGGGCGCTGCAGAACCGAAACGAGCGTTGAAGAAACGGACTTCGCGATGGACTCCAGCGCGCGTTGCGCCGCCGTGACGACAAGGCCGTCGATTTCCGGCGAAAACACGAAACCGTGTACCACCTGCGCAGGAAGGATCACGAGGCAGGGCGGATTAAACGGTGTTTTTTCGCTCTCGATGACAACGTGACCCTGGCCACTGCGGATGTAGAGGAACTGCAGCAGCGCGTCGTGGCGGTGTGCCGGAATGTTCCAGTCGTTCGGCCGGCTGCGCTCCGGAATCCACTCGAAATTGAATGCATCGTGCCACGGCGGGCGCGCGGCCGATGCTTCACCGTACAGCTCGTAACTAGGGATTTTCCTCATGTCGCCTTCCCACACATGTGCAGATTGTCCTGTTTTTCCATAGTTTTGTCCATGATCGGCCGATGCGGTCTGCCTATACTTCAGGCAGACGGAATCGACGAAGATTTTTCATTGGAGACACAGGGCACGCTTTGACGCATGCCTTTCATGGGAGAGATTCGGACGACTAATAAAACAGGACCGCGCAGCGCAGACTGGCTGAATCTGGCGGGCCAGGTGAGCGGAGCGGCGGGCGCGGAAGACATCGCGCATGTCGCGCTCACGCCGCGCAAGCACTAAAGCGAACCTATTATGCCCCGGCGCTGCGGCGCGCCGTTGCAGATACCGGCCGTCCCGCACCCGCGGGTACGGCGCCGCGATAGAACGACATTAATCTCAGGAGACATCGCAATGGAAACGCTCGATCGCGTCGGCCCCGCCGGCGCGTTGCCCCCGCTCGTCCATCACGTTGCTGGAGGGCGGCAATGAAGACCTCCGAACGCGTAGTCGATACCCAGGCCTTCATTGACGGCCAGCGCTTTTCCCCGTTTCAGTGGGTCATTCTCGTGCTGTGCTTTCTCGTGGTCGCCGCAGACGGCTACGACACGGCAGCCATCGGCTTCATCGCGCCGTCGCTCGTGCAGCAGTGGGGCATTGCGCGCGTCGCGCTCGGTCCGGTGATGAGCGCGGCGCTGGTCGGACTTGGCATCGGCGCGGTGCTGGCCGGCCCGCTTGCGGACCGGCTCGGACGCAAGACCGTGCTGGTGCTTTCCGTCGCCTTCTTCGGCCTGTGGAGTCTTGCTGCGGCATTTGCCGGCACGGTCGAGTCGCTGACCGTGCTGCGCTTCTGTACCGGGCTTGGCCTCGGCGCTGCCATGCCGAACGCCGTCACGCTGATGTCCGAATATGCGCCGACGCGCGTGCGCGCGGTCGTTGTCAACACGATGTTCTGTGGTTTTTCCACCGGCCTTGCGCTCGGCGGATTCGCGTCGGCGTGGCTGATTCCGCATTTTGGCTGGCAAAGCGTGCTGGTCGCGGGCGGTATCGGGCCGATCCTGCTTACGGTTCTGCTGATCCTGCTCTTGCCCGAGTCCGTTCAGTTCATGGCGGTTCGTCAGCGTGCGGACGCGAAGATCGCCCGCATCCTCGGCCGTATTGCCCCCGGCACGGCGTTCGATGGCTGCCGCTTCGTGGCGCCTGAGGGCGGCGTGAGCGCGAAGCGCGAATCGGCGATTCGCGTCGTCCTGTCGCAACAGTACCGCTTCGGGACATTGATGTTGTGGCTCGCGTACTTCATGGGCCTGCTGATCTATTACCTGCTCACCAACTGGCTGCCCACGCTGTTTCGCGACACGGGCTTCTCCGGAGCGCGTGCAGCCCTGATGACCTCGCTTTTCCCGCTTGGCGGCGTGCTGGGCAACCTGTGCGTCGGCTGGTTCATGGACCGGCTCAATGCCAATCGCGTGATCGCGGCCACGTATGTGCTCGCCGCAGTCATGGTTCTGCTGGTCGGGCGCGGTGTCGGCCACCAGTTGTGGCTCGGCTCGCTCATCTTCTTGACCGGGACGCTCGTCACGAGCGCAGTCACGTCGATGTCCGCGCTGGCCGCCGCGTTTTATCCGACGCAGGGGAGGGCGACTGGCGTTGCCTGGATGCTCGGCGTGGGGCGCGTAGGAGGAGTCGCAGGGGCACTGGTCGGCGCGGCTCTGATGGGCTTTGGCTGGCAGATCGGCTCCGTTTTCAGCCTGCTTACCGTGCCAGCGTTGGTATCCGCATGCGCGCTGCTCGTGATGATCGGGCGTGGCGCAACCGCGTCGCAAGCGCGCGCCCAACAAAGCGTGCCAATGCACTAACCAAGGTCACGAGTCGTTCCTGTCGTGAGTTCCCGTTCAGATAATTAGATATACAAATAAATAATTCAGGTTTGGAGAACAGCAAATGAGAAAGAAGCTTCTCGCATTGGCCACGCTTTGCCTGTACGGTGCAGCGGCCTGGGCGCAAAGTAGTCTGACGCTATATGGCGTGCTGGATGAAGGCATCATGTTCAACAGCAACGTCGCCACCGGACCGTCGAAAGGCGGGCAAAAGTGGTACCTCGACTCGCTCAATGGCATGTACGGCAGCCGTTGGGGCATGAAGGGTGCCGAGGACCTGGGTGGCGGCACGCGTGCGATCTTCACGCTCGAATCCGGTGTGAACCTGAATTCGGGCGCCGCAGGGCAAGGGGGGCTCCAGTTCGGACGTCAGGCAGCTGTGGGCTTGAGCAACCGGCGCTTCGGTGACCTCACGCTGGGGCGGCAGTACGATTCGGTCGTCAACTATGCGCAAGCGGTCACGATTCAGGGCTACCTGGCAAGCGAGGTCTTCCAGCATCCAGGTGACTTCGACAACACCGCGAACTCGCTGCGCACCAACAACGCGATTCGTTACGCGAGCCCCAACCTCAATGGACTCACGTTTGGCGCCACCTGGAGCGTGGGCGGGCAGCCCGGCAATATCAGTGGCAACGGCGGCTATTCGGCCGGTGCGGCGTACTCCAACGGAGTGGTGACCCTGGCGGCCGCCTACCTATACTTCAAGAATCCGACCGCGACCTCCGCGGGCCAGGGTTTCTTCACGAGCAACGGCAGCGGAACGCAGTTGACCGGCATCCTGAACAAGGCTTATGCAAGCGCGAATTCATATCAGGTTGCGGTAGCGGGCGGGCTGTACACGATTGGGTCGGTGCAAATCGGCGCGTCGTGGTCGAACATCGAGTACGGCAATATCGTGGCACTGGGCGGTGCGAGTGCGCGGTTCAATAACGTTGATGCGGGTGTCAAGTGGTCGGTCACGCCGGCGTTCAGTCTTGGCGCGGCTTACGATTACGCAAAGGGCAACAATGTTCGCACATCGGGCGGCGCAAACGTCGGCAATCAGCATTTCAACCAGGTTAGCGTGATGGGTGATTACTTTCTTTCGAAGCGAACCGATCTCTACGCCGAAGGCGCATACCAGATCGCGGCCGGTACGTCGTCGACGGGTGCGCCTGCGGTGGCCAACGTCGGCAATGCCGGCGACTCGTCGAACAACCGTCAGGCGCTCCTGCGCGCCGCGATTCGCCACAGGTTCTGACGCATCGCCCCACGCACAAGCGGCCCTTGCATCCGGCAAACGGCCACGCGCTCAAGGGTGTCGCCTGGGCACGTGACTTTGCGCCGGGATGCTCGCTCGTGTTGATGACTCTGCAGGACGGCAGTCCGACGGGCTGTGTCGCAATAACGGGATGGAGTAGAATCCGCGGACCGCACAGCCTGACGAGCATGATGGTAAAGACGAAGACGCCGCACAAGACACTGCCCAGTGGCGTTGAGAAGGTACTGAAGCGACTGCACTATCCGCTGGACGTGATTCTGCTGTGTGTGCGCTGGTATGTGGCGTATTCGTTGAGTCTGCTCAACCTTGAGGAAATGATGGCCGAAAGGGGCATCGAGGTCGATCACTCCAGCGTGCACCGCTGGGTCATCAAGGTCGTGCCCTTGTTCGAGAAGGCGTTTCGCCGGCACAAGCGCCCGGTGGGCAGGAGCTGGCGTATGGACGAAACCTGCGTCAAGGTCAAAGGGCAACGGAAATATTTGTACCGCGCAGTCGAGAAGGAGGGCAACACGCTTGACTTCCTGCTGCGAGCCCATCGAGACAAGGCGGCTGCCCTTCGCTATTTCAGAATGGCGAGCCCGAAACGATTACCGTGGACAAGAGCGGCGCCAATCTGGCGGCACTCGAAGCGCTCGATGCCGAGCGGGCCACCCCGATCAAGATCCGACAGAACAAGTACCTGAACAACATCATCGAGCAGGATCACCGTGCCATCAAACGCATAATCAGTCCGATGATGGGTTTCAAGAGCTTCGGGTGTGCGCGCATTATTCTCGGCGGCATCGAAGTCATGCATATGATCCGCAAAGGGCAGATGCATGACAATGGCATTCCCAAAACTACTGCTGATTGGTTCTACTCGCTGGTTATATAGCAATTCTTTCTATATCGGGACAACCTCATCTCGTCCCTGCCATCGCGACATTACCCTCCACCGGGGCAGTGGGAAAGCGAACGCGACCGATATCTGTCGTCGCTCGGATTGCCGGGAACCGCGGAGCCGTTCCTTGAACGGTTGACGGAACACCTCAAGGCAGGTCTGGCCGCGCTGGAGGAAGCGCACGACGCAGGCCGCGTGACGATCGGCACCGACGGCGCGCTGCACCTGTCAGCGATCGAGGCATTGCCGACCGATGGCATGCCGAAACGCACGCGGGATCTGATATTCAGTGAGATCGGCACCGCACAGATCGCCGACATGATCATGGAGATGGATGCCCACACTGGCTTCAGTGAAGTGCTCCGGTCACGCAATGCGTGCGATGCGAACGAACCCGTCTCGCTGTACGCTGCCTCGATCGCCAATGGCACGGAACTGGATGCGAAAAGCGTTGCCGCCATGATCCCGCAGCTGGATCCGGCGCACGTTTCGACGGCGCTTCCTTGAGATGCCCGGTTGGCTGCCGCGTGCAAACGATCGCGTGGTGGAAATCCAGAGTACGCATCGATTACAGAACTCTGGGGTACCGGACGGCAGGCCTCGAGCGACTCGATGAGCCTGGATACGTCACCGCACCTCTATTATGCGCGGGTCGATCCGCGACGACGACGGACTGTTGCGACTTTCAGTAGACACGCATGGATACACGAACGTAGGCATGGCGGTGTCGAAGCTGCTCGGTTTTGATCTCTGTCCGCGTCTCCGCAACCTCTCGGAACGCCAACCGCATCTGCAGAAAGGCGTGGCTGCGCCCGAGGGGACTGGCACCGGTCGTCGCCTACGAGATCTCCATCAAGGCGATTCGCGAGGGCTGCAAGGAACTTCTGCGCCTCGTCGCATCGATTCATGCGGGACTCATGCGAGCAATGGTCGCATTGCAGCGGTTCGGCAGCGCGGCGCAGTGCGACCCGGTGTAACCGGGCAGCAGACCACCTTGGCAGGTTGCTGCGCACGCTTTTCCGGTGCGATTACTTCAGCAACATTGAATTCAGACGAGGAATGCATACGCTGCTCAACCGCGGCGAATCGGTCCATCAGTTGCAGCGCGCAATCTATACCGGCAAGATCGCGCCGGAGCGCGGACGGCGCCGCGACGAAATGATCGCGATATCGGACTCTTTGACGCTGCTGACAAACCTGGTCATTGCGTGGAGTACGCAAGCGCATCCAGGCAACCCTTGATCGTTGGCGAAGCAAGGGGCAAGGGGTTGACGACGACTGGTTACAGCGGATGGGGCCGGCACACTTCGCACATGCCAATTTCCGCGGGACGTTGAGCTTTCCGATCGACCGCTATCGCGAGATGCTGCTCGACGCAGCGCCATGGCGACGCGTGGCCGGATCGTGAAGCGGTTCTGTAAAGCCGTCATGCCGGAGTTGAACCGGGACAACGCGACTCGTCTCCGAAGGAGTAGTTGCGACGAACGTGCGCGCAAACAGTGGCGCATGGCGAGGATTTGCTAGCGGTACTCAATCACCCGCTCGCCTATCAGACGCAGTCGGACACAAGCGCCAGATTTAGCACGAAAAGGACGATTAGCCCGAAGCGAGCACGGTGAACTGCGAAAATTAAGGCAAAGGCGCCTGGCGAGCGCCTTTCCCGCGTGCCGTGAAAATCAGCGGTTAACCACCCTCTTCGGATACGATAGCGCCAACGCGCTTCCGATCACCATGCACACCGCGAATCCATAAAGGCCCGCGCTTTGCGAGTGGAACGTATCGCGCAGCCAGCCGATGAAATACGTGCTGCCGAAGCCGCCGAGATTCGCAATCGAACAAGCGAACGCGATGCCGCCCGCCGCCGCGGAGCCTTTGAGGAAGGTCGAGGGCAGCGACCACACCACCGGCATCGCCGCTGCCACCCCTGCGTTGACGAGCGAGAACAGGATCACCGTGGAGAGCGTGCCATGCGTGCCGCTGGCGGCCACGGCGAGCGCCACCGCGGCGACGAGGAACGGCACGACGATATGCCAGCGGCGCTCGCGCTGGCGGTCCGAACTCGCGCCGCACCAGAGCGTGCCGATCACGGCGACGGCGTTGGGCACGGCCATCAGCCAGCCGATCGTATAGGCATCCTTGACACCGGTATCGCGCAGAATCGACGGCAGCCAGAAGCTCACGGCGTAGAGGCCGAGCAGCACGCACAGATCGATCAGGCCGAGCGCCCACACTTTCGGATCGACAAACGCCTTGCCGAGCGCATGGCTCTTGCTGCCGGCCGGGTCGGCGTCGAGATTGGCGCGCAGCGTCTTCTTTTCGTGCGCGTCGAGCCACGGCGCCGACTCGATGCTGTTCGGCAGCCAGCGCAGGATCGCGAAGCCGAGCAGGATCGACGGCAACGCTTCAATCAGGAACAGCCATTGCCAGCCGCCAAGGCCGTGCGCGCCGTCGAAGAAGCGCATGATCCAGCCGGAGATCGGGCTGCCGATCATGCTGGAGAGCGGCAGGCCAACCATGAAGAGCGCGACGATGCGCGCGCGTCGCGCGTCGGGATACCACTGCGTGAGATAGAGCAGCACGCCCGGCAGGAAGCCGGCCTCGGCCACCCCCAGCAGGAAGCGCACGATATAGAACTGCATCGGCGTGGTCACGAACAGGGTCGCGCCCGAGAGGATGCCCCACGTGATCATGATCCGCGCGATCCACAGCTTCGCACCTACGCGCTGCAGGATCAGATTGCTTGGCACTTCGAACAGAATGTAGCCGGCGAAGAACAGGCCCGCGCCCAGGCCGTAGATGGTGTCGCTGAACTTGAGCGCGTCGAGCATTTGCAGCTTCGCGAGGCCGATGTTGATCCGGTCCAGATACGCTGCGAAATAACACAGACAAAAGATGGTGATCAGGCGGAACGTGACCTTGCGGTATAGCTCGCCGTGTTGCGCGCCGGCAGGGGAAAGGGCGGCGCTGCCGGATTGCACGGTTGACATAGATGGACTCCCAGTTGGGACAAGTCGGATTGAGGTTCGCCGTCCGATGCGTGCACACATCGAGCGCTCACATGTGCATGTATAGCACGTCAAAATACAAGTGTATACGCTCTAAAATACCTGGACGAAGAAAACATCGAGGGTTTTCGCATGTGCGTGCCTAAAAGCGCAATAGCGCTGATAATTCAGGTGTATTTTTCGTGGAGACTGCCTGCCAGGAATGCCGCGAAATGGTGCCGGCAAGCACGATATTTGTGCGTATGCGCTCAAATATGCCGTGTCGTCACTGGAACGTTTAAAGGGGCTGCCTGCACGCCCGTTGGGTGCTGCCGAGGGCTTTGTGTGCGTACACGGGCGGTGGCGGCGCTGCGGCAGGGCGATGGCAAAACGTAATGGTCCCGCAACGTAGCGCTGCGAAAATGGCTCCGTGCGTCTGTACGTGAAGTCGTCTTCAGAACGTCCGGGTTGACCTTATACAAGTCTTCTCGACGCTCGCGTGCTGTCCGGCTATCTCGACGGTGTACACTATATTTTTCTTCATCAAGGCCCGTCAGGGCTGCACGTTCATGCCGTCGCACAAGGACTCTTACGACTTCCACGATCAGGTGGGCCATCTGCTGCGCCGCGCCTATCAGCGTCACGCCTCCATCTTTCAGGAAGCGATTCCCGACTCCGACCTCACGGCCGCCCAGTTCGTCACGCTCTGCGCCGTGAAGGAGACCCAGGGCTGCTCGCTCAACGACATCGTCAAGGCCACGGCGATCGACCAGGCCACGATCCGCGGCGTGGTCGAGCGGCTGAAAACCCGCGCGCTCATCGAAGTCCTGCCCGACCCCACCGACGGCCGCAAGCTGCTCGTGCGCACCACGCCTGCCGGCATCGCGCTGATCGAACGCACGGTGCCATTCGCGAAGCAGGTCACCGAGCGTACCTACGGCACGCTCAACGCAGGCGAGCGCGTGGGGCTGCTGTTCCTGCTGCGCAAGATGATGGAATCGGACAGCGAGTGAGCGTCACGAGGCGTCGTTCTCGCTGTTGCGGTTGAATCCTCAGTAGAAAAACCACTTAAAACGCCGCTTAGGCAGGCGCCGCGTGCTTTGCTTCCAGCAGCACGCCTGCCTCGCGCAGCCCTGCACGAATCGTGTCCGGCGTGAAGGGCGGGGCGCAGAAGCGCACACCCGTCGCGTCGTAAATCGCGTTTGCCAGCGCGGCGGGCCCCGGCACCGAGGCCGATTCGCCCGCGCCCAATGGAGGCTCGCCCTGGCGCGGCATCAGTACCACGTCCACGGCGGGCAATTCGGGGAAGGTCAGAATCGGATAGCTGCCCCATTCGCGGCTGGCCACCTTGCCGTCGGCGAAGCGCACGCGCTCTTTCAGCGAGCGGCTCAGCACCTGGATCACGTTGCCGTGGATCTGATGGCGCACGCCATCCGGATTGATCATCGTGCCCGTGTCCTGCCCCACGGTGACGCGCTCCACGCGCACCTCGCCCGTCACCCGGTCGACCACCACGTCGGCAACCCATGCGGACCACGCCGCACCGAAGCCCGGAAAGCGGCTGTGCACGTAGCGCGCGTACGCCATGCCGCGACCGCGCGCATAGCGTTCGCCGCCGCGCAACGGCGCGCTGCGCGGTGTGCGCGCTTTCCAGCCTGCGCGTTGCGCCACGGCTTCGAGCAGTTCGGCGGCACGCGTGTCGTCGAGATGGCGCAGGCGGAATTCGAGCGCATCGACGCCACTCACCGCCGCGAGTTCGTCGGCGAACGAATCGTGTGCGAAGGAGTTGGGCAGCGCCGAGACGCCGCGCAGCCACGACGCGCGCACCAGCGGCGCGAGATCCTCGCAAGCGAAGCGGCGGTTCGCGCTCACGTAGGGCGAGACCGCCGTGCGGTCGCCCATTTCGAAGATGCGCGGCTCGCTCGCGACCGCGCCCGTAAGCAGGGACGCGAGCAGCGGCGCGTCGTTGGACGGATAGCGAGCGACAAAGTCGTAGCCCGTCATGCGGCCATCGCGCGTTACGGTGCCGGTCACATCCACCACCTGGCCCGTGCCTTTCGGCTCCCATGCGTGCTCGTCGCCGCGCGTAAGCTGCACGCGCACGGGCGCACCCACGGCGCGCGAAAGCAGGAGCGCGTCGCCGCAGACATCGTCGGCGCAATTACGGCCGTAGCAGCCCGCCGCCTCCATGCGCACGATGTCGATGTCGGCTTCATCGCGGCCCACGAGCGTCGCGAGGTCGTAGCGCAGCGAGACCGGATTCTGCGTGCCTGACCAGACGGTGATGCGGCCCGCGCCTGCCTCGCGATAGTCGGCGAGTGCGCACGACGGCCCGATCGAGCCGTGCATCTGAAACGGCCACACGTAGGTGCGCGAGATCGTCCGCGTGTCCGGCGCCTCGCGCGCGGCCACAACGTCGCCCTCTTCGAGCAGCGGGCGGCGCTGCGCGGGGGCGGCCTTGATGGCCGCGCCGGGATCCTCGAGCGAGGGCAGCGCGGGCAGCGGCTTCCACTTCACGCGCAACTCGCGCGCCGCGCGCATCGCCTGTTCTTCGCGCTCGCACACCACGCCGATGAAGTCGCCGAGCACGACCACGGCGCGCAAGCCCGGCACGTGCGCGACGGAATCGCGATCGACTGCGTCGAGCAGACGGCCGACGAACGCACCGCTGTCGATGCCGGTGTAGGGCGGCCTCACTACGCGCGCGTGCAGCATGCCCGGCACGCGCATGTCGTGGACGAAGGTGAGCTGGCCGGTCGCCTTCGCTGGAATGTCGACGCGCGGCGAGGACTTGCCGATCACGCGATACGTCGATGGATCTTTCACCGGCGTCTTGAGGTCGAGATCGAGCGCGATACGCCGGCCCGTGACCAGTTCCGCGAAGCTCACGCGGCGCGTGTCGCCGGAAGTCTGGGCATCGGCGAAAAACACTTCGGCGTTGTCGGTCGCGAGCGCCTGCGCCTCCACGCCGAAGCGCTCGGCGGCGAGTTGCAGCAGCGCGAGCCGCACCTGGGCCGCCGCGCAGCGCAGCGGCGTCGCGGAAATCTGGATCGAGGCGCTCGCGATGGTCGGCCCCTGATTCGGCGTGGCGGCCGTGTGGCCCAGTTGCATCGCCACACGCGCGGCCGGCACGTCGAGTTCTTCGGCGACGATCTGCGCAAGCGAGGTGCGGATGCCCGTGCCCAGATCGACGTGGCCGTTGAACGCGAGCAGGCGGCCGTCGTCGAGCACGGCGACGAACACCTCGGCTACGGCGGGGACGAACGACGAGAGGCTTCCCGGCTGGCCGGGTGCGGGCTTGAAGGGCGGGGCGGGCTGGCGCACGACGGTGAGGCAGCCCTCGCGCACGAGCAGTTCGGAGCGGTTCACGGCAGAGAATTCCTGTGGGGGCGCGGCGGGCGCCGTCCGGGTCGGCTGCGGGCAATTGGCCACGTGCGGGCCATGCACGAAGACTCGCGAGAACCCACGCGTGCCTTCACACAGGGCACGCGCGGCCACGCGTGACGTTATGCGGCCAAAAACATCGCGTCAAATACCGGCGCAGGCGTGCCGGCCATCGCTGCCAGCGTCGGCGTTGGACTCATATCGCGCACACTCAGCGCCGTGCCGCCTCGATTTCGGCGACGGCCTGCGCAAGCGGCATCACTGCCGCGTACTTCTGCTGCATGTCGAAGAGATTCGCGTTGTGGGGCTCGATCGCACGGTCGCCCACGCAGTCGGACAGGACGAGCGGGCGGAAGCCATGCGACATCGCATCAACCACGCTCGCGCGCACGCAGCCGCTCGTCACCGCGCCGGCCACCAGCAGCGTCTGCACTGCGCGCTGCGCGAGCCAGGGTGCGAGTTGCGTGCCGAAAAACGCCGAAGGCACTGTCTTGCGCACCACGAGTTCGCCCGCCGCGGGCGTGAGCTCGGGTACGATCGCGCTGTTCGTATGGTCCTCCGTGAGCGTGGCCATGCCGGGCACTTTCAGCGAGAACACGTTGTCGTCGCTGCCGTCCGCGGCGTAGACGATGCGGCTGTGCGCAACCGGCCAGCCATGCTGGCGCGCGAGCGCGAGCGCTTTCTGCGTGCGCGCGATGGCGGGCAGGATGTTGCCGCCGCCGAACGTGGCCGGATCGGCGAACCCGACCACGAAGTCGACGATGAGCAGGCCGATATTGCCGTGCACGGGCAGCGGCGTGCCGAAGCCCTGTTGTCGATAAACCGCCGCTTCGGCGTGTTGCGAAAGATCGTTCATGTTCAGAATCCGGCGTAAATAAAGGGTGATCCTGCGATCAGGCGACCACGCGGCCGTCGCGCACGACGGTTTCGTCGTCGAGCTTGACCGTGCAGCCGCGCAGTGGAATGTCGATATGGCAGGTCGTGGTGCGGCTGCCGCCGGCTTCGTTGTTCGGTCCGAGCGAGAACAGGAAGTTGCCTTCGAAGGCGCGCGCGTCCATGCCGATGGTCGCCTCGCGGTCGTAGAGGCCGAGCGTCGACCACCGCGCGCGCGGCTGCAGGCCCCAGCCGATGTGCGAGATCGCATAGCCTTCCGGGTCGCCGAATGTATCCATGTAGTCGCGCAGCAGCGCGGCGTCCACGCCGCCTTCGATCTTCGTGGCGTAGCCGCCTTCCACGGTCAGCACGATCGGCTCGGTCACGTAGCGTTTCTGCGGCAGCAGGATGTCGCCGCGATCGATCACGATGGTGCCGTGCGCGGTGCGATCGTCGGGGAAGGTCAGCGCGAAACCGCTGGGCCAGTGATCCCAGCGGCCCCGCTCATCGACGAAACCGTATTCCGCGGTCGGGCCGAATTCGCCGAGCGGGCATACGAGCGCCGTGCCCGCGGGCGAGGAAACGCGCATCTCGCGCGCCGCGCCGATCTTCTTCGTGGCGGCGAGCACGCGCGTGCGGTCTTCGAGCGTCGGCACGAGGCGCGCGAGCACTTCGGGCGGCTCGACGGCCAGCAGGATCTTCGTGCCGGACTTGAGGATGTCGTGCTGCTCGGGCGAGAACAGCAACGTCATGAGATCGAGCACCAGATCGCTGGCCTTGAGCGCCGCGATGGCCGCGCGGTTGCCCGTGAGCGGTGTGGTGCCGAGATAGGCGAGCGAGTCGCGGCTGAACGCTTTTTCGCCGTTCACGGGAGGCAAATCGAGCCGATTGACGATCGCACCCATCTGTTGCGTGGCGATCAGCGCGCAGGCGAGCGTTTGCGGATGCGTGGCGGCGCTGGTCAGGATCGTGACGGTCTGGCCGGTTTCGAGGCGCGAGAGCGTGAGCACCTCCCTCCACGCTTCGATCAGTTGATGGTCGCTGATGGGCATCGTGTGTTCTCCGGTTGGTGTGCGTCAGGCGGCGTTTTCAGCGGGCTGTACCGCTTCGGCGGTTTCGGCGCCGAGCGGTGCGCCGAGGAAGCTGCCGAACGCCGCATAGAAGCCGGCCGCGTTGTCCCACGGAATCATGTGGCCCGCGTCGGGCACACGCACGTGCTGCATCTCGGGCGTGGCGCGCTGCAGTTCGGCCACGTCCTCGTCGCGCACGACGTCGCCGCGCGCGGCCGTGACGAGGAGCGCCGGCACCTTTAGTTGTGCGGCGTCGGCGTGGAAATCGTCGGTATGGAAGCCTTCGTAGGACGCGAGCACGGCGCGCTCGTCGCAGGTGTGCAGCCACTCGGCGCGCAGGCGCAGTTCTTCGTCGGTCCAGGTGGGGCAGAACGCGCGCATGCCTTCGGCGTCGGTGCCCTTGCGCGCGAGCGCCATCGAATCGACATACCACGGAAGCTTGCCCGGATACTCCCGGCGCCCCGGGCCCGAGACCGGCGGATCGACCAGCACCACCGAAGCGAGTCCGCGCGGCGCGCGCAAAGCGGCGCGCGTGGCGATGCGCGCGCCCATCGAATGACCCACCAGCGCGTAGTGCTCGAGCCCGAGCGCCGCGGCCAGCGCGACGACGTCATCGGCCAGGGCGTCGAGGCTGTAGTCAAGCGTGTCCGAGGCTTCCGAGAGGCCGCGTCCACGCACGTCGATCACATAGGTGTCGAAGGCCGCGCCGAACACCTCGCCGACGAAGCCCCAGGTAATTGCGGGGCTCGTGATGCCTGGAATCACGATGACCGCCGCACGCGCCGCGCGCGCTCCGCTGGCGCCGCCGTAGCGCAGATAGTGCTGGCGAATGCCATTGGCGGCGACGTTCGCGCCGTAGAGATAGGTGCTGGGCATGTTGGGCTCCAAGGAATGGCTCGATTGGATGTCGGGGGTGGCCTCGTCAATACGCGCCCGAGAGCAGCGCACCAGCGCCCGGCACGACCGGCTCGAGATCGAGCTCGCGCAGCATCGCGTAGGTGGTGGCGATCGCGGCGGTGATGACGGGCTTGCCGGTCATCGCCTCGACCCTGGCGACTGCGGGCAGCGAAGGCATCTGCACGCAGGCCGAGAGCACGATGGCGTCGGCGTCGGCGTAGTTCAGCGTCTTGACAATCTCGGGTAGGCGCGCGGGATCGTGACGGCCTACGTCGAGGTTGTCGGGGATTTCGAGCGCGCGATAGTCGAGCACTTCATAGCCTTCGTGGCGGATGTAGTCGACCACGAGTTCGGTGAGCGCCTTCATGTACGGCGCCACCACGACGATGCGCTTCGCGCCGATCACCTTGAGCGCGTCGACGAGCGCGCCCGCGCTCGTGAGCACCGGCGCCGCGGCGCCGTTCTCGGCCGTGTGTTTCGTGAGGCGCGCCTGCGAGACGCGGTGATAGCCGCGGCCCATCGCCATGATCGCGACGAGGCACGCATAGCCGAGCACGTCCACGCGCGCGTCGGACAACTCGACGGCGCAGCGGTCCGATTCGGCGTCCATCGCGGCAAGCTCTTCCTTCACGACCTTCTTCATGCGCATGCGGCTCGAATGGAACGTGAAGCGCTCCGGGCGGATCGCTTCGCGCAGGCGCAGCATCGCCGGGATTTCCGTTTCCATCGTGGTGTTCGAGCTCGGCACGATCTGGCCGATGCGGTAAGTCTTGCTCATGACGCTCACTCCATTGCAGTTGGGCGGCGACGAGGCACGCCTTCGCGGGCGTCGTCGAGATTTGAACAAACTCTAGCGTGTACGTTTTAAATGCGCAACGGGGAAATTAACCCGGGCAAACGCGCCGCTTCATATATAGGCGAATTTTTGAGAATCCGTGCAGGGAGAGATCAGGGAAAGTTTCTGCTTGCTGATTTATTTTCGAATGTGTACGCTACATTTCACTTCGCATCGATTCGTACTCAACCTGGCCCGGCGGCGCACCATGCGGCGCGGGCGCACGACCTGGAGAACCTATGAGCAAACCCCGTATCGCCATCATCGGCGCTGGTCTTGGCGGTGTGGCTGCTGCCGCGCTGATGCAGCGCCGCGGCCACGACGTCCGCCTCTACGAGCAGGCACCCGCGTTCTCGCGCCTCGGCGCGGGCATTCACCTCGGGCCGAACGTCATGAAGATCATGCGCCGCATCGGCTGCGAGGACGCGCTCAACGCCATGGGCTCGCACCCCGATTACTGGTACAGCCGCGACTGGCAGACAGCGGAGGCGATCTCGCAGATTCCGCTCGGCGACTACGCCCTCAAGACCTACGGCGCAAGCTATCTGACCGTGCATCGCGGCGACTTCCACAAGCTGATGACCGACGCCGTCGCGCCGGGCACCATCACGTTCGGTAAGTGCCTGCAGTCGGTCGAGGACACCGGCAGCGACGTGCGCCTCACGTTCACGGACGGCAGCGTGGAAGTGGCCGACATCGTGATCGGCGCGGACGGCGTGAACTCGAAGATCCGCGAGCATCTGCTGGGCGCCCAGCCGCCGCGTTACACGGGCTATGTCGCGCATCGCGCCGTGTTTCCGGCCTCGCTGCTCGGCAATCACCCGTATGACATGTGCGTGAAGTGGTGGTCGGAGGACCGCCACATGATGGTCTATTACGTGACCGAGAAGCGCGACGAGTACTACTACGTAACAGGCGTGCCGCAGGCCGAATGGCCCACGGGCGTTTCGATGATGGAAAGCAGCCGCGAGGAAATGCGTGAGGCGTTCGAAGGCTATCACCCGGACGTCCTGAACCTGATCGACGTGTCGCCGTCCATCACCAAGTGGCCGCTGCTCGAGCGCGATCCGCTGCCGCTGTGGAGCCGCGGCCGCCTCGTGCTGCTCGGCGATGCGTGCCATCCGATGAAGCCGCACATGGCGCAGGGCGCGGCCATGGCGATCGAGGACGCGGCCATGCTCACGCGCTGCTTCGACGAGGTGGGCGCGACCGACTACACGGGCGCGTTCGCCCTGTATGAGGCGAATCGCGCGGCGCGCGCGTCGAAGGTGCAACTGGTCTCGCACAACAACACGTGGCTGCGCACGAACGAAGACCCGGCCTGGGTGTTCGCCTACGACGTGTTCAACGTGCCGCTGGTCGCGCCGCAAGCGGGCAGCGCACAACAGGACGCAAGCCAGGAAGCCCTGAGCGCAGCGGGCTGAAGCACGCCGATTTTCGGCGGGTTATAAGGTCCTGTGCGGCGCGTCGTGTGTGAAGATCATGCGGCGCGCCGCCGGGGCTGCGGAACGGCTTCCGCACAGCCTGTGATCACCCTAATTTCGAGTCAGTCCATGTTGCATTCCGGTTCCCACGCGGGGCCGCTCACGCTTAGCGTGAACGGCACGACGCGCACCATCGAGGGCGCCACGCCCGACACGCCGCTCCTCTACATCCTGCGCAACGACTGCGAGCTGAACGGCCCCAAATACGGCTGCGGGCTCGGCCAATGCGGCGCCTGCACGGTGCTGGTCGACGGTCAGGCCACGCGCTCGTGCGTGGTGCCTGCGGCGGCAGCGTGCGAACGCGAAGTGACCACGCTCGAAGGGCTCGGCACGCTCGACGCGCTGCATCCCGTGCAGCGCGCGTTCATCGACGAGCAGGCCGCGCAATGCGGCTATTGCCTCAACGGCATGATCATGAGCGCGGCGGCGCTGCTCGCGCGCAATCCCACGCCCGACGAAGACGCGATCCGCGACGCGCTGCGTTTCAATCTGTGCCGCTGCGGCACGCACCTGGAGATCGTGCGCGCGGTGAAGCGCGCGGCGTTGTATCAGCAACAGGAACAAGGGAACTGAGGCGCGATGAGCGAGCACGATCCGCAGACATTGTGCCAGCATGAAGACAATGCGCATGCGCTGAGCGCGCAGGACGGCGATGACGAAAGCGCACCGGGTGCGCGACGTAGTGCGCAGTATGCGTGGCCTGCACAGGGTCTCGATGCCGATGCGCAACTCGCGGTTGCCGCGAGCTTCGCGCCGGACGGCATCATGAAAACGTGGCACTACCGTGCTTGCATCGAAGGGCATTCGGGCGCGGCGCCTTCGCATCCTTCGCCGCTGCCCTTGCCGCCGCTGCTCTATCGCCATGCACAGGCGAGCGTCGCCGTCGACGATCCCGCGCAGTCAATTCCCGTCCAGGCGCATACGTTCGCGCGCGAGTCGTTCATCGACGAGATCGCGCACGAGGCACATCGCGATCCCGTTGCGCTACGTCTCGATCATCTGGACGTGGCGCGCGACGCCGGTGCGCGCGAAGTCATTCGCATGGTGAGCGAGCGCGCGGCATGGGGCGTGACGCCACCCGTCGCGAGCGAGCCGGCTTCGCCGTGGGTGCGCGGGCGCGGCTTTGCGTTCGACGGTTCGAGCGCGCGGCATGACACGCCTGCGAACGTGCCTTCGACACCGATGCTCGACTACGCGCAGGCGGCAAGCTGGTCCGCGTGGGTCGTCGATCTCGACGTCAACCGCAAGACCGGCGATATCGCCGTGCGGCGTGTGGTGGCGGGACAGGGCGAAGGCACGCCCGATGCAGCCGCGCTTGCCGGCATCCCCGCGTGGCAGATCGAAGAGGCGATCGCGCGCGCGACGGGCAAGCGCCGCATCGCCCGGGCCAACTACGACGAGCCGGGCAGCGATTCGGCGCAGCATGCATCCATTGCTCACGACATCGTCACACCATCGAACGATACGGATAACGAAATAATTTATCAGGGTGCCGCCCACGATGTGTGCATCGACCAGGCCGCCGCACCCGCCGCCGCCGCGATCGCCAACGCGCTCTACGATGCCACCGGCGTGCGCTTTCGCGCGCCACCGTTCGACGCCGACACCATTCGCCGCGCGCTCGCCGAAGCAGGCCCGGCGGTCGCCCTCGAAGCGCCCGCCGCCGTGCACCGCCCGTCGCGCTGGAAACGCTGGCTGGCTGGCGGCGGCATCGGTGGTGTGGCGGGCGGCCTGATCGGCCTTGCCTGCTCGATGCTGCCCGGCCCCACGCCTATCGCGCCGCTGCCCATGGGCGCGGGCCCCGATGCCTCGATGTGGAGCGCGGCGATGCTCGAGCGCGGACGCCAGGTCGCGCTCGCGGGCGATTGCACCGTGTGCCATACCGCGCCGGGTGGTCAGACGAACGCGGGCGGCTTCGCGCTGGAGACGCCGTTCGGCACGGTCTGGTCCACCAATATCACGCCCGATCGCGAAACCGGCATCGGCGCGTGGACTTACGAGGCCTTCGCGCGCGCGATGCGTCACGGCATCGCGCGCGACGGCCGCCATCTCTATCCGGCGTTCCCGTATACGGCGTTCGCGCGCATGAGCGACGCCGACATGATGGCGCTCTACGCGTGGCTCATGTCGCAGCCCGCGGTCAAACAGGCCGCACCGCAAACGCGCCTGCCGTTCCCGATGAACCAGCGTCGCCTCGTGGCGGGCTGGAACTGGCTCTTCCACGACGACGCGCAATACCAGCCCGATCCACAACAGTCGGCGCTGTGGAATCGCGGCAAATATCTCGTCGATGGCGCGGGCCATTGCGGCGCGTGCCATACGCCGCGCAACCTGCTTGGCGCGGAGAAGGGCGGCTTTGCGTATCTCTCGGGCGGGAACGCCGAGGGCTGGGACGCGCCCTCACTAATCGCCGCGCACGACAAGCAGCAAGGCGCGCCGGTGCCGTGGACCGAAGACGCGTTGTTCAGCTACCTGCGTACGGGCTTTTCGGCCGAGCACGGCGTGGCGGCAGGGCCGATGGCGCCCGTCGTCGCAGGCCTCGCGGAATTGCCCGAATCGGACGTGCGCGCGATTGCCCACTACATCGCCTCGCTCTCGCCGCCCGTCGATGCGGCCAGCGCAGCGCAGGCGGCGACGCAACGCGCGGCGGGCGCGCCTGCCGACACGCTCACGGCGCTCGGCTTCCAGAACGGCCAGCGCATGTTCGAGGCGGCCTGCGCGGTGTGCCATGCGGAGTCGGGCGGCGTGGGACATCTCGGCGTGCGGCCGCTCATGGGACTGAACACGAGCGTGAGCCAGGCGAGCCCCGACAATCTGCTGCACGTGCTGATGCACGGCATCGACCAGCCGGCCACCGAAGGGCTCGGTTATATGCCGGGATTCAAGGATAGTTTCGACGATCGGCAGATGGCCGAACTCGCGGGCTACATTCGCGCCCGCTACGCGCCAGCGCAGCCGGCATGGCGCGATCTCGCCGCGACGGCGGCGCGCATGCGCGCGCAGACGCATTGAGCGCATATCGGCTCGAACGTGAAGCGCTAGCCGGACCACAGCGGCAAGGAGGCCGAACGTGAACATGCAGGACGCGGATCGCGAAGTGTTTGAAGCGGCGGCGCGCTGGGTCGCGGCGGGCAGCAGCGCGTGGCTTTATACGGTCGTGCGCACGTGGGGCTCGTCGCCGCGCCCCCTCGGCTCGATGCTGGCGCTGCGCGAGGACGGCCGCATGGCGGGCTCGGTCTCGGGCGGCTGCATCGAAGACGATCTCGCCGACCGTCTGCTCTCGCAAGGGCCGCCTTCGATGCGGCTGTCGACGGTCGAATACGGATTGAGCGCTGACGAGGCCCATGGCTTCGACCTGCCTTGCGGCGGCACCATGCGGCTCGCGTGCGAGACGCTAGGCGCACAGCGGACTCGATTCGCTGCTCGACGCGCTGGACGACGGGCAACTGATGCGGCGCACGCTCGACATGCGCAGTGGCGCGGTGACGTTGGCACGTGTTCGTACGCATACGGAAGCCGGCGCATTCAGCTTCGACGGCGAGCGCCTCGCGACGGTGCATGGTCCGGCTTGGCGCCTGCTGCTGATTGGCGCCGGGCAATTGAGCGAGTACGTGGCGTGGCAATGTGAACTTGAGATCGTAGGCGAGTAGGATGAAGGGACGAAGAAGATCAAGTCGCCTTTTCACGGTTTCCGTTTTCCTGCCGCGGTCATCAGTTGCGCGGTACGTTGGTACCACCGTTTCAATCTGAGCCTGCGGGATATCGAGGAGCTGCTGCCCGAGCGTGGCGTCAGTGTCACGTACGAAACGATTCGCAACTGGTGCGACCGCTTTGGCGCGCAGTTTATGCGCCGCGCAAAGGCCTGGCGCGGCAAGCCGGGTTCCACCTGGCATCTCGATGAAGTCTTCGTGAAGCTGCGGGGCGAGCCGTACGTACTGTGGCGCGCAGTGGACGAGCACGGAGCGGAACTGGATGTGCTGCAGCAAAAGCGACGCGACACGGCTGCGGCCAAACGCTTCTTCAGCAATGTACTGCGCTCACACCCGGTACCCACGAAGATCGTCACCAATCAGCTGCACAGCTACCCGGCCGCGAAGGCGGAAATGCCCGAGCTGGCCGGTGTAAAGCACGTCTTCGTGAAAGCTTCGGCGCGGGTCAATAACCGTGCTGAAAATAGTCACCAGCCCACACGCCGGCGCGAACGCCAGATGCAGGGCTTCCGCGATCCACGACGCACGCAGGCGTTTCTCTCGCGCTTCGGCCCGATCCGCCAGCACTTTGCATTGCCCCGCCACCGGATGAACGCGGCCTGCCATCGCGCGCAGCTAAAGGCGCGCTTGCATGCCTGGTATGAATGGGCTGGCGTGCAACTCTTCAGTGTGAATTAAAGAGGATACCTACGTGTGTTGGAATATCTCACGCCTTTTCCGATAACTTGACAGAGCCGATGGTTTCGAAGGCCCACGTCATGGCGCTCGCGACTGGCGATTCGTGGCTTGAGAAAGGCGCCACGGCGCTCCTGTTCGGCCCGCCCGGAGCCGGCAAAAGTCATCTGGGTTCGGCCCATCGGACACGCGTTGATCGACGCCGGCTACCGGGTGCTGTTCACGCGTACCAGCGAGCTCGTGCAGAAGCTGCAGGCTGCGCGTCAGAGCCTGCAGTTGCCTTCAGCTCCTGCCAAGCTCGACCGCTTCGACCTGATCATCCTGGACGATCTGTCATATGCCCGGAAGGATCAGGCCGAAACCAGCGTGCTGTTCGAGCTGATTGCCGAAAGGTATGAGCACCGTAGCCTTCTGATCACCGCCAACCAGCCGTTCTCGGGCTGGAATGACGTGTTTCCTGATCCCGGCATGACCGTCGCTGCAATCGACCGGCTCGTCCATCATTCAACGATCTTCGAGATGAATGTCGAAAGCTACCGTCGTCGCACCGCCAGCGACAAACAGAACAGCAGGCGCCGACAATCATCCGGCGACAATCAACAACAAGGAGCGACAACCATGATCGGATATGGCCGACGCCGCAACTTCTGTACTGTACATTTCACGAAATCAATTCTGCGTCGAGCTCTTGTGCCACGGCCACGCGGTTGCGCCCAAGTCCCTTCGCTTCATACAGAGCTGCATCAGCTGCCTTCAGGAGGCCGGCAGCGTCGGTGACCGTTGCGTCAGTTGTCGACGACGCCCCAACGCTTACCGTTAGAAACCCTGCAGCTGTCTGCGCATGCTCAACATGGAGGTCGAGAACGCTGCGCCGGATTCTCTCCGCGACCAGGATCGCCCCAGCCGTGTCAGTATCCGGCAGTACGACTACGAATTCCTCTCCACCATATCGCGCGACATGGTCCCAAGGCTCGTCAATACACTCGGAAATTCGCGTGGCTACGGCTTTCAGTGCGATGTCGCCGGCCTGGTGGCCATAGTGATCGTTGTAGGTTTTGAACCTGTCGATGTCGATGAAGAGCAGGGATAGCGGATTCCGATGGCGCCTGGTACGCGTCCATTCCCTTTTCAAGACTGCATCGAAGGTTCCTCGGTTTTCCAGTCCGGTGAGCGAGTCGCGATGTGCCATGCGCTCCAGAAAGGCTTCCGCGCGTTGCCTGCGCCGAAGCTCGTACACAAACAGCCACACCCCCGTCATCTGGATGGCGGTGAAAACGAAAATGAGCGCTGCGAACCAGCCCACCCTTGTCCACCATTCTGCGTAGACCGTGTTCATTGCAGGGGCAACGGCGACAATCAGTGGCAAACCGGGCAAGCGCCTATAAACATAGAGTCGGCGCACGCCATCCAGTTTGGCGCTTGCTACGAAGTAGCCTTCCTGTCCACCCATGAAGTGCTGGAAAATAGGGGCATGGGCGAGACTCCTGCCAATGTTGGCTGAACTGTATGGCAAGCGGGCAATCAATGTCCCGTCCGTTTCAATCACTATCACCGCCCCTTTCTCGCCAATTGACAGCCTGTTGATGAGAGTGTCGAAATACTCCAGACTCAGACTTCCCACGACACTGCCCAGAACTGTCCCGTCCGGCCCTGTGATCGCACGGCCAAGCGCAATAGCGAGTGGACCATCTCCTAAGGAAAATCGAACGGGATGACCGATATAGAGGCCGCCAGGTGTCATCTGATAGCCCGCGAGGGCTTGGTGCGCATCACCACGATCATCGCGAGCATCGGAGCGGCCTACGGAATCAGCGAGTAGCCTGCCATCTGCTGCTCTCACCGTTATCGAGCCGAGATAGCGGCCCGTCGCTGCACGGTCGAACAGGACCAGACTGCGCATGTTGGTCGGCAACGACATAACCCGCTTGTCGGCCACACCCTCGGCAGCCGCACGCAATGAGAGGTCGTACTGGTCGATGCTGCGGCGCATGTCATGCTCCAGCACCAGCGTGAGATTGCGCGAGTTCTGGACCGCTTGATTAAAAGCACTTCCCCGTGAAGCCATTAGCGAGGATGTGCCGATGCCAAACATGGCCATCCACAATATTATGTTGCAGCACAGGACACCAGCGGGCGAAACAATCGAGCTGCCAAGCAGGCGCAATTTTTGACGAAAGCCCTTCATAAAGCGAGCCACATATGCGTGCAACTTCCTCGCGGTGGCATTGTGTGCCGCGCCTTCCCGTCGTGCCATTCAATCACTTCCCGTGTCTTCTTGCTCCCCAGATCATATCGCTTTCATGCATGATGAATGCGGCGCGCGGGCAACAATCAAGCTATGGCATGCGGGATTGGTGCACGCAGGGGCGAATTGGGGATAGATTGACACGATCGGATAATTACCGGTTGCGGGCTCAGGGCCGAATGTGAGTCGGTATGGATATCGTGCCTCGCGGCGGTCGCCATGACGGTCAATGTGCTCCACAGGACGATGCCGAACTTCATCGCAACGGCACGCTCCAAAGGAGCACGTTATGACCCATATGATCGTCGCTACCCACAAACTGGCCTTCCGGTTCAAAGACATGCGGCGGTGTTCGCCCGTTCGAACCTGACATTCGAATGTCGATGGATCGATGCTGGTGAACGGCAGAAGTTGGTAGCCTAGGGTGTGTCAGAACCTGTGAGATCGCCTAGACCGAATCAACCTGCTAGCGCGAGAGGCGGAGATGGGGCGATTTGTCGAAACTACGGACCGCAATCAGGCAACGCGGTTGCCGGAATGTCTTGAGGACTTCATCTCAGGGGACAACCTGGTCAGTTTTGCTCCGACAACTCTAGCCGATTCGCCGACCTTATATGCACCAGAGCCATCCAGAATGCCCTGGTCGAGGTTGGCGCGCTTCCCTTTTTATTTGGAAGCGTTATCGCTTATCCAGGGTTGCATTTCCTCCTCGTTGTCAATGCTGAATCCGTAAAACAATGTGCGAGAGAATGCGATAAATTCTTCCGGATTTTTGCCGCTAATAAATCAGACACTTCATTGCGGGCCGATTCGGCCCTGCTCTGTGACTGCTCCATTTCAACACCGGCTCGACCTCGATGGACATCTTCAGGCTGCGTGAAAATGAAGATGTCGATCGGCTGCGAAGTGAGCGTCGTCCCGCATTGCGGACGCTTGTCCGAACGCGTCCGGTAAATTCGCGCCGGGAAGTTCCACGAAGCCTATATCTCTCCAGACGCCCCTCAGAAGCATTTCCAATGCGCGATAATCAGCCCGTTACCCAACGCGAGTACCCGATTCCAGGCCACCTTACCCTGGTTTCGGTCGCGGATCCCAAAGGACGTATCACCTTCTGCAACCGGGCATTCATCGAGACCAGTGGTTTTTCGCGGGAGGAACTGCTGGGGCGGCCGCACAACATCGTCCGCCACCCGGACATGCCTGAAGAAGCCTTCCGCGACATGTGGGACACCCTCCAGAAAGGGGTACCGTGGAGCGGCGTCGTCAAAAACCGTCGCAAGAACGGGGATCATTACTGGGTCGAGGCGCATGTCGCACCAATGGTGGCCGGCGACCGCGTCGCGGGCTATCTGTCCGTGCGCTGCGTCCCGCCGCGCGATGCTGTCGAGGAGGTCGATTGTCTCTACGCGGTCATGCGCGAAGAGGCTCGCGCAGGCAAGAAACGGCACCTGCTCTGCGAGGGCGAAGTCGTGCGTGGAACCTGGCTCGGCCGCCTTCGGCACGCGGTCAAGTCCTGGACCCAAGGCAGGCTCGTCGTGGCCCAGCTCGTCGCAGCGTGCGTGATCATCGCGCCCGTTGTACTGGGGCTGCCGTTGCCGATCACATTTGCCGCGGCCGCGCTTTCGGTGGCCGGGGTATCCTGGCGGATCCGGTCGCTCACCGTCAGGCCACTGCATGATCTGATCGTTGACGCGAACCGGCTGGCCTCCGGCGATCTTGCGCATCCCGTCACGACCGGCGCAAGCGGCGACGTGGGCCAGCTCCAGCATGCGCTGAGCCAGATGTCCGTCAATCTGCGCACAGTCGTCAGCGAAGTCCGCAACGAGGTCGATCATTTGCGCGTTGCGATCAACGGAATCGCCGCCGGTAACAATGATTTATCGGCGCGGACTGAATCGCAGGCAGCCAGCCTCGAAGAAACGGCCGCAACAATGGAGCAGATCACGGGCACCGTGAAGCAGAGCGCGGACGCAGCCGGGCGGGGCGCCCATCTGGCGCACGAGACTTCGCAGGTCACGCAACAAGGCAACGAGGCAGTTCGCGCAGTGGCTGAAACGATGGAGGCCATCTCGGAATCGGCGAAGCACATCAACGACATCGCGCAACTGATCGGGAGCATCGCGTTCCAGACCAACATTCTCGCGCTCAATGCCGCAGTGGAGGCCGCACGCGCGGGTAGCGCCGGGCGGGGGTTCGCCGTCGTCGCAGCGGAGGTCCGCGCGTTGGCACAACGCACCTCTGTTGCGACCCAGGAAATCAAGCAGGTCCTCGACGATTCGGCCCGCCGTGTCGCACTGGGGCGGGAGCGCACAGCGGACGCACGCGAGCGCATGAAGGACGTGCTGTACGCGGTAACAAAGGTCGACACAGTACTCGACGAAATCAGCGTCGCAGCCAACGAGCAGAGCACGGGCGTGATCCAGATTGGTATTGCCGTCGCCCAGATGGATACCATGACCCAGCAGAATGCCGCGATGGTGGAAGAACTGGCCGCGTCAGCCGGTTCGCTGAAAGAGCAGGTCGACGAACTCAGTTGCTCGATGCAGTTATTCCGACTCACGGAAGGCGAGGCCACGCTGGGGGAAGTCGACGCGGTCGAATTGCGACGCAAGGGTAAGTGAGGGTGGTTGAAAAAAGTGGCACAAGGCAGCGGAAGTCGGTCGTGGCGCGCGCGATGGCCGGATAGCGGGCCGCCGCGTTCCCCATGTCCGAAACGTCGCTTGCCGTTGACGCGTTGAGCGGAGAGGCGGTTGGATCGTCGATTGTGGTGCGCTTCAAGCCCGGCGCTGCGATCTTGGCGCGCACTGCGGCGTGGAACGGCGGGAAGCCGTCGGGATACTGATGCGCCAGCGCATGTGGGGCGCTGTTGTTCGACGACATCAGCGCGAATTGGAGCACCGCGTAAAGTGGTAGGCTCACGCAAACTGGATAGCCCATACGTGGAATACTCGGTTCTGTCGCGGTAGTAATCGAATGGCGAGAGAGATCGATATGGAAACTACTACTCAAGTTGCTAGCTGATAGAGTTGATCTGCGGCGGACCGATGGATTCCGCGAGGACGCTTCATCTGCCTTTTTCCAATTATGTGTATCAGTTCAATCGCGGCCAGACGGGATGATCCTGAGGAAGCTGCGGCTTCTTTGTGTCTTCGTTCTCGCTGCCCTGCTCAACTTCTGTACCGCCGGCGTACCGCTGACGGCACGAGAGCCGAATTGTTCAGATGGAATGGGCACCACCCACCCCAGCGGCATGGATGTGCCACAGTTGACGTGCAACGTTCAACTGAGAAATGGAGGTACCCGAAATGGAGATTACCGCTATTGGCGTGGATCTGGCGAAACACGTATTTCAGGTTCACGCGGTCGATGCCCAGGGGCATACGGTATTGAGCAAACGTCTCAGCCGGTCCCAGATGGTGCCGTTCTTCACCCGCCTGTGCCCCTGCCTGATCGGTATGGAGGCATGCGGCAGCGCACATTACTGGGCACGCAGGCTGGCAACGATGGGGCATACGGCAAAGCTGATGGCGCCGCACTTCGTCAAGCCGTATGTCAAGACGGACAAGAATGACATGAACGATGCCGAAGCTATCTGCGAAGCAGTGCAACGGCCGAATATGCGCTTCGTTGCCGTCAAGACAGTGGAGCAGCGGAGCATTTTGCATCTGCACGTCAGCTGACAACTGCTGGTCAAGATGCGCACCCAGGTGAGCAACCATCTACGTGGCCTGCTGGGCGAATACGGCTTGATCCTGCCGCAGGGCATCGCTCACCTCTCCGATATTCCGGCATTCGCCGAAGACGCGGCCAACGGATTACCAGGCGTGCTCAGACAGTTGCTGGCGGACATGCTTGAGCATGTCAGGGAGAACGATCGCAAGATCGATCTAATGGAAGCGCAGATCCGCCAATGGCATCGGCACAGCGACGCCAGTCAGCGTCTTGCCGAAATTCCTGGTATCGGCCTGCTGACAGCGACCGCACTGGTTGGTCATATCGGCGCCAACGCGCAGGGCTTTAGCAGTGGCCGTCATCTGGCGGGCTATCTTGGCCTCGTACCGCGACAGCATTCTTCCGGCGGCAAGCAACGTCTGGCCCACATCAGCAAAAGGGGTGACCCATATTTGCGCACCCTGCTGGTTCACGGTGCGCGCGCAGTGGTCCGGATGTGTCAGGGAATCCAGCGACGTGGCGCTAACCCGATTGATCCCTGGCTGGAGCATCTGCTGGCGCGCAAGCATCCAAACCAGGCCGCCGTAGCGCAAGCCAACCGGAATGCACGCATTGCATGGGCGTTACCCGCAGGTAACCGCGCGTACCGCTCGCCGGCTACCGCAACGTGAATGAACGTATTGAATTGTTCGCAGCTCTCCTGACACAACGGTTGCACAAGGCAAGCATGCATGATGGCGAAACAGGTCAGACCTCGGTGAGAAAAGCCTGATAGTCCGCCCGGGCATTCAAGCCCGATGTTCAGATGAGGACCTCACCTGCGCATTCCATCAAGGCCAGGGGCATGCCCCATCAACGGGCTGATGGTATGGACTCCCGCCCCCTCCGGGGCGCACACTTCCGGGGCCACTTTTGGGAGATTCGAGATGCCTGCGCTTACCATCGGCCTTGATATTGCGAAGAACGTGTTCCAAGTTTATGGCGTCGACCGCAGCGGAAGACCCGCCATACAACGGAAGCTGCGCCGAGCAGATGTGTTGAAGTTCTTCTCGAAACTGGAATCGAGTCTGATCGGCATCGAAGCATGTCACGGTTCGCACTTCTGGGCTCGCGAACTTACCAAAACTGGGGCACACGGTGCGCCTGCTGCCAACGCAATATGTGAAGCCCTTTGTGGTTGGAGGCAAGAGCGATGCGAATGATGCTTCAGCTATCTGCGCCGCGGTGTCACGGCCGGGCATTCATCCGGTACCGATCAAAAGCGCCAAACAGCAATCATTGCAGTCAGTTCATCGTATGCGTGAGCGGCTTGTTCACGAGCGAACAGCGAAGTCAAACCAGATACGGAGCATGTTTGCCGAAGAGGGCTTCATCTTTCCAATAGGAATTGTCCAGTTAGGGCAGGGTATTGTGGCTTTGATTAGAGGGTGTTAGGCACTCTGGATAATCGGGGCAGCATGAACAAGCATAAGCATGGCGAAGACGACGAAATGCAGGCCTGCCAGGGTTTCGGGCAGGCGTTCATAGTCGCGTGCGAGTCGCCGGAACCGGTTGAGCCAGCCGAAGCTGCGCTCGACGACCCAGCGACGCGGCAGCAGCACGAAGCCCTTTTTGGCTTCGGGCAGCTTGATGACTTGCAGTTCAATACCTTCGTCACGCGCGGCCTGCGCCGCATCCTCGCCTATATAGCCTTGGTCAGCAAACGCCAGCTTCACTGTCTGGCCCGTTACCAACTGAACCTGACGGGCAAGCTCGGCCACCTGCGCGCGCTCCTGCTCGTTGGCAGGCGTAATGTGAACAGCCAGCAGATTGCCCAGCGTATCGACGGCCATGTGAACCTTACTGCCACGCTTGCGCTTGTAGCCGTCATAACCCGCACGTGGACCGCTTTCGCACGTCGATTGCAGCGTGCGGCCATCCAGGATAACCGCGCTGGGCTGGCCCTGCCGCTCCTGCGCCACGCGCAGCACCGAACGCAGGTCGTTCACCATTGCCTCGAAGCATCCGGCGCCCAGCCAGCGTTGAGTTTGCTGATAGACCAGTTCCCACGGCGGAAAGTTGGTCGGCAACATCCGCCACGAGGCACCGGCTCGCGCCATCCAGCGCAGCGCGTTAAACATTTCACGCAGTTCGTATCGACGCTGCGGCGCGTCTTCACTCATCAGCGTCAGATACGGAGCGGCGAAGCTCCATTCCTCATCCGATACATCCGTCGGGTAGGGTTTGCGGTCGGTCATCCCGCCAGGTTACCAGGTTTGAACGGAAGTGCCTAACACCCTCTAGCGATGCCGACGCTCACATCACGATTCTGCTCCGCCGGCTTGGTTCGATGTACCTCGAACAGTTGGCAGCGTTACAGCGCTGGATCGACGAGCTTGCTTTGGAGATCGCTGACATATTCAAGCGCAATGAGAGCTGCCAGCGTCTCGCTACAGTCCCCGGGATTGGACCGCTCGTGGCGACTGCGTTGTTCAGCGGGGTCGGCGACCCACTGCAGTTCAAGAACGGACGGCAATTCGCAGCATGGTTGGGTCTGACGTCCAAACAGCGATCGAGTGGCGGCAAGTCAAAGCTGGGTCGCATTACAAAACACGGCGACACCTATCTCCGCACCCTTCTCGTTCAGGGAGCGCGGGCAGTGATGCGCTTCGTCGGGCGTCGAGATGACCGGCACAGTTGCTGGATCAAAGCTGTGATGCAACGCCGGCACGTGAGCGTCGCAGCAATTGCGCTTGCGAACAAGACGGCGCGAATAGCCTGGGCAATATTGGCCAGTAACGATAGCTTCAAGTTGGCTTAGCCATCCCGTAACGTTCTGAGATTAACTCCATCCACGATTGCGCAAGAAGCGGCAAGCATGGCGAACCGGTCGGACCGGCGCTTGCAGATCCTGATATATCCGGCGGCTGCTTTACGAAGCCAAGAGGCCGATGAGGGGCAAGCGCGCAAACTTCCATGATGGCTCGTGCTGATGGCAGGCACATCAGAAGCCGAATGTACGGACGCAGTCAAGACCTTCGAAAATGCACACCGATCTTGCTCATAGGCGGGAGTCCATGTACGGATATAAGGATGCAACCGACCTAATCGCTGGAACGCAAGCGCTCCTTGGCAAACGGGTGGTGCCCATATAAGGGCCAACTATTGAAGAGGCAGGCCGTAGACGCAACTGAAAGTCCCAGGACGACGAAGCGGCGCCACAACTGACGCAGCCGTTTACGCCGCTCCGCCCAGTCGCGTCGCAAACGCTTCAAGCGACATCGGCCGCGCAAAGTGATAGCCCTGAAGTGCAGTGGACTAGACTAAATCTGACAGTGGTTGGTTTTTCATGCTGGCGCGCATTGGCGCGGAGGGCGTAGCCCGTAGCGGCAATGCGCGCCGCGAACAGCAAGGAGTCCACCATGACTCAGGAGCAGAAGGTAATTCGTGCCAAGGTCGGCATACTTGAGTTGGCCCGGCAACTCGGCAACGTCAGCCAGGCCTGTCGCGTAATGGGTTACTCGCGCGACAGCTTCTACCGATTTAAGGAACTGTACGATCGCGGCGGCGAAGCTGCGCTGCAGGAGATTTCCCACCACCGGCCGTTGCTCAAGAACCGTGTAGATCCACGGGTCGAGGCCGCCGTTGTCGAACTGGCCCTCGAATTGCCAGCCTACGGTCAGGTCCGTATCTCCAACGAAGTCCTCAAACGGCATGCCCTATCTGTTTCGCCCCAAGGCGTCCGTAGCATCTGGTTGCGCCACGATCTGGAGACCATGCCGAAGCGCCTGAAGGCCCTGGAAGCCAAATCCGCCCAGGAGGGGTTGGTGTTGACCGAGGCGCAGCTCGTCGCGCTCGAACGCGCCAAGCACGAGAAGGAAGTGCACGGCGAATTCGAATCCGAATGTCCCGGCTACTGCGGCGCGCAGGATACGTTCTACGTCGGCAACCTCAAGGGTGTCGGCCGTGTCTACCAGCAGACCTTCGTCGATACCTACTCGAAGGTTGCGTTCGCCAAGCTTTACGATCGCAAGACGCCTTTGCCGGCGGCCGACCTGCTCAACGATCGCGTTGTCCCATTCTTCGACAGCTTCGGCATCCCGCTGCTACGCGTGCTGACAGACCGCGGCACCGAATACTGCGGCAACCCCGAGCATCACGAATACGAGCTGTATCTGGCTTTGGAAGACATCGACCATACCCGAACCAAGGCCAAGTCGCCGCAAACCAACGGGATTGTTGAACGCCTGCACAAGACCATGCTCAACGAGTTCTATCGTATCGCCTTCCGCAAGAAGATCTACGAATCGATCGCCACCTTGCAGACGGACCTTGATACGTGGCTCGACCAGTACAACAATGAACGAGAGCATCAGGGGCGGTGGTGTTACGGCAAGACGCCGACGCGCACCTTTCTCGATTCACTGGAGCTGGCCAGGGAGAAACTCATTCCCCATTGATGGCTCGTCTTTTATCGGCCCGACTACCTGTCAGATCGAGTCCCGGCTAATACACCTGAAGCACATGGACGTGGTGATGCTCGAGGTACCGCCATTGAGCCACCGTTTCTATGCCTTCCACGATGACCTTCACGTTCAGCCGGCGTGCGAGATCAATCACGCTGTCCAGAACCGGTTGTTCCACCGTGTTTTCAGCGACGCATGAAACCAGGCTTTTGTCGACTTTCAGCAGATCGACACGCAGATCGTTCAGCAATGAAAGGTTCGCATGGCCCGTGCCGAAGTCGTCTATCGCGATGCTGATGCCGAGGCGCCGCAGGCTCGCGAGCGAATCCCGCATGACGTCGTCCAGCACGATGAGCTCGCGCTCTGTCACCTCCAGCACGAGCTGAACGTCTGAACGCCGGAGTGTGCGCAGAAAGTCGCGACAATCTTCGACCAGACTGCCCTCCACGAGTTGCGCCGGACACACGTTGAAGCTGATGTGAAAGCCCTGAGGAAGATCGACGGCATTGAGTGTCCTGGCGACCGAAGTCATCAGTTCACGCGTAAGCGGCACGACGAATCCGGACTCCTCCGCAGCCGGAATGAACTGTTCAGGCGACACAAAGCCGCACTTGCCGTGATGCCAGCACGCCAGGACCTCTGCGCCCACCCATTTTTCGCTGTACACATCGACCAGCGGCTGGAGGTACGGCGAAAACTCGCCCACCTGCAGCGCCTTTCCCCATACCTTGGCTGCACTTTGAGGCTTGCTGGCAAACCACCAGAACAACGAGGCGGCCAGCGTCGACAAGGCGATGATCGCCACCTGCCAGATGGCGAAGTGGTGGGACAAATCAGGGAGAAAATCCGGCCGGATATAGCCTGCCCGGATCTCCAACGGGTAACGTGCCGATTCGGCTACGGCCCACGTCGCTACGGCAGCCGGCGCGCGTTTCTCGACCACGCCTTTCGTGTCGAGCCAAACATCGCCCACGCGAAGCATTGCGGTTCCGGTGCGATCGAACGTCTTTAGCGCCTTGGTTAAGTGGCGGCCATCGACGGCAATCAATGCGGCGCCGTCGTGCGTTGCCGATCGAAGCACGAGCAGCGGCGAATCCGGCGTGACGCGGTTAAATGGCAGGAGTTCCAGCGTGCCGCCCACAAACGTCTTCGGGTCGATGACTTCGTGTTCCTCACCGAGCAGCGAGGAACAGTACAGGACGCTCCTGGGGTCCACGAGATTCGCCGAGCGCACATAAGGCCGCGACTGGACCGCCTCGCGCAGAGCAAGGACTGCGCGGGAACAGGGTTGATCCGCGAGCGCGAGCATTTCCGTGGCCGCTTCGGAGGCCTGGTCGACCATCTTCTCGATCTCGTACAGAATCATGCGGCTGCCTTCGGTTGCCTGTCTGTCCAGATGCGAATCGACCACGAGCCGCTCAATTGCAATGCCGACGATTGCAACGATCAGAAAAATAGCAATCGCCAAAGGTATGCGTCGAACTCGCGCGATGCGCGGCAAGAAAATAGGGTTCATCGTCAAATCCTTTTTTTCTAGAGCCAGGAATTGCGAGCAGCCGCATGCTCCTTGCGGTGTCCTGGCGCTTCCTTTTATGTACCTAGGCTGCCAACCTGCATAGGGCCGGTCCGATCATTGAAAACTCGCGCGTACTGTTGCGGCTGCCGTCGACCGCGACATGAGCGCTGCGGCACGCTGTACCGCCGCCATCGGCGCGGCGCGCATTGTCTCCATTGTTAGCCCGGATTATTTCGGCCGCTACTATTGATAATCGACGAGTACCTGCATACTGCCGCTCACCGAGCCGGGCTTGATGGTCGAATCCGTCTGGATATACGACGCCTGGTAGGGAACGGAATACGACCCTCCGGTGGTCGTGTTTTAGGCACCGAGCTTGATCGACGTGTTGAACGTGACCGGCGTCCCATTCGTATCGGTCAGGCGGATGCGGACGCCCGTGGCAGTCGAGCCCGAGCCGAGTGACAAGGCGCCCGCGTAACCAGTCACTCCACCGCCGACCGGCACGAGGCTGTATCCCACGCGGTTCACACCCGTGGGACAGTTTTGGAGGACAATATTGAAACTCTGTGCGCCCCAGGTCGTGCCCAAACCGCTGAATTTCCCCGGGCTGACCGCCGGGAGATTGGCGGACTGTTTCGGAATCGAGCAGGTTTGCGTCTGAATCGTTCCCTGGAAAAAAAATACCAGGTGAGAGCAGCCACGTCAGTCCCGCGGTTCACGTTCAAGACGGCGTACGAGGGATTGCTCCCCGACGATGGGGAGATATTGCCGGCGACGATCGGGTCTCCAGTGGCGATCAGTTGAAACACGATGGGAGAGGAGTAAGAGACCGTTTCAAAAAGACCCCGAGGGGGCTGTTAACCTTATCGGCAAGCTGCTAACCTTGGTCGTCTGAACAACCGGAACCAAGGGGATGGGCGCACCGATCATTGATGACGAACTGTGGGCATTGATAGAGCCTTTGCTGCCACCGCCAAAGCCTCGCCGCAAGAAATACCCAGGACGGCTCCCGGTTTCCAACCGGGCTGCACTGAACGGCATCCTGTTCGTATTCAAGACCGGGATACGCTGGTGCGACCTCTCGACCAAGCTGGGATTCGGCTCCGTGCCGCCCTGCTGGAGGCGCTTACGCGACTGGCAAAGGGCCGGCGTGTGGAGCGCGTTGCACGAACTGCTGCTTGCGAAGTTACGCGAAGCCGGCGAACTCGATTTCTCACGGGCAGCGGTCGATTCATCCTCGGTGCGAGCCGTTGGGGCGGGCGAAAAACTGGCCCGAACCCCACCGATCGCTCGCGACCAGGTTCGAAGCATCACATCCTAGTCGACGCCAATGGCGTTCCCATCAGTGCCATTCTGACTGGCGCGAATCGCAACGACGTTACCCAGTTGCTGCCGCTCATCGACGCGATCCCGCCAATTCGCGGCGTACGCGGCCGACCGCTTCGCAAGCCCCAAGTCATCTACGCAGATCGTGGCTATGACTCCGAGCCGCATCGTCAGCAGCTTCGTGCGCGCGGTATCGAACCGGTGATCGCCAGGCGCCGTACGGAACACGGCAGCGGACTCGGCAAATTCCGCTGGGTGGTCGAGTGTACTCACGCATGGCTGCACAATTTTCGTCGTCTTCGCATTCGCTTTGAGCGTCGAGCCGACATTCACGAGGTATTCCTTAAACTTGGTTGCGCGCTCGTCTGCTGGAACATCTTCAGACGTACCGAGCAGTCTTTTTGAAACGGTCTCTAAGTCAACTGGCCGCCCAGCTTGCCGACTCGGTGAATCTGTTCCGCCACACGTAAGGCGGCACAGCGGTATTGATGGCATCCGCCGGGGACTTACGGAATTATCTGCCGAGATGAACTGGTCTTGAAACTGCGCCGCGCCCGGCGACAGATTTCCGCCGAGTCAGACGACTGTGTAGCAGGGAGCTACAGCCGTCGCGCTCCGAGGCGGCACTCAGCGCTAAAGCGGTTTTCGAGAGCAAGGTCAGTGGCCGAAAAGGAGCAGCGAAAAAACGTGTAGCGCGTAGCGTCAATCTGGGCTTATACGGTATAACCATAAGTTCTTCGGCTCCAGCGCGCCGCGCTTTCGGACCGCCACTTCTGGACGACGATGGAAGGGTCATGAGAGGACAGCTTCAGCGAACAATTTTGGACATGCTGGCCCGCGGCCGTTCCGTGCAGGAGACTGCGGTATACATCTGCGTGCACGCGGAGGAGCATGCTGCTGGTGTGCTTTGTTCTATCGTGACGGTTGACAGGGACGGCATCTTGCACCCGTTTGCGGAAGCCAGCATCTCGGCCGAGTACACCCGTGCGATGGACGGGTTGAGGATCGGACCGGACGTAGGCTCTTGCGGCTCAGCCGCATTTTTGCGCAAGCCGATCGCGGTTCATGACATCTTCTCCGATCCGCGTTGGGCGGCTTATCAGGCGCTGACAAGGATTCTTTTCGAGGAGCACGGCGTAAAAGCTTGCTGGTCGAGTCCAATCTTGCAGAGTGATGGGCGGGTCCTCGGCGCATTCGGCTTCTATTACCGGGAAAACCGCGGGCCGACCGACGACGAGCGCCTGATCGTCGAAGAATGCGTTGACATCTGCGCGCTCATTCTCGAGCGCGAGGAGGTCAGGGCGGACAACTGGCGACTGGCCAATTTCGATCAGCTCACGGCACTCGGCAATCGCGCCAACTTCATCAAGTCGCTCGAACGCGCAGTCGGCTCGGCCAACCGCTCCGCCGGCATACTTTTGATCGACATCGATCATCTGGGCCGGATCAACAACGCATTCGGACATGCGGTCGGCGACGAACTGATTCTCGAGGTCAGCCGGATGATCACACAGCACGCGACGCGCGAATCATCCTTCAGGATCGATGCGGACGAGTTCGCAGTTTTGATCGAGGGAGACAACGTGGTGGAGCGACTGCCCTCACTGGCGCGACACATTCTCGCCGATTTCACTCAGCGGCCGCCACTGGCCGGGCCGCACGCGTTCCCGCTGTCGGTGAGTTGTGGCGGTGCAAATTTCGATCACGACCGGCCTCTGTCCGTGCCGACATTCCTGCAACACGCGACGCTCGCGCTCAACCATGCGAAGCAAGCCGCCCGAGGAGACTTCGTGCTCTACACCGAAAGCCTTGCTGGTCCTATCACGCGGCGCGTCCGCGTGCTGCAGGCATTGGCGGAGGCACTTGCGGAAGACAGGCTCAAGGCTCACTATCAGCCCATCGTGAGTCTCGAAACGGGCGAGATCATTGGCCTCGAAGCGCTTTGCCGCGTGCGCACGGGGGAGGGTAAAATCATCCCGGCTGCGGTTTTCGCCGAGGCACTCAATGACCGACCAATGGGATATCTGGTCACAGAGCGCATGCTTGAGCACGTCGCGCGCGATACCCGGCATTGGCTCGACCAGTCAGTTGAATTGCAGTACGTCGGCGTGAATATTTCGATGGCAGATTTCGATCAGCGCGACCTTCGCGTCCGGATCAAGGACGTGCTTTCGCGCTACGACGTGCCGTTTGGCCATATCGTTCTGGAAGTAAACGAATCTGTTTATATGGACGACGGGGAGCGCAAAGTCTCGCAAATGATCGGGCAGTTGCGCACCGACGGACTCATGGTTGCGCTCGACGACTTTGGCACGGGCTACGCGTCCCTGACTCATTTGCTTAACTTTCCCGTCGATATCATCAAGATCGACAAGAGCTTTGTCGATAAGATGTCGGTGGACGGCGCTGGTGCATTGATTATCAAGGCACTGCTCGACGTCGCCGCGGGTCTCGGCATTCGCATCATAGCCGAAGGAGTTGAAACCGCCGACCAAGCGCTCAATTTGCAGCGGTTGGGCTGCAGCTTCGCCCAAGGGTATCTGTTCGGGCGGCCGGCTGATCGTGACAGTACGACCGAGACATTACTACGGCAGCATTGGGAAAATTCGTGATGCAACGGACCTGCTAGATACTGATATGACTTTGTCGGGTAAGGACGCGACGTTACCGTCGCGTCCTCCCCTAAGAACCGGACAGGCGAGGGTTTTGTCGCGATAAGGGCAACGGCCCGAGAAAGGTGCGATGAAGAGGATTACTTATTTAGCTAGCGAGTAAAATTGCTCGGCGGCGGGTTGTTGAGTGCCGCGAACGTATTTCATCTGTCCCTTGACGATCATATGCATGATTTCGATGCCACCCAGAATGATGCGGGCACAGCGAAAATCTCCGAATCCAAGCATGGGGCGAGCGCGACGCTTGATGGCACGGTGGTCCTGCTCCACGATGTTGTTCAGGTATTTGTTCTGGCGGATCTTGATCGGCGTCTCACGTTCAGCGTTGAGCGCTTGTAGTGCCGCCAGATTTGATCCGCTTTTATCGATTGTCACGGTCTCCGGTTTGCCGTTCTGTGCCATCGCCTTCTCGAAGTATCGCCGCGCCGCAGCCTTGTCACGATGGGCTCGTAGCAGGAAATCAACCGTATTGCCAGCCTTGTCCACGGCGCGATACAGATATTTCCATTCGCCCCTGACGCGAATGTCCGTTTCGTCCATACGCCAGTTCCTGCCGACCGCCCGCTTGCAGCGCCGAAACGCCTTTTCAAGTACTGGCAGAAGCTTGATGGCCCAGCGATGCACTGTCGAATGGTCAACTGAAATTCTTCGCTCGGCCATCATCTGCTCGAGGTGGCGCAGACTCAGCGGATACGCAACGTACCAGTGTACACACATCAAGCGGATAGTGCAGGCGCTTGAGCACCTTCGCCACAGCCGGATTCAGGTTCTGCTTCATCGTTCAGATCGTCCGTCTTCGGAATTTCAGCATAGCAGGTCCCTTATTGCGACAAAGCCCATTCGCCCGCTCAACGAGTCAAGGCGTACGCCTTGAGATCGAGCGTTGGCGTGCGGCCGGCGATTGCGTCCGCGAGCAACCTTGCACTTCCGCATGCAAGCGTGAAGCCGAGCGCTCCGTGCCCGGTGTTGAGCCACAGGTTTCCGTAGGGAGTCGGACCAATCAACGGTTTGCTATCGGGCGTGGCCGGGCGATGCCCGCACCACGTTGCCTTGGCCGTGTAATTGCCGGCGCGAGGAAAGACTTCTTTAGCGTGTCTTTCGAGGAGCGCGAGACGGTCTGCACGTTGCGATTCGTCCATGCCAGTAATCTCAACCATTCCCGCGATACGCATCCGACTGCCGAGACTGGCATACACTACCTTCCTGTGGAGGTCCGTTACGCTTACGGCTGGGGTAAATCCAGGAACACTCTGGACAGTCAGGCTATAGCCGGTGAGTGGATACACAGGAACGCGTACACCAAGCATTGAGAGCAGCGGCACGCTGCCATTCCCGAGTGCGACGACGAAAGCCGCGGCCGGCACATCCTCTCCGGACGTACGAATTGCCACTGCACGCCTCCCTTCGGTGACAATGCGGTCTATCCGAGTTCCGAGACTGAAGCAGACCTTGTAACGCTCTCTGAGAACGCGTGCGAGAGCGAGACAGAACTGCCTGCAGTCCCCTGCCTCTTCGGAGGGAGCATGGATTCCGCCCGCGAGCAGCGGTCCAGCATCAGCAAGTGCGGGCTCAAGATTAACGCATGCCGATACGTCAAGCGCTTGCTGGGCCGCACCGGCGCCCACAAGGTAATCCATCTTGCGGCGGGCCTGCTCAAACTGGCCTTTGTCCCGGTATATCACGAGCTTGCCGTTATGCACGTAATCGAATTCGATGGCTTCACGTTGCACCAGTTCGCGTAACGTTGCCTTGCTCAGCGCGCCAAGCGACAGCAACTCAAGCATGGTCTGCCTTGCACGGTCTGTGCGGCATGCCTGCAAAAACGTGAGGCACCACCGCCATTGCTGTAGGTCGAACCGTGGGATGAACCGTAGTGCCGAATCATGGCGTAAAAGCCAGGCGGGCAAATGAGGAAGCACCGCCGGATCAGCAAGTGGTGCGACGTAGCTGTAGCTCAGCTGGCCACCGTTTGCATAGCTTGCTCCTAGTGCGACTTCCGGTTGCCCGTCAATGACCGTTACCTCATGACCCTCACGTGCCAGACAATAGGCCGTTGTCAATCCGGCGACGCCGGCGCCGAGAACACATATCTGCATAGGTTATCGTCCAGATTTTCGCGCGACAAGTTCGGCGAGAGCGATGTCGGCCAGCCCGACGCCCAGCCACTTGGATATGGTCAGGTCGCCTTTGGGGCGCGCCTGTCTGGTTTCGTGCGCGAGCGACGTTCCGGGTTCGATGACGTAATCCCAATTGACCAGTTCCCGCGCGACCATCAGGAGAGCAACTGCTTCAGCTCGCACCTGCACCTTGGATTCCACTGCAGTAATTCGCGCACGCGCGAGGGTCGCGTCGTCCAGCTCGCGTGTGACTGGTTTGCTCAAACCTATGGTGGCAATGAACGCGTTCTCCTTCACGCGTCTGCCGTTGAAAAGCGGCGGCCGGCTACGGGTTGCGGTCATGATGATCTCCGCTTCATCGATCGCTCGATCGCTGAAATTCGAATGCGGAACCAGCGCCCGGATATAGGCCCTTGCCTGAATGCCGGTTCCGAACACCGCAAGCGTACGGGCTGCAGGATTTGCCCATGCATCCACCGCAGCGCGCGTAATGGCCGCAGTGTGGAACTTAGTCAGCGCATCACACAGGATAACCGGCGTCAGTCGGCCGTTCTCGGCAGAAAACAGTGGAATAACAAAATCGAACCGGCCTTCATGCGTGGGATAGACCTTCGCAGGACACACGCCTGCAGCCCGGAGAATGGCGCCCATGGTGCTGACCATGATCGGCCCGCTACGGGTGCGTTCCCGTTGCTGGATGGCGGCGCGGCGAAAACCCAGTTCCGTGAGGCAGAGTGCATGGCTAGAATCGCCTCGTTCATAGTAATGGGCCGGCGAACTTCGTAATCCGAAATGACTTGCATGATAATTTGCCGAGTCTTTCAGCCGGCTGTGTGATGGGGCATGCACGGTAACGATATCGTCCGCCAGTGACCGGATAACTGGAAGGGTAACGGTGCCTAGCCGTCGGGACTGAGCGCCGTCAGCAAAGGTGTTCGGTGTTGCGATCTGTATGACTTCGCCGGTGCGGATACTCAGCTGGCCATCAGTGCCAGCCTCGGGCTCTCCCTGGAGTGCCTGGCACTGGGGGATCAGTGCACGAGCCGCGATCGCGCAGCCCGAGAGCAGGCCTCCGCTTCTCACGGGAACGAGCAGCATGTCCAATTCGTGGGCATCCTCGATCAGTTCTACCGCGACGGTCCCGCCGCCGGCCATCACATGCGGATGGTCGCACGGTGGTATCAGGGCCAGCCCGCGCTCTTCCGCCGGGTGGCGACTAATCAGATCGCGACTCTCGGTATAAGGGTCACAAAATACGATCTCGTCGCCATATTCGCGGTTCGCCTGAACGTCGATTGAAGGCGCGTCATGCGGCATGATCACAATTTCCGGAACGCCTTCCATGTGCGCTGCGAGTGCGATAGCCTGTGCGTGATTGCGGGACGAACACGCGATCAGACCGACCTTGCGCTCGGATGGCGAGACCAGCGCAAGCGTATTGGCTGCACCGCGAGATTTGAACGTCCCCATGCGCTGGAGATTTTCACACTTGAAGTACTGGCTCGCGTCAAGCCGAGTATTCGCGGTAGTGGACTTCAAAACGGGTGTCGCATAAGCCGTTTCGCGAATGCGCGCATGTCCCGCGGCGATGTCGTCAAAACAGATCTGCATTGGACTCATGTTGAACTATTGACAAAAACATCAAGTGCCGACCGGCCTGCGGGTTTGGCCTAAGAGTCACCCACGCGCACGCACAGTCAGGCTCGACATACTTGCACTAAACGGCGATCCCTCGCGGGTATGCTTGCGAGAGCGCGTCGAACGCCATTTCGCCGATGCCGGGCAACACGGTATCGTTAGCGGAGACGGTTTCGCCCTCCGTGAATACCGCGAGCGTGTAACGCAAACCCTCCGGCATCGAGACATGCAGTGCGTCGTGGCGGCGGTAGCTTGCACGCGGATCGCGCGTCCACCCGGTCCAGCCAGCCTTTGACCAAACCGTTGCGCTTTTCGGCAGCCGCTGCGCAAGGTAGCCGTTGATCTGGGCGCCCGGGGTGGCAGAAAACGTGGCGTCACGCGGCCGCAGGAGGCGCAGCGCCATGCGTGCGGAAGCCTCGGGATTGACCATCACGCCGTCCATGATCCGCGCGAGCATCGAAGCGGCCGCATCTGACGTGAGCCGGTTGTGGTGATTCTCATCACCCCATTTCACGAACGCGGCTTCACGACCATAGCGGTCGTCGTCCATCAGTTTTTGCGAAATGTTGATGCCCGAGAACTCCTGCAGTCTTAAAGACATGAGCCAACCGTTAATGCGGTCACGAGCGGCCGCCCACTGCGCCATGGTGTCGGGCGGCAGCTCGGTGTCACCCGTGGTGTGCGTGTAGTGGTCGATCAGATAGTTGGTGGCGGTGTTGCTCGACCAGCGGATCATGTCGCACATTGCGCGCTCTATCTCCGGCGAGTTCTGGAGCGTGCCTTCGACAAGCGCCGCCTCGACGGCGGCCATGATGAAGACCTTCACGACGCTGCATGGGTAGAACGGCGCGTTTCCGCGCGAAGCATAGCCGCGCCACGCGAGCGGCACGACGCAGCCGTCGTCATTGTGGGGATGCACGAGCAGTGTGAGCGCGAAGCGGTCCGCCGCGAGTCCGACGCCAGAAAAGCGCTGTACGGCGTGATGCACGAGCTGTTCGCCGAGGTTGTCAAGGGTAGGGGTTCGTTCAAAGGCCATGGGGCAGTTCAGGAGTGGGAATGCATATCGAACGGTACGAGCGTCGTTTCAGCGGACGAGAGCGGCCGGATGCAGCGCGCTTCGCGAATTGAGCCTGGCTTGCCGCTGGGTTCGAGCACTGGGCGTGCGGCCTTGCACGCGTCGACAGCGTGAGGGCAGCGCGACGAGAAGCTGCATCCCCCGGGCGGACGGAGCGGGTCGGGCAGATCGCCTGTTACGCCCGGCGTGCGCTTGCGCCGCTTCGGGTCAGGCAACGGAATCGCGTCAAGCAGGCCGCGCGTGTACGGATGATGCGGCGCTTCGAAGAGGGCGTCAGCACTCGCAGATTCGAGCACTTCGCCGAGGTACATCACTGTCACGCGGTCACTGATATGGCGCACAACATTCAGGTCGTGCGCAACGAACAGGATCGCGATCCCAAGCTTTGCGCGCAGATCTTCGAGCAGGTTGATGATTTGCGCCTGTACCGAGGCGTCGAGCGCAGAAACAGGCTCGTCGGCGATCAGCAGACGCGGTTTGACCGCGAGCGCGCGGGCAATGCTTACGCGCTGTCGTTGTCCGCCGCTGATTGCATGCGGCATGCGGTCCTTCAACTGTGGAGCGAGCCCGACCATGAGCAGCAGCTCATCTACGCGCTCGCGGCGCTCGGCGACGCTCGCGCAGAGGTCATGCACGAGCAGCACTTCGTCGAGCATCTGGCCGAGTGTCATGCGAGGATTGAGCGATGCGTACGGATCCTGGAACACCATCTGGATGTTGCGTGCGCGAGCCTTGCGATCGCCGCTCACGCCAAGCTCGCGCCCCTCCCAACGCAGTTCACCCGAGTCGGGCGTTTGCAGCCCCGCAATCGTGCGGCCTAGCGTGCTCTTGCCACAGCCCGATTCGCCCACCACGCCCAGAATCTCGCCCGCCTGCACGGCGAGCGAGACGTTCCGCAGAGCGTGCAGCTTCAGGGGCTTGCGACCGCCCAGAAGGTCGCGCGCTGTGCGAGGCTGGCGAAATGTCACGCTGATGTCGCGGCATTCGAGCAGGGGCGAGAACGTAGCGACATTCCGGGAAGGGACATTTGCGGTCATGCGATCTCCTCAATGCGGATGCAGGCGCTCGTATGTTCTGCGGCAATGCTGATAAAGGGCGGCTGGTCCCCGGCGCAGGCTGGCACGGCGTGCGCGCAACGCGGGTGGAACCGGCAGCCTGGCGGCGGCGCGCCGAGGTCCGGTGGCGCACCCGCAATCGGTTCCAGGCGCCCGGCGCGCCGCGCGTGGGCCGGCAGCGCGTTAAGCAGCGCGCGCGTGTACGGGTGTGAAGGTCGCTCGAAAAGTTCGGCGGTTTCGGCGCGCTCGACGATCCGGCCCGCGTACATCACCGCGACCTGATCGCAGGTTTGCGCGACAACGCCCAGATCGTGTGTGACGAGCAGCACCGCCATGCCGGTTTCGTCGCGCAACTGCACGACGAGCTTGAGAATCTGGTCCTGAATCGTCACATCGAGCGCCGTGGTGGGCTCATCAGCAATCAGGAGCTTGGGGCGACAAGCGAGCGCAATGGCGATCAACACGCGCTGGCGCATGCCACCGCTCAGCGCGTACGGGTATTCGTGAATGCGCCTCTCTGGCGCAGTTACACCCACCGACTTCAGAAGGTCGATGGCCTGCACACGCGCCTGGCGCGCGGTCAGCTTCCAGTGGCGGCGCAGGCCTTCTTCAATCTGCGTGCCCACGCGCAAGGTCGGGTTGAGCGCCGTCATCGGGTCCTGAAAGATCATCGCGATCTCGCGGCCACGCACGTCCGCGAGCGTTCGCTCGGAGGCTCCCACCAGCTCGCGTCCCGCAAAGCGCAGCGAGCCTTCGGTGCGCAAGGGCCGTGCGCCGCCGAAGAGTTGCAGGAGCGAACGGCACGTCACGCTCTTGCCACTACCGGATTCGCCGACGAGACCGAAAATCTCGCCCGGGCGCACGCTGAAGCTCACGCCGTCCACGGCGGCGACCGTGCGTCGCGCGTCGCCGAACGTCACGCAGAGGTTGCGCACGTCGAGCAGCGCATCCTTATTGTCATTGGTATTGGGTATCATCGTTTGGGCCTCAGCAGGTCGTCGAGCCCATCGCCAATCAGCGTGAACGTCATACCGATATAGACGATCGCAAGCCCCGGTAACACGGAAATCCACCAGCCATCCTGAATGAAAGTTCGGCCCTCTGAAATCATGATGCCGAGCTCGGGTGTCGGCGGCTGGATGCCAAGGCCGAGAAAGCCGAGCGAGGTGACAGCGAGGATTGTCAGGACAACGTCGGACATCATGAAGACGATGGCGGGCGTGATGACGTTGGGCAGCACGTGGCGCAGCATGATGCGCGCGTCGCTGTAGCCCAGCACGCGCACGGCCTGTGTGTATTCGAGGCGGCGCACGAGCAGCACCTCGCCGCGCACGATGCGCGCGAACGAAATCCATGCCACGAGTGAGAACGCGAGATACATGTTGCCAGTGCCCGGCCCGAGCGCGCCCACGATGCTGATTACAAGCACGTAAAACGGAAACGCCCAGAGGATATCGACCAGTCGCATGATCAGGCGATCAACCCAGCCGCCAAAGTATCCGGAGACGAGTCCAATGACCGTGCCAATCACGAAGGGCAGCGCTACACAGATCGCGACAACCACGAGATCAGTGCGCAACGAGGCGAGCACGCGGGCGAGCACGTCGCGGCCGAGCTCGTCGGTGCCGAAGAGGCTGCCGGCGCCGGGCGCCTGTAGCGAGTGCCCTAAATCGACGGCAAGCGGGTCGTGCGCAACGAATGACGGGCCGAACAGCGCGGCGAACAGGAGCAGGGCCAGCATCGCGAGACCCACTTTCAGGCTACGGCCGCGCGCGACGCTGCGCGCAAGACGGAAGGTAGCAGAGAGCATCATGACAGACTCACACGCGGATCGATCAGCGAGTATGCGATGTCCGCCAACAGGTTGATGATGACAACGAGCACCGCGAACAGGACGGTCAGGCCCTGCACCATCGGATAGTCGCGCGTGCCGATCGACGAGACTAGCAGTGACCCCAAGCCCGGAATGCCGAACACGGTTTCGATTACGACCGTGCCGCCGATCACCCAGCTCGTGTGCACGGCAAGCACGGAGATCGTCGACATGAGTGAGTTGCGGAATACATGCTTCCACAGCACGGTGGAATTGCGCAGACCCTTGGCACGCGCGGTATCAACGAAGTCCGCACCGAGCACGGCGATCACCGAGCTGCGTAGCGACTTGATGGTGAGCGCGGCGGTGCCAAGCGCGATCACGGCCGAAGGCAGAACGAGGTGCCAGAGGTGGCTCAGCCACCCTTCGCCATAGCCGGATACGGGAAAGAGCGGCCACTGGATTGAGAACAACAGTACGAGCAGGATGCCGAGCCAGAAGGGCGGCATGGAGAGCGCGACTACGAACGCAAGCTTCACGCTGTGATCGAACAGTCCGCCGCGCTTGAGCGCCGTGAGCATCGCCAGCGGCACGGTGAGCGCAAGCGCCGTTAGTGTGCTCACGCCGACCAGCGCGAGCGTGGGGGCAAGGCGCGCCGCGATTAGCGGCGCGACGGCGCTGCGATAGGCGATGGACTGTCCAAAGCTGCCGCGCAGGACGTCCGCGAGAAACGACAGGTACTGCTCCCACAACGGACGACCCAAGCCGAGCTGCGCGGTGAGGTTAGCGATGTCGGACGCGGTGCCGCGGCTGCCCAGCATGAGCGTGGCAGGGTCGCCGGGCAGCGCGCGTAGTAGCAGGAACGCGATCACCGTGATGCCGAGCAGCACCGGCACCAGCTGGATCATGCGGGATATGCAGAATGCGACGAGTTTCATGAGGGTTTCCGACGAAATTTCGCAGAAGTCCGGAAGCGGCTCAGCGCATCACCACGTTCTTGAGGGAATAGTTGGACGTGGGCAGCACCTCGAAGCCCGTCACGTTGCGACGGTATGCATAGGGCTCCGTGGGGGTATAGAGAAAGATGAACGGCGCACCGTCGTGCACGCGCTGCTCGATGTCCTTAAACATCTTGCCGCGCGCTTCGCCGTCCGGTGTCACGCGCTCCAGTGCGTAGAGATCGTTCACGTGCTCGTCCTTCCACTGCGTGTGAAACGCGTTCGCACGCTCGGGATTGACGGCGGTGAAGCCCGTGAGCTGATCGGGGTCGGTCGTGTCGCTCGTCGCGTAACTGAGCGACATTTCGTAGTTGCCGGCCTTGGTCATGCTGAACTGCGTGCTCGCCTCGATGGTTTGCAGATCGACCTGCACGCCGATCTGTGCGAGCTCGGCCTGCAGCGCACTCGCCACCTGGCGCGCCACGGTGTCGCCGCCGGGCACCAGCATGGCGGTCTTGAAGCCCTTCGCGAGCCCTGCCTGCACGAGCAGCGCTTTCGCCTTCGCGACATCGAGTGGGTAAGGCTGCAGTTGCGCGTTGTTATACGCCATGGCCGGCAGCGACGATGTAGCTTCGCGCCCATTACCGCGCAGAATACCCTTGATGATGCCTGCCTTGTCCACGGCGAGGTTGAGCGCCTCGCGCACGCGCGGGTCGCCGAACGGCGGTTTCGTCGTATTCAGCTGCACGAGGTCGATGCGGAACACGGGCGCGCCTTGTACGGCGATATTGGAGTCCTGCCTGAGGCCATCGACCTGGTTGTACGGAATGCCGACGATGGCGTCAAGTTCACCGGCTTTCAGCTTGAGCACGCGTGCGTTGTCCTCAGGCACGATCTCGACGGTTGCGCCGTCCACCGAAGGTTTGCCTTTTTCCCAGTAATACGGATTCTTCTCGAACACCTGACGCTGGCCGCGCGCCCAACTCTTGAGCACGAACGGGCCTGAACCCACGGGATGATCGAAGAACGCCGGGCCTTGCTGCTCCACGAGCTTCTGGGGCAGGATCGAGGCGCTGAACATCGCGAGGTTGTTGAGCATCGGCGTGAAGGGCTTGTTGAGCTTCATCACCACCGTGTGGTCATCCACCGCGCTGTAACTGGCGATTGGCTTGAAGAAGCTGGCCCACGACGACGTTTCGCTGGCAGCGCGCTTGAGCGAGTAGACGACGTCGGCAGACGTGACGGGCTGACCATTCGAGAAGCGCGCGTCGTTGCGCAGCTTGAACCGGAACTCCTTGCCATCGGGTGAGACGGTCCACGACTCAGCCACGCCCGGTTCGAGTCGCTTGCCGTCACGACTCGGGCGCACGAGCTGGTCGTATATCAGCAGCTCGGTCCAGATAGATGGGTTGTCGCTCGACGCGACGGGGTCGAGCGTGAGTGCATCGGCACGCACGCCCAGCCGCAGCGCCGCCGCGCTGGCATCGTGCGTAAGCAGCGACGACACGAGCGCGAAACCGGCGAGGCTCGCCCTCAGGGCGAGAGTAGTATGGTTTTTGACTGGCACAGGTCTCTCCATGAGTGAAAACGTGTGCGTCGAGTATCGAAGCGCCAATTTTGGGCGTCAAATCACAAGATCACCGCAATGCATAACCTTGTGTTATATGTTGCGGGTTCAACGAAAGGGGAACCCGCCATGCGCCTACGCCATATTGAAGTGTTCCATGCCATCCGGCAGACCGGCTCCATCAGCCAGGCAGCGAAGCTTCTGGGCGTCACACAGCCGGCCGCGAGCAAGGTGTTACAGCATGCCGAGCGATCGCTGGGCTTCAAGCTGTTCGAGCGCGTGAAGGGACGCCTGTACCCCACCGTCGAGGCCGACATCCTCTATGTCGAAGTGGACCGCTTGCACCAGGGCCTCGACCAGCTCAAGGCGCTTTCGGTGAATCTGCGGCGTTATCCCGAAGGGCGACTGCACGTGGGTTGCTTGCCGAGCATGGGCCTCTCGATACTGCCGCGCGTGATACGCGCGTTTCGCGGACGCTACCCTTCAGTGACCTGCGAGATCGAGACTAATCACCTTGATGCGCTCGTTTCCGGGCTGCGCAGCCGGCAACTTGATCTCGCAGTGATCTACGGCGAGGAGACGTTTCCAGATTTGCGCTCGCAGCAGCTTGCCGAATGCGAACTGGTTTATCTCGGACCGCAGGAGGGCGGCGACTACCAACTGGAGGCGCTGCACGGTGAGGACCTGATCGGGATCGTGGCGAACGACAGCATAGGACGCGCCATCGCGGAGCGCTTTGCACAACTGGGCCTGAAGCCAAAACCGCAGATCGAGGTGCAAACCTATTACGTGGCGTGCGCGATGGCGGCCGAAGGCTGTGGCGCAACCATCGTCGACGAGATCACGGCGCGCAGCATGCAACGCGAAGGCCTGCACATTCGCCGCCTGCGGCCGGCACTAACCACACCACTTGCGGTGCTCACTCACGAGCGCAATGTGATACGCGGCTTCTACGACGGCTTTACCGCGCTGCTGCAGCAGCGCGTGCTGGAGATTCATAACGCCACGCCGAATTCGCTGGGAGTTGGCCGGTAGGCTATGCGTTGATGTCCTCCAGAAGGGCGCCGAGCACGGTGAAATGATGCCCGTGCCCCACAAGGCACGACTGACCACTTTTTGGCGGGCAGTTTTTTTTGGAGATCGCTACTGATGGCGCCGTCACGTCAAATTTTTCGCGGCGCAATAGCGGAGAGGATAAGCGCTTGCTCAGAAAATCTATGGTCCCCCCAGTTTGCAACGCTGATTTTCGATGTCGTTGTTGGCTTGCGTAAATCTATTCGAACGGGCCTGAGCGCCCACAATGAGAACCCCACCCGGCCCACCAAATAAATCAAAGGCTTAGATGTGCTGCCTGTTGTTGACTGCGCTGTCATGCGAAGCGCTGTCATGCGAAGAATGGTTCAACAAAGGTTCAACGGCGGCCACAGGGGACACGCGCGTTTCGGCGATGCGTCGGCCTGATCTCGCTCTTCTTTCGTGTTTTTTGGACACTCCGCCCGGACTTCCGCGAGCGGATTGCTCCGCGGTATCTTTGCGTCCATCGGCGGTGATCTTCGGCTGAGCTTCACAGCCTGTGGTCCGAGCGCCTGAAACTGGGCAAGTAGTCTGCGTTTGGTTGCTTCTGGTCCGACGCCGAACGCAGGGCGTACTCGTACGGCGTCAGGGGCGTTCCGTAATCGCTTCTTGGCTCTCACGCCTAAACGATAGGTTCCGCTGCTGTATATGCGTGCCGGTTCAGATGAGATGTACCCTGCCGTTTTTCGCAGTTGATATTTTGTCTGAGAAAACCGAAAAAAGATACGTGGGTAAAGCCCATACCTCCGCCGCGATCAACTTACACGATTGATCGCTGGCGGTAACTGCGCGCGTTACTCCATTTGCAGGGACAGCGAGAAACGGGCGCGGGCGGAACAAGACACGTATCCGCATTTGAGGCAGGGAACATCATGAAAGAGCTCAATGAATGGACCGCCACTGAAATGGACAACGTCTCGCCGATGCCATCTGCAAACGCAGTCCTTGATCGGCGTTTGCAGCGGGCCGAAGCCGAGGTCCGTCGGTTGACACGATGCGTTGAGCTGAAGGACCGGCAGCTCTGCGAGTTACGCAGGGCGCTTGCGCACTCGGCGACCGTTCACTATTCGGTTGAAGACCGCCTGCAGCGAGAACTCGACTCTCTTCGGATCATGATGCCCAGCGACGGATTCGAGGGGCATTGCGGCTCGCCGGCGAGCGACCGACCCGGTCAGGGCGTCGTCTTGAAACTGCCCTACGTGACATCGATCCTGTCCATTCTGTTCGATGCGATGTGTACCTTCTGGGGTGACTGCGATCACGATCATCCTCCGAAGTCTGCGACCGTGGCTCACGCGATCGATGAGCGCCTTGGCTTGAGTTCACAACAGAATGGGGAGGCTTCGCGCAGCGGTCAGGCATACGCATCGGCGATCCGGCCAGACTGGTTGAAGGAGGCCGACAACAGGCATCATTGTCGGTCAGCACGTGTGTGCTGACGCAAGGGTCCAGTTGCCTAGACGGTCGCCTGCTTACGCGTCGCCCCTTTGTTCGAGACTGCGGTGGACGTCTCATCGCACGCATGCCGGGAATGTTCGCTACGTTCGGGAAGGGATAGCTCGCCGAAGCGGGTAACGGCGTCCAGCAATATAAGCGGATCGCACTGGAGTTTATGGAAAGTGGGAGGCGCCAGATCGATTGAGCATGCAACGATGCCGGAGGTGGCAGACGCATTAACGTCCATATCGTGCAGTTCCAGTCCGAAGCGTCGGTATAAACGGGCGATAGAACATGAGACCACGCCGATCACGCGTGTTGCGCCGAACGAGAGTGCGAGTGCCATGGCATACGGGAACAGGGACATGCCCGACGTCGAGCCCGTTCGACGGTCCGGTAGCCCTGAACCAGCGAATCGCGACATCTCCCATATCGAGCGCGATGACGGCAGGGGGCCTGGACCCGCAAGTTCCGGAAAGACGTTGCGGAGCAGATAGGGCCCAGTGGTCGGCATAAGCCGGGCACATCCAACGACCTCGTCGCCTCCGGACAGGGCGACCAGATGGACGGTATTAGCTCCGTCGAATTCATCCCACTCGCTTGTGGCATCCTGGCGGACGCCGGGTATTTCCCAGTGCAGGCGCTCGACGAAGACCTTGTGGCGGAAGATTCCGAGACGGCAATGGATATCCGGTGGCAGCTCATCAAGCCTGCCGGCGACGATGTATGACATGGGCTCCTCCAGGTGTCAGCTTTTGACACGACGCTATCAGCGCATCTGGGGCGCGGAAACTCGGAGCTTTAGGAGGGTGTCGGTCAGCACGTAAGCGTGCGCCGAGGCACGTTGCCTGCACGGCGATGTACAGCAGGTGTGATGGAGCTGTCGGAAAAAACCGGTTCAGGGTTTGATGATGCCCTGGACGCTCGCGTAGACGACGGCGGCCGTCCGGCTGCACATGTTGAGCGCCTCCATTGCCTTTCCGATGTGGTAGTCAACGGTATAGTGAGATCGCCCGAGAATTTCGCCGATTTCGGCCGAGGTTTTACCGCGGGCGACCCAGGTCAGGCATACGATCTGACACGGCGTCAGCAGGCGGGAGGCCCTGCGGCGCGGTATCGGTGAGAGCCGATGCAGTTCGCAGTGACACTGTGTGCTGACCAGACAGGCGATCCGTGATTTGATGGCATCGTTCACGGAATGAAGGGGGCCGGACAGATTGAACAGCACGACACTGCCATCGGCCTGATGAACCGGGACGCTTAGGCCGCCAGGCAGCCCTGCCTCTTTTGCTTCGTCCAGCAGACGACGTTCGGCTTTGCTCAGGCCGGCGATATCGTGCCACCGGTAAGGCGTGGACTGGATGAACGCAGCCCGATGAACGGGATCGGTGGCCGCGTAATCCCGCCCCTGGTAATACTGTACCCACTCCCGCGGGTAGTGGGCACCGATCATTTCTATCGCCGTGTGGCGCGGGCTGCTCGAGCGGCTGCGCATGACGCGGCTGATGACATAATGGGGGAAGCCAAGCGTCGTGGCTGCGTTGCCGAATGAATCGACAAGCGAAGGAATGTCCGAAGCGGATGCAAGACGCATCACCAGTGCAGGCGTATCAGCCAGCAGATGATCCACTGTAGATGCCCTGCGCTGGAGTTCGTTTGAACGGCGTCGAGAGACATGTTTCATTTTCGCCGCCCCGGCGCTGCTCCACAGAATCCGGAAACCCGTGTGCCTCGCTGAGGCGAGACTCCGTGCCACAGCGGTGTGGCCCATACGACACGCGTCACCGGGGGTGAGGAGCCAGTCAGAGCTCCATATATGACTGCCGCATAAGCGGCGCCCCCAATCGCCAGCTGGACGCCTGCCAGGCGCCCAGCTGACTGCATTAAACAGTTAGTATAGTATGCAGATTGCCAGGCGGAGGTTCGCGGTACAAAGATCCCAAGAGGATTTAGTTTGCCGTTTGCACGGGTGTCCGAAGTGCGAGGGACGCTGGCAGGCCCCTAGTCGACCGCGTCATTGAAATGGCACTGGCCGAATTCGCCGCGATGGATCGTCGTACTTCCATTTAATCGGCCTGGGATTCTTGTCGTGCTCGCGGATATAGCGCATCAGCTTGCGCTCCAGATCCTTTACCGTGGTGAAGATGCCTCGCGCAATCACGTCGCGCTGGATGCGCGAGAACCAGTTCTCCACCTGATTCAGCCAGGAGGTATAGGTCGGCGTGTAATGCAACCGCACGTTTCGGTGTTGCCGCAGGAACTCTTGCACGCGCGGGGTCTTGTGGCTGCTCACGTTGTCGCAGATCACATGGATTTCTTGTTTGGGCCGCTGGCTGGCAATAACGTCTGTGAGGAAGGCCACGAACTGCTCACTGGTATGGCGCGGCGCCGTCCTGCCGATGACTTCCCCGGTTGTCGTGTTAAGCGCGGCGAACAAGCTCAGCGTGCCGTTGCGCTTGTATTCGAAGCCGTGGCTCTCGGCGCGCCCGGGCGACAGCGGCAGCATCCGGTCTTTACGATCCAGGGCCTGAATTGCCGTCTTCTCGTCTACGCAGAACACCACCGCGTGTGCAGGCGGATTCAGATACAGACCGATCATGTCTGCCGCCTTGGTCTCGAAGTCAGGATCATTTGAGACCATGTGCGTATCGAGCCGATGGGGCCGCACGCCGTGCTTGCGCCAGATGCGCTGGACCGTCGAGGCGCCCACATCGCCCAACGTCGCGGCAAGCTTATAGCTGCTCCAATGCGTCGAGCCGTCCAGGGGCCGCTGCTTGAGCGTCAGATTCAGAATCCGCGCCTCCAGCTTTTCAGGCGGATGCACCGGAGCTCGCCCCGGATGGTGCGCGTACAGGCCTGCCAGCCGCTCGGCCAGAAACCGGCTCGACCAACGGCTAATGAAGCGGGAGTCACAGCGCAGCCGCTGCATGATCGCCTCACGTGTTTCGCCGTCGTCAAGCATCAGGATCAACCGGGCACGCCGCGTGTCCGCTGCGCGCACCGTGTGGCTACGAGCCGCCGACAGCAATTGGTTGCGCTCGAGCGTGGTCAAGTTCATCTTTTCCATGTGCTTCATTGAATACCAAATCAGGTGCTTTTTCAATGACGCAATGGACTAGCGGACCAGCAGTGCAGCTGCCGAGAATCCTCCGATACCTCTTGCAAAAAGCAGGAATGGTTGGTTTGGCGCCAGGTCGTGACACTGGGCAAGATTGATGAATGCATCGCTGACGGTGACGTGACCGATGCGGGCAAAGTTCTCCGAGAACAGTCGATCCCTGGGAATCCGCAGTGAATCCAGCAACCTGTGCCACGCGGGCAGGTCCAGATGATGCGGCAGGATGCGCCGGATATCATCCAGTGCGATATGCGCCTGCTGGACCGTCTGCATGATCAGTCTGCGCGCCGTGAAGAAGTGTTGCGCTTCCAGGCGCGATTCGTCATGTGCCAGTACCCCTCGCCAGCCCGCACCGCTGGCATGCATCGAGAACGCGAGCAGGCGGTTGATGGGAGCACCGCGCTGGATGAACGCGGCGAACGCACCGTCACCCAGAATCCCTTCGGCGATCATTAATCTTTCTGATGCGAGCGGCATGACGTCGGCGCCGACAAGCAGCACCCGTTTCATATGGGGGCGGGCGACGAACATTGCCCTGATCACGCGCAGTGCGCCAAGGGCCGATGCGCAATGCTGCTGCGCGAACGAAAAGGCTTCAGCGTTGCTGAAGCCGAACCGGTCACACAGCAGGCCCGGCAGCGACCGTGGGGGCGGCGCGATGCTGCCCTGTAGCGTGTGCACGTAGATGAGACAGTCGATGTCACGGGGCACGACAGCGGAGGCCACGAGGAGGCGCTGGATCGCGCTGGCCGCCAGGTCGATTGCGGTCTGCCCATTCGCGCTGCGGTAGTAATACATTCCGGCCCGCTCAAGTTTCTGCACGGTGGCGATCCTCTGCCGGGTACGCTGTCCCCAGTCCCGGATATCGTCGATGCATGGGGGGAGATGAAAAGCGACGTGTGCTATGCCGAGATCGGGAATCATAAGACGGGGCGGACGACGTTCTGCTGACAGAAGGAGGGCACGCCGCGCGCGCCCAGCAGCGCCGTGCCGACGAAACCACCTATCCCGTAACCCCAGAGCAGCATGCGGTGGGTTCGCAGGGACCGCGCGCAGTTGAGTGCCTGTGCCAGTCGCACGATGGAATCGGCTGCGCCGAGATGAATACCGACTTCATGCTGCGCCCTGGCGTCTGGCCGGCCGAAATGCCCACTGACCGCATCCGCGAGCGACGTCATGCCAGGCTGTCCGAGAATCTCGTCAATGTCACACGAATGAAGGGCATGTCGCGTGAGGAGAAAGTCGATCATTGATAGCAACGCGAATGTCCAGCCGTCCGGGACGACTCCGGTACGTTGCCGAATCTCGACGGGGACGCGCTGGGATGCCACGTCGAGCAGATGGAGGCCGTCTGGCCCATGGCCAGCTCTTTCAACGAGCAGCGCACCGGCGGCGTCCCCGTGCACAATGCCTGGTCCGCAGATTCTGGAAAACGGCGGATACCACTTCTCCGCTGCGACGATCAGTATCGTGTGCACATCGGGTTCAGCGACGAGCAGGTCGGAAGCAAGCCGCAACGCCGTAAAGGCCGACGCGCCATGCTGCTGCGAGACCGAAAATGCAATGCACGGTGGTCCGACGTCAGCACACAGCCGTCCGGCAACCGTGGTGGAAACGTGCTCGTCCGGCGTGCTATGGCAGAACATCACGACGTCGATGGGCCGCGCGCCATGCGGCCGTACCGAGCAGATTCCGTTTGCCACTTTTGTGGCGAGTCCTGACAGATCTGTCCTGGTTTCGACCGGTATCTCGCAGGCCAGGTCGGGTGATAGGGGATCGGGAGGCACAGGCAGTGAGCCACCGCTCTCCCGGTGTGGCCACGCCTCGATCCAGTGCCCGTAGTCGGGATGCCACGACTTCACCCAGGCATCCCAGCCAGAATGGCCGGTCGTGCGAAGTGCCCGCTCCAACGCCGTCCATCGGGACAGCGTCATGGCATCAGGCACCCAGGCCGTCACGGCGGTGATGACGGCCTGGCTCATGGGCCGCCCGCGGTTGAACGGGATCCGTCGGAAAGATCGCACGGCAGCAGATCGTAGAGGACGCGCCCGGACCGCGATCCCTGCATGACGTGGCAATCGCGCTGCAGCCCGATCAGGCGAAATCCGATCCGTTCGAGCAGGCGTCGCGAGCGTACATTGCAGTCGACGGCCCACGCCGTGATGCAATGCAGCCGCTGAGTTTCAAACGCCTCCCGAAGGATCGCTGTGGAGGCGAGAAGCGTCATGTCCCTGCACGCGGGACGCCGGCTGTCGCGCAATACCCAGAATGAGCCGGTGCCGAAGGCATGCGTCAGATCGCTGACGGCCACCAGGCCGCTGGCGAGGGGGGTGCCCGCGGCTCCGAAGACGCGGAGGCGGTGTCGGTCGCCTTGCATCATGAGCTGTACGGCGAGAACGGGAAGCGTCTGGCGACCCTGCCCGAAGTCGAACCACTGGTTGATGCCCGGATCGGCGAGCCAGGCCGCGATGTCATTGACATCATTGCCGTCGGGCTCACGCAGCCAGCATGAGACCGTTGCTTCGGACGTCTGGAGGGATCCTTCAGTCTGCCGGATGGGCGCCTGTGCCTTTCCGTCGTCACTCACATCGAACCTCCTGCCGGTGTACGTACGTTTCACCCGGTTGCGGTGAATGCGCGCAGCGCGGCCTCGACCTTCATGAGGAGCATCGCAAACCAGTGCACCGTCTGAAAGCGAGCCGCTGGAGGCAGTCCCTGCACGTAGCCATGGCCGCCGCAAAGCTGCACGAGTTCCCTTGCAACGTCCAGTGCCTCAGTAGCAACGTGATGGGCCATGGACCGTACGGACTCGATCTGCACCTGCGTCTCCTGTTTTGCGACAGACCGGAGAAAAAGGTGGATGGTGTGGGCCGAGATGAGCATGTCGGCGAGCCGCGCGGCGACGAGCTGATGAGCAGCGATCGGCCTGCGGAACGTCTGGCGGGAAGCGCTGTAGGCCAGGGCGAAGTTCACGCCCTGCTGGACCGCGCCCGACAGCAGCGCGGCGAGCCAGGTGGCTACGTCGACAAGCCACTGCCGTACCGCATTGCCGTTGGCACGCCCTCCATCGGGGACGACCAGACACTGCGTATCGCCTGGTGGCGCTGTGGTGTATCGCCCGATCGAGAGTGCGCCTGGCAGGGCAACGACGGCGCAGTCTGGTTCGTCCTGCCCGGCGGGCAGCGTGGCGAGCACGAGCTGCGGATGTCCGCCCTCCAGCCGGACCATCATTGCGTGCGAGGATGCATGCTGGTGCAACACCCAGAAACCTGCGTCGACGACCGGTATGCCAGGCGCAATCGATGTCGTGCCGTCAAGGTAGTGCTGGATATGCTGGTCAGGCAACCGATCGAGTGCATCATACTCGCGCAGCGTCATCAATGCGGCGCTGCTGAGTGTCAGTTCGGCGGCACGCTCGAGCGGGCCCGCCGCGAACTGTTCGACGACCAGTGCAAGGTCGTGCCGGCTGATATCCATGCCGCCCGTCTGTTCCGGCAGGATCATGGTCGCGAGGTCGAGCGTCGCGGCGAGCCGGACCGTTTCGTTCCACCGGGTGGTATCTGGTGTGCCTTCCAGCAGCGGCTCGAGGCGCTCGCGTGCAAAGTCCCTTGCGGCCGCAACGAGCCCCTGCTGGTCATCGTCGAGCGCCCACGAGACAGGTACGAGATCTGCAACAACGGACTCACGGAATGGCATGACGTTTCTCCGGGATATGGCAGTGTCACACGAGCATTTCGACGGGTTCCGGATGGCTGAGGAAATGCGCCGGGCTTGCCGAACGACCATAGGCCCCTGACTGCATGACCACCACGAAATCACCGATGTGGGCTTCAGGAAGCTCGACGTCGTCTGCCAAACGGTCGAGCGGGGTGCAGAGGCACCCGACCACGTGACATCGCTCGCGTGATACGTCTTCCGGCCGGTTGCCGATCACGATCGGGAAGTTCCGGCGCAGGACCTGACCGAAGTTGCCGGAAGCCGCCAGATGATGATGCAGTCCGCCGTCCGTGATGACGAATGTCCTGTCGCGTGAGACTTTCCGGTCAATGACACGGCACACATAGATGCCGGCCTCTCCCACGAGGTAACGCCCGAGTTCCAGAATGGGCGTGGTTCCGGGCAGACGTTCGCAAAGTCTGGGCAGCCAGTCGTGCATCGCTTCGCAGACCGCTTTCGCGTCGAGTGGTGTTTCGCCCGGAAAGTAGGGGATGCCAAAGCCGCCACCCAGGTTCACGAACCGTAGTGGTCGAGGCAGAGCACTGGTGAGCCGAAGGATGAGATCCACGCTCTGGCGCTGGGCCTCGATGATGGTTGAGGCATGCAGGCACTGCGAACCCCAGAAGACGTGGAAACCGGCGAGCGCGACTTCCCGCGTTTCGAGTTCGCGCAGCAATGCCGGAACCTGGTCGACATCCAGGCCGAACGGGGCCGCACTGCCGCCCATGCGCATGCCGCTGTGGCCGACCTGAAAATCGGGATTGATGCGGATCACCACGTTCGGCTGCACGCCAAGTTCCCATCCTAGCGCGGTAACAAGGCGCAACTGGGTATCCGACTCGACGTGAACGTTGATGCCGCTGGCGACCGCGCGGCGCAGGTCTTCGTGAGACTTGCCTGGACCGGCAAAGCCGATTGCCGTTGGTGAGACACCGGCATCGAGTGCCAATGCCATCTCCTGCGCGGAGGCAACATCGAACCCATCGACCCGTTGGGCCAGGTAGTGGATCACGGCGGGCATCGGGTTCGCCTTGATCGAGTAGTGCAGCAGCATGGCGGAGGGTAGCAGGCTGCGCAGTTCCCGCACACGGGTGTCGATTGCTGAGCGGTCGTACGCAAAAAAAGGCGTCCGCCCGGCCCTGTCGGCCAGCTGGCGCACGTCAACACTATTGAACTGCAGCCCGGGTGGGCGCTGGAGGAAAGTCCGGCTCATGATGTCTGCTCCCCTGAACGACCCGTCAGCGAGGCGGCCCCGCACGACGCCACCCCGCTGCGCAGCGCAGCCCTGTCGAATTTCCCGTTGGGATTGCGCGGAATATCCCGATAACTCCCGATATGTTGGGGAACCATGTAACGTGGAAGGCGCTGCATGCACCAGTCGCGCAGCCCATCGACATCCGCATCACCGGCGAGGACGACAAATAGTGCCACGGCTTCGCCGAGCTCGTCGTCCGGCACGCCCAGCGCTACGGCTTCCACGACGAGGCCGCTTGCATGGACCGTTTCCTCGATCTCCTCCGGACTGATCCGGTAGCCGGAGCTCTTGATCTGGGCGTCGTTGCGGGCGATGAAAAAGAGAAAGCCTTCACTGTCGTATCGCACAAGGTCCCCGGACCACACCGCGATGTCACGCGGCGCGCCACCGGGTTTCGCTTCAGGCGAGGGGCGGTAGCGTTGCGCGGTACGGGCAGCATCGTTCCAGTAGCCGAGCGTGACGCACGCGCCCACGTGGACCAGTTCGCCCGGTTCGTCGGGAGCGCACGGCGTTCCGTCTTCACGGACCACCAGGACGCGCGCATTGGGCACGGCCTTGCCAATCGAATCCGGCCGACGGTCAACCTCGGCCGGGTCGAGGAACGTGGAGCGGAACGCCTCCGTCAGCCCGTACATGAGGAAGGGGGTGGCCCGCGGAAACATTGCCCTCAGCTTCTGCAGTACGGGTAGCGGAAGGCGTCCCCCGGTGTTCGCGAAATAGCGCAGATTGTTGCGCGCCGCGTCGGGCCAGTTTGCTCCCGTGAGTTGCATCCACAAGGGCGGTACACCCGTGATCGCTGTGATGCGCTCCCGCTCGCACGCAAGGACGGCGTCGTGCGCCGTGAGATAGTTCAGCAGCACCGCTGTCGCGCCTGCCGACCAGGCCGAGGTCAGCTGGCTGAGGCCCGCATCGAAGCTGAGCGGCAGGACGGCAAGAATGCGGTCCGACGGACCGTGCCGCAGGTACTCAGCGACGCTCCAGGCGCCTTCAAGCAGGTTCCGGTGGCTGAGCATCACGCCCTTGGGAAAACCCGTCGAGCCGGAGGTATAGAGAAGGGCCGCAAGGTCGGTGTCGACACAGGCGGCACCCGCAGACGGGATGGACGCGTCGTCGGGCCGGGTGATGCACAGGTCTTGCCAGCGGTGGATTCTGACCGAGCCCGACAGCACAGAAGGCCCCGGGTCCGGTTCATCCACGAGGATCACGTCGACCACTGGCGCAACGCCCTCCGCGGTCAGGCAGCGGGCGCGCAATGCGGAGGTCACGAGGCACCGGGTGCCGCTGTCCCGAAGCACGTGAGCCACCTGCCCCGGCTTCAGCAGTGGATTCACTGGAACGAAAACGCACGCTGCAGCACTCGCGCCGAGCATCGACACGACGGTCTCGATCCGCTTGTCGAGGAGGATGGCGACGCGTTCGCCCGGCGTCACGCCGAGGGATGAGAGGGCCTGCCCGAACGCATGACTGTGCTGCATCAGCTGGCGGTAGGTGAGTCGGACATTGCCGCAGACAAGCGATTCCGCATCAGGTGTGCGGCGCGCTGCCGCCTGGACGAGGTCAAGGAGATTTCTCATGGCTGGATAGCGGTCAGGTTCAGGATCAGGTTCAGTGGCGGATCACCATGGCGCCAAAGCAGCCGGCAAGTCCGCTGGAGAACAGCAGGGAACAGGAGCCGGGTTGCCCGTGCGGCGCGGTGTGGAGGTTGATGAACGGATCGGCGCCGAACACGTGCCCAAGGCGGGAGAAATTGGCTGTGTAAAGGCGCTCCTGTGGTACGGACAGCATGGTCACGAGGCGCGACCAGCCACGAAGGTTCACGTGGTGAGGCAGGACATGGGCGAGTTCATTACCCGTGACACCTGCCTGTCGGAGTGCCGCACGCATCGTCGCGAATGCCGACCAGTAGTAGCGGTCGTCCGGTACGGGCTGCAGGTCGTCGTCGGTGCCACGGAAGTAGCGCCCGTCGGTATGCAGATGTAGTCCCACGATGCCGTTGCGGCCGACGCCGCGCTCCAGCAGGAGTGCGCATGCGCCGTCGCTGTGCAGGGCGAGGTCCTGGATGGCGCGTAGATGGTCGCAGCCGGAGCCCATCACGTCCGCGCAGACGACAATCGCCCGCTGAATCGGGTGGCCTGCAATGGTGAGCACTCGCAGCACGCGGATGGCGGCCATCGGCGAGACGCAGTTCTGCTGCATCACCGAGAACGCGAGTGCGCGGTCCAGTCCCATATGGGACTGGACGAAGGCTGCCGTGCCGGCAGGCGGTGCCATAACGCTGCTCTGGATCGTGTGGGTATAGATGAGCGCATCGACGCTTACCCGTGATGTGCCGGTACGCTCAAGCAGGGCGGACACCGCTTCGCACGCGAGTGCGACCGGCGAGGTTGCTGCGGCATCGTGGAACCGCTGCACACCGTTCCCCAGTAGTGCGATGGCGCGCGTTTCGGGCAATCCGCAGCGACGCGCCCAGGTGTGTGCATCGACCGTCTGGGCTGGGAGGCTGAATGCGATGCCGGCCAGGGACAGCACGGGATCGTGTGCGGATGCAGGCATCGCTAGTTCCCCCGGTATTCGAGGATGGCACAGGCAGCCTGACCCTGGAGGCCGACGGACCACAGCAGGATGCGTTGACCCCCAGACGGAACAATTTCCTGCAGCAGCGCGTCGAGCTGGGCTGGCGCATCGGCGGCGCACAGATAGCCGGTCTCCTCCTCCGGGTACCACATCTGCGCCGCCGACAGTCCAACGTGCGCAGTGATCCTGCGTGCGAGCTGTGCATCGATGCGCGGAGGCACGATCCAGTCGATTCCCGCGGGGCTCAACGCCGCCTGCGTGCATGTCTGCCCGATGACTTCGATGATGACCGTTTCGTCGACAAATATGTCGGAGCGGGCACAGGGGACGCCACGTGTGCGCACGCTGACGGCGAGCACAAGCCATCCGGGTTCCGCGTGCCGCCCGATCACAACGGCGGCAGCGCCGTCGCCAAGTACCGTGATTGATCCGGCCAGGCGGGAGAACGGCGGCAGCCAGCGTTCTGCACCGACGATCAGCGCACTGCCTATACCATGGTCGTTGGCCATCATGTCGGATACGACATGCAGCGCAAGGAAGAACGACACGCCCTGCAGTTGTCCAATCGCGAATGGCACTCCCGCCACGCCCAGTTCACTATACAGCCGACATGCGCACGAGAGCGCGAGGTCATGCTCCAGACTGGTTGCACAGACAACTACATGATCCGGCGTGTTGGCGTCCCTCCCCGCACACCGCCGGATCGCTTCCCTGGCGACCATCGACGCCATGTCAGAAAGAACGAAGCCTGGCTCGCACGCAACGTGTGCAGCGGTCGCGGAGGGCACTGGTTTCGAACAATGATTGCCGGAACCAGAATGGGGACCAGAGCTTGCCTCGCAACGCCAGTGCAGCGTATCGGCATAGACTGATTGCATGATGGTTTCCCGCGCAGAAGAAGGAATGCCCAGTGGTTGGGGTAACACGGCATCGGCCCGCACGCGCATCGGCGGCACGTACCGCGCCGTGGCTACTATGCAGGGCCGCTGGCGAACGTGGTCAGTCGCGGGGGACATGGGATTCGACGAAGTCGACGAGGTTGCTGAAGCGTATGAACAGATCGGCAGACAGGTCCTCCGGCGCGAGCGTGAAGCCGAAACGTTCCTCGAGCTGAAGCAGCAGGTCTGTCATGTTCATGGAATCGACACCGATGTCGAGCAGGTTGGTGTCGTCTGCGATCAGGTCTGCAGCCATGGTGCTTCCTATGGCCGACACCAGGCATGACCGGATCGTGGCTGAGATTTCCTCGCGTCTGGGGCTATGCGTGTCATGCGTCATGGGATGTCTCCCGCCCGGATTGGCGGACGTTGGCGATGTCGGGTGATGAGTCGGGCGCGGTGGTGTCGCAGGACGGCGGCTCCGTGATGTCCCACGGACGTGACATCGATCGCAGCGCGGCCCGTGCAATCATGAGTCGCTGCAGCTCGCCGGTGCCTTCCATGATGTCGAACGCTCTGGCGTCCCGGTAAGCCTGCTCGAGTGACGGACAGGAGGTGATGCCATCGATACCGGCAACGTTTATTGCCACACGTGTGACCCGCGCGGCCACGCGCGAGGCAAACGCCTTGGTCATGGAGGAATCCATGGGCGTAGCGATGCCGCGATCCGTCTTCCAGGCCGTGCAGTGACAGAGCAGCCACGCGGCCGTAATCTGGCGGTCGATGTCAAGCAGCGTCGCTTCCACGCCTGCCACGTGTTGATGCCTGTCCGCGGGCGTGCCACCGCCATCGAGCCAGGCGGCGAGGTCCGCACGGACCCGCCGGCAGGTACCGATCATGACGGCGGAAAGCAGTGGCCGGAAGTAGTCCCAGGATCGTTGCGCACCCGAGAAGGCATCATCGAGCGGCTTCTCGTCCCCGCGGACAAGAAGGGCATCGTCGGGCACTTCGCAGTCGGCATAGGAGAGTACGGCAAGCTGGGTCGCACGTAGGCCAGCCATCCGCTCGACGCGCGAGACTGTGAATCCGGGTGTATTGCAGTCCACCAGGAACGCGCGGATACCGTAGCGGCCCATCTGCCGGCTGATCGTGGCAAACGTGATCACGCAGTCGGCGCGCGCGCCGTTCGTGATAAAGCACTTGGTGCCGTTCAGGACCCAGCCGCGACCAGTTTTCCGCGCGATTGTACGCATGGCAGTCGCGTCGGAACCACAGTCGGGTTCGGTGATGGCGAAGGCGCCCCAACGTGGTGCGCCGGACTGGAACCGCTGGAAGAACCGGGCCTGCTGTTCGGCGGATGCGAGCGCAACGACCGGCGGCATGGCGAGCCCCGGGCCTGGCAACGACAGCGCAAGACTCGCGTCGGCCTCTCCGAGACAGGCCATTAGCGTTGCCTGCGCCACGAGGGACTGCAGGGCGGAGCAGCCGCCGTACCGGGTGGGCACGAGGTTCATGTTCAGGGCGGACACATCGTCGGGGCGCCAGGGAGGACCGGCGATGTCACCGGACACATCTGATTCGAGGCTGACTGCTCGCATGCGTCTCTCAAGCAGGCCCAGATCGAGCCCGCGATCGGCGAGCGCGGTACCGATATCGTCGATGGTGTGAGCCTGCTGCAGCGTCTGCTGATACTGGGCCATGGCATGTCCCCCCGGGGACCGGTATTCACGCGAACCCACGAGGGGCGGCACGTGTCGTATGGCCAAAGCGTAGGCATCAAGGCCCAGGGGCGTCACCTCCAAGCTTTAGGAGGGTGTTGTATGACGGCATTGGTGGGCACGTCATGGCGGTCACGCCGCGGTGGATGCCCGATAATGACGTTCAGACCAGACGATGATCGGCAACTACGGGTGTGACGTATGGCAGCGCGAAAACAGACGACCGAGAAAGAACCTTTGTTTCAGCCAGACAACAAGGGACCGCGAACGACCAAGCGGGGAGATCAGGTAGCCGAGCTCATCAAGAGCTGGATTACAGATGGAAAGCTGCGCCCCGGCATGCGATTGAACAAGGAGGCAGAGCTTCAGGAAATGTTCAGCGTCAGTCGCGGGTCCATGCGGGAGGCTCTCAAGTCCCTGGAGGTGCAGGGGCTTGTGCGTCTGAGTACCGGGCCTGATGGCGGAGCGACGATTACGCGGGTGCCGCTCGCCCGCGCATTCCAGTCGCTACAGAACTACCTGTTTTTCGAGAGCATCAGTCTTGAAGACATTTATGCTGTGCGACGTGTGCTTGAACCGCTACTTGCGGCGGGAGCGGTGGAGCATCTGACTGACGCGGATCTGGAAGCGCTCGAGCGCAGCGTGGAGGTATGCGAGCCATTTGCCGCGAGTCACGAGCGCGCGCTCGATCAGCGACAGGAGGACATCCGTTTCCACGATGTACTGGCTCGGGCGAACCCGAACGCATTCCTCCGGTTCAGCTGTCAGATTATCAATCAGATGCTGCATAGCCTGGTGATCGTTGCGGGCAATGTGACGCAAGACGATTACCAGGCGTTTGGCCGGCAGACCGTGGTCGCGCACCGCGCGATCCTGGATGCGGCAAGGCGCCGCGACACAGCGGCGGTGGAAAGTCTCATGGCGGCTCACATGGAGGAGGCGGAAGCGCAGCTTCGCAAGGTGCACGCCGCCTTGCGTCAGAAGCTGGTACTGGATTCGGACCTCGGGCTGCGCACAGGAAGGAAAGGTGGTTCGTGACTTGGCGTTCGGTCCGCGTTCTACAGATCCAGGCGTATTTCCTGATAGCTAGTCTCAGTGCGTTTGGCGGGTAGCAAAGAACGAGGAAAGCGTGCGTACCAGATCGGCGAATGGCGCGCGTCCGAACGCGAGTTCCAAAATGTGGCTGGCCCAGAGCACGAGCGCATCCGCGTGACGCCCACCAACGATCTGCACACCGACTGGAAGACCTTCCGGAGTCGTGCCCGAGTAGATACTTGCTGCAGGCAGGCCGAGCTGGTTGCACCAGGCCGTGAAATGGGGAAACAGCTCATGGTTTGCCGCGAGATCCGCCAGTGGCATGGCAACCCGGGTATACACCGGGCAGATGACAAGATCGTACCGCTCGAAGAACGCGTTGATAGCAGCGCCAAGTTCCCCTCGCTCGATGAGGGCGCCAAGCAACGCCTGGCGCGATATCGCCGCACCGGCATCAGAGTATGCCTGCAATGATGGATCGAGCGCCGCTCCTCCGTCAGGTATGCCTTCGGTAAGCTGCCGACAGCAGGCCGGCCAGAGCGTGGCGTGAACCGCGTTGCAGCGGACGATGCCGGGGGGATCTTCTTGTTGGACCCTGGCGCCCAGGTCACGGAATGTGTCGGCTGCGCGTTGGACTGCCTCCAGGACACTGGCTTCGGGCGTGACAGCGAGGCCCAGGGACGGACTGTACGCTATGCGCACGCTGCCCGGTGTTGGCTTGCACTTCAGACCCAGTTCATAGTCGCTGCTGTCGTGCGGTAAGGCGTACCAGTCACGACTGTCGGGGCGGCTGATGACGGTCAGGATTCGGGCAGCATCTGCGACGCACCGGGTCATCGGGCCGATATGGCTCAACAGCCCGAACGGACCGCGCGGAGCATGAGGAACGCGGCCGAAGCTCGGTTTGAAACCAAACGTACCCGTGAATGCGGCTGGAATCCGGATCGATCCGCCGCCGTCGGTGCCGATCGCGGCCGGTGCCATACCGAGCGAAACTGCGACGGCCGCTCCGCCGCTGCTGCCGCCCGGAGTCCGGCTCGTATCCCAAGGATTGCGCGTTATTCCGGTCAGTGGACTATCGGTGACGATCTTGTGAGCGAAATCTGGCAAGGTGGTCTTGGCGAAACAGAGTGCACCAGACTCGCGAAGTCTCGCTACACATGGACTGTCGTGGGGTGATGGCGTTTCATCGGTGACCCGTGAGCCGTATCGTGTGGCGAGTCCGGCAACCGCGACGTTGTCCTTGACGCTGATTGGCACCCCGTCGAGCGGGCCAAGCGGGCGATTGCCTTTCCACCGTTTCTCCGATGCGCGGGCCATGTCGAGCGCGTCCGGAGCTATCTGGCAGAAGGCATTCACGGCTGGATCGAGCCGCTCGATACGCGCCAGCACGGCTTGGGTCACCTCGACCGGAGACGTCGTGCCCGACTTATATAGCGCGTGAAGTTCCTGTGCCGTCAGATCGCAGATGTCATCACCCATATCATCTCCATAATTAATCATCATTAATATACATTAGACATCGCTTCTGTCCATGTCAAGTGATCATCTTTCTGGAAAATTCATGGTAAACGAGCGATGTGGCGCCGTTGACATCCAGATTTTGAGGGCGTAGATTTATGGTCAGAAATAACCGGATCGACTTCCTTCGGGAAAGGATAGTGTCGGCGTAAGACGTGACGCAAGTTTGACGGGCGCCGTGGCTCGGTAGCAGGAAACAGTTGGCGCGGGTTGCTGGTTTAATGCCGCGAACCGTCCAGGTGTCAGTTATGGCGTCGTCTTCGGCTGGCCCCAAGACTCAGGAAGTCTTAGTTTATTCCTGGGCCAGTTTCTCTGCACTGGCGAGGAGGGCTCTCTTCTTTTCCTTGCTGAGCCTGCCGGCGATTGCGAGCAGGTTCGCGAGGAGATCGTCGTCCTCGTAGAGGAAGCCTGTAGGGACGAGCAGCGCCCGCGCCAGACGCTGACTGGTCTGTATGGCTGGGGTGTGTTTGCCCTTTTCGTACTGGTTGACGCGGGTGCTGGCAGAAAATTCGTCGATACCCGCCTGGATGCCGAGCTGCTCTTGAGTCAGGCCCGAGCGCTGTCGCGCCTGTTTCAGGCGTCGAGGGAAGACGGCATCAGATGTAGTTGTATCGCGCGACATCCGGCGAGTGTCCCGGATTCGCTCAGGGATTTTACTAAGTAATTCTTAGTCGAAGGACTAAACATTACCTGGTTTCTTGATCCTGGATGTTGCTGATTGGGATAGCGTCTCGGCATTCGCTAGGAGGACCTTCTTCCTGCTCCGGGTGAGCCGGGCTGCAGTGACGAGAAGAGCTGCAAGCAGATCGTCCTCTTCGTAGAGAAAAGAGGTGGGGACATGCAGTGCCCTCGCCAAGCGTTGCCCCATCACGAGATGGGGTAAGTGTTTGCCTCTTTCGTACTGGTTGATGCGGGCACTGGCGGAGAATTCGTCGATTCCTGCGTTAATGCCGAGTTGTTCCTGGGTCAGGCACGAGCGTACCCGCGCCTCTTTCAGGCGTTTGGCAAAAATGGAGGATGTCGCGTGCTTAGCCGGCATCCTAGGAGTCTCTGGGAATTGCTCGGCCTTTTTACTAAGAGTTCCTTAGTCTTGAACCTAAGGAACTCTTGGTGATGAGGGCTGAGGTACCGGAAAGCGGTTCGTTTGCCGATTGCACATCCGGGGCAACGGCTCCGCAGACATGAAGACTGGGACTGACTTATATGACGACGATTTTGAACATTCTGGGTTACGTGAGCATTCTGATCCTGGTTGCGCTTGGGCTCGCGATCGTCTTCGGCATGATGGACATCGTGAACCTCGCGCATGCCGAGTGGGTCACGATTGGCGCCTACGCGTTAGCTGTCGCGCAGGCAGTTGGCGGGCAGCAGGCGTTCTGGCTTGCCCTCTTCGTGGCCCCCGCAGTCGGGGCGTTTCTCGGCTGGTGCCTCGAGAGGTTCATCATCCGGCTGCTCTATGACCGGCCGCTGGACACGCTCCTTGCGACCTACGCGATCAGCCTGATCCTGCAGAAGGTGCTGGAACTGATCTTTGGCACCCAGCCGATGCTCGTCTATGCCCCGTTCAGTGGGGCGGTGACAGTTCCCGGCGGAAGCTATCCAGCCTACCGGATCTTCGTGATTGGCGTCGCGCTGACCGTGACGGCAGGGTGCTGGCTCTTGTTCGCGCGAACGCGCTTTGGAACCCAGTTGCGCGCGGTGATCCAGCACCCTGCGATGGCGGAGGCCGCGGGCATCGACACCCGGCGTCTGAACCGCATCGCCTTCTGTGGTGGAGCGGCAATCGCCTCGCTCGCGGGCGTACTTGTCGCGCCGATGGTGTCGGTCGAATCGCATCTGGGCGTTTCCTATCTCGCCAAGGCGTTCTTCGTGATCGTGCTGGGCGGCATCGGGTCGATCGTCGGCGGCATCCTGGGCAGCGCAGTCATCGGTACCGCCGAGACATTACTGAGCTATCGCATCGATCCCTCCCTCGCATCCGCAGTAGTGCTGGTTTTCTCGATTGTGGTGATCCGGTTCAGACCGCAGGGGCTGATTCCGGGATTCAGCGCGGCCCATCAGCTTCTTGGTAAAGGATAAAGCGTATGTCTGGAAAACACGCAGGCTGTCTGCGGCTCTGGTTCTCGCAGCCCGCCCTCGGCCCCAGGGATGTTTCCCCCCTGTTGATGTGGATCGCAGCCGTGGCTGCGGTGGTCCTCGTGCCACTGGTTGCCGGTCCCTGGTTGCTGGCGATGGTGCGCGATGCACTGGTGATGGGGATCCTCGCGTTGAGCTATGACCTGCTCTGGGGACGTGCCGGCGTGCTCACGCTCGGGCACACGACGTTCCTGGGCCTCGGCGCCTATGGATTTGCCGTCATGACCGTCCAGTTCGGACAGGCGCCCTTGACGGGCGTGGCGGTCGGTGTGCTCTGCGCTGCGGGTGTCGCTGCCGTGATTGGCTATTTCCTGCTTTTCGCGGGGGTGAGACTTCACTTCTTCGCCATCATCAGCCTTGCCGTGCTGATCGTCGCACAGCAGCTCGCCGTCAGCTGGCAGTCGGTCACAGGGGGCGATACGGGCATCCTGGGTATCCCGGGGCTGTCGTTCAGCGTGGACGGTCATGCATTTGACCTGAGCGGTCCCCGGACGTCCTGGTACACCGTGGCGGCCATACTGCTCGCCGCGACTGGCCTGATCTGGCTCGTGTGCCGCAGCCACTACGGCAAGGTGCTCGATGCGATCGCGACCAACGAGTGGCGCGCAAAGGCTTGCGGCTATCACACGCCGTTGCACCTGCTGCTCGTCTTCGTCGCGTCGGCGGCGCTTGCCGCAGTCGCCGGCGTGCTGATGGCGGCGTGCTCGGGCGTGGTGGCGCCGGACGTGTTCTCGCCGCTTCTTGCGACCGAAGTCATCCTCTGGGTGGCAATCGGTGGCCGGGGAAGAATTGGTGGTCCCGTGGTCGCGGCGGTCGCCCTGACGCTGCTCAGGCAGGCCGTCTCCAGTTACAGCACGGACGGGTGGCCCCTGATTCTCGGCGGTCTGTTTCTCGCCTGCGTGCTGTTCATGCCGAACGGACTGCGCCTTGGCGGGTGTGTGGTGGTTGCGCGCCGGGCAGGTCGGGCGATATGGAGCCGGCTACCGGTTCAATCGATTCATCGCCCGGGCCACGCACAGGAGAAGCGGTAATGGACAGCCAGTTTCTTCTGGGCACCGGCCTTTCTCGCACGTTTGGCGGGATCAGGGCGGTGGCCGGCGTCGACATCAGCATCGCGCCACGTGACCTGCTGTGCGTGATTGGTCCGAACGGGGCCGGCAAGAGTTCGCTCGTCGGTCTGCTGTCGGGGGCGATTATCCCCGGTTCCGGTGAACTGTATCTCGATGGTGAGCGGATGACAGGCCGCCCGATGCACGCGTTCTGCCGCCGCGGTGTGGTGCGCAAGTTCCAGGGGACCAACACCTTCCTCACGATGACCGTGCGCGACAACCTGATGGTGGCCGGCCTGGGCGTTGCGGCTTACCGGGCCACGCCCATGCCGGATCCCGACGCCGTCCTGGAAGAAGTGGGTCTGTCCGGGCAGGCGCGCGAGCTTGCGTCGCATCTGCCGCATGGGGAGCGGCAGTGGCTCGAAATCGGCATGGCGATCATGTGTCAGCCCGCACTGCTGCTGCTCGACGAGCCCGCGGCGGGCCTCTCCGCAAAGGACGCGCAGCGGCTGGTGCGCCTCATCCACCGGCTGCGGGAGCGGTGCGCGGTACTCGCCATCGAGCACGATCTGGGCTTCGTGCAGTCTCTCGCGTGCGAGACGTGGGTGATGCACCGGGGGGAGGTGGTTCGACGCGGATCGTATGCGGAGATCGCAGCCGACGAGGAGATCCGCCGCATCTATCTGGGACGGGGAGCGACACATGCTGCACCTTGAAAACCTGTGCGCCGGATACGGTGACGTGGATGTGGTTCACAACCTCGCGCTCGACGTGCTGCCGAACGAGGTGGTCGGTGTGCTCGGCTGCAATGGCGCGGGCAAGACCACGCTCGTGAAGGCCATCATGGGGCTGCTGCCGCGCGTGAGCGGCCAGGTTGCTTTCCTCGGCCAGCCGTTGACGGGGCTGCGCACACACGAGATTGCGCGTCGGGGGATCGGTCTGGTGCCGCAGGGGCGCTGGATCTTTCCGAAGCTGACCGTGAGGGAGAACCTGCTGATGGGTACGCAGGCCGCGGGGAGGGCTGACATCCTCGACGAGGTATTCGATTACTTCCCGGTGCTGAAGTCGCGCCTGTCGCAGCAGGGCGGTACGCTTTCGGGGGGCGAGCAGCAGGTCCTCGCCATTTCACGCGCCCTGTGTGGGCGTCCGAAACTGCTCCTGCTGGACGAACCCTCCGACGGTGTGCAGCCCAACCTGGTCGAGCGCATTGGCGAGGTGATCCCCGAGCTCTGCCGCCGCTCGAAGCTGGCGGTGCTCCTCGTCGAACAGAACCTCGATCTCGTCCTCCAGAGCGCGCAACGCTGCATCGTGCTCAGTAACGGGCGCCTGGTGCATACCGGTCCCGTCGAGCCGCAACCAGGTGACAGGGGGGAACACCCGCTCGCGCGCTATCTCTCTCCAGCCGCGGAGCTTGCCGCGGATTTTCCTCATGAAAACATCCAGTGAAACCAGTGACCTTCAGTGAGAATGCACATGAACCGTCGTGACTTTTCCCGAACCATGCTGCTGGGTGCGGCCGCTTCCCTTGCCGCATCAACTGTCCCCCGGTTTGCGCGCGCGGCAGCGCCGTTGAGGATCGGTCTGCTCGCGCCGCTTAGCGGTCCGCTCACGCGTGTGGGACAGACCAACCGCAACTGTGCCGCGCTCGCAGTGGACGAAATCAATGCTGCCGGTGGTCTGCTTGGCCGGACGCTGCAACTGAGCGTCGAGGACACGCAGATGTCCACGGCCGTGACGCTGGAGAAGGCGCGCCAGCTCTTCTTGCGTGACGACGTGGCGATGATTACAGGCATGGTGCTGCCGTCCGAGCGAGAGGCGGCCCTTCAGGCCGCACGTTCGGCGCGAAAGCTCGTCGTCTATCCGAACTTTGACGAAGGGCGGTGCGACCCGCAACTGCTCACGACAGGGCTCGCCGCAAGCCAGCGGATCGAGCCGCTCATTGCGTGGCTCATGCGCGACGGTGGCCGATCCGTGTGTGCCGTGGTCTCGGACATTGGCAGTAACCGGAAGGTGTTGATTCCGCAACTGCAGGCAGCGGTGGCCCGCCATGGCGGGAAGTTCCTCGGCGTCTACTGGCTGCCCTTCGGTACACGCGACTACGGCGCCGTCCTGCAACAGGTCGCCAGCGCCGGGCCGCAGATCGTGTGGCACAGCATCGGCGACGACCCGGTGACGTTCGTGAAGCAGTACCGGTCGTTTGCGATGAAACCGCAACTGGTGACGGACATCGCACACGAATCCCTCTCGATTGCCACCACGGGCGCCTCGACCGGCACGATCGGCGTGTCGTCGTACTTCATGAGCATCGAAAACCCGGAAAACCAGGCATTCCTCACGCGTTATACGGCCCGTTACGCCGATGCGCGCGATCCGCGGCTGGGCCGCTATGCGGTGGTGCTGCCGCATGGCGAGAACACGTACGCCGGCATTCGTCTTTTCGCCGAGGCCGTGAAGTCGGCGGAAAGTGTCGACGCCGATCGCATCAGGACCGCGTTACCTGCCGTCTCCGTGGCACTCCCCCGCGGAAAGACAGGCGTGAGTCACGACGGCGGTCATGTGCTCTGCCAGACACGCATCGGCCAGGCACTTGCCGACAACAGCTTTGCGATCCTCGAGTCTGCTGGCCCCGTCATCCCGGTGTGTCAGGGATAGGTACGTTGCATTCAGTGGGCGGAGACGTTTGTGTCAGTAGATAAGGACTACAGAATGAGTGAAATTGTAATGCTGAGCGCAGTTCAACTGGTGGCCGGGTTCCGGCAGCGCACGCTCTCGCCCGTGGAGGTCATGTGTGCCGTACTGGACCGGATCACGAAGCTCGATCCGGTTGTCAACGCGTTCTGCGCCCTTGATGAGGAAGGGGCGATGTCGGCTGCCGGCGAGGCCGAGCGGCGGTGGATCCGCGGCGCGCCGTGCGGTCCGCTTGATGGTGTCCCGGTATCGGTCAAGGATCTCGTTGCCGTCGCCGGTCTTCCAACACGGCAGGGGTCGTGGACTGCTTCGCCGGACCGCGAAAGTGCCGATGCGCCAGCCGTGGCGCGGCTGCGGCGCGCCGGCGCCATACCGTTTGGCAAGACAACCACGTCCGAGTTCGGCAACAAGATCGTCACCGACTGTCCGTTGACGGGCGCGACGCGCAATCCATGGAATACGCGTCTATCGTCCGGGGGCAGCAGTGGCGGGTCCGCGGTCGCGGTTTCGCTGGGCATGGGACCGCTATCGCTTGCGACCGATGGGGGTGGGTCCATCCGGATTCCGGCCTGCTGGAGTGGCGTGGTCGGGTTCAAGCCGACGTTCGCGCTGGTGCCGGCGGGTAGTGCCGCGTCGTGGACAGCACTGTCCACGCTTGGCCCGATCACGCGAACGGTGCGCGACGCGGCGTTGATGCTCGATGCGATGACCTGCGTGAATAGCGACGGGCTCCCGGGAACGGGGAGGCCGTCCGGCTATTCGTCCGGGCTGGACGAGGGCGTTGCCGGCCTGCGGATTGCGTGCTGCGCCGCCCCGGACGGCGTGTCAGTGGCGCCGGACATTGAGGAGTGTGTCGGCAGGGCGGCGGACACATTCGGGACGCTCGGCGCGACGGTCATCCAGACCGACGTTGCACCGGTGGTGGACTACTACGGCGATGGCCGTATCCATTCGGTCCAGTGGTCGGTGTTCTTCGCCCAGCGTGTGCGACATATGGAGGCAGCCGACAGGACGCTGCTTGATCCTGACCTGACGGCACTTGCGGATGTGGGGGCACGGATCGACACCGCGACGTTCGTCGATGCCCTGCTTGCGCGTCACGCGCTTGGCGCGTCGATGGAAACGTTCTTTGAGCACTACGACCTGCTGGTTACGCCGACGTTTCATTGCGGGCCACCGCCGGTTCCCGGCTTGCCTGACCATCTGCGCAATGCCCCGCTGCTGACCGCGTGGTGCAACCAGGCTGGCTTGCCCGCCATATCGGTGCCGTGCGGATTCGCAGGGGATGTGCCGACCGGTCTGCAGATTATCGGGCGTCGGGGCAGCGATGTCCTGGTGCTGCGGGCAGCGCGCGCATACGAACTGGCGCGAGGGGATTTTCCGGCACCGGAAGGGGATCTGCAGTTTCCTGGCGACACGGAGATCGCGCCATGAACGTCCAGATTGCCAGGGTGGTGATCCATCTCGTCGAACGGTGCGCGGAACTTGGCGAACCGGTCACACCGGCGCATCGGCAGGTGGTCGCTGCTGGCGTGCTGAAGCCAGTCGACCCGGATGGCGAGGGTGACTTCGAGGCGCTCTATGCGACGGGCGCTGACCTGGGCCTGATCCTCACGGGGCGGGCACTGCATGCGCTCGGTTGCCCGGGAGAGCAGATCCAGGGTTACGGGAAGGCGGCACTCGTGGGCACTGGCGTGCCGCTCGAATGGGGCGCGGCGCTGCTGCACCCGCGACTCGGCGAGGCGGTTCGCAGCTGTCTGCCGGGCGCGTCCTCGATCATGCCGTCCGTCACGAAGCGCGGGCCGGCGGGCGCCTGCGTCGATATTCCCCTGCACAGCGTCACAGACATGTGGAGCTTCGACCATTTCGACACGGTCTCGCTCTGCCTGCCGGATTCACCGGCACCGGACGAACTGCTGCTCGCGATTGCACTGGCCGAACGCGGCAGGCCGCACGCCCGCGTCAGGCCCGGCTGACGCGCGGCGACACACCATGTCATGCCGTGCCCTCCGGCGGTCTCCGGCAGGCACAGGTCAAACGGACAGACGAACACTCACAGGCGTTCAAAGGAGATAAACATGCGCAGGGATGGTCGGGGAAGATGGAGCAGGGGACTGGCAGCACTGTCGTTGTGCATCACGGCGGGTGCGGCGCACGCGCAGTCGTCGGTGTCGCTCTACGGACTGGCCGATGCATTTGCCGGCGTGGTGCGTACACCCGGCGCATCAGGCAACACCTGGCAGGTAGGTTCGGGCGGGCTTTCGACATCGTACTGGGGCATGTCGGGCGCCGAGGACCTCGGTGGTGGCATGAAGGCGATCTTCACGCTCGAGAGCTTTTACCGGATCAACAGTGGACAGTCGGGAGCGTACAACGGGCAGTCCTTCTTCGGGCGCCGCGCGTTCGTCGGTTTGAGCGGCCCGTTTGGACAGCTGACACTGGGGCGTAATGATTCGCTGCTCTTCGTCTCCACGCTGCTGTTCAACCCGTTCGGCAACTCGTTCGTCTTCTCCCCCATCGTGGTCCACACTTTCCTGGGGTCCGCGATGGGCGCGGCTTCCGTGCAGAGCGATACGGCAATCGATGACTCGATCGTCTACCAGACGCCGGAGATTGGCGGGCTCACGGGAAGCCTGCAGTACAGCAATGCGGGCGTCGCAGGTCACGCCGGGCAGGCGAACTACAGTGCGAACGTGCTCTACTTTGCCGGGCCGTTTTCTGCGACGGCCGCAGTCCAGAGCCTTCATACGGCCTCGCTTTTCCTGAACGGCGCCACGGAACAGACGGCGTGGCTGGTCGGCGCCGCGTATCGCCTGAAGGCAGTGAAGCTCTATCTCCAGTACGAGCGGGTGACCAACAACAACGCGCTCACCGACGACACTGTTCAGGTGGGAGCGAGCGCGCAGGTCGGCATGGGCCGCGTACTGGTGTCCTGGGCGGGAACGCTCAGGCAGCCTGCACAGGGCACGGATGTCCGCTGGTCGACGGTGGTGCTCGGTTACGACTATCCGCTCTCGAAACGCACGGACGTCTACGCCGCGTGGCGCTACGACACCATGACCAGCGTCTCGTCCGGCAACAGCCTGGGCGCCGGTATCCGGATGAGGTTCTAGCCGGGATCCGGCGGGTCAGTACGTCGGCAGGCACCGGATTCGCCCTGGATGCCCGCGTGCCAGCGCGGCGGTAACTGTACCCCGATGTCTACAGCTGTCGCGATTACCTTCCTTCGGGTTGCAGCATTGAGCGTGAATTTCAACGCGACGTCGAGCCAATACGGTAGGGGCCGGTCGGTAGGGGCCGATCGCGCCAGACGCCGGGGCCATTGCCGGGTTCCGGACTGGCGATGGTCTTGCATTCGCAATCCGGTAGTGGCTGGCCGTGGGACGATCTGTCTTTGATGAGGGCAACGCCCTGGTAGCGTTTCTTCGCCATGTCCCTGGTGAAGCAATTGCCGGACAGGCTGTCGTCGCCGATGACAGGGAGCGCCGCGGCGAAACCCTGGCGCGTGAGGAGGGGATTCGTGGCCGAAGGCGAAATCGGGAGAAGGCCTGCATTCGCATATACCTTCAATGCGCACAGCGTGGCACTCGAGGTCACGTGCCCTGCGATGCCAGAAATCTCCGACGGGGGAACTTTCGCGAGACCGTGACGGACGTCCTGGGTCGCGGCCTTGACCCTGGCGATCGCTACCTGCGCCTTGTACGACCGCAGAAGGCTTCAGCCTGCGCCCGGTGGTTTCATGCGTGGCACGGGCGTATCTCACGTTCTGGTTCAGGTCAGCTCGTCATCAGGACCTGCCCGACCGGGATCGGGCTCGATACCGATTCGATAGTTCGCGACGAAATCGGGCCACTCCACATGGTCAACCAGGTCGATGTCCTCGATGACCTTGATCCTCGTCTTCGCGCGCTCGAACAGGGCAATGCTGGCGGCGGGATAGTTGTTACGCGATGGATAGAGCACGCCATCGAACCGCGGCAGTCCATCGCTTCCGCGCAGCGCATGCACCTGGTTGGACACCTGCTGTGTGCAGGTGTAGTCGCGGCTGGCCAGTTGCTCAAGATTCAGGCCGAAGTAACCGGCCATTACACCTTCGGCCGTCAGGTCTGCCAGGTGCAGTTCTTCCAGTACGCCGACCGCACGCACCAGCCGGCTCTGGACTTCTGCATGCGCGATCGAGCGCCTGGTGTCCCTGTCCCATTGGTGCTTGTGAAACACGGACTCCATCAATGCCGTGGGAAGATTGCGTCCGAGGTAAAGCACACCATAGTTCCGTCCAGGGGCGTCATAGCGGTTGGTGCCGTCGCGGCCGTAGTACAGCGGTTTATCCCGGTAGACGACGCGGCTCACGTGCTGGAGCAGTTCACCTGCGTCGATGGCAAGCGACGGCAATCCGATACTCATTCTCTCCCCGCCTCGTGCACGCCCAGGACGTTGAGCACGACTTTGACCACGTCGCCGATCGGCCGCTCGGTGACGGCTTCGACCGGTGTGCGTCCCCCGAGGCCTTCGAGCGGCTCGGACAGGGCGCGATACAGCGTCCAGTTGTCGATGCCCTCGACCTTCTGCAGTACAGCCTGCGTCAATTGCTGCTTCACCGGGTCGAGCTGCCAGTCGGGCAACCTCTGACCACGAGGCCCCACGTTCAGCGCGAGCAACCGGCGGGCATCAATGTCCTTGTAGATCTGCTGACGCACCTTGTTCGCCAGCCGGGCAAATTCGGGCAACGGCAGGTTATGTGGCTGATTGAAGGCTTCCAGCCGGGCCGAGCGACCGCGCTGGATGTCGGTCGCGCCCGGCACCCAGCGTGTATCGGCGCGCAGCGCAGCTGCCTTGCCGGCCAGGCGTTGCTCCACCGTCTGCACTTCCAGCGTCGCGGGGAGTTTCACCGCCTCCACGCGCTCATGGACGAATGCCTGCAGCTCGGCGGCGAACGCCTGGGCATCGCGGATTTCGACGGTCGCGGAGAAGCGACGGACAACATCATCCGCCGTGACGCGCGGCAGGTGATCGGCAATGAATTCAAGGGTCGTGGACATGGTCATCTCGCGTAGTCGAGATTGAGACAGGGAGTACTCTAATCTCGCATGTCTCTTTTGTCAACTTTGTCAACTCTGTTGTATATCTTTGGCTCGATCACGTCCGCGGACGGTTTCACTCCGGCACGTAGGTCAGTTCCTGACGCGTGGCCGCTGTCCAATCCGGTCTGCACCCGGGCTCCGGCCCTGTTAGTGAATATGTCTCTGTCAGGTTAGCCCTCTATGCACATAGTCGACGATCGGAAACCCTGCGGCCCGATAGCTGGGGTTTGCCATGCCCTCAGTGTTCCGGTGCAGATGGGCACAGCCGTGCGAAGCGGACATGTTCTGTCTCGCCTGTACGTCGTTCGCTTTGTCCGACGGGGCTTCCCGTCGATAAGACGGGTTTGGGTATTGGCGTCAACCGCTGCTTGAATGCCCTCATGTTCCGGCCACTGCAGGCCAGAGCGACTCCTGGGGGCAAGTCATGTTAATCGAGGACAGTGGCGCGGACAGGATCCTGCGCCGTCGACAGGTTGAGGCGCGCACGGGGTTGTCGCGCTCGACCATTTACCGTCGCATGCAGACCGGAACGTTTCCGCTGGCGGTCGCGCTTGGCGGCCGTCTGGTCGGATGGCGGCTGGCCGATATCGAGCAATTCCTCGCAAACCCCGCCCGCTACCGGGTGCCGGCACGCCTTCGCGACGGGGGAGCGGGAGGCGCGCCATGAACCGGGACCTGGCTTCAGGACCGCTCGGCCCGCGTCTGGCGAACTGGGGCAATGCCGCGCGGGGCGCCTGCGATCCGGTCGACGCGGCACGGATCACGAAAGCGTGGGAAACCCTGCATCCCCGGCATCGCGACATGCTCCGCATGGTGTATCTCTGGCACGCGAACCAGGAGGTCGTCTGCCGGCGTCTGCGTATACCGCGTCGCCCGGCGCAACGCTTCGCACTGGAACTTGCGGCCGCGCGCGCAGCGCTCGCACGGGCGCTGGCGACCGGAGACCAGCACCGCGGGAACAGCTTGTGGTCATCGGACGACGGGCAATAGGGACGTGCTACTGCGAGGGGGATCGGGGCTGGAGGGCCGGTATCCGAAGAGCCTGCAGATAGCCGGCTTTTCGCAGGCATCAGGTGGCGTCGCCCGTCGAAGGATCACTTCCGGCGGTGCTGTCGCCATTCGGGACCGGGTCAGGCATTGAATGAAGCATCGAAAGCGCCGGGCGGCCACGAGGGGGCATCATTGGCCATGCCGATTCAACGCACCCGCGCGCCTTCCGGCGCAGTACCGTCAGAGGGTGGGTCTCATTGCGAACTCGGCGACGTTACCAGGCGAACCGCCTGATTCGTTTCTCGTGCAACGATTCCCGGGCGATTGAGGCGGCTACAGATCAAGCCAGTTCTCGATCGCAAGACCGCGAATGCGGCTGAACGCCTTCGTGTTGTCGGTCACGAGTGTCAGCCCCAATGTGTAGGCCGGCCTCATGGCGCCGGTTGTGGACACTGGGGATGCCACGGTACCGCAAACCCTCTGGATTGCTGTTACGACCTCCATCCACCCGGCCCAGGGAGGCCAAACTGTTTCGCAACAACCGAAGTCAGGCGGTACGCATCCCGGTCGAGTTCGAGTTGCCTGGCGATCGCGTCCTGATCTATCGGGAGGGCGACAGGCTCCTCATCGAACCGGTGCGAACCCCCTCAAACATCATCGAATTGCCAGGCACATGGAGACACTGTCCAGCCATCGCAATTTTTTTTGGGAATGCGTGGGAACACGTGGGAACACATGGGTAAAGGCAGAGCCGGCGAGGCGCCCGGAGGCCCTTGCATTGCGCCACGTACTCGCCTAGATTGAACCCAACAATCTGATCCGGTCAACGTGCCACGCACGACCGAGTACGCGTTAGCGGCCTCGCAGTTTCGATGTCTGTGCAACGACGTGGTGTGCCGTGACGCATTCGCAAAAAGCCTGCATCTGCAGGCTTTTCTGTTTTCTGGTGCTGATGCAATGATCCCCCGTTGAGCTCGCGGTCAGCCTCCCCGGCGCCGCGGGTTCTTTTTTCTGCACAGGTTCATCGACAGCGGGTGCGGCTGAGGAAGATGAACCATGAAATCGCTTCTGATCATTTCGGCGACGGGCCGTTCGGGCAACACGACGGTGACCTGTCTGCTCGCCCGCCATCTGCTATGCGCCTGCCGCTGCCGGGTACTGGTGCTGGACCTGGCCGACCCGCCTCGCTGCGCGCACGTGCTTGCCGGATACCGGCCCCACGCGATCGCATCCGGCATCCAGGTGCTGGCACCGAAAGACAGTGGCCGATGCGCATTGGGGGGCTGTGTGCACGTGCTCAATGCCGACGCCGTCGCCGCGCTGGTCTCGCGCGACGATCCCGACCGCACGCGCTATTACGCGAACCTTCGTCACCTGCTGTTGGTGGCGGCACGGTGGTTCGATGTCTGCCTGATCGACGCGCCCGCGCTGCCTGACCTGCGCGCCGTCTGCGCGGAGGCGCTCGTGGATACGGCGCTGAGCCCGGTCGCGGTGTCGTCCGGATGCGTCAGCTGTGCCTCGGAGGTGATCAACGGCAGATACGGCATCCGCAATGTCCGGGCGCGACTGAATCCGGCACTGCGTTTCACCGGAATTCTGCCGGTTGTGGCTACGCCTGCGGCGATGGGGGAAGCGTGGATGAAGGTGATGGAGACGACGCTGCGGGAGTGGTTGATCGCCGATGCGGCGTCTCCCCGTGGATACGTCTGGCTGCCGCACCTGGCGTTCGTCCGGCGTCCCGGATCGTTCGTGCCAGGGAAGAGCGAGCGTGCCCCACGCGATGCCAAGGTACATGAAGACCTGCCTGAAAACCTGCGGGCGCAGGCGGCCTGCCTCGCTGTGCTCACCCAGCAGCTCGAAGCGATCGGGGACAACACCGCGCCTGCCCTTCGTCATGTGCAGGTGTGCGATGCATGACGCGACCACTTTGCCGAATGCGGCCGGCGGCACTGCTGTTGTCGTCCGCGCGCTGCGGCAGGCACTGCGCCGCGGGGCGATCGTCGGCGCGGCATGCCTCGCCACGTCGGCCATGGCACCGGGCATTGCCCGCGCCGACGACTGGGGCTGCCAGGTCATCCTGTGCCTGTCCAATCCCGGCGGCCCCGAACAGTATGACGAGTGCGTGCCGCCCATCGAGAGGCTGTGGGCTGCACTGCGTCACGGCGATCCTTTCCCGACGTGCGATTTCGGGGAGGGTGGCTCGCAGGGGACGTCGGCCGCGAATGTCTGGGCGAGTGCGGGGTACTGCCGTGAGGATCTGCTGTACTGGGGTGGTCCCGAGCAGAGCGAACTGCTGTGCAACGCGCGCGGTGCGATCAATGTCGAGATCGACGGTGAACTATATACGCGGGTGTGGTGGGACGCGCGAGGTACGGACCGCACGATCACTGAGTTCTATGGGGCCGGCAGTACCGCGCTTCCGTATGACCCGACGCAGTCGGCACGCCTCTTCCTCGCGCGCGAATCGGAAAGCTCCGGTGGCCAGGGAGGTGGCGAATGATCCCGCTCGCCGCCTTCATGATCCTCGCCCAGCAGTGCGCACCTGACGTGGCCCCCACCACGATGGCCGCTGTCGTGCGCGTCGAGTCGGACTTCAATCCGTATGCGATCGGTGTGGTGCATGGGCGCCTGCAGCGGCAGCCGGCCAGTCTCGCCGAGGCCGTCGCCACTGCCCGCACACTCGACGCAGCGGGCTGGAACTACAGCACCGGGCTCGCACAGGTCAACCGGTCGAACTGGCCGCGTTTTGGTCTGACACCCGATACGGCCTTCGATCCGTGCCGGAACCTGGCTGCGGGCGCGGCCATTCTCCAGGGTTGCTTCGAACGTGCGAGGCGGATCCATGCGCAGGTCCAGGAGGCGCTGCGTTCGGGCCTCTCGTGCTACGCGAGTGGCGATTTCTCTACTGGCTATCGCACAGGGTACGTGCAGCGCGTTGTCGCGCACGTCGCGGATACCACGCGCGTCGTCCCCGTCGTGCCGGCAATCGACCCGCAGGCCGAACCGCAGACATTAGCCATTCCCGTCGAAGCGGTGACGTCCCCGGTGGGTACACCTGCCGTAAGTGCTCCGCCGGACGCCGCATCGTCCCGGCCAGGGAATGATCAGAGCGATCGTTCGAACGGGCATCCGGAAGAAGCAGTGCAGGAGAGTGCAGTGGTGTTCTGAGTCGCAAAGAGATCACGGTGTGGAGCAGGAGCATTCCATGAAATCAGGATTACGAATGACATGGTGGTGGATTCCGGCACGGTTAAACAAACCAGGAGAGACTCGGTCTCCCCGGTGCGGGCTTGCTCTTTTGCCAGTGCTGGCCCTGACAGCGACGCCTGCCTGGGCCCAGCTCTCTCAGGTCAACACGCTGCTCACGACGATCCAGACCACGCTGCTGAGCGTGGGTGCGGTGGTGTGCTCGATATCGATCATCTGGGCGGGCTTCAAGATGATGTTCCAGCATGCGCGCTTTGGCGACATCGCCAGCGTGTTCATCGGCGGCCTGTTCGTGGGCTGTGCCACGGTGATCGCGGCGATGTTGATCCCGACGAGCTGAGGCGGAGGCGCACATGAATGCGGCCGCAAATCGAATCGTGGATCCTGTCTTCAAGGGCTGCACGCGCCCGGCCATGCTCTGGGGGGTGCCGCTCGTGCCGTTCCTCATGGTAGGCGGCAGCATCCTGATCCCCGCAATCTGGGCACTGCTCGCGAGTCCCCCGGTGGGGGTTGGCATCGTGCTCATCCTGATCCCCGTCTTCGTCACGATGCGCACGGTCACGCGCCATGACGACCAGCGCCTGGCGCAATTCGCATTGCGCTTTCGCATGGTGGTTCGCCAGCGTAACCGTGGCTTCTGGTGCGCGCACGCCTACATGCCGCTCCGTCTCAAAAGGAGAGGCTGACATGGGTGCACAGCCGCAACTCATCGACGTGGCCGAACGCGAGGTGGTGCTCGCAGACTTCGTGCCGTTCTCGGCGCACGTCACCGACCACGTCATCCGTACGCGGGAAGGGGACTACCTGCGCGTCTGGAAGATCGCCGGCATCGCCTTCGAGGCGGCCGATCCGGGTGACATTCTCGTGCGTCACGAAGGATTCAACCAGCTCGTGCGCAGTCTGCCCGGTGGGCACGTCGGCCTTTGGTCTCACCGGCTCCGCCGGCGCGTGACTGACCACTTCGCCACACCATACGGCAACGCGTTCTGCCAGGAACTCGCCACGCGCTATTACGCGAGCTTTGCCGGCTATCGCATGATGGCCAATGAGCTGTATCTCACGCTCGTGTACCGGCCGCACCGCACGCGCCTCGGGCGTCTTTTCAGTCATGCAGCCCGACATACGCCAGACGATATCCGCAGGGATCAGCACGAAGCCCTGAAGGTGATGGCAGAGCTCGCGACCCAGGTGGAAGCCGGCCTGAAGCCATGGGATCCGGTGCCGCTTGGCGTCTACAGGAGGCCGGTCCGTCACGCGCAGCAATCCCTTCATCTGCAGCGACCCGTGCGGTTTTCGGCGGCGCTGGAGTTTCTGGGGTATCTCGTCAACGCCGTGTGGGAGCCGGTGCCCGTTCCGTCTGGCCGCATCGCCGAGGCGCTGCCGACGTCGCGGCTCTTCTTTCGCATCGAGAAGGTCGAGATCCGCATGCCGGGCGTGACTCGTTACGCGGCCCTGCTCGACCTGAAGGACTTCCCGGAGGAAACCGAGCCTGGGATGCTCGACGGCCTGCTCTACGGTGACTTCGAATATATCGAGACCCAGAGCTTCACGATACTCGACCGTCCCACGGCGAAGGAAGCGCTCGAGCGTCAGCGCAACCAGCTGATTGCAGGCGAGGACGTGGCGGTGTCGCAGGTCAGCGCGATGGATCAGGCGCTCGACGACCTGATCAACGGCGATTTCGTCCTGGGTGAATACCATTATTCGCTCGCCGTGCTCGGTGACCGGCCGGAGGAGGTCGCGCGACACGTGGCAAAGGCGCGCACGCAGCTCGCGGACGTGGGCTTCCAGACGGCACTCATCGATCTGGTGGCGGATGCCGCATGGTTTGCCCAACTGCCCGGCAACTGGCGCTACCGGCCCCGCGAGGCCAAGCTCACCTCACGCAACTTCTGCGGTCTCGCGAGCCTGCACAACTTCGCGACCGGCAAGCGCGACGGCAATCCGTGGGGTGAGGCGATCACGATCGTCAGGACGCCGAGCGGCCAGCCGCTGTACCTGAACTTTCACGCGACGCCGGAGAAGAAGGACTCGGCAGACGAGAAGGCACTCGCCAACACGCAGATCATCGGGCAGGCAGGTGCCGGCAAGACGGTGCTCGAGCTTTTCCTGCTCGCGATGGCGATGAAGTACGGCCTCACCGGAGTCGTTTATGACAAGGATCGGGGCACCGAGATCGCGGTGCGGGCGATGGGGGGCCGCTACACGGTGTTTCGACGGGGTGTCCCGACAGGACTCAATCCCTTCCAGCTCGACCCGGACGGGACGGTGCTCGACTTCTGGGAGCGGCTGCTCCGCCGTCTGGTTGATACGGGCGCGCTGCTGTCGGCGAAAGACGAACTCGACATCTCACGCGCTGTACGGGAAGTGGCGCGCATGGAGCGGCCGTTGCGGCGCCTGTCGATGGTCCGGCAGCTCCTGCCGGCCGTGGGCGAGAACAGCCTGCATGCCAGACTCACGAAGTGGTGCGCGGGCGGGCGGCTTGGCTGGGTGCTGGATAACCCGTCGGATCAGCTCGATTTCAGCCAGAACCATCTCTTCGGCTTCGACGATACCGAACTGCTCGACGATCCGGAGGTGTCGACGCCGGTCACGATGGTCCTGCTGCATCTGACCGAAAGTCTGATCGACGGGCGACGCTTCGTCTACGTGATGACGGAATTCTGGAAGCGTCTGGGGGACCCGGTCTTTACGGATTTCGCCCGGGACAAACAGAAGACGATCCGCAAGCAGAATGGTCTGGGTATCTTCGACACGCAGTCACCGGCCGATGTGCTGCGCAGCGACATTGCGCGCGCACTGGTTGAGCAGACCGCGACTTTCTTTTTCCTGCCGAATCCGCGCGCCGACCATGACGACTATGTGCACGGCTTCAAGCTGACCGAAGCCGAATTCAACATCGTCCAGTCGCTGGGTGAAAGCAGCCGACTGTTTCTCGTGAAGCAGGGCCATCGCTCGGCGATCGGCCGGCTGGATCTTGCCGGACTGGGTGATGTGCTCGACGTGCTTTCGGGAACCACGGACAACATCGAACTGCTCGACGGCATTCGCGCCGGAGTCGGCGATGATCCCGCGGTGTGGCTGCCGGTATTCCACGCGCAGCTGGCGCGACGCCGCGCGACGGAATCGGCTGCGCGCGGTGGTGCCGGGCACCCGACGCGAGGTGTGCGATGAGCGGCCTCTTCACAGCCGTGGGCGGCACGCTCGAGAACGGCATGTCGACGTATGTCACAAGCGTGTCCTCCGCGCTTTCCAGTGCGCTGGTGCCAGTCGTCACGACCGCCGTCACGATCTGGATCATTGCGTACGGGTTCGCCGTGGTGCGTGGTGAGGCCCATGAATCCGTTCCGGCGTTCGCGTGGCGCGGTTTGAAGGTGGCCATCATGCTGGCCTTTGCGCTTGGTTCTGGCATCTACCAGTCGCAGGTGGTCACCGCCGTCGAGGGCGCCACGACGGGTCTTGCCCAGACGATCCAGGACGCCGCTGCGAATGCGGGAGCCGGTAACGCCGGCTGCGGAACAGTGAGCGGAAGCAGCGTGACGGGCACGAGCGCATCCGCCATTTACCAGACCCTCGATTGCTACGACCGGCAGATCGGCATCGTGATGGACGCCTACTTCGACAGGGCGACACACGAAGGTATGAGCGTCAGCGGCTTTGTCGCGGGCCTCGGCGATATGGCGGGCGGGCTTGTGGTGGGCTTCGGTGGCGCGATTTTCCTGATCGTCCTGGCTTTCGAGGTCACGATGGCGAGGATGCTGCTTGACCTGGTACTGGGGTTCGGCCCGGCCTTCATTGCCTGTGGCGCATTCGGTCCGACGGCGCGCTTTTTCGAGGCGTGGACCGCGAAGGTCACGAACTATGCGCTGCTGCAGGTCCTTATCGCAGCATTTCTCGGCATGGCCCTCACGGCGTTCTCCGCTGACCTCGCGCCGTTCAACGTCACGACAGTCTCGCCAGATACAAACGCGTCGGCGCTCGCTGCGGCGGGTCAGGCGGCACTCACTGCCGTTGCACCCTGGGGTGCGGCGTTCGGTCTGTTCATCACATCACTCCTGCTGGCGACGATCGGCTGGCAGTTGCCGGCTGTTGCCTCGGGACTGGCCGGCGGCGCCACGCTGTCCGGATTTGGCGCCTTCGTCGCGGGATTTGCGTCGCGCGGTGCGGTCAGGGAGCTTGGCTCACTCGTGCAGCTGGGGCACGGCCCGCGTCGGCCGGGGGGGAAGATTTCGGATGGCGGCACGAAAAATTCGATACCCGCCTACCAGCGCGCCGCCCGGGAGCACCTGGGCGACCAGGATAACCCTGGAGGGTCATCGTGAAGATCTGGTCATTCGGATATATGGGATTCGAGCTCCTCACGGCGGTGGTGATGATTCTGACCGCACCGCCCGCTCACGCGCAGGGGATCCCGGTCTACGACGCGCAGAACGTTTTGCAGGCCATCGCGACCGTTGGGCAACTGAAGCAGGAGGTGCAGCAGGAGCTTCAGTTGTACCAGTCACTCAGTGGTACGCGTGGGTTTGGCGGACTGATGAGCAATCCGGTCCTGTCGAATTCGCTGCCCTCGAACTGGCAGTCCGTCTATGCGGCGATCCAGAACGGCGGCTATGCGGGCCTCACCGGCAGCGCGCAGGCCTTGCGCTCGGCGAGCGAGATCTACAACTGCGAGGACCAGAGCGGCATCGACCAGCAGGTCTGCCAGCGCGCACTGAACAAGCCGTTCCAGGACAAGGCATTTGGCACGCAGGCATATCAGACGGAGCTCCAGGAGCTCGACCAGATCCAGGCGCTGATGCAGCAGATCGATGTGACGCAGGACCAGAAGGGCGTCGCGGAACTGCAGGCACGCATCCAGACCGAGAGCACGGCAGTCGGCAACGAGATGACGAAGCTGCAGCTTTTCAGGATGCTGGCCGATACCGAAGACCGGCTCGTTGCCGAGCAGCAGCAGGAGCTCGTGCTCAAGCGCGCCGGGAATACCGCACGGCTGCAGGACCAGATGGTTCCCGCGACCTTTGGCAACTGAGTTCGGAAACTGGGGAGACACGCATGTTCCGTTCCGTTGTAGTGGGTACCATCATTCAGTTAGTTATATTAATTAATGGATGCTCGGGAAGCCCACCCAGACCTGTCCTGCCGGATGGTTCGTACCGTGTTCCGGTGAACCGCGTTGTGCCCGTTCCACCGTCGGATGGAGGCGGTCATGAGCAGTGACCGTGACTATCGTCGGGCGCTCGATTTCGAGGTGTCGGTCACCCTTCTGCAGGCGCGTTCGGAGCGTCGTGCGTGGCACGTGGCCGTAGCAGCCGGGGTGGTCGCAGTCCTGTGTGCGGTGGCGCTTGCCGTGATGGTTCCGTTCTACCGGGTGGTGCCGCTGCCGATCGAGGTCGACCGTCTGACCGGTGAGGCGCAGGTGATTGACGTGCTCGACGCAAAGCGGGTGCCTATGCGCGAGGTCGAGGACAAGCACTGGGTCGAGGTGTACGTGCGCTCGCGCGAGCGCTACAACTGGGGCCTGCTGCAGATGGACTATGACCGCGTGCTGGACATGAGCGATGACCGCGTCGCGCGCGACTACCGGGCGATTTACAGCGGACCGGACGCGCTGGACCGCAAGCTCGGTGCGAACACCCAGCGCCGCATCCGCATCCTCTCGACTACGCTCGTGCCGGATGAACCTGGGCACGCCGTCGTGCATATCGAACAGACGACGTGGAAGAACGGTATCGATAACGCGGAGCTGCCGCAACGCTTCGTTATCACGCTGGCCTTCACGTACCGGCCCGCCGTCTTCACGCGGGAGCGCACGGCGATCGAGAACCCGTTTGGCTTCAGGGTGACGGCATACAGCCGCGATTCCGAATACACGCCTGCGGCTGCCTCTCCGGCGCCACAGCCTGCCCCGGGAGGTGCGTCATGAAACCCGAAAATTTCGTGAGAGCCGTCGCACTGGTGATCGGGCTCGCAACGGTAAGCAGCGAAACACGCGCCTACGACGTCCCCGGCTGGTCGGGCGACTCGCGCGTGCGGCAGGTCGTGTACCGGCAGGACGAAGTGGTGCGCGTCATCGCGCAGCGCGGCTTCGCCACGCACATCGCGCTCGATCCCACCGAGCACATTCTCGTCGTGGCCCCCGGTGACCGGGATGGATGGCAGGTGGTCGCGAGCCGCGGTGACCACGACGTCTATCTCAAACCGCAGCTTGCCGCGCACGACACGAACCTCGAAATCCGCACAGACCGGCACAGCTACAGCTTCGACCTCGTGGTCCTGCCACTGAAAGCCCGCTTCGGTAACGGCGACGAGATGTATCGCATCACGTTTGTCTATCCCGACGCGCAGGCAGCGACGACAAAGGCTGCCGATGATGCCGCTCTTGTGCGTGTGCGCCTGGATCAGCCACCGGTGGTGCGCAATACGGCGTACTCGATGCAGGTGATGCCGCATTCGGAGGATATCGCTCCCACCGCAGCGTGGGATGACGGACGCTTTACCTATATCCGCATTCTCGATAACAGGCGTATCCCCGCGATCTTCCGCGTGGCCGACAACGACAGCGAGAGCGTCGTTGACCGGCACATGGAGGATGACGTCATCGTTGTGCATGAGGTGGCACGGCGGTTCGTGCTTCGTCTCGGTGACGAGGTGGTCGGCCTGTGGAACGACGCGTTCGACGTGGATGGCGTCTCGCCTGCGGATGGCACGACGGTGACGGGTGTGAAGCGGGTCCTGCGGAGCACTGGTCATGAATGACGCAACGCCACGCAATGTGATTGCACCCGGGGCTGCATCCGGGGTCGATACCGCAAAAGTCACGGACACCATAAACGGTGACCTTGCGAGTCAGCCCGCCGATCGCGGCATGCCGGAACTGGGGCAGCAGGGTGGCCGTCGCCGCGCCTGGTGGCTTGCTCCGCTGCTGGTCGTCATCGCCGTTATCGGCGGGGTGGCCTGGACGATTCACGGATTTCTCGAGCGGCACGATGCGGCCGAAAAGGCGAGACGCGACGCGGTGCAGGATCAACCGTCCCAGGGGCGCATTTTCGGCGATGCGCCCACCGCAGTGTCTTCGGCAGTGGCAAGCGGACCCGTGGCAGCAGCAGCGACCGCTTCAACACCGGTTGCAGTGGCGCCGCGCCAGGCTCGTGTGCGGACCGCACCCGTTCGCAGCTATTACGACGCGCCACTCCTCGCCGCCGGAAGCGCGGGCGCAGGCAACGGTGATGCCAATGGCGCGACAGACCTCGCTGCATCAACGCCGGGCGTCACTGTTTCACCCGTCAGCCTGTCCCGGGGCAGCAGTGCGCTCGGCCAGGCACTCACACCGACCGTGACGCCGACGGTACGCGCCGGCTTTCTCGGCAACCGCAGCCTGATCCTTGCCGAAGGCGCCAAGATTGATTGTGTCGGCGATGCCGCGTTCGATTCCACCCAGGCGGGAATCTCGACCTGCACGGTGACGAAGAACATCTATTCGGATGACGGTCACGTCGTGCTGATCGAACGCGGGTCACAGATCGACAGCGAATATCGCTCCAATCTGGCACCCGGCCAGAAGCGCGTGTTCATTCTGGCGGCGCGCATCAAGACGCCCGAAGGCGTGACGGTCGAAATCGATTCCCCGGCTGCGGATGCGCTCGGACGCATGGGCGTGGGCGGGTACGTGAACAATCACTGGGGCGAACGCATCGGTGCGGCCATGCTACTCGGCATGACGCAGGATGCGATCGGCTATCTCGCGACGCGCGGTGGCAACAGCAACGGCTCGGTGGTGTTCGAGAACACGCAGCAACAGGGCAATGACATGGCCTCGCGTGTGCTGGACAGCACGATCAACATCCCGCCCACGCTGTCGCAGAACCAGGGCGCGGAGTTCACGATTGTCGTTGCGCGGGACCTGGACTTCAGTCGGGTCTATGCCCTCGAACCGGAGGGCACGAGATGAATTCGCCGGTCCATGCCCCGGGCGAAGCCTCGGATGTCGCAGATGCCCCACTGCCGAGGCTGGCAGAGGATGCGTCGGTGCGCGAGCTGATGCGACCGTTCGCAGGGCTGCTCGATGATCCTGCTGTCACGGAACTCGTGATCAACCGGCCGCGACGCGTGCTGACGGAAACCCACCTCGGATGGCATGCGCACGACTGTCACGATCTCGATTTCGATCACCTGATGTCGTTCGCGGTCGCTGTCGCTACGCTCACGAACCAGGAAGTTTCGGCGCTGCATCCGGTGCTCTCCGCGCTGTTGCCGGGTGATGCGCGTATCCAGATCGTGATCCCGCCGGTGGTGCCTCCGCGTACCGTGTCGGTGACGATCCGCCGCCCGTCCTCGCGCGAGAAAACGCTCGGTGGGTACGAAAGCGGGGGGCTGTTCGCGCAGACAACGTGGCACCGGCCGGCCGGACTCGATGAGGCGATGCCTGCGTTGCGTCACCTCGATCGCGAGCTCGTGAGGTACCTCGACGCACGCGGTTTCCCGGCGTTCTTCGAGCTTGCGGTGCGCGACCGGCTGAACCTCGCAATCGTGGGCAGCACGGGTTCGGGCAAGACGAGTTTCATGAAGGCGCTGTGCCGGTACATCCCGGCTACCGAGCGCATCGTGACGATCGAGGATGTGCGTGAGCTCTTCATCCATCACATCGAGAACTGCGTTCACCTGATCTACAGCAAGGGCGACCACGGTCAGGCGCGGGTGACCCCTGCGGATCTGATCGCGAGCACGATGCGCATGCGGCCTGACCGCGTGCTGCTTGCCGAACTGCGTGGCAGCGAGGCCTACGATTTCCTGAAGCTGTTGACCACGGGCCACTCAGGTTCCATCACGAGCTATCACGCGTCGAGTGCGGCGGTTGCGATCGAACGGTTTGCCCTGATGGCGAAGGAACATCCGGAAGCGTCGAGCTGCGATGACGTCGCACTGCGCCGGTTGCTTTCCATGACGATCGATGTGGTCGCACATATGGAGGCCAACGCGCTTTTCGATGAGACGGGCGTGCAGACTGGCCGGCGCTGGTCGATGACGGAAGTCTGGTTCGATCCGCTGCGCCACCATCAGGCGGATTTCCGGTGAGAGGAGGACAGGCCATGGACATCGGAAAGCCAACCGCATCGGCGCAGTCAACCAGCGTGTATCACGCCGTGCGCGCGCTGGAGACACTCGCGATTGTGGTCGCTGCGGCCGGCGGTTTGGTCCTCGCCCTGTGGCTGGCATCGTTTTTTTTCGCCGCGAGCCACCATGTCAATCCGCTCCATGCCGGCTTTCATGCCTGGGCGGACGCGGCACTGGCCTGGTACGATGGGCGTTTGCCAAGAGAAGGGAGGCGGCTCGCCGGTGCTGCGCTGTTCGGCCTCGCGCTCGCGTTCGGTGCGCCAGCGCTTGGTGTGTACACGCTTCTGGATCGCTCCGGTCGTCGGCGTCTCTACGGCAGTGCGCGGTTCGCCAACGAGGCGGACATCCGCCGGGCAGGGCTGCTATGAGCACGGTAGCGATTCCGGATGCGAACGTCGGCCCGCCACTGGTCGTGGGTGTGTGGCGCGGCCGCTACCTGCGGTTCACGGGACAGCAGTTCGTACTGCTGGCGGCGCCGGCACGTTCGGGCAAGGGCGTGGGTATCGTGGTCCCCAACCTGCTGAGCTACCCGGACTCGGTCGTGGTGCTCGACATCAAGCAGGAGAACTTCAACGTCACGGCGGGCTTCCGGCGAGCGCATGGCCACGATGTCTACCTGTTCAATCCGTTCGCCGAGGACGGCTGCACACACCGGTATAACCCGTTGTCGGCGATCTCGGAGGGCGTATTCCGCGTCGGCGATATTCTCTCCATCGGATATGCGCTGTATCCGGTTGGCGGTCACGACGATTTCTGGAAGGACCAGGCGCGCAACCTCTTTCTCGGCATCGTACTGCTACTGTGCGAATGGCACGATGCGCGCCGGGCCGGCAACCCCGATGTGCCAGACTATCCGGTAACGATGGGCGAAGTGCTTCGGCAGTCCTCGGGCAACGGCATGCCCGTCAAGGGATGCCTGCAGCAGGCGATCGTGCAGAACCGGCGGCTGATCAGCGGGACGTGTGTCGACGCGCTGAACCGCTTTCTTGCGAACGATGACAAGGTCCTCGCGAGCATTCTCGCGACGTTCAACGCGCCGCTCACGATCTGGGCCAATCCGATCGTCGATGCTGCGACGAGCGCGAATGACTTCGACCTGCGCGACGTGCGCAGGCGCCGCATGTCGGTCTATGTCGGCATCACACCGGACCATCTCACCGAGGCCGCGCTGCTCGTCAATCTCGTATTCTCGCAGCTCGTCAACCTGAACACGCGGCAGTTGCCTCAGGACAATCCCGAGCTGAAGGTGCAGTGCCTGCTGCTGATGGACGAATTTACGTCGGTCGGCAAGATCCACATCATTGCCCGCGCGGTGGCCTACATGGCGGGATACAACCTGCGGCTGCTCTCGATCATGCAGTCGGTGTCGCAGCTTGAGTCCGTCTATGGGCGGGCGGATGCCAGGACCTTCGTCACTAATCACGCGATGCAGATCATCTATGCGCCGCGTGAGCAGAAGGATGCGAACGAATATTCGGAGATGCTCGGTACCTTCACGGACCGCTCGCGCAGTGTGAGCCGCTCCAACGCGATCTTCGGCGGCCGGGGCGGCTCGAGCGAGAGCTTCTCCGAACAGCGCCGGCCGCTGCTGCTGCCGCAGGAACTGAAGGAACTCGGGCGCGACAAGGAAATCATCCTCCTCGAAAACACGAAGCCGATCCTGGCCGAGCGCATCTGCTACTGGCGGGATCCTGTCTTTACCTCTCGTCTGGGGGCAGCGCCGGCCGTTCCCGCCATGGATCTCGTGCGTTTCATGGCTCAGGTTGAACGCCGCGTGAGGGATGTTCAGCCTGACGACGTGGATGAAGCCGGCGTGATGCGCCTTCCCCGGGAGTATCTGGAAGTGCTCCAGGCCTGGGATCCACGCGATCTGCCACACCATCTCAACGATGTGAGCGACGACGACGCGGCCGCCTATGTCGAGCGGCATTTCATGCTGCTCGGGGTGCCGGCTGCGCGTGTTGCCGTGGCGGCGCGGCGACTGTCGCCGTCCGATCTCGATGTCGCGGAACTGCGTCCCGTCGATGGCGTTCGAAAGCGCGGGTCTGCGTGCACCGCCGGCGCGCCTGGTACCCAGCGCGGACGAACTGCATCCCGCGACGGTGACGATTCGAACGTCGTGCCGCTTCACGGAGAGCGCCGATGAATACGCGGTATCTAAGCGAAGAGGAGCGTGCGCGTGCAGCGCTGGCCACGATTCCTGCCGAGGACTACACCACCTGGGTGGACATGGCGTTCGCGCTCAAGCAGGGATTCGGCGAGGCGGGCTTCGACATCTGGGACGAGTGGAGCCGCACCGCCCACAACTACAGTGAGCGCGCGGCGCGGGTGACGTGGCGCTCGGCCGGCGAGTCGGGCGGCAAGACACTCGCGACGCTTTTCTGGCTCGCGCAGCAGCACGGTTTCGATGTCAGGGCGTCGCGTGCCGCGATGGATCCTGCGGACAGGCCGCGCGTGTCGCCTCCGCATCCGCCTGTGGACCAGGCGCAGCTTGAGGCCCGGGGTGAAGCTCGTATGCGTGCGCGACAGGCGGCGGTTGCGCGGGAGGCGCTCGCAATCTGGAAGTGGGCACGACCCGTGGGACCCGGACATCCGTATCTCGAACGCAAGCAGGTCAGGGCGGTTTCCACGGTGCGCGAACTGGAAGCCGGGGAGCTGCATGCGTTGCTGGGCTATGCGCCGCGCAGCGCCGGGGAACTGCTCACCGGACGTGTGCTGGTCGTGCCTGTCCGTATCGGGGAAAGCCTTTCGACACTGGAACTGATCGATGCCGGTGGGCGCAAGTCCGCGCTGGCGGGCGGAGCGAAATCGGGCGGCTACTGGGTGGTTCAACCCGACCAGTTCCGCGAGAGTGCGCTCACACCCATCCTGATTGCCGAAGGGGTGGCGACGGCACTCGCAGCATGGCAGGCGACCGGCTGGTTCAGCGTCGCGGCGCTGTCGAGCGGCAATCTTCGGCCGGTGGCCGCGATGTGGCGCGGCCGTTACCCGGAGGCGGAGATCGCGGTGCTCGCTGATCTGGGTGCTGGATACGAGCATGCGAGGCAGGCCGCGCTCGCTACGTCGTCCCTGCTCGCGGAACCACGCTTTGCAGCGGAGGACCGCATTGACGGTGGAATCCCGACCGACTTTGACGACATGACGGTGCTGTCGGGATCTCGAGCCGTTGGTGAGACTTTACGGGAGTCGGTCTACGAGGCGACGAGGCGGAATGCCGTGGTTGCAGAAGTCGACGGAAAGACAGTGGCTGCAGACGGATCGGTCGATGCATTGAAGGAGGGTGAAATGGGTAACGTGAAAGAAAAGCTTGTAGGTGACGCAGACGCACCAGTCCGGCGCCGCACCTCGCGTCGGCCTGCCACGAATCCGGATGCGCCGGAGCCAGTGCCGCAGGAAGGTGCGGCGGCAGTACCGGCAGCCGGGCGGGCACAGGCTCAGCAGCCGGAACCGGATCGGGCCGGGGCTGACGCGCCGAAGCCCGAGCCACCGCCGGGGCGCGGTGCGGACACGCCGGCGCGCCGTCAGGTGGGCGAACCGTTGTACGGGCTCGACGAGGTACCGGGCGAGATCAAGGCGCTGGCCCAGCACCGTTTCGGCGCGCAGATCCGCATGGCGACACCCCGCGAGAATGGCGGTCCGTATCGTGGCGAGGTATTCAACACGGAGCACTACCTGATCCAGGAGGTGTCGACGCGCAGCGTGGTGTTCCATGCGAAGGCGAACATGGAGTTCGTCTCGGACCGGCTGCGATGGATGGACGCGAACCAGCGGCTCAATGGCGCTGAGGTCCAGGTCGGCTATGACGGCAGTCACGGAAAGATATATCCGTGGGACCGTGCGCGAGATCTGCTTGAGCGCACGGTTGCGTCGCTCAAGAAGTCGGCACGCGAGGTGGGTTTCGGCAGCGAGCTCGACGCGACACTCGACCAGTTGCAGGGCGCGTCATGGACGCGGGTGAGGGAAGCCCGGGCGGCTGCCCTCGCGCAGTCGAAGGAGCGCGCCGGCCTCGAGCAGGGCGAAGCGCCGCAACGCTGATCGCATGCGACGCTGCGTCAGCCAGCGACCACAGGGAGGCCCATGATGGATGAAAGCGCAACCCCTACTACCTCCGCCGGCACGCCTGCCGACGATCCGGTGATCAACGTAATCGAGCCGGCTTCGCCACCTCTGCCGGATCCGCAGGGTGGCGCCGCTGGCGCGGAACGCTTCGACCAGACGGCGGTCGACGCACTGGCCGCCCGCCGGCACCGCGAGTTCGACGCAATGCGGGCGCGGCTGCGCGATCACGCCATCCAGAGGGGCGCGCCGCAGCAGGCGGCGGCACAGCACCCCGCATCGCATCAGGCGACGTCCAGTGGCAGGGGCGAGGCAGCCGCCATGCGGTGGCTGCCGCTGGGCAATCCGCCGGAGACCGTGCGCAAGCGGTACCTGCAGGCGGGCAACCAGTATTTCCTGAAGGACGCACCGCATCAGCTCGCGTTTGAGGATATTGGCCCCTACCTGGTGACGGAACATAATCGCCCCGACATCGTCGAGTCGATGATCGATATGGTTCGCGCCAAGTCGTGGAGCTGTGTGCGGGTCTCGGGCCATGAGCAGTTCCGGCGGGAGGTGTGGGTCCAGGCAATGCTGCTGGGCATCGAGGTGACCGGGTACGAGCCGAAGGCCGCAGACCTCGCGCGCCTGGCTGAAGGCCTTCGCGGCCGGCTGACGAACCGCATCGATGCGATGGGAACGACTGCGGCAGCGCGGGATCCGGTAAACGTTACGAAGGCATCTGCGGCGGCGCCTCGCCCTGCGGAACCTCCGGCGGCGCAGCCAGCGAATCCCGGGGTTCCCCGGCAGGCCGGGATGGGGACGATGGCGCCTCTGTCGTCCACGCAGCCGCCCCGATCTGCTCCCGCCTCCGAACCGGCGCCGCGCGTTGCTGAATCTGGGAGCATGGAGCGGCAACGCTATGCCGGCGAACTGGTCGAGCACGGTAGCGCGCCCTATCAGCATAATCCCGCGCGTAGTGACTCCTATTACGTCGTCTACCGCGATGCGGCTGGTGCGGATAACGTTGTGTGGGGAGTGGATCTCGAAAGGGCCGTTGCGGAGTCTGGCGCGCTCGCCGGACAGCAGGTCACGCTCGAGAATCTTGGCCGGTGTCTTGTGAGTGTGATGGTGCCGGTTGTGGATGAGACGGGAAACGTGATTGGCGAAGAAGAGAAGGGCGTCTACCGCCATACCTGGCAGGTCGATGTGGTGAAGCAGGAGCGTACACATTCTCGCGCCGGGGCGGTCGGGAAAAAGGGTGAACCCAGGCGGGGCGAGGCTGCTCAGCCTGCAGCACCGGAACCGCCGCGCGCCGCACCCAGGCGCGGGCCTCCCCGCGCTTCCCCGGAGGCGCGCGCTGTGCAGATGGCGGTGCTGACTGCCGCGATGCGGCAGCATGGCTTCAGCGAGCGATCCATCGTGCGGGTGCAGCAGCATGCACAACGGCTGCTGGACGCCTTCGCGGCCGAGGGCGTCATCGTGCCGCCTCCGCGCGTGTTCGATCCGCAGGCGCCTTCTGCCCGTAACCGCCGCACCCGCACGGCCGCGGAGCGCGTTCCGGCCCGCGAGGTCGAGCGAGGTCGGGAAGAGCCCACGCCGCCGTCCCTGTAGGAGTGCACGCACGTGACACCGCGTATGCGACTGTGTGTGGATCTCGGACCGGTGAAGCCACGCTGGGAGGCGTGGTGCGGCCTTCATGGCGTCTCGGCGGCCGATGGCGTTCGGCAGCTGGTCCACGACGCGCTGAGCGATAAGCCGCCAGACGGGATGGCTGGGTATGAGCGACACGATCTCGTGGTCAACGGGCATCGTGAACGCATCGAAATCCGCCTTACGCTGGAGGAGCTCGAAGGGGCCAGACAGCGTGCGTTGGCGGGTGGGCTGAATGTCAATCGCTGGGTGGTTGCCGTGATCCGCGCGCAGCTCGTGCATGAGCCGCAGCTGGGTGAGCGCGAGATGCGGCTGCTTGCGGACTCGAACCAGCGACTGGCTACCATCGTGATGCTGCTGGGACGGTTGCACGCGCACGGTGATGCGCATGACGCGGCGAGCGTGCTCGGGGGAACCCGTGCCGTAATTGATGCGCACCTGCGCGCAGTCACGCAGGTACTGCGCGCCAATCTCGATCGCTGGAGCCGATAGCATGTCGTTCCCGAAGACCTGGGTCGACCAGATGCTGCTGAACTGGGGCGACCGGCTTTTTCACGATCCGCTACGGCACGTGCGCGCACCACGCATGTCGCGCGGCGAACCCGGGCGGGATGTGCGCCGCATGCGCGAGCAACTTGCCCGCACGCTCAGGCGTACGCCGGAGGTGATGGTCAAGATCACGAACAGGGCGTCGGGTGCGCACGGCATGGGCGCACTGCGTCGTCATCTGCGCTACATCTCGCGCAACGGCAAGGTGGAACTGGAGGACCAGGACGGGATGACCGTACTCGGCCGTGAAGCACTGCACGATCTCACGGACGCGTGGCGCCTCGGTGGCTGGGGTATTCCGGAAGAAAGTCGCAGGCGGGAGGTGTTCAACGTGCTGCTCTCGATGCCGGCCGGCACAGACCGTCAGGCAGTGCGCGACGCGGCCCGCGCCTTTGCGGCGGAAGAATTCGGCGACGGCAGACGGTATGTCTTCGCCGAGCACGATGACGAAGCACATCCTCACGTGCATCTGAGTGTGCAGGTACGTGGGCCGGACGGCAAGCGTCTCAATCCACGTAAGCGGGATCTGCTTCGCTGGCGCGAACGGTTTGCACACCAGTTGCGTGAGCATGGAGTCGAGGCCAATGCGACTGCACGACTGGCACGCGGTGAGACGCGCCGCTATCCGAAACAGGCCGTCGCGCATATGGTTGCGCGTGGTGAAGCACCGCATTACTGGTGGCCGGAACTTGACTACGCTGCGCGCGTTGCCTTGTGGAGCGCGCACGCCGGTGTGCTTGAAGCGTGGCGGGGCGTAGCACATGCAATGGCTGGCTCAGCGAGCGAGGATGATCGCAGCCTGGCGGTGGCGGTTTCAGATTTCGTGCAGACGATGCCGGTGCAGCACGGCAGCTCATCGATGGAGCATAACGCGCGACACGAACAGCAACAGCATCGCAAACCGGCTCACGCGCATGGAGTGCGTTACTCGGATCGTCGTGAGGGGCCGCGGGAGCTGTTTCCGGACGATCCGTATACCGGGGTGGAACGCTGAGCCGAGGAGATGCCATAGCAATGCCGGTCATTCCGTGGATAGGTGGCAAACGGCGGCTTGTGGACGATTCCACGCTTTCCTCGCCATACCTGTTATGTTGAGGTGTTTGCGGGCGCGGCGGCACTGTTCTTCATGCGGCCGCCTGCCGAGGTGGAGGTGCTGAATGACGCGAGCGATGAGCTGGTGAATCCGTATCGCCCGAAAAACTGGACTGGCAGGCATGCATGACGCGCTACGACCGGCCCCACACGTTTTTGTCGGGTAACAGCGACACATTACTGTGCCGCTGCCCATTAAGAACCGTACGTGCCAGTTTCCCGGCATACGGCTCAAGCCTTTAAGGCCCCCGTTGGGGAGCTAATGCCGTTCAGTTATTTGAACGAGATCGACTGGATGTTCGACGCGATCCGCCGCAAGACGGCACAGGGACCTTACGAGGCAGTGAACTATCACCGGTTTGCCGACGACATTGTCATCACCGTCAGCGGTCACCACACGAAACGAGGCTGGGCGGAACGCGCCCTGCTGCGTCTGCGGGAACAACTCGGGCCACTTGGCGTCGAGTTGAACACGGAGAAAACCACGGTGGTGGACACGCCGCACGGCGACGCCTTTGGGTTCCTGGGGTTCGACCTGCGTCGCGTTCGCAAACGTAAGGGGACCGGCTATTTCATCCTGACGACCCCCAAGAAAAAGGCCCGCCAATCCACCAAGGCGAAGATTCGCGACATCATCCGGCACGGAGGCTCGACTCCGGCTGTGAAGCTGGTCGCGAAACTCAACGCTGCGGTGGCAGGTTGGGTCAACTACTTTTGGGTCGGCAATGCCAGTCGCGCCTTCGGTGAGGTGCGCGATCATCTGGAGATGAAGGTTCGAACTCTTCTGACGCGGCGTAAGCGACGCAAGAAGTCGAGCGTCGGGTGGCGGCGATGGAGTAACGAGTACCTCTATGGCGTCCTAGGCCTGTACTGGGACTGGAAAACGCGTCCGCTCTCGGGCGTGGGGGAGTTCGCGTAAAAGTGGCTGTCGCACTGACAGGACCCATAACCCTTGCGATGAATCCCACTGGGTGAGCTGCTTGAGGGAAAACCTCACGATCAGTTCTTATGGGGAGGGGCTGGAAACGGGCCAGGTTCGTCACGTACCGCGCCAGTTCCTTACCCGCCAAACCAGTTACGGGGAGCTGGGTTCGGAGTTGACCTTGCGCAGTCGCACCGTCGAAGGGGGGTATCAGGAGATCTGGGGCGCGTTGATCGCCTACAACCTGATCCGCCGTGAGATCGCCAGCGCCGCATGGGAAGCGAAACTCGCGCCGACCGATATCAGTTTCGTGCGAGCGCTGCATACCATCCAGCACGAAATGATGTGGGCTGCCCTCACGCCGGCCTACGCAAAATTGCCCGCATGCCTTCAGCGTCTGCGGGACCGGCTCAAGTCTCTTCCCAATGAAAAACGACCCGGCCGTGCATGCGACCGGGTCGTCAAATCCCGCCCCAAACGTTACACCGTTCGATACCTCAACAAGGACATTAACTGAACGGCATTACCGTTGGAGAGCCGGTTTCACAACTGAGAGACGGGTATCGCGTGTCGTGTGGTGGCAATCCGGATGGAGCATCGCCAGATTGCCGATGATATCGGCGCCGCCGTCGATTGTCCTGTGGATGTGGTCCAGCCACACCCACTAGACTTGGTAATCAACTGGCGACACACCGGGCACGTCCGGCCCTGATCCAGCCAAAGCCGAATCAATTGACTTCGACCTTTAAGTGAGTCCAGCATCGCGTAGCAAAGCCGTACCTCAAGATACTGTTCCCAATGGGGATCGAATGGATTGACCGTAGCATCGATTGGACGTGACGCCGGATTGTGACGAGAGAAATTTCATAGAGCGTCAGGAGTTCAGGTTTTCCTGTGCTGAGGACTTTGCCCGCTTTCACCCCGAAGACCCAATGCCGGTGACCCTGTGTCCGGAAATATTTCTTGCGGATCCAGCCTGCATTCTTCTTGGGATGTCGACGAACAGCCCAGCGCCACAAGGTCTGCCGTATCTTATGATTGACTTTGCGGAAGATGTGCTTGGCGACGACGTGCCGATGATAGTTCGCTTGCCCGTAAACGATCGGATTGAGCCAGCGGATCAGCTTGTCTTGGCGCAGCGTTTTGTTGCTTTTCACGATTTCCCGGAACTTGTGCAAGAACGCTTTTATGTTTTTCTTCGACGGCTTGATCAAAAGCTCACCTCGTCATACTCGTGGATATTCATTCCGAAAATCGAAACCGTCATTGATATGCGTGATCCGTGCTTTTTCCCGCGAAAGCGACAGGCCGCGTTCCGCGAGGAATTCTTCGACAAGCGGCCCGTTGATGGGCACGAGATCACACACGCGGTAGATTGCCATCTCACGACGTCCCCGCTTGCGTACGCAAAGAGCACACGCGGAACCTATACCACCAGGGACGCTCCGAAGCACTTCCCAGAGCGGCCCTCCGTAGTAGAGCCTGACGGTATTTCCGGCGTTCAACTTCACAATTACCTCAAGTGGTCCGGACAGGCACGACTCACACGTCATGCGGATAGCCCGTTCACGACCTCCACACTGACCACACCACCATCACGAGCATCAATGCAGCGAGGCCAATGTTTACGATCCGGCTCAATACAGGATTCGTAAAAAAATGACGCAGGTTACTTCCGGTCGCAAGCCAGAGAAAATCGAAGACCACAATCACGACCATGCAGATTGCGGCTTTGATTAACGCGTCCCACTGGTCTGAAATACCTAGAGCAAATCCACCGAAAAGCGCCGCAAACACGGCGTATGCCTTGACATTTGTAATGCCAAGAATGAAGCCTGATGGAAAACCGGGCGACGCAACTTCCTGCTCGGGATCTGACAACGGTGGTGCCGAGGCGATCTTTACCGCGAGGTACAGTATGTATGCTATCGACACAGCAAATAGAACTGACGAGACGACAGGAACCGCACGGAGTGCCACAAACACCCCACCTGCGACGAGTGCGATGGCGGGGATCAGACCCACCACGATTCCGAAATAGAAGTTCAAAGAACGTCGGAGCCCAAACGACGCTCCACTCGCGGCGAGCGCGACCGTAGCAGGGCCTGGGCTTGCAAGCAGAGCGATGGAAGCCAGTGAAAAGGAAAGGACCGGCTTCAGGTCCGTGGCGGCCATCAACAACATATCACCTCGACATATCCAGATAATCTGTGCATGACACATCAACAGGGCGGTAGCCCGTGCTCGTGGCAGTAGTAGATCGTGTCAAACCGACCCACGAAATCTGTGATCTCCGGCGCGATCACTGTTGCCTCGCCGTCCTGCAGCACTTTTGCAATCTGTTCGGCTATCCAGTCCATATCGGCTACGCCCATTCCACGACGGGTGACTTCCACCGTGCCCAGCCTGATTCCGGTCTCAACCTCTCCCGTCTCAATGGAGTCCCACGGCAAGGGCATTTCGTTACAGATGATGTTCGCGGCCTCAAGTCGGCGTACGACCTCGCGGCCGCTTCCGGCGGGTCTGGAATCGACAACGATCTGGTGCGTCTGCGTATAGCCGCGCTCTGCATAGAGAACGTTGATACCCCTGTTGTGAAGAAATCCAGCCAGCGCCTGCGCATTCGCGACGACCTGACGCATGTAGACCGGCCCGTACTCGAGCATCTCCGATGCCGCTACAGCAAGTGCAGCTACGCGATTGATCTGGTGGCTACCCGTAAGAACGGGGAAAATCGTTTCAGCAATCGTGTCAGCGAGGCGGTCGGTGTTCCAGCAGATAATGCCACCCTGCGGCCCACTAAACGTCTTGCCCGACGACCCCGTCATGACATCCGCACCCTCGCCGAGTGGATCCTGGAACAGCCCGGCCGAGATCAGGCCGAGTTGGTGCGCTCCGTCGAAATACACGAGTCCGCCCCATTCAGATACGATGGCCTTGATTTCCCGGATCGGCAGCGGAAACAGCGTGAGTGTCATCCCGAGCCCGGTTACCGCGGGCCGTTCCTTGCGCGCGATCGTAGCGAACTGGTCGAGGTCGATGCTCCCGTCCTTCGCCGAATAAGGAATGTCGATCACTCTTGTCCCGCGCACGCCCGGTGGACCGTTGCTCCGATTACTGGTGTCTCCGCCCATCCGGAGCGGCGCGGTCATCACCGTATCTCCGGGCTGAGTCAATGAGGCATAGGCGACAAGCGTGGCCGCCATGCCGCCCATCAGCCTGTGGTCGGCGTAGCGCACGCGAAACGACCTCTTGAGAAGTTCGACGCACAGGGACTCCAGTTCGTCGATGAACTGCATACCGGCGAAAAACCGGTTGTCTCGGCCGATATGTCCACCGGATGCGCGGATTCCGACCTCGCTGGACAAAAGGGCCCTTGCTGCAAGACTCGTCGGCGACTCTGCCGCTACAAGATTCAGGCATTGCTGCCATCGCCATTGCGCGTTCCGGTTCACTGCCGCCCTGACCAGCTCGGCGGCGTTGGCATACGAGTCCGCAACCTCAAGCAGACTGGCCGCCTCGGCCAGGCATGATGTATCGTGCACGTCGGATCTCCGGCTCTCTCACCAGGTAACGTAACGGGTCAAGCCGTTTGGCGTGCAGCTTCGACGTCGGCGTTTTCCCACCACCGGTCATTGCCGGCCAGTCCTCGACCGGCGGTATGCTCATCGGACCACGTCATGTTCAGGATGATGCGGGTCGCATCTTCGGTGAGTGGAACTGTACGGTGCAGGGTCGTGTCCGTCCTCAGCAGGTAGACGTCCCCTGACTCGAATCCATACGTTGAAATGGGGTTCTCGCACAGGATTTCGTTGATCCGGGCGTTCGCCTTATCCCAGTATGTATGTGGGACGCATTGGAGCATGCCCCCCTTCGCCATTATCGGCGTTTCGATAATCCAGATCAGGGCGAAACTGTAGTCGCCCCAATGCCATCCATGCGTGTCTCCCTTTCGCTCCTGTTTCGTGATCAGGTATTCCTCGTCCTTTGACACAGAAGGCACGATTTTCACATCGGCTATGCGAGAGAGTGCGTCCAGGAGCACGGTCGACCTGGATAGCTCCACGATCAGCTGGCTCTCCTGTGCAACGAACTCGCTCCTGACCACGCTCATGTGGCGTGGACTGTTGTCCGTTGTTGCCAGATACAGGTCTCGCCGCTCCAGTTGTGCGCTGATCAGACGGAATACCTCCCGTCTCACGGCATCGCGAAGCTCGTCGGTAACGACTTCCCTGATTTTCAGGAACCCATTTCTTGAAAACGAATTTCGCAACTTCTGGATGCCGGGTTCCTGCACGACATGGTCAAGGTGACTCTTGAGTTTCGATTCATCAAATGAGATGGCCATTGCAGATCCTTTCACGTTCGCGAAGCATCGAATCCTGGGGGAACTCGTGTGCCCGTCTTTATCGTTTGGGCGAGGAGATGATATCTGGCGAGACCGGGACCGCTCCATAGCGTTTGTAAAGTGATATATTGAAAAGCCGTTCATTATGTAAGGCCTGTCGTGTGAAAATCCTTCGATCCGCCAAGCTGCTCTTCGACGACATCGATCGCCACCTGATTAGCAGGCTTCACAACGACTCACGCACTTCCATACGAGCCCTCGCAGCCGAAGTCGGGCTCTCGGCTCCGAGCTGCAGCGAACGCCTGAAGCGCCTGGAAGACTTCGGCGTCATCCGGCGGTTCACCATCGACTTTGAGGCCGGGCCATTGGGCTATACCATCCAGGCGATCGTGCGCGTCAAGGCCCTCCCGGGGCAGTTCACACTGGTTGAAAAGCTGATCAAGGAAATTCCCGAATGCGTGACCTGCTTCAAGGTCACTGGCGACGACGATTTTGTCTGCCATTTCTATCTACGCTCGGTTACCCATCTCGACGAGGTTCTCAAACGTCTGCATGGAAAGGCCGACACGCATACCTCCATCGTGAAGACGGCCCCCCTGGACAGACGCCTGCCTCCGCTATAGCGCACTCGTAACGGAAAAAAGCAACCGCGCCGCCTTGTGCCTGGATCCGCGTTTCAAGCACGACTTCAGTGCAGAGTCGCCCGCACGGCCCACCTCGGTCCGCATTGCTCTCGCTGACGTTGCGCCACTTCATGCCAGGAAAGTCAAAGGGCGGCCAGCGACCTTCGGTGGTTCTTGCGCTGTCGCGTTCGCTCGCACATCCATATAGAGCGCGCCAGGGAGAATGGCGCCCAAAACCGGCGGTAGCCTATCCTGCAATACCGTGTTTTCCGTGCGCTTTTTGTCGCCCCGCGTAAACGTTCTGTGCAGAGGTTTCCCTCGCGGCGTAAACGTCTGTTCAGGCCCCGAAGTATCGCGTGCGCATAGGTGTCGACCACGGCGCAAAGCGGGTGCGTAGGTCGATGCGTAGATGATTGCGCAGGTTGTGCGTAACATCGTCCTCGTCGGTCCGAAATCACGTGCGTACGACGTGCGTACCGACGTGAGTATGCCGGCACACATGACATGCGTTCAACGTGTGCGCGGCACGCACTACGCGAAGCGCACCGCACGCGTTGCCATGTTGCAGGTCATGCGCACGAACGGCGTTAATGGTGCTCAACGTGCTGCGTCGCGATGTGCGTCGACGTTTCGTTGTCGGGGCTCATATGCTGCGTACCGGCGAGCGAAGCCGGTGCGTCGCGTGAGCGTGGTCCCGTGCGTATGCGATGCGCAGTGAAGGCGAACCGTAGTGCGTCGTGGTGAAACTGTCGCGCGTGTACGACAGGCGTAAAAAAGTGCGCTGTTCCCACGACTTCCCATCGCATCCCGGGTGTTCCCATGTGCGTTTGCCGTGCAGAAAAAGGCGGTTGACGTGTGCGTATGCCGTGCGCAGGATGGTGACAAGGCCGTGCCGGATGCGGAGGTGAGCGGCAGGTGTGAAGGTGTGCGCACAGGAGGGTGACCATGCCTGTCGCGAAGATCTACACGAAGTCGCAATGGGAGGCGTTCGCGCGTGCGCTGGATGCGCTGCCGGAAAGACCCGATACCGAACGCGGGGTCACGGTGCGCGACGCGATGAAGGAGATGCGCGCGCGCGTGCGTGCGGCGCAGGCGAAGGGCTACACGCTGGAGCAGATCGCGGAGCAGGCGAAATCGCATGGCATCGAGATCACGGCGGGCGCGCTTCGCTACGGTCTGCGCGCGGCTGCGAAGGGCGGCGGCGCGAACGGCGCACGCGCATCAGCGGGCACGCGTGCAACAGGACAGACGGGCGCGTCCCCGGCGCGTGCGGCTGACGGGGCGCCGCGCACGAATCCGGTCCGCAGGGATGGGGGAAAGGCCGTAACCAGACAACCCATGCCGGTGCAGGGCACGCTCGGATTTGCGATCCGGCCCGACACCGACGACCTGTAGGGAGTCGCAATGAACGCGACAGTGGACACGACAGTCAATCCCATCTACCTCGTTGGCGGCGGCAAGGGCGGCGTCGGCAAGAGCGTGGTCGCGCTCGCGCTCGTCGACTACCTGCAGCGCCGGGGCGTGAAAACCGTGCTGGTGGAGAACGACACGTCGAACCCCGACGTGATGCGGGCCGTGCATGACGAGATCGAATGTGCGTCGTTCGATCTGGACACGGCGGGCGGCTGGATCGACGTGGTGAACTACTGCGATGCCCATCGCGATGCGGCTGTGGTGGTGAGCACGGCGGCGCGCAACCAGGACGGGGTCACGCGGTACGGCGCGACGCTCGGCAGTACGCTCGCTGAACTGGGGCGGCGGCTCGTCGTGTTCTGGGTCATCAACCGGCAGCGCGACAGTCTCGAACTGCTGCGCCAGTTCAGTGAAACGTTCCCGGATGCAATCATGCATGTCGTGCGTAACGGCCTGTTCGGTGCGCCGGAGCGCTTTGTGCTGTACCGCGATTCGAATCTGCGCAAGGCGATCGAGGCGAAGGGCCGATCGCTGGATTTTTCCGAACTCGCGGACCGGGTGGCCGATGATCTGCGCAGCCAGCGGCTGTCGGTACGCAAGGCGGTCGAAACCCTGCCTATCGGACAGCGCGCCGAACTGCTGCGCTGGCGCGCGTGTTATGACGCGATGTTCGCTCTGGTGACGGGCGATGCGTGAGCGGCAGACACGGCGAAAGCGTCCCGCCGATCCGCTCGCGCGGCTCTTTCTGGAAGTGACCGGCGCGCCGCCGGATGACGCGAGCCTGCTGCGCATGCGCCGCGTCTCGGCAGCGCTGAACGTGCGGGACAACGATGCCCTGTGGTCGGTGCTGGCGGCGCTCGAATACTACGTGCGCCTCTATGAGGCGATGCCGGAGCGCATCCGGCAGGCGGGTGAGGGTGGCGTCGATGCCGCGCGGGCCGAAGCCTACGCGGCGACGCAGGCACTGATGGTGCAGCATCGCGAGGCGCTGGAACGCTGCAAGGAAACGATCACCATCGCGGAGAAGATGACCACCGAGCACCAGGCGCGCTACCGGGCGGCGCTGGCAGGGCTGAACCGTGAGGCGCTGGGCGCGCTCACGACGTGCGCGGCGCGGCGGATCGCGCAGGCAGCGGGAAACCGGCTCGTGGGCGCTGCGGCGGTGGCTGCCCGTGAGCAGCGGCAGCGGCTCGATGCCGCGATCGCGTCATTCGAGCGCGTCGCCATGCGGCGGCTCGTGCGGGCCTGTTACGGGCTGGTGGTGGCGGGGCTGATCGTGATGGTGATCGCGGCGGGCGCAGGTGGACTGGCGGGATGGTGGGCAGGGGCGCATTGGGGACGGGCAGACGGCTTGCCGTCTGCCCGGACGGGTCATGCCTCGCTGGCGTCGTCCGCAAGAATGCCGCAGTGAATCACGAAGCCGGTCAGGCAAGGCAGGTCGTGCGGGATGCCGTGTTTACGGCTGGTTTTCCTGCCGATCCGCCAGCGCATCCATTCCTGTGTCGCGCCGGTGATGGCATCGCGCAGGGGCAGCCGGCGCGCCAGACCGTTGTGAACGGCACCGGCAAGGTGCCGACCGTGGCAACTGTCGAGGAAAGCCCGGACCGTTTCAACGTCCGTGCCCGTCGCGCCGGAGACCGCCTGGATCGCCAGGGGCCACGCTGCCCCGGCGTGCTCACCCATCGTGCCATAGAAGCCCCAGGCCGCGTTCCGGGTTGTAGGGAAGGCGTTCATGTTCTATTGCCTTTCTGGCTGGCGGCACCGGCGAGCCACGCCGCTTCGAGCGCAGCGCGGATGCACCAGACCGCCAGGTCGTGAAAGTCGAGTCGGTCGGAATGGCGGGTGTCGAGCGTCTCGATGCGGAGCAGGGTCGCGGCGATTTCGGCAAGCTGCCGGTTCGCGGCAGGGGGCAAACCGGGGGTGTTCATGGCAACCTCCTGGTTCGGTTGTGACGGCATCATTCACGCGCGGCTTCGCGCGAACATCAAGCATTTTTGTGCGGGCAGCAGCGGGGGTGGTCGGGCGTCCGGTCCAGGCAGACAGACGGTGGTCCGTCTGCCTGTGCGGATCAATCCCCCGTGGCGGCGTTGCCGCCTTCGATGAACGTGGCGGCGCGGCGCAACAGGCGGGCGGCTGCATCGTACTGATCGAAGGCCATCATTGGAGTTTCATAGCCTGCATCGCGGGCGCGCAGCAGTGCTATATCGTAATGACGGCCGTGCTCGTACTGCGTGCCGGTTGCGTCGACGGCGGTGAGAAACAGGTCGGGTGAACGTTCGGCGTTGGTCGCCAGGACGACCATGCGGACACGCGTGAACGTGACGGATTCTCCGGTTTGGGGCGGGGCACAGACGGCGGGGCGTGATGCTGCGGCCTGACGTCTGCGCTGCCTGCTGGCGGGCGGTGGTGGCCCGGTGACTGGCTCAATGCGCGGCGTCAGGCGGCGAGCGGCCCGGACTGCGCGGTGCTGCCGGTGCCTGCGCTGTCAGCGGTCGGGAATGGCCACGGCGGATGGGCGGTCGTGCTGCCCGCATCGGCCGGGGTTTCCTTGACGTGTTCCGCGCTGTCTCCGGTGTCGTCGCCGGTGTCCGGTTCGGTTTCGGCATCGTCGCTTTCCGGTGCTTTGGCGTTGCCTTCGGCATCCGTGGTATCCGCGTGGTCGATGTCTCCGCTATCGCTGTCGCCGTCCTCATCGTCGTCGTCTCGGCCACCCCACGAAGGGACGGCGGGAATTTCCCGGTCGGTGAAGACTTCCGGCACCCAGGCGACTTTCGCGAGGCGCAGTTCGGCGGCGGCTGCCGCGTCGGCCTTCTTCATCTTTTCGAGGTCCGCTGCGGCCTTCGGTGACAGGGCGGTGGCGACGACTTCGGCGATGCGCGCCTTGCTGACATGGTCGAAATACGTCGTGCGGGTCGGCGTCCAGTACCGCGTCATGTCGAGGTTCAGCCCCTCCGCGAGCGCGTTGATCGCATGGGGTCGTTCTTCGCCCGTGATCCCGTCGAGCAGGGTGCCGGTGCAGAAGGCGAGCAGATCGAGCAGGGTCGTGCCGGGGTCCTGCTGGACAAGCCAGGGCAGCAGGTGGGTGCGCTTCGCGGGCAATTCTGCGATCCATCGCGCGCGTTGCGCCTCGACGGCGCTCCACGCGGGGCTGGTTCCCAGGTCGTCTGCGGCCCGCAACAGGCTGTCCTGATTATTGGTGCCGGTGAGCGCGAGGAAGTCGGGCGCGGACATGCGCCCGAAGTGCTCGGGCAGCGCCTTCGGCACCAGGTAGTGCAGCAGGGCAGCGAGCGCGACGGTGGGCTGCGCGAGCAGTTCAGCATGGATGGCAGCAGTGCGGTGCGCGGTGAGGCGCTGGCAGAGCTTCGCGTTGTGAACGGGGCGAGCCTTCGGTGCCTTGGCCGATACCGGGTCGTGTGCCTGTGCCTCGGGCGTGCTGGTCACGTCTGCACCCGCCGCTTCGAGGACGCTGGCATCCTCGCGCCGCACGAGGCCGCGCTCGATGACCAGTTCCCCCTGCGGCCCGACGATGACGAATGCGCCCGCCCCGGCAATCTGCGTTTCGTCCCACACCAGGGCGACGCTGTCGAGCGCATTGAGTGCCGCATTGACGCCCTCAATTTCCTCATTGAGTCGGTCGGCTTCCTCGTAGGCGTCCTCGTCGTCCTCCGACAGTGCTTCGAGCTTTTCAGCAAGCTCGTCCTGCCGCGTGGTGAGCGCATCCATCTGCTGCTGCTCGTCGTCGGTGTACGGGCGCTGGACCGGACGCAGCCTGCCGTAGCGGTTCAGTTCCAGATAATCGCGCTCGACACGTGTCTCGATCCAGCCCCAGCCTTCGGCGCGTGTTTTTTCTGCGGCGGCATCGAGCTTTTGCGCGACGAGCTTCTGCAGCAGTTCGGCGTCTGCGATGTAACCGGCGTTTTCATCGTCGCTGAACAGGTTACGCCTTACGTAGCCGCCCGCTGCTTCATAGGCCGCGAGGCTCACGAAGCGCACGAGACGGCTGCGGCTCGCGTCGATTTCGGCGCGCGTGATGGCCTGCCGCAGATAGTCGGGCTGGCGCTGCCATTCGTTCGCATCGAACCAGATGTGTTCCTGCGTCTCGTGGTTGTCCGCGAGCGCGAGGGCAGCAAGCTGGTCGAGTGTGATGGCGTCCTCGCGCAGCAGGCCGAGCAGCTTTGGCGACACGTTGGCGAGTTTCATTCGCCTTTTGACCGTGAGTGGCGAGGCCGAGAAAAGGGCTGCGATGTAATCGACGCTGCGCCCTTCCTCGGCTAGCATCCGGTAGGCGCGCAGTACGTCGAACGGATCGAGTCCTTCGCGTTCGCTGTTCTCGATCAGCGAAATGGCGAGGGCTTCGCCATCGCTGACGATGCGCACCGGCACCGGGTAGTCGGCGGTGATGTGCTTCTGCGCGTAGAGGAGGTCGAGCGCGGCCTCGCGACGCTGGCCCGCACAGACACCGTATTTTCGCTGCTTGCCGCGCCCGCCCTTCATTTCGTGAACGACGAGATTCTGCAACAGGCCTTTCGCACGGATGTTCACGGCCAGACCCTCAATGCCCGAGAGCGGTCGGGTGCGGGCGTTCAGCGGCGATGGTCGCAGGCTCGCATACGGCACGGCGACAACGGGCTGTTCATCGCCGAAACTGGTTTCAAGCGGCGTGGCTGGTTCGGTGGTGTCAACGGCGGGGGTTTCAATTTGGGATTGCATGACTGACTCCAGAAAATTGGAAGGAAGATTCCGGGTCGGTATTGCGGGAGGATTCAGGACTTGATCCGGAAAGGAGTTCTGATCAATGAATGGTGGGTGGCGCGGTACGCCACCCAGTGGTCGCTACGACTTCATCTGCCGCATGGCGTCAGCGAGCATCCATAGCGCGCGGTTGAGCTTCACGTTCTGGTCGATGCCGGTGATGGGGCGGGTGGACATGGCGCGCCCGCTGCGCGAGCGTCCATGTAGTCCGCCCTTGGTGAGGTTTTCCTGTGTTCTCTGGAATACGGTCCAGAGGTCGTCGCGGCGGTCCTCGAAGCGACGCGGGGCGAGTAACTGGCTTTCGGTGACGGGCGTGGGTGCTTCGGTGTCGGACGGGGCGTAGCGCAGCGCGAGTGCGGAGCGCGCGAACGCGTACTGTTCGTCGCGGTCGAGCGTGAGGGCTTTCATGCCGTCCTTCTGTTCGCGGATCAGGTCGAAGCCGTCGAGCACGTCGAACGCGCCGTCGATGACGTTCTGCACGATGTTGCCCCTGTGCGGGACACGGACCTCTCCAATGGTTTCGCCCGCAACCATGCCGTTCTGGCAGACGAAGCGATACACGCCACCGAGTAACTGGAATCCGCTGCTTCCATCGTGCGAATTGAGGAGGATGACCTCGTTGACGTCCTCGCCGGTGATTTCGCTGGCAGGGCGCATGCGGATCAGATGCTTGGTGAACTCGCGCTTGTCCTGATCACGCACGCGCGTCTGGCACACCATGAACGGCTGGAAGCCTTCGTTACGCAGACCGCGCAGAACGTCGATGGTGGGAATGTAGGTGTAGCGTTCGGAGCGGCTTTCATGCTTGCCGTCCGCGAAAATCGAGGGAGCAACACGGCGGATCTGGTCGTCCGACAGCGGCGAGTCGGAGCGGAGCATCGGGGAACCGTAACGGAAGGAGGAAGCGAGTTGCATGACACTCTCCACAGCAAAAAGGTTGAGGGGTGTTGCGCTGACCGGGCCCCAAGATTCCGCCCGCCTTGTAGGGGTTGGGCTCGTCCCGGTGGAACCCGGGGTTTGGCAGTGGTGCCGCCAGTCCCCTGAGTTCGCGCCCGTGCGACTCAAGGAGCCGATGGCCGCCCGGCGTCAAGGAAAAAGGCGAGGGAGGGGTGCGGGCAACACGGTCCCTCGCCCCTTGACGCCGGGCGGCCATCGGCTACGGTCGTGGGTGTCGGGCGGGAACTCAGGGGGCAGGTGGCTGCGAAGCTCCGGGTTTGACCGGGATGAGCCGCCGCGCGGCGAGCGCGATCGTGGTGGCCGCCTGTGCGGCCACCACCTGATCTGGTTTTTCAGGGGCTGAGGTGTTGCGTCAGGGATTGAAGCCCGGCAGGGCCGGGACGCCGCAGGCGGCCCCGGTGCGAATGCACGAAAGCCCGGCCCGCAACGTGAGTGGAGGGAGATGTCCGGTTGGCCGTCATGTGCAACACGATAGCCCGTCAGTCGGGGCGTTGCGAGCGAAACGGTCCGCAACGCGCCTCCGGAAGCCGGTGCCGCGTATGTCTCCAGACGCAAGGCCCGAAATGCCGGGCAGGTCACATCGTTCAGGAGAACAAGTCTGGACGGCCAGCAGACCCCGTGTGCAGCACGACATCCGCACGGCTGCGATTCAGGCGCTTACTACAATGGCGACCCCGTTCAAGCAACGACATAGTCATGCCTGTGCAACCTGAGACTGAATCAACGGACGATGTCGACATGGCGGACAACCCCCGTCGCCTGACACTCGCGGGCGCGCTCGCGCAACGGGAGCGAACGAGTGCGTTCACGGGCTCATGCATCCAGGTGGAAGGCCTGGCGCTTGAGGTCGTGGAAATCGGGCCTTATACCGAAGAGGATGGCCGTATGGTGACGTTCTGCGCGCGTGCGGTTGGAAACGTCCGGCTGCTGGCGGGGGAGATCCTCACGACACCCTGGGGTGTCTGCCGGATCGTGAACTGATCTTGTACAGCGACGGGTGCCAGGCCGGTCGCTGGATTGCGGTACGGCGGTACGGCATACGGGGCGTGAAGGTCAGATGCTGGTCTTTGTGTTCGATGTCGAGAACTGCGCTTCGCCCTGGGGGCGCACAACATGTTCGCATCCCACCCCGGCATGGAAAACGCCACCGGCGTGCCGTCTGCACCCTATGCGCCTGTTCCGCCTCGCGTTGATGCATGTCGACCGTTCGGTCGAGAACGGCCAATGGCTCCTTCCCATCGTTCACGTGCCACTTATATGGATGATCAGTCCAGTGCAGACGCACGCTGATGCCCAGCATCGTTGCGACGTCAAGTGCGCCCCATGCACGGTCTGATGTGAACCCGCGGCGGCGGATGGCGGACGTTCGGTCGCGCGACCGGGCTTCACGCCCGAATCCACGACGGCCTGGATTACCTTCAAACGATCGAGTTCTCGCATGCTCAATGTCACCAGTGCGCTTCGGTGCATGGACGGCTCCATGGTCTTGCAGGAAACCGACAAGCTTACCGAGGTAGAAACGCGACATTTCTTATATGGTCGCCTCCCATTTGCAAGGTGTTTATGTGTGGCGAGGAGGGTGGTTGCGGACTTATATCCGTACATGGACTCCCGCCTATGAGCAAGATCGGTGTGCATTTTCGAAGGTCTTGACTGCGTCCGTATATTCGGCGGTGGGTTAAGACTGCGTGAAAATCAACAGCTGCCATTGTGCCCAAGTGACCGTCGCGACACGGTTCATTGCTTCTCAAGAAGCATTGCAACGCTGCAACGATACTTATGAGAAATTCCCGTACCTCACTGTATATGTTAAAGTTGTTAGGTCAACTAGAGCGAGTTGGCGGCGAGGGTTTCCCTGTTATTTGCGGGGGTTAAAGGTCAACGCCCGCTTGCGCTGGGAATACGACGATGTGTTCCTCGGTTTACCGGGGGTTGAGTTATAGAGTTGCAAGTTTGGCGATGTGTTCCCCGACTTCGCCGGGGAGTGAATGCTAGAGGAGCCGTAAGGTTTTTCAAGAAGCGCTCCCCGCGAGCGGGGATTGTAGGGCAACTTTGGGGTTGCCCTATTTGTTTGTGTGCCGCGCATGAGCGCACTGCCGCTGGTAAAGGTCCCGCCACAAGCTTGCTAGAGCGAAGGAAGTGAAGCGCAACTGCATGAGGGCGACCGAGTGTAGGGCGGAAGTGTGGAGCGTGAATCGCGAGATGTCGTAGATTGAGTCAGTCACAACTACGTGAATGAATCCGTCACTTCGCGTTGGGAGCGCCGCAGCCCAGTCGAAGGGGAGTGGGGCGGATTGCCAGAAGATCTTGCCTGCGCATCGCTTAAGTTTTCGCAAGGCGACCAAAGGTGACGTGTGACGGAACCAGCCGCCTCGAAATGGCGCCTCGATCGCACAACGGTTGACGAGGAACTGGGTTTCGCCGAGGCAATCCGGACGGTGCGTCTTGAGATCCTCGTCGTGGCACATGCGCCGACGTGGCTCGGGTCGATGATTGCGCTCGGAGCCACCGGTCAGCGGAGACGCAACGTGCGCAACAATCCCATTAACTTAGGAATACAAAAAACTCCGTTCTCCTGGCCAGCTACGCACTCCTGCCTCGGATAACGAAGTTTCGGCTAGAAAGCCAATGACCGGCTGAGTTTATTTGACGTTATGGGCCTAGTACTAAACCGCCATCTGCTGTCACCCACGGTGACGGTCGGGCAGGAAAATGCCACTAACGGTCTGCCGGATTTTCGCGTCCGACACAGCAGGGTGCACAAGGCCGGTCTTCAAGCAAAGGAGTATCTGCCGACGCGTGCGGCTGGCGCGCCGACGCCGTACTGCTCCGACGTCCTGATGCCGCGCAGCGAACTGCGCGTCAGGAGCGTCTGGCACCTCGCACACCCTGCGCCGGCTTGAGTCTCAATACTCGTTACGGACCTTGCCATCGGCGAGTGCCGCATCGAGGATGAAGCCTTCTCTGGAGGGATTGTGGACGAACGATGTCAGCCACGCAGCACTAGTGAATTCAACCATGGAATTTCAAACTATTCGCGATCCTATGTAATTGCGCAGAGAGTTTTGTCTTAGCCTCCGAATCGGTGCACGCCTCAGGTGTGAGGCCGGGTATCGAAGCCGGCATGTTTGTCGGTTAATGTCCGCTCGAAGGCCTTGTGCATCATCCCCGCGCGATGTCCTTCACCCCCAATGCCCGCGCAACGTTGCCGAGCGCTTGCTGGCGCAACGCTGGGTCGCCCGCTTCGAACAACTGTGCGAGGTAGCGCCGAATGGCCTCTTCGTCAGTCAGGGAGCGTTCTGCGTCAAACGGTTTTTGCTTTCGTCACGGCCTGAAAATGAAGAAGCCCGCGATGCCGGATGTGAACTGAACCCCGTAAGTTGGACGGTTCAAGAAGGCTAGACGGGCAAGGGCTACTGGCGGGCTTTGCACCGTTCAGATGATGTCAATGGAACTCGCTGTCATCGCTCAACAGCCACGCCGGAATATCACGCTTGCCGTTAAGCACGCGCCAGACCTCGACGTGATCCTTACGCTCAATGTAGAAGATCAGATGCGGGTAGCGATCGAGAGACCATGAGCGCAGGCCTGGTATGCCCAGTTCGTATGCGTAACGGGGAGAGCCGATGTTAGGGTGTTTGGCGAGATGTGCGTATGCCTGCTCGATCTCCGCAATGAACCCGAGTGCTGCCTGTTCCGAAGCTTCGTCCACGAGGTAGTGGGTCAGCTCGTCTTCTACGTCCTGCCTGGCCAGTCGGGTCGGGATGACGGGCTTGGCCGTCATTTGCGCGAAGTACGCACGCGGGCGCGCAGCGATTCGAAGTAGTCGGCATCGGCCGGATCCGCGAGGCCCGAAGTCGCTCCCTGCAGGAGCATTGCGCGCAGGCGTTTGCGATCCTGATCCTTACGGATAAGTTCGCGGACGTATTCGCTGCTCGTGCCGTAGCCGCACTCGCCGACCTGCTCGTCGATGTATTCCTTCAGCGAATCGGGGAGGGAAATGTTCATCGTGCTCATGGCAACCAGTCTATCAGGCTTTGGCAAAATTTGCCAAGATCATCTTTCCGGAGATGTTCTGATGTGGTCTGACCGGTTCGAATAGCCTTATCTGGCGCGGCTTTCCGGAGAATCGTGCGGTCGGCGACGGAATGTCTCGCCAGTCCACTTAATGCTTTGTTGAGTGTTAAGCGTGGGTGGTGGGGCGACCAACGGCCAAGGCGACGCACGACCGCATCGTTGCACTGCGCACTGGCGGACGTAGCATCGACGATAAGGGGCGCATGGCGAGGTGCAGCGAGAGTCAGGTCAAGCGGGTGTGGTCGCTGGTCCAGGAGGGTGCGTACCACGCATTAGAGAGCTGGAGCGGGCTACGAACTCGTGTGGACGGCTTGGAAGGTCGTTGCCAAACCGCCAGACGACGCCCGCAAGCTGCGTTCACATCAAGGCGCGCTGCGCTCGTGTATGGCAGCGTTTTGGAAAATCGGCGTGAAGGCCCGCGGCCGCGCTCACCGACTGCCGCAACTGCCTCGACGCGAAAGCGGGACATAGCCGATCGGGCTCAAGCGCGCCGTGTGGAAAACGCGTGCACTCAAAAGTTCGCTAATTTCTTATACGTCAACTTTGCATCGTAAGATACATCGCGACATCGCTCGCAACTAACTGTCTATTTGCCCGCTTTCAACAAACGTTCACTTGAACCCTCGGAGAACTGACTGGAGATCAGAACTTCCTGATACCAGTCATCGATTCATATATTATGTAGGATAGCTAATAATAAAAAGAGAACACTCTTGTGCTGTCGAGCGTCGTGCTTTCACGCTGTGCCTGTTCGCTGGCTTCGCGCAATGACTGTTAGGCCGAATGTCAATCCGCCATCGGACCTACCCCTTTGCGACAGACTGACAGATAAACGCGACTACTGGTCCTAAATGGTGTCTTCCCGAGGCGCAGGCGCGGCGAGGATGACCTCGTCCGCAGGCCGTTGCATTTCGCGTTCGCTCAGGCTTCTGGAGTCGTCCCGTCTGACCGGCTTTGGCTTTCCGCCGACGATCAGGGGTCGCTATTGATCTGCTTTTCTTGGACAGGAAGCCACTCTGCAGTCCTGCAATGGATCTGCATGCAGCGACTACCGCGAAATGACAGTGGAGCGTGAGGTTTCGCTGTTCTATGCCGACCCAGTAGAAATAATATCGAGAAGCAAACAGCGCTCGTTACCGCAAGCGCATGCGGATCAGGAATATTTTCGAATCCGGCATGAATGAGGCTGTCAGTTACTGCACGGCCATGAAGTAACAGATGTGTCCGACGCGCGAAGGGACACCCTGATGGTGCAGGTCAAGGTTGCGGTTCTGGGTCGCAATCTTTCGCCGCGACGTGTCGGGGAAGTGGCGACGACTCGCGTGTGTGGCGGCAGTTACATCGGCCCAGCCTCAACTAGCTGGCACCGGCGACCGAACAGAGCTGGACGTGCAACGAAGTCCCGGATTCTTTTCCCTGCTTGAACCTGGAGTCGTTCGCTGATATCGTGAAGTCAATCGAAATCGTTTTCGAGCGCGTTTTTTCAACTGCTGCTCTGGCTATGCATTACGGGGCTGAGACAGCGCGCATTGGCGACCTGTTGCAATACGTCTACTCAATGGTGATCCTTTTGATTGAACATATCCTGACTGAAAAAGCACCTGTGCCGCGCGGGCATTACGCGCAGGCAACCACGGCAAACGGTTTCGTTTTTGTTTCGGGGCAACTGCCATTCGTCCCGGGCGACAATCCCGTTCTCGCAGAGGGGCTAGACGCGCAGGTTCGGCAGGCGCTATCGAATCTGCGTGAGGTGCTTCTGGCGGCGGGAAGCGATATCGGCATGCTGTTGAGCGTCCAGGTGTACGTTCCTGACATCGCAACCTGGCCCCGCGTCAACGAGATATACCGCGAGTTCATTGGCGACCCGGCCCCGGCCCGCACCGTCGTTCCCTGTGGGCAACTGCACTACGACGCGCAGGTGGAGATCAGTGCGATAGCGCTATGCGGCAACGCCGCAGCGAAGGACGCAGACTCGTAAGCAACACAGTCCCGCGCGGCGTGAGCGTCCCTCCAGCGTTGGCCGATGCCGGAATCGACGCCCAGCGCGGGCCAAACGCCAAAGTGCCGGCACTCACGCCTGAAGCGTGCGTGAGCGTCTGCTTGAACTGGCCTTGCTCTGCGCGGGACTCGCGGTTTGAGCGCGAGGAGGGCCGTCGGAGGCGCGGACGATCAATTCTGGCGCCCAAACTTCCTGGAGATCCTGCGCTGGCTTGCCTGCGAGCCGCTCGAGCAGCATTTCCGCCATCCGCTTGCCCGCGCGGTGCGTTTCGGCCGAAAAGGTCGTGAGCGACGGCTGGACGTAGCGCCCGATCGGATGGTTGTCCCCTCCGATGACGCCGATATCGCGGCCCGGCACGCGCCCGGTCTCCGCAACGCCGCGCATCACGCCCAACGCAATCAGGTCGTGGCCGCACACAATGGCCGTTGGCGGGTCCGCGAGCGCGAGCAGCCGCCGCGCGGCTTCCGCGCCGCCTTCTTCCGATATCGCCGTTTCGACGCAAAGCGACGGGTCGTATTTGACTCGTGCCGCGCGCAATGCTTCCGCATAGCCCTCGTGTTCGAAATGGCTGAACATCAGGTACTCGGGCGCGTGTACGAGCGCGATTCGACGATGGCCCAGCGCGATGAATCGCGCACAGCCCGCACGGCCTACGACGTGGTGATCGATATCGACATACGGGTAATCGCTGGACGTCTCGCTTCTTCCGAAAGCGACAAACGGAATATCGCGTTCGAGCAGGTACGCAATGCGCTCGTCCTGGCGGCGCGTGCGCCCGAAGAGCAGCGCATCGACACGCTGGCGCTCGATGAGGCGCTTGAATACGTCGATTTCCGCTTCCACGCTGCGCGCCGAAGCAACGATGACCTGATAGCCGCTGTTATCCATCGCATCGTTCACGCCCATCAACATGTCGAGAAAGAACGGGTGTGCAAACGATGTCTGCGGCGCCGAGACTACGAAGGCGATCGTGTCGGCCGATTGCCTGCGCAAGCGCCGCGCAGCCGGGTCCGGAGAAAAACCGTGCCGCTCGGCGGCTTCCAGTACGCGCTTGCGAGTCTCGGGGCTGACGTCTTCCCGGCCGTTCAAAGCCTTCGACACCGTGCTGACCGAAAGCTTTAGCGTGGCTGCAAATTCCTGGATGTTCATCCCGGCGATTCTCCTCAAGTCTGCCTTTGGCGACGCTTCGAAAACGATTTTCGACATTCTACGCTGCTCGTCGTGTGGTTATGAACTGGCGATGAGCGTGCGTCGAGAAACGATTTCGAGATTGGCTCGCCGGTAGGGCGAGATTCCGGATCCGTGTTTACCCTTTGATGTGGTGCACGCGAGTACCTCTGGGCCCGCTGATCAGGCCTCCCCGCAAGCCCGTGTGGCGGGGCAAGCAGCGAAATCGCACTATATCCACTGACAAAAACGATTTCGAAGCTAGCTCGACAAGGCTTGAATTTCTCCCTATCCGCTGCTATCTTTTCATCGAAATCGATTTCGAAAGCGTCGCGGAATGTAGCCGCAGGCGAAGCGCCACCGCCAGGCAACAACGGCGTGTCGCCCGCAGAACGACTCGAATCGCAGGACTGGGGCTGTCCAGGTGCAGGGTTCCAACGAGGAGATCATGGTGCAGGCATTGGATTGGTATCGAGCAGCCGCCCCTGCGGAGCGGCGGACGTTTTGGGGATGCTTTTTCGGTTGGGCGCTGGATAGTTTCGACAATCAGGTCCTGGCGTTTCTCCTGCCGACATTGATGGCGGCATGGCACTTTTCAAAGAGCGAAGCGGGATTGATTGCGACGTCGTCCCTGCTTGCCGCAGCGGTCGGTGGCTGGATTTCAGGGATCCTGAGCGATCGTCACGGGCGCGTACGCGTCTTGACGGGATCGATCATCTGGTTCACGGCGTTCAGCGTCCTGGCGGGGCTGACCAACTCGTATCATCAGTTGTTGATCGTGCGCGCGTTGCAGGGCGTGGGGTTCGGTGCCGAATGGGCAGTCGGCGCCGCGTTGATGGCGGAAGCGATCAACCCGAAACATCGCGGAAGAGCGCTCGGCCTCGTGCAAAGCGGGTTCTCCGTGGGTTGGACGCTTGCGGCGATTGTCACAGGGGTGCTTCTCGCGCGGCTGCCTTCCGGAATTGCGTGGCGCTCGGCCTTCTGGATTGGCGTCATTCCTGCGCTGATCGTGCTGGTGATCCGGAGATACATTCCCGAGCCGGAAGTGTTCCGGGAAATGAAAAGGACGACCGGTGGCGCGATCGTCGCGACGTGGCGTTCTTCGTTTCGCAGCGACGTGCGGCGCGCGAGCTTTCTTGCCGCACTCCTCGTGACCGGCCTGCAGGCGAGCAGCTATGCGCTGATGATCTGGCTGCCCACGATGCTGGTCCAGGTGCGCCACCTGCCTGCCTCCACGGTCGCCGTGATGGCGACGATGATGAGTATCGGCTCGTTCATCGGGCAAGTGGGCTTCGCGTACCTTAACGACGCCGTCGGGCGCCGAACCAGTGCGATCGCGGTGTGTCTCTTTTCCTTGTTGCTGACCGGTTGCTATCTGTTCGTACCGTTGGATGCATGGGTGTTGGCGGCGCTAGGGCTACCCGTCGGGATGGGCATCAACGGCGCGTTTGCGGGGCTTGGGCCAATGCTATCGGAACTGTTCCCAACCGAAATCCGCACGACGTGCATGGGCTTTTCATACAACATCGGCAAGTCGCTGGGCGCGCTGAGCGTAGCCGCTGTGGGCGTGGTGGCGGATCGCATAGGCATGGTGGGTTCCATCGCTGTGTTCTCGCTGGTGGGTTACTCCTGCGCGCTGATTGCGTTGGGCTTTCTCCCCGAAACGCGCGGCCTCGATCTCACTCGCGTTACACCTGGCGACGAGTCATACGATCAGGTGAACTTACTGGAACAGGCCGGCTCGAGCCGGCGCTAGCGGTCTGACCTTGCAGGTCGCGCCGTTCGGATCTGAATGTTGAACACTGGAGGCATGCATGAGCAGTGAATCAGGGGCCGAGGTATGGGAGTCCGTATCGGCCGTGGAGTTTTACGATCCGGCGAAAGGGCACGGCTTGCCACATGATCCGTTCAAGGCGATCGTTGCTCCGCGCATGATCGGCTGGATATCGACCCGCTCGGCGAGCGGTCAACCGAATCTCGCGCCGTATAGTTTTTTCGGTGCATTTGCTTCGGTGCCTCCGATCATCGGCTTTTGCAGCGAGGGCCGCAAAGACAGCTTGCGCAATATCGAGCAGACACGCGAGTTCGTGTGGAATCTCGCCACGCGTCCGTTGGCCGAGCGGATGAACCGCACGTCGGCGCCAGTCGCCCCCGATGTCGACGAGTTCGAACTGGCGGAACTGACGCCCGTTGCAGGCCGTAACGTGTCTGTTCCGCATGTGGGCGAGACGCCGGCGGCGTTTGAATGCAGGCTCCTGCAGATCACGCAACTGGGCGATCTGGGTGGGCAGCCGACCGACAACTGGCTGGTTCTCGGCCAGGTAGTGGGTGTGCACATCCAGAAGGCCTATCTGAAGAACGGTCTCTTCGACACGCATGCGGCGCAGTCGGTCATGCGCGCGGGCTATCTCGGCGACTACGCGCAGATTGGCGAGATGTTCCAGATGTACCGCCCGACGATCTAACTACGGCGTGCGGCTCAGTCCGCCGCGCATTCCCCAAATTCCTGACCAGAAACGATCGCGATATTTCGCACCCGAAGCTTGAGTGCGTCCTGTATCGAAATCGTTTTCGATAAAGAGAGCATCATGATTCAGACCGATAACGAAGTGTCCATGATCCGGGAGACCGCACGTCGATTCGTGCGTAACCGGCTCGTCCCTCTAGAGCAGCAAATCGAAGCAGACGATGACGTCAGCATGGAACTGCTCGCGCAACTGCGCTCGGAAGTCGCGGCGCTGGGCCTCTATGGCTTCAACCTTCCGGAAAGTATCGGCGGTCCTGGCCTCTCGGCGGAGGCTAAAGTGGCCATTCTCGAAGAGCTCACGTACACGTCGGTGCCGTTGAGCGAAGTGTTCGGCCATCTGCCTCTGCAACTGAGCCAGGCCAACGCTCGTCAGCGAGACGAACTTCTGCCGGACATTCTCTCGGGCAGAAAAATCGTCACCTATGCGCTGACCGAGCCTAACGCCGGATCGGATCTTGGCGGGCTGCGCACGAGAGCGGAGAAAACGGCGGGAGGGTGGGTGCTCAACGGGAGCAAGCACTTCATCTCGCACGCGGAAACAGCCGATTACATCATCGTTCTCGCTGTCACGGCGCCGTCGGCGCCGCTGAAGAACAAGCTTTCCACGTTCATCGTCAGGCGAGGCAATCCGGGCGTCGTGGGCATGACGCGCTACCGGAAGATGGGTTGGCGCGGATACCACCTCAATGGCTTTACGCTCGAAAACTGCTTCGTTGCCGACGAAGATCTGCTCGGAGAACCGGACGCAGGCTTCCTCGGCATGATGCAGTCGATCAACCAGGATCGGCTGCTTTCCGCGAGCCGCTCGCTGGGTCTGTCCGCACGCGCGCAGTCGATGGCCTGCGAGTACGCACTTGAGCGAAAGGCGTTTGGCGCGAATCTCTCGCAGCATCAGGCGATCCAGTTCATGGTCGCCGACAACGATGTCGAAATCGAAGCGGCGCGCATGCTGATTAAAGCGGCAGCGGAGATGATCGAGGAAAAGGACCCGCGTGCGCACGTCGCAGCGTGCCGCGCGAAGCTGTACGCGAGCGAGATGGGATGCCGCGTCACGGATCGCGTGCTGCAGATCTTCGGCGGCATGGGTTATATGACCGAGCTGCCTATCGAGCGCTTCTACCGTGACGCGCGCGCGTTCCGCATCGGCGAAGGCACATCGGAAATGCAGCGTATCCAGATCGCGCGCGCGGCGTTTGCCACAGCCGGAGGTCGCCATGGCCTTTGACCTGCTCGAATCGGGCAATGACGATCTCGTGGCGCTGTATCACGGAGAACGAACGCTCACGCGTGGTGAACTGGCAATCGCATCGCGCAGGGCGGCGTCGTTTCTGTACGCGCTCGGCATCAGACGCGGCGATACGGTAGCGGTGTGGCTGCCCGACGGCGCCGTTTGGATGCAATTGCTATTCGCATGCGCGCAACTCGGCGCATTGATGATTCCCGTCAGCACGCGATTCAGGCTGCGCGAGGCACAGCACGTCGTGGACATCGCGAACGCACGCGTGCTCGTAGTGCCGCAGCGCTTCCTCGACTTCGACTACGCGGGCGCCGCCAATGAGATCAAGGCGTCGTGCGAGGTGCTGCAGCATGTTGTAGCGGTAGCGCAGTTCGACGTTCCCGATTGGGAGCGGTTCGAGCCATACCCGCGCTGGGAAGGGCGCGACACTGATCTGCTTTGCACCTTCATGACATCGGGCACGACGGGACAGCCCAAGCTTGCCGCCCACACGGCGGGCGCGATTGCACGGCATGCGCGCAACGTCGGCCGGTTCAACGATATGCGCGTGGCGGATGTCGTGCTGTGCGCGCTCCCGCTATACGGCGTGCTGGGCTTCGTACAGGCCGTCGCGGCGCTCGCGTCGGGGGCCGCCTGTGTGCTGCTGCCCGTGTTCAAGGCGGAAGCGGCCGCCGCAGCCATCGAGCGGCACGGCGTGACGCACTTCTTCGGTTCGGACGCGATGTTCGACATGGTGCTCGATGCCCGAGACTACTCGCTGGCTACGTGGCGCAGCGGTGCCTTCGCCGAATATGCGGGCCTTGGCAGCGGCATCATGGCTCGCGCATGGGACGCATGGGGCGTGCGACTGACGGGCCTGTACGGCATGTCCGAATGCTTCGCGATGACGGCGGTTCGCGACCCGGAAGGCGATGCCGGGCAGCGAGGCCTGCCCGGAGGTACACCCGTTTCGCCCGACATCTCGTTTCGTATCGTCGATCCCGTGAGCGGCGCGCCAATGCCTGATCGGCAACAGGGCGAACTGCAGCTGCGCGGCTACAACGTGATGGCCGGCTATCTGAACAACCCCGCGGCGACAGCGAGTGCGTTCACCGCGGATGGGTGGTTCAGGACCGGCGACCTTGCCTGGGCCGAGGGCGGCGCGTTCTGCTACGTGAGCCGCATTCGGGACAGTCTGCGTCTGCGCGGCTATCTCGTCGATCCCGCCGAAATCGAAGACTTCCTTGCGCATCACCCTGGCGTGCTGGCCGCACAGGTCGTCGGGGTGCACGTCGAAGGCGAAGGGGACGTGGCTGTCGCCTTCGTGCGCGGCTCGGCCACCCCGGCAACAGAAGAAGAGCTACTCGCTTATTGCAGGGCGGGGATTGCCGCGTTCAAGGCGCCGCGTCGCGTCCTGACTGTCGACGCATTCCCACAACATGAAGGACCCAACGGCGTAAAGATTCTGAAGAACGTATTGCGGGAAATGGCTTCCGAATGCCTGGGTCTGACTCAACCGTCATCGGTCTAACACAGGACATTGATCATGAAGCAAGCTGAAATTCGTTCGGATATTGCGTGGGCCACGCCGACCAGGGTGGTCGTTCACGGCCTCGATCTGTGTGAGGAGATCGTCGGCAAGATCGACTTCGGGCAAATGGCGTTTCTTCAATTATTCGCACGCCTACCCGAAGCGCACGAATTGCGCGTGTTCAACGCGATGATGGTCATTCTGGTCGAGCACGGCATCACGCCGTCGTCGCTCGCCACACGCATGACCTACGCGGGCGCACCCGAGGCGGTTCAGGCTGCCGTCGCTGCGGGATTGCTGGGACTGGGTTCCGTCTTTGTCGGATCGCTCGACAACGCAGCGCGGCTGCTCCAGGAGTCGCTACCGGACTCCGGTAACGTACCGGACATTGACACGCTCGCGCGACGCATCGTAGAGGACTATCGCGCACGCAAAGAGATCCTGCCGGGCATCGGGCATCCGTTTCATAAGCCCATTGATCCGCGTGCGCCCGCGCTCTTCAGGGTCGCGCGCGAAAACGGATACGACGGCCCGTACATTCGGCTCATGTCGGCGATCGGGAACGAAGCCGAAAAGACGCTCAATCGGTCGTTGCCGGTGAACGTCACGGGCGCGATGGCTGCCGTGGCATCGGAGATGGGCATTCCATGGCGCATTTGTCGCGGACTCGCGGTTTCGGCGCGCGCGGTGGGGCTCGTGGGGCACATCCTCGAGGAAATGCGTCAGCCGCTTGCTACGGCGCTCTATCTGCGTACCGAACATGAGGCGAGTGCGCATCTGGTTCCGGGCGAGTGCGAGGAACAACGATGAGCTCAATCGAAGCGAACGCGCCGCCCTCAACGCAACGCCTGCATGTGCGGCGCGAAGCATTGCGCTTCTGGACGGAAGAGAAGCTCAGGAACGCGGATACCGATCAGTTCAGACACGTCAATAACGCCTCGATTGCAACGTTATTCGAGTCGGCGCGCATGGAAATCTTTGCGCCCCCACCGATTCGCGCGTTGATGGGAGGTGCGAACCTGGCTGTCGTGAGACTGCTGATCGAGTTCGGTGCCGAATTGTACTTCCCTGGACGCGTGTACGTCGGAAGCACGGTCGTGGAAGTGGGAAACACGTCGTTCAGGGTGCGCCAGGGGCTGTTCGACGAGACCCGCGACAATTGCTATGGCGTCGCGGAAGCCGTGTGTGTGCTGATGCACGGCAAAACCGGACGCCCGCATCGAATAGCGCCTGAATTGCGTACGCATCTTTTGCCCAACGGCGTTGGCAAGGAGACGGCTGATGAGTGAGCACAAGGTTCTGTACGAGAGGCGCGGCGAAATCGCCATCGTCACGCTCAACGATCCCGGGCGGCGCAATGCGTTGTCGCGGGAGATCGTACGCGGACTGTCGGGTGCGCTGGATACGGCATTACAGGACGGCGTTCGCGGCGTCGTGATCGCGGCCGCAGGTAACGCGTTTTGCGCTGGCGCGAACATCGACGATTTGCGCAACGGGTGGATGGAATGCCCCGACCCGGACGAAGATCCAGCGGTGTTTTTCAAACGCATTGCCGGCTTCGACCGGCCAATGATCGCCGCGGTCAACGGTGCGGCACTGGGCGGCGGCATGGAACTCACGCTCGCGTGCGATCTTGTCGTGGCGGCCGAGCCGGCGTGGTTTGCGATGCCGGAGCTGGGACATGGCGTGATCCCGAATACGGGTCTTGCGTTGCTCCCTCGCGTGGTCGGCATCCGCAGGGCGTACGAACTGATATTGACCCGTCGGCGTGTCTGGGCACCGGAAGCATTGGCTATGGGCCTCGTCAATCAGGTCATGCCGGCAGACCAGGTGCTCGAAGGGGCATTGTCTCTGGCAGAGCAGATCGTGGAGTCCGTGCCGCCAGGCGCGCTCAAGGCGGCGAAACTGAACCTCTGCGCGCATGCGGCGGTGGATTGGCATCGCGTGCTCGTCTCGCCGCTCGATGTTCCGAAGAAGGAGTGGCAGGAGGGACTCGCGGCCTTCAACGAAAAGCGGGCGCCGGAGTACGCCGGCTTCTGGGACGAGTTCAAGCGAAACGCCGAACAAGGCGCCGGGTGCTGACGAGCAGCGCAGGCAATCGAAGGAGAGAAAAGTGAAGGTGTTGGTATCGGTAAAACGGTCGGTGGACGCGAACGTGAAGATCCGCGTGAAGGCGGATCAATCCGGCGTCGATCTCGCGAACGTCAAGATGTCGATGAACCCGTTCGACGAAATTGCCGTTGAAGAAGCGGTGCGCCTGAAGGAAGCGGGTGTAGCGGACGAAGTCGTTGCCGTTTCATGCGGCGTCGCGAGTTGTCAGGAGACGTTACGTACGGCGCTGGCGATCGGGGCGGACCGGGCAATCCTCGTCGAAACGGAGCAAGACCTGCAGCCGCTCGCGGTCGCGAAACTGCTGAAAGCGATCGCCGACAGGGAGCGGCCGGCGCTCGTGATCCTCGGCAAGCAGGCGATTGACGACGATGCGAACCAGACCGGCCAGATGCTTGCCGCGCTGGCGAGTCTGCCGCAAGCCACGTTCGCCTCGAAGGTCGTCGTTGCCGACGGCAAGGCCATCGTGTCGCGCGAAGTGGACGGCGGCGCTGAAACGCTGGCGCTCACGTTGCCTGCAATCGTCACAACGGACCTGCGTCTGAACGAACCGCGCTACGTCACGCTGCCGAACATCATGAAGGCGAAGAAGAAGCCGCTGGAAACGGTCAAGCCGGAAGACCTGGGCGTTGATGTCTTGCCGCGTTTGAGGACGCTGAAAGTGGCCGAGCCTGCGAAGCGCAACGCGGGCGTGCAGGTTGCGGACGTGAAGACGCTGGTCGAGAAGTTGAAGACCGAAGCCAAGGTGCTGTGAGGAGCGGTGGAAAATGACGATTCTGGTTATTGCTGAACACGACAACACTGCGCTCAAGGCCGCGACATTCAACACGGTGGCCGCAGCGTGCGAGCTTGGCAGGTTCACCGGCGGTGAGGTGCACGTGCTGGTGGCGGGTTGCAACGCACAAGGCGTAGCGCAGCAGGCCGCGAAGATCGCTGGCGTTGCAAGGGTACGGCTCGCGGATGCGCCGCAACTCGAGCCCGGTCTGGCGGAAGACGTCGAGACGACAGTGATTAGTATTGCTAATCAATACACGCATATCGTGGCACCGGCGAACGCGTGGGGAAAGAATGTCACGCCGCGCATCGCCGCAAAGCTCGATGTCGCACAGATCAGCGAAATCACCGCCGTCGCGAGCGCCGACACGTTCGAACGGCCGATCTACGCGGGCAATGCGGTGCTGACCGTGCAGTCGTCGGACGCGATCAAGGTGATTACCGTGCGCGCCACAGCGTTCGACGCGGCGTCGGCCGAAGGCGGTGGCGCGGCGATCGATACCATCGAAGCGCCCGCAGGCAGCGGTCTCTCGCAGTTCATTGGCCGTGAGGTGACGAAGCTCGACCGTCCGGAGCTCACGAGCGCGAAGATCGTTGTCTCAGGCGGCCGTGGTCTTGGCAGCGGCGAAAACTACACGAAGGTTCTGGCACCGCTTGCGGACACGCTCAGTGCCGCACTCGGTGCCTCGCGCGCCGCTGTCGACGCAGGCTTTGTGCCGAACGACTACCAGGTCGGCCAGACCGGGAAGATCGTCGCACCGCAACTGTACGTGGCGGTCGGCATCTCCGGCGCAATTCAGCACCTCGCGGGCATGAAGGACTCGAAGGTGATCGTCGCGATCAACAAGGATGAAGAGGCGCCCATTTTCAGCATCGCGGATTACAGCCTCGTTGGCGATCTGTTCGAGCTTGTCCCTTCGCTTGTCAATGAGCTAAACGGGCGTCACTGAACGCGTGACGCCGATCTTCCAGAAACACCCCGAAAACAGGAGTCAACGAACATGAGCTTTGTTACGGTCAATCCGGCTACCGGAGAAGTCGTCAAGGAGTATCCGCTGCAATCGGACGAGCAGGTCTTTGCCGCGCTGAGCGCAGCGGACAAGCGCTACCGCGAGGACTGGAGGTTCAGACCGGTGGCCGAGCGAGCCGGAATTGTCGCGCGGGCCGCGAAGATCCTGCGCGAGAAGCGCGATGAATACGCGCGCTATCCGACGCTGGAAATGGGCAAGGTCACGCGCTTTAGCTATATGGAAGTGGATCTGGTCGCGGATATCCTCGACTACTACGCGGCAAATGGCGAAAAATTTCTTGCGCCGCAAACCGTACCGGGAGAGCCTGGCGCTTCGCTTCACGCCGAACCCATCGGCGTGCTGCTCGCGATCGAACCCTGGAATTTCCCGTACTATCAGCTGGCTCGCGTCGCCGCGCCTCAACTGATCGCGGGCAACGTCGTGCTGATGAAGCATGCGGAAAACGTGCCGCAGTGCGCGCTCGCGTTCGCGCGGCTCTTCGAGGAGGCGGGCGCGCCGGAAGGCGTGTACACGAATCTCTTTTGCAGCGTCGATCAGGTCGCACGGCTAATTGAGGATTTCCGCGTGCGCGGTGTCGCGCTCACGGGCAGCGAGCGCGCAGGCGTCTCCGTTGGGGAGCGCGCGGGACGTAATCTCAAGAAAGTGATCCTCGAACTGGGCGGCAGCGATCCTGCGCTGATTCTCGAAGGCGCGTCTCTCGACCTCGCGGTCGAGCAGTGCGTAATGGGCCGCACGTTCAACTCGGGGCAGGGTTGCGTCAACATCAAGCGGGTCATCGTGGTGGGCAAGGCGCGCGGCGAGGCAATGCTGGCCGCGTTAGCGGAGCGGTTTGCCGCGCTGAAGGTTGGCGACCCCACCGACGAGGCGACCGTGCTCGGCCCGCTCGTCAGCGAACGTGCGCTGCAAGGCTTGCTCAGGCAGATCGACGACGCAAAGGCCGCGGGCGCGCGAATCGTGCATGGCGGCAATCGCGTTGCACGCCCCGGTTTCTATCTCGAACCGACGATCGTCACTGAGATTGCCAAAGACAATCCGCTCTATCAACAAGAGGCATTCGGCCCGGTGCTGTCCTTTTACGTGGTGGACAGTGAGCAGGAGGCCATCGAACTGGCGAACGACAGCAAGTACGGGCTGGGCGCCTTCGTCTTCGATGCGGACGTCGAGCACGCCAAACAGGTCGCGTCGCGTCTGGAGGCCGGCATGGTGTACATCAATTCCTGCTTTGCCGACTCGCCCGGATTGCCTTTCGGCGGCGTCAAGAATTCCGGTTTTGGACGTGAATTGTCGGAACTGGGCATCGGCGAATTCCTCAATCGCAAACTGGTACGCGTCGCTGATGCTGTATGAGGCGACACGAACCGCGAAACCATCAATCAGGAAGACGAATCATGCAGTATCGACAAGGTGGCTGCCTGTGCGGCGCGGTGCGTTACGTGTTGAAGGCCGAGCCGCATGCAGCCGCGATCTGCCATTGCAGGCATTGCCAAAAGCAAAGCGGGAGTCTCTTCTCTTTCAACCTGTTTGTGAGCGAAGCCGACTATGAGCAACGCGGTGAGACGATGGTCTTCGAAGACAGGGGCGACAGTGGGCAGCCGTCGTATCGCCATTTTTGCGGGCAATGCGGGTCTCCCATCATCACGAAGGTTGCGGTGATGCCGGGGCAGGTGATCGTGAAGGCGGGCACGCTCGACAGCGTGGAGGATCTGCCGGCTCCGCAAACGGAGATCTATACCGACAGTGCCGTGAAATGGTTCAAGCCGTTCGCTGGCGCGAGGCGCTTTCCCCAAAGCCCCTGATTGCCGCCTGGCCGCCGATATCAACTTCCGGTATAGACGGGCGGCCGCCGCCCCAGAAAGGCGGCGACGCCTTCGTGGGAATCGTGTGTCAACAGGAGTTCCCGCTGCAGTGTTGATTCGAGGAGGAGGCCGTCTGCCAGCGCGAGTTCACTGCTCGCGAGGATGGCGCGGCGCGCGGCAAGAACGGCGAGCGGACCGTTCGCGACAATCCGTCGGGCTATCGCGAGCGCGCTTCGCTCCAGTTCCTCCTTCGATACCAACTCGGTGACGAGCCCATGGTCGAGCGCATAGTTCGCGTCGAACGTTTCGCCTGTGAGGATCATCCTCATGGCGACCCCGAGGCCTGCGATCTTCGCGAGCCGCTGCGTGCCCCCGCCCCCGGGGAGGATGCCGAGCCGGGTTTCGGGCAAGGCGAAACGTGAGTCGAACGTGGCGATGCGAATGTCGCAGGCGAGAGCCAATTCCAGTCCACCGGCGACGCAGAATCCATCGATGGCGGCAATCGTCGGCTTGGCGACATCATGTGCCCCAGTGAGTCCGCCAAAGCTGACAGTCGTTGTCTGCGCATCACATGCAGCGATCTCACGCCGGTATGGCAAGTAGTCGCCGATGTCGGCACCTGTGCAAAAGGCGCGTCCTCCGCTCCCGGAAAGAATGGCGACCTTTAGCTGCGAGTCTTCGTTGAAGCGCTGGAACGCACTGGCGAGCGCGCGGTCGTGCTCGACATCGAGCGCATTGTGCCGATCGGGACGATTGACGACAATGTGGGCGATGGTCTGGTCGATGATCTGGAAATCGATGGACATGAATTCTCCGTTGACGTCAGCATCGCCATCATTGCGGGCAGGATCGGGAGTCGACGCGGATTGCGTGGGCGGCCACCCGGCAAAGTGATGGCCGGATTGGCTCGAAAACGATTTCGTTCAAAGATATCGAACTACCGAAATTAAGTCAATCAACTTCGATACAGTACGGTGTAAAGCGGTTTCACGACATACAGATCTATCGCCTTCACGTTGGAAACCATCGCCTCAGCGGTGTTCTTTTTTAAGGATCGATCGACCTGTCCAGTAACGCTAGTGGGGTTGCTTCAACGATGTGCATTTCAGTTTCGCCCTGTATTTCGTAGTACGGTTCAATTTTCAGGACATTGTTACGAGAGTTGCCTGGGAGCGTAATAGGGATACTCCACAACGGAACTGCCAAAGGTACTCGAAGAAGGGTTCGTTGTGCGGCGGCCGGGAACGGGGAGGCTGTCCGCTCGCGCGTGATACTTCGTTAAGTTTGCCGGGAGGCATGTGTGCCCATCTCAAACATGTACCTGACTTGAAACCCGCGCCATGGCGCCGTTGCCTTCTTCGTGCCGTGTCGGTGCGTTGTCAAAGCCATTTTCAGATGTCGGGGTCCCGGCTAAATACAGATGTCGGGGTTGAGGTTGGTTCTGGGTGTGGTTGTTTTGCAGTCCTTTATATCTATCTGGAGGGGGTTTTTAGCACCGAGCCTCCCGGGTTGCGGTGAGTCCCCATTACCGCCGCATTCAAGTCCTCGAGCGTCACTTCGCGCTGCTTCCGTGCGCCAGGCAATGGTTTCGGTTTGCGTACCGCGGCGCCGCGATTGGTGCGGGATGGCGAGCCTGATACGCGACGGTTATCGCGTTGCGCCTGCAGCGCCTGGGCGACGCGCAGCGCATGGCCGAGCCGCTTGTGCTCGATCACGGCGCCCTGGTCGATTTCCGAGAGCTTGTCATAGGGGATACAGGGCAGTGCTGCACCACCGGCCCGCAGCTCGATGCGACCGTCCGGATACTCCCATACCTCGATGTAGCGGCCGATCAGCCGGCGGGTTGCCGGTGTGTCCTTTAGCAGCCAGATCACGCGGTCGTTCAGCAGCGTGAGTGAATCCGATACCTTGCGCTGTACCCGCCAGGTCAGGATTGCGTCGAGATCCTCGTCCGCACGCAGCGGCCGGTGTGCATCGAACCGGCTTCTGGGCGGCTTCGCGAAGCGGGCGTTGTAGGCCGCCATGAAGGCCGGGGCCCAGTCGTTCGCTTCGTCCAGCGTGCTGATGCCGCGCAGGCGCAGTTCCTTCACGCGGCGATCCTGCAGCGTCAGGTTGGCGCGCTCCACGCGGCCCTTGGCGGGGCTTGAGTTCGCGCAGAACGTGTCGATATTGAGCTCATACATCGCCCGGCCGAACTGGGTGACACCTTTGCCTGCAGTCTCGGCGCGGCGCTTCACGTAAAAGACGCTCGCCTTGTCGCTGTAGAACGCCACCGGTTTGCCGTGGCGCTCCAGATACGAGCGCGTGGCCTCGAAATAGCTGAACGTCGATTCGGTCTGCGTGAAATGCAGGTGCATCAGCCGGCTCGTCGCGTCGTCCACGTACACCAGCAGGGTGCAGGCCGGCGCCCGGTCCTCGAACCAGCGGTGGTCGCTGCCGTCGATCTGCACCAGCTCGCCGAAACATGCACGCCGTGCGCGCGGCTGGTAGACCTTCGGTGGACGCTGTTTGCGCGGCACCCACAGGCCGGCCTGGGTCATCAGTTGGCGCACCGTTTCCTTGCACAGCCGGATGCCGTGGCATTCGTCCAGCTTCTCGCGGGCCAGCGTCGGCCCGAAATCGGCGTAGCGCTCGCGGATGATCATCAGGGCGCGCAACGCCAGGCCTTCGTCGAGCTTGCGGTTACCTGGCTGACCGCGCCGGCCCGAGGCCACGCCAGACGGCCCGTGCTCCCGGTACCGGATCACCAGCCGTTCGATCTGACGTGCTGTCAGACCCAGCCGTTCGGCGGCACGGCCGGGCTTGAGGCCCGTCTCAACGATGGCCTGTATGACCTTCAGTCTGTCCAGTTCGCGCATGCTCAAACTCACCAGCGTCGTGTCCGGCTTCATGGCAGGCCCCGTAGCGGTTGCAGCAGTCTGCCAGCTTGCCAGCGCTCAAAAACACGACATCTGTAAATAGCCAGAACACGACATTAGGACGTAGCCCCCACATGCGTGCTTCGGATAAGAAGGCTTATCTTCATGACGATATTTGGCGACGTATTTGCGTGTAGAACCGAGCCTGCCCGGTGTCCCGGTTGCCAGCAATGTTCGCTTGAGTTGATTCTGGCGGGCGATGGAGGAGGCACATCGTGCCGGCAAGCTGCGTGCGATTGGCCTGAGCAATTTCCAGCCCGATCGTCTAATGGATATTGCAGCCTTCAACGACGTGAAGCCGGCCGTCAACCAGATTGAGGTCAACCCTTTCCACCAGCAGGCTGAAAGCGTCGATTTCATGCGCGAACTCGGCGTTCAGCCGGAGGCCTGGGCTCCCTTCGCAGAGGGTCGCAATAACCTGTTCGGGAACGGGTAGCTGGTGGCAATAGCGCAGCGTTACGGCAAGACCATAGGGCAGGTCGTCCTGCGATGGCTAGTCCAGCGCGGCATCGTCGCACTCGCAAAGTCCGTGCGCAGGGAGCGGATGCTGGAAAATACGGCTGTCATCGATTTCGAGCTTTCGGAAGAAGACGTCCAGGCAATCGCCACGCTGGAGACCGGCAGGAGCAGCTTCTTCTCCCATCGCGATCCGGCGATCGTGAAGTGGATGAGCGAACGAAAGCTTGGTCTCTGACACGCAACCGGAGCTTCCGCAGCCCTGGCGAGTGTGCCGCGCGGACTCGCGCCCGGAGGGGCGCACACGACGTTCGGCCGCTTGCCTGTGCGATGGGCGCGAGCCATTGACGACGGGACTGGCGGGATCGAGTTCGGTTCCGGTCGATGCCTCGGGAGAAGTCATGCCTTATCTTTCAAACAGCGAACGGACCGCGCGTTCGAACACCGCGTCGAGCCGCTCTGGCAACTCAACGGCCGAACCGTGGTCGAGACAATGTCCGTGTCTGGTATGTCGTCAACTGGGTTTCTGTAGAGCGCCCGCGATAGTTAAACTTAGGAATCCTAAAGAAAATTAGCGTAAATCGTAACAACGTCGGTTTCGAAGCCGCTGGCTGTCGACGATGCCTTCCAGTCAGGGACACACGCGCACAGAGTCACACCCTGTGTAGCCACGAGTTAAGGTCCACCCCACTGTACGCCAGCTCAGGGCCTCGCAGACGAGTTGGGACTATTCCCCGGAACGGCGAGCGCGAACATCACCGCGATCGTCCTCACGCTGGCACACACCGTGGCAGTTTGTCCGCGATCTTCAGGTCTCTACCCCGTCAATATCCGGTCCTGCCGGTCGGCGACTTTATGTGCTGCACGGGTCGCCGGGTAAGAAGGCTTCTCCAGAGACGGCTGGGTCGCCGTCAGTCACCATTACATGATGAACTGGGCCACGCTATGGTGCGATATCGGCGTGGGTCTGCTTGTGACCGGCGCGCTCTCCGCCTGGGTGCCATCGACCTACTTGGCGGCGGCCTCTCTTCCTGGTCGAGCTATCCTGTACTCGCGATGGTGTGGGGCGCACTGATCGGACCGCTCATCGTCGTTGCGTCGTTCACCTGCTCGTTCGGCAACGCCGCTCGCTGCCGTGCTGTGGCATGGCGGCATCGGGTTCTGGGGTGTCGTGTCCTTCATTTTTTTAGATATACTTATTTCCGGCCATCCAAAACATTTACCGAAACTACCACGGTGGGAAGATGAGCCTGTGCAGGGTGGCCGTTCTCTACCCGTCCAAGGTCGTCGCCGCGCTCGGCGTCGAACGGCTTTCCCGCTTATGCGGCTGAATTCCTGCACAAGGTCGCGCGGTTGTTTCCGCTACAACGATTCACCTCAATTACACGGCGGTACTGAATATCGTTTTCGCTTGCGTTTTTGTAGTACTCGCCGTCGTGTTCTGCAGGTCAGGCGGCTCCGGCATGCTGCGTATGATGAATGGCGCGCACGAGGCAACGTCGTCTGGACGGCATCGCCGCTCCGACATGGATTCGTGCCAACGTCGTCAATGACAGGAATTCAATCCACGCAAGCACCACGCCTGCCGCTACAACAAGCCGGCGCGTACCGCCGCTGCCTGGATTGAGCCGCGAACCAACGTTCGCGTGGTGCCAGACACGCCAGACTGAAGGATAGCCAGTCGCAGCATGGTGCCCCGACGCTGTCATACGGAACCAGCTAAGGTCTCTTGGGCGATTGTGTGCCTGATATCAGGAGCCAAGACAAGCAGTCGAAGCTGCGCCGCTGGTACGCCAGATAGTTCGTCGCCGTCCTGTGCCTCAGCTCGCAGGAAGCGATTGTTGCAGGCTGATGAGATTCTGGGGAACTACGCGGATGAGCCCTCCGCGAGGACTGTCGATGTCTGCGATGAGTGAAAGCGAGAGCGAGACCGTGACTGGCAGCACGAACAGCAGGACGCGCCGCCCGGACTGGCCGCGCACGCCGTATCCTTGCATGAGGTTGCTGAAGAAAGCGATCGCGATCATTAGCGTCCACGCGGAAACAGGAATGCGATTGAGCCAAGCAGCCTGCGTGTAGCCCTGGGTGTTGATGACGTCGTTCATTCCGGCAACAGTGAGTGCGGTAATCGGGGTGGGTTGCGCGATCGCCGCTTCCCGCACGTGGGCCCATAACTGGGCCTGAAGCGCGGCGGTCTTCCCGTTAATGATTTCCAGTTCGTGGGCTTCGCGCGTCTTGTAGTACTCAATACGCAGTTGTACGTAGTCCCGCAGCAGCGCTTTGACCTTCGCCGCCCGGGGTTCGCCGAGCAGTTCGACCCGCAGGTACTGGGTGCCAATTGCGTTCGCTTCCTCTTCCTCATAATTTTTCCGCTGATCGTAACGGCCCACCGCCATCGAGAGGGTGAATCCAATCAGGAGTGCAAGCAGCGTGAGCGTCGCTCCCTGCACAACGTTATAGTTGTCGCGCGCGTCGTCCGAAAGCGGCGCAATGCGTTGCAGGGTGATTGCACCGAGCGCTGCCGCAACAGGTAGCAGGACAATCAGCGCGAAGAAGAGGTACGCGGGATGGTGTATTAGTTGTGCCATCATGAATCCTTTGAGTTAATCTCCAGCGCGCCAGGTGGATACGCACGGAAGCCGCAGATTTCGGTTTCGAGGGCTAAGGGGCGCGATACAGACGCAGGATAAACGCAAGCTTTGCAATGTGCGTTGGCGATGCACCAGCCACGCTGGTCGTCTGGCGCGTCGAGGCGTCGCGCGTGTTTGCCCGGCGGGTGAGCCAGCAACCCCTTTCCGGAGGAAGATTCAGACCTGAGTGACCTGCGCAAGCGGTTGAATTTGTAGAGCGTGTGACTTCTGGACTATCGGTCGCCTGAGGTTCAGCGTATTCATGTGCTATGCCTGGCATGTGGCCCAACCCCGGCCGATGGCGAACGCACCAAGACAAACCAGTAGAGTCCAACGACCTTGCATATTGATGAAGGCCGCTCCCAAGTATGGAGCAGACCTTTGGCCTGTTTCGTGCGTGCGATACTGTCGCATCAACCTCCCCGTGAGGATGCGATGGTCGATATGCAACCACTCCTGACCTGCATGGCCTTTCTGGCGGTTGCGCTGCTTTACGCGAGCACTGGGCAGGCTGGCGCTTCCGGATACATCGCCATAATGGCGCTGGTGGGATACGAGCCCGACAGCATCCGGCCAACTGCGCTCGTCCTGAATATTCTGGTATCCCTGGTCGTAAGCTGGCGCTTCATCCGAGACCGGCATTTCAACTGGCAGTCATTCTGGCCGTTTGCCTTGCCGGCCATCCCCATGGCGTTGTTAGGTGGCTATATAACGCTCGAAAAAGCGTGGTTTGAATATCTGCTCGGCGCACTGCTGCTTAGCGCCGGAACGCTGTCACTGGTGCGAAAGCCAATGGACGACCAGGGTGTGCGACCACCACGCAGACCCGTAGCGCTGGCTTGCGGGGCGATTATCGGCTTCGCTTCGGGGCTGACCGGAGTTGGTGGCGGCGTCCTGATAACACCGCTCCTGATCTTTTGCCGCTGGTCAACCATGCGAGCGGCTGCGTCCGTCTCCGCGCTGTTCATTCTCTGCAATTCGATAGCGGCGCTGGCCGGCAACTGGAGTGCCACAAATCGCCTTCCACAGGGAATTGGTCGGCTGGCGTTAATGGTGGTCATAGGAAGCTGGCTGGGAGCACAGCTCGGCAGCCGTTGGCTATCGACTCGCCAGATTCGTGTCTTGCTTGGCATTGTCTTGATCGTCGCCAGTTTGAAGCTGCTACTGCCCATGTGAATCGCTGCAACTGATCGGGCTTCTTCGCGGGCGAGTAAAATGACGGACACAAGCAACGCGTCAATAGACAGCCTTTTCGCGGATGCTTACCCGGAGGTGTCAAGGTCCGCGCGGTGATCGACGTGGGACGTCGATTCGATCCGGTTGCGACCTCGCTGCTTTGCGAGATACATCAGTCTGTCTGCTTCCTTCAATGCATCGGAAGGAGTAGCACTGTCAAGCGGCCAGATCGTTACTCCCACAGATATCGTCAGCTTTCCGAATGGTGCAGTGGAGGCCTGCTCGACACATTGACGAAGGCGTTCCGCGATAGCCCTCGCCGCCTTGATCGACGTACCGGGCAAAATGACCAGGAATTCTTCACCCCCGACGCGGCAGGCGATGTCGTCGTGCCGTAAGCTCTCGCGAATCAGGCCGCCCAGCCTGATCAGTGCAACGTCGCCGACGTCGTGCCCGTGCGCGTCGTTGATACTTTTGAAGTGGTCGATATCAATTGCCAGCACCGAGAATGACTGGGCTTTTGCTTCCAGCAAGCGGAGCACGTCGTCAAGCGCACGCCGATTGAATAGATCCGTAAGTGGATCAGTCTGTGCGGCAATGCTCAGCCGATTCAACGTGTCCTGCGTATGGGCAATGCCGGCGAGTAGCGCATGTTTGATATTTTCCGCCTCAAAGTACCAGGCATCAATATCCCTGACGCGCTCCAGTAGCGCGGCGGAGGGAGCAGCATTCGAGTTTTCTGCAAGCGCCTTAAGCGGACGGGTGATTCTTGAGGAAAACCACCAGATTGCGACCAGCCCAAGGAAGCCAATCGGAGCTGAACTCAGAAGTGTCTTGAAAACCAGCTCATCGAGTGGCGCAATGGCGGCGTCAAGTGGCAATTCGACGACAACCCCCCAGTTCGAAGCCGGAATCGATGCGAATCCCGAAACCATTTCGATTCCTTCGGAGTTCGAAATAATCATGGCGCCGCTTTCTCCGGTGAGTACATCATCAACGACCTCGTTCCTTCCCAACTTGGTTCCAAGCCTCGTCCGATCGGGAGCGTACAGCAGACGCCGGTTCGCGTCGAAAATATATACGCGCGCTTCGTTCCGGTAAAAGTGACGTGCTATTAGCGTGTGAAGAACCCCCGCCTCGTGGAGGTAGATGGAACCGCCCACAAATCCAAGATATTTTTTGCGCTGCGATATGATCGGAAACGAGACAAGCACAATGAGGTTTCCGATGGTCGAATGGATGGCCTGACTGACAAGCGGTTGACGTACAGCGAGAGCTTGCTTCGCACCCGGCGAAGTGACTAGTGAACCGCCTAATTCGAGTGTCTCGGGAACTGCGTCCATGACGCGTCCGTATTCATCGACAATCGCTACAGAGTTGAACGCCATGTCCTGTGCCTGTAACCTCTCTGCCTCGGCATGGCGAAGCACCGCGTCGCCGAAATTATCGGCCAGCAGCCCGGAGCTATAAGCTAGGCGGCGCTGCGCGTCGCGAAGGAAGCCATCGATGCCCGACGCAACTTTCGCCGCGTATGCGCGATTCGAATCGAGCGCGTTTCTTATGAGGACGTCCCGTTGCACGTGCCTGGCGGCAAGCAGACTATTGGCTAACGTGCCGAACGCAGTGAGGAGGGTGAGTCCCACGATCAAGCGACGCAGGTCGAGCTTGGGCAAGCGTGGCTGGTGCATGTGTGGTGGTCTCCACAGATCGACCCGCGGTCTTTGTATGCAGGATCAGGTGTTCCGCATGGATGCCGTAGGAGACTAACCCAAAAATGCTTTCCGGTACCATTTTGCGGCGCATCATTATGCCCCTTATTTCTGCCATTCATGGTCATGGGTGCAGCAACCCTCGTGACAATTCCTTCTGCACGCGACCCAGGCGAGCGAAGTGAAAATGCCACGGGCCGTGATTGCTGTGCTCTGGAAGGGCGCGCTAGCCACCAGTGCGCCTTTCCACTGACATCCCGTAAGCGGCCTTCGGACAGGCTATCTGGTGCCAGATGCATCGTCCAATTTCAAGGGCTAGGAATTCTAAGTCGTCACCAGCCGCTGCGGTCATGGGACCGGCGCATGCGGAATAAGCAAACGATCTGTGGATCTCAATGGGTGGCGGCCGGCTGAAACTTGAGTGACACGTCAGGCGACCCACGCGCATCGTAAGACCGACTTTGGATATTTCCGTGACGGCGGCAGGTGAGGATGGTCGCCATGGCCTACGATTTCCCACGAAGTTGCGAGAAGCGGCAAAGGCTTCGCTCCCGGCTCTGGGGCATTTCGACGTTGATGAGATATTTACGCGGCTTCCCTGCACTTTTACGTTCATCCTGGCGTTGTCTGTGCTTCAATCAAACTGATGAGATGACAAAAGGTGTGGGCTGGAGGTTGGCAGTGCTGAAACTGCTTATTCCTGTGATCGGAGCAAAAGGGGCGACCGAAGCGGCGCGTCACGGAGCGTTCCTGTTTGCCGAGCGATGCGTATCTGAGGTTGAGATCATCGAAGTGCTCAATGACGTGGCGCTAAGTCGTGCCGTGGCGTTTCATTCACCGGCCACGCTGCACAGACAAGCGAAGCGGGCCGCACTCGATGCGCTCATGCAGACACGAGCAATTCTCGATGATGCTGGTGTCCCGTACACATGGAAACGCGCGTTCGGGCCGGCAGAGCGGATAATCGCACAGTACGCAGCAAAGGATCATGCCGATATTGTGCTCCTTGACGCAAGCCACCTCGGCTTTTTCCACAGATGGACCATCCTCGCCAGATTATGGCGCCTGACTTCAACGCCCGTCACGATGCTTCACTGACATCTGCAACTCGCTCCTGAAGCGTTATACGATTCGCAGTCTGCGCAGCAATGTTGTCATCGTCGTACCCTGAACAAAAATGGAAAAGGCGACCACAGCAAAGGATACCGTGACGATTTCCTCACGTCGCGGCACTTCGGGCGGTAATCCCATCGCGAGGGCCAAAGCCAGAGCGCCGCGCATTCCGCCCCAGAACAGGATATGTTGGTGCCGCACGTCGATCCGCAGGGACGACCGTGAAAAAAGCACGCAACACGGGTATACAGCTACGGCGCGGGCCAGCATCACGACTACCACCGCGATGCCGATCGATGCCCATACCATTTCGTATTCCCGCTGAGCCTGCTGAATGCCGATAAAGAGGAAGATGAACGAGTTCGCCGCAAATACCGCATATTCCAGCACGTTCTCGACGGCCTCCCGGCCCCTCTTCGTCATCGGGTTGACCGCGTTGCGCGTCCCCATCACGAGCCCCGCAACCAGTGTCGCGAGCACACCTGACAGGTGAAGGTTCTCGGCAAGGAGAAACGAACCATAGGCCGCGATCATCGCGAATGCAATCTCGACCAGGTGATCGTCGGTGCGACGTAGCAGCGAGAGCACGACGTTGCCGACTAGCCAGCCACAAAAGACCGAGCCGAAAAGCACGACACCGGAGATCCTCAGCGCGTCGAGCGGATGAACGTGCGTGCCTCCGACAAATGCCAGAACAACCCGAAAGCCCGCTGCTGCCGTCCCGTCATTGAAGAGACTTTCCGCCTCCATCAAATGTCGGAATCGGCCCGCCACGCCGGCTTCCCTGAATGTTGCAAGGACAGAGACTGGATCCGTGGCGGCGATCAACATACCGAAAAGCAGACCGGAAATCCATTCCCAGTGCAAGAGGTAATGCATAGCCATTGCCGTCACGCCGGCCGACACGAGAACTCCGACGATAGCTAACGTCTGCACCACGGCGAAGTCTTTCCGAATTTCACCCCACGGCATGTGAAACGCCGCTTCGAAAATGAGAGGCGGCAGCAGTACGTTGTAGATGAAGTCCTCGTTGAGAGGGAGGGCCGGAAATCTGGACGATGCCAGGAAAGAAAGGGCAATTCCCGCAACAGCCAGTCCAACGCTGTACGGCATGTGCAACCGCCGCACAAGCATCGCCACCAAAGCCGAAACGAGCAACAGCACTTCGAAGAGGCTGACGTTAAAGTCCATCCGGAATGCTCCGGTCAAGGGAACGCAGCGATTTTCGCTGCGGCTGCCTCGATCTTACCGGCCGCATGGCGTCGTAGGGCGAATCGCCGCCGTACACGCGCCGAGCTGCTTTCAGAGCATACGCATAAGATCGCGGTTGCTACTCATGGAGGCGTCAACGACGCAGGCATCGGTAGCAAAGGTCAGCGTGATGGTTGTCTATTTGGCTGGTTGACTGTCGTTGGCATCAGTTAGAGGGGCGTTCGCCTCCGCGGGGCGATCTCGCACCTGGCGTCCAGTCGCCAACTCTAACCGAGTGGCGCTGCATCATCTGGCAAGCAGTACCGGTGGGCGTTCCTTCAGGCGACACGGTGAACCATAGGCCGAAACGGGCAAACAGTCGCCTCTTCAAGGTAGCACGGCAAGGCGAAAATATGCCGTTCCCGGCAAACGTATGATCGACGAGGGAGCCCAAGTTGATCGGGCTCCGCGGAAACATCCAGGCGTTTGTCAGTGATTGCAGGGCGTCGAAGACCTTGACCCTCGGGAGAGCGTCACGACATGCCTTGTACTCAAACCGGGGCGCCATATCGCCTGCTGTAATGCGCCGGGACACGATCGCGACGCCATGCTCGCCATATTTAACATCAGCGAGACCAAATGATGGGGTCGCGGCACCTGCAATCGTCCTGTGGAGTCGACGTTGCGATTCGCCTTGATTGCTGCCATGGCGAACAGGACGTGACCGTAAGACGTGCGGGAATGGCGTTTGGGAGATCGGGGATCGAGCTGGATCCACGAGCTTTCGGAAAATCACGCGACGGTCAGGGAATTTCGGCCCAAGCCGGAAGTAAAAAATAAGGAATACGAATGTACGAATTGCTGAACTCGTGCGAGCAGGTCTCTCGACGCCCGGCACCGTCGTCAGGCGCAGCTCGCCGACGGGAAATACCTTTGCGCGCATTGCTTGTTCGCGGCCCGGTGACGATTGCCTTCACCCCCCCAATGCGACGAGGCGAAGGATCGCGGAGGGAACTCACCATCGGTCCGCCCAATCACCGTGGTTTCACGGAAATCAAAAGGGGGCGTCACTGGTCGCGACCGGCGCAGTGCGCGTACGATGCTTCGGGGCAGCTACCGGCTGTGGTTGGCGGTGGTTGCTGCGCACGCTGTCATGCGTTGGGTGACCCGGCCTGCTCACAGGTGCGGTGAGGCGAGACGCAGCGAACACAAACGTTGTCGCGTGCGCAATTCAAAACATACAAACGAGCGGCGAAGCGATCCAGAACATGCTCTGGCACCACTGACTCCTGGCAGCACATTTAACAGTGTAAATTCAGATAGTCGATGACTTCCCGGACATTCCGTTCCACGCTGGCACCATCGGTGCGCAGCACAATATGCGGGTTCAGCGGCCGGTGGTAGGGTGCGCCGAGCCCCGTGAATTGCTTGATCTCTCCGCGACGAGCACGCCTGTAGAGCCCCTTCGGATCGCGGCTTTCGCAGACTTCGAGGGGCGTATCCACAAAGACCTCGATGAAAGCTTCATCTCCGATGATTTTTCTTGCGTTCTCGCGATGCTCGGGGTTCGGTGAGATGGTAGCGGTCACTACGACGTAGCCTTCGTCGCAGAACAGCGCCGCGACGTGGGCGACGCGCCGCAGATTTTCGCTGCGCTCTGCCTCGCTGAAACCAAGGTCCGCGTTCAATCCTGTGCGCAGCACATCCCCATCCAGCATGGTTGAGGGAATTCCATCCGTTTGCATTCGCTCGACCAGGGCGTGCGCAATGGTCGATTTTCCAGCACCCGACATGCCGGTGAGCCAGACGACGGCTGCTTTGCGCGTGACTACATCCACTTCTGCTTTCTCCACTTCAATATCCCATTTGACGGCCATCGCAGCGCTTTCTTTAATCTTCCTGGCCGTTGATACGGCGCATTCAATAGTTCGTGTGTGCCGTTGACCCGCTAGACCTGCAGTGAAAATGCCCAAAGTGAAGAGCAGCACACCGGCGTGATACGCGCCAGGAGGCTCTTTGTTTCCATTGTCAGCGGCTGGGCGCACTGGAAACAATGTCGACCCAAAATTCCCGCTCCGCAGAAAGTGCTGTAGCTGCAGATTGCATATTGCAAGTGATTGCTGTTCGCAGCCAGCACGGGATGGATAAAGTGGCGATTCCATGTCCGCAATTCGCGACGGTGACGAGTTGGGCCCGATCGTCTTCACTTGTCGGCGACTAGCGCGGGGCGGCCCCGGTTTGGCTGAGAATCGTAAGGCGGGCAGGCCTCGATCTTGCTGCTCAATAGCTCCGCGACGTGATCGGCAGATGGCCGGTGCAGGCTGGTCGCGATCGCAACGCTGCCCTCGACGTCCCTGCGGGGAATTTGAGGCTTATAGGCTTTCAGTGCCAGTCGGCAGGAGGCTTTGCTCTCTGGCTCAAGAGATCAGGGAGCGACCAGGCGTGCGCTGACCGCGGTTTCGGTGCGGCGCCCGAACTTCCCAAAACACCCATCCTGATCTTGGGAAATGCCCGCGGGTGTGGGGATGCGCTGTACAACATAAGTGAAGTATCGCTCTCAACTCCCGCATCTATCGGTTCAACGGACTATGGTAGGAGTGCGGGCTTCATTTCGTTGAAACGGGTATCTCGCACGAGCCGCACGACGAATAGAAGGAGGTAGACGCGTGGCACCAGTGAACCGCCGCATTCTGATCTCCGGCGCAGGCATCGCCGGCCCCTCGCTGGCACACCTGCTTGTGCGATACGGCTTTGAACCCACGATCGTCGAACGCGCGGCCGTATTCCGCGACGACGGCTACATGATTGATGTGTGGGGAACGGGCTACGATATTATTGAACGTTACGGCTTGCTAAATGCAGCACTGGCGCGCTCCTATCTTTTCGACCGGCTGAAGTTTGTCGACGAGCGAGGTCACGAATTATCGGGTTTGGGGGGAGCCGTACTGCGCGCGGCACTGAATGGACGGTTTTTCAGTATTCCACGTGGTGATCTTGCGTTAGCCATCTACGAAACGATCAGCGATCGGGTCGAAGTGCTGTTCGGAACATCCATCCGTACAGTGGAACAGGAGACGAGCGGCGTTGAGGTCGAATTTTCGACTGGAGCGCGTCGAAGTTTCGATCTGTTGATCGGTGCGGATGGACTGCACTCGCGCGTGCGCGAGCTGGTCTTTGGAGAAGAGCCATCGTTTCAAAGATCTCTCGGCTACGTCGCGGCGTCGTTCATTGCCGACGTTTATCCGCACCGCGATGAATCAACGTATGTGAGCTTCGCGAGACCCGGGCGGCAAATCAGTCGATATGCGATGCGCGAAGGTCGCAGCGCGTTTTTGCTTGTCTTTGCCGAGGCTGGCGAACCCCAGATCGTCACTCACGACGCCGCATCGCAAAAAACCTATCTCCTCTCAAAATTTGGAAGCGATGGCTGGGAAGTTCCCGAAATCCTGGAGCGGCTTGAAACAGCGCCTGACGTCTACTTCGATACGGTCAGCCAGATTCGCATGCCGGGCTGGACACAGGTCCGTACCGCACTGATCGGCGATGCCGCGTATAGTCCCTCACTGCTCGCAGGTGCGGGCGCCGCATTTGCGATGCTGGGTGCCTACGTACTGGCGGAAGAGCTGCACGCGGCCGATGGTGATTTCATACGCGCTTTTCCGGCTTACGAATATCGTCTGCGGCCCTTCATGCTGCGTCAGCAAGATGCCGCTATCCGGTTCGCCGGGTCGTTCACTCCACGCAGCGAGGTCGGGCTATTTTTGCGTGATCGCGCGGTGAATCTGATGAACGTGCCAGGGATCGGTACGTGGCTCGCGCGGCGAATGCTGGGAGAGGCCTTTCGGTTTTCCGGTAATTGCCGGCAGTGAGACTTTGAAAACTCGATCGAGGTTCTTACCTTCGTGCGTGTTGTAGGCAGACCGCATTTCATCAGTACAACGCAGCAAAATCGCGATGTCAGGATGTCCGCCGAACAAGGAATGTAGGGTGATTTCAACGGCGTGAGCAAAAAAAGGGACCGCAGGTAACCTGCGGTCACCGAATCACACGCGGGCCTCGGGTCTCCTTGGCCGCCTTTCAATCGTACATGATGCAGTCGGTAATTGAGTCGGGAGATTTCCTTACAAAACGTAAGATAATATTCTCAGGAGCGCGTATCCGCTGGAAACTGCGGCGGGTTATCGGGATCACACATCCCCGCACTGGAGCGCTGCCCGGCACCAGATCGCCGCCTCCGTGCCTCCTCTGGCAGCAGGAACCTGATACACCGATGCGAGACTATCCGGCAATCTTCTTCGCGAGGTGGCTAGGCCGTCCTGCTTTCGGACAAACGGACGGGAAACGGGCTGGATGTTCCAGGAGGCCAGCCTGCATGGCGCAACGGGATTGAGGTTTCGCATGAAGCGGCGGGCGCTCCCACGGCTTTTTTCGCGCGTTCGCCTTCAACCGTCCGGCGCAAGGCCCTGTTAGGAGGGCGTGTCTACCGATGTTCTGAATACGGAGACAGCGTCCTGAAGAAGCCGGGACTGCTCGTCGAGCGTCTGGGCGGCGGCCGCCGATTCCTCGACGAGGGCGGCGTTTTGCTGTGTCTTGTCGTCCATCTGCGCGACAGCCGCATTGAGCTGCTCCAGGCCCTTGCTCTGGTCGGCTGCTGCTGCAGCAATCTCCTGAACGATCCCGGTTACACGGTTGATCGCCTCGCGGGCTTCGCTGATTGTGCCGCCCGTCGCTTCAACGAGCTCTGCACCATCGCCGACGCGCTCGACAGACCGGCCGATGAGGTCCCGAATGTCTTTCGCCGCGCTCGAGCTGCGTTGCGCGAGCATACGCACCTCGGTGGCCACGACCGCAAAGCCGCGCCCCTCTTCGCCGGCACGCGCAGCTTCCACGGCAGCATTGAGCGCGAGGATGTTGGTCTGGAATGCGATACCTTCGATGATCCCGATGATGTCGACCATCTTCCGGGATTCGTCGCGGATCTCGCGCATGGTCGTGATGGCGCGCATGACCATGTCGCCCCCCCGTTCGGTGATCTGCGCGGCGGCGTCAGCGAGATCGCTTGCTGCCTGGGCATTCTGTGCCGTGTTGCGGACCGTTCCTGTTAGCTCCTGCATGCTCGAAGCCGCCTGCTGTAGTGCCGCCGCCTGGCTTTCCGTGCGGGCAGAGAGATCCATGTTGCCATTGGCGATTTCACCGGCGGCGGCGGCGACGTTGCCTGCGCCGGTCCGGATCTGGCCGACAGTACCCGCAAGCGCGTTGCGCATCTTTCCAATTGCGAACATCAGGCTTCCTTGATCCGCCTGGCCGGTTGTGAAAGGGGTTGCGAGATCCCCGGACGCGATGGCGTCCGCCATGTGCGTGGCGACCCGGGGATCGCCACCGATCGCATGTTCGATGCTGCGGTTGGTGTACGTGACGATCAGAGAAAGGAGCGCGGCGAGCACAGCGAACAGGCCGGCGGACAGATAGAGAGACCTGGTGAAGGCTCCTTCGATATCGTCAACGTATGCGCCCGTCGAGATGATCCAGTCCCAGGGCGCGTAGCGGATCACGTAGCCGAGCTTGTCGACGGCGTTGGCGGCCTGCGCGTCTGGGTGCGGAAAGACATAGTCAACGAAGCCGCCATCTGGCGATCTGGCGACGACCGCGAACGTCTGGTAGTGGTGGCGTCCGTCAGCGTCGATGACATCTGACAGGTCCTTGCCGTCCATTCCAGGCTTGATCGGATGCATGAGCATACGGGGCGTCGAGTCGATTACCAGGAAGTAGCCGTCACTACCGTAGCGCACGCCGCGCAACCGCTGAAGCGCCTCCTTGCGTGCCTCGGCCTCGGTGAGGGCGCCGCTCCGCGCAAGCCCGGCATATTGCTCCACGATGCTCAGCCCGACGTGCGCGACGTTCATCAGGTCATTGCGCCGCTCCTCCATCCGCGTTCGATAGGAAAGCCAGGCAGAACTGATCGTAACAAGCAAAAGGGCGACCAGACTGATAATGAGTGGCAGCCAGAGCTTCTGTCTAAAGCTGAGTGAAAACATCGGGTCATCCACGGTATGTTGGGGCGCCGGTTCGGCCGGATACCCCTGATTGCGTAACTGCGCTAACGGCACGCAGCAGCGCAAATGCATAGAGTCAAACCCGCATGTTTTTCTCCTGCGTCGGGCGAATTCCCGTAAAACCCGCACGTGGTACGCCTGGCAGGCACTGGCGCATGCCAGGCGGTCAACTGAACAACAATGCATGCGATTGAATATTTCAGGCCGGCATACGCAGTGATTTGCGTAAATGGACGGCCTGCGCCGAAGCCTGGCGCGCGGCTGTGCCTGAGACTCGCTTCAGGTGGCGAAACCGCTCATATGCAACCGGGAACTACCTGCCCGCCGCGTCTTTGACTGCACACGGTACCTGAACTGTCGATCCGTCGCTGAACTTGAATGTCACGGGAATCGTTGAGCCGACCGCAAGCGGCTTCTCAGACTTTTCGAACATCACGTGATAGCCGCCCGGCGCGAACGCAAGCGTGCCGTTGGCGGGCACGGTGGCCTTCTCCAGCATCACCATCTTCGAGGTGCTGCCACTGCTCTGCGTCTGGTGCAGCATGGACATACCGAACGCGGCCGTGCTCACACCGACGAGATCAACGGGGTTGTCACTTATGTTCATGAGGCTGAAGTAGCCACCAGAAGGCGTGTCGCCAGGCATCGAGCGGATCCAGCAACCGGACACCGTCACGGCGGAGGGGGGCGCAGCGAAGGCCGGAAAAGGCGCTGCGAAAACGGGGAAGGCGAAGGCAATACGGCAGAAACTGCGGCGCATGAGAGGATCTCCTGTTTCACGTCGAGGAATAGGTTGTCTGGCTGCCATTTATTCATTGCGACGCCAGAGGGTTTGCGGTACCAGGTCACGGACCCCGTACATCGGAATGACATGGCCCGGATGGCAAAGCACGCACGGAACCGGAGCCGGCTCGCGCTCCGGAGGCACGAAGCCGGTTTTGCGCTCGCAGGCACGCCAGGGCATCGGCGGTTACCGGGAATATGAATCCGGAACTGCGATGTGGGCTGGACGGCCAGGCCGCGCGTGCGGCACTCAGGTGTTTGTCGCGAACCCGGGCGGTGGGCCTCGCGGACGCGCTGGAGAATAGAAGCTGAGGGGGAGATGTCCGGGTGGCGCCGCTACGATCGCGTGAACCTCGTGCACGGGCGGTTGGCGTAGGGCGATCCTGGCGGCCGGAGCCGGCGGATGGTCCGTGAGGAGGATGCAGTATCCGCATGCGGCAAGGGCGGCGCCGTGATGAGCCAGGCCGGAATGCCCTGCTGGCTTCTCGACAGAGCAGATCACACCGCGCGCAGGATTGTCTCGTCGAGCTGCGGTGATGAGCTGGCTGACGACCGGCGCGAGCACGACGAGCCCCATGGCGAGGGCGCCAAGCCATGCTGTCAGGTGTTGGCGGGCATGAGTCGTCATATGCGCGCAGCCAAAGTGCGGCCTCTTGCTATCAGCAGGCGCTGTGGGGCGTCATGTCAGGTGGCACCCAGCAGTTCGTGAAGGTCGTGCACCCACGGGGTGACCCCTTGCCCGTCGCGTGCATAGAGGCGGAGCTTCCCATTAGTGTCGAACACCAGACTTGCGGCCGTATGGTTCATTGTGTAATTGGTGGAAGTCGACCCCGGTACCTCTTCGTAGATGAGATGAAAGCCGCTCGCCATCTGTCGGAGCTGTGCCGCGTTGGCCGGTCGCAAGGCCCGAAAAGATGGGTTGAACGCTGCAGCGTACTGCGCAAGGATGGATGGGGTATCGCGCGCAGGATCGACCGAGACGAATAGCACCTGCACGCGCTTTGCGTCGTCGGGCCCGAGTTGCTGGAGAGCCTGGGACAGCTGCGCAAGTGTCGTTGGGCAGACGTCCGGGCAATGCGTATAACCGAAAACCAGCACGACAATCTTGCCGCGGTAGTCGGCAAGGGTGCGGATCTGGCCATTCGTATCCGGAAGCTCGAAGTGATCGGCGAACTGCCTGTTGCCTGTGATGTCGAGATTCTGGAATGACGGTGGAGGCTTCTGGTCGCACCCGGTAAGGAGTGTCGTGCCGAGCAGCGCTGCGGCCATGATGAGCGGTGTGAGGAAGTGCTCGGGAAGCTTTGCGCGCGAAGAGTGGGTCTTGTTGAACATGGAGAGTCGAGTCAGGACAGGCACGCACACCCGCGTGCCGTACGCAACAAGGGGCACCAGGGAAGCGAGGATGCCGATGTCTGCTAAGGCTCGCCCGAGCGGCCCGCAACAGGGCGGCGCGGGCACATGTGCTTTGACGCATCTGCGCCGCGGTACGCCCCATTCGCAGATGATGTCGTTCAGCTAGGTGGAATGAGGCGGGTCGCGCGGACGGGCTGCCAGGAAAGGCAGGACAGGCAAAGGGGGGATGGGTGCCTGACTAACGACTACGGAAATAATCAACTGCGGAGGTTGTGTCGTCGAAGTCGCAGCGCAGAGCCCGGGGTGTGAGCTCAAAAGATCGCAGTAGCCGCAGTGCACAAGCGCCCCTGCGGTCTGCCCTGCCTTTCCGGGGGACGCGCCCGAGCCTGAGCAGAGTCCGGCGACGGGTTCCCGCGCAATACGCGACGCCAGGACCTGGCTGGCTAGCGGCAGGCAAACCAGCAGCCACATGGCACATAACGCAAACCATGGAAACAGGCGTTTGAAAGCGGAGGCGCGCACATACATCCGGTCATGGTAACGCAGTCAGCTGGAAGCGACGCGAATGACAGTGCAGTGGTGGACCCCAGCGCACAGCATCAGGCCGCCCGTGAGACCAATTGCGGCGAAATGTCGCGCTCAATCGCGTGCAGCGGCGACACGTGCTGGATCATGATGAAGACCGTTGATTTCCATGGGCAACAACACGGTTTATGTCATGATGTGATTGATCCCCGTGTGCAGCGAATCAGAATCCGCTTCGGCAAGCCGGCCATGTCGTTCCCGACGCTCAGCGGATTCATGGACGGCCAGCGACCGACAATCCGCGCCGCACGCCGCCGTCAATGGCTACTTTCGGGCGTCGAGAACTTCATGAAGCATTGCGGGCGCTATAGTGGTTGCCTTCCCGTGCTGGAGACCGGCCGATCCGCTCCCGCTTCGGGAAGTTCATCCGCTACGGGAGGGCTGCCGGTATAGCGCGGACAGGTCACGCGTGTCTGCTGCATTCGGAGCGCAACAGGTGGTGCGCCTTTGTACCGTACACGGAGGTGCGCCGAGCGTCAGATGAGCGATCAGGAATTCGATGATTTCGTGAGGCGGTTGAAGGCGGTCGAGGTCGAAATCGACCGATGTGACGCGACCGTCCGCGCGCTATGGACCGAGCTCACCCGACTTGCGCGGCTGGGTGTCGCCGCTTCGATGGCATATCAACAGCTGACAGAAGTGGAGAGTAACCGGCAGCGCTTGATCTTGCAGCGGGAGGAAATCCGCTTGGCGCTCGCCGATGCCGGCAGGTAACAGGAGCGGCCAGCAGAAACGGGTTGAAATAAAGGGCCGCTCGTTTTCAGTGGTTTATTTCCGTCTGACGCTGTCAGGCAGGCTGTTGCGGCGTGGTGCCGTTATCGGCGGATCTGCTCGCCATTACCCTCAGGCTGGCCCGTGTTTTCGGCGCAGGTCACGCTCAGAGAATCGCCGGCACGTTGGCTACAGTTGCCGGATGCTTGCCGCGATCATCATCATCCTGAGCGATGCCGTGTTTCGCTTTGCCCGGACACGCTGTTACCTCACAGTAGCGCACTCGCGCACATGAGCCGTGGGAGGGGCGGGGAATGAACCTGGATGGATCTGGTGCGGACGTTGTCTCTTGCCTGCCGCGGTACCGGCAGTCGAAACACGGACAATCCGGACCCAGGAAAAAGATTATCCTCCATCGTTCATCCGTTCTCGCAACGAGGCGCTGCTAACCATCACCGGCTTGAACGCGCTTACCTCGCTATTGGTTCCCTTGTTCATGACCTGATGGTTGGCAGAGTTCCCGAACTTCAATTCGACTTGCCGTTTCGGCCTCCCCGAGAGTCGGACTTGCCTCGTAGTTACGTGGGAATGACATCCAGGCAGAGTTATAGCATGATGTGCCATATTTAGAGGAAGGCGCGTCAGTTCTGTGTGCCGAGTAGTGAAGAGTGGTGTTCGATGGTTGTTTGAGAAGTGGCGATGTCGCCACAGCCTGAGGTTAAGCTACCCTTAAGGAACGCTGCATATGCTGCTGCGCCATCGATGTTGCAGCTTGGGGTGCCTTACTGGAAATTACCGGGAAACGCAGGTGCGAACCCACCTTGCGTCGGGCATCTTTGGTGATCTTCATGCTGTAGTTTCAGGCAGGTCGCATGTGTACTGTGGGTCCAGGTCCGGTTTGTCCGTTACGTCCATACAGTCCTGCGTTCGAATGGGGGCGATCCTTTTAGGCTCACACGTTTCGAGGAGCCTTCCTTGTACATTGCCGCCACCCGCGTGTGCGACACGAGCCCTTCGATCGGTCTCGTGCCAGGCAGCGTGATTGGTGGCCGACTGCTGGAGCGCGCTCCTCTTCGGTCGCTCGACGCCTGTATTTTGCTGGCACGTCAATGCCGCGTGGATGGTGCCACCGCCCGGAGAAAGGGCGTCGGGAGTTCACCGTGCGAAGCGCCGTAGGGGAAAAAGGGCGGCGTAATATCGTTTTGTCTTTGATCGCCCAGAGTCATGCAGGGAATGAGAGTTCGTCGATGCTGCATGTGACGCGGGCCGTTCGATATGCAAACGCGGCGTACCGCGCGCGTTTGTATCCAGTTTTCAACGATATATGGAAAGTGATGCGCAAAAGACGTCAAGGTATCCATCTACACTTTGTGCGGTGTGGGAGTTGCGTTTGCCTGCTCGCGACGTTAGCAGCATGCGCGACACGGCTCGATCCGGCGCCAATCATCGATCTCTCATCAGCTCAGGGCGGTGCCGCCATGCAGTCGGGCTTTCTGCAAAAGCCGCCACCCGGTTACTACCGGGTGAAGCCGGGAGATACCCTGTCGCGGATCGCGCTTGAGACCGGACAAAATTTTCACGAAATCGTCACGTGGAATAACCTTGCCAATCCGGACCAGATCGAAGTGAATCAGTTGCTGCGTGTGGTTCCACCGGGCGCCGTAACTGCGCCGCGCGAAGCCGGAGTTTCGACCGCGCCGGTCGCCGGCACCAGTGTGCAGAGTGCACCGCTGGGCGCGGACACAGGACCGGTCGCGTCTGGTTCGGGCGACGTATCTGCCGCGGGTCCGGGCCATTTCATTCTGGCGTGGCCGGTACGCGGGCCAGTGGTGAGCAGCTTCGACAACACGAGGAACAAGGGTATCGATATCGGAGGTGTGGCTGGCGAGCCGGTCCGCGCTGCTGCGGGTGGTCGCGTCGTGTATGCCGGAAACGGACTGCGCGGCTATGGCAATCTGTTGATCATCAAGGACAATTCGACGTTCCTGACGGCATACGCGCACAACCGCGTGTTGCTCGTGAAGGAAGGTGACGCGGTCATCCAGGGGCAGGAAATTGCGGAAATGGGCAATACCGACTCGGATCGTGTCGCGCTCCACTTCGAACTGCGCCGGGAAGGCAAGCCCGTCGACCCGGTCACGTATCTGCCGCCGCAATGATGAAAGTATCAGGCTCGCGCTCAGGCTTTCAACGTCAAGCCGCCGACCAGGGGGGCATGCCTAAAACATGTCCGCCTGGGCGGCAATGCGTCAACGGCGCGGGTGGTAGGCCTCGAAAGGTTCCGTTAGCACGCGTGTGGGGTATTGCTGCATGCAGGAGCGAAGGTCCACGATAGCACCGCAGTGCTGCAGTGCTATCCGCAAATCATCGACGGGTTGCCAGTCACGCGAACGACTGTGCAGAAGTGGCCGAAATCGCCCCTTGCAACGGCCATTGAACAACGCAGTGGCATCGTTCGCACGGCATCAGCATCGCGGGCCACGGAAACCTTGCAAGGTGCAGGATTGCATGGCGATGGTTCGAGATATCCGCGCCGGTCGCAGGCGCAGCGTGGCCGCGTAGTCACGACAGCACTGCGGTCACGACCGTCGTTCGCCCGTACTGTTGCGCGTATTACGCTCGATCGCGGTCAGCAGTAACAGCAATACGAGGAACCCCGCAAGTGCGAGCAGTGTTCCCAGCGATGATCCAAGCTGCTCGCTTCTACCATGCGCGGCCTGAATGGCGTTCTGGGCCGCGCCGATGCGCTCGATCTTGACCCGGGCGTACTGGTTCATGGCCGCCGCGACATACCGCTCGCGATTGTCCCATTCCCACGACGCGGCTCGCTGCGTCGCCCGTGCGACGACGTCGGAGAGCTCGTCCAGAAACTGCTGCCGGTCGGCCAGGGGAACACTCGCCAGCCACGCCTCGAGGAGCGGCTGACTCGCATTGTCCTGGCTCAATACGGTTCGCAGCGGAGCCGGGATCAGAAACCCTGCAGCGCCCGGCACGTTCCCCATGGGGTAGCTGCCGTTCGCGCTGTCATTCGACAGGGCGTCGTTCGCCGCTTCCGAACCCGGTATCGACGAGAGTACCTCACTGGCACTGAGCGGAGGATCTGCGGACACGGCCGTCTTTCCCGGAACGACAAGTGCGAACATCAACGCAATCATCGCCAGCACGGCCCCCACGAGGGCGATGAGACACAGCACGTGTGCCATGCCCAGCAGGCGCCGCTCCAGCTTGTCGGCAATCTTCATGTCAATCCCGTTGAAATCCGTTCCGGCTGGGCGCCGGCATTGCCTCATGGCTCCCTCAGGTAGCGCTCGGAGAGCGCTTCGTACAGGGGCGGCGCGAAAAGGCGCGATACACGGCTCGCGATGAGCGCCGTTGCCATCAGCGAGATGACGAGCGCGTGTCCGTTGATCATCTCGATGACGATCACAAATGCTGTGATGGGGCTCTGCGTGACCGCTGCGAGATAGCCGACCATGCCGAGCGCGATGAGCATCGGAAGCTGCATCTGCGAGAACACCATATGCACCGTATTGCCGATACCCGATCCGATCGCAAGCGATGGTGCGAACAGGCCGCCCGGCGCGCCAGGCAGATACGATCCCACCATCGATACCATCTTCAGCAGCGGGTATGCCGCGCTGACGTGCGCGGTACCTTCGAGCATGCTGCGCGCTTCGGCGTAGCCGCTGCCGAACGTATGGCCATGTGCGAGCACCCCAACGACCGCGATGACCAGGCCGCTGAAGGCGCCGAACAGCACCGGTCGCTTGCCGCGCAGATCGAGCAGCGGCGTGGGCATCCAGCGCTTCGTGTTGAGCAGCAGCCAGCAAAAAGACCCGCCCAGCACGCCTGCAATCACACCGATCAGCAGGACGGCCAGGCTGAGCCATTGTGGCAGCCCGGAGCCGATATCGATCGTGCCAAAGTAGACATAGTTTCCCTGAAGCCCGAGGGACACCACGCCAGCAAAGATGATGGCCGTGATCAGCACACCGCTCGTGCGCTGCTCGAAGCTGCGCATGAGTTCCTCGATGGCGAACACGACGCCCGCGAGCGGCGCATTGAATGCTGCGGACAAGCCTGCTGCTGCGCCCGCGAGCGCAAGCCTGCGCTCCAGCACGCCCGGACGTATTGCAAGAAAACGCTGGGGGTAGAAGCGCCTCAGGCTGAACATCAGGGCGGCACCCACGTGAATGGTGGGACCTTCGCGGCCGATCGTGAAGCCACCGAGAATGGCGAGAAACGAAATGAAGATCTTGCCGACGAGAATGCGCAGGGTGAGCAGCCGTGGGCCGAGTTCGTCCGGTCCATGCAGCATGGCGATGACCTGCGGGATGCCACTGCCTTCCGATCCGTCGAAGAAGCGCCGCGTGAGCCAGACCGTCACGGCACCTGTGGCGGGCGCTACGAGTAGCGGCAACCAGAAGCGCTCGGCGGCATAGCGCAGGAACACGCCGTAGCCGAAATCGATGAGCTTCGCGTAGAGCACCGCGATGAGACCAACGGAGATCGCTCCGAGCCAGAATACGCCGTAATGGAGCCATAGCCGGTTGGCTCGCTGCAGCGTCCGCCGGTCAATCAGCCCGAACATGCGCACGATTTATATCCCCCTGTTTTTCAATACTCTTTATCCGGACGATTTCGTCGCCGGCCTCATGTCGCACCGGAGGAGGGCAACTCAGGCCCTGCGCAGCGGCGGCGCCTTCATGGTGAGCGCGATGACGAGCCAGCACAAGACGAGCCCCGAGCACGCGTAGAACACGGCGCTCGCGCCCTCGTGTTTGAGCAGATACCCGCCCACCACGCCGCCGAGCGCGAGCCCGATCGACTGCGTGGTGTTGTACACGCCCGTGGCCGCGCCCTTGCGGTTGCCAGGCGCGAGCTTCGAGACGAGCGAAGGCTGCGACGCCTCCAGAATGTTGAAGCCCATGAAGTACACGAACAGCACGGCCGACACGATGACAAGTGTATGCGCGAGCGAGCCGAGCAAAAGCTGGCCGATCAGGATAAGACCGATCGCAGAAACGAGCACCGGCTTCATCTTGCCCCGCTTCTCCGCGACGATGATGGCCGGCACCATCATGACGAACGCGAGGCCCATGACCGGCAGATAGATCTTCCAGTGCGACGCGACCGGCAGGCCCGCGTCGACGAGCAGGCGCGGCACGACGAGAAAGAGCGCCGTTTGCGTGGCGTGCAGCACCAGCACGCCGAAGTTCAGGCGCAGCAGTTCCACGTTGTGCAGCACCTCGGCAAACGGGGCGCGCACGTGCACGGGCTTGTGGGGCGCGTCGGGCACGACCCAGATCACCACGCCCACCGCGAGAATCGAGAACACGCCAACCAGCGCGAACAGGCCGCTCATGCCGACCCAGTGGAATACGATCGGCGCGCCCACGATGGCCACGGCGAACGACATGCCGATCGAGCCGCCCACCATCGCCATGGCCTTGGTGCGGTGCTCCTCGGCGGTCAGGTCGGCGATGAACGCGAGCACCGCCGAAGACACGGCGCCCATGCCCTGAATCACGCGGCCGACGATGATCCACACCATGTCGTGCGCGCCCGCCGCGACGAAGCTGCCGATTGCGAAGATGACGAGACCGGCGGCGATGACGGGCTTTCTGCCCACCATGTCCGACACCCAGCCGTAGAAAATATAGAGAAGCGACTGCGTGACGCCGTACGCGCCGAGCGCGATGCCGACCAGCAGAAGGTTGTCGCCACCGGGAACGGTCTTCGCGTAGACGGAAAACACCGGCATGATCATGAACAGACCGAGCATGCGCAGCGCGAAGATCGCCGCGAGCGATACGGTCGCGCGCAACTCGGGCGCGCTCATGCGTGAGCGGGAAGTGGGCGAGGTGGGCGTTGCGCGCATATAAACGAACGATCAAAAAAAAACCCAGCGGGCGCTGGGTAAAAAGAGCTGCCGCTCCTGCCACGGACGGCAACCGGACGCTACCATCCGGCAAGCTGAGGACACGACAATGTCATGGGACCACGCACCCCCGTTCACTGAAAGCATGTCGCAATGATAGGTCACGGCATGACATTTTGGCAAATCTATCCCGGCAAACTTAAGGGAAACTTAAACCATTGCGCCTGGAGGCTGCTTGACTTTATTCGAGGCATCGCGCCGGTGCTGCGGGGAAATACGGTGGCAGTTCAGGGAATTTATGCCTAGACTAGATCGCGAAATCCGAGTATTGATGCTTCGCTCTTCAACCTGGTTCCGGAGCCCGTCATGAGCCTGAATCGATCATGCGTCGCCATCCTGTCGCTTGCGCTGCTGGCCGGCTGTCACTCGGCAACGAAGGCGCCCGAATCTTCCGGTATGGCGAACATGAACGCGGCCACCTCGCAGCCGGTCACCGGATCGACCTCGACAATGGACGAGCTCAACAATCCGAACAGTCCACTGGCGAAGCGCAGCGTGTACTTTGACTTCGATAGCTATACGGTCAAGGGCGACTATCTGCAGTTGCTGCACGCGCACGCTGACTATCTGCGAAGCCATCCGGCGCAGCATGTGCTGATCCAGGGCAACACGGATGAGCGGGGCACGGATGAGTACAACCTTGCGCTTGGCCAGCGCCGCTCGGAGGCTGTATTGCATGAACTCGAGACACTCGGTGTGCCCGACACCCAGCTCGAAGCGGTGAGCCTTGGCAAGGAGAAGCCGGTCGCTCTGGGGCACGATGAGGCCTCGTGGGCCCAGAACCGGCGTGCCGACCTGGTCTATCGCCAGTAGCCGGTTGGCCTGGCGGTGCGCACGGCGGGTATTTACAATCCCATGAAATAGGGGCGCACGTCCATTTCCTCTGTCCAGATCTGGACATCGAGCATGTCCTCGAAGTTAACAGGCAGCCCCTTGTACATGCAGCAAAAGCCTGTCGCGGTCCGGTAAATGACGACCCACTCGCGCTCGTCCTGCGCAGATCCGTCGGCTCCAGACTCGTGATGCGACGCCGGATGAAACACCTCTTCAATGCGCCTGCGCAGCGTGTCCCATTCAGTTTTCAGATTCATGCCGGACCTCCTTGCGTGTGGTCTGCACTGTCGATTCACGCCTCGATTCACCGTCGACGTCGGTTTTCCGGCGAAGGCCCTCGGTCGCGCGCGTCGGGAAAATGCGGATGCTGCTGGCGACAGCATCCGCAATGTGCTCTTTCGCAACGACGCCGCTCACGCGCAACAAACCCGAATCGTCACGTGCGGTCACGATTGCCATCGTCGCACGACGTTGCCGTAGCTGGCCGATGACGTCGAACGCGGCATCGGACTCGTCAACGACGATGTAGTTGTGCTGCGCGAGCCTGCCAAGCGTCACCGACGGGTCGTCCCGGCTTACGGCGCGCCGTAGCCCGGTGTTGATGCGAAGTACACCGTGGATTTTGCCCTCAAGGGTGATAACCACGTGACGAAATGCCGGATCGTCGGGCGAGCGCAGCAGATCGCGGAACGGTACGCCCGCGTCGAGCACCAGAACGTCGGTTTCCATGACCTGTCTGGCGCTTTGCACGAGAAACATGTTGGCATGCAGCGCATTGGGAATGTTATGTCCGCGTCGCGCGAGCTTGAGGGTGTAGATGCTTTCTGGTGAGAGCAGCCGACGCGTACCGAGACTGAACGCCACGGCGATGATCATGGGGAGCACAATGTCATAGTCCCGTGTCATCTCGAAGATCATCGCCACGGCAGTCATCGCCGCACCGGTGCCGCCGCCAACCATCGCACCCATGCCCACCATCGCGAACGCCGGTCCGCTGACCGGAACACCGGGCAACATGGACTGGAAGGCTGACGCGAGGGCAGCGCCAAGTGTCGCACCGATGAAGAGAGACGGCGAAAAGACGCCCCCTGATGATCCCGAGCCAAGACTGACCGAAGTGGCGACTGTTTTCGCGAGCGCGAGCATCAGCAGAAACAGGCCGCCCTGCAACTGTCCATAGAGCGTTGCCTGAATCGTCGCGTAACCCACGCCCGATACATAGTAATGCCCCCCGTGGCGCATCAGCCCGTACATCAGCACGCCCACGAGCAGCATACCGAACGCATGGCGCCCGTAGCGACCTGGGATACGCTCAAAGCCGTCTTCGGTCCAGTGCAACGCGCGTATCAGCAATGCTGCCGCAGCACCGGTCACGACGCCCAGTACCGCATACAGCATCATCGTGAGGGCGCTGCCCGGCTGGTTTGGCAACGCGCCCAGTTGTGCCGGCACCAGAAACGCAGGTTCGCCACCAAAAAACAGCCGTCCGACGAATGTGGCGGTTCCGGTCGCAAGCGCAACGGGCAGAAACGTGTTGACGCTGATCTCAGGCATCATCAGTTCGGTAGCGAACAGGACACCGCCGATGGGCGTGTTGAACGTCGCGGCGATCCCGGCGCCGGCGCCCGCGGCCACCAGCGTGATGCGCTGGCCCACCGCCATCGGTATCGCCTGGCCGAGTGTCGAGCCGAGTGCCGAACCGATCTGGATGATCGGACCTTCCCGTCCGACCGCGGCCCCCGTGCCGATTGCGAACGCGGACGCAAGGGATTTCACGATGGCGACAACCGGCCGGATGATCCCGCTCCTGAAATAGATCGCGTCCATGACTTCAGGCACGCCGTGACCCTTCGCCTCCGGTGCGAAGGTGCTGACAAGCCAGGTCACGACGATGCTGCCCGCAACGGGCACGAGGATGACCCACGCTCCCCACGGGGCTTCGGGCGTGAACCGGCTCGCGTCGTATGAAAAGGAGAGGTGGCCAAGGAAGAATGCGTTGTGGACGCCCCCTATGAGACCGCGAAATACGACCGCCCCCAGGCCCGTGACAATGCCGACCAGGAACGCATGGAAGCACAACTGGTAAAGACTGACAGGATGTGCGTCGTCGTCGGGCATCGGGACGGGTGCGGCGCGCACGGCCTGGCGAGCGGCGGCCTGTTCGGGGTTGTCTGATCCGCCGTCGTGGTCCATTGCCATGCGCTCCTTGTGTGGGCAGTTGCCGCGTTTAGGTTCTAGCTGGTGCTGTCCATCCGGGCCATCATGGCCGATGTTTCGCTGCTGTCCAGTGATGAACGAAGCGCGAGCAAAAGCACTATCACGCTCCAGAGGGAAACCACGAGAATGTCCCAGCCGAAGCTGAGCAACCCGCGCCCACCGTCAATTCCCCCGAGCCACGAAAGCAGCCACAGCCCACCAAACCAGGGAAGCAGCCAGGCGATGTGGCGCCAGCCGAAATCGTGAGCGGAGCGCCGCGCAACGAAGTGATAGTGAAGCGCATAGAGGACGAAGCCGATCGCGAGCAGCGAAAAGAGGAAATTGTTTGTCCTGAATCCGGTCCAGTAGATGATGAGGTTGCTGCAGATGAAGGCGAGCGGCGCGACGACACCTGCACCCCGCATCCGGAAGGGGCGCCTGAGATCGGGCAGGTTACGTCGCAGCACGATGAGCGCGATGGGTCCAAGGCCGTAAGTGAGGACCGTCACCGACGTGATATAGCTGACCATTTGCTGCCAAGCTGGAAACGGCAGCAGGAAGAGCACACCGACCACCCACATGACCAGCACGGCTACCCACGGAATCCTGAAGCGGTTCAGGCGGGTAAGCGCCTGCGGGCCCGCATTCATCTCACCAGCCGCAAAGAGCACACGTGAGCCGCCGGTGACATACATCAGGCCCGTTCCGCCGGGCGACACATAAGCGTCGATATAGAGTAGCGTGGCCATCCAGCCGAGCCCCAGTGTTGCGGCGAGACCGGCGAACGGACCCATTTCACCCTTGAAGCTCATGTGTGACCAGCCGTGCGCGAGGTCGCCAGGCGAGAGCGCCATGATGAACGCAACCTGAAGCAGGATATAGATAATGGCCGCAAGGACGACCGCGCCGATCACCGCAAGAGGAATCGTCCGATGCGGGTTCGCGGATTCACCGCCCAGGTCAATCGCCGTGCGAAAGCCCAGGTAGCTGAACACGATCCCGGCAGCGGGCAACGCCGTGAACATTCCCGAAAGGCTGTAGCTGTCTGGCGATGCGTGCATCACGTCCCAGTGTGTGCTTGCCGTCATCAGCGCGACGATCGTGACGAGCGGCACCAGTATCTTCCACCAGGTGATGGTCGAGTTGACGTTAAGCAGCCAGCGCACCACCATCAGGTTCAGCAAGGCCGTGATGCCAAGGAGTGCCGCGCACGTGACGAAACCCGTGAGCGTGAGGAGCCCCGAAGTGCCGGGACGGATGAACCATGGAAGATAGTTGTTGGCGTAGGTGACGATTGCCTCCGCCTCGACTGCCGGAACGGGCACATAGGCCAGGAAGAGGAGCCAGCACCACAGCTGACCCAGTCCTTCACCGTGGCTGGCATGGCTCATGTGCACCAGCGCGCCGCTTCGCGGGAAGAGGGCGGCGAGTTCCGCGAAACACAGCGCAATCAGCATGATGATGACCGCGCCAATGATCCAGCTGCCGATGCTCAACGGACCGGCGATGCGCGAAGCGTGGTATGCGCCGAACAGCCAGCCCGAGCCAATCATGCTGGTCGTGCTGGCAAACAATAGCCCTACGATTCCGGCATCGCGCCGGAGCTTGCCTTCGAGGGTCAGGCTTGAGGACGTGCTCATGCCGAACTCCTTGCATTCAATGGCCCCTGACCGTTTGCTTTGCTCTAGTACCGTTTGTTGCCTTCCCCTGATTGAAGGCATGAACCCAAAATGCGGACTCCCGCCTTTGCCGTGAGGACCTTGCGGGCCCGGCCATCGCGGCGCTATTCTTTTTCCTCCCTGAAGGCCCAGCCGAAAGACTGCACCTCCGACTTGTGTAGCGCGGCGAGTCTCAGCAGGCAGCGTTCGCCTTCCTCCGTCAGGTGCACCTGGACCTCGCGGCGGTCATGGGCGCTGGTCACACGGAGTACCAGGCCGGCCGTCTCGCAGCGCGTGACGAGCGCCGCCGTGCCATGCGAAGACGCCTGCAGGCGCTCCGCGATCTCGCCCACGGTAGCCCAGTCGCGATCGGGAAAGGCGCGCGTATGCAGCATCAGCATGTACTGCAGCGGCGTCACGCCCTCCGCGTGCGCGATTTCCTCTGACACCCGCAAAAATCGCCGAAGGCGATACCGGAACTCCGAAAGCTCTTCCAGGTCGGCTCTCGTCACCTTTTCAGTCACTTTCCGGGTTTTCGGTGGCATAGGCCCGTCCATGTTTTTCGGGTTTCAGATGGGAAAAGGTCACTATGTGACATAAAATATAGGCGCATTTGAGTCATCGTGCAAAACGCCATTGTAAGGGAGCCGCGGGTCACGGCACGGTTCGTGCCGTGACCCGCCAGGCCTCGATATATGGGACGCATCGCATTGCTCGGGTTGATCCTGATGTCTGCCGCAAGTTCCGGTTACGCTGACGAAACGTCCGTTGCCGGAGGCACCGCTGCGCACTGTCGGTCCTGCTTCGCGCGGAATCTGTCGGAGGAACCGCAGCGCACGCCTGCTATTGGTCAGTCAGTGTTCGTGCCCGGTGGGCAGGCCCGCGCAGGCAGCGGCAGGTTTTTTCCTGTGCTCCCGAGCGGACAGGGGCAGTTCGAGGTCGAGTCGTCGAAGCTGCGTGGTCAACGCTTTCGGTGGCACGCACCGTGACGCCACGTGCGTCCGGGGTATCGTGTTGCCGCTGGCTGCCAGCACCCTTCGGCCAACGTACGCATTCGCAAACGCCAGAGGGGCCGACCAGCGATATTTTGCACGATCGTTGGAATGGTGTTGACTTTCGTACGGGGCGAGCCGCCCGTCGTGTTTTCGGTGAGCGGGATTCTGGTGCGTGGTGTTTGCCTCCTCGCGTCAAGCGACAACTGGTGCTGGGCGGAACTCGCGGCGCTGCGTGCCGGTATGATCGGCCTTGGTCGGGGATTCGCATACGCGAGACAGTTGCGCCTGAGGCCTTACAGGCATGAGGCGATTGTCCAGTAAGCCGGGGGACAGGAGGCTCGCCGTCCAGCTTGTCGAGTCAGACGGTCATGGCGGATAGCGGGTTAGTCGCGTGCTGGACGATGTGTCCCCACGGGATCTAACAAGGCAAACACAGATGGCTGGAGGGAACTTGAAACGCATCGACTGCTGCGTGCTGCTGTTTGGCGGCCTCCTGCTTGTTGCATGCACGCGTGGCGGCGGGGTTTTCGCCCTGGCACCGGCATTTAGCATGCATTCGCGAACACCAAAGTCGATGGTTGCAGCATGCATATGGTCGTACTGGCAGCAATCCGCGCGTAAGCCGCACTTCAGCGCATCTCACGGTGTTGTGCGTATCAGTGCACGCTCCTATTTCAAGGGAGTCCCATTTGGTGCGCTGTTACGCCCCCAGCATGGCGGTACGATGGTCGAGTACTTCGAGAGTCGCGTCGCACCCGAAAGGTACCTGGCGGATCTGAAGCGCTGCGCCCGGCTTGATGAGCACAGCGTCGACAAGGATTAGCGGACGATGACCCGCAGTGAGCGAAAGCACGCCGGCAAATGAGCCGGCAAATCCCGTCTCGCCAGCCCTTCATTCCACCCCTTCCGGTCCTGCCCGGGACCGGGGCCCTGAATCTCGCGGATCTGGTACAGCGCTCAGGTAGCGGGCTTTGTCGTCACGCTGGCGTATGGCTTGTCGGGCGGCACATTGAGCAATCGCATCGTTTGCGACGCAATGCTGACAAAGGCTGGTCCGGCGACTGCTCCACCAAAATGGGATCCCTTTCGGGGCCGGTCGATGGAAACGGCAATGATCACTCGCGGTGCCCGGGCCGGTATGATGCCGACGAAGGAGGCGCGGTACTGGCCATGATCGTACCCGCTCCGGGTCCAGCGGTAAGCGGTTCCCGTCTTTCCCGCGACGGTATAGCCCGTAACCGCTGCCTGCGGCGCAGTTCCGGCGGCGCTGACGACCTGTTCCATCATGGACCGGACTTCACGTGCGGTGCGCACGGAATAGACGCGGCGACCGGAGGGTGGCGCGGGCTGCCAGTGTATCGTCGCGGGCACAAATACTCCGTCGTTGGCGAATGCCGTGTAGGCCTGCGCAAGTTGAAGTAGAGACGCGGAAAGCCCGTATCCGTAGGACATCGTCGCCTGTTCAATGCGGCGCCATCCTTTCCACGCGCGCACGTTGCCTGCCGCTTCACCGGGCAGGCCGGCGTGCGGTGCTCTACCCAGTCCGACCTTGCGGAAATTGTGCCACATGTCTTCGGCCGGCATCATCATCGCGATCTTCGTAGTGCCAACGTTACTCGACTTCTCGATGACGCCCGCGACGGTTAGCGTGCCGAAGTCTGCGTCGTCATGGATGGTCACGCCGTCCAGACGCAGCCTTCCATCATCTGTTGTTACAACGGAATTTGGCGTGATGCGCTGCTCCTGAAGGGCAAGAGCGATCGTGATGGGCTTCATCACGGACCCCGGTTCGAATACGTCCGTGACGGCACGGTTGCGCATGGCGAGACCGCTGCTGCGCAACCGGCTGTTTGGATCGAAGCTGGGCCAGTTTGCCATGGCGAGGATTTCACCTGTATGCGCGTCGAGCACGATGGCCGAGCCCGATCGTGCACCGGAGTGCGTGACCGCATCCTGCAATGCACGATATGCGGCGTACTGCACCCGCAGGTCAAGCGAGAGCCGGAGATCCATGCCTTTGCGGGGCGCAGATTGTGCCAGGTTAGCGATGATTTCTCCCCTGGCGTCGTGCAGTGTCCGGCGCCAGCCATTTATGCCGCGCAGCTGTCGTTCTGCCGCAAATTCGATCCCTTCCTGGCCGTGGCCGTCGATGCCCGTGAAGCCGACGACGTTCGCCGTGACCGACGACTCCGGATAGAAGCGACGATAGTCCTTCTGCTCGAATACGCCGGGCACATTGAGGCGCATGGCGCGCTCAGCAACGTCAGTTGGGATCTGGCGCGCGAGATAGACGAACTGGCGCTGCGAAGCGTACGCATGTTCGACGACGGCGGGCGCAATCTGAAGGATACGGGCCAGAGCCTGAATCTGGGAGCTGGAGGCGGCCACCCCCGTTGCCGACGCATCCAGCCAGACCGTACGCGTTGGCAGATTCATGGCCAGGACGCGCCCGTTGCGGTCGAAAATATGCCCACGGGATGCGAGTGTGTCGCGATCGCTTACCTGGCGGATTTCCCCCTGTCGCTGATAAAAGTCATCCTTGACGCATTGGACCCACGCGGCCCTTAGTATCAAGGCGAGAAACGCACTGGCGAATACAAGGCCGGCGAACCTGGAGCGCCCAGTCTGGAATGCGCCGGACTTCACTGCATGTTGGGAAAGGCCTGAATATCTTCGGTTTCCTGACATCGGCGAGGCATGTCTCCTGAAACTGTTCCTGCCACCGGGCAGTACTGGTCTACCCGGCGCTGCTGGTACGTGAACTCGTCCACTCAAGCAGGTTCGCACAACCTCGAGCGAGTCCACGCAGGCGAGTATTGCCAGGGGGCCTAGCTTGCTGGCTTGACATAACTGCCCGAGATCCAGTAATTCATCTGTCCGCGTGGGCCGTTGACAAGGACCGGGCCAGGATCATCGACACCGTCGTCAGAAATCGTGCACGTCTTCGTGCCATCGGGAATCATTTTCACCTGCTGGGCCATGGAAAATCTCGCGAGCTTCACAGGCGTAAGTGGGTAAAGCTGGCTATATATGTCGTAGCTGATAGCACCGGGCGCATCACCCTCGATTTTCACCGGTGCGCCCTGGCTGCAGATGTGCGCGCCAGCAGTTACGGAAAAGGCGCCCGTCAGGGCAATAAGGAAGGCTCGCTTCATGGTAAATCCTGCCAGGTCGGAAAAGCGCTGCCATACACTCACCTTGTTTCGGGCGGTTTCAGGCAAGTTCGGCAGCGGTGCGCAAGAATTATACGTTTACATGCGTGAATAATCGGAATTATTTCACGATGTGACATTTTGAGCGTGCACTACGAATACGTGGCGGTTATTGCCTGTAGTCGCCCAGGGAAGGGAAAAGCCGCGGAAAGGAACGTCCGGCACTCATATCCTGAATGAGTGCACTGACCTCGCTCGCGAACGATGAGAGTTGACATCAGTTTGCGCTGACCTGGGAACCGACATACAGCGCAGGTGTAGCAACGGCTGGCAGTTCAGCCGGCATCACATGCAATCACTGCCGCGCCAGCGTGCGTGAGTAGCAAGCCAAAATAGTGAATGGGAAACGACGGGGCCAGTAGATATTTCCGGGTGAAAAGTCGCGGGCGTCAAAATTGCGACCTCGACGCAGCGACTCGACCTGAAGCTTTGCCTTCTCCCGGCACGAAACGCAGGTGCGGGGACTTCTGCGTGATGATCGCGGCGCCCATTTCACGGAACCTTTGATCACGATCGCCGACCAACCTGTCTGCGTCGCCGATATGAGTGGTGCGTTCATTGTAGAAAATAACGGGGAAAACAATGAAAAGCTGGCTGGATCTCAATTTCTTTCTCGGCATACCTGCGAGCCGCTGGTGTTATGCGCTGGCTGCCACGGCCGTTATCTATCTGGTTCTGAGTACGACGATCAGGGTAGCAGTCAAAAGACTCGATGCATGGTCGAGCCGAACGTCAACGTGGGTCGACGACGCGCTCGTGGACGTGCTGCGGAGCACCCGGGCGTTTCTGCTCCTCGCCGCGGCCACGCTGGCTGGAACCCAATTTCTTGCGCTTCCGGAAATCTGGGGCAGCCGGATCGACAAGCTTTGGTTCCTTGTTGTCGGCATCCAGGTCGCGTTATGGCTTAACCGGAGCGTCGGGCTGTGGACTCACCATCGGGTCAGAGCGACGCTCGCGCAGAATCCCGTGCTGACAACGATGACGGCGTGGGTGTTGCGTGCCGTCCTGTGGTCGATACTGTTGCTGGCCGTGCTCGCCAATATGGGCGTAAATATCACCGCCTTTGTTGCGAGTCTGGGAGTGGGTGGCGTCGCGGTGGCGCTGGCCGTGCAGAGCATCCTCAGCGATCTTTTCGCGTCGCTGGCAATCGGACTGGACAAGCCCTTCGAGATTGGCGATTTCATCACCTTCGGTGATGTCGCTGGCAGCGTCGAATATATCGGCCTGAAAACCACCCGTATCCGGAGCATCAGCGGCCAGGAGATTATCTGCAGCAATACGGCATTGCTCAAGAACGTGATTAACAACTACAAGCGCATGACCGAGCGCCGCATTGTCTTCACATTCGGGCTGAGATATGACGCGACACCCGAGCAGTTGCGCCGGGTGCCGGAGCGGGTGAGGGCGGTAATTGAAGCGGCCGGCGCGACACGCTTTGATCGTGCCCACTTCAAGGGATTCGGGGCGAGCGACCTGACATTCGAGGTCGTGTATTACGTCACCGATCCCGGTTATAACCTTTACATGGATATCCAGCAGAAGATCAACCTGGGCGTCATGGAGCTTATCCGCGACCTGGATCTGGGCTTCGCCCTGCCTTCGAGGACGATCTACGTCGCGCAGCCAACCGGTGAAAGGGAAACTGTTGAGCCGCTCGGCGCCCACTAGTGGCGATCAAAAGAACGGCAGACCGCAGATGGACCGCCAGGACTGTGGCGAGTCTCATGTAGAATTCACAAAGGGTGTTAGCTGCATTGGGCGGCGAGACAGGTCATCTGCGCTGGTCGGGCCGCCACGCAGGACGACCCGCGCCGATGCAACGAAACCTGACTCCTCTGAACCTTCCTCCAGTTGAACGCATTGCCCGCAGGGCCTTCACAGCGCTTGAGCATTTCCTGCACATCGAGGCGGCAAGCGGCATCATGTTGCTTGTCGCGGCTGTCACTGCGCTGGTCTGGGCGAACTCGCCGCTTGGCGAGTCGTATCACGCGCTCTGGGATGCACCAGTCGTCTTCGGATTAGGCGAACATGCCTTCAGACAACCGCTGCATTTCTGGATCAACGATGCGTTGATGACGGTGTTTTTCCTTGTGGTTGGCATGGAGATCCGCCGGGAACTTCATGAAGGATCTCTGAGTGAAATCAGGCAGGCGCTGTTGCCTCTTGCAGCTGCAATTGGTGGAGTTGCGGCACCGGCGCTCTTCTATTGCGTTGTGAACCGCTCGTCGTCGATGGTTGCAGGGTGGGCGGTTCCCACGGCGACTGACATCGCCTTCGCCGTTGGCGTGCTGGCGCTGCTCGGCCGATCGATTCCCGGCAATGTACGCATTTTCCTGCTGACCCTTGCGATCGTCGACGACATCATCGCGGTACTTATCATCGCGATTTTCTACTCCTCGGGTCTCGACTATGTGGGGTTTGTTATCGCCGCGGCCGGCATCGTGCTGATCCTCGTCATGCAACGGCTGGGTATTGGCGCGGCGCAGCCGTACGTTGTTCCCGGCGCAATCATCTGGTTCGGCTTTTACGTGAGTGGCGCCCATCCGACGCTGGCAGGTGTCGTGCTCGGGCTCCTCACACCTGTGATGCCGGGGCGCAGGCGGGAGAATGCCTTGATTGAGCTGGCCCGCGCGGCGGGCGACGTGACCAGCAGTGATGCCGATCCTGGTAGCGACCTCGATCGCCTCGCGAGACCAATGCAGAAACTGCGTCTGGCGCAGCGCCAGCTGCTTGCGCCGGTGTTGCGGGTACAGTGGGCGCTGCATCCGTGGGTAGCCTACGGCATCATGCCGCTCTTCGCACTTGCCAATGCCGGGGTGACTTTGGGTGGTATTGATCTGACGCATCCAGAGTTTCTGCGCGTGTTTGCCGGGGTGGCCGTGGCGCTCGTATTGGGCAAACCGCTTGGCGTAGTGACTGTCTGCTGGTTGCTGGTGAAATCGGGACTTTGCCGTTTGCCCACCGGCGTGACGTGGTCCGGGATCGCGCTCGTCGCTCTGCTTGCAGGCGTCGGCTTTACGATGTCGATCTTTATTTCGATGCTCGCGTTTGCAGAGCCAGGTGCTCTTGGTGCTGCGAAACTCGGCGTGCTAACCGGTTCGCTGGTCGCCGGAGCCCTTGGCCTTGGTTGGGGAGCGGTCTACGCGAGAACGCTACGCAGGAATGCGTGCTGATTCGCCAGTCACTGTACTGCCCCGCTGTCCATCAAGGAGCTGCATCCTGATCTCGCAGGGTAGTGGCCGGGTGCTGCCGCGGCAAGGATGCGGCATGCATCCATCACACCCATACCGGTTTGATTCAGGTGCGGCTGCAGGATGGCGGCGATACACAGATGCAGCGCGGCTGGCGCGTGCCCGGACGGGCACGATGTGACGCACGGGAATGTGAAAATGCGAGGGAGGCGGGGTTTGCATGTAGCCTCGCCATCCGGTCGGGTCGTCGCAAGGCGAGCTACCCTGAAGGCGTGCGCGAGAGATTTCAACGCTACGCCCGTAATGCTGCTGTCAACCGTTCGTGGCATTAGAGCGGGTAGCCGTCCAGACGTGGCGGGCGATCATCAGCTCTTCATCCGTCGGGATTACCCAGGCCGAAATCCGGCTTCCCGGTGTCGTGATGCGCGGCCCGCCTGTTGCGTTGGCGCTGTGGTCAAGGTCCAGACCCAGCCACGCCATGCCCTCGCAAACAAGCCGCCGAATTTCGCTGGCGTGTTCACCGATCCCCGCCGTGAAGACCAGGGCGTCAATACCGCCGAGGGCCACCGCCATCGAACCGAGCTCGCACTTGATACGATAGACAAAGAGCGCGATGGCCTGGATGGCCGACGGACGATCGCTGGCCAGAAGGACCCGCATATCACCGCTTATGCCGGAAACGCCGAGCAGGCCTGAGCCATGATAAAGAAGATCGCTGACCTCGTCCGCGGTCATGCCTTTTTCCTCGATCAGGTATAACACCACGCCTGGATCGAGATTGCCGCATCGGCAACTCATCGGCAAACCGTCCAGCGTCGAGAAGCCCATCGTGGTCGCCACGCTTCTGCGCTCGTGAAGTGCACACAGGCTTGCGCCGCTGCCAAGATGGGCGACGGCATGCCCGACGACGTCAGGGAGGACGCTCGCAATGTATTCGTACGACAGGCCGTGAAATCCATATCGCCGGATCCCTGCTGCGCTCAGGCCCCTCGGTAACGCAAAGGCAGCCGCCACCTCGGGCTGGGTGCAATGAAACGCCGTATCGAAGCATGCAAACTGCGGCACTTGGGGGTTGAGCTTCAGCACGGCCACGATTGCGGCAAGGCAGTGAGGCTGATGCAACGGTGCGAGTGGAATAAGCCGGCGAAGTTCTTCGACGATCGCCGCGTCGATGCGAACCGGCGAGATATGGTGTAATCCACCGTGGACGACTCGATGTCCCGTGGCGACCAGCCGATGATCGCGAAAATGGCGCCCGATCCAGCGGAGCAGTTCGGACAGCGCGTCCGTATGAGTGATGCCTTCCGGGTACTCGTCAGCGAGTACTGCACCGCCGCGCGTTTTCGCCGTAAAGTGCAAGCGCTCGCCGATTCCCTCGCATTCGCCGTGGCACAGGGCGTCTGTCCGTTCCGGCCGAGGGTGCCCCGAAAAGAAAGAGAACTTGATGCTTGACGAGCCGGCATTCAAAACGAGGATTACATCGTTCATGCAATTGCCCACGTTGCGAGACAGGCCTCCAGCAGCGCAACTTCGCACGAGCCTTGCCACACAATCATCCAGTATGCACGACTTGTCAAGGCGATCGGACACGGGACGTCGGGGCGATCGGCATCGCGCAGCAGTCGCTCTCGCGCGCAAGGCGAACGTTCGGCATTACCGCAATGGACGCCGCCGATCGTAAGGACCAGCGCATGTCTCAATAGCCATGGCATGAAAGACCTTCATGTTTCCTGTACCTGCCGCCAGAGCAAATGACCGGCTGGCCGTTCGGCCCTTGCGTAGCGGATCAGCATCCGGGGGCAGGCGGATAACATGGTGCGCCACGGCGCAACTCCCTGCGGCGGTCGGCGACTTCCTGACCAACGCGTCGCCGCTTCTCTTCAGCCTGGTGGGAAAGCGCATCCTGCTGGTCAAATATACCCATATATGTCACTATGTGATATATATGGGTGTGGGAAATCGGAAATCCGGATTTGTATTTCGTGGCATCCTGAACCTGCGGCGCACGCACCCCGGATCCATACCGAAAGTGCTCGGCGAGCCGAGAACGTCGCGCGTTGCGAATTAAATGAGGAGGTAATAATGATGGTTACCTTTCAATCACGAGCTGCGCCTGAGGTAGTGTTGCTCAGGGATCAGGCGGAATATCTGCTTGGCCTGATTGGCCGACGTCTCGATGCCCGAGGCGCCATCGTGCATGACGAACTACACGATGCGATCACGCGTCTCGAAAGCGAAATCAGTTCGGTGGAGCAGGCAGAACGGTCGCTCGACCAACTGCCGCATTCGGGGGGTGGCAACCGCATGCCGCTCAACGAGCTATCCCAGCGCGCGTGGCCTTTACTTCAGATGATGCGCGAAGCTGAGAGGTTGAACGCAGACATTATCTGGGGGCTGTAGGCGGGCGCGGGGGACGCGTGAGTCATGTGAGAAATAGCTATCCCGGTAACGGGGAGCGGCACAGCCGATTCGGACTTTCTCCCTTTTCCGCCGCCACAGCCCTTACTGCGAGTCCAGCGTTCTTCGAGGATTGCGCGAGTCGGCCTGCTGCATAGCATCGGGAGCCGCGGAAGTCGTCTGAATGAAGCAGTCGCCCCGTATCCTGTCCGTCAAGCTTCCGGCGATCTGCATCTCGTTCAATCTATTGACCAGTTTGCCTTGGCAATATGTCACGGCATGACCTAAAATGGAATTTCCGGGTGAAAACTGAAAACACCACCGTCCAGGCGATAGTTCTTGCCGGAATTGATAGCTGCTTCTGGCCGACTGTCGTCGGGAATGGAAGCCTGCGATCAAGGCGTCTGAGAATTTCGGTCTGGTAGCGGAAAGGGGCCGTGCTGGTCTGCTAGTCCCGTGGGCGTACTATGGGTCGTACGTCTACAGATTGGAACTCGCTCATTACGTTCCATGTCTTCCTTCATCTCCTGAACACGATTATCACGGTCACGTTCAGGCATTTCTAACAAACGGATCCAGGGCGTTTCGTCCGTCAGGGGCGGTGATCATCGACGACATTGGGGTGGCGGGTTTGCGCGTGCCATCTGTCGGGTCGCCGGTTGATCGGAGCTAACCTCATGTGGGAGAGCCAGATGAGAGGACTTACCCCTGAGGGCCGACGCAATCGCCGGCTCGTTCTCAAGGCCGCCGTGGCCGCCGGAGTCACGCAGATCGCTGCTCCATTTATCATCAAGGCGCGTGGTGAGGTCCCGGTTAAATTCGGGCTGGACGATCCGCTGACTGGAACGTACGCGGAACTCGGCAGAAATGAGCAGATTGGCTGCGAGTATGCGATCGAACAGATCAATGCCCACGGCGGCATACTGGGAAGGCCAATTCAATTGATTGTGGAGGACTCGACCAGTGCGGATACCGGGACGGCAGTGCAGAAAGCGCGCAAGCTGATCGAACGTGACAAGGTGGACTTTCTGCTCGGCAACGTAAATTCTGCGATGGCGCTTGCGATCGGGCAGGTATCAAACGAGCTCAAGACGCTGCATATTGTGACCGGCGGCCACACCGACGCCGTCACCGGTACTGATTGCCACTGGAACGTCTTCCGCGTTTGCAATACGACGAGGATGGAGACGAATTCGGTGTCAAAGGTCCTGTTTGACCGCTATGGGAACAAGTGGTTCTTCATCACGCCGGACTATGCCTTTGGCCATACCCTGCAAAGCGGCTTCGAAGCCAGTCTGAAAAAATTTGGCGGCACAGAGGTGGGCGCCGCGCTCGCCCCTCTTGGGACAACTGACTATTCATCGTATCTCATCAAGGCGCAGTCCGCGAACCCCGACGTCATCCTGTTTCTTACTGCGGGACAGGACGCGGTCAATTCGCTCAAGCAGGCGGTACAGTTCGGGCTTGACAAGCGCTTTCACATCGCCGGCGCGCAGCAGGAGCTTGAGGTGCTGGAGGGCTTGCCGCCGAACGCGCGTATCGGGACCTGGGTATTCGAGTGGTATTGGGATCAACCGCACGTGCCTCACGTTGCGGAGTTCGTGTCTGGTATTCGCAAGAAAGCGGGACGAGTTCCTACGGCAAGACACTGGTTCGGATACGTTGCCGTCAACAGCATCGCCGCGGTCTCCAATCAGGAGAAGACTCTGGATGCCGTGAAGCTTGCGAAGGCGCTGGAAGGATTCAAGCTGCCAGCCGACGTCGGCCTCATGCCAGATACGCCGTTCTACCGCGCTGGAGACCATCAGTTGATGCCTGATCTGTATGTCGGTCACGCGGTGTCGCAGGGGCCAAAGCCTGACGACCTTTTTCATGTGGATCAGATCGTCAAGGGCGTCGACGCCGCGTTGCCGGTCAATGAAACGGGTTGCCATATTCACTGGTCGTGACGACGTAGCGCGCCATGAAGGCATTCGCTGCCGGATCACGCCGCACGATTTTCGGGCGAAGTCCCGGACAGCGAATGCACAGGCGATCCAGGGGGACGTATGTCGGAGTTGATCCTCTACAACGTTTTCAACGGCTTCATCATCGGGGCATTCTATGCGCTGATGGCGCTCGGGCTGTCCTTGATCCTGAACCTGAGTGGGGTGATCAATTTCGCCCACGGGGGCTTCCTCGCGCTCGGCGCATACCTCGCGTATACGATCATGCCGTACGTCGGGTTCTGGGGAGCGCTCGTCATAGCGCCCTTGCTGACCGCCGGACTCGGCGTCGGGATCGAGTACCTTCTCGTTCGCCGCATCTATGGAAGGGATCCTTTGTATAGCCTGCTGCTCACTTTTGGGCTTGCTTTCATATTGCAGGACAGCATTCGCTATATCTGGGGCCCTCAGACGTTGCCCTACGGGATTCCGGATGCGCTCAACCGGCCCTTGGACGCTTCCCTTTTTTTCCTGACGGGGTACAGGCTCTTCATGCTCACCCTGGTTGTTGGGGTCGTTGCGGCGCTGTTCGTCTTCCTGAAGCACACGCGAGCGGGAATGCGTATCCGCGCCGGTGTCAGCGACCTCGAAACCGTCTCGACCCTGGCAGTGAATGTGCGATGGCTGCGCAGCCTGAATTTCGGCCTTGGCATCTTTCTCGCCGGCCTGGCCGGAGTGCTCGCCGCCGGCATGCTGGGTCTGGAGCCCACGATCGGCGACGCGCTCATCATGCCCAGTTTCGTCGCCATCATTGTGGGTGGCCTCGGCAGCCTGCCAGGCACACTGCTCGGGGGTATCCTGATCGGCATTGCATCCGGGTTGACCACAGCCTTCTTCCCGTCTGCGACAGAGGCGGTGATCTACGTGATGATGGGGATTGTGCTACTCGTGCGGCCCAGGGGACTGCTGGGCGAAGAGGGGAGGGTGCAGTGACGACCCCACTGAAGATTGGACGCGACATCCTGATCTGGCTGGCGCTGGCGACCATGCCATACTGGATCGGATGGCTGGGCGGTTATACGGCGCTCGGCACGCGGGTACTGGTGATGGCGCTCGCTGCGATGGCGCTGAACTTCCTTCTCGGATTCACTGGCGTGCTCTCGTTCGGGCACGCCGCGTACTTTGGACTCGGGGCCTACGGTGTCGGGATGACAATCCGCTATCTCGTTCCGAGCACGCCGCTGGGCATGCTGGTCGGCGTGGCGGTGGGCACGGTGGCGGCCGCGATCGTCGGCGCGTTGATCGTCAGGCTTCGCGGCGTCTATTTTGCGATGGCGACGATCGCATTCGGCCAGGTCTTCTACTTCATTGCGTTCCGTTGGAACGCAGTCACTGGAGGTGATGACGGACTGTCCGGGTGGCACCGTATCCCGCTTCACTTCGGGCACTATGTCATTGACATTCTGGGCAACGGACTTTCTTTCTATTACTTTGTCCTCGCCTGCTTTGCAGTATCGGTAGGTGTCATGGCCGTGTTGCTGCGATCGCCGTTTGGTCGCACGCTGCTTGCGATCCGCGAGAACGAAAAACGTGCGCGATTCCTTGGTCTGCCAGTGGAGCAGCATATCTGGATGTCGTTTGTGATTTCCTGCTTCTTCGTAAGCCTTGCGGGCGTACTCTATGGTCTTCTAAATAATTTTGCTGACCCGCATGGTCTTCGCTGGGACCAGTCAGGAGATTTCGTGATCATGGCCGTGCTCGGTGGTATGCGCTCCCTCTGGGGGCCGTTAATCGGCGCGGCCGTTTTCGTGCTGGTTCAAGACTACATCTCAAGCAGGACCGAGAACTGGATGTCCTTTATCGGGTTGCTTTTTATCCTCGTCGTGCTCTTCTTCCCACGGGGAATACTCGGTTTGGGGCACGCCAGGGAGCGCTCATGAGCCTGCTCGTTGTGGACCACCTGTCGCGTCGCTTCGGAAACCTTTGCGCGGTGGACGATGTTTCGCTGACTGTGGAGGTGGGAGAACTGCGTGCCCTTATCGGCCCGAACGGCGCGGGCAAGACGACGCTCTTCAACCTGATCAGCGGGTTCTTTCCGCCGACGTCGGGCCGGATCATATTCGATGCACGTGACGTGACCGGGCTTGCTCCGCACCGGCGCGTGGCGATGGGGATGGCTCGAACCTTTCAGATCACCGAGGTGTTCCCGGAACTCTCGGTGCGGGATAACGTTCGTATCCCCGTTGAACTTCAGGCGGGCAAGCGCCTTTCGCCGTGTCTTTCGAGGGGAGCCAGGCGGGCGTTCGCCGAGCAGGTCGACGAGCTGATCGCGCTTGGCGGTCTTGGCCCGCGAGCGGACCGACTTGTTGGCGAACTGTCGCTTGGCGACCAGCGGGCGACAGAAATCATCATGTCGCTCGCGCTCCAGCCCAAGCTGCTGCTACTCGACGAACCAACTGCCGGAATGGGTGATCAGGAGACCTACGACGTGACCCGGTTAATCCGACGCCTGCACCGCGAGCGCATGCTGGCAATGGTTTTGATTGAACATGATATGCGCGTAATTTTCGAGCTGGCCCAACGGATCATGGTGCTTGCCGAGGGGCGGACTCTGGCTGAGGGAACACCCGAAGAGATTGCGGCGGACGAAGCCGTCCAGGCTGCCTATCTGGGGGTGGCTCAATGAGCGTGCTCACGGCCGAGGGGCTCCAGACGTGGTACGGGAAGAGCCATATTCTGCATGGCGTTTCGGTAGCGGTGAACGATGGCGAAATCGTTGCGCTGCTTGGGCGCAATGGAGCTGGCAAGACAACAACGCTGCGCAGCCTCGTCGGACTCACGCGGGCACGAGAAGGGAGGGTGACCATCAGGGGGCGAGAAACGAGCTCGTGGCCGCCGTACATGATCGCAGCGCTTGGGGTGGGCTATGTGCCCGAGGGGAGAAGGGTATTTGCCAGCCTGAGCGTGGAAGAGAACCTGCTGGTTCCCAATGGGCGCACCGGACCCTGGACCCTTGAGCGGGTGTACGGGCTCTTTCCTCGCCTGCGTGAGCGCCGTCGCAGCAAGGGCAGGCAATTGTCGGGCGGCGAGCAGGAAATGCTCGCGATTGCCAGAGCATTGCTGCTCAACCCTCGTATCCTGCTGCTCGACGAGCCTTCTCAGGGCCTCGCGCCGCTGATCGTGCGGGAGGTATTCGGCATTATTGCCGGCATGCGCAGGGAAGGGATGTCGATACTGCTCGTTGAGCAGAACGTGCGCGCGGCTGTTGAGATTGCCGATACGGCTTGCGTGCTTGATGACGGTCGCGTTGCATATACAGGGAGTGCCCGGGAATTCGTACGCGACGATGACCGCGTGCGCAAACTGGCGGGAGCAAGCGCTGCAGACTGGGGTAAGGCGGGTCATCCGGAAAACTAGGCGCTGTAGCCAGCAGGCGGCACGAATACAAATTGAAGATCTGGCGGGTCGACG
>NZ_BBJH01000013.1 GCF_000739775.1 Paraburkholderia heleia NBRC 101817 | reverse complement strand
ACGCCGCGTTGGCGTCCGACGCCGCGCCTGCCGTTGCCGCACCGGCGCCCGAGGCCGCACCCGCCGCGCCCGCCGCGCCCGCCGCCACGGCGGCGTGCTGTCGCGTCGTGTCGACGAGCTTGTCGAGCGGCAGATAAATCACGTTGTTGCCCGACTTGCTGTCGACGAACACCTTCGTCGCATTCGAATAGATGTGTTGCATCGTCTCGAGATACATGCGCTCGCGAATCACAGCCGGCGCCTTCGCATACTGTTCGTAGACCTGCGTGAAGCGTTGCGCGTCGCCCTGCGCCCGCGAAACCACGCGTTCGCTGTACGCCCTGGCTTCGTCGACGAGACGCGCCGCGTCGGTCTGCGCGCGCGGCAGCAGCTGGTCGGCATAGGCCTGCGCGTCGCGCTTCGCGCGGTCGCGGTCCTGGCGCGCCCTGGCTTCGTCGTCGAGTGCAGGCTGCACCTGATCGGGCGCCGAGACGCTCTGGATCGCGACACCGGTCACGCCAAGGCCCGTCTTGTACTCGTCGAGCGAGTGCTGGATCGTGTCCGCAAGCTGAGCGCGAATCGGCTCGCGGTCCGCGTACAGCATGTCGTTCGTACTGCGCGCGCCCACCACGGTGCGCACGGCCGCCTGCGCGGCCTGCGTCACGGTGAGGTCGGGATCGACGCTGCGGAACAGATAGTCCGTTGGCTGCTTGACCTGGTACTGCACGGTCAAGCGCACATTGAGAATGTCGCCGTCATGCGTGATGACCGCGGCATCCTTCACGTTTGCCGGGCGCACGAGGTTGCTGCGGCCGATCTCGACGGTGCGGATCTGACCGACATTGACGATTTCCTGAGTCTGGAACGGATACGGCATACGCCAGTGCACGCCCTGGCCAACCGTGTGGCGATATTGGCCGAACTGCAGCACGACGCCGGCCTGGCCTTCCTGCACGACGAACACGCCGCTGCCCACGTAGATCGCGATGAGTACGCCGAGCACGATGCCCACGCCGATGCGCGCGCCATGGCCATTGTCCGGGCGCGGCCCGAAGCCGCCCGGACCCTTGCCCTGGCGGCCGAAGAAAGCGGACATGCGGCGATTGAAGTCGCGCCACATTTCGTCGAGGTCCGGCGGACCGTCGCCCTTGTCGCCGTTGCCGCCCTTGTTGCCGTTATTGCCCGGCGGGCGGCGCCCGTCGTCAGAACGCTGGCCATTGCCGTCGCCCCGACCCCACCGCGGATCGTTCAGCGAGAAAATGGCGCGGGCGCGCTGCCAGCCAGTCCGCTTGTTGTAATCGTTCACCTGTGTTCGTTCACCAGAGTAGACAGCGGGTCAATTGCGTGCGGATTCCATCGGAGGCGCTGGGCCGGCCTTGCGTGCAAGACAATGCCGGGCGCGCCTCAGCGCTCGTGTTCGGGTTCCCGGCGAGGTTCTTCCTGCGCCGCGCTCCAGTCTGCGGCCAGGGACTGCGGCGCATCGGCAAGCGGCTCGGCAGTCGCGATTTCGGCGATGGCGGAGCGCAGCGCATCCAGTCCGACACCTGTGCGGGCGCTCAAAAAGACGCGCGAAATATTACCATATTCATCACGCTCGACCGTTCCGCCGCGGGCCGCCAGTTCCGGCACGGCGTCGATCTTGTTGAAGACCAGCACCTGGCGGATCGTGTCCGCGCCGATATCGTGCAGCACCCCATTCACCTGATCGATCTGATCGAGCCGCACGGCGCTCGACGCGTCCACCACGTGCAGCAGCAGGTCGGCCTGCACCGTTTCCTGAAGCGTGGCGCGAAATGCGGCGACGAGCTGGTGAGGCAGCTCGCGGATAAACCCGACCGTATCGGACAGCACGATCTGCCCCACTTCGTCGCCGAGCCAGACGCGCCGCGAGGTCGTGTCGAGCGTCGCGAACAGCTGGTCGGCGGCATAGGCCTGCGCCTTCGTGAGCGCGTTGAAGAGCGTGGACTTGCCCGCGTTCGTATAGCCCACGAGCGACACCGACATCGTGCGGTTGCGCTCGCGCTGACGCCGCTGCGTGCCGTGCTGGCGGCGCAGCTTCGCAAGCTTGCCTTGCAGCATCTTGATGCGCTCGCCGATGAGCCGGCGGTCGGTTTCCAGCTGCGTTTCACCCGGGCCGCGCAGGCCGATACCGCCCTTCTGGCGCTCGAGGTGAGTCCAGGCGCGCACGAGGCGCGTGGCGAGGTATTGCAGCTGCGCGAGCTCGACCTGCAGCTTGCCTTCGTGACTGCGGGCGCGCTGGGCGAAGATGTCGAGGATGAGGCTCGTGCGGTCGACCACGCGGCGATCGAGTGCGCGCTCCAGATTACGTTGCTGGGCGGGCGACAGTGCGTGATTGAAGATGACGATTTCGATGTCGTTCGCCTCACAGGCGAGACGCAGTTCTTCGGCCTTGCCGCTGCCGATGAACATGGCGGCGTCGGGACTTGCGCGTCGCCCGGTGAGCGTGACAGCGGGAGTGGCGCCCGCGCTCTTGGCGAGCAGGCTGAGTTCTTCGAGACTGGCTTCGAACTCGGTCTTGCCGAAGTCGATGCCGACGAGTGCGGCGTTGATCAAATTAGAGGATGTCAAAATGAAAGCGGCCGGACCAGAGCAGCCTGCGAGGCGCCCCGGGCCGGCCGCGTCATGGGTCAGGACGCTTCCGTATCCGGGTGGAAATTCACCGGACGGGCCGGAACCACCGTGGAGATGGCGTGCTTGTAAACCATTTGCGTAACCGTATTACGGAGCAACACGACGTACTGGTCGAACGATTCGATGTTCCCTTGAAGCTTGATGCCGTTGACCAGATAGATCGAAACAGGCACGTGCTCCTTGCGCAGCGCGTTCAGAAACGGGTCTTGTAACAATTGCCCTTTGTTGCTCATAGCAAACTCCGTATTTTTTTGCAGGTTTAACTTATATTGGGGTGAAGAAAAAGAAATCCACCACCAATCGCTACACTATAGCCGATTCTCGTTGCCCCGCGCGGTTCCTGGCGGTTCGGCCAGGAGCCCTTTGCGGGGTAGCGAACGCTATTCAGCAAGAGCTGATTATTTTTCCGTATAGGGATTCGTCGAGGAGCGAAACTCTATGCGCAATGGAGTGCCGGTGAGCGAGAAAGTTTCCCGGAAACGGTTCTCCAGATAGCGCTTGTAGGTCTCGGTCACGGCGTCGAGTGCGTTGCCGTGAATGACGATGATCGGCGGGTTCTGTCCCCCCTGGTGCGCGTAGCGCAGCTTGGGGCGCACCGGGCCGCGGCGGCGCGGCTGCTGGAACTCCACCGCTTCGATGAGCGCGCGTGTGAGCTTTGGCGTGGGCAGTTTCGCCATCGCGGCGGCGTAGGCGTCGTCCACCGAGCGCATCAGCGGGCCAATGCCGAACTTCTCCGTCGCCGAGATGAAGCGCATTTCCGCGAAGTCGAGGAACTTCAGCTTGCGCTGCAGATGGTGCTTGGTCCGCTCGCGCGCGTGATCGTCCATCCCGTCCCACTTGTTCACGCCCACCACGAGCGCGCGGCCCTGTTCCACCACGAAGCCCGCAATATGCGCGTCCTGGTCCGAGATTTCCTGCTGCGCATCGAGCAGCAGAATCACCACGTTGGCGTCGGCGATCGACTGCAGCGTCTTCACCACCGAGAACTTCTCGATCGCTTCGAACACCTTGCCGCGGCGGCGCAGACCCGCCGTGTCGATCAGCGTGTACTTCTTGCCGTTGCGCTCGAAATCCACGTAGATCGAATCGCGCGTCGTGCCCGGCATGTCGAACGCGATCACGCGGTCTTCGCCGATCAGCGTGTTGACGAGCGTCGACTTGCCCACGTTCGGGCGGCCGACGATTGCAATCTTGATGCCATGCTTCGCGGCGTCCTCTTCGCTTTCCTCGGGCTGATCGGCGTACGCCTTTTCGAGCGCTTCGTTGATCATTTCTGTCACGCCGTCGCCGTGCGCCGCGGAAATCGCGCGCGGGTCGCCGAGACCGAGTTCGTAGAAGTCGGCAGCCACGGCGCTGTACTTCATGCCTTCGGCCTTGTTGACGACGAGGAAAATCGGCCGGCCGGTCTTGCGCAGATAGTCGGCGATGTGCTTGTCCTGCGGCGCGAGGCCATTGCGGCCGTCGCAGATGAACACGACGATATCGGCCTCTTCCACGGCCTGACGCGTCTGGCGCGCCATCTCGTGCAGGATGCCGTCCTTGGCGACCGGCTCGAAACCGCCGGTATCGACTACGAGATACGGGCGATCACCCACGCGCCCTTCACCGTAGTGGCGGTCGCGCGTGAGGCCGGGCAGGTCGGCCACCAGCGCATCGCGCGAACGCGTGAGCCGGTTGAACAGCGTGGATTTCCCCACATTGGGGCGCCCGACGAGGGCGATTACGGGTTTCATCTGATCTTTTCTACAGTAAGGCGCAGCGCCGGAGAGTCCGGCGCGCTGCGCGGCAGGTCCCGCGCCTGCGGGGCTGCATCAGTTGCAAATTATCACGAAATTCACGAGCCGGGCCGCGGCCCCGAGCCGAAAGCGCGGCGCAAGCGGGGCTGGACGCCGCACGACCGCCGGGTGGCGGTAACGGTGAAGCGGGTGAACAGCGGGTGAACAGCGGGGTCGTGCACGCCGCCGTCCCAAAATGCGCATGGCCGGCTTGAGCCGGCCAGCGGGCGAGGCATCGGAGCCTGCCGGCCCCAGCGTCTCAAGTACCTGCATCCAGCAGCGCGCCGCGCGCGAGGCGCGGCCGCAGACGACGCTTAGTGCGGACGCAGACCGTACAGGTCGCCGTCTTTCGTCTGCACCACCAGCGTGTTGCCGGCGAGCACCGGCGCGGCCGTGATCGGGCTGCCGTCGGTCTTCACGCGCGAGACGAAGCTGCCGTCGTCGAGCGAGAGGAAATGCACGTAGCCCTGAAAATCGCCGAGCACGACCGCATGGCCCAGCAAGGCCGGCACGCTCACATCGCGGCTCTTGAGCTTCTCGTTCGTCCAGGTCGGCTCGCCCGTCGACACGCTGTAGGCTCTCACGACCGACCAGTCGTCGCCGCCCACCACCGTGGTCTCGTCCTGCGCGATGCCACTCGTGCTCGAGAACGGCTTTTGCCACATCGGACGACCCGAATTGGCGTCGAAGCAGCCAAGCTGACCCTGGAACGTGACCGCGCAGGTCGTCGCGCCGACCAGCGTGGGCGGACCGCTCACGTCGTTGATTCGCTCGACTTCCGTTACGCCCTTCGGGTACGAGACTGGCGTCTCCCAGAAGGCGTCGCCGCTTTGCAGGTTGATCGCCGCGAACGAACCGCCCGGGAAACCGGCCAGCACGGCCTGGTCGCCCGCGAACGTCATGCCCGCCGAAACGCGCAGGTTCAGCGGCACGGCGCGGTTGCGGTAGATCCACTTCTGCTCGCCCGTCTGGCCGTTGAAGGCGACGATCTGGCCGTCGATCGTGCGCACGATCACGAGGCCGTTGCCGACGAGCGGCGGCGAGATGATCTCGCCCGGCGCCTTGGCCTGCCATGAGAGCTTGCCGTTCGCGTCGAGCACGTAGACGTCGCCCTTCAGGCCGCCGACGGCCGTCAGATTGCCGTCGCTGCCCACGCCCGCCGAGATGTCGTCCTTGAGCTTGGTGCGCCAGACGTCCTTGCCCGATGCGGCGTCGATCTTCGCGACCGAGCCGTTCTCGCCCGCCGCGTAGACCGCGTCGCCCACGGCGACCGGCGAGAACAGATAGCGCCCGGCCTTGCCGACACTCGACTTCCAAACCTGCTGAACATCCAGCGCCGGCTTGAAATCGGTCAGCGGCACCGGCACGCGGCGCACGTCTTTCGTCGATGAGCAGGCTGCGAGAGCCAGGACGGTCATCGCGAGCGCGACGGGCACAACGGTTCGTTTCAGCAGATTCATCGGTGAACGACGCATGAATGAAGTTGGTTTGAGTGGTTTCGCAATGCCGTGCGTATGCGGGGCACGCCGGGCGCGCTTCGCAATCCAGCCGGCAGCTTAGCCGCCGAGCGCGTCCAGCTTGAACTGGATCAGCTGGCGCTCCGAGGCGTCGCTCTTCGGCAGGCTGTCGAGGGCCAGTTTGTAGGCCGCACGCGCGTCGTCGCGCTTGCCGGCCGCGGCCAGCAGATCGCCGCGGCCGTCGGCCACGATGCCCTTGAACGGACCCGAATCGGGTTGCGGAATCAGTGCGAGGCCCTGATCGTAGGCCTTTTCGTCGAGCAGAAGCGAAGCGAGACGCAGCTTCGCGATCTGGCGGAATTCGTCGTCCTTCGCGTGGTCAGCCGCCCATTGCAGCTGCGCCTTCGCGCCCGCGGTGTCGCCCGCCATGTAGAGCGACTTGGCCACGCCAAGCGCCGTCATCTGCGCGTACGCCGTGCCGCCGAAGCGATCTTCCATGTCGGAGGCCACACGCGTGAGCATGGCCTTGTCGCTGCCGTTCGCGGCCTGCTGCACCTGGTCGTACAGCACGGCGGCTTCGGCCGCCTGGCGGCGCTGCCAGAAGTTCCAGCCGTTCCACGCTGCGAGTGCGAGCAGAACGATCAGCACGACCCACGTAGTGGCGTTACCCCACTGCGCCCACCATGCCTTGACGCTCTCGATCGATTCCTGTTCGTCGTGGTAACTCATCGCGTAGCGATTCCTCGTTTATTCTGAAGCCTGTTTTCGAATGCTCAGCGAACTGGACAGCCGCGTTGGAGCGGCCCCATTAGTCGTCGCCGTCTTCGGCGGATGCAACCATCGCATTGATCAGATATTCGGTCAAGTCCTCAAGCGCTACCGTTTGTTGCTCGCTGCGGGCCTCTGCGGCCGTGCCGCGCAGCGCCTTCACACCGGCCTCGCCTCTCGCCACTTCGTCCTCGCCGAGCACCACGGCAAAAGCCGCACCGCTCGCGTCCGCGCGTTTCATCTGCGACTTGAAGCTCGCGCTCTGACCATCGGCACTGCAATGCAAAATCACGTCGAGGCCCGTGTCGCGCAGACGCTCCGCCACGATGAATGCCTTCTCGCGCGCGGCTTCGCCCTGGTGGACAACGTAGACATCGCAACCCTCTTCTTCCGGCACGAGGTCTTCTTCCTTCAGCAGTTCGAGAATGCGCTCGATGCCCATGGCCCAGCCGCACGCTGCCGTCGGCTTGCCGCCCAGCTGCTCGATCAGCGGATCGTAACGGCCGCCCGCCGCGACGGTGCCCTGCGCGCCGAGCTTGTCGGTCACCCATTCGAACACGGTCAGATTGTAGTAATCGAGACCGCGCACGAGACGCGGGTTGATCCTGAACGGAATGTTGTTCGACTTGAGAATGCGCTGCAGCCCTTCGAAGTGCGCGCGCGAGCCCTCGCCGAGGAAGTCGATCAACTTCGGCGCCTTGTCCGCGATCTCCTGCAGCGCGGGGTTCTTCGTGTCGAGCACGCGCAGCGGGTTCGTATAGAGGCGGCGCTTGCCGTCTTCGTCGAGCAGATCGACGTGCTGCTCGAGATACTTGATGAGCTCGACGCGATGCGCCGCGCGCTCTTCGGCCACGCCGAGCGAGTTGATCTCGAGCTTGATGCCGGTGAGGCCGAGATCGTCCCAGAGGCGTTGGCACATCAGGATGATTTCAGCGTCGGCATCGGGGCCCGCGAAACCGAGCGCCTCGACGCCCACCTGATGGAACTGGCGATAGCGGCCGCGCTGCGGACGCTCGTGGCGGAACATCGGGCCGATGTACCAAAGGCGCTTCGGACCGTCGTAGAGCATGTTGTGCTCGATCGACGCGCGCACGGCTGCCGCCGTGCCTTCCGGGCGCAGCGTGAGGTTCTCGCCGTTGAGCGCATCGGTGAAGCTGTACATCTCCTTCTCGACGATGTCGGTCACTTCGCCGATGCCGCGCGTGAACAGTTGCGTATGCTCGACGATCGGCGTGCGGATATTTTGATAGCCGTACGAACGAAGCATCGACTTCACCGTGGTTTCGAAGAATTCCCACAGCCCTGCCTCCTGCGGCAGGATGTCGTTCATGCCCTTCACGCCCGAGAGCTTTTCGGGCTTGCGTTTTTGTTCAGTCATTGTGTTGCGAATTGGCTTTATGCGGTTATGCGTATCGAGCGACAGGCGGATTGACCGGCTTGCTCAGTTCGTCGCTTCGGCCTTGCCGTACTTGCGCGCGACGTAGTCGCTCACGATCTGCTGGAATTCTTCGGCGATGCGCTCGCCGCGCAGCGTCTTCACCTTCTCGCCGTCGATGAAGACCGGCGCCGCGGGGTTCTCGCCCGAGCCCGGCAGGCTGATACCGATGTTCGCGTGCTTCGACTCGCCCGGGCCGTTCACGATGCAGCCCATCACGGCGACGTTCATCGTCTCGACGCCAGGATACTCGTCGCGCCACAGCGGCATTTGCGCACGCAGATAGCCCTGAATCTGCGAAGCCAGTTCCTGGAACAGCGTGCTGGTCGTGCGTCCGCAACCGGGACAAGCGATGACCATCGGCGTGAACGAGCGCAGGCCCATGGTCTGCAGGATTTCCTGGCCGACCACGACTTCACCCGTGCGCGCGCCGCCCGGTTCCGGCGTGAGCGAGATGCGGATCGTGTCGCCGATGCCCTGCTGGAGCAGCACGGAAAGCGCCGCCGTCGAAGCGACGATGCCCTTCGAGCCCATGCCCGCTTCCGTGAGACCCAGGTGCAGCGCGAAATCGCAGCGCTTCGCGAGTTCCTGGTAGACGGCGATGAGATCCTGCACGCCGCTCACCTTGCACGACAGGATGATCTTGTCGCGGCCGAGGCCGAGTTCGACTGCGCGTTCCGCCGAGCCGATGGCCGACTGAATGAGCGCTTCGTACATCACGCTTTGTGCTTCCCACGGTTCCTTGCGCGCGCCGTTCTCGTCCATCATGCGCGCGAGCAGGTCCTGGTCGAGGCTGCCCCAGTTCACGCCGATACGCACCGGCTTGTCGTACTTGATGGCCGCTTCGATCATCTGCGCGTACTGCGTGTCGCGCTTCGCGCCCTGGCCCACGTTGCCCGGGTTGATGCGGTACTTCGACAGCGACTCGGCGCAGGCGGGATAGTCGCGCAGCAGCAGATGGCCGTTGTAGTGGAAGTCGCCGACGAGCGGCACCGTCACGCCCATGCGGTCGAGCTGCTCGCGGATATGCGGCACGGCCGCCGCGGCTTCCGGCGTGTTGACCGTGATGCGCACGAGTTCCGAACCTGCCTGCGCGAGTTCCTTGATCTGGATCGCGGTGCCGATGGGATCCGCGGTGTCGGTGTTGGTCATCGACTGCACGCGCACCGGCGCGTCGCCGCCGATCGTCACCAGCTGGCCACCCCAGCGCACATGCACGGCGTGCGACTTGCGGCGCGGCGCGTGGCCGCCGAGAACCGGCTCGTTCGAGCAGATCTGACTGTTGCTGGTCGAGGATTGCGTTTCGCTTTGCATCGAAAAACCCATTTACGCCTCACGCACACTATCGCCGACTGGTCGGCGGGGGCACTGCGTGAATTGAAAAAGCGTCGCGGCCGGCAATCAGACTTGCCCGGCCGCGACGCATGCCATGTCTTGATCAGGGCAGCACGAAGCGCGCGACATTGCCACGCGCCGACGCGTACTTCGACGCGTCGACCGGCTGGCCGTCGATGGTCATCGACTCGATGCCGGCCTTGTTGCCCACGGTGACCTTGAGCGGCTCGGTGCCGGAGATCTCACGCGCGTCGCTGCCGTGGATCAGCCCCGAGAACACTTCCTTGCCGTCCTTCTGGCGCACGCTGACCCAGGTGTCCTGCGTCACGCGGATCGCGAACGTCGAGGTGTCAGCGCCGTTGTCCGCAGCTGCAGCCTGCGCTGCCGCTGTGGCCGGCGCGCTCGCCGCCTGGGCGCGCGCAGCGCTTGCCGCATTGGCAACGGCCGCTGCTGGCGCCGCGCTAGCAGCGGCGGGCTTCGCGGCCTGGGGCGCCGGCTGCGTCGCCTGAGGCACTTGAGGCGCCGGTTGCGCAGCTTGCGGTGCGCTCGCCGCAGCGCCTTGATCGGGCGCCGCGTTGGCGTTGTCGCCCGCCTCGTTGGCGTCACCGGCCTGCGGCGCAGCGGACTGATCGGCGCCCTGCACAGCCGATGCGTCGGCGCTGCCGGTCGCAACGCCCTGCGTCACCGTCGGCGACGACGCGCCCGTCTGCACGCTCGCACCGTTGGCCATCGCCTTCAGACGCGCAAACCAGGCCGACGACTCGCCGCTGTTCGTGTGCCACATGGAAATCGCGAGCACCGCGATCACGATGATCGCCACGCCCCACAACCACGACGCGCGGCGGCGCGGCGCCCGCGCGCCGCTGCCACCGAGCGACAGCGATACGCGGCCGCGCGGCAGATCGGAGCCCGCCGAAGCCGGCATCGACAGATCCGGCTGTGCAATGCCGCGCTCGCGGCGCAGCGCCTGCGTGAACGGCGCGGAATCCGTACCCAGCAACTTCGCGTAGGCGCGCACCACGCCGAGCGCGAACGTCGTGTCCGGCAGATGGCTGATATCGCCCGCTTCGAGCTCGCGCAGCTTCGACACCGACACCTTCAGGCGCGCCGAGACGTCCTCGATCGCCCAGCCCCTGGCCTCGCGCAGTTGCGCAAGACGCGCGCCGGCCGCGGCCAGCGTGTCGGGCACTGCCTGCACCGGCGAAGGTGTGGCGCCCGGCACCGAGCGACCTGCGTTGCTGTCAGTTCCGTCTGTCCCGAAAGGGTGCTGCGGCTCGCTCATCCCAAAGTCCTTGCGTCGATTCTTTTCAATACTGGAACCGGTCAGGCCTGTCCCGCCCCGCCTCAACCCGATTCGCAGACCGTTTATAACAAAATGCGCGGCCACATTGTGAGACCTTTGACCGCTGCCGATCGCTTCTGCAACGTTTCCTTTACTGCCGCCCAGGGTGGCGCGTTTCCCCGCACGCCGCCGTGGGCCCTCCTGAAGCCGGCTCAGTGCTGAACCGGCCGTACTTCGATGACCTTGCCCGCGGCCCGGCCCATGCGCTCAGCGAGGCGCGTACGGTCCTTCACTTCGCCGGCGAGCTGCCCGCATGCCGCGTCGATGTCGTCGCCGCGCGTCTTGCGCACGGTCGTGACGACGCCCGCATCCATCAGAATCTGCGCGAAACGCTTGATCTGGTCCGATTTCGAGCGCAGCAAGCCCGACTCGGGGAACGGATTGAACGGGATCAGATTGAACTTGCACGGGACGTCGCGCGTCACGGCGAGCAATTCCCGCGCGTGCTTTTCGGTGTCGTTGACGCCGTCGAGCATGCAGTACTCGAACGTGATGAAGTCGCGCGGCGCAACTTCCAGGTAGCGCTGGCACGCCGCCATCAACTCGCGCAGCGGGTACTTGCGGTTGAGCGGCACGAGTTCGTCGCGCAGCGCGTCGTTCGGCGCATGCAGGGAGACGGCGAGCGCCACGGGCAGTTCGGCCCCGAGGCGATCCATCATCGGCACGACGCCCGACGTGGACAGCGTGACGCGCCGGCGCGACAGGCCGTAGGCGTTGTCGTCGAGCATCAGGCGCATGGCGGGCACAACCGCGTCGTAGTTCAGAAGCGGCTCGCCCATCCCCATCATCACGACGTTCGTGATGACGCGCTCGCCCTTGCCGTCACCGCCGGTTGCACGGCCACCGCGATTTTCAATCGCGTCGCCCAGGCGCGAGGCGCGCAGGGCGAATTCCGCCATGCGCACCTGGCCGATGATCTCGGCGGTGGTGAGATTGCGTGAAAAACCTTGCTTGCCGGTGGAGCAAAACCGGCAATTGACCGCGCATCCCGCCTGCGAGGACACGCACAGCGTGCCGCGGTTGTCTTCGGGGATGAACACGGTTTCGACTGCGTTGCCGTTGCCGACGTCCACGAGCCACTTGCGCGTGCCGTCGGAAGAGACGTTGTCGCTGATGATGCCGGGCATGCCGATGGTGGCGCGCCCTTTGAGCTTCTCGCGCAGCGATTTGGCGAGATCCGTCATGCCGTCGAAGTCGGCGGCGTTGTACTGATGGATCCAGCGCTGAAGCTGTTTGGCGCGAAACGGCTTCTCGCCCAGGCTCTCGCAATAGGCGACGAGCCCTTGGGCGTCGAGATCGAGAAGGTTGACGGTGGAACTGCTCGTCATGTCGAATCCTGCCATTTCAGTGCGAGAGCGCGCCCACCGCCCGCGTTGCCCGGCTGCCTGCGCACTTGCGCGGCACCGGGAACTGGACGGTGAGCGTCATCGCCGTTCGCGGCCCTATGCTACTACTGCAGTCTGCCCGCGCCTTGCTTAGCGCGAGTAGACGTTGACTTGCGGGAAGAAGAACGCGATTTCCACGGCAGCCGTTTCAGCGGCGTCCGAGCCGTGCACGGCATTCGCGTCGATGCTGTCGGCGAAGTCGGCGCGGATCGTGCCCTTGTCGGCCTTCTTCGGGTCCGTTGCACCCATCAGATCGCGGTTCTTCAGGATGGCGTTCTCGCCTTCCAGCACTTGAATCATCACCGGGCCCGAGACCATGAAGTCCACGAGGTCCTTGAAGAACGGGCGCGCTGCGTGAACAGCATAGAACTTCTCTGCGTCGGCGCGCGACAGGTGGACCATACGGGCGGCAATGATCTTCAGACCAGCGTTTTCGAAGCGGCTGTAGATCTGGCCGATCACATTCTTTGCCACTGCGTCCGGCTTGATAATCGACAGGGTGCGTTCGATCGCCATAAAAGCTCCAAAAAATTAAGAGGTTACAGATTCAAATGAATCCGCAATTGTAGCATGTTCCCATGTATGATTGCGATTGAACCCTCATAGCCCGGCAAACCGGGGCAAACGAGCGCAAGCCGGACACACGCACCGCGCTGCCGTACCATTCAGAGAGGCTTAAGATTGGCGGCATACGCTGTGCGAACATAACGGAAACTGTGTGGCAACCCGTTGAAACTCTGGGTCGGCACACTTATCTTATGGGGGAGCGGACCGCGCACCTGCGCGCCCTCACCCAGGCGTCTCACGCAAGGAGAAAGCATGAACGAGTATCCCTATAACTTCGGCCGCGGCGGCTCCGTCACCTCGGCGGAGACCCGCAACCGAGTACTGCGCAACACCTACTGGCTGCTCGCGCTGTCGATGGTGCCGACGGTGCTCGGCGCGTGGGTGGGCGTCGCGACCGGCTTCTCGCTGTTTGCCGCAACCAGCCCTGCCATGAGCCTGCTCGCGTTCTTCGCGATCGCCTTCGGCTTCATGTTCGCCATCGAGCGCACCAAGAACAGCTCGGTGGGCGTGTTCGTGCTGCTCGGTTTCACGTTCTTCATGGGCCTGATGCTTTCGCGCCTGCTGTCGTTCGTCCTCGGCTTTTCGAACGGCCCGCAGCTCATCATGCTCGCGTTCGGCGGCACCGGCATCATCTTCACCGCCATGGCCACCATCGCCACGGTCAGCAAGCGCGACTTCTCGGGCCTCGGCAAGTGGCTCTTCATGGGCGTGATCGTGATCCTGCTGGCCGGCGTCGCGAACATGTTCCTGCAGTTGCCCGCGCTGATGCTCACGGTTTCGGTGCTCGCCATCGCGATCTTCTCGGCCTACATGCTGTTCGACGTGCAGCGCGTCGTGAACGGCGGCGAGACGAACTACATCTCGGCCACGCTCGCGATCTATCTGGACCTGTATAACGTGTTCACGAACCTGCTCGCCATCCTCGGCATCTTCGGCGGCAACCGCAACTAAAGCGTAACCACGCGCCAATGGGTTGGATCGAAAGACCTGGCCTCAGCGAAGCAAAAAGCCCGTGACTTCCGTCATGGGCTTTTTTTCGTCTACTGGCTTTGGCTGTCGCGCGGGCGCGGGATGATTCAGAGCGCGATCCAGTCGAAGCCCTCGGCTTGCGAAGCGACCCCGATTTGCGTCGCGGCGTTTCCCAGAACCGCGGCCATTGCCGCACGCGCAAGCTCCGGTGTGTTGTTCTGCTGGCTCAGGTGCGCAGCGATCAAATGCCGCAGCTTCGCGCGATCGAGTCCCGCGAGGATGCCGCCGGCCGCCTCGTTGTTCAGATGACCGTGCGATCCGCCGATACGCGCCTTGAGCGAAGCCGGATAACGGCTCGCCGCGAGCATCTCGAGGTCGTGATTGCATTCGAGGACCAGTGCGTCACACCCGCTCAGCACATTGCCGATATGCGAGGTCGACTCGCCAACGTCGGTCAGCACCCCAAGCCGGCTCGCGCCGTCGCTGAACACGAATTGCAGCGGCTCGCGCGCGTCGTGCGGCACCGTGTAGGGCAAGACGCCGAGTTCGCCGACTTCGACCGTCTCGTCGCCCCACAACACGTTGAGCTCGACGCCTGCGGCGTCGTCGGCACCCACGGCCTGCGCCGTGCCCCAGCTCATGTAAAGCGGAATCGACCAACGGCGCGCCAGCGTGAGCGCACTGCCGATGTGATCGCTGTGTTCGTGGGTGATGAGAATCGCGCTGAGCGAGTCCGCGGCCAGGCCCGCGCGGGCGAGGCGCCGCTCGACTTCCTTCGCTGAGAATCCGCAGTCTAGCAGCACGCGCGTGGGCGTCGTGCCGCTGCCTGCTTCTACGACCAGTGCGTTGCCCTCGCTGCCGCTGCCGAGGCTCGCAAAACGCATATCAGCGCACGTCAGTTCAGCTGCGCGTGGAGCGCGGAGACGATGCGCTGGGCGTCGGACGAGGTATCGATGCGGCCGCTCTGGTCGACCACGGCAACCTGGGTCGAATTGCCCGTCGAGCGAACCGCCACGACGTATTCCGGACCCTGATCCTTCGCGGCCTTCTTCGGGTTGTAGAAAAGCTTGCCGAGCAGTCCATCGCCCTTGAGCTCCTGCATCGAATCGGCGTAGCGCACGTAGTAGAGGCCCTTCTCGCGGTCGCGGTTGTCGACCGTGAAGTTCGTGCGGTCGAGCGCGAGACCCACACGCAGCCACGCGGTGTCGAACGCTTCGGGCAGGTCGAGCGTCGTGCCGTCAGGACCGGCCGCGACCTTGACGCCAGCCGTCGACGGGCGCGCGTCGGTCAGCAGCTGCTTGGATTGCGCGTCGGTCAGGCCGAACTTCTGCATGATTTTCGCGAGGAACGCGGCTTCGAGCGCCGGGTCGCGCGGACGCTCGACCCACTTCGACCCGGTCTTGTCCTGCCCCGTCAGCACTTCTTCCATCGCGTTATGCGTGACGGAAATGTCGGTTTGACCGTCCGGACCACGCGAAACCAGCACGCGGAAGCGGTCGCGCGTGCCCGACGAGTACGCGAAATCGATCACGCGGCCGATCGTGCGGCGGAACCAGTCGTCCGGAATGTTGGCGCGGTTCTCGGCCCAGTCGGTCGTCATGATGCCCGTGGACGGAGAATCGGTCGTCAGCGTGAAGCCGTTCTCCGTCCAGAATTCCTGCAGCTGCGGCCAGACGTCGTCAGGCGAGCGGCCGTCCACCACGAGCCAGCGGCGGTCGCCGTCGCGTTCCACGTGCATGCCGAACGGATCCTGCGCATCCGGCACGCCAAGCGTGACGTTGCCGGCCGGCGTGAGCGTGCGCTGCGCGGCGCCGCCAAGCGTGACCGTGGGCGGCGGCGCGACGTACTTCTGATCGTTCGGCGCCGACGACAGATCCTGCGGCACATTCAGCGGCGGCGCGGTCGGCGTGTCCTTGTAGTTGACGCGATCGGACGCGAACATGTCGTTCAGCGACTCGCAGCCTGCGAGCGAGCCGAGTGCAAGCGCCAGCACCGCCATGCGGGTTGCGTGGAGGGAAAAAGCGGAACGTTTCATGTGGGCCTTCGTGATACGGGAACGCTAAGCCTTGCTCTGCGAGACGGTGGGGCCGGGGTCGGTCCGAGGTCTTTCAGCGGTTGGGCGGCTGGGCCTTGGCGGCGTCGGTTGATAAATCGGCGACTGGCTGACCGGATCAGCCAGCCAGACCGGCTTCGCGCAGCGCGGCGCGCACCACGTCGTGGTAGCGCGCATCGAGCGGCGTGAGCGGCAGTCGGATGCCGCCTTCGATGCGGCCGAGTTCCTGCAGCGCCCACTTCACCGGAATCGGATTCGACTCGATGAACAGGTTCTTGTGAAGCGACAACAGCTTCATATGGATGGCACGTGCCGTTTTCGCGTCGCCGGCGAGCGCGGCCCTGCACAGGTCGCTCATCTGGCGTGGCGCAACGTTCGCGGTCACCGAAATATTGCCGTGGCCGCCGAGCAGCATCAGCGCGATCGCCGTGGGATCGTCGCCGCTGAAAATCCTGAAGCCGTTCGGCGCGTGCTTGATGAGATACGCGGCGCGGTCGATGTTACCCGTCGCTTCTTTCACGGCGATGATGCCCGGCACTTCGGCCAGACGCAGGATGGTCTCGTTCGCCATGTCCGCGACCGTGCGGCCCGGCACGTTGTAGAGGATAACCGGCAGGTCCACGTCTTCGGCGATCTTCGCGAAGTGGCGGTACATGCCTTCCTGAGTCGGCTTGTTGTAATAGGGCACGACCTGGAGCGACGCCTGCGCGCCCACTTCCTTCGCATGCTTCGTGAGTTCGATGGCCTCGGCCGTGGAATTGCCGCCTGCGCCGGCGATGATCGGCATCCGGCCAGCGGCGTGCTCGACCGCCGTCCTGATCATCAGGATGTGCTCTTCGACGTTCAGCGTGGCGGACTCCCCGCTCGTACCGACGACGACGAGGGCATCCGTCCCCTCTTCCACGTGCCAGTCGATCAGCTTGCGAAAGGCCGGCAGGTCGAGACTGCCGTCTTCGTGCATGGGGGTGACGATCGCGGGAATGCTGCCCTGCAGCGTAATGCCGTCCTGAGTGCCGTTAGCCATGAAACGCCAGAAAAATGAGTCGGTTAAACCGCGATTGTAGCGGATTAGCCGGTCAGATCGTAACGCGTTACGGGAAGGACCTGGTTCTCAGGTACATTACCGGCTCTTTCGGGGGACACTGAGGTCGTTTTTTCCCATACTGCGCAGATGCGCTGAATATACGCCTCACGCGGCTGCGAAAGAAATCCGTCCTGATAGGCGATTACCCGCAGCGCGGGCGTACAGACGGCCAGCAGTTCGCCGGGAGCGAGCAGGAAAGCGGGGTTCGATGGCTTTCCCACTGTTTCGTTACCCTGAGCGAAGGTTTCGTAGATCAGGACGCCGCCCGGCGCCAGCGCCTCGATGAGTCGGGGCATGAGCGGGCGATGCAGGTAGTTCGTGACGACCACGGCTGCAAAGCGCGCGTCCGGCGCGAGCGGCCAGGGCGCGCCTTCGAGATCGCACTCCAGCGTCGCGACGCCCGCTACGTCATGCAACGTGGCGAGCGCGGCGGCGTCGCGATCGAGCGCCGTCACCGGGTGGCCTTGGCCAGCCAGCCAACGCGCGTGCCGGCCCGCGCCGGAGGCCACGTCGAGCACCGTGCCGCCGGGCGCGATGAGGTGCGCCCAGCGGCGCACCCAGCGCGACGGCCCGCAGAGCCCGTGGGCAGGCGAGCCGGCCGCAGGCGTCGACGTCATCGGCCGGATCAGCTGTACGAGAGGCCCATGGCCTCACGCACGTCGCGCATCGTCTCGTTGGCGAACTTGCGCGCCTTGTCGCAGCCATCCGCGACAATTGCACGCAGCAGCGACGGATCGTCCATGTACTTCTGCGCGCGTTCGAGCATAGGCTGCTGCTCGCGCAGGATGCCCTCGATCACCGGCTGCTTGCACTCCAGACAACCGATGCCAGCCGAACGGCAGCCCTTCTGCACCCAGTCGTGCGTCTGCTCATCCGTGTAGACCTGGTGGAGTTGCCACACCGGGCACTTGTCCGGATCGCCCGGATCGGTGCGGCGCACGCGCGCGGGGTCGGTCGGCATGGTGCGGACCTTCTTCGTGATCGACTCGGCGTCCTCGCGCAGGCCAATGGTGTTGCCGTACGACTTCGACATCTTCTGGCCGTCGAGGCCCGGCATGCGCGAGGCCTCCGTGAGCAGCACCTGCGGTTCCGGCAGGATGATCTTGCGCGAACCCTCGAGGTAGCCGAAGAGACGCTCGCGATCGCTCATCGAGAGGCTTTGCGACTCCGAGAGCATCGCGCGGGCCTGTTCGAGCGCTTCCTCATTGCCTTCCTGCTGATAGGCGTTGCGCAGCTCGTGGTAGAGCTTCGAGCGCTTGCCGCCCAGCTTCTTCGCCGCATCGTTGGCCTTCTCTTCGAAGCCCGGCTCGCGGCCGTACATGTAGTTGAAGCGGCGCGCCATTTCGCGCGCCATCTCGACGTGCGGCACCTGATCCTCGCCCACCGGCACGAGCGACGCGCGGTACAGCAGGATGTCGGCTGCCATCAGTACCGGGTAGCCGAGGAAGCCATACGTACCGAGATCCTTGTCGCGCAGCTTTTCGATCTGTTCCTTGTAGGTCGGCACGCGTTCGAGCCACGACAGCGGCGTGCTCATGCCGAGCAGCAGCGCGAGTTCGGCGTGCTCGGGCACACGGCTCTGGATGAACAGCGTGGCCTGGTTCGGGTCGATGCCCGACGCGAGCCAGTCGATCAGCACGTCCCAGACGTTCTTCTCGATGACATCCGGCGTTTCGTAGTGCGTGGTGAGGGCATGCCAGTCGACCACGCAAAAGAAGCACGGATACTCGGACTGCAGGCGCACCCAGTTTTTCAGCACGCCGTGGTAGTGGCCGAGGTGCAGCGACCCGGTGGGCCGCATGCCGGAGAAGATACGGTCTGGGAACATGATGTTATGAAAAGAGCGACACAAGAGGGGTAAGGATGGCCGTGACCGCGTCGTAACCTAGACTGACGAGCGGGCGCAGCCAGAATCGCGTGAAGATGCCACTCACGAGCAACCCCATCACGATGATGAAACCATAGGGCTCGATGCGGGCGAGCGCAATGCTCGCGCGCGTGGGCAGGAGCGCCCCGAGCACGCGGCCGCCGTCGAGCGGCGGCAGCGGAAAGAGGTTCAGCACGCCCAGCACGAGATTCACGCCCACGCCGGCAGCGGCCATGCGGGTAAAGAACGGCTCGTTCACGCCGAGCACCGCGAGCGCCACGCCGAACACGCCCCAGACGATGGCCTGCACGAAGTTGCACAGCGGCCCGGCCGCCGCGACCCACAGCGTGCCCCAGCGCGGATTGCGCAGATTGCTGAAGGCAATCGGCACGGGCTTCGCGTAGCCGAACACGAATGCGCCGTTCGTCAGGAAATACAGCACGAGCGGCATGGCGATCGTGCCGATCGGGTCGATGTGGCGCATCGGGTTGAACGAGACGCGGCCGAGCACATACGCGGTGTTGTCGCCGAGCATGCGCGCGACGTAGCCGTGCGCGGCCTCGTGCAGCGTGATCGCGAAGATGACCGGCAAGGCGTAGACGACGATCGTCTGAATCAGATTGGCTTCCATGGCGGGCTATTGTATCAATGCGCCAATGCGCTCAGGCCACGGTCATGCCGCGTTCACGCCGCGCATGTCTGTTCACGCCTCTTCTTCTTCGATGCCGAACGGCGCCAACGAACCCCGCCCCGGCCGAACGAGCACCGGTTCCTCGCCCGTCAGATCGATCACGGTGGACGGCTCGCACGGGCACGCCCCGCCGTCGATCACGAGATCGAGCTGTTTCTCGAGACGCTCGCGAATCTGCTCGGGGTCGTTGAGCGGCTCCGTGTCGGGCGGCAGGATCAGTGTGGAGGCAAGCAGCGGCTCGCCCAGTTCTTCGAGGATCGCCAGCGGAACGGGATGCCCCGGCACGCGCAGGCCGATCGTCTTGCGCGACGGATGCGAGAGGCGGCGAGGCACTTCCTTCGTCGCCACCAGCACGAACACATATGGCCCCGGCGTCACAGACTTGATGAGCCGGTATTGGCGGTTGTCCACCATGGCGAAGTTCGCGAGTTCGGACAGATCCCGCACCATCAGCGAGAGCAGCGCCTTTTCGTCGAGCCCGCGGATGCGGCGCAAGCGCTCGGCGGCGTGCTTGTCGTCGATGCGGGCGGCGAGCGCGTAGCTCGAATCGGTCGGCAACGCGATCACACCGCCGTCGCGGATGATTTCCGCCGCCTGCTTGACGAGACGCGGCTGCGGGTTTTCCGGGTGAAGCCGAAAGAACTGGGACATGGCAGTAATCAGCTGACGAATGGCGATGAAAACAACGGGCGACGGAAACAGCGGGACGGTGCGCGAACACGGCAGGCGACCGCATGGAGTACCACAAAGCGACGACAAAGCTGGATTGACTGGCACGAAACGCCTGGCGGCAAACAGGCGGTATGAGTGGACCGAGCGCCGTGCGCGCCTACAGCCATCGCTCCCAGACTGGCTTGAGACCGGAAGGCAAAGACGGCAGCTTACCCGGCTCGATCGCGTCTGGCCCGGGCGCATGGAAGTCCGAGCCGCGCGACGCCTCGAAGCCAAAGCGCCGTGCAACTGCCGCGTACTCGGCGTACTGGTCGGGCGTATGGCTGCCCGTGACGACTTCGATGGCCTTGCCGCCCAGATCGATGAATTCGCCGAAGAGCGTGTCGAATTCGAGCTGGCTGTAAGCATAGCGGCCCGGATGCGCGATGATCGCCTCGCCGCCCGCGGCCTTGATCCATGCGACGGCGTCGGCAAGCTTCGCCCAGCGGTGCGCGACGTATCCGGGCTTGCCTTCGCCGAGCCAGCGCGAAAACGCGTCCTGGGTGTTCTGCGCACGACCGCTTTCCACGAGAAAGCGCGCGAAGTGAGTACGCGAGATCAGGTCGGGATTCGAGACGTATCGGAGTGCGCCTTCGTACGCATCGGGAATGCCGAGTTCGCCGAGCCGCTCGCCGATGGCCTCGGCGCGCGCCGCGCGGCCGTCACGCGTGCGCGCGAGTCCGTCGACGAGCGCAGCGCACTCCGGATCCACATGCAAACCGACGATGTGCACCGTGCGCGACGCCCAGGTGACCGAAATCTCGACGCCGCTCAAATAGCGCATGCCGAGCGCCTCGGCCGCCTCGCGCGCTTCGCGCTGGCCGCCGAGCACGTCATGATCGGTGAGCGCCCACAAGTCCACGCCGCCCGCTTTCGCCAGCCGCGCGACGGCAGCCGGGGCAAGTTGCCCGTCGGAGACAGTGGAGTGACAGTGGAGATCGGCGTTCATTGGATGCGGGATATGGATGAACCTCCATTTTACTGCAACGCAGTGAAGTCGTCGGACGGCGCCCGGCGTCTAACGCCGCCCGAATGCGCGGCCGATGCGCCCTGCGCTCAGGTGCAGAACGCCTCGATCAGGCGTGCGACCGCTTCCGGCTGGTCGTGGTGCACCATGTGCCCTGCCCCGTCGACGATCCGTTCGCGCCAGTCGGGAAACGCCTCGAAACGCTTCTTGAATTCGTCGATGGGTACCGCCCCGGCGAGCCGTGCGAGCGTTTCGGAGCCGGCCGCTTCGACGTGCAGCACCCTCGCGCTTACCCGCGACCAGATCGCCATGACCTCGTCGAGCTGGTACAGCAGCGGACCGCGCATTTTGTGGGCCGGATCGCCCAGCAGCACATGACCGCCCTCGCCGTCCGGCTTCGACCAGTGTTCCGCGAGAAAGCGCGCGCGCGGTGCGATCAGGCGCGGATTGGTCTTCACGAGCCGCGCGGCCACCTCGTCGAGCGACGCGTAGGTGCGCAGTTGCGGCGGCGTGCGCACGTCGTCGAGCCACTCGCGCATGCGGCCCGGCGCCTGTCCCGGCGACGGCGCCGGCAGGCCGAATCCCTCCAGATCGACCACGCGCCGCACGCGCTCAGGCCGCACGCCCGCATAGAGGCAGACGATGTTCGCGCCGAGACTGTGCCCGACGAGATCGACCTGGCCCTCGGGCGCGTAGTGGGCAAGCAGGGCATCGAGATCGGCGAGGTAGTCGGGGAACCAGTAGTTGCTGCCCTGTCCCTGTGCAACGGGCCAGTCGGAGAGGCCGAAGCCGCGCAGGTCGGGCGCGACAATCTGCCAGTCACCGCCGCCGGCATCCAGCGCATCGGCGACAAACTGGAACGACGCCGCCACGTCCATCCAGCCGTGCAGCATGAAGAGCACGGGCGCGCCTTGCGCGCCCCAGCGGCGCACGTGCAGCCGGATGCCATTGACGTCGACGAATTCGGATCGGGATGGATTCATTTACGCAGCCGAAAAAGAATGATCGTTCGATTATATAGGCGCGAGGCGTCTGTGCTGGTCATTCGGTCGAGTGACGCTCCGTCGCCTTCTTTGTGGCAGCCTGTTCCGCGGCGTCCTGGGCCGCCAGCGCTTCCAGTTCGGCTGCGTCGAAGCCCGCCGAGCGGCGCGCCTCGAAGTTGAACGGACCGCGCAGGCGCGGCGCGTGGTATTGCCCGGCGAGCGCGAGCCACGCGGCGTGCGGGTCGAGATCGCGCGCCTCGCACAGGTGACGGAACCAGTGGTTGCCGATGCGCACGTGTCCCACTTCGTCGCGCAGGATGATGTCGAGAATCGCGGCCGATTCGTCGTCGCCGGCCTGCTTCAGGCGCGCGCGTATGGGCGGCGAGGCGTCGAGCCCGCGCGCCTCCAGCACGCGCGGCACGAGCGCCATGCGCGCGAGCACGTCGGCGCTCGTGCGCTCGCACATCTCCCACAGGCCGTTGTGCGCGGGAAAATCGCCGTATGCGTGACCATAGTCGGCGAGCCGCGCGCGCAGCAGCGAGAAGTGATACGCCTCTTCCGCCGCGACCTTGAGCCAGTCGGCGTAGAAGGCGTCGGGCATGGCGGGGAAACGCCAGACTGCGTCGAGCGCCAGATTGATCGCGTTGAATTCGATGTGAGCCAGCGCGTGCAGCAGCACGACGCGGCCCTGAGGCGTGCTCATGCTGCGGCGCTGCAGTTCGCGTGGCTCGACGAGCGGCGGCTCGGCGGGCCGGCCAGGCAAACCGGCCGGCGCCGGGATAATGCGTTGCGGTTCCCAGCAAGGCGCAGCGGCCCGAGCCTGAGTCTTCGCGTGCAGCTCGCACACCGCGCCGGCCTTGGCGAGCGGGTCACGTTCGCGCAGCGCGGCGAGCGCGGCGAGGCGCCAGCAGGCGAGTTCGGCATCGGTTGGTCCTGGCACATCGGCGCTTGCGCTGGCGGCAGAGAAAACGGAATTCATCGGCAAAAGAAACAGGGACCGAAAACGGGAGTCAAAAACTGTCGCACGGAGGCGCCCGAAATGCACCCGGAGCGGACTGCGCACGCAACCGTTTACAATACGCGATTCACCTGCCTCGCGTGCGCAGCCGTTGCGCGTCGCCCGCACACCGGCAGGAGCCCCGCAAGACATAGGAGACTCGACACCGTGGCCATCTACAAGCTTGGCGAAGCCGCACCGACCATTCACGAAAGCGTGTTCGTCGCGGACAACGCGACGGTCATCGGCAAGGTCGAACTGGCCGAAGACTCGAGCGTCTGGTTCGGCGCGACGCTGCGCGGCGACAACGAACCGATCACCGTCGGCGCGCGCAGCAACGTTCAGGAAGGCGCGGTGCTCCACACGGACCCCGGCTACCCGCTCACGCTCGAAGCGAACGTGACCGTGGGCCATCAGGCCATGCTGCACGGCTGCACCGTGAAGGAAGGCGCGCTGATCGGCATTCAGGCCGTGGTCTTGAATGGCGCGGTAATCGGCCGCAACTGTCTGGTTGGCGCGGGTGCGGTGGTCACGGAAGGCAAGGTGTTCCCCGACAACTCGCTGATTCTCGGCGCGCCGGCCAAAGTCGTACGCGAGCTGACCGAGGCCGACATCGCCGGCCTCAGGCGCAACGCGGATGTCTACGCGCAGCGCCGCGAATATTTCAAGGCGCAGCTCGTGCGTATCGGTTGAGAGCCGAGGTGCGAGTCGCACGCTCTCGCCGTATGCGGCGCGGGCCGCGCCGCCCCGATTGAAACGAAGGAAAAGATTGTGAACGACCAGTTGCAAAAATTCATGTTCAGCGCAGCGCCGGTGCGCGGCGAGATCGTCTCGCTGGGCAACACATGGCAGGAAGTGCTCAAGCGCCGCCAGTATCCGGCGCCCGTGCGCACCGTGCTCGGCGAGATGATGGCGGCGTGCGCGCTGCTCTCGGCGAATCTCAAGTTCGACGGCACGCTGATCATGCAGATCTTCGGCGACGGCCCTGTGAAGATGCTGGTCGTGCAGTGCGGCTCGGATCTGACGATGCGCGCGACCGCCCGCCTCGGCGAAGACTTCACGGGCGAAAACGCCCTGCCGCTCGGCGAGGAACTCACGTTCGCCGACCTCGTGAATCCGGACGGCCAGGGCCGCTGCGTGATCACGCTCGACCCCGCGAAAAAGCTGCCGGGCCAGCAGCCCTATCAGGGCATCGTGCCGCTGAACGGCGAAGACGGCCCGCTCAAGTCGATCGCCGCCGTGCTCGAGCATTACATGCATCACTCGGAACAGCTCGACTCGCGCCTTTGGCTCGCCGCAAACGACGACCGCGCGGTCGGCATGCTGCTCCAGAAGCTGCCGGGCGACGGCGGGATCGTCCCGCACCAGGGCGAGCACGATCTCGATACCTGGGAGCGCGTCTGCACGCTCGGCGGCACGCTCACGCGCGACGAAATGCTCAAGGAAGACGGCGAGACCTTGTTCCGCCGCCTCTTCTGGCAGGAAAACGTGCGTCACTTCGAGCCGCTTGCGCCGCACTTCCAGTGTTCGTGCTCGCGCGAAAAGGTGGGCGCGATGCTCAAGATGCTGGGCCGCGAGGAAGTCGACGGCGTGATCGAGGAGCGCGGTCATGTCGAGATTCACTGCGACTACTGCAATCAGCGCTATGAGTTCGACCCTGTGGACGTCGCGCAACTTTTTGCCGTAACGGGGCTCTCAGAAAGCGTGAGCCCCGCCGCTCAGCATCGCCACTGAGGCAAACCAGGGCAAACTGAGACGCACCAGGGCACACTGAGGCGATCACCTCGATGCGGCGCGCAACACGGGTTGCGTCGCCGCCCCGCCCGGTGCCACGTAGACAGGCCCGGGCACCGAAAACGCAACGCGGACCTGCGTTCGATGCCTAAATTGCTTAGGCGTCCGACAGATGGAGAGAAGCATGATCCAGAAAAAACGCTTCGCACGTCCATTACACGAGCGCGCGCCGCGCGTGAGCGCGTTGCTCATGCTCGCGACGCTTGGGACGGCCGTTGCTTCGACGAGCGGCTGCATGATGGACCCGCCGGGTCCGTCGCCGATCTACAGCCGGCTGCCCGCGGCGCAGTCGGGCCTCCCGGCCGCCGCGCCCGTGCTCACGCCCGACGAAAAAGCGCGCTACGACGCGATCGACCGTCAGGTGCTCGCCGAACAGGACAATGCCATGGCCGCGGAAGCTGCCGCACAAGCCTGGTCGCGCGCCTATGCGCCGCCGGTCACCGTCTTCGGCAGCTATTACAGCGGCGGGTGGGGGAACGGCTGGGGTACGGGGGTTGGCTACGGCTATCCAGGTTGGGGCTGGTAATCGCGCGGCTTCACTACGCGAACGCGCACAACGAAAAAGGCGCGGCTCGATGCCGCGCCTTTTGTTTGCTTCCGTGCTTGCCCGCCTGCGCAGCGCACGCAACGCACTTAACCCGCCTTTTTCGCCTCCTTGCCGTGCCCATGCTTCTTTTCCGGCACTCGCGAAACGGGATTCGGCACCACCCTCACCGGCGCCGCCGACATCTCGCCGCGCGTCGAGGTATTCGACGAACCGCTCGGCGTAGCCGGCGGCGTCTGGTTCGGCGAGACGAATTGCACGAACACCTCGCTGTCCTTCACCATGCCCATCTCATAGCGGGCACGCTCCTCGACCGCCGCCGTGCCGTTCTGCAGATCCTGCACTTCGCCCGCAATGCGTTCGTTGCGCAGTTTCTCGTCGTCGTTCTGCTTTTGCTGCTGCGCGAGTTGCTGCTGCAGTTCGTGCACACGCAGCCAGCCACCATGGCCCCACCAGAGCGGATACTGGATCAGCACAAGCAGGATGATCAGAACGACAGTGACAAGCCGCATGAAAGGTGCCGGATAAATACACGCCGCCCTGCGCTATACGCAGGGCGGCGGACAGAGATGACGAAGGGTGACAGCAAGGCTGCTGCCGGAGCCGGGTCCGCTTAGCGGAGGTTATAGAACGCCGACTTGCCCGGGTAGCTGGCGATATCACCGAGATCTTCCTCGATGCGCAGCAGCTGGTTGTACTTCGAGATGCGGTCGCTGCGCGAGAGCGAACCGGTCTTGATCTGACCGGCGTTCAGGCCCACGGCGATATCGGCGATCGTCGAGTCTTCGGTTTCGCCCGAGCGGTGCGAGATCACGGCCGTGTAACCCGCGCGCTTGGCCATTTCGATTGCCGCGAAGGTTTCCGTCAGCGTACCGATCTGGTTGATCTTGATGAGGATCGAGTTGGCGATGCCCTTCTCGATGCCTTCCTTCAGGATACGCGTGTTGGTGACGAACAGGTCGTCGCCCACGAGCTGGACCTTCTTGCCGAGCTTGTCGGTCAAAACCTTCCAGCCTGCCCAGTCGCTCTCGTGCATGCCGTCTTCGATCGACACGATCGGGAACTTGTCGGCGAGGTTCGCCAGGTAGTCGGCGAATTCCGTCGACGACAGTTGCAGGCCTTCACCGGCCAGCTGGTACTTGCCGTCGTGGTAGAACTCGCTCGCTGCGCAGTCGAGCGCGAGCAGCACGTCTTCACCGGCGCGGTAGCCAGCCTTCTCGATGGCTTGCAGGATGGTCGAGAGGCACTCGTCGTTGCTGCCGAAGTTCGGTGCAAAACCGCCTTCGTCGCCCACGGCCGTGCTCATGCCGCGATCCGAGAGGATCTTCTTGAGCGCGTGGAACACTTCCGCACCGCAACGCAGCGCTTCACGGAAGGTCGGCTGGCTCACCGGCACGATCATGAATTCCTGGATGTCGAGGCTGTTGTTCGCGTGCGCGCCGCCGTTGACGATGTTCATCATCGGCACCGGCAGCTGCATCGCGCCCGAGCCGCCGAAGTAGCGGTACAGCGGCAGGCCGGCTTCTTCGGCGGCGGCCTTCGCGACGGCCATCGACACGGCCAGCATGGCGTTGGCGCCGAGGCGCGACTTGTTGTCGGTGCCGTCGAGCTCGAGCAGGGTCTTGTCGAGGAAGGCTTGTTCCGACGCGTCGAGGCCCATGATCGCCTCGGAGATTTCGGTGTTGATGTGCTCGACGGCCTTCAGCACACCCTTGCCGTTGTAGCGGCCGGCTTCGCCGTCGCGCAGTTCGATCGCTTCGCGCGAGCCCGTGGACGCGCCCGACGGCACGGCCGCGCGGCCCATCGTGCCCGACTCGAGCAGCACGTCGCATTCGACGGTGGGATTGCCGCGCGAATCCAGAATCTCGCGACCGATGATATCTACGATTGCACTCATGGTTTCCTCAGGAAATGACAGTAATTCTTGCGCGAGCTGCGCCGCCTGCATTAGCCCGCGAGGCACAACTTCCATGCTCGTTCGGGGCACACCGTCACATGGGACAGGCTGCGTGCTCGCCAGGTTCAACTTGCCGCAGCGCGACGCTCACGTTCCCGTGACCGATGCGCTGCCACGCTGCCTTGTACATCGAACGCGGTGCGGTGCGCCGCGCTGCTCCTCCATCGCGCCGCTCATGCAATCGAAGCGGCGCGCCGTACTACGTGATTCCTGCTCAGTTGAAGTCGTTCTCGAGGAACGGCGTGCGCTTGACCGCCTGGTCGAGCGTCACGAGAGTTTCGAGCAGGTCGGCCATGCGGTTCAGCGGCACGGCGTTCGGGCCGTCGGACTTCGCCTGCGCGGGGTTCGGGTGCGTCTCCATGAAGAGACCCGCCACGCCTGTGGCGACGGCCGCACGCGCCAGCACCGGCACGAATTCGCGCTGACCGCCCGAGCTCGTGCCCTGCCCGCCCGGCAACTGTACCGAATGGGTCACATCCATCACGACCGGCGCACCCGTCTCGCGCATGATAGCGAGCGAGCGCATGTCCGAGACGAGGTTGTTGTAACCGAACGAAACACCACGTTCGCAGGCGAGGAAGCGGTCTTCGGAAAGCCCCGCCTCGCGCGCGGCTTCGCGAGCCTTGTCGATCACGTTCTTCATGTCGTGCGGCGCGAGGAACTGGCCTTTCTTGATGTTCACAGGCTTGCCCGAGCGGGCGCACGCGTGGATGAAGTCGGTCTGGCGGCACAGGAACGCGGGCGTTTGCAGTACGTCCACGACCGACGCCACGGGCCCGATCTCTTCCTCCGTGTGCACGTCGGTCAGCACGGGCAGGCCGAGCTGACGCTTCACTTCGGCAAGGATGCGCAGGCCCTCGTCCATCCCGAGGCCGCGAAACGACTTGCCGCTCGAACGATTGGCCTTGTCGTAAGACGACTTGTAGATGAACGGAATGCCGAGCTTCGACGTGATTTCCTTCAGGCGGCCCGCCGTGTCGATCGTCATCTGTTCCGATTCGACGACACAGGTGCCCGCGATCAGGAAGAACGGCCTGGACAGACCTACCTCGAAACCGCACAGATTCATGCTTTCTCCTCGGCACGCGCCTCATGGTGCGCGACTGCCGCTTCGACATACGCCTTGAAGAGCGGATGGCCGTCACGCGGCGTGGACGTGAATTCCGGGTGGAACTGGACGCCGACGAACCACGGGTGCATGTCGCGCGGCAATTCCATCATTTCCGGCAGATCTTCAGTCGGCGTACGGGCGCTGATGATAAGGCCGCCGGCTTCGAGCTTGGGCACGTAGCCGTTATTGACTTCATAACGGTGGCGGTGACGCTCGTTCACGTCCTTGCCGTAGATTTCCGCCGCGAGCGTACCGGGCTTGATCGGGCAGCGCTGCGAACCGAGGCGCATCGTGCCGCCGAGGTCCGACTCTTCGCTGCGTTTCTCGACCTTGCCTTCGCGGTCGGCCCATTCGGTGATGAGCGCGACGACGCGGTCGGGCGTGTCCGGATCGAATTCCGTGCTGTTCGCGTGCTTCAGGCCCACCACGTCGCGCGCGAATTCGATCACGGCGAGCTGCATGCCGAGGCAGATGCCGAGGTACGGCACCTTCGCTTCGCGGGCGTACTGGATGGCCTTGATCTTGCCTTCGGTGCCGCGACGACCGAAACCGCCCGGCACGAGGATCGCGTCGAGATGCTTGAGACTCTCGACCCCCTCTTCGTCGATCTGCTCGGAGTCGATGTACTCGATGTTCACCTTCGCCGAGGTCTTGATCGACGCGTGGCGCAGCGCCTCGATGAGCGACTTGTACGACTCGGTCAGGTCGACGTACTTGCCGACCATGCCGATCGTGACTTCGTGCCTGGGATGCTCGAGCTTCTCGACCATTTCCGCCCAGATCGACAGATCGGCGGGCCGGGCCGAGAGCTTCAGCTCGTCGCAGACGATCGAGTCGAGGCCCTGGTCATGCAGCATCTGCGGGATCTTGTAGATGCTGTCGGCGTCCCACACCGAGATCACGGCGTCTTCGGGCACGTTCGAGAACATCGAGATCTTCGCGCGCTCGTCGTCGGGAATGCGGCGGTCGGCGCGGCACAGGAGCACGTTCGGATAGATACCGATTTCGCGCAGCTTCTGCACACTGTGCTGCGTAGGCTTGGTCTTGAGCTCGCCCGCCGTGGCGATGAACGGCACGAGCGTGAGATGCACGAAGCACGCGCTGTTGCGGCCCAGGCGCAGGCTCATCTGCCGCGCGGCCTCGAGGAACGGCAGCGATTCGATGTCGCCCACCGTGCCGCCCACTTCGACGATCGCGACATCCGGCTCGCCGCACGTCGCGGATGCCGCGCCGCGTTCGATAAACGCCTGGATTTCGTTGGTGATGTGCGGAATGACCTGCACGGTCTTGCCCAGATAGTCGCCGCGGCGTTCCTTGCGGATCACCGATTCGTAGATCTGACCCGTGGTGAAGTTGTTGGCCTTGCGCATCTTCGTCGTGATGAAGCGCTCATAGTGGCCGAGGTCGAGGTCGGTTTCCGCTCCGTCTTCCGTCACGAACACTTCGCCGTGCTGAAACGGGCTCATCGTGCCGGGGTCGACGTTGATGTAGGGATCGAGCTTGAGGAGGGTGACTTTCAGACCGCGCGATTCGAGGATCGCGGCGAGGGAGGCGGCGGCAATACCCTTGCCAAGGGAGGAAACTACGCCGCCGGTGACGAAAACATATTTGGTCATCGCTGGATGCTCGCGGGAAAAACGGATTATACCTGAAAGCAAGGGCTAACCCTGAATTTTGAGCGAGCCGGATGGGGGTCGAACGCGATGTGCGCTACGCTGCCCTGCGCGCTCCCCAGCCCCGCACGCAAGCGCGCCGGAAAGCCGGCGCTCAGGCTCCGTTTTCCATGGCGTAAAGCATGCGCTGCACCACACGCGCGGTCTCGATCGGGCGCTCCATGGGATACAGATGACTGCCCTCTATCCACTCGAAGCGCTCGCCCGCAATGCGCCGTGTTGCAGCAAGCCCGACCTGGCGCACCTCACGCGACTGCGTGCCCGCGACGAAGCTCACCGGCACGGGCGACCCGTGCACGAGCCGCGCGCCGAGCGTGTGCGGCAGCGTGCGGTAGATCATGTATTCGGTATGGCGGTCGAAGGCGAGCGTGCGGCTGCCGTCCACCGAAGTCTGGGGAATGCCGAAGTCGATATAGTCGGACAGCACGCGCTCGTCCCAGCGCGCGAACGCCGCCTTCGAATGGAAATGCCGCCAGGCCTCGTCGCGGCTCGCCCAGTTCGTGCGGCGCGTGCGCGTGGCGGCGGCAGGCGACAGGCGCTCGTCGAGGCCGGTCCACTGCGAGACCCGCAGCATACTGCTGCGCCAGCCCGCGATCACCGGCGAATCGAGCATCACGACGCCCTTGACCCACTGCGGCTTTTTCAGCGCGGCCATCAGCGAAAGATAGCCGCCGAGCGAATGGCCGACGAGCCACACGGGCTCCTCGTAAGTGCGGCCAATGTCGTCGAGCAGTTGCTCGACGAGATGCGGCCAGTCACGGGTGACCGGAAAGCGCGCGTCATGCCCGATGCGCTCGATGTAGCGCAGCTCGTAGTTGTCGCCCAGCTCGGCGAAGAACGTGCGATACGTCGAGGCCGGAAAACCGTTCGCGTGCGAGAAATGGATGACGTTTTTCAAAGGCGGCGTGTCTCTCTATTTTGTTGATCTCGTTCGTCGTTCACGCTTTCGCTCGCGCTGCTATCGGCCCGGCGCGTCAGTCCTGCGTCGGCGGTTCCATCCAGTAGCGCCGCTGCGTATCGCGAAAGCGCTCCACGGCGAGCGCGCCGGGCCGCCCCTCGACGCGCGCGGCGCCGTCGGCGTCGCTGCGCGCGAGCACGATCTGGCGGGACGCGTAGCGCGCGTAGACGCCCGCATGCGGGTGATGAAAGCGGTTCAGATAGCCTACCTGAAATATCGCGACGAGCGGCCAGACAGAATCGAGGAACGGTTCAGTCGACGAGGTCCGGCTGCCGTGATGCGGCACGACGAGCACCTGCGCGCGCAGCCGCGCGGGGTCGCGCGCGATCAGCGTGCGCTCGACGCCCGCCTCGATGTCGGCGGCGATCAGCGCGGAAACCGCGCCCGCTTGTGTTTCGCGCGTGGCGCTCGCCGCCGTCGTCACCCGCAGGACGCAGCAATGCGCGTTGGGTTTGCCCGTGAGCGGCCCGGGGTCGGGCCAGAGCACCTCGAAGTCGACGCCGTCCCACCGCCAGCGCTGTCCGGCGGCGCACTGCACGGTCTGCGCGCCGTTGGTGCGCGCGCTCGCCCAGAGCGGATGCGCGGGCAGGATGCCTGCCACGAATTCCCCCACGTCAACGGCATCGAACACGGCCTGCGCGCCGCCGGAATGATCGGAATCGTCGTGGCTGATCATCAACGTGTCGAGACGCCCTATGCCGTGCGCTTGCAGATACGGCACGACGATCCGCTCGCCCGCCTGGGTCGATTCGGGCCCCGGGCCCGCGTCGAAGAGCAGCCGGTGCCGGGCGGTTTCGACCAGCACCGACGTGCCCTGCCCGATGTCGAGCGCCGTGAGCCGGAAAGCGCCCTGCGGGGGCCCCGTGGGCGCAGGCACCAGTAACGGCAGCCACGTGAACGGCGCGATCCAGCGCAGCGGCCAGCCGCGCGGCGCAAGCCACCAGGCGACGCCCACGGCCGCGCAGGCGAGCGGCCATGCTTCGGGTTGCGGCAAACGTAGAACCGCCCACGGCAGGCCTTCGAGGGCGCCTAGCGCCGCGGCCAACCCGTCGAGGCAGGTATGAGCCGCACGTAGCGCGAACGCATCGATCGGCGCGGGCAGCGCCGCGCTCCCGATGACCAGCGGCGTGACGAACATGCTCACCCAGGGAATCGCCAAGGCGTTGGCGAACGGTCCGATCAGCGGTATTTGCGCAAACCAGCAGGCCGTGAGCGGCGCGAGCGCCAACGTCACCGCCCATTGCACGCGAGCGCTATCGCACAAGCGCGAGGCGATGCGCCGTATCACCCCATGCCAGCCGCCTCGCGGAAAATCCATGGGGACGAGACGCCGAAGCCAGCCGACGCGCGTGGCTGGCTCTGCGGTCGGCTCGACCCGGTCGCGCATCGGATCGGTGTCGTCAGCGGAAAAGTCCTGCGGCGCGTCCCGGTGCAGGCGCGGCACGCCGCTCGCAGCAAAGGGAATCGCCCCGACCGCACAAAACGAGAGCCAGAATCCGGCTGCCGTCACCGCCCACGGTTCGCGCAGCAGCACAAGCCCGAGCGCCCACGCCAGCACGTGCGAACGCGCGACTTCGCGCCCGGTGAACAGCGCGAGCGCCACGACCGCCAGCATCCAGAGCGCGCGCTGCACCGGCACATTGAAGCCGGCGAGCGCGGCATAGATGCCCGCCGCGAGCAACGCGCCCGCGACCGCAACCTTCTGCGCGGGCACGAGGAGCGGCGCCTCGATGCCGCGCCAGCTCGCGCGCCGCCACAGCGCACCCGCGACCCACCCAGCGAGCCCCGCGACGAACCCGAGATGCAGCCCGGAAATCGCCACCAGATGGCTCGTGCCCGTATTGCGCATGAGACGCCAGTCCGCGTCGCTGACCGCGTCCTGCGCACCCGTGGCGAGCGCGATGACGACGCCGCGATGCGGCGCATCGCCGAGCACCGCATCGATGCGCGCCCGCAGCGCGGCGCGCGCCCGCTCGATGCGCACGCCGATGCCGGAGGCGTCGACGGAGAGACGCACGGCATGCTCCGGATCGCTCACATAGCCGGTGGCGCGCACGCCGCGCGCGAGCAGCGCGGCTTGCGTGTCGCGCAGGCCGAAGTTGCCGTTGCCATGCGGGCGTTTGAGCCGCACGGCAAAGCGCCAGCGCGCGCCGGGCACAAGCGGCGGCAGCGGCGCTTCGCGCGCCACCCAGGAGAGCTGGATCAATTGCGGCAGCCGGATGGCGGCTGTGCGCGCTTTTTTGCTCGCTTCCCACGACTCGACGCGAAAGAGAAAGCTCGCGCCGTTCGCTCCGTAAGAAGGCAAGCTGGAGAGATAGCCGGTGACGTAGAGATCGCGCGTCTGCCAGGCAGAGGGAAGCACCTCTGCAAGCCTCGTTTCGGCACGCCAGGCCGCGTAGCCAAAACCCGCACATCCCGCCGCAAGCCATACCGCCGCCCAGCCGCTCGCCGTGCGCCAGCGTCGCCCGTAAAACAGGCCGCCACCGCGGCGAGCCGCTTCGTGAGATTCATCCGCCGGTGCAGCGGCGCCGAGCGCCCAAACCGCCCACGCCGCCGCAAGCACGGTTGCCAGAACGAGCCCGACCCACGCGCCCCGCCCCGGCAACGCCGCCTGTCGCTGCAAGACGATCACGCCCAGCGCAAACCCGCACCACATCGCCCGCATCCTGCCTCCTCGCAACGAGGGGCCGGATGCACGGACTGCGTCAATCGCCCCGCGCCGAATGCACGTCGTGCACGCCACCCCGGAAACGATTATGCAGACGAAAGCGCGAGCCGCGGCAGCGCAGCCGCCGCGTTAGCCGTCGTGCCAAGGGCGAGTTCTTCGGGGCTCACGCCCCGCAACCCTGCGAGCACGGTACCGATGCGCGGCACCTGGTCGGGGGTGTTGCGCTCGCGATAAAGCCAGGCGGGCGGGATATCCGGCGCATCGGTTTCCAGGACAATGGCTTCGAGCGGCAACTGCTGCGCGAGCCTGCGGATCTGTAGCGCGCGCTCGAACGTCAGATTGCCGCCGAAGCCCAGATGCATCCCTTGATCGACGAATGCCCGCGCCTGCTGGAAGCTGCCGTTGAACGCATGCGCAATGCCGCTCGTCACGCCGTTGCGGCGCAGCCCCTTGAGCACCTGATCCTGCGACTTGCGCACATGGCAAATCGCCGGCAAGCCGAACTCGCGCGCCAGGCGCAGCTGGGCATCGTAGAAGTGCTGCTGCCGGGCCTCGTCGAGGCCCGGCACGAAGTAATCGAGCCCGATCTCGCCAATGCCGACGAAGCGCGGATCGTCGAGACTCGCCTCGATCTCGCGGCGCAACACGTCAAGGTCGTCGTCTCGCGCCTTCGGCGTATAGAGCGGGTGGATGCCAAGCGCGTAGCGCGCGCCCGGGGTGCGGTGCGCGAGCGCGCGAACCGTCGAGAAGTTCTCGCGCGCGACCGCCGGGATCACGATGCGCGACACGCCCGCTGCGTGCGCCGCCGACGCGACCGCGTCGCGGTCGGCATCGAACTCGGCGGCGTCGAGATGGCAGTGCGTATCGGTCCACATGGCGCTCGCTCGCGGGAAGGCTCAGACCGGCACGACCGGTTCCTCGTGCAGCATGCCGTCGCGCAGGCGCACGATGCGGTCGCAGCGCGCCGCAAGGTCGGGATCGTGGGTGACGATCACGAAGCTCGTATCGAACTGGTCGGAGAGTTCGAGCATCAGGTTGAAGACCGTATCGGCCGTCGCGCCGTCGAGGTTGCCCGTGGGCTCGTCGGCGAGCACACAGGCGGGCTTCGTCACCAGCGCGCGCGCGATCGCCACGCGCTGGCGCTCGCCGCCCGACAGCTCGCCCGGCCGGTTGCGCGCGCGATGCGAGAGGCCCACGCGCTCCAGGATCTGCATCGCTTCGGTGCGTGCGTCTTCCTGCGTCATGCGGCGTATGCGCAGCGGCATCGCCACGTTGTCGAGCGCCGAGAACTCCGGCAGCAGATGGTGGAACTGATAGACGAAGCCCAGTGCGCGATTGCGCAGTTCGTTGCGCTCGCGTTCTGACAACTCGGTGAACGGCTTGCCGAGCACCGAGACCTTGCCCGCGCCCGGCTCGTCGAGTCCGCCGAGCACATGCAGCAGCGTGCTCTTGCCCGAGCCCGACGCGCCCACCACGGCGAGCTTCTCGCCGCGCTTCACTTTCAGATCGGTGTCGTGCAGCACCTGCACTGCAAGCGGGCCCTGGCCAAACACCTTCGAGACGCCGTGCGCTTCGAGCACGTACGGATAGTCGCCCGCCGCGGCGATCAGTGATTGACGGTCATTCATAGCGCAGCGCCTCCGCGGGACGAACCTTGGCCGCGCGCCAGCTCGGATAGAGCGTGGCGAGCGCGGACAGCACGAAGGCGATCGCGCCGATGCGGATCACGTCGGACGCCACGAGTTCCGAAGGCAGCTCGCTGATGAAGTACACCGAAGGCGGCAGGAACTGAATGCCGAGCAGATGCTCGATCGCCGGCACGCTCCATGGAATGCTCCATGCGATCAGGCAACCAAGTGCGATGCCGATGGCCGTGCCCACGAAGCCGATCGTCACGCCCTGCACGACGAAGATCTTCATGATCGAGCCCGGCTGCGCGCCGAGCGTGCGCAGGATCGCGATATCGGCCTGCTTGTTGGTGACGGTCATGACGAGAGACGAAACGAGATTGAATGCCGCCACCGCGATGATGAGCGTGAGAATGATGAACATCATGCGTTTTTCGATCTGCACGGCCGAGAACCAGGTCTTGTTCTGCTGCGTCCAGTCGCGGATATAGAGGTCGCCCGAGAGCGTATGCACGAGCTGGCGCGCCACCGCCGGTGCGCGCTGCATGTCCTTCAGGCGCAGGCGCACGCCGCTTGGCGCGCCGAGGCGATAGAGCACCTCCGCGTCGCGGATGTTGGTGAGCGCGAGCGTGCTGTCGTACTCGTAATGGCCCGATTCGAACACGCCCACCACAGTGAACTGCTTCAGTCGCGGCAGCATGCCGGCCGGCGTGATCGAACCCTCGGGTGCGACGAGCGTGACCTTGTCGCCCACCGTCACGCCCAGGTTCACGGCGAGATCCGCGCCAAGCACGATGCCGAAGCTGCCCGGCGTGAGGTCGTTCAGGCTGCCCGCCTTCATTTCCTTGCCGATGTCCGAGACCTGCGGCTCCTCGGAAGGCTCGATGCCGCGCAGCGCGACGCCGTTCACGCTGTCGCCGCGCGTGAGCAGCGCCTGGGCGTCGACGTAAGGCGCCGCACCAATGACTTCGGGATTGGTTTTCGCTTCCTTCGCCGTGAGCTGCCAGTCGGGCATCGTGCCCGTGGGCGAAAAGATCTCGATGTGCGCGAGCACGGAGAGCATGCGGTCGCGCACGTCGCGCTGGAAGCCGTTCATCACCGAGAGCACGACGATCAGCGCCGCGACGCCGAGCGCGATGCCCGACATCGAAATGAGCGCGATGAACGAGATGAACCCGTTGCCGGTCGTGCGTTTGCCGGCGCGGGTATAGCGCCAGCCTATCTGCCATTCGTAGGGAAGTTTCAAGCGAATCCTTTTGCGTCTTCGTTGCGCTCCGGCGCCGTATTGGCCCTGGGGCCCGCGCGCCGGACGCGCCGGAGAATATCGTGCCGGGTTGGGCGGCGATCAACCGCGAAGTTTGCCACACTGGCGGCCCTCCACGGACATTCGACGGGGTTTCCGCGAATTTTCACGCCTGAGTACCCCACCGCCGGGGGGCGTTTGCCCGCCCTCTCCTTCGAGCCACATTTCGTCCACAAGTGCCGCTGCACGCGAATAACGGGGGCAACGCGGAGCCGTTGCGGCGCGCCCGAGGGCGGCCCGGCATGCGCAGCGCCGAAGTACAATGCGCACCATCATGCCCGCCGACCGACTCCATCTCCTTGTTCCCTTTGCCTTGCCTTCTGCGGCAGCCGCCTCCACTGCGCTCGCGGGCCTCGAATACCCGGCGCTCGCGAAACTGGTTGCGCGCGCGACACTCGGCGAGCAGGTGATCGGCGAGGACTTCCAGCGCACGCTGCCCCACGAGCGCTGGGTTGCGCGCCAGTTCGGCGCGCTCGGCCCCGCGAACGCGAGCGACGCAAAGCCCGCGCCCGCCGCCGACGACGAAGCGCCACTTGCGCCCTACATGCTGCTCGCCGACGGCGGGACGCCCGGCGACGCCACATGGGCGTGCGTGCAGCCCGTGCATGTGCGCATCGCGCACGATCATCTGGTGCTGATCGACCCTGCGTCGCTGGAACTCGCCGATAGCGACGCCGCCACGCTTTACACCGTCGCCCGGCCGCTGATCGAAGAACTGGGCGTGCGCATCGAGGCCCCGACGCCGCAGCGCTGGTATCTCTCGTCGGCGGCGTTCGGCACGCTCGCGGGCGCGTCGCCCTTGCGCGCGAGCGGCCGCAACATCGAGATCTGGCTGCCGCACGAGGCCCATTCGGGCCAGCGATCGCGCGCCTGGATGAAGGTGCAGAACGAAGTGCAGATGGCGTGGTTCGAGCATCCCGTGAACGAGGCACGCGAAGCGCGCGGCCTGCCCGCCGTCAATTCGATCTGGTTCCACGCGCAAGGCGCACTGCGCGCCGTCACGAGCCCTTATGCGCGCGTGCGCTCCGATGCGGCCGCCACGCGCGGCCTGGCGCTCGCCGCGAAGGCGGAAGTCGGCGCCGCGCCCGCGACCTTCGCCGCGCTCGCAGCCTCGCTCGACAACGGCTCCGGCGCGGGCGCGACGCTCGTCGAACTCGATCCGTTTTCAGCAGCCTTCATCCAGCAGGACTGGGGCCGCTGGAACGCCGCGTTCGCGCAACTGGAGCGCGACTGGTTCGCGCCCGCGCTCGCCGCGCTGCAAACGGGCGCGCTCGCCGCGCTCGACCTCACGCTGTGCGGCGACACCGGCTCGGTCACGCTGTCCGTCACGCGCGGCGATTTGCGCAAGTTCTGGCGACGCCGCCTGTTCGCGTCGCTCTTTATCGAATGATTCCCGAATGACCTCTTTCTTCCGCCGCCCCGCATGACCCGAATCGTCACCCGCGCCTGCTCGCCCGCCGACACCGAAGCGCTCGTGCGCCACGGCCTGCATCCGGTGCTAGCGCGCCTCTACGCCTCGCGCGGCATTTGCCAGCCCGACGAAATCGAAACCGGCCTTGCCCGCCTCATCCCGCCTGCCGGGATGAAGGGCCTCGACGAGGCCGCCACGCTGCTCGCCGATGCGATCGAAGCGGATTGCCGCTTGCTCGTGGTCGCCGACTACGACTGCGACGGCGCGACGGCGTGCGCCGTGGCCGTGCGCGGCCTGCGCATGTTCGGCGCGCAGATCGACTATCTCGTGCCGAACCGCTTCGAGTATGGCTACGGGCTCACGCCCGAGATCGTCGCGCTTGCCGCGCAACGCAAGGGCGGGCCGCCCGATGTCCTGATCACGGTGGACAACGGCATCGCCAGCGTGGAAGGCGTGGAAGCCGCCAACGCGCTCGGCATCGAGGTGCTCGTGACCGACCACCACCTGCCCGGCGACACGCTCCCCGACGCGCGCGCCATCGTCAATCCGAACCAGCCGGGCTGCGAGTTTCCGAGCAAGTGCATCGCGGGCGTGGGCGTGATGTTCTACACGCTGCTCGCGCTGCGCGCGGAATTGCGCAAGCGCGGTGCGTTCAGCGGCGGGAAGCCCGAGCCGCGCCTCGATGGACTGCTCGATCTCGTTGCGCTCGGCACCGTCGCCGACGTCGTCAAGCTCGACTGCAACAACCGCGTGCTCGTCGCGCAAGGCTTGCAGCGCGTGCGCAACGGCCGCATGCAGCCGGGTATCGCCGCGCTCTTTCGCGCGGCGGGCCGCGACGCGAAAAGTGCGTCCGGCTTCGACTTCGGCTTCGCGCTCGGGCCGCGTCTGAACGCGGCGGGCCGGCTCTCTGACATGTCGCTCGGCATCGAGTGCCTGACCACCGACGACGTGGGCCGCGCGTGGGAACTTGCACAGCAGCTCGACGGCATGAACCGCGAGCGCCGCGAGATCGAAGCCGGCATGCAGCAGCAGGCGCTCGCCGATCTCGCTGACGTCGATCCGCAAGGCAAGGCCACGCTCACGCTCTTTAACGAAGGTTGGCACCAGGGCGTGATCGGCATCGTCGCGGGGCGGCTCAAGGAGCGTTTTCACCGCCCCTCGTTCACCTTCGCGCCGGCCGACGAGGACGGCACACTCGTGAAGGGCTCGGGCCGCTCGATCCCCGGTTTCCATCTGCGCGACGCGGTCGATCTGATCAGCAAGCGCGAGCCCGGTCTGATCCAGAAGTTCGGCGGCCATGCCATGGCCGCGGGCATGACGATCGCCGCCGCCGACGTGCCGCGCTTCGCTGCTGCCTTCGAGCGCGTGGGCCGCGAGTGGCTCACCGAAGAAGCGCTCGCGCGCACGGTCGAAACCGACGGCGATCTCGAAGACGCCTACTTCACGCCCGATTTCGTGGAGATGCTCGACGCCGCCGTGTGGGGCCAGGGCTTCCCGGCGCCGGTCTTTTCAGGGGAATTCGAGGTGGCCTCGCAGGCGCTCGTGAAGGACAAGCACCTCAAGCTGCAACTGCTGCGCGGACGCCAGCGTTTCAACGCGATCTGGTTCAACCACACGGAGTCGCTGCCGCAGCACACCACTGTCGCCTACCGCCTCGTGCGCGACACCTGGAACGGCGTGTCGCGCGTGCAGCTCGTGGTGGAGCACGCTGCGCTCTGAACCTGCTTTTAACTGCACGTTGCGCGCAAAAGCGCGGGCCGCCCGAACGGCCCGCGCCGCCCTTGATCCGGGTTCAATCGGCTATAATTCAATGTTTTACACGCCGGATCACGATACAAATGGAAGCGGAACGTCTCAACGCGATCGAAGCCCTTTTGGCCGACCTGCGCACGCGCGCGGGCGAGCTACGGGGGTATCTTTGACTACGACGTAAAAGCCCGACGGCTCGTCGAAGTCAACAGCGAACTCGAAGACCCCAACGTCTGGAACGACTCCAAACACGCCCAGGGTCTCGGCAAGGAAAAGAAGCTGCTCGAGGGCGTCGTGCACGTGCTCGACGGCATCGAGAACGACACGCGCGATACCCAGGATCTCTTCGAGATGGCCCGCGAGGAAGGCGATGAGGACACGCTCGTCGCCGTCGAAACCGACGCTCACGCAATCGAAGCGCGCGTCGCCGACGTCGAGTTCCGCCGCATGTTCGCGAATCCGGCCGACCCGAACAACGCGTTCATCGACATCCAGGCCGGCGCCGGCGGCACCGAGGCGTGCGACTGGGCGTCCATGCTGCTGCGCCAGTACGTGCGCTACTGCGAGCGCAAGGGCTTCAAGACCGAAGTGCTCGAAGAATCCGAAGGCGACGTGGCCGGCATCAAGAGCGCGACGATCAAGGTCGAAGGCGAATACGCCTACGGCTTCCTGCGCACCGAAACCGGCATTCACCGCCTCGTGCGCAAGTCGCCGTTCGACTCGTCGGGCGGGCGTCATACGTCGTTTTCGTCGGTGTTCGTGTATCCGGAAATCGACGATTCGTTCGAGATCGAAGTCAATCCGGCCGATCTGCGCATCGACACGTATCGCGCTTCGGGCGCGGGCGGTCAGCACATCAACAAGACCGACTCCGCCGTGCGTATCACGCACGTGCCGTCGGGCATCGTCGTGCAGTGCCAGAACGACCGCTCGCAGCACCGTAACCGCGCCGAAGCCATGGCCATGCTGAAATCGCGCCTGTACGAGGCCGAGATGCGCAAGCGCCAGTCGGAACAGGACAAGCTCGAAGCGGGCAAGTCGGACGTGGGCTGGGGTCATCAGATCCGCTCCTACGTGCTCGACAACAGCCGTATCAAGGACCTGCGCACCAACGTCGAAATCAGCAACACCAAGGCTGTGCTCGACGGCGATCTCGACGCCTTCATCAGCGCAAGCCTGAAACAGGGCGTGTAAGCTTGCCGCACGCCACGGGTGCTGCAGTTCACCGCATGCCGCCCTCTCCTGCCGCGCCGCCCGCAACGACCGCGAGGTGCGCGACGCGCGGCAGGAACCGAAGTCCGCTTGTCTGCGCGCGATGCGCGCCGTGTCCCGCGAAGGACCATGCCGGGGCCGCAGCCCCGAAAACTCGCCGAAACACCTGCGAAACAAAGAACTCCGAGCCATCATGACCGAACCGACCCAGCAGAGCGCGCCCAGCGCCGCGCCCGAACTCGACGACAACCAGATCATCGCCGAGCGCCGCGAGAAACTGCGCGCGCTGCGCGAGGCAGGCGTCGCCTATCCGAACGACTTCCGCCCGACCCACCACGCCGCCGACCTGGCGCGCGACTACGCCGACACCGACAAGGACGCGCTCGAAGCGAACCCGCTCGAAGTCGCCATCGCCGGCCGCATGATGCTCAAGCGCGTGATGGGCAAGGCGAGCTTCGCCACGGTGCGCGACGGCTCGGGCCAGATCCAGTTCTTCATCACGCCCGCCGACGTGGGCGAGGCCACCTACGAGGCGTTCAAGAAGTGGGATCTCGGTGACATCGTCGCGGCCCAAGGGGTGCTGTTCCGCACGAACAAGGGCGAGCTTTCCGTGCGCTGCACGGAACTGCGCCTGCTCTCGAAGGCGCTGCGTCCGCTGCCGGACAAGTTCCACGGCCTCTCCGACCAGGAAATGCGCTATCGCCAGCGCTATGTCGACCTGATCGTCACGCCGGAAGCGCGTCAGACGTTCCAGGCGCGCACCAAGGCGATCTCCTCCGTGCGCCGCTTCATGGCCGACGCGGGCTTCATGGAAGTCGAAACGCCGATGCTGCACCCGATCCCGGGCGGCGCGGCCGCGAAGCCGTTCGTCACGCACCACAACGCGCTCGACATGCAGATGTTCATGCGCATCGCACCCGAGCTGTATCTCAAGCGCCTGATCGTGGGCGGCTTCGAGCGCGTGTTCGAGATCAACCGGAATTTCCGTAACGAAGGCGTTTCGCCGCGTCACAATCCGGAATTCACGATGATGGAGTTCTACGCCGCGTACACCGACTACGCGTGGCTCATGGACTTCACCGAGCAGCTGATCCGCCAGGCCGCCATCGACGCGAGCGGCACCGCCGTGCTGACGTATCAGGGCCGTGAACTCGACCTCTCGAAGCCGTTCCATCGCCTGACGATCCAGCAGGCGATCCAGAAGTACGCGCCGCAATACACGAACGAGCAGCTTGCCGACGCCGCCTTCCTGCGTACGGAACTCAAGAAGTTCGGCGTGGACACGAACCAGCCGGCGTTCCTGAACGCGGGCGTGGGCTCGCTCCAGCTGGCGCTCTTCGAAGAGACGGCCGAGTCGCAGCTGTGGGAGCCGACCTACATCATCGACTACCCTGTCGAAGTCTCGCCGCTCGCGCGCGCCTCGGACACGCTGCCCGGTATCACCGAGCGCTTCGAGCTCTTCATCACGGGCCGCGAGATCGCCAACGGCTTCTCGGAGCTCAACGATCCGGAAGACCAGGCCGCGCGCTTCAGGAAGCAGGTGGAGCAGAAGGACGCCGGCGACGAAGAAGCGATGTTCTACGACGCCGACTATATCCGCGCACTCGAATACGGCATGCCTCCGACGGGCGGCTGCGGCATCGGCATCGACCGTCTGATCATGCTGCTCACGGACAGCGCAAGCATCCGCGACGTGATCCTCTTCCCGCACCTGCGCCGCGAAGACTAAGCGGACCATGGTCCTGATACGACGGGGCGCATGCGGTTCACGCCGTATGCGCCCCGTTTCTTTTGGACCGCTGAGCGCACATGTTTGTAACCATCGGTAAAATCTGCCGACTGGCGCGGCGGCCGGGACGGGTACCCCAATTGCGCCAGCGCGGAAAACCGCGCTGAGCCACGCTGCGCGACGACCCCGCCCTCGTCGTCTGTCCGCACTCGCCGCGCGGGGTTACAAATTGAAACGCCCACAGACCTGGATTGGCTCACACTGGGTCGCACAAGAGAGCCAACTCTGCCAAAGACGGAGCCTGTCATGAACACAACCGATTCGACCACACCGAAACGCCGTCTCCATCCGCTGATCGCAACCGCGGCGGCAGCCGTCATCGTCGCGAGTCTCGCGGCCACCGCAGCCATCACCGGCGTTTTCCCGAAAGCTTCCAGCACCGCCGAACAGAGCGCCCAGGTTCAGACGGGGCAGACGGCCTCACAGCCGCCGGTCGTCGACTCGACGAAGCCGGTCCAGGCCTCGCAATATGCGCAGAACGAGCCGAATGCGCCCGCCGAAACGCAGCCGGCCCCAGCACAGGCTCAACAGCAGGCGGCCGTGCCCGTCGCCCCGGCGCAGCAGTACGGTCAACAGCCTGCCCAGCCGCCGCAGCCTGCGCAGCAGCAATACGCGCAGGAAGCACCGCCCGCCCAGCCCGCATGTTCGACGTGCGGCACGGTCGTCGCGATTTCCGAGGTCAAGCATGAAGGCCACGGCACCGGTATCGGCGCGGTAGGCGGCGCGGTGGCGGGTGGCGTGGTCGGCAACCAGTTCGGCGCGGGCAACGGCCGCACGGCCATGACGCTGCTCGGCGCGCTGGGCGGCGGTTTCGCGGGCAACTCGGTCGAAAAACACCTGCGCAGCACGACAAGTTATTCGGTGCGCGTGCGCATGGAGAACGGCAAGACGCGCTACTTCACATATCACGAGGCGCCACCGTTCCAGCAAGGCGAGCGCGTGCGTGTGGAGAACGGCACGCTGGTCGCGGGTTGAACGCGCTGAAGCCGGCGGCGCAGTAAAAAAGGCGATTTGCCGTCATGGCAAATCGCCTTTTTCTCGTCTCTGACTCCTTGCGGGGCGTGCCGGGAATCAGTAGTCCGCGTCTTCGATCCACGCGGCCTGGATCGCTTCGAGAATCTTCTCGTTCGAGCGCTCGGGGTCGTCGTCGAAACCGTCGAGCTGGGTGATCCAGCGGTGCAGATCGGTGAAGCGCACGTACTGCGGATCCACTTCGGGATGGGTGTCCGTCAAGGCCATCGCGATGTCCTGCGTATCGGTCCATTTCATGGCTGCGCGCTCCTCCTTGTCTTCAATGGCTCAGTGGTTTTCTTTCGCGTGGTTGATCGAGTAACGCGGAATCTCGACCACCAGGTCGTCGTTCTCGGGCACGATGGCCTGACACGACAGCCGCGACGTCGGCTCGAGGCCCCACGCCTTGTCGAGGAGATCGTCTTCATCTTCCCCGGACGGCACGAGTGCATCGAAACCTTCGCGCACGATTACGTGACAGGTCGTGCAGGCGCACGACTTTTCGCATGCGTGCTCGATTTCGATGCCGTGTTCGAGCAGCGCATCGCACACGCTCTCGCCCGGCCTGGCGTCGATGACCGCGCCTTCAGGACACAGTTCGACATGGGGCAGCACCACGATTTGAGGCATTGTGATTTCCGTATCCAATAACTTTCATATCGGGCGCATGCCCCGCCTCCGACGGCGGCATGTGCCCATTCTACTGTCGGTGCGCGCTCGGCCACATCGGGAAAGCACGCACGCGTGCGCCGTTTGCTAACGACGCGTTCGCCTTTAAGCTGTTGAGGCTGTAGCGGCGCCTTTAACCGCGCCTTTAGCCAATCTCGTCGAGCTTCTTGCCCGCCAGCGCGCGCTTGATGCCCTTGTCCATCCGGCGCGCTGCGAACTCGTCGGTGCCTTCGGAAAGCGCCTTCGTCGCGGCTTCGATCGCGCCGGCGTCCTCGCCCTGCGCGAGTTGCGCCAGCGCGGCGATCAACGCGTCGACCTGCGCGCGCTCGGCTTCGTCGAGCAGTTCACCGTCGGCGCCCAAAGCGGCACCCGTCGCTTCGATGATGCGTTGCGCCTCGACCTGCGCCTCGCGCAACGCGCGGGCGCGCATGTCGACTTCGGCGGTCTTGAAGCTGTCTTCGAGCATGCGGGCCACGTCGTCGTCGGCGAGACCGTAGGACGGCTTCACCACCACCGAGGCCTCCACACCCGAGAGCTGCTCGCGCGCGAACACCGACAGGAGGCCGTCCGCATCCACCTGGTAAGTCACGCGGATGCGCGCCGCGCCCGCCGCCATCGGCGGAATGCCGCGCAGTTCGAAACGCGCGAGCGAGCGGCAGTCGGCGACGAGCTCGCGCTCGCCCTGCACCACGTGAATCGCCATGGCCGTCTGGCCGTCCTTGAAGGTCGTGAAGTCCTGCGCACGCGCGACCGGAATGGTCGAATTGCGCGGGATGATCTTCTCGACGAGGCCACCCATCGTCTCCACGCCGAGCGAAAGCGGAATGACGTCGAGCAGCAGCCAGTCGTCGTCGCCGCCGCGGTTGCCCGCGAGCAGGTCGGCCTGGATCGCCGCGCCGAGCGCGACGACCTGATCCGGGTCCAGATTCGTGAGCGGCGCCTGGCCGAAGTGCTGCTCCACGGCGCGCCGGATCACGGGCATGCGCGTCGCGCCGCCAACCAGCACCACGCCCTTGACGTCCTTCGCGGCCACCTTCGCGTCGCGCAGCGCCTTCTTCGTCGGCGTGAGCGTGCGCTGCACGAGCGCCTGCGTGAGCGCTTCGAAGCGCGGCTCGTCGATCGTCAGCGCGATCTGCCGGCCGCTCGACAGGGTCGCCTCGATGCGCGCCTCGGGCGCGCTCGAGAGCGCTTCCTTCGCGTCGCGCACGCGGTCGAGCAGCAAACGGACGTCTTCGGGCGCGAGAGACGCGCGCTCGACGCCGGACTGCTCCAGCGCGTAAGCGAAGAGTGCATGGTCGAAATCGTCGCCGCCGAGCGCCGAATCGCCGCCGGCCGCCAGCACTTCGAACACGCCCTTCGTGAGCTTGAGAATCGACAAGTCGAAAGTGCCGCCGCCGAGGTCGTAGACCGCGTAGAGACCTTCGGCGCCGTTGTCGAGCCCGTACGCGATCGCCGCCGCAGTCGGCTCGTTTAGCAGACGCAGCACGTTCAGGCCCGCAAGACGCGCGGCGTCCTTGGTCGCCTGGCGCTGCGCTTCGTCGAAGTATGCCGGCACCGTGATGACGGCGCCCACGAGCTCGTCGCCGAGCGTGTCTTCGGCGCGCTGGCGCAGCGTCGCGAGAATTTCCGCCGACACTTCGACGGGGCTCTTCACGCCGTCGACAGTCTGGATCTGCACCATGCCCGGCGCGTCGACGAAGTCGTACGGCGCGTTGGCCGCGCCTTCGACGTCGGACTTGCCGCGGCCCATGAAGCGCTTGACCGACACGATCGTATTGCGCGGGTCGGTGGCGGCTTGCGCCTTCGCCGTGCGGCCGATGCGGCGGCCACCGTTGGCGAGATAGCGCACGACCGAGGGCAGCAGCACGTGGCCGTCCTCGTCGGGCAGCACGTCGGGCACGCCGCTGCGCACCGCGGCGACCAGCGAGTTCGTCGTGCCGAGGTCGATGCCGACGGCGAGTCGCCGCTGATGCGGCGCCGGCGCCATGCCGGGTTCGGAGATTTGCAGTAAGGCCATCTGTGTAATCTGCTTTTAAACCTGCTTTTTTACCTGGTAGGCGCGAGCGCCCGATATCCGTTTCAGCGCACGGCGTCAGCCTTCGAGCCGCTCGATCTGCGAGTCGATTTCGCCCGCCACGCGCTCGATGAACATGAGCTGGCGCACCGCCTCGGCCGCGGGCTGGTTCGAACCGCTGTCGAGCAGCGCCGCGAGCTTCGTGAAGCGCACGCGTTCATCGTCGCGCAGTTCGCCCGCGAGTGCGTCGAGCGCATCGACGTTCTTCGCGCCGACCGCGTCTTCGATCGCCTCGCGCCACTCCATCTGCTGCATGAGGAACGCGGGCTCCATCGCGGTGTTGTTCTCCGCGCCAACATCGATGCCGCGCAGCTGCAGCAGGTACTTCGCGCGCTTGAGCGGATCGCGCAGCGTCTGATACGCCTCGTTGGCGCGCGTGGCCCATTGCATGGCGATGCGCTTTTGCGCCTCGCCGGCCGCGGCGAAGCGGTCGGGATGCACCTGCGCCTGCACCGTGCGGTAGGCATGATCGAGCGCGTTCGCATCGATCTCGAACTGCTCGGGCAGGCCGAACAGCACGAAGTGGCTATCGGAGAGCGAGCGGGAAGGCGTGGAAGGCGTGCTCATCGGCTGGAACGTTCGGGTGGGGCTATGAAAGGCTGAAGGGGACTGACGCGCGGCCATCAAAATCAAAAAGGCGGCACAGGCCGCCTTTTCACCGCTCTACGCGGGCTCAAACGCGGAAGGACTCGCCGCAGCCGCACTCGTCCTTCACATTCGGGTTGTTGAACCGGAAGCCTTCGTTCAGGCCCTCGCGCACGAAGTCGAGCTGCGTGCCGTCGATATAGGCGAGACTCTTCGGGTCGACGATGACCTTCACGCCGTGGCTCTCGAAGACGTTGTCCTCGGGCGCGAGTTCGTCGACGTACTCGAGCTTGTATGCAAGGCCCGAGCAGCCCGTCGTGCGCACGCCGAGACGCAGGCCCACGCCCTTGCCGCGACGGGTCAGGTACTTTTGCACGTGCTGTGCCGCTTTTTCAGTCAACGTAATTGCCATAGCATCTTCGCCGCGCCTCGCGCCGCCGGTTGGGCTTTCGCCTTGCCTTGCGTCGCGACGCAACCCTGCTGCATCCAGAATCGTTAGTCACAGGGCGCCGAACCTGCCGGTCCGACGCCGTCCTGCATCTACTGCGCCGCAGCGCTGCGCTTTACGCCGCGTCGGCCTTCGCTTCCGTCGTGTGACGCTGGCGATAATCCGCAACCGCTGCCTTGATCGCGTCTTCCGCGAGAATCGAGCAGTGGATCTTCACCGGCGGCAGCGCCAGTTCTTCGGCGATCTGCGTGTTCTTGATGTCGAGCGCCTGGTCGAGCGTCTTGCCCTTCACCCACTCGGTCACGAGCGAGCTCGAAGCGATCGCCGAGCCGCAGCCGTAGGTCTTGAACTTCGCGTCTTCGATCACGCCGTCCGCGCCCACGCGGATCTGCAGCTTCATCACGTCGCCGCACGCCGGCGCGCCGACCATGCCGGTGCCCACTGCGTCGTCGTCCTTGGCGAACGAGCCGACGTTGCGCGGGTTTTCGTAGTGGTCCAGAACCTTGTCGCTATATGCCATGATCACACTCCTTCAATTCGTTGGCCGCGCTGCACGCAGTTGACTGCTCATTGCGCTGCGGCCGGTTCGTTTTCGCTATTGACTGCGCTGCCTGAAGCCTCAATGGGGCGGGCGTTAGTGCGCTGCCCACTGGATGGTCGACAGATCGATGCCGTCCTGATGCATTTCCCACAGCGGCGAAAGCTCGCGCAGCTTGGCGATCTTCGTCTTCAGCAGGTTGATCACGTAGTCCACGTCCTGTTCGGTCGTGAAGCGGCCCACCGTGAAGCGGATCGAGCTGTGCGCCAGCTCGTCGTTGCGGCCGAGCGCGCGCAGCACGTACGACGGCTCGAGCGATGCGGAGGTGCACGCCGAACCCGACGACACCGCCACGTCCTTCACCGCCATGATCAGCGACTCGCCTTCGACGAAGTTGAAGCTGATGTTCAGGTTGTGCGGCACACGCTGTTCCATGTCGCCGTTCACGTAGGTTTCGTCGATTTCCTTCAGGCCGCGCAGGAGCTTGTCGCGCAGCATGCGCACACGCTCGTTTTCCGTGGCCATCTCTTCACGCGCGATGCGGAACGCTTCGCCCATGCCGACGATCTGGTGCGTGGCCAGCGTGCCCGAGCGCATGCCGCGCTCGTGGCCGCCGCCGTGCATCTGCGCTTCGATGCGCACGCGCGGCTTGCGGCGCACATACAGCGCTCCGATGCCCTTCGGGCCGTAGGTCTTGTGCGCCGAGAACGACATCAGGTCGACCTTGAGCTTTTGCAGGTCGATGGGTGCCTTGCCCGTGGATTGCGCAGCGTCGACGTGGAAAATGATGCCCTTTTCGCGGCAGATTTCGCCGATCGTCGCGATGTCCTGGATCACGCCGATCTCGTTGTTCACGTGCATGACGGAAACGAGGATCGTGTCGGGGCGCAGCACGGCCTTGAACGCTTCGAGGTCGATCAGGCCGTCGTCCTTGACGTCGAGATACGTCACTTCGTAGCCTTCGCGCTCGAGCTCGCGGCAGGTGTCGAGCACGGCCTTGTGCTCGGTCTTCACCGTGATGATGTGCTTACCCTTGCTCTTGTAGAAGTGCGCGGCGCCCTTGATCGCGAGGTTGTCCGATTCGGTTGCGCCGGAGGTCCAGATGATTTCGCGCGGGTCGGCGTTGACGAGCGCGGCAACCTGCTCGCGCGCTTCCTCGACGGCGCGCTCCGCATCCCAGCCATAGGCGTGGCTGCGCGACGCCGGATTGCCGAACTGCTCGCGCAGATACGGAATCATCTTGTCCACCACGCGCGGGTCGACGGGGGTCGTCGCGCTGTAGTCCATGTAAATGGGCAGGTGGGGAATCTCGTTATTCATCTATCGCTCCGGGGAATCTTGTGTGCTGCGCTGTACTGTCTGTTTTGCAAACTGCGGCGTTCTGGCGGCGCTCGAAGGTCTTACGAACCCGCCATGTTGAAGATCGAGTTCGGACCCAGCGGCATCGCCCTGACTGGCTCCACCGCCGGCGCCTCGGCGCGGCGGTCGCGCAGGACGGCGGGCGCGGCGCCTTCGCGGGCGCGCTGCTTGTCCACCAGATCCTTGAGCGACACCGAATCGAGGTACTCGACCATTTTCTGGTTCAGCGTCGACCAGAGTTCGTGTGTCATGCAGTGGCCGTCGTGCTGCTTGGTGCCTTCGCAGGCGCCCTTGCCGCCGCACTGGGTGGCGTCGAGCGGCTCGTCCACGGCGATGATGATGTCCGCCACCGTGACGTCCTCCGCGCGGCGCGCGAGGTTATACCCGCCGCCCGGCCCGCGGACCGATTCGACGATTTCATGACGGCGCAGCTTGCCGAACAGCTGTTCGAGGTACGACAGCGAGATGTGCTGGCGCTGGCTGATACCCGCAAGCGTCACCGGGCCCTGCTCCTGGCGCAGCGCCAGGTCAATCATCGCCGTGACGGCGAAACGGCCTTTGGTGGTGAGTCTCATGATGTAGGGGAACCGCAATTCTCGACAATTTTCGTCAAGTATAAATACATGACTAGTTTAGTCAAGTATCAACGTCGCGATTCGGGTTATTAGGCGCGCAGCGAAGCGCAAAAATGGCGCGATTTCTGCATCCGGCAGAGTCGCGCCGCTCATCTCAATCGGCCAGTTGCGGACGCAATGCGGCGAGCAGACCTGCGCAGGCGGCCTCGCATTGATCGAGCACCGCTTCGAAGCCTGCCTCGCCGCCGAAATAGGGGTCGACCACCACACGCGTTTCGGCCTGCGGCGCGAATTCCATCAGGAGGCGGATCTTGTCGCGCTCGCTCGCCGGGCAGACACCCTGAAGCGCGCTCACGTTGGCGTCGTCCATCGCGACGATCAGATCGAAACGGCGAAAATCTTCGGCAGCGATCTGCCGGGCGCGCAGTGGCGCGAGATCGTAACCGCGCAGGCCGCCGGTGCGCTGGGCGCGCTCGTCGGGCGCCTCGCCGATGTGCCAGTCACCCGTGCCTGCCGAATCGACCTCGACGCGCCCCGCCAACCCCGCCTCGTCGACGAGGCGCAGCATCACGGCCTCAGCCGTGGGCGAGCGGCAGATATTGCCAAGACAAACGAAGCAGACGGAAACCTTTTTCATTCGTGGGGGCCAGGGCAACGGCAGGCGTTCAGCGCGCGGCGGCGAATCTCAAATTATACAAAGCGCACGACGTACGCGCTGCGCGGCGCGTTGGCGCCAGCGCAATCATCAGATCGCGTTCGAGCGCGGCAGCGTGGCAATGCCTTTCATCGCCTTCACCGGCGTTTTGCCTTCGCTGCCCACGAGGCCATACGACACCGCGCGCGCGAGTTCTGCGGTGACCTGATCGGCGGCGAGCGGCATTTGCTGCTCGGCGGTCTTCCACGCATGGACCCATGCGATCACCGCGAGCGGCACGATCAGCGCCAGCGGCCAGTACACCGTTATTTTCTTTCTCATGATGCGACCCTCTATCGACTGTGAAGCGACAGGTGCGGACGCACTATCGCCAGTCGAGATGATATAGAGAGTCACAATCGGGAAAAACCCGGTCCGAACGAACACACTGTTGCGCCAGCTTAAATAGTTGGCGAACTGGACTTGACCGCTGCGCGCGTGTCAGGCTTGTTCGGAGCGCGTTGTCGTGTCCAGGTGCGTGTGCCGCGCCGCGTACAGCTCGCGAAACGTCCGGCCGACCGGTGCAGGCATATCGCGCCCGTTGGTCCAGCCGCGCGCGAATGGCAGCTTGCGAATGAGCCTCGTCTGACCGCCCATGCGCTCGAGTATCCGCACCCCGAGTTTGGTGAGCAGCGCGTAGGCCGTCGGGTGGAGCGCGAGCCAGCCCCAGGCTGCGAGCGCCGCGCGCTCGCGCCACGGGCGCAAATGCCGCTGCGTCTGCTTCTCGCGCAGTTTGCGCAGCAAGTCCGAAAGCGGGATGCCCACCGGGCAGACGCTGTTGCACTCGCCGCACAGGGTGGCGGCCTGCGGCAGATCGAGCGTCTTTTCGATACCGACGTAGGCTGGCGTGAGCACAGAGCCCATCGGCCCCGGATAGACCCAGCCGTACGCGTGGCCGCCCACCTTCTGATAGACCGGGCAGTGGTTCATGCACGCCCCGCAACGGATGCAGCGCAGCATCTCCTGGAATTCGCCACCGATCAGGCCGGTGCGGCCGCCGTCCACGAGCACGACGTACATGTGCTCGGGGCCGTCCTGGTCCCCGGATGCCCGCGGGCCCGTGAGAACCGAGAAGTAGTTCGACGTGGCCTGCCCGGTTGCCGAACGCGGCAACAGACGCATGGCGGTGGCGAGGTCTTCGAGCGTCGGCAGCACCTTCTCGATGCCCGTCACCGCGACGTGCACGCGCGGCATGACGGTGCACATGCCCTCGTTGCCCTCGTTGGTCACCAGCACGACCGAGCCCGTTTCCGCGACGAGGAAGTTGCCGCCCGTCACGCCCATGTCCGCCGAGAGAAAATGCGGACGCAGGACTTCGCGCGCCTCGCGGGTCATGTCGGGGATCTCGGTCAGGCGCGGCTTGTCGTGCGTCTTCGCGAAGAGATCGGCGATCTCGTCCTTGTCCTTGTGGACGACGGGCGCAATGATGTGGCTCGGCGGCTCGTTGTCGTTGATCTGCAGGATGTACTCGCCCAGATCGGTCTCGATGGACTGCACGCCCATTTCCGCAAGCACCGTATTGAGCCGCATCTCCTCCGAAACCATCGACTTGGTCTTGATGACCTTGCGCACGTCGTGCCGCCGCGCGATGTCCGCGACGAGCCTCGCCGCGTCTTGCGCCGTTTCCGCGTAGAGCACGGTCACGCCGCGCCGCGTCGCCTCGGTCTCGAACTGCTCGAGCCAGACGTCGAGATTGTCGAGCGCACGGTTGCGGCGCGCCTTGAGCGCCGCGCGCGTGGCGGGGAAATCGATCGCGGTGATCGCCTCGGCGCGCGCCGAGACGAACTTGGTCGAAAGTTTCTTGAGGTTGTGCTGCAGACGCTGATCGGCCAGCTTTTGACCGGCGCGCGCCTTGAACTGCATCGATTGGACTTGCATGGCATAAGGGCGTGGTTGAGCGGTGTTCGGCGAGGTCCGGGATCGAAGTCCGGCGCGAGGCGGCCATGCCGTGCGAAACGCGGCAGCCGGCGGCACATCACACGTCGCCGGCCAGCACCTGTGCGATGTGCAGCACGCGCGTGGTGGTGTCGCCGGTGCGGCGCAAACGCCCTTCGATATTCAGCATGCAGCCGAGGTCCCCGAGCACCAGCGCGCCCGTGCCGCTCGCCTGAACATTCGCGCATTTTTCGTCCGCGATGGCCGTCGAGATGTCCCCGTATTTCACCGCAAAGGTGCCGCCGAAGCCGCAGCAGTGCTCGCAGTCTTTCATCTCGCGCACTTCGACGCCGCGCTGGGCGAGCAACGCGCGCGGCTGCGCCTTGATTCCAAGCTCACGCAGGCCTGAACATGAGTCGTGATAGGTCACCGGCCCGTCGAACTCCCCTTGCGGCAGCGTGACCTTGGCGACGTTCACGAGAAAATCCGTGAGTTCGTAGACCCGCTCGCGCAACTTGCCGTAACGCGCCATCAATTCCGGATCGTCGCGAAACAGATCGCCATAGTGCACGCGGATCATGCCGCCGCAAGAACCCGAAGGGACGACGAGATAGTCGAACTGCTCGAATTCGCGCAGCGTCTTTTCCGCGAGGTCACGCGCGATCGCACGCTCGCCGGAGTTGTAGGCCGGCTGGCCGCAGCAGGTTTGCGCAGGCGGCACGACGACTTCATAGCCCGCCTCTTCGAGCAATTTGAGCGTTGAAAAACCAATTTCCGGACGCATCGTATCGATGAGGCACGTGACGAACAAACCGACTCGCATGAAGACTCCTCGTGAAAACCGTCCCCGATTATCCGCTGTTTCGCCGCCATGACCAACGCCGGCCCGCACGCCCTCGCCAGTGGCGCGCGATGCCGCAGTGCAGCGTGAATCTCCGTCCTGGCGCTTACTTTTTTCACGATACGAGATACAATGCCTTTTCCGCCTCGCGTGTCAAACGAATCTGAACCCATGAGCGACACCCATCCAGATCCGAAGACCTCAATTCAGGTGATCGAGCGCATGATGCGCCTGCTGGACGCGCTGGCCGCGCACAGCGACCCTGTCAGCCTGAAGGAACTTGCGCAGCGCACCGAACTGCATCCTTCGACTGCGCACCGCATCCTGAACGACATGGTGAGTTGCCGTCTCGTCGACCGCTCCGATCCCGGCACCTACCGGCTTGGCATGCGGCTGCTCGAACTCGGCAACCTCGTGAAAGCGCGGCTTTCGGTGCGTGACGCGGCGCTCACGCCGATGCGCGAGCTGCACCGTCTCACGGGCCAGACCGTCAACCTCTCCGTGCGCCAGGGCGACGAAATCGTCTATATCGAGCGCGCCTATTCGGAGCGCTCGGGCATGCAGGTGGTGCGCGCCATTGGCGGCCGGGCTCCGCTGCACCTCACGTCGGTCGGCAAGCTCTTTCTGGCCGCCGACGAAGCGAACCGCGTGCGCGCCTACGCCACGCGCACCGGCCTGTCGGGCCACACGCGCAACAGCATTACCGACCTGGGACGCCTCGAACGCGAACTCGCCCACGTCCGCCAGCAATTCTGCGCGCGCGACAACGAAGAGCTCGAACTGGGCGTGCGCTGCATCGCCGCCGGCATCTACGACGACACCGGCAAGCTGGTGGCAGGTCTTTCGCTCTCGGCGCCTGCGGACCGCCTGCAGGACTCGTGGCTCGGCCAGTTGAGCAAGACCGCGCTGACGATTTCGGAGTCACTGGGCTATCACCCGGAGCCCGCTGAAGGCAACGTGCAGCCGGCCTGAAGTCAGGGTGAAGGGCAATCGGAAGAGCGCAGGCGTGTCCTGCGCTTTTTTTTTGGCGCTTGCTGACTGCCGCGCATGTCGACAAAGGACGAGCAGCCCACGCCGGAATGTAAAACGCCCCGCAGTGGCGGGGCGTTCGCTGGGTCGATCCGCGCAGGCGCAGATCAGGTCCCGGCGCCGCCTGCGTCGGCGCTCGTAATGCGCGGCTGCTGGTCGGCGCCGCCGTTGTCGAGCCACGTGCGCACGCGCGTGGCATCTGCGAAGCGCGAGTACTTGCCGCTCGAATCGAGCAAGACCATGATCACCGGACGATTGTGAATCGTCGTCTGCATGACGAGGCACTCACCCGCTTCGTTGATGAAGCCCGTTTTCTGCAGGCCGATGTCCCACGACGCATTGCGGACCAAGGCATTCGTGCTGTTGTAGGCGAGATTGCGCTTGCCCGTGAACACGTCGTAGCTGCGGTCGGTCGAGAACTGGCGAATCATCGGGTACTGGTAGGCCGCGTTCACCATCTTCACGAGGTCGCGCGCCGTCGAGACGTTGTGGCTCGTGAGCCCCGTCGAATTCTCGAAATGCGTATCGGTCATGCCGAGCTGCTTTGCCTTCGCGTTCATCGCCGCGATGAACGCCGGACGGCCGCCCGGGTAATAGCGCGAGAGCGCCGCCGCCGCGCGGTTTTCCGACGCCATCAGCGCGATGTGCAGCATGTCTTCGCGCGAGAGCACCGAGCCCACCGAAAGACGCGAGCCCGTGTTCTTCTCGTAGTCGCGGTCTTCGTCCGTGACTTCGATGGGTTCCGAGAGCGACGCTTTCGAGTCGAGCACGACCATCGCGGTCATGAGCTTCGAGATCGAGGCGATGGGCACAACGGCGCGCGAGTTCTTGTCGAACAGCGGCTCGAGCGTGTTCTGGTCGACCACGTACGCAACGCCCGAGCGCAGCATCAGCGAGTCGGGCGTCTCGTGCAGACCGAACGCCTGACCAACGGTCGGCTGACGCGGTTCGAACGCGACACGGCGCACCGCCGAATGATGGCGGCCGTTCATCGTATAAGCGACGCGGCGTTTTTTGGCCACCGGACGCGCCTCGTCCTCCCTGGCGGCGACGGCGCGGGCTGTGCCCGCCTTCTTGCTGGCCCTGGCCGTTTCCGGCTCGGCCTTCGCAACCTTCTTGGTGGCTTTTTTCGCCTTGGCCGTTTTGGCCGGCGCAGCGTCTTGCGACGCAGCAAAGGCGCCCTCAGGCGCCACGAGCGTCGCACTGATCGCAACGGAAACAGCAACCGACAATGCGGTGCTGATAACCGACGACGGCATCAGTGAGAACGACAGGAGCTTGTCGGATTTCATTAGTGTTCTTGATGGAGCGGCGGGATCGTTCGCCAAGTGTAGTAAAACCACGAAAAATTCGCAAATTGAAGCACTTATAGGCGCTCATTAAACCGAAGTATGACCTCCGATTGATCTGGCCAATGCACTTCCCGCATTCGATGGAGTCAGACAATTGCCAAGCCGCTCCTCTCGCGCGACGCCGCTTACTGACAACGTTTGCGGCACACGCAAAATGCGCTTGCTGCATTAACGGCGTCCGTCGCAGGAACTTGAACTGAGGAAAATACGGGTGAGTGTTGTCTGACTACCAGTGCCGCCGTGCCGCGCGACGCGCGTTCGACCGCAATAGATCGTTAACGTTCCATCCAGGAATTCGGTGCACGCACCAGGTGAAATCCTGTAGGCGGTTGATGCGATCCATGCCGCATCTTGCCAGAAGCCGCGTCCGCGCGCTTGCCCCACCCTGCGCGCAGCCTCGTTCGATTCGCCGCGAGCCCGGTGCAATGGACCACTGGCGTGTTGTCGCGATTGCGTCATGCACCAGACATAAGTGATTGTTTAATAATAAATTATCGATATTGTGCGACGCACCAAAAGGCCTTGACTTTCTTCCGGAGCGTCCTAAAATCGAGTTAATGTTGCGACGCACAAAGTGAGCGACAGAGCACCAGCGCCGTGCCACTTACTTCAGGCGACCCACGAAGGCCGCCGACATACAGGAGCGTAAACATGAGTCTGCTGACCCCTGAGCAATTCGCCGCTGCCCAGAAAGCCAATCTCGAAACCCTGTTCGGCCTCACCGGCAAGGCGTTCGAAGGCGTGGAAAAGCTCGTCGAATTGAACCTTCAGGCCGTTCGCTCGAATCTGGCGGAATCGCAGGAGCACGCCCAGCGCGCACTGTCGGTGAAGGACGCGCAGGAATTCCTGGCCCTGCAAACGAGCTATGCCCAGCCGCTGACCGAAAAGCTGCTGTCGTATGGCCGTCATGTGTATGAAATCGCCTCGGCCACCCAGGCTGAGTTCGCGAAGGTCGCCGAAGCCCACTACGAAGAGCAGAACCGCAAGGTTCAATCGCTCGTCGACAACGTCGCGAAGAATGCGCCGGCTGGCTCGGAAACCGCAGTTGCCGTGATCAAGTCGGCCATCAACGCCGCGAACACGACCTACGAAACGGTCCACAAGGCCACGAAGCAAGCCGTGGAAATGGCGGAAAGCAACTTCAACGCCGCCACCGCTGCTGCGAGCAAGGCTGCCGCCCAGGCATCGCGCTCGGCGGCCGCTTCGGCCAAGAAGACGGTCTGAACGTTGCAGATCGAACCGGTGCGTGCGCTGAAGCAGCGGCGCACCGGACGCCGGGCCTGAACGCTCCGGCATGCCGCCCGGCATGTCACTTGCCCGGTCGCCGACCGGGAATCTTTTTTACGCTCCGGCGCCTCTCGTAGCCCGTACCGCGGTACCCAAAAGCAAACGGCGCACCCCTCGCGGAGTGCGCCGTTTTTCATGCGCGCCGCAACGAGCGGCGCGGCACGGTCTTACTTCTTCCTCTGCGGCGGCAGGTCGGTACAGACACCCTCGTACAGCTCGGCGGCCATGCCGATCGACTCGCCCAGCGTCGGGTGCGGGTGGATCGTCTTGCCGATGTCGGTCGCATCCGCGCCCATTTCCACCGCGAGGCACACTTCGCTGATGAGGTCGCCCGCATTCAGCCCGACGATGCCGCCGCCGATCACGCGATGCGTCTCTTCGTCGAAGATCAGCTTCGTGAAGCCCTCGTCGCGGCCGTTGGCGATCGCGCGGCCCGACGCGGCCCACGGGAACACCGCCTTGCCGTACTTGATGCCTTCGGCCTTGCACTGGTCTTCGGTCTTGCCGGCCCACGCCACTTCCGGATCGGTGTAGGCCACCGAAGGAATCTGCAGCGCGTCGAAGTACGCCTTCTCGCCGTGCGCCGCTTCCGCCGCCACGTGGCCTTCATGCACGGCCTTGTGCGCGAGCATCGGCTGGCCGACCACGTCGCCGATCGCGAAGATGTGCGGCACGTTGGTGCGCATCTGCTTGTCGACTTCGATGAAGCCGCGATCCGTCACCGCCACACCGGCCTTGTCCGCGCCGATCTTCCTGCCGTTGGGCGAGCGGCCCACGGCGACCAGCACGAGATCGTAGCGCTGCGGCTCGGCCGGCGCCTTCTCGCCCTCGAACGACACGTAAATGCCGTCGTCCTTCGCCTCGGCCTTCGTCGTTTTGGTCTTGAGCATGACGTTCGCGAAGCGCTTCGCGTTGTACTTCTCCCAGACCTTCACGAGGTCGCGGTCCGCGCCGGCCATCAGGCCGTCGAGCATTTCCACGACGTCGATCTGAGCGCCGAGCGTCGCGTAGACGGTGGCCATTTCCAGACCGATGATGCCGCCGCCGATCACGAGCATCTTCTGCGGAATCTGGCGCAGTTCCAGCGCGCCGGTCGAATCGACCACGCGCGGATCTTCCGGCATGAACGGCAACTTCACGGCCTGCGAACCCGCGGCAATGATCGCCTGCCTGAACTTGACGATCTTCTTGCCGTTCTCGCCCGCCACTTCCATATGGTGCGGATCGAGGAACGCGCCCACGCCCGTCACGACCTCGACCTTGCGCGCCTTCGCCATGCCGGCGAGACCGCCCGTGAGCTTCTTGACGACGCCCGACTTGAAGTCGCGCAGGCGGTCGAGGTCGATCTGCGGCTTGCCGAACGTGATGCCGTGCGAGCCGAGCGCTTCGGCTTCGTCGATCACGAGTGCGGTGTGCAGCAGCGCCTTCGACGGAATACAGCCCACGTTCAGGCACACGCCGCCGAGCGTCGAATAACGCTCGACCAGCACGGTCTTCATGCCGAGGTCGGCGGAGCGGAACGCCGCCGAGTAGCCGCCGGGGCCCGCGCCGAGCACGAGCATGTCGCATTCGACGTCGGCGCTGCCGCTGAAGCTGCCGGCTTGCGGCGCCGCGGTTTTGGAAACTTCAGCGGCCTTCGGTGCCTCGGCAGCCTTCGGCGCTTCAGCGGCCTTGGGCGCTTCGGCCTTCGGCGCGGGCGCGGCCGCACCGACGGCCGCTTCGACCAGTGCGATCACCGTACCCTGCGAGGCCTTGTCGCCGGCCTTGATCTTCACTTCCTTGACCGTGCCCGCGACGTCGCTGGGCACTTCCATCGTGGCCTTGTCCGACTCGAGCGAGAGCAGCGTCTGCTCTTTCTCGATGACGTCGCCCGCCTTGATGTTGACTTCGATGACGTCGATGTCCTTGAAGTCGCCGATATCCGGCACTTTCACTTCGACGAGACTCATGGTGTCCCCTACCCCTAAAGGAAGACCGGCCGCGCCTGCCGCGGCGCGCACGTCATGAACGTGCGGCGCGGCGGCGCGAGCCGGTCAGATCGGTTTTACAGAATCACGCGGCGGAAATCGCCGAGGATCGAAGCGAGGTACGCATTGAAGCGCGCGGCAGCCGCACCGTCGATCACGCGGTGATCGTACGAGAGCGACAGCGGCAGTGTGAGGCGCGGCACGAACTGCTTGCCGTCCCACACCGGCTTCATCGCGCTCTTCGACAGGCCGAGGATCGCCACTTCCGGTGCGTTGATGATCGGCGTGAAATGCGTGCCGCCGATGCCGCCGAGCGACGAGATCGAGAAGCAGCCGCCTTGCATCTGGTCCGGCTTGAGCTTGCCTTCGCGCGCGAGCTTCGAAAGCTCGGCCATTTCCTTCGCGATGTCGACGAGGCCCTTCTTGTCCGCGTCGCGGATCACCGGGACGACGAGGCCGTTCGGCGTGTCGGCCGCGAAACCGATGTGGTAGTACTGCTTGAAGACGAGATTGTCGCCGTCGAGGCTCGCGTTGAACGCCGGGAACTTCTTGAGCGCCGCGACGCAGGCCTTGATGACGAACGCGAGCATCGTGAACTTCACGCCCGCCTTCTCGTTCTCCTTGTTCAGCTGCACGCGCAGCGCTTCGAGGTCGGTGATGTCCGCTTCGTCGTTGTTCGTGACGTGCGGGATCATGACCCAGTTGCGATGCAGGTTCGCGCCCGAGATCTTCTTGATGCGCGAGAGCGGTTGCGTGTCGATCGGGCCGAACTTCGTGAAGTCGATCTTCGGCCAGGGCAGCAGGTTCAGGCCCGCACCGCCGCCTGCCGGAGCGGCAGCCGCGGCAGCCGGCGCCGCGAGCGCACCCGTCATCACGCCCTTCACGAACGCGGTAACGTCGTCCTGCGTGATGCGGCCCTTCGGACCCGTCCCCGCAACGCGGGCAACGTCCACGCCGAGTTCGCGCGCGAACTTGCGCACGGACGGCGAGGCGTGGCTCGGACGGCGCGTGCCGCCTTCGCCCGCCGGAATGATCGGCGCCTGCGCGAGCGCAGACGGTGCCGCAGGCGCGGGCCTGGCCGCGGCGGGCGCAGGCGCGTCCGACGGCTCTTCGACTGGCGCCTTCTGCGCGGGTGCGGCGGAAGTCGCCGCCGCACCTTCCGCTTCGACCACGACGATCCCGGTGCCTTCCGACACGTTATCGCCGACCTTGACCAGGATTGCCTTGACGACGCCGGCCACCGGGCTCGGCACGTCCATGGTCGCCTTGTCCGATTCGAGCGTGACGAGCGACTGCTCCTTCTCGACGCGATCGCCGACCTTCACACCGATCTCGATGACCGGCACGTCCTTGTAGTCGCCGATGTCCGGGACCTCGACCGTCTGCACGCCGCCGCTCGCGGCGGGCGCTGCAGCGGGGGCGGGAGCCGCCGCCTGCGCGGGCGCGGCGGCGGGAGCGGCCTGCTCTGCCTTCGCGGCGGGCGCGGGAGCCGCGGGAGCGGCGGGCGCAGCGGCTGCGCCGGCACCGTCCAGCACCAGCACGAGCGAGCCTTCCGACACGTTGTCGCCGACCTTGACCTTCACTTCCTTGACCGTGCCCGACGCCGGGCTCGGCACATCCATGGTCGCCTTGTCCGACTCGAGCGTGATGAGAGACTGCTCTTTTTCGACGGTATCACCCGCCTTCACCAGCACCTCGATCACAGGGATGTCCTTGTAATCGCCGATGTCCGGCACCTTGACTTCGATCGCTTGACTCATTGTTAGTGTCTCCGGGGCCGCATACGACACGCCTCCCCGCTTCGGGGAGGCGCGCATGCCATGCACAGGGGGTGATGGGTTAGACGGTCATCGGGTTGGGTTTGGACGGATCGAGGTTGTATTTGGCGATCGCCTCGCCAACCACCTTGCGCTCGATCTTGCCTTCGTCCGCGAGCGCGCCCAGTGCCGCAACCGTGGTCCAGTAACGATCGACTTCGAAGAAGTGACGCAGCTTCTCACGCGTGTCCGAACGGCCGAAGCCGTCAGTGCCGAGCACCACGAACTTGCGCGGCACCAGGCCGCGGATCTGGTCGACCAGCGCGCGTACGTAGTCGGTCGAAGCGATGACCGGACCTTGCGTGTCCTTGAGCAGCTTTTCGACGTGCGATTCGCGGCGCGGCTCGCTCGGGTGCAGCAGGTTCCAGCGCTCGACTTCGTGACCTTCGCGCGCGAGTTCGGTGAAGCTCGGCACGCTCCAGAGGTCGGCTTCGACGCCCCAGTCGTTCTTCAGCAGGTCGGCGGCGGCGATCACTTCGTTGAAGATCGTGCCCGCGCCCAGGAGCTGCACGCGCGGCGCCTTGGCGTTCGCGTCGCTCTTGCGGAACGAATACATGCCCTTGATGATGTCCGCCGCCACGCTTTCCAGGCCTTGGCCCTGCGGGATCGCCGGGTGCTCGTAGTTCTCGTTCATCACCGTGACGTAATAGAACACGTCTTCCTGGTCCTGCACCATGCGGCGCAGACCGTCCTGCATGATGACCGCGAGTTCATAGCCGAACGTCGGGTCGTAGCTGACGCAGTTCGGCACCGAAGCCGCCCACAGGAGCGAGTGGCCGTCCTCGTGCTGCAGACCTTCGCCGTTGAGCGTCGTGCGGCCCGCCGTGCCGCCCAGCAGGAAGCCGCGCGAACGCATGTCGCCTGCGGCCCAGGCCAGGTCGCCGATACGCTGGAAGCCGAACATCGAGTAGAAGATGTAGAACGGGATCATGATCTCGCCGTGCGTCGAGTACGACGTCGCAGCTGCGATCCAGTCCGACATGCCGCCGGCTTCGTTGATGCCTTCCTGCAGGATCTGACCGGTTTCCGATTCCTTGTAGAACATCAGCTGGTCGGAATCTTCCGGCACATACTTCTGGCCTTGCTGATTCCAGATACCGATCTGGCGGAACAGGCCTTCCATGCCGAAGGTACGCGACTCGTCCGGCACGATCGGCACGATGCGCTTGCCGAGCGCCTTGTCCTTCAACAGGATGTTGAGGATCCGCACGAACGCCATCGTCGTGGAGATCTCGCGGCCTTCGCCCGTGCCCTTGAGCAGCGGCTCGAATGCGTCGAGCGCCGGCACCGGCAGCGACTCGGCCTTCTGGCGGCGAGCCGGCAGGTAACCGCCGAGGTCCATGCGCTTCTGGCGCATGTATTCGAGTTCCTTCGAGCCTTCCTCGAACGTGAGGTACGGCACGTCGACGATCTGCTCGTCCGTGATCGGCAGGCGGAACTGGTCGCGGAACTTCTTGAGCTGATCCACCTGCATCTTCTTCTGCTGGTGGGTGATGTTCATGGCCTGGCCGGCTTCGCCCATGCCATAGCCCTTGATCGTCTTCGCGAGAATGACAGTCGGCTGGCCCTTCGAGTTGGAAGCTTCGTGGAACGCCGCGTAGATCTTGTGCGGGTCGTGGCCGCCGCGGTTCAGGTTCCAGATGTCGTCGTCGGACCAGTCGGCGACCAGCGCCTTCAGTTCGGGCGAGTTGAAGAAGTGCTCGCGCACGAACGCGCCCGACTCCGACTTGTACGTCTGATACTCGCCGTCGACCACTTCCATCATGCGGCGCATCAGCGCGCCCGACTTGTCGCGCGCGAAGAGTGCGTCCCAGCGCGATCCCCAGATGACCTTGACGACGTTCCAGCCGGCGCCGCGGAACTCGCTTTCGAGTTCCTGGATGATCTTGCCGTTGCCGCGCACCGGGCCGTCGAGACGCTGCAGGTTGCAGTTGATGACGAACACGAGGTTGTCCAGACGCTCGCGCCCGGCCATGCCGATCGCGCCGAGCGATTCCGGCTCGTCCGTTTCGCCGTCGCCGAGGAACGCCCACACCTTGCGGCCGTCGGTCTTGGCGATGCCGCGCGCCTGCAGGTACTTCATGAAGCGCGCCTGGTAGATCGCCATGATCGGGCCGAGACCCATCGAGACGGTCGGGAACTGCCAGAAGTCCGGCATGAGCCACGGGTGCGGGTACGACGAGATGCCCTCGCCGCCCACTTCCTGGCGGAAGTTGTCGAGCTGCTTTTCGCTCAGGCGGCCGAGCAGGAACGCGCGCGAGTAGACGCCCGGCGACGAGTGACCCTGCACGAACACGAGGTCGCCGCCATGCTCGGCGGAAGGCGCGCGCCAGAAGTGGTTGTAGCCGACGTCATAAAGCGTGGCCGCCGATGCGAACGATGCGATGTGGCCGCCCACGTTCGTGTGCTTGCCCGCGCGCAGCACCATGGCCATGGCGTTCCAGCGCGTGTACGAACGGATGCGGTGTTCGATGTCCTGGTCGCCCGGGTTCCTGGCCTGGTTGGCGACAGGGATCGTGTTGATGTACGGCGTGTTCGCCGAGAACGGCAGATGCTCGCCGTGCACGCGGGCGAATTCGATCTGCTTTTCGATCAGGTAGTGGGCACGATCGGGGCCGACAGTCGAAATGACGCCGTCCAGCGCCTCGAGCCATTCGGCGGTTTCCTGGGGATCCTCGTCCTTGTCGGCGGCAACGTACTTGAGGACTTCGTCGGGTACAGCGGACATGCTCGTCTCCTGGATGTAGGGGAACGCTGTTGATCGGACCATGCGGACGGCGACGCTTGAGACGTGACCGGGCCAACCGCAGCAGCTTCGGGGCGATTGTAATGACCCCCCTGACCCTTGCGCAACAAAATTTTCGAATTGCGAGATGTGATTTTATAATATGAAAAATTGGTGCAGCGCACGCTTAATCGTTCACGCCCCTGGGCCGATAACGGCCAGTTTGCACCCGTTTATCGGCGATTTACGGCTTTTTTCGCGGCATTTCCGCGTCTTACGCTGAGCTACAATCCTTGCCATGTTGACCGAACGGCTTTTCGCACGCTCGGCGCGGCCGCCCGGAACGCCCGGCGAGTCGTCGCCATCCCGCTGGCACCACGGACCCTGGTGGTCGAATTCCTATTTGCTGACGCCGCTCCTGTCGATCCTCGTGTTCCTGATCGTCATGAGCCTGATCTTGTGGAGCCTGAACCGGCGCGAGCAACAGCAGCAGGAAGACACGCTCTACCGCAACGTCGCCTGGGCCCAGCAGCAGATCCGGCTTTCCATGACAGGCGCGCAGGAGCAGTTGCAGGCGCTCGCTCGCGACCTGGCCTCGGGCCACAGCGATCCGCAGTTTTTCCAGACGTCCACCACGGACATCATGCAGGGCCATCCGGAGATCCTCTATCTCAACTGGTACACGAGCCAGGAGGAGCCGCGCTGGCCCAATACGGCGATGCCCGTATTCGGCCAGCGCCTCGCGAAGCCCAACGACGCGCAAATGGACGAGGCCGTGAAGGCCGCCTTCGCCGAGGCGCGCGCCACGCGCCGCCAGGTGTATTCGCCGCTTATTTACGACGACGTCGGGAATGGCTACATCACGCTGCAGACGCCGGTATACCGCGATCGTGATTTTCTTGGGTCGATCGCGGCCGTGTTCTCGGTCGAAGGCATCCTGAAGCACGACATCCCGTCCGAGCTGTCGGCCAAGTACAAGATTTCGATTCTCGACGCGAACAACCGCGAGCTCGCCACCACCTCGACACGCCCGCGCCTGCCGCGCGACGTCTATTACGACCTGCCGCTCGACCCGCCTGGCCAGGGCATTTCGGTGCGCGTGTACTCGTATCCGCAGATGACCAACTTCACGAACAACACGCTCGTGTGGCTGGTCGCGGGGCTGTCTTGCTTCGTGCTGTGGAGCCTCTGGAGTCTCTGGAAGCACACGCGCCAGCGCTTTGAGGCGCAGCAGGCGCTTTACGCGGAGGCGTTCTTCCGCCGCGCGATGGAAAACTCGGTGCTGATCGGCATGCGCGTGCTCGACATGCACGGCCGCATCACGCACGTGAATCCGGCGTTCTGCCGCATGACGGGCTGGGACGAAAGCGACCTCGTGGGCAAGAACGCACCGTTCCCCTACTGGCCGCGCGACGCCTACCCCGAAATGCAGCGCCAGCTCGACATGACGCTGCGCGGCAAGGCGCCCTCCTCGGGGTTCGAGCTGCGCGTGCGCCGCAAGGACGGCTCGCAGTTCCACGCGCGGCTCTATGTCTCGCCGCTTATCGACAGCTCGGGCCGCCAGACGGGCTGGATGTCGTCGATGACCGACATCACGGAGCCCAAGCGCGCACGCGAAGAACTCGCCGCCGCGCACGAGCGCTTCACCACCGTGCTCGAAAGCCTCGACGCCGCCGTCTCGGTGCTCGCCGCCGACGAAGCCGAACTGTTGTTTGCGAACCGCTACTATCGCCACCTCTTCGGCATCCGCCCGGACGGCCATCTGGAGCTCGCGGGCGGCGGCGGCTTCGATTCGGCGAGCGCCTCCTCGGACTCGATCGACATGGTCGACGCCTTCGCCGGCCTGCCCGCCACGGCGCTCACCGAAAGCACGGCGGATGCCCAGGAGGTCTACGTCGAAAGCATCCAGAAGTGGTTCGAAGTACGCCGCCAGTACATCCAGTGGGTGGACGGCCACCTCGCGCAGATGCAGATCGCGACCGACATCACCACGCGCAAGCAGGCGCAGGAGCTGGCCCGCCAGCAGGACGAGAAGCTCCAGTTCACGAGCCGCCTGATGACGATGGGCGAAATGGCCTCGTCGCTCGCGCACGAGCTGAACCAGCCGCTCGCGGCGATCAACAACTACGCCTCGGGCACCGTCGCGCTCGTGAAGTCGGGCCGGGCCGCGCCCGACAATCTGCTGCCCGTGCTCGAGAAAACGGCGCAGCAAGCCGTGCGCGCGGGCATGATCATCAAGCGCATCCGCGAGTTCGTGAAGCGCTCCGAGCCCAAGCGCCAGGCCACGCGCGTGGCCGACATCGTCGCCGACGCGGTGGGCCTCGCCGAGATCGAGGCGCGCAAGCGCCGCATCCGCATCGTGACCGACATGCGCTCGCGCATGCCCGTGATCTACGTCGATCCGGTGCTGATCGAACAGGTGCTCGTCAATCTCCTGAAGAACGCCGCGGAAGCCATGGCCGAAGCGCGCCCGAACGCGATCGACCCGGTGATCCGCGTGATCGTGAAGCGCGAAGGCGGCAACGTGTGCATCAGCGTGGTCGATCAGGGCCCCGGCGTCGACGAAGCCACGGCCGAGCGCCTCTTCGAGCCCTTCTACAGCACCAAGTCGGACGGCATGGGCATGGGCCTGAACATCTGCCGCTCCATTATCGAATCGCATCGCGGGCGTCTCTGGGTGGTCAACAACGTCGAATCCGACGGCCACATCAGCGGCGCAACGTTCCATTGCAGTCTGCCCATCGGCGAATCGGACACCCCCTCGCGGAACACCGACGAACCGACTCCACAAACCGTTACGGGAGAGCCATGAACAGCCCAGTCACCACCCAGGAAACCGTCTTTGTTGTCGATGACGATGAGGCCGTACGAGACTCCCTGCGTTGGCTCCTCGAAGCGAACGGCTACCGCGTCCAGTGTTTCAACAGCGCGGAGGAGTTCCTCGAGGCGTACCAGCCGGCGCAACAGGCCGGACAGATCGCCTGCATGATTCTGGACGTGCGCATGCAAGGCATGAGCGGCCTTGAACTGCAGGAACGTCTGATCGCGGAAAACGCCTCGCTGCCGATCATCTTCGTGACGGGCCACGGCGACGTGCCGATGGCCGTCTCGACCATGAAGAAGGGCGCAATGGACTTCATCGAAAAGCCCTTCGACGAAGCCGAACTGCGCAAGCTGGTGGAGCGCATGCTCGACAAGGCGCGCAACGAAAGCACCAACGTGCAGCAACAGCGTGCGGCCGCCGAGCGCCTCGGCAAGCTCACGGCGCGTGAGCACCAGGTGCTCGAGCGCATCATCGCGGGCCGCCTGAACAAGCAGATCGCCGACGACCTCGGGATCAGCATCAAGACGGTGGAGGCGCACCGCGCCAACATCATGGAGAAGCTCAACGTCAACACGGTCGCCGACCTGCTGCGTCTCGCGCTGTCCAACAAGCCGCAACAGGCGCAGCAGTAAGCGCGTCTTTCCCCGGCAGCATGCGCGCGCCATGGCGCGCGCATGCTGCCGGCGGCGTCTCGCCGCAACTCTCTTCCCTCACGCATTGCCCCCTCCCTGTCCGTTCAGGCCGGAGCACGCCCGCCGCGCGGGTATAATGTCGGCCTTCGAATGGCGCCCGCCCCACGCGCGCCAGCGCTCGAGCCTGAACAGGCTTAAACGGGCCTAAGCAGGCCCAACGAGCCCGCATTGCCCACTCTCGACCCCGACCGACCATGACTGCCACTATCATCGACGGCAACGCCCTCTCCAGGAAACTGCGCGCGCAAGTCGCCACGCGCGCCGCCGCCCTCACCGCCCGCGGCCATCAGCCGGGACTCGCCGTCGTGCTGGTCGGCGACAATCCGGCGAGCGAAGTCTACGTGCGCAACAAGGTCAAGGCCTGCGAAGACAACGGCCTCTACTCGTCGTACGACCGCTATCCCGAATCGCTTGCCGAGGCCGACCTGCTCAAGCGCATCGACGAGTTGAACCGCGACCCGAAGATCAACGGCATTCTCGTGCAGTTGCCGCTGCCGAAGCACATCGACAGTCACAAGGTGATCGAGGCCATCGCGCCCGAAAAGGACGTCGACGGCTTTCACGTCGCCAACGCGGGCGCGCTCATGACCGGCCAGCCGCTCTTTCGCCCCTGCACGCCCTATGGCGTGATGAAGATGTTCGAGGAATACAGGATCCCGCTCGAAGGCGTGAACGCTGTGGTGATCGGCCGCTCGAACATCGTCGGCAAGCCGATGGCGCTCCTGCTGCTCGAAAAGGGCGCGACGGTCACGATCTGCCACAGCAAGACGCGCGACCTCGCGAAGCACACGCGCGACGCCGATATCGTGGTCGCCGCGGTGGGCAAGCGCAACGTGCTGACCGCCGACATGGTCAAGCCCGGCGCGACCGTGATCGACGTGGGCATGAACCGCGACGACAACGGCAAGCTCTGCGGCGACGTCGATTTCGCGGGCCTGAAGGACGTGGCCGGCTTCATCACGCCGGTGCCGGGCGGCGTCGGGCCGATGACCATCACGATGCTCCTCGTGAACACGATCGAAGCGGCGGAGCGCGCGGCGGGCGCGTAAGCAACACGCGGCGGCCCGTCGCGGCATGACGTTCCCGAAGCGGTCCATCACGGGCCGCTTTCTTTTTGTGCGCCGCCCGCTCGCACAGCGACAGCCGCGATTGCGGCGCCGCCCCCCGACATCTGTTAATTTGCTCGGATAACCGGTTGGAAAGCGCGACTGGCGCCCCAATACTGTGGCAATCGGGCGCGCGCAGGCGGCGCCCCGGTCCCCTAACCCGCGACAGACAGGAACAGGAAGCATCATGGCTACTACCCCCTCCGACAATCCGCTCCTCGACTTCACCGGACTGCCGCGCTTTGGCGAAATCCGCCCCGAGCACGTCACGCCCGCGCTCGACGTCCTGCTCGCGAATGCGAAGGCCGCGGTCGAGCGCGCCGCGCAACCCATCACGCCCGCGCAATGGAGCGATGTGGTCGAGCCGGTCGAACGCGCCAGCGAGCCGCTTTCGCGCGCCTGGGGCGTGGTTGGCCACCTGAACGCCGTCGCCGACACGCCGGAGCTGCGTGCCGCCCACGGCGAGAACCTGCCGCGCGTGACCGAATTCTGGTCGAGCGTCGGCCAGAATCTCGAGCTGTTCAAGAAGTACAAGGCCATCACGAATCACAACTCGTTCGAGCTGCTCTCGGGCGAGCGCAAGAAGATCCTCGACAATTCGCTGCGCGACTTCCGCCTCTCCGGGGCCGAATTGCCCGAAGACCAGAAGCCGCGCTTCGCCGAGCTGCAGGAGCGCCAGGCCGCACTCGCCAAAGCCTTCTCCGACCACGTGCTCGACGCGACCAACGGCTACGCGTTCTACGCAACCAGCGAAGCCGATCTCGCGGGCCTGCCCGAGGACGTGATCGCCGCCGCGCGCGAAGCCGCCGAGCGCGAGAACAAGGCAGGCTGGAAATTCACGCTGCACTTCCCCTCGTACTTCCCGGTGCTGCAGTACTCGGAAAACCGCGCGATGCGCGAGACGATGTACCGCGCCTACGTCACGCGCGCGTCCGAACTCGGCCCCGTCTACGGCGGCGGCAAGGCCGAATGGGACAACACGGCGATCATCGAGGAACAACTGAAGCTGCGCGCCGAAGAGGCGCGGATGCTCGGCTACAACAACTTCGCCGAAGTCTCGCTCACGCCGAAGATGGCGGAAACGCCGGCTCAGGTGATGAGCTTCCTCGAAGACCTCGCCACGCGCGCCCGCCCGCACGCCGAAAAGGACTGGGAAGAGCTGCGCGAATTCGCCGCGAGCGAACTGGGCCTCACGCAGATCGAGCCGTGGGACATGGCGTTCGCCGCCGAGCGTCTGCGCCAGAAGCGCTACTCGTTCTCGGAGAACGAGGTGAAGCAGTACTTCCCGGAAGACTTCGTGCTGCAGGGCCTGTTCAAGGTCACGGAAACGCTCTTTGGCGTGCGCATCCGCCCGGACAGCGCGCCGGTATGGAATCCCGACGTGCGTTTCTTCCGCGTGGAAAACGCGGACGGCACGCTCGTTGCACAGTTCTATCTCGACCTCTACGCACGTGAAGGCAAGCGCGGCGGCGCATGGATGGACGACGCCCGCTCGCGCCGCAAGCTCGAAGGCAATGGCGTGCAAACGCCTGTCGCGTATCTCACGTGCAACTTCTCGGCACCGGTGGGCGGCCGCCCCGCGTGCTTCACACACGACGAAGTCATTACGCTCTTCCACGAGTTCGGCCACGGCCTGCACCACATGCTCACGCGTGTGGACGAACTGGGCGTGTCGGGCATCAACGGCGTGGAGTGGGATGCCGTCGAGCTGCCCTCGCAGTTCATGGAAAACTTCTGCTGGGAATGGGACGTGGTGCGCGAAATGAGCTCGCATGTCGAGACCGCCAGGCCGCTGCCGCGCGAACTCTTCGACAAGATGCTTGCCGCGAAGAACTTCCAGAGCGGTCTCGGCACGCTGCGCCAGATCGTATTCTCGATGTTCGACATGGCGCTGCACGTGGACTTCGACGCTTCCAAGGGCAAGAGCGCGAACGAACTGGCGCGCGAGATCAACGAGCGCTACCACGTGATTCCGCAGGCGTCGTTCTCGCGCTGGCCGAACACGTTCAGCCATATCTTCGCGGGCGGCTACGCGGCGGGCTACTACAGCTACAAGTGGGCCGAAGTGCTCTCCGCCGATGCCTATGCCGCCTTCGAGGAAGCCGCGCAAGCCGCGAAGTCGAGCGTGCTCGACGAAGCGACCGGCACGCGCTACCGCAAGGAAATTCTGGAAGTGGGCGGCAGCCGCCCGGCGATGGAGTCGTTCAAGGCCTTCCGCGGCCGCGAGCCGAACATCGACGCGCTGCTGCGCCACAACGGCATGGAGCAGCCGCCGGCACGGCAATGACCGCGTGACTCGCTCGTAAGCGATCCCAACTAAAACCGCGCATGGATGGGCAATCCATGCGCGGTTTTTTTTATCGCCTCGCGTTTTATCGATGCAGCCTGAAGTCCACGCTTGGCGGCCGTCCGTCGAGCGAGAGCGCCGCGCGCTGCGCGGGCTGCCGGCTCACCACCCTGCCCCGGCTCACGACCGCGAGGCGCGCCGCGCGCAGCCGGATCGCCTCGATCGGATCGCGCGCGTCGAGCATCACGAGGTTCGCCGCGCAACCGGGCGCCACGCCGTAGCCTTCCAGACCGAGGATCGTCGCGGCATTCACGGTCACCGCGTCGAAGCAGGCGCGCGAGGCGCCGGTGCCCGTCATTTGCGCGACATGCAGGCCCATGTGCGCGACTTCGAGCATGTCGCCCGAGCCGAAGCTGTACCACGGGTCCATCACGCAGTCGTGGCCGAACGCGACGCTCACGCCTGCCGCCATCAACTCGGGCACGCGCGTCATGCCGCGGCGCTTCGGGTAGGTATCGGCGCGTCCTTGCAGCGTGATGTTGATGAGCGGATTCGCAATCGCCGCGACACCGGACTCGCGCATGAGCGGGATCAGCTTGCTCACGTAGTAGTTGTCCATCGAATGCATCGACGTGAGATGCGAGCCGGCCACGCGCCCATGCATGCCCAGCCGATGCGTTTGCGCCGCGAGCGTTTCGATGTGGCGCGAGAGCGGGTCGTCGGATTCGTCGCAATGCATGTCCACGCGCAGGCCCTTGTCGGCGGCGAACTCGCAGAGCAGGCGCACCGATTCGGCACCTTCGGCCATCGTGCGTTCGAAGTGGGGAATGCCGCCCACCACGTCCACGCCCATCGCGATTGCGCGCTTCAGATTGTCGAAGGCACCGGGGCTGCGCAATACGCCATCCTGCGGAAACGCCACAAGCTGGAGATCGAGATATGGCGCAACGCGGCGCTTCACTTCGAGCAGCGCTTCGACCGCGAGCAGCCGCGCGTCGCACACATCGACGTGCGAGCGGATCGCGAGGAGACCGCGCGCAACGGCCCAGTCGCAGTACTGCAGCGCGCGTTCGACGAGCGCCTCCTGGGTGAGATGCGGCTTGAGCTCGCCCCACAGCGCGATGCCCTCCAGCAGCGTGCCCGACGCATTCACGCGCGGCAGGCCATACGAGAGCGTGGCGTCCATGTGGAAATGCGCATCGACGAACGGCGCGCTCACGAGCGCACCCGCGGCGTCGATCTCCTCGCGCGCCGCCGATGCGAGATGCGGTTCCACGGCCGTAATGCGCCCGGCCTCGATGCCGATATCCACCGTGGGATACCCGGCCGGATGCGCATGCGCGAGCACCGCGCGGCGAATGATCAGGTCCATCTGCGGCTCCTTGTTCTGGCGTAGCGGCGTGGCGCTTTCGTTTTGACCCGCATCGATTCTATCGGCGCCAGAATGACGCCGCCAGCGGCATGGACCGCCTCTACGCGAAGGCGTCACACGAGCGCGATCGGGCCATCGTCTTCCGCGGGATCGGCGTCGAAGAGCGCGAACTGCCCGCGCAGCGCGGGGTTCTCCTCTTCGAGCCGCACGCCCACGCCGAGCAGACGCACCGCCAGCTTGCGCCGCGCGAGCCCTTTTTCGAGCATCAGCAGGAGGGTGCGCACATCGGTGGCATCGGCGACGCACTCGACCGTCGTGCGCTGAAAGTTGGCGAAGCGGATCTTCACGAAGAGCTTGCGCACCGCGTGTGCGCAACCCGCGCGCTCGATGCGCGCGTCAAGCTGCAGCGCAAGACGCTTGAGCTCCTCGCTGCATGCTTCGAGCGTGAACAGATCGTTCACGTAGGTCGTCTCGACGCTTACCGACTTGCGCTCCTGATCGGCGCGCACGGGCCGGTCGTCCATGCCGCGCGCGAGTTCGTAGAGCCGCTTGCCGAACACGCCAAAATGCCGATGCAGATCGAACAGCGACCACGTTCGCAGTTGCGCGCAGGTGGCGAGCCCGAGGCTTTCGAGCTTCGCCGCCGTGACCTTGCCCACGCCGTGAATCTTGCGCACGGGCAGCGCGGCGACGAAGGCGTCGACCTCAGGCGGACGCACGACGAAGAGGCCATCGGGCTTGTTCCAGTCCGAGGCGATCTTGGCGATGAACTTGTTCGGCGCGACGCCGGCCGATACCGTCACGCCCACGGTTTCGCGCACGCGCGCGCGAATTTCCTCGGCGATCAGCGTCGCGCTGCCCTTGCAGCGCGAGGCGCGCGTGACGTCGAGATAGGCTTCGTCGAGCGAAAGCGGTTCGACGTCGGGCGTGTAGTCGCGGTAGATCGCCATGATCGCGCGCGAGGCGGTGCGGTACTTCTCCATCGCCGTGGGCAGGATCAGCAGCTCGGGACACTTGCGCATGGCGAGCGCCGACGACATCGCCGAATGAATGCCGAAGCGCCGCGCCTCGTAGTTGCAGGTGGCGATCACGCCGCGCTGGTCGGGCCGTCCGCCCACCGCGAGCGGACGGCCGCGCAATGTGGGGTCGTCGCGCATTTCGACCGACGCGTAAAAGCAGTCGCAGTCGCAATGGATGATCTTGCGGGCGGCGGCTAGTGCCGTTGCGGAGCGCCCGGGAGTGGGCGCAGGCGGCGGCGCGAGGTCGGAGGAAGGCGCGTTCACGGTCCCGATACTGTACAAAAACACAGTGCCATTTTCAAGACGAGTGTCCGTGCCCTTTTCTCTGATTCCGTACCGCTTCGGATTGGCCAGACCGTCTCTGGACTGCTGGCTGCGCGAGCCTATACTCGGGCGGACTAACTTGTCCGCGAGAGTAAGGAACGAATCGATGAAAACAATCGCGATGAAAACGATCGGCGTGATTGGCGGGATGAGCTGGGAATCGTCGGCCGAGTATTACCGGCTGCTGAACCGCCACGCGAAGGCGCGTCTGGGCGGCCATCACAACGCGCGCAGCCTGATGGTGACCGTGGACTTCGCGCAGGTCGAAGCGCTCCAGCGCGCGGGCGACTGGGACGCGCTGGGCGCGCAGATGGCCGAGGCCGCGCAGCAACTCGAACGCGGCGGCGCCGATATCGTGCTGCTCGCGACGAACACGATGCACCGCGTGTGCACGGCGATCGAGGCGGCGATCTCGATCCCCTTTCTGCATATTGCGGACCCGACCGGCCAGGCGTTGCGCGCTGCGGGCTTCACGCGAGCGGGCCTGCTCGGCACGCGCTACACGATGGAACAGGACTTCTACGTGGGACGCTTGCGCGAGGCGCATGGTATCGAAGCGATCGTGCCGAACGAACAGGATCGCGCGGACGTGCATCGCATCATCTACGACGAACTGTGTCACGGCAAGGTGGATGCGCAATCGCGGCGCGTGTATCAACGCGTGATCGAAGACCTTGCGGCACGCGGCGCGCAGGCGGTCATCCTCGGCTGCACGGAGATCACGCTGCTGATCGGGCAAAGCGATTCCACTCTGCCGGTGTTCGACACTACCGCGTTGCACGCGCAGGCCGCGGTGGATTGGGCGATTGGGGGCGAGGCAGGTGCCTCGTGATGGCGCATCGTTATTCGATGCTGCAGAAAACAAAAAACCCGCTCAGAGCGGGTTCATTGACTGGCACGAGGCCTTGCTGCTTAAGACGTTTGGTTGCGGGGGTAGGATTTGAACCTACGACCTTCGGGTTATGAGCCCGACGAGCTGCCAGACTGCTCCACCCCGCGTCCGTCAGAGAAAAGTATTATAGGGGGCATGGGCCGCAGCGTCAAGGGTCTTTTTCATACGATTGAAACATCACGAGCCTGGACATCGCCAGGCAGGCAATCGCGAAATAATCGCGACACGAGAATTAGTTCGGACAACCTGGCAAATCTCACTGTGCCTGCCCGGACTCCACCAGCGGCCGCAACTCTTCCGCCCAGGCAAGCCACATCTCCTGCGTATGAATGCCCGCCTTGAGGATCGCGTACTGCAACTGCTGCCCGCGCGTGAGCGAAGCCGCGCCGAAATCGCGCCGCTCGATTTCCCGATACGTCGCGAGCCGCGCGCGATTTTCTTCGATCAGCCGCGCGAGTTCCTCGCCGAGGCCAAGCGGCCCGATCACGGCGTCGGCACGCAGCTTGAGGAGAAACACGTTACGCGAATCGAGGTCGAGCGCAGTCTCGCGCACCCAGCGCGCCACTTCATCGCGCCCCACCGGCAACACGCAATACACCTTCTTGCGCGACGCCGCGGCCGTCTCGTCCTCGACGACCGACACCCACCCCGCCTCGACCATGCGGCCCAGTTCGCGATAGATCTGCTGATGCGTGGCGTGCCAGAAATAGCCGATCGCGCGATCGAAGCGGCGCGCGAGGTCGTAGCCCGACGAAGGCTTTTCCAGCAAGGCGATGAGGATGGCATGCGGCGTCGACATGCGGCGATTCTAAACCACGCCCCGCCCGATGCCGGATCTGTTGCGGATCGAATTTCCCCTCTATGCAACTGGTTGCATAGTTTCGACGGCTTTGCTATGTTTGAACCTGCCAGCCGGCGCGCACGCCGGCGCATCGAATCACGCGAAGGCAGCCGCACCCAGCGGCCGCCTCAGTTCAGTCCAGGAGATATGGATGTCCCTGCCCGCAGTGCTGCGCCGCGGCCTGTCGATTCCGGTCGTCGGCTCGCCCCTTTTCATCATTTCGAATCCCGATCTCGTGATCGCCCAGTGCAAGGCGGGCGTCGTCGGCTCGTTCCCCGCGCTCAACGCGCGGCCCGAGCCCGTGCTGGGCGAATGGCTCGATCGCATCACCACGGAACTTGCCGAGTACGACGCGAAGCATCCGCACGCCCCGGCGGCGCCCTTCGCCGTCAACCAGATCGTGCACAAGTCGAACGACCGTCTCGAACACGACCTCGGCGTGTGCGCCCAGTACAAGGTGCCGATCGTCATCACGTCGCTCGGCGCGCGCGAAGAGGTCAACCACGCGATCCACGCATGGGGCGGCATCGTGCTGCACGACGTCATCAACAATACGTTCGCGAAGAAGGCCATCGAGAAAGGCGCGGACGGCCTGATCGCCGTGGCCGCCGGCGCGGGCGGCCATGCAGGCACACTCTCGCCGTTCGCCCTCATCCACGAGATTCGCGAGTGGTTCGACGGCCCCCTGCTGCTCTCGGGCGCGATCGGCAACGGCAACGCGATTCTCGCTGCGCAGGCGGCGGGCGCCGATCTCGCCTACATCGGCTCGGCGTTCATCGCCACACATGAGGCGAACGCCGTCGACGCCTACAAGCAAATGATCGTCGAAGGCGGCGCGGGCGACATCGTGTACTCGAATCTCTTCACGGGCGTGCACGGCAACTATCTGCGCCAAAGCATCGTGGCGAGCGGCCTCGATCCGGAGGCGCTGCCGCAGTCGGATCCTTCGGCGATGAATTTCGGCTCGACGCGCGTGAAGCCGTGGAAGGACATCTGGGGCTCGGGCCAGGGCATCGGCGCGGTGAAGAGCGTCGTGCCGGCCGCTGAACTCATCGCGCGTTTGAAGCGCGAATACGAGGCGGCGCGCGTGCGTCTGGGCGTGCTCAGCACGCCGCAAACCGAGGAACACGCCGCGCCTTGATACGCGGCGCGAAGCGGGAGCGATCATGCCGCGTCCGCCCCGCCTCGCGATGCATCGCCGCGTATCATGCGCGCGCCTTCACGCGCGCGATCTCCTCTTCGACATCGCGCAACTGATCCTTGCCGAAGTACATTTGCTCGCCGACGAAAAATGTAGGCGAGCCGAACGCGCCGCGCTCGAACGCCGCCTGCGTGTTCGCAAGCAGCGCGGCTTTCACATCGGCGTCCTGAACCGCCGTTTCGAACGCCGTCGCGTCGAGGCCGTCCGTCTCAAGCGCCGCGCGGATCACGGCGGCCTCGTCCATCTTGAGGCCCTCTTCCCACATATGCGCGAACATGCGGTCCACGTAGCGCTCGAACGTGCCGTTGCGCTGTGCCGCAATCGCGCCGCGCATGATTTGCAGCGTATTCACCGGAAAGTGCGGATTGTGCCGATAGGCGGTCAGCCCGTGCCGCTCGATGAAGCGCCGCATCTCCAGCATCATGAACTTCTGCTTGTTCTCAACGCCCGCGAACGCCTCGCCAGGCGAGCGATTGCCGCTCAGCTTGAAAAGGCCGCCAAGCAGGATCGGCACATACTCGACGCGCACCTGCTGGCGCGCTTCAATACCGCCGATCACCTTGTGGCACAGGTAAGCGTTAGGACTGCCGAAGTCGAACAGAAACTGCACCGCGATGTCACCCATCGTGTCTCCCCCATGTGAATTTGCGCACCTTTGCCCGGGCGCGCCGACGTCCTAAGATACCTGAAACCGGGCCGCCGTAATCGACAGTGAGACAAGCACCATGACGCAAAAGCAAGCCGTACTGGTAATCGGCGCAGGCGACGCCACCGGGGGCGCCATCGCGCGCCGCTTCGCACGCGAAGGCTACATTGCGTGCGTGACGCGCCGCAATGCCGACAGGCTCGCGCCGCTCGTCGCGCAGATCGAAGCCGGGGGCGGCGAAGCGCACGCTTTCGGCTCGGACGCGCGCAAGGAGGAAGACATGATCGCGCTCTTCGCGGACATCGAAACGCGCATCGCGCCCATCGAGGTGGCGATCTTCAATATCGGCGCGAACGTGCGCTTCGGCATTACCGAAACCACGGCGCGCGTTTATCACAAGGTCTGGGAAATGGCCTGCTTCGCCGGGTTCCTGATGGGCCGCGAAGCCGCAAAAGTCATGCTGCCGCGCGAGCGCGGCTCGATCTTCTTCACGGGCGCCACCGCGAGCCTGCGCGGCCGCGAAGGTTTCGCCGCGTTCGCGGGCGCAAAGCACGCGCTGCGCGCACTGGCCCAGTCGATGGCGCGCGAACTCGGACCGCAGGGCATTCACGTCGGCCAGATCATCGTCGACGGCGCGATCGATACCGCGTTCATTCGCGAGAATTTTCCGGAGCGCTACAAGCTCAAGGAACGCGACGGCATCCTGAACCCCGAGCACATCGCCGACGCCTACTGGACGCTGCACCAGCAGCCGCGCGATGCCTGGACGCACGAACTCGATCTGCGGCCGTGGCTGGAGCCATGGTGAGGCGACTGTTGCCCGCTTTGCGAAGCAGGCGATAATGGCGGCGAAGTGCACCGAACGCACACCGTCACCCTATCGAGCCTCACATGAAAATCGCCACCTGGAACGTCAACTCCCTCAAGGTCCGTTTGCAGCACGTCATCGACTGGCTCAACGAGAGCAGGACCGACGTGCTCTGCCTCCAGGAACTCAAGCTCACCGACGACAAGTTCCCGCGCGCCGATCTCGAGGCGCACGGCTATCGCAGCTGGTTCGCGGGCCAGAAGACCTATAACGGCGTGGGCATTCTCGTGCGCGAAGGCCTGTTCGTCGACGAAGCCACCGTTGTGCGCAACATTCCGGGCTTCGAAGATCCGCAACAGCGCGTGATCGCCACGACCATCGGCGACGTGCGCGTGGTGAGCGCATATTTCCCGAACGGCCAGGCACCGGGCACCGAGAAGTTCGCGTACAAGCTGCAATGGCTCGACGCCATGCACGACTGGCTCGCGCAGGAGATGCAGCGCTACCCGAAGCTCGCGCTGCTCGGCGACTACAACATCGCCCCCGAAGACCGCGACGTGCACGATCCGAAGGCCTGGGAAGGCCAGAACCTCGTCTCGCCCGAAGAGCGTGCGCAGTTCCGCCGCCTGCTCGAACTGGGCTTCGTCGATGCGTTGCGCCAGTTCGAGCAGCCCGAAAAGCTCTTCACGTGGTGGGACTATCGCATGTTCGCATTTCGCCGCAACGCGGGCTTGCGCATCGACCATATCCTGCTCTCACCCGCGCTTGCCGGGCATCTCACCGCGTGCGAAGTGGACAAGGTTCCGCGCAAGTGGGAACAGCCGTCCGATCACACGCCGGTGATCGCCACGCTCGATCTTGCGGGCTGAACACGCGCGTTACCAGCTCCCCGCGAGCGTGGTCCACAGAAAACGAAAAACGAGCGCGTCGTACTCCGCGCGCTCGAGCGAATCGCTGCCGGGGCCATGGCCGCCTTCGGTGTTCTCCAGATACCAGACATTCGCGTGCCCCTGCTGCTCCATGCGCGCGACCATCTTGCGCGCGTGCGAGGGATGCACGCGGTCGTCGCTCGTCGAAGTCGTGAACAGCGACGGCGGATACACGACGCCGGGCTTCACGTGGTGGTAAGGCGAATAGGCGGCCAGCGCGCGCGATTCTTCGGCATCCTCAGGATCGCCATACTCGTCGATCCATGACGCACCCGCATGCAGCAGCGCATAGCGCTGCATGTCGAGCAACGGCACCTCGCACACCACCGCGCCGAACAGCTCGGGACGCTGCACCATGCACGCGCCTACGAGCAGCCCGCCGTTGCTGCCGCCCTTGATGCCCAACTGCGCGGCGCTCGTATAGCCATCGGCGATCAACCGCTCGGCTACCGCGATGAAGTCGTCGAACGAACGCTGGCGATGCTCGCGCTGCGCCTCGACGTGCCAGGCGGTGCCGTACTCGCCGCCGCCGCGAATGTGCGCGATCGCCACGACACCGCCCTGCTCCAGCCAGCCGATGCCCGAGCCCACGAGATATTGCGGCGTGAGCGCGATTGCGAAGCCGCCGTAGCCCGTGAGCAGGCACGGCGACGCCTTGCGTGATTCGCCTTCGAGTACGGCCTTCGGGCCGACTACGGTGAACGGTACGCTCGTGCCGTCCGCCGAGCACGCGTGCGAACGGATGACCGTAAGCGGCCCGGCATCGAACTGCGTGGGCCAGCGGTCGAGCAATTCCCACTGCTGCAGATCGGTTTGCGCGAGATCGGCGAGCCAGTATTCGGGCGGCAGCAGGTAATCGTCGACGTCGACGAACACCTCGTCGTTGAGCGTGTCTTCGATCGGCGAAACCTCCACCTGCGAGCTCGCCCGCGCGGGGAACGACCGCGACTCCCAGCGCCACGCGCCCGCTTCCTGGTGCGGCTGCCAGAGCATCGTGCGGCTCTCTACATCGTCGAGCCAGGAAACGATCAACACGCTCAGCGTATTGGTCCAGTCACATGCCGACGTAACGGGAGTCGGCGTGAAGAGCGCCGTGAACGCACGATCGCCCGCGAGGAAGGCGTCCTCGCGAATCGCGAGCAAGGCGCCGCCCAGGTACGTCACGCCCGAAACGGTCCAGTCGAGGCGCGGCTCGAGCAACAGCCAGCCTTGCCATGCGCCCACCGATACATGGGTAGGCACGTCGTACGCCCGCCAGTCGCCGCGCTCGTCCAGACGATAGGTGTATGAATCGAAGAAGTCGACGCTGCGCACCACGTCGTGGCGCTTTTCGACGGGATCGTAGTCGCCCTCCACGCTGATGTCGTCGAACTCGCCGCTGAACACGACGGGCGCGGCGGCGAGCGCCGTGCCGCGCGTCCAGCGGCGCACCTCGCGCGGATAGCCCGAGCGCGTGAGCATCTTCTTGCCGCTCTTGCCCCCCGCGTCCCATCCCAGGTACACGGTGTCGCGATCGATCCACGAAACGATGTGCTTGCCTTCCTTCGCGATGGCGAAACCATCGTCGACGAATTCGCGCTTCACGATATCGAACTCGCGCACGATGACCGCATCGGAGCCGCCATCGGAAAGCTGGATCAGCGCGCGGTCGCCGTCCGGATAGAGGATGTCGATGCCCGCGCATACCCATGGCATGCCCTCTTTCGCGCCGAGCGCGTCGAAGTCGATGAGCGTTTGCCACTGCGGCTTGTGGGCGCGCCAGTCGGCCCAAAGCGCGCGGCGCCACAGGCCCTTGGGATTGTCTTCATCCTCCCAGAGATCGTAGGCCCACTCCTGCCAGCGGCTCGGGATCACGGGCCGCTCGCGCGGCAAGTAGGCCTGCGCGAGGCGCGTTTCGAGCGCCTCGAAACGTGCACCGCCCTGCCAGGCGGCGCGCGTGCGCGCATTCTGCGATTCGACCCAGGTCATGACGGCGGGGTCGTCGAGCGATTCGAGCGAAAGGAACGGATCGGCCTCGGCGGGCCAGGGGGAAGTCACGGGCATGATCGGTCGTCGACAGGAAAACAGCGTCGATTATGCCCTGTGTCCGCGCCGGCGCACTGCGCGCCGGGCCGGCTCGCGTGGCGCGACGCCGGCCCGATGCCCCGTGCCAATCCACGCTCATTCCAGATTGAGTTCCTGGATCTTGCGTGTGATGGTGTTGCGGCCAATGCCAAGACGCTCGGCCGCCTCGACCTTGCGCCCGCGCGTGAAGTCGAGCGCCTCGCGGATCACCGCGGCCTCGAAGCGGCGCGAGAGTTCGTCCATGACGTCGGCGCTGTTTTCGCGCAACAGACGCGCGACTTCCGTGCGCAGACCGTTCTCCCACACGCTCAGCGGCGAAACCGCGGCAGCGGCGCCGTTGGACGCGCCGAGCGCGGGCGTGCCGAACACCACGCCGCCCGGGACGCCTCCGATTGCGCCGGCAAGGCCCGCGCCGGCCGCGGCACCCGCAACCGGCGAGACGCCGGCCGCGCCATTGGCCGCCGCGCCCGCTTCGGAAGCCGCCGCGGCATCGGCGAGATGCACCGCCGCGCCCGCCGAGCCGTGCACAGGCACGAGGTCAGGCGGCAGATCCTTGATCTCGATAGTCTGCGCGGGCGCCATCACGGTGAGCCAGTTCGCGAGATTCTCGAGCTGACGCACATTGCCCGGAAACGGCAGCGACGACATCCACGCAAGCGCCTCGTCCGACACGCGCTTGGGCTCCACGCCCAGCTCGCGCGCGCTTTTCTGGAGGAAGTGGCGCGTGAGCAGCGGAATGTCCTCGCTGCGCTCGCGCAGCGCAGGCAAACGCAAACGGATCACGTTGAGCCGGTGATACAGGTCCTCGCGGAACAGCCCCTGGCGCACGCGCGTTTCGAGGTTCTGGTGCGTCGCCGCAATCACGCGCACGTTCGCACGCAGCGGGTTGTGGCCGCCCACGCGGTAGAACTGGCCATCGGAGAGCACACGCAAGAGGCGCGTTTGCAGGTCGAACGGCATGTCGCCGATTTCGTCGAGGAACAGCGTGCCGTTCTCGGCCTGCTCGAAGCGGCCCTGGCGCATGGCCTGCGCGCCGGTGAACGCGCCGCGCTCGTGGCCGAACAATTCGGATTCCAGAAGATCCTTCGGGATCGCCGCGGTGTTCAGCGCGATGAACGGACCGTTCGCGCGTGGGCTATGTCGGTGCAAGGCGCGCGCGACAAGCTCCTTTCCGGTGCCGGACTCGCCGGTGATGAGCACGGTCGCCGCCGAATGCGAAAGCCGCCCGATGGCGCGGAACATGTCCTGCATGGCCGGCGCCTGGCCGAGCATCTCGGGCGCTTCGGCGGGACGCTCGTCCCACTGCTGCTCGCCGCGCATGCTTTCGTCCACGGCGCGGCGAATCAGCTCGACGGCCTTGTCGACGTCGAACGGCTTGGCGAGATACTCGAACGCGCCGCCCTGAAACGCGGCGACCGCGCTGTCGAGGTCGGAGAACGCCGTCATGATGATGACGGGCAATCCCGGCACGCGCTCACGCACGGTTTGCAGCAGCTCGAGGCCCGAGCCGCCCGGCATGCGGATGTCGGAGACGAGCACCTGCGGGCTGTCGTGATCGAGCGCGCTCGCGGCTTCGCGCACGTTCGAAAAGCTGCGGGTGGCGAAGTTTTCGCGGGCAAGGGCCTTTTCGAGCACCCAGCGTATCGATTGGTCGTCGTCTACTATCCAGATCGGCTTCATAAGATCGGTCAGAAGTCCTGGTGGCGTGCGGTATCGGTAAATCTAAATTCAGGCTTGGCTATCGATTCAACGGATTCAACTATCGAGCGGCAGCAATATCTGAAACTCGGTGTGACCCGGCCGGCTATCCACTTCGATGAGTCCGTCGTGCTGCTGGACGAACGTCTGCGCGAGCGTGAGGCCGAGACCGCTGCCATCCTCGCGTCCGGAGACGAGCGGATAGAAGATGCGGTCGCGAATCTCCTCGGGAATTCCGGGTCCGTTGTCAGTGATATGCAAGTCCAGTGCCAGCTTGCACAAGCGTCTGGAAATCGTGACCTTGCGCGCGATGCGCGTGCGCAGTTCAATGCGCGCGTCGCCCTGGGAAATGCGTTCGCGCAGCGCCTGCGCCGCGTTGCGCACGATGTTCAGCAGTGCCTGGATCAGCTGCTCCTTGTCGCCGCGCAGGTCGGGCACGCTCACGTCGTAGTCGCGCTCGATGGTGAGACCGCGCGGGAATTCCGCGAGGATCACGGCGCGCACGCGCTCGCACACTTCGTGAACGTTCACGTCGCCGACGATATGCGGATGCCGGTGCGGCTCCAGCAGCCGGTCGACGAGCGTCTGCAGACGGTCCGACTCCTTGATGATCACCTGCGTGTACTCGCGCAGCTCGTCGCGCTGCAGCGCGCCGAGTTCGAATTCGAGCAACTGCGCCGCACCGCGAATACCGCCGAGCGGATTCTTGATCTCGTGCGCGAGATTGCGGATCAGTTGCTTGTTCACCGCCGTGAGGTCGTGAATGCGCTCCTCGCGGTCGCTGCGCAAATGCCGCTCGTTCTCGAAGAGTTCGAGCAGCACGTAATCGGGCGTGCTCTCGAGAAAACCCACGACCACATGCACGTTCAGCGGTTCGCGTCCGGGGCGTTCCAGCGAAGCGTCGAGCCGCGTCGCGTGAAAGCGATGCTCGGCGATCGAGGCGATCGTCGAGAGCAGTTCGTCCGCGTTCGAGAAGAGATCGGACCACGCCATCTGCGCGAGCTGCCGGCGCGAGAGATCGAGCATTGCCTCTGCCGAAGGATTCGCGAAGGCGACACGCAGTGTGCGTTTGTCGAGCACGAGCACGACCGTGGGCAGCGCCTCGAAGCCGGGCAACAGGCCCGACTCGACGAGCGGCGCGTCGTCGGAGAGCGGTTCGGCGTGGCCCTTTCTTGCCTTGATCAGATTCTTGAGCACCATGTTTCAGGCCGGCCGCCATGCGGCGCGCCAGCAACGGTCCTGGTCGTTAATCCTGGTCAATACGCGGGTCAACACGCGGGGCAATACGCCTCGTCGACAAACGACCAGGCGGCCCAACGAAAAAGGGACGGCACCGCCGTCCCTTGGAGACCTGACGCGCACGCGTCCTGCGAGTCGAAGAAACTGAACCGGCGCTTCGCTGTGTAGCGTGCAGCGAAGCGCCATCGCCCATTACAGCGAGTAGTACAGTTCGAACTCGACCGGGTGCGTGGTCATACGCACGCGTTGCAGTTCGCTTTCCTTCAGCGCGAGGTACGCGTCGATCATGCCGTCGGTGAACACACCGCCGCGCGTCAGGAACTCGCGATCCTTGTCGAGCGCTTCGAGCGCCTGGTCGAGGCCGGCGCAAACGGTCGGGATCTTTGCATCCTCTTCCGGCGGCAGGTCGTACAGGTTCTTGTCGGCGGCTTCGCCCGGGTGGATCTTGTTCTGCACGCCGTCCAGACCGGCCATCATCAGTGCCGAGAAGCACAGGTACGGGTTGGCGAGCGGATCCGGGAAGCGCGTTTCGATACGGCGGCCCTTCGGGTTCGACACGTGCGGAATACGGATCGATGCCGAACGGTTGCGTGCCGAGTAAGCGAGCTTGACCGGCGCTTCGAAGTGCGGCACGAGACGCTTGTACGAGTTCGTGCCCGGGTTCGTGATGGCGTTCAGCGCGCGAGCGTGCTTGATGATGCCGCCGATGTAGAACAGCGCGAATTCGGACAGACCGGCGTAGCCGTTACCCGCGAACAGGTTTTGGCCGTCCTTCCAGATCGACTGGTGAACGTGCATGCCCGAACCGTTGTCGCCGACGACCGGCTTCGGCATGAACGTCGCCGTCTTGCCGTACGTGTGCGCGACGTTGTGGACAATGTACTTCAGTTGTTGCGTCCAGTCTGCGCGCTGAACCAGCGTCGAGAACTTCGTGCCGATTTCGTTCTGGCCCTGGCCCGCCACTTCGTGGTGGTGCACTTCGACCGGAATGCCGATCTGCTCGAGCAGCAGGCACATTTCCGAGCGGATGTCCTGGAACGTGTCGACCGGCGCGACCGGGAAGTAGCCGCCCTTCGTGCCAGGACGGTGACCCGTGTTGCCGCCTTCGATTTCGCGGCCCGACGACCACGGTGCTTCATCCGAGCCGATCTTCACGAAGCAGCCCGACTGATCCGTATTCCACTGGACCGAATCGAAAATGAAGAATTCCGGCTCCGGACCGAAGAAGGCCGTGTCGCCGAGGCCCGTGCTCTTCAGGTACGCTTCAGCGCGCTTGGCGAGCGAACGCGGGTCGCGCTCGTAGCCCTTGCCGTCGGCCGGCTCGACCACGTCGCAGGTCAGCACGAGCGTCGATTCTTCGTAGAACGGGTCGATGAAGGCCGTGTTCGGGTCCGGCACGAGCAGCATGTCCGAGGCTTCGATGCCCTTCCAGCCGGCAATCGACGAACCGTCAAACGCATGACCCGACTCGAACTTGTCTTCGTCGAATGCCGACAGCGGAACCGAAACGTGCTGCTCCTTGCCGCGCGTGTCCGTGAAGCGGAAGTCGACAAACTTGACGTCTTCGTCCTTGACGAGTTGCATGACGTCGGCCACGGATTTACTCATAACCTATTCTCCTGATTAACGATTTCGGCGAACGCTGCCGCCGTCCCAATCTTGTTGATCCCCGCCGGCCGCCTCCTTTCCGGGTCCGTCCTGCTGACCCCGGCTGGCCGGCTGCGAATCGATCGGGACGTATGAAGCAGCTTCCATGCCATGCATGCGCCAACGTGGCGCAAATCCCTTTCGCGACACGCACTTGGAGTCAAAAATCGTGCGCCGCGCATTTATGGAGCCGCCAGCATGACGGCTCATCGGCACCAAATACGTGCAATCCCGGATTTGGCGCGCGAATCCCTCTTCATTATGGTGCATAACGCGTCACATGCACCATACCAATGCATCTCGCCACTTGCGTGCCGCCCAGTGCATCGCGCGGTACGGTTTTCGCCTCGTCCAGACCATCCTGCCCGCTCCGTCCCCACGCGCTAGAATGGTTTTTTGGTCCAACGCGAAACAGGAGATCCGTTGTCATGAGTACGCTCGAACAGTTATACGCCCAGGCCGAGAAGCGCCGCGTCGAGAACCAGCTGCCCTACGCGGGCGCGGTATCGCCCGCAGAGGCATTCGAGCTTCTGCAGCTCGACCCGCGTGCGCGCCTCGTCGACGTGCGCACGCGCGCAGAACTCGACTGGGTCGGCCGTCCCGTGGTGGGCGACGGCCAGTATTCGCACGTCGAATGGACCCGCTATCCGGGCGGCGTGCCCAACGCCGAGTTCCTCACCCAGCTCAAGAGCGCCGTGCAAACCGACGCGCCCGTGCTGTTCCTGTGCCGCAGCGCCGCGCGCTCCAAGCTTGCCGCCATCGAGGCCGCTAAGGCCGGCTTCACGAAAGCCTACGACCTGCTCGAAGGCTTCGAAGGCGACAAGGACGGTCAGGGGCACCGCAAGACCGTTACCGGCTGGTGCTTCCGCGGCCTGCCGTGGATCGGTGCGTAAAACCGTAAGACCCGCCCCGCCTGGACCCGACGGGCCACTCTGAGCGCCCCGTGTGACACGCCGATGATGCGCCGCCGGCCCTCGAGCCGCACGCGGCGCACCATCCCCTGCTGATTCAGGAACCGGCGTGCGGCCCGCCGCGGTGCTCGCGATGGGGCGTGCCTTCACCCGGCGCCGCCGGCTCGACCACGTCGCCGCCAAGCTCGTGCACGCCTTCGCGCAGCTTCACGAAGGCGGCCGCCACGGCCTCGGGCTCGCCCTTCACACCCAGATCGATATGCCGGCGCGCGTAAATGCCGCCGCGCTCCGTATCGCCCACGCTCGGCAGGCTGAACACCCTCACGCCCGGAAAGTCGCGCTCGATGTGCTCCATGAGCGGCGTGAGCGTCGACTCCGGCAGTTCGAACACGAGCAGCGACTTCTCGGCGTGCGGCGTCTGGTGATGCAGGTGCGCGTACTTCGTGTCGAGCACCCACTCGATCATCGGCCATGCCATTACCGGGAAACCGGGCACGAAGTAGTGTTCGCGAATCGAAAAGCCCGGAATCTTGTTGTAGCCGTTAGGGATAATCTCGCAGCCCTGCGGGAACGTGCCCATCTGGAAGCGATGCAGATTCTCGGGCGACTGGTAGTTCACGGGATCGGTGCCCGTGTGCATGTCGCGAATGCGCTCGCGGATCGCCGCCCCGGCGTCCGGGTGCAGCGCGAGCGGCACGCCCAGCGCCGCGGCCGCGCACTGGCGCGTGTGGTCGTCCGGCGTCGCGCCGATGCCGCCCGTCGAAAACACGATGTCGCCCGAAGCGAACGAGCGCCGCAGTGTCTCGGTGATGCGCCCGGGATCGTCGCCCACGTACTGTGCCCACTCGAGCGAGAGGCCGCGCGCGCCGAGCAGTTCGATGACCTTCGGCAGATGCTTGTCCTGGCGGCGCCCGGAGAGAATCTCGTCGCCGATGATGATGACGCCAAATGCCATGTGTCGCCTCGCTGGATTGTCTTGATGATTAAGCGTTAGTGCACGATCGTCGCGTCACCGGACGCCTGCTGCACTTCGTGCGCGCGCATGCGCTGCAGCGCGCGCAGGCAGTAGTGCCCGAACCAGAGCGCCGTGAACACCAGAATGAACGCATAGATCCAGATGGTCACCGCCGCGAGCACCGGGAAGAACAGCAGCAGCCACGCGGACACGGCCCAGATCGCCGTGGGCAGCGAGCCGAGCAGCCCGCTCACCACGCCGATCACGAGCAGCGGCAGGCGGTGACTGCGCACCAGCGCGCGGCGCTCCTCGACGCTTGCGTGCAGCGCGAGCGCGTCGTAGGTCATCACGCGATACGTGAGCCAGCCCCACAGCAGCGGCGGAATGAGCGCGAAGAACGGCGGAATGAGCCACAGCGGCAGCGTCACGATCATCACAATCAGGCAGACGACGGTCGTCACGAGCGAATAGAACAGGCTGCCGTACCAGATGCCGCCGCGCCGCATCTCGAGCATTCCGTACTGGCGCTTCGAAAGATGGCGGATCACGCGCGGCATCGAAATCGCGACGATCAGCAGCAGCACCGTGATCACGATGAGCGGAATCGTCAGGATGATGACGAGAAACGGCGCGATCGTCGCGCGCAGCCAGCCGAAGCCGAGCGCGTCGAAGAGGTGATAGAGGTAGGCCGTCGACGGCCAGTTCGCGAGCGCGCCACGCATCAGGTCGAGCAGCGGCTGCCAGAACACATAGAGCACGGCGCCCCACACTGCCGCCGCGACGAGAAATGGCACGAAGGTGAGAAGCAGCATGGCGGGATGGAACACGCTCGCGAGCGCGCGTCCGAACGAGCGCAACAGGTCATTCATGCGAGCGGAATACGGCGAAGAGGACGGGTAGAGAACACGGTGTCGGCGAAATCGGTGCGACCAAGCCGACAGCATAAACCACCGCGCGCATGGCGGGTAAGACGGGTGCGAGCAAGCGCCAGGACGCGCGTGTACGCCGCGCCGGCCAATCAGGTCACGGTGGCGTCGTCGCGCGCCTCGGCCGGCGCGCTAGCGGCGGCGCGGGAATGCGAACGCAGGCGCCGCGCGATACGGGCAAACGCATAACCCTGCTGCGCCCAGAAGCCTTCGCCATAGCTCACGCCTTCGAGCTGGTCGCGAATGCCCGTGGGCTCGATCTCGCGATTGAACGACGCGCTGCCGAACAGCATGTCCCACCAGGGAAACAGCACGCCGAAGTTGCAGCCATAGTGAGTGCCCTCGTGGCCGTAGCCGATGGCGTGATGGCGGCGGTGAAAACGCGGGCTCACCACGAGCCGCTCGCCGAGCCAGCCGAAATGCACGCGAATATTGGCGTGCTGCACGCTCTGCACGAAGTTCGTGAGCGCGACGAGCACCACGAATTGCGCGGGCGGCACGCCGATCACGAGCGCCACGGCGGCGAACATGCACGACTGGCCGATCACGTCGAGCAGGTGGTTGCGGTCATCGCACCAGAGCGACATCTTGCGCTGGCTGTGATGCACGGCGTGCAGCTCCCACCAGACCCCGTAGCGATGCGAAAGCCGGTGATACCAGTAGCTGAAGAAGTCGAGCACCACGAGGTAGATCGCGAACGCCACGAGCGGCTGCGTGGTCACGCCCGGCCACAGATTGTCGAGGTCCACCGTCTTCACGCCCATGAGCCGCAGCGCGCTCTGCGCACGGTCGAAGAACGGCTGCACCGTGAAGAAGAACAGCAGGTTCAGAATGCCGAGGCGCGTGATCCACGTGTAGAGCGCATCGACGCCTACGCCCTTGCGGTCGCGCCACTTCTGCGCGGGCACGAGCGCTTCGAGGGGGCGCAGCAGCGCATACATCAGGCCCACTTCGAGCAGACCCACGATCACCCAGTAGAGCGCGTCGTAGGTGTCTTCGTCCACGTCCATCATGCCGACGTGAAAGAGCAGCGGCTGAATGAGGTCGATGTAGAGGAGCGTTTGCAGCCAGGAGACGAGGTCGTCCGCCGACGCGACCACCGACTGCCCCGCGTGCGCGACGAAGGCCAGCAACGACGCCACCGTATCCATGCGCGTCCCGTCGCCTTAAGCCCCGTTCGGCGCCGTGACGGGCGCGCGATCGTAGAAGTAGATGCCATGCGGCGAGCGGCCCACGGCAATGGTCTTGATGAGCTTCTTCGTCTGCATGTCGATGAGGCCGATGTGCTTCGCGAAGCGGAACGTCACCCACAGGTAGCGCTTGTCGGCGGTGAGTTCCATGTCGTCGGGGCCGGGCATCAGGCCGCTGATCTCGCCGGTCTTTTCGAGCGTTTCCTCGTCGATGATGCTGATGACGTTCGCGACGCGGCTCGACACCAGCACATGGCGGCCGTCCACGAGCGAGCGGAAGTTGTGCGCGGCCTTGCCCACCTCGATCGTCTTGACGATCTTCTGGTTGCGCCAGTCCACCACCGCCACGTAGTCGGCGCCCGTCATGCCGACGAGCAGATACTTGTCGCCGGGCGTGAGCCACAGGCCCGCCGGTGCGGCACCGACCTTCATCTTCCAGAGCACCTTCTGCGTCGGCAGATCGACCGCCGCGATTTCGCCCGAAACCTGCAGCGAAACGAACACGGTGCGGCTGTCGTTCGTGAACGCCAGGTGGCTCGGCATGGCCGAGAGCGGCAGGCGTTTGGCGAGCGTGATGTTGCTGCCGCCCGCGTAGTTATAGATATCGAGGCGGTCGAGGCGCAGGCCCGTGGTGACGAACCACTTGCGGTCGGGCGAGAAGCCGAGCTGGTACGGGTCTTCGACGTTTTCGATCCAGCGCTGCGGCTTGCCGGTCTTCGGATCGACGAACATGAGATTGTTCGACACCGAGTTCGCGACGATCAGCGAGGTGTTGTCCGGCGTGGGAAAGAGGTGATGCGGTTCCTTGCCGGTGGGCACGGTGCCGACGACTTCGTGCGTCTTGTCGTCGATGAGGCTCAGCGTGGCTTCACCCGAATTCAGGACGATGATGTTGTTCGCGTAGGCGGCCGTGGAGGCGAAAGTGGCAACGGTCGCTGCGCAAGCGAGCGCAAACGTTGCGGCCTTGGCGGCGGTGCGGCTAAAGGTGTTGTCGTTCGGCATGAAGAATCGTTCCCGGGCAGATTCGTGATTGTAGAACGTCTACCTGCACGCAAGGTTGACGTAGTGCCCTTGACACATTAAAGAGACGCAATTAAGCGCCCCTCTTTCGAACACGACTGCCCCCTGTTATGGCCCGTAATACGCGTTATCGCTGCATCGATTCCCAAACCTTGTAGAGGCGCTTGACCGAAACCGGCATCGGTGTGCGCAATTCCTGCGCGAAGAGTGAGATGCGCAGTTCTTCGAGCAGCCAGCGGAACTCCGCAAGTCGCGGATCGAACACGCCGCCACGCTGCGAAAGCGCGCGCTGGTACTGCTGCGCGAGCGGCTGGAATTCGGCGGCCTGGCGCGCGTCGCGTGCAGGGTCGGCGCGCAGCTTGTCGATGCGCAGCGCGACGCCCTTCAGATAGCGCGGAAAATGCACGAGCTGCGCATAGGGCGTCTCCAGAATGAAGCGCTTGCTGATGAGCGCGTCGACCTGCGCCTGCATGTCCGCTGCCGGCGCGCCGAAGGCCTTGGCCTGCACGAGTTTTTTGGCCAACGACGTGTATTCCGCGAGAATCTGCCCCACCAGACGCGCGATTTCCTGCGCGAGCAGCGAGAGACGTCCGCGGCCTTCGTCCTTGCGCGCGTGGAAGCTCGCGTCGTCGTCGGGCAGCGGGTCTTGCAGGCAGGCGCGGTCGAGCGCGAGTTCGACCAGTTGGTCGCGCAGTTCCTCCTGTGTGGCGCGCGCCATGAACTGCATCGCCATCTCGCGCAGGCCCGGCAGGTTCTTCTCCAGGTAGCGGATCGGCTCACGCAGCTGCAGCGCGAACAATCGACGCAGCCCCGCGCGATGAATACGCGCGGCCTCCTCCGGCGAATCGAACACTTCGACATCGCAATGCGTGCCGCGATCGACGAGCGCCGGATAGCCGAACAGCGTCTGTCCACCGCGGCGGATTTCCAGTAGTTCGGGTAGCTTGCCGAAATTCCACGTCGTGAGGTTTTCGTAGAGCGCGGTGGCAGGCGCGGCGTCGCCCGGCACGGGCGTATGCGGCGCGTTGCCCTTTGGCGGCGCGTTGTTGCCCGCCACGCGCTCGGCCTGCGCGTTCTGCGCTGCCTCGCCGCCCTGCGCGTGCGTTTCGAGCGCGGCGAGCGCCGTCGCGCTCGCGAGCTTCTGAAATTGCTGCTGCGCCTGCGCGCCGAGTTCGGCGCGCAGTTGCGCGAGGTTGCGGCCCATCGCGAGCTGGCGGCCGTGCTCGTCGATCACCTTGAAGTTCATGAAGAGGTGCGCGGGCAGCGTCTCCAGCTTGAAGTCGGCGGACTTCAGGGCGACCTGCTTTTGCTCGCGCACGTCGGCGATCAGCGCTTCCAGCAGGCCGCCCCCGCCGAAACGCTCGCCGCCCACACGCCCGGCGAAGCCAGCCGCGTACTCGGGCAGCGGCACGCAGTGGCGGCGCAACTTCTGCGGCAGCGACTTCAGGAGCAGTTGCGCCTTCTCCTTGAGCATGCCCGGCACGAGCCATTCGCAGCGGCGCGCGTCGACCTGGTTGAGCGCGTAGAGCGGCACCGCGAGCGTCACGCCGTCGCGCGGCGAGCCCGGCTCGAAGTGATACGTGAGCGCCATCGCCACGCCCGACATCGTCATGCGCTTCGGGAACAGGTCGGTCGTCACGCCCGCCGCTTCGTGGCGCATCAGGTCGTCGCGCGAGAGGTACAGGAGACGCAGCTTGTCCTCGGGCTGTCCGCCCTTGCGCACCTCGTCGCGATACCAGCGTTCGAACGACGTGCCAGAATAGATGCTTTCGGGAATCGCCTGATCGTAGAAGCCGTAGATCAGCTCGTCGTCCACCAGCACGTCCTGGCGGCGCGACTTGTGTTCGAGTTGCTCGATATCGGCGAGCAGTTTGCGGTTGTGCGCGAAGAACGCCAGCTTCGTGTCGAATTCGCCTTCCACCAGCGCGCCGCGAATGAAGAGTTCGCGCGCACGCGCCGGGTCCTGCTTGCCGAACGCCACGCGCCGGCGTTGATACACCGGCAGGCCATACAGCACCCCGCGCTCGAATGCGCTCACCTGCGCCGCGCGCTTTTCCCAATGCGGCTCGGAGAGCGACCTCTTCAGCAAATGGGCGCCCACCTTCTCGAGCCACTCGGGCTCGATCTTCGCGATGCAGCGCGCGTAGAGGCGGCTCGTTTCGACAAGCTCCGCGGCCACGACCCAGCGCCCCGCCTTCTTCACGAGCGCCGAGCCCGGCCACAGGTGGAACTTGATGCCGCGCGCGCCGAGGTAATGCGGCTCGTCGTCGGCCTTCAGGCCGATATTGCCGAGCAGGCCCGTGAGCAGCGCGTGATGGATCTGCTCGTAGGTCGCGTCGGCTTCGTTGATGCGCCAGCCATGCTCGCGCACCACCGTCAGCAATTGCGAATGCACGTCGCGCCATTCGCGCAGACGCAAGTGCGACAGAAAATTCGCGCGGCATGCATCCAGTAGTTGCCGGTTGGACTTCTTGTGCGCGACGGCCTCTTCGAACCAGGCCCAGATCCTGAGCCACTGGAGAAACTCGGAGCGCTCGTCGGCAAACCGGCGATGCGCCTGGTCTGCCTGCTCCTGCGCCTCGATCGGCCGGTCGCGCGGATCCTGCACCGAAAGCGCGCTCGCGATGATGAGCACTTCGCGCAGCGCCTGCTCGTCGCGTGCGCCGAGAATCATGCGGCCCACACGCGGATCGAGCGGCAGGCGTGCGAGTTCGCGGCCCAGCGGCGTGAGCGCGTTGTCGTCGTCCACGGCGCCGAGTTCGTTGAGCAGTTGATAGCCGTCGGCGATCGCGCGGCCCGGCGGCGGTTCGATAAACGGGAACGTCTCGATCGCCGTGAGATGCAGCGACTTCATGCGCAGAATCACGGCGGCGAGCGACGAGCGCAGGATTTCCGGATCGGAGAAGCGCGGCCGCGCGATGAAATCCGCTTCCTCGTAAAGCCGGATGCAGATGCCGTCCGCGACGCGCCCGCAACGGCCGGCGCGCTGGTTCGCCGCCGCCTGCGCAATCGGCTCGATCTGCAGCTGCTCGACCTTGTTGCGATACGAATAACGCTTCACGCGCGCGAGGCCCGTATCGATCACGTAGCGGATGCCCGGCACCGTGAGCGACGTTTCGGCCACATTGGTCGCGAGCACGATGCGGCGGGCGTTCGACGGCTTGAATACGCGCTCCTGCTCCTGCGCGGAAAGCCGCGCGAACAGCGGCAGGATTTCCGTGTGCGGCGGATGATGCTTGCGCAGCGCTTGCGCAGCGTCGCGAATCTCGCGCTCGCCGGGCAGGAACACGAGCACGTCGCCGGAGCCTTCGCGGCAGAGTTCGTCGACCGCATCGACGATGGCCTCCATCAGGTCGCGATCCGTGTCGCGTTGCGACTTCGCGCCTTTTTCGCGACCCGTCGTGCCCTGCGCATTCTTCACCGCCGGGCTGTCTTCCTGCACCGGGCGATAGCGCACCTCGACGGGGTACAGCCGCCCGCTCACTTCGATCACGGGCGCGGGCTTTGCCTCGCTGCCGAAGTGGCGCGCGAAGCGATCGGCGTCGATGGTCGCCGACGTCACGATCAGCTTCAGATCGGGCCGGCGCGGCAGAATCTCCTTCAGATAGCCGAGCAGGAAGTCGATGTTCAGGCTGCGCTCGTGCGCCTCGTCGATGATGATCGTATCGTAGGCTTTGAGCAGCGGATCGGTTTGCGTCTCCGCGAGCAAAATGCCGTCGGTCATGAGCTTGACCGAGGCGCCCGGCGAGAGATTGTCGGTAAAGCGCACCTTGTAGCCGACCACTTCGCCGAACGGCGTATTGAGTTCGTCGGCAATGCGCCGCGCGGTGGCCGAAGCCGCAATCCGGCGCGGTTGCGTATGGCCGATCAGGCCCGTGCCGCCCGCGCCGAGGCCGCGGCCCAGCGCGAGCGCGATCTTCGGCAGCTGCGTGGTCTTGCCCGAGCCGGTTTCGCCGCTCACGATCACGACCTGATTCCGCGCAATCGCACGCGCGATCTCTTCACGGCGGCCGGAGACCGGCAACGCTTCGGGGAACGTGACGGGCGGGATCTTGTTCGGCTCGACGTTCGTGCGCGGTGCGCGCGGCGGCGTCTGCCGTTGCGTCTGCCGTTGCGTCTGCCGTTGCGTCTGCGGTTGTGTCTGCGCCGCACGCTTGTCCTGCGCGCGCGCGCCGCCGCCCGCGAGCGCGGCAAGCTTGTCCGACGACGCGGGTTTTTGCCCGCCGCCATACTTCTGCGACGCGCTCTTCGCTTTCGCGCCGTCCTGCGCTGTTTGCTTCCCGGCCGGGGTGTTGCTGCCCTGCGCCGAGGCAGGTCTTTTGGGTACATTCGACATGGGGGCGCATTATAATCCCGGGCATGAATTCCCAAACCGACCTCGTCCCCGCCACCGCCAGCGCGCCGGCCTGCGCCGCCGCTGCGGATTCCAACTCGCAGCTCATGGCGCAGCACGCGCAGTTCGTCGACTGGATGCGATCGGTCGCGCCCTACATCCACGCGTTCCAGGGCAAGACGTTCGTGGTCGGTTTCGGCGGCGAGGTCGTGCACCAGAACCTGCTCAACGCGCTCGTCGCCGACATCGCGCTCCTGCAGGCCATGGGCATCCAGATCGTGCTCGTGCACGGTTCGCGCCCACAGGTCGAGGAGCAGATGAGCCTGCATGGCGTCGAGTCCGAGTTCTCGCACGGCATGCGCATCACCAACGCCCGCGCGCTCGAATCGGCGAAGGAAGCGGCCGGTGAAGTGCGTCTCGATATCGAGGCCGCGATCAGCCAGGGTCTGCCGAACACGCCAATGGCGCACGCGCATATCAGCGTGGTGTCGGGCAATTTCGTGACGGCGCGGCCGGTCGGCATTCTCGACGGCGTGGACTTCCAGCACACGGGCGTCGTGCGCAAGATCGACGCCGATTCGATCCGCCACTCGCTCGCGAGCCGCAAGCTCGTGCTGCTCTCGCCGCTCGGATTTTCGCCCACGGGCGAGGCGTTCAATCTGTCGATGGAAGACGTTGCCTCGGCGGCGGCCATTGCGCTGCGCGCCGACAAGATCATTTTCCTCACGGAAACGCAGGGGCTCATCGACGAGGAAGGCGAGCTGATCCGCGAATTGTCGCTCGACGACGCCTACAAGCTGCAGGAAGGCGGCACGGTGCTCGGCGACGAGGGTTTCTATCTGAAGCACTCCATTCGCGCCTGCCGCGGCGGCGTGGGCCGCGCGCACATCATTCCCTACGCGCTCGACGGCAGCGTGCTGCTCGAACTGTTCCTGCACGACGGCGTGGGCACCATGATCTCGTACGAGAATCTGGAAAGTCTGCGCGAAGCCACGCCCGACGACGTCGGCGGCATTCTCACGCTGATCGAGCCGCTCGAAACCGACGGCACGCTCGTGCGGCGAGGGCGCCACCAGATCGAGCGCGACATCGACCACTTCTCGGTGATCGAGCACGATGGCGTGCTGTTCGGCTGCGCGGCGCTGTACGCGTATTCGCAGGAGCGCATCGGCGAAATGGCGTGCCTCACGGTCTCGCCCGAAGCGCAGGGCTCCGGCGACGGCGAACGCCTCTTGCGCCGCATCGAGCAGCGCGCACGGGCGCGCGGCCTCACACGCATTTTCGTGCTCACCACCCGCACCGAACACTGGTTCCTGAAGCGCGGCTTCGTCAAGGCAACGGTGGACGACCTGCCCGAAGACCGCCGCCGCCTCTACAACTGGCAGCGCAAATCGCTCGTGCTGATGAAACAGCTCTGAGCGGCGCCGCCCACCTCACATACGACTACAGGAGAAGCACAGCATGGCCCGTATGATCCAATGCGCGAAGCTCGGCAAGGAAGCCGAGGGACTCGACTTTCCGCCGCTGCCGGGCGATCTCGGCAAGCGCATTTATGAAAACGTCTCAAAGGAAGCGTGGCAGCAGTGGCTCAAGCAGCAAACCATGCTGATCAACGAAAACCGCCTGAACATGGCCGATCCGCGCGCGCGTCAGTACCTGATGAAGCAGACGGAAAAGTTCTTCTTCGGCGAAGGCGCCGACCAGGCTTCGGGCTACGTGCCGCCGACCGAAGGCTAAAGCCTTACGCTGCGCACCGGGATCTGGCACTGGCAGGCAAAAAAAGCCGTCCAATCCCTCGCAAAACCGCGCCCCCGGCGCGGTTTTTTTATGCACTTCATGCGTTTTCCGGGCCGCGGAAACGGTTCCATCGAAACCGCGCAATCCCCCGCCGCACGGGGCTTGCAGCCCGCGCCCCGAATCTTTGCAGATAGTGGGGTTTGCGCTATCTTTCGCTATCGTGCTAATATGTGGCCTCGTTCAACAGGCATTAGCCATCAATTGCATTCGGCACGGCGCCCCAAGACGCCATTATCCCGAATGCGCATATGACAAAAGGAACGCTCCGCCACGCGGGCTTCTTTTTCGTTTCAGCGGCGCTCAGACCAGGCAACCCCAAGGCACCCCGTGCCGGTCCGGCGTCCTCATGCGCCCTGCCCCCCATCCACGGCCACGCAGGCGCAACGTTAAACACAATTTGTCCGAGTGTCGTTTCGCGACACTTCAGCTTTGCTTTCGTGCGCCGCTCGCCTTGTGCGATGCAGCATCGGCCCGCCTTCGTCTCCGACGTCACGCGGCGTGCCGTGCGCGAAATGTCGCCGCTATCGCGAAACGGCACTCTCCGGCAACCGTGGCGGGCCCGCGTGGGTCCGTCGCAGTCATTGGAGATGCAGACCTTGACCGCTTCCACTTCCGGCGCGTCGGCCCAGACCGACCTCACCCTCGACGACATCACGATCGTCGACAACAGCCTCCTCAAACGCGCCGTCGGCGCCATGGCGCTCGGCAACGCCATGGAATGGTTCGACTTCGGCGTGTACAGCTACATCGCCGTCACGCTCGGCCAGGTGTTCTTCCCGTCGAGCAGCGCTTCGGCGCAGCTCATCGCCACGTTCGGCACATTCGCGGCCGCGTTCCTCGTGCGACCGATCGGCGGGATGGTGTTCGGGCCGCTCGGCGACCGCATCGGCCGCCAGCGCGTGCTCGCGATGACGATGATCATGATGGCCTGCGGCACCTTCGCCATCGGCCTGATCCCCTCGTACCAGTCGATCGGCATTGCCGCGCCGGCGCTGCTGCTCGTGGCGCGCCTCGTTCAGGGCTTCTCGACCGGCGGCGAATACGGGGGCGCCGCGACCTTCATCGCCGAATTCGCCACCGACAAGCGCCGCGGCTTCATGGGCAGCTTCCTCGAGTTCGGCACGCTGATCGGCTACGTGTTCGGCGCGGGCACGGTTGCCGTGCTGACCGCCGTGCTCTCGCACCAGCAGCTGCTCGACTGGGGCTGGCGCGTGCCGTTCATGATCGCGGGTCCGCTCGGCCTCGTGGGCCTCTATATCCGCATGAAGCTCGAAGAAACGCCCGCGTTCAAGCGCGAAGCGGAGCTGCGCGAAGCCGAAGAGCACACGCGCCCGAAGCTCACGCTGCATTCGCTGCTGACGCAGCATCTGCGCCCGTTCCTGCTGTGCGTGGGTCTCGTGCTGATCTTCAACGTGACCGACTACATGGCGCTGTCGTACCTGCCGAGCTACCTCTCGGCGACGCTGCACTTCAACGAGACGCACGGCCTCTTCCTCGTGCTGATCGTGATGGTGCTGATGATGCCGATGACGCTCGCGTTCGGCCGCCTCTCCGACGCCGTGGGCCGCAAGCCGGTGATGCTCGCGGGCTGCGTGGGCTTGATCCTGCTGTCGATCCCGTCGCTCACGCTGATCCAGACGGGCTCGCTCGTGCCGGTGTTTTTCGGTCTCCTGATTCTCGGCGCGCTGCTCTCGTGCTTCACGGGCGTGATGCCCTCGGCGCTGCCGGCGCTGTTCCCGACCGCGATCCGCTATGGCGCGCTCGCCATCGGCTTCAACGTGTCGGTGTCGCTGTTCGGCGGCACCACGCCGCTCGTGGCGGCATGGCTCGTCGAACACACGCAGAACCTCATGATGCCCGCGTACTACCTGATGGGCGCGGCCGTCATCGGCATCGTCTCGGTACTGGCGCTGCATGAAACGGCGCGCCGCCCGCTGCCGGGCTCCGCGCCGAGCGTGAGCACCAGGGCGGAAGCGCATGCGGTGCTGCGCGGTGTGCGTCTCGCGCGCGAACTCGACGAGGAATACGCCGTCGCCAATGCCGTGCGCGCCTGATACGGCACCACTGCAACGCAAAAAGGCCAGCTTCGTGCTGGCCTTTGTTCTGGCGCTCACTGACGGCTATTCGACGAGATTGACGTGCTCGACGTCCAGTACGCCTTGGCTGCCGATCGTCAGCATTGCCGCCGAGATCGGCAGCCTGAAGCGGCGCGGCCCCGCGCTGCCGGGGTTCACGTACAGCACGCCTGCGCGCGTTTCGAGTGCGGGTTTGTGCGAATGCCCGCTCACGACAGCAGCGATGCCGTCGGCTGCGGGATCGCCCTGCAGGTCGGGCAGTTCGTGAACCACCGCGAGCCGGATCCCACCCAGCGCGACGGTAGTCTGCACCGGCAACGCGTCGGCCCACAAGCCACGATCGTTGTTGCCGCGCACGGCGGTGAGCGGCGCGATGGCCGCGAGCGTGTCGAGCACGCGCTTTTCGCAGATGTCGCCCGCATGCACGATGGCATCCGCGCCCTCGACGAAGGCGAGCAACTCCGGACGCAGCAGGTTGTGCGTGTCGGCAACCAGTGCGATACGTAGCGGATGTTTCGCGGACATGACGTGGCGTTCCGGTTGAGTCCTGCCGATTATCGCCGCGCTCATGCCTTGCCGCCGCCCTCGGCGGCCGCTGCGCCGATATACACCGCGAGCCACACGCTCGGCACGCTCGGATCGGTCCACGAGACGCGATGCCGGCAGTGCGCCGGAATGTGCACATAGTCGCCGGGCAGCAGGCGTCGCGGCGGCACAGCCGTGTCCTCGAATTCCAGCGTCGCCGCGCCGGCAAGAAGCACGACCCACTCCTCGCGCGCGTCGTCGTACCAGAAACCCGGCGGGCTCGCCTGACCCGTGGAGACGATGCGCTCGATCACCACCCCGTCGCGCGAAACGAGCGTATCGAAGCGCTCTTCACTGGCGTCGCGGTCGATGCCTGCGAAGAGATTGCCGAATGAGGCGGTGTTCGGTTCGTTCATGCAAATGCGCTCATTCGAGCGGTTTCAGGCCGTCGAGCAAGGTCGGCACGAGCTCGCTCACGGTCGGGTGGACATGCATCGCGTATTGCAGCGTCGTATAGGGCGCGTCGGCCGTCATCGTGTCGATGAACGTGTGGATCGCCTCGTCCCCCTCGATACCGAAGATCGCCGCGCCGAGGATACGCTGCGTCTGCGGGTCCACCAGCGCCTTCATGAAGCCGTCCGTCTCGCCGCGTTCGCGCGCGCGGCCCACGCGCGACATCGGCATCGTGGCGATGAGCGCGGGTTTGCCACGCTCGCGCACTTCGCGCTCGCTCATGCCGACGCGCGCAAGCGGCGGGTCGACGTACACCGCGTAGGCGGGAATGCGTGTGTCGGCGCTGCGCATTTTGCCGTCCAGCAAATTCGCCGCGACGATCTGAAAGTCGTCGTACGACGTGTGCGTGAAAGCGCCGCGGCCATTCACGTCGCCGAGCGCCCAGACGCCCTCTACGCGCGTGCGCAACTCGCCGTCCACGGCGATGAGCCCGTGGGCGTCGCGCTCGATGCCCGCCGCGTCCAGCCCCAGATCGTCCGTGTTCGGCAGGCGCCCGGTCGCGAACAGCAGATGCGAAACGTCGAGCGGTCCGCTGTCGAGCACGACGCGAACGCCCGCCTGGCCATCCAGCGGTGCGACGCTGCGCGGCTCTGCGCCGAAGCGGAATTCCACGCCTTCACGGGCGAGCACCTCCTGTACCGCGCGCGAATAATCCTCGTCCTCGCGCGCGAGCACGCGCCGCCCGCGCACGAGCACCGTCACGCGGCTGCCGAAGCGGCGGAACATCTGCGCGAATTCGAGCGCGACGTAGCTGCCGCCGCAGATTGCCAGATGCTCGGGCAATTGCTCCAGCGCAAGCAGCGTCGAGTTGGTTTCGTAGCGGATCGTATCGATGCCGGGCATGGCAGGAATCTGCGCGCGCGTGCCCGTGTTGATGAAGATCTCGGGCGCTTCGAGATCGATCTGCGCGCCGTCGTGCGCAGCCACGCGCACCGTATGGGCGCCCGTGAAGCGCGCGTGCCCGTTGAACACGCTGACGTTGGGCGCATGGCGCAGCCACTGCTCGACACCATCGCGCGACGCCCCGATGATGCGTTCCTTGCGCGCCTTCACGACCGCGAGGTCGACGCGCACGTCGCCGGGCTGCGCGCCCTTGCCGAGTTGCACGCCGAAGTCCGCCGCATGGCGCGCGACGTGGGCTGCACGCGCGCAGGCGACATAAGCCTTGGTCGGCGTGCAGCCCACGTTCACGCAGGTCCCGCCGAATGACGCGCGCTCGATCACCGCGGTCTTGCGGCCGCTCTCGCCAAGCCGCACCGCGAGAGGCGGGCCGCTTTGCCCCGTGCCGATCACGATCGCATCGAAACGTTGTGCCATGTCGCCCTCCTTTGCCGTTGACGCGAATGGAGCCGCGGGTCGCCAAAGGCGGCCGATCGCGCCATCTTACGCGCGACGCATGGCCATCGCCCGCAGCGTGATTCTGCAAACCGGGTGCGCATCGGCGTGTATTGCGAACGGAAACGAACGCGCAAAAAAAGAGCCGCCTCGCACGTCGAGGCGGCTCACAGGGTGACGTCACAACAGCAAACGGGCGAAGCCGCTGCGCGTCAGGGGGATCGGCGAACGAAGACTCGCTTGCGTCAGGCGTTCGGTGAATCTGTGACTGGATATCCAGTCGTTAAAGTTGGAGAAATCCGTGCGCGTGCATCCAATAGATCATCAGTGCACGCAATCCGTGGCCGCAGACTCTCCATGGCCCGCGTTCCAGAGTTCGCGCGAGCGCAGGAATGCGGCGCGCGCGCCGCGCGTCGCCATCATCAGCCCGACTTGCCCCATGTTGAAGTCGTGCGACACCATCAGCTGCATCAGGTCCACCATCGGCAGGACCAATGCTGACTGATATAACTGTCGTTCGATAAAGGATTTCATGACCGCTCCCACTGCATGCCCCGCGTCCTCCTGACGCAAGGTCATTCAATGGTTGTCATTGTAGGAATGCGGGGTACGTCGATAAATGGGCCGCCAGCGAAGTCACTTGTCGAAAATCGCAAACAATCGAAACGACTGCGAAGACAGAGGGTGCGGCGGCGCGGCCGCCGTGCCCGCCGGGCATTGCGCGCGGCCCCGCCGCAGGGTGGTTTGCGCGAGTCCCGGCCGCGCGGGCGCGCTTCAGTCGAGGGGCGTGGCAACGAATTCCGGCAGCGTCTCGGTACGCGCGGATAGCGCGGCAACCGCCGGATATCGGGCGGGATCAGCGCAACCGGGCAGCATGTACTGGTTGAAGCGCCACGCAACGGCCGCGGTGATGTCCGCCTGCGTGATGCGGCCCGCGCACAGCCAGCCGTCGCGGCCCGCAACGAGCTGGTCGAGCACGGCCCAGGCCGCATGCATCTGGGCGTTCACGCGCTCGAACCATGGCTCGTGCTGGCGTTCGGCGGGGCGCAACTGGCGCTCATAGACCTGCTGCACCGTCTTTTCCATGGCTGCGAGCGCGAAACCGTTCACGCGCAGCGCGAAGGTCCGCTCCTGCGTCTCCTCCGGCATGAGCCTGCGCGCGGCGGGCACTTTGCGGTCCAGGTAGTCGAGGATCAACGTCGAGTCGATCAACTGGGTGCCGTCGTCGTCGATAAAGGTGGGCGCCTTCACGACCGGATTGATCTGGGCAAATTCGTCGTACTGCCGGAATACCGAAATGCTGCGGTGCTCGAACTCGAACCCAAGCACATGGAGCGAAATCGCGACGCGACGCACATAGGGGGAATCCATCATGCCGATCAACTGCATGGGTTTACCTCGCACAGGAAAAGGGGATCGGACGTCGATCTTGCAGGAAGCCCCACCGCATTTCAAGACACGTTGAGCACACCCCGGATCGCCGTCTTGCCGAGGCGGCGCGTTGTGCAAAAACACACTGTGTCGACGTGCCACGTCCGGCTCGCCGCACAACCTGGCTACATTTGTTAGCAGACGTCGAATCTGACGCGTCGCGGCATTGTTGCGACGCAGCGCCCCGCCCCGCGTACAGGCGCTTTTTTACCGTGCCGCGCGGCTTAAGGCGCGGCGGCGCGCCGGTCGCAAGCGAAGGATGCCGAAGCATTACTCAGGTTGCATGAAAGCGGGTTTTTGCGCGCCACATGTGCTGCAGTGCATCGCCGGGAAACTCCTGGATTCGGACGCCGAACGGCTGAGATAGTCTCAATGCACAAGGAGACGAAATCATGAGACAAGCATTCAATGTGGGTGTGGTCATCGTCCTCGCACTCCTCCTCGCGAATCGTGCCATGACACGTGTGCAGGCTCACGAGGCCGGCTCGCTTACCTGTGCCCAGGGCTCCGCACTCGTGAAGGCCGAAGCACTCGTGCGCGGATTCGGCGAACGCGGCGCAAGCGCGCAGAGCGAAAACTTCCTGTCTTCCTGCCTCGTTTCGGGCCAGGGTCAAGTCGGCGACCTGATCGCCCACGACTGAGCACCCGGCGCGCCGCGACCGCCCAGGCGGGTTTCGCGGCGCGGGCGCCGTTCAACGGCGCGGCGCGTGCTGCCGGGCTCGCGGACCCGCCGCCGGAGCGCGCCCATGATCAACCCGCCCGACGCCGTACGCCATTCGGCTGAGCAGGGTTATACGCCCGGCGTCGCAAACCTCTATGTCCATGGCCGCCCGGGTTACCTGGGCCGATCATTCATCGATTCGGCGCCCGCGTCGCGCGGTCAGCCGGCCGTGACGGTATTTTATGAAACCGCGGCGTGGCGGCGTCCCACTGCATCAAGCAAGCCTGGCGCGCCGCGGCGCATCGCTTTGGGTTGCCAATTCCCCTGGTTGGCGGCGAGAATGCTCGCGGACCACGGAGAATCCATGAAAGGTTACATCCTGCTGTTTGGAGTCAGCATGCTGGCGGCGTGCACATCGGTGACGGCCGTCAATTCGAGACAGGATGGCCATCTCACCGTCACGAGCCGCGCGCGCTGGGATCTGGTTTCGTGGAACCACGTGCGCGCGGCCGGGCTCAGCGAAGCCGAAGACTACTGTGAAAAACAGAAGAAGCAGTTGCACACGGTGGAGATCCACAGCGAAGGCCTGCGCGGCGTGACGTCCCAGACAGTAGAAGTCATCTTCGACTGCATCTGATGGAGTCCGCACCGTCTTCTCGCCCCCCGCGCCAAACGGGCGTTGCAGCCTGTTCGCCCGCCGTTGCAGATCCAATTGCTCGCGATAGCGCAATAGTTTGTTGTCGTTCCCCCTGATACCCAAACCGCATGACCGCGCTAGACTGACGATACATTTTGTTACGTTCGGGGCCGAGTCATGTTGACCGCATTCTTCATCGCCTGCCCCTTGGGCATCGCGGCATTGTTCGGATTCGCAAAGCTAATTAATCCTTTGACGGGGAAAATCGGTAGTCGTTGAGTGCGCAAGCGCCTTGTTGCGGCGCAGCGCCCGACTGATCCTCGCGCCGCCATTCTGCGCGGCTGCAGCGGTTTTCTCCCGCCCTTTCCCGTTTTTCCCTTCGTCGTCGCCAGATACCTTCGTGCGCCCGCACGGCGTTAGCCGTGCAAATAAAAAAACCCGCGAAGCGTCAAGCAATCACGGGTTCCTGGGATCCCGCGGAATTCGCTGGAATAATATCTCAAAAGACCTCTGGTGCCGGGGACCGGAAATACGGACCCTTTCTGCGCAAGGCTACTACCATTTTTTTCGTAAAAACTTCGCTTAGCTGAATCGCTGCGCGCGTTCGAGGCCCCCATCCGGACTCGAACCAGCGCCCCTAAACAACCATCAACCGCTTAGGGCCGTTACAGGGTAGGATCACCTAAATTCTGCACGGGGAAGCAGCAATCGACGCGCACGGAACTGATACCGGCAGGCATGGCAGACAGGATTTGCACATCTTTCCCGGCAGAGTGCGCGAAGGCCACACCTACTGAAGGCCCGGGCCGCTCGCGCTCAAACAAGGAGGTCGTCATGAAGGATCGCACAATGAGCGATGCGCTCGCAGGATTCGAGCGGCGCATGACGCTGCGACTGTACGCGTGGGGCGTCGCCGTTGTGCTCGCGACGGTGCTGCTGAGGCACTTCTGGCCGTAAGCCATTGATTGCATTGCAAGTCCAGAGCCTGGCTGAAGCTCCTCGGGCGGAACGCGATACCGATAGAGCACGCATGGGCAACAGCCATATCGACGATAAATTCGCCATGAACGCCACCATAAAGTGCCTGCGCGATCCGGCCGCAGTAGAGAGCCGCCGCGCGATGCTCACGCAGTCTCACATGAGACCGCTCGTTGAATACGTTCAAGACCTGCGATCCAAAGCAGGGAACGAATGGTACTTCCCGGATATGGACCCGCTTGACGGCGGCATCCACGCGGATATTTTGGTCTTAATGGAGAAGCCGGGCCGGATGACGAACCCGAACGGCCAGCGCATAGGCTCAGGTTTCATCAGCCGGGACAACAATGACGAGACAGCCGCCGCCACGTCGCGATTTTTCGAGCAGGCCGGTGTTTCGCGCAGCCGGACGCTGTTGTGGAATGCCGTACCTGGGTGGAACAGGACCCGCGACCTTACCCGAGCCGAGGAAAAGGAAGGCCGCGCAGAGGTTCTCAATCTGATTGAACTGCTCCCAAAGCTCGAAACGATCATCTTAGTCGGCAAGACTGCGCATAAGGCCGAGGAGATCATTCCGAAATGGATTCGTGTCATCAAGTCCATGCACCCAAGTCCGATTAATCGGGGCATCAATCGTGAAGCATGGCTTCGCATCCCCGAGCAATGGGCGCTCGCAAATCGTTGAAGCCACCACCGCCATAACTCATTGATCGCGTTGCAACTGGGAGCAGCGATGGACGAGCAGCACGTTCAGAAGGTGATCGACGAGTTCGCCACACGGGCGATCGGTGCAATGGAGCCGCCGCGCGCCGCCGACTTCATGGCGACGCTCGATTTCGAATGCCGCCGCGCGAGCGGTGCGATCATCGGGCACGAACCAGACGACGACGGCATGGCGCTCGCCCAGCATGTCATGCTCGCGCTACGCATCGACGGCGATATCCGGGCGGGCATCCGCACCGCGTTCCTGTGGTACGCCGAAAAAATCCTGGCCAACGAGATGGACACCGCCTGCGTGCACCTGCGCGACGCGCTGCTCGGGAGGCCGTATGGACCGGCATGAGGCACCCGCGCGCCGCCGCCCCACTCTCATAGACGACGCAGAGGTCGAGCAGCTCGTGCGCGGCTTCGCGGCACGCGTTCTGTTTCTGCGCGCCGCCTTCCATGCTGGCGAGCCCGGCGCCGGTAACCCTCTTGAAACGATCGACCACGACGCAGGAGCACTCAGCGCCGCGCTCGCGCTCACCGTGCACGGCGCGGCGTACTGGCGCTATCTGCTGCCCGAGGAGACGAAGCAGACGGGCGACCCAGGAGCAGCACTTGGGCTATGGATGGCGGCACAACTCGTGCAGATGATGCAGTCGGTCGAGAACGGCGAGCCCGAGGACGCGATCAAACCGACGATCGAAGCCATGCTCGCCGACGTGGTCGCAAGATTGGTTGGTGCGAAGCACTGAACACCACCAATCGGCCAAAAGAGAGATTCTTCGCAGATTGCCCGGAAAGGCACTCCTATAGGCGCAAGCAGACATACATTAATCGTCCCTGTGATATCTTTGGCGCCTTCGGAGACCATTATGCGAGCGCTCAAAGTTGTCGGGGATTTGTCATACCTTCAGGACAATATGTTCATCACCGACGCCCATTCGAAATGAAAGCGGGATCAGCGCAGTGAACTGAGCGACGCAAGTGGAATCTTCAACTTGCGACGGGGGTCTGATGAGCGGCGACGAACTGACGAGGACTCTAAACTGGGGTGGCTGGATCATCTCCAACATTGTGTTTGGCATATTTCTTCCAGTGTTTGGAATGCTGCTGATGCACTTTCTTAAGGGACTCCTCGGGTCCACAGAAATTAAGATCAGCTACACGGCGTCGTTCCGAAACGGCCAACTCGGCTTTGTTTCAGTGGGGTGGGTCGTGGGCTCCGTGATAGAGGTGACCAAGTGGCTGGTGAAGCATCAGTCATTTAGTATGTTGCTCTACGTTCTGGCGCTCTTATTCCTCGCAGCAATGTCTGGACTGGTCGCGGCCGTCGGGTCGGTTTCGCCAGTTGATCCGGAGAGAAACAAGGCCGCAGGCAAGGGATTGATCACGGGCTATCCTGCATTCTTTTCATCGGTTGCACTGTGCGTGCTAACATTGCCTTTGGCTGCTATTGTTCATGGCAAAGTCAGTTGAGAGGTGTCTATGAGTGGACATTCGGTAGCCGATCACGCGAAGATGCGCGACGCGCTGAAGGAAAAATACACCAACGAGCTTTATCAGGACGAGCGTAGGCGCCGGCGCGAGCAGCGCCGCTACGAAGCGGCCAGCTACGAAGCTGGCCAGCGCATTGTTCGCCGGGTCGGACTTGGTGCGGTGATCGCTGCTTCTGTAACGGTTGCTGCATCGATCATGTACGCGGTTACGCACTGAGGCACGCTGCTAGTCGCGGATGTCGCGACGCGCGAAGCATTGGTTGCGCCAATTCGTCAGACAAAAGCGCTTGCGTATGGTCTAACCGAGGGCGGACGAACGACATACAGCCCGGTTCTTTTGGACCGGGCTTTTTCCATTCATTGGGCCGCCGAATCTGACGAGGGGACTGCGTCGGATGCTGCCCGTGGAGGGCTATGTCAGACGCGTCCATTCGCGTACTCCTTCGGAGAAAGCGAGTGTGCAAATCCCGTTTACTCCAGTCGGGTTTACTGCCGCTGCTCCCCCACATAGCTTCTAGTCAGGCCATCATCGGAGCCGACATTCAGGAATGTGTGCCCGAACGATGGTCAAGCGCCCCTTCCCCGGGAATCTGGGAAGAACCAAAAGAAAGCCCCCTTCGAGAGGGGGCGAAGCGCGGTAAGCGGAGTTGCGGTCCCTGTGACCACGTACTCATTCCCAGGTCACGACTTCTTTCCCCGCGGCGTCGGCGTCGAGCCATCCAGTACAGGCGGTCCCCGAAGGTGCGAGCGAAGTGACGCGAGCGGTCATTGCGAATTGCTCCACGAGATTCTTTCTGCATAGTACGGCGACACGCCGGTATTGCCCTGCGTGATACGGTCGGCGACATTCGTGCCGCGGTCATACTCGACTTCGGTCAGGTAGTTGCCGTACGGCTCGAAAACGTGCGTCACGCTATGCGCGTAGTAGAGGGACTGGATATAGCCGCCCGGGTTGTCAGGCGTCGCACCAAAGCGGATTTTCACGTAACTCCCGGCGCGGATGCGTTCATATCCAGCCAATCGGAGAACGCCGCTCTCAAAAATTACGTTATCCTGATTTAGTGCGATCAGGAGATTACGGCGGTCGTCGATCCAACTCAGGAACGCCGCTTGATTATTCCAGCGGTCGTCGCCAGCCGGGGTGCCGTTTCCAGCGTTCGTCTCGTTGATGCTGCCCTGCTGTGTCGAGACTTCCATTTTCCGCAGGCCGTACAGCGCCGGGTTGACGTTCTGGTAGTTCTGAATGTAGTAAGGGACCGCGCCCTGCTGCGTGGCGTAGCCCGCATACATTCGCGTGAGGTCGTCGTAGTTCATGCTGAAGCGCGGCGCGTCCACCCAAAAATAATTTGCGACGCCAGCATCCGAACGGCGCTGCGTGATCGCAATGACCGAGTCGGTTGTGATAGAGACCATGTTTGCCGTCGGATAGAGTTGGCTATCCGTGCTCACGCCCGTCGTTACGGACGTTTGAATCGGCTGCAGCGCGGCGCGCGAGACCGCGCCAAGGCACGGCGTGGGGCGATAGACGGCATACGGTCCAGCGGGACCCCAAGCGCCCGCATCGCGGTCCTCGATGAAGAATTCATTGAAGGGGCCTATGTCGAGATACGCCTCCATGAATTGCTGTAGGTTGCCAGCGGGAAAGGCGCCGAGCTGCACCGACATGAGCGCACTGGGCACCTGAATATCCGTCGCCACTTCAAGTAGCGCCGCGCCCGAGGTCGCGCCAGCGGCCTGCATTTCCGAGATGTACTTATTTACGACCTGATTGAAAACCCGCAGCACGAAGTCCGTCGAATCCTGCACATTCAACTCGGGCCCCCATTTCGAAAACAGCGGGAACGATGTGATCAGGTTCGCAACGTCCGGCGTTGCCGGCATGTTGAAAATCTGGATGATCTGCAGGATTTTCTGGTAGTCAAATCCCCTCACGTGCACCGTGTTGCGCGGCTTGCCGTCTGAGCCCATGACCTGACTGCGCTCGATGTCAGAAACAAAGCCGCGCATCATGATCGGAAACTGCTGCCCCTGCGCGCCCGAATACTGGTAGGCGTTGCTGGCGAATCGGATCTCGAACATATCCATAGGTTCGATAAGCGCGTAAAGCGTGTCGTGAAGCCCGCTCGTAAGCTGATCAACGAACTCGATCGAGAAAACGCCCGCAGAGTCCCTCACCGACTTCTGCACGCGCACGACGGAGTGCTCGCCGAGCCATGAAGTCAGGTCGTAGATATTCGAGGTCGAGTCGGTTTGGCTCGGTGGTCCGGCGAGTGACGAAGTGGACGACGAGGTAGACGATGACGAAAAAGCCGTCGGCGCGCCGCTTCCAGTCGTCGCCGAGACATTCCCCGTCGCGCTCGTGCGCGTCACCACTTTGTGAAGCAGCACTTGAATGTTCGGATTGCGAATATTGACGTTCACGATTACCCCGGCAGTTGAACGATTGTGGGTTTGTTCGTCAGGCGGCCGCGCTAAGCGGCCTGCATTGAGGTTTAGGCAGGTTTGCGCTGCAATACCGAGTTAGTTGCGGATCGGAAGCGTCTGCTTCTCGACCGCATCCTTGAGTTCCTGCGACGGCGCCCAGACGTCCCAAAGCGTGTTCCTTGCGCGGTGACGCATGCCGTAGCGTTCAACCAGCGCGTCACAGAGCCTGCGCTCCAGCGCCTTGATTTGCAGGTCGAAAGCATTGCACGCAATGGTCGTCTCTGCATCGCGGAACGCGTTCTGTGCGCCGACGAGATCTGCATTCGCGCGAGTAAGTTCGCTCCCCAGCGCCGAGAGCTTCTCGGACTCGGACGCCAGCAACTTCTCTAGGTCAGCAATGTCAAGTTCGGCGGCCTTCTGAATGACACCGGCGACGCCCACGTCGATAACACCTGCGCGGTAGTCGGCTACGGCCTTCGCAGCCTTCGCGCGTTCCTCCGCGATGCGCGCACGCAGCGTCTGTGCTTGATCGGCGACCGTGCCGTGCCTCGCTGCCACTTCGGTAGCCTTGGCGTCTGCGGCATCGACGTTCAGCGCGAGATTCTTGAGTTGCGCGCCCATGTTCTGCTCGTTCATATCGAAAGATTCCTCTCGTTGGTTAGATAGCGAATACTTCACTGCGGCGCATCCTTCGCTCCGCAGCTTCAGCGATCAGGCGCACAGCGACAGGATGCGCCTCCTCGAACTTGCGGATGGCGTCCGACTTGACCTGCGCGGCCTGCTCCACCGCTGCGCGTGCGCGCTCGGCCTCTGAGTGCTGGCGCGCGGCCGCAATCTGCGCCTCCAGCTCGACCAGGAACTCGCGCAGGGATGCCGTGGCGTCGCCCTTGACAAGAGATACGGCGAGGCTCGCGCGAACGTCCTGCGCCTGCGCCTCCAATTGTGCGAGCGTCTTCGGCGTCTTCGGCATGGTTGCGGCCTCCTTCGAGCTGCGGTTCTGTTTCGCGGTCGTCGTCATCACTGCTCCTGTTTTGATTGCAGCCATGCGAGCACGGCCGTCCTGCTGTACTTCTTTGTCTTGGCATTCAGTGCGAACGCCTTCGGAAAGTCTGCGTCTTTGTCCGCGGCGAAACGTGCCACGGTGGTCTTTGATACGGACAGAATTGCAGCCACTTCGCCGATCGAGATCAGGTCGGCACCCTGCCCGGTCACGGTATCGGTCACGCTGCATACCTCCGGTTGGTGAGTCATTCGCGCCATTCGCGCCGTTTGCTTCGATGGGCCCACTTTCGCGTCACGACTGCTTTCGATGCAAGCGAGCGCAAGCGCGCCATTCGCACCATGCGCAGCGCAGCCGCATCGTGACGGGAGAATTTGGATATAGACGAACCGGAGAAGGCTATGGCCGAGCACCACTATCAGCACGTCATGCGGCACATGCAGCACAACAAGACCACACCGCCCGCGAACCCGATGAAAGTGATCGGCGCGGGCTCACCCGATGTGCTCGATGCCTCATACGACGCCGAAGCGCCGAAGGCAATCGACCTCGGCGCACTCGAAGCCGCGCTCAGTGCGGGACGCCTCTCGCCGACCGACGCCAAATCGGTGTGCTCGCACCTGTCCCTCGGGAAGCAACTTCCTCGCGACCTGCTTGCGCGCGTCGCAGCAGCCTGCTCGAACTGATTCCGCAGCATCACAACCGTAAGCGCCCTAGGGCGAATAGGAGCAGTACCGTGAATTTCAAAGAACTGAAGACCCACCTCGACAGCCTGCACGCCGAATCGCGCGGCGGCGCGACGATGGCAAAATGGTATGGCGCTGCTGGCGACTTCGGCCAGTCGAGCGATTACGACATGGTGACTGCGATGCGCGACCTGCGCCGCACCCCGGTCGTCAACACGAAGGGCGCGCACGCCGCGCTTCGCAAGAGCATGGGCGCGCTCACGAAGGCAATGCCGACCGATAGCGTGCTCGGCGCAACGCACATCGAAGCACCGGTTGCGAAGCCCAGGCGCACGTTTACGGCGCAGGAAATTGAGGCCGCCTGCCACAAGGCCCTCGCGGCTGGCGCGATTACGGCCGCCGAAGCGAACCACTGCGCCACGCATCTCGCGCTGGGCCACATGCCGCCCCCGGAGATGATCGCGAAGCTGCAAGGCCACGCGCCGAAGCAGCCCAAGTTGCTGACGAAATCGCAGGTGATCGGCGCTGCCAGCGCCATGCTCGCGGCCGGCACGCTGTCGGCATCGGATGCCCAGGTGATTGACCGCTGCTTGTCCTTTGATCGCCCTGTGCCCGACGCGCTCATGAAGTCGATTCGCACCGCGCACGTCGGCCTGAGGTAGCTCTACCGGAAATCCGGTGGACCCCGAGCCCGTCCGCGCGCCGGGCTTTTTGTACTCGGGATATGCCTCTTGCATCGGAGGCTCCGCCAGAGGCCATTGTCCGACTCGGACACCGCGCAGCGTTCGGCCAACAACCTATGCCCACCCGGCCTGCTGCGCCGCCGGTGCGCGAGCCGCATCGGGCTGATACGATGACGGCCGTTACCGTTATTCCCGAACTTGCCGTGCTCGCGTGCAGGAGCGATGCGAACGTCCGCACGCAGTCCAGCGGGAACGCAAGAACGCCGGTGGCGCTGTGCAATGGCACGAAATTCGAGAACCCGCGGGAAAGCCCTGCAAGCGGGCGCGACGCCCTAGCGTCTGGCCTCCGAGAGGACAATGCGGACCGTAACTATTCCGCCGTGAATTAATATTTGACGATATTGGACTACAAATGCTGTGTGTCGGCTTCGACCCTGGAGGCAAGCATGCTTTCGGCTGGTGTGTAATTGAGTTTGAAGGCAATACCGTAATTCGCATAGTTGGAGACGTTGTAAGCTGCGCCACCGAGGCAATCGACCGAGCTAACGAATCCCTCTCCGCAGAGCCATCTGCAGTCGGAGTTGACGCGCCGCTTTTCTGGACTGACGGAAACGATAGAGAGGCTGATAGAGCCGTTCGCAAATTAGTCTGCAACGCAGGCGGACACGGCGGAACAGTTGGCCACGTGAATTCACTGCGGGGAGCCTGCCTCATCCAGGGAGCGTTGGTTGCCCATAAGGCAGCCTTGGACTGGCCGAGTGCCATCATCACCGAGGCTCACCCCAAAGCGTTGACACAGGTTTGGCCGGAGGCTCTCAATTTCGGAAGAAGCATCCAGCAGCGGGGGCCGGGCGATCATATGTATGACGCCGCGATTGCCGCTTTCACAGCGCGCGCGCTGGCAATACGCGCTGCGGACTGGCGTGACTTGGCACTCCTTGATCCAGACGCATATTTTCCAAGCGGAAGGCGGGTTCACTACTGGTTTCCCGCAATCGAAGAGAAGCACGCTGGACGCAGCGTCTGACACGGGGAATAAAGCGGAACAAGTCCCTATCTACGAACGGCGCTAACCAGGTTGCAGATTCAGCCGACCACGTCGGGCAGCGGTCGGCCACAGCCCGCCGTTCACATGCATCGGCGATCGGACACTCGGGTGTCCGGTTTGTCGAGTAACCGGCCATGCGATTGTCGAACACAAACGCTTTTTCTTCGGCGCTCTTTCCTCAAGGCTGTCGAAGCGGGCCTGTACGCCTGACGCACTGCGCCGAGCGTAGAATCGCAATCGGAGCGCTTTTTCTTCTGTCCGGCGTCCCCTTGTGTGAGTAGCGGCATATCCCCATCATGTCGCGCGGATCTTCGGCGCCTCTTTCTCGTGTGGCGCGTTTTGCTTACAGTGATCGCTTATGTCTTGTTTGTTATTGCTCGGCGCGGGCTTTAGCCGCAATTGGGGCGGCTGGCTTGCTGCGGAAGCATTCGAGTATCTGCTCGGTTGCCCCGAAATAGTTGCCAACCCGGTGCTGATGGAACTGCTATGGAGAAACCAGCCAACTGGCGGGTTTGAAAACGCGCTCGACGAGTTGCAGGTTTCGGTGCGGTTTAAACCGGAGCGGGCTCCCGAACTGCAGCTGCTGGACGGTGCAGTCCGGAGCATGTTCAACGACATGAACGCGAAATTTTTGCGGTACATGAATTTTGACGTGCAAAATCGCGTGCGCACCTTGCTCGCCGGCTTCGAGGCGATCTTTACTTTGAATCAGGATTTGTTGTTAGAGTACCAATACTTTACGGCGAGCCCCGAGTTGCTGGGTCAACGGCGCTTTCATGGTATATCGATTCCCGGTATGCGCCCTGTGCCACAACCGGCGCAACCAATGCCCGATCACCGATGGGCCGTACCGTACATGCCGGATGAAAACCAGTTTCAGATCGCTGCTGGAACACAGCCGTATTTCAAACTGCACGGCTCATCGAACTGGCAACACGATCAGCAAGGCGGGCCCATGCTCATCATGGGCGGCAACAAGGTCCATGCGATTGACCGTGTGCCTGTCCTTACCTGGTATCAACAGGAGTTCCGCGCGTATCTTTGTCGCGGCGATTCGCGATTGATGGTCATTGGCTATGGGTTTCGCGATGACCATATTAACGCGGTCATTATCGACGCGGTGACCAACCACAACCTGAAGCTGTTCATAGTGTCGCCCGATGGCGCAGAACATGCGAAAAAAATTGCACCGCCTGTTAGTCCCGCAAACGCCGGGCCGACCCCGCTTGAGGTTGCGTTCAAACATGGCGTGATCGGCGCATCCCGCCGTAACCTTCTTGAAACATTCGGCCAGTTCGAGACCATCGAGCAAGCAAAATTCGAGCGATTTTTTAGGGCGTAGAACTAACGGGGAGACTCATTCATTAACTAACGGTGAGAAGTGCCATTCGCTGAAGCCGGTTTGCGAATGGCCACAAACCCATCAGCAGCCAACGCACCGCCATCTATCGCCGAATGTCAACTAAGGCCGATCGCTGATCATCGAGTGACGGCGCGGGATGACCGTTCCGCTTTGATACCCCCCGGAACTGAGACGGCTCGACCGGCAGCAACGGGTCGCTTTATGTCTTTTGCATGAGAGTCCGTGCCCGCGGCGATCGCCACGCTTGGTCGTCTGGCGCTAGCCGGCCAACATGCGTCGTCCAGCAGGAGCATCGGCTGGGCACTCTGATGTCCGTGCTAAGTCCAAAGCTGACATCCAATCGCGTTCTCAAGTTCCACGCTAGCCTGCCGTTAGACCGAGGTACTCCGGCTCTCGTTACGCAGTCGAGCTTGCGATGAACTCGTGAGTGATCGTAAACATCGGATATTCCATCGAGAAGCCGATATTTCTCAGAACGCTTAAATTTTCAACAAGAAAAATTTTATGACAAAATTCTCATCTGAAGCAGAACTGCAAGCCTTGGTCTTGGAGGCAATTCGGAGTCAGCAATTATCAACGCTAATCACCGACACTGCGAAATTGCGAGGGAAGCACGAGGAGGTGGCAGCCAATATTCTTCCACATTTTTCGATCGATTACCTGTGCAGAAGCGCTTCCATTCGCGCGGGCGCGAGGGTACTCAATGCGCTAGATAACTTGGTGATCCTGAGTTCCGATACAGACGTTTCACTGGAAGAGTCGGAAACGCTTCGCCCGGACATTGTCTGCTTCAGTCCGGAACTGCAAAGCATTGTCCTGTTTGAACTCAAAAACTCATCTTCTCCGGGGCGGCAGGCAGTTTCAGAATTGGCGGCATACGAGCAAGAAATCAAAAATCATTTACCACTGCTCGCCGAACGAGATATTTGCTTAATTCTCCTATCTACAGAGTGGAACACTCTGATGGATCATGGCGTTTCCGCCGCCATTACTTGGTCCGGAAAGAATATTCTATGCTTGCATGCCTCAAACGAAAACGGAGCACTTACGCTACGAACACGGATCCCCAAGGCATGGACCATCACCGGTTCTGTCTTTCTGCCCAATGAGGCACTTGCGACATCACAGCTCACTCTCTATAGAAAGGATGAGTTCGATACTCCAGGCAGCTCGCTGGAGCCTTGGCACACCGAGGATGAAACAGCGTCGGAATATGTACCTCACCAAATGATTACCGCTGTAGAACTGATCGCGCGGGAGGGTGATGTCGCGGGAGGTCACGGATTTGTCCTTCTATGCCGGGACCACTCGGCGCCCTCACCCGACGCATACTGTATAACGGTTTGCTCAGTGTCGCCATTTGCAATCTATGAAGCCTCGCAGTCTGGGGGCAATTCAAAATCAAGCGCGCTCGCAGGCGCGCTCGACAAAGTTCGTCGCGATTTTTTTCCTAGCGGCCACTCAAGCTCGTTCTTTTCTATTTGCGAATCCGCTGTCTCGCTGCTCGCAGAGGTGTCACGGCCTGTATGGGAATCCCCATCCACGTGGAGCGAGGACAAGATATCGCTGTCGCTCCGAGCTGAACCCTTGATCTGCGAATTTTGGGGGGCTCTCGGTCGATACGCGCGCGAGTACGTGGCGAACCCCTCGGTTCGAGCATGGCGACAGCTATTGTTGCAAAACGGAGAAGGAGATTGGAGGAATCCCGACGTCGCATTGTCGCTGGTTGCGCAGTTCATGCGTCCACAGCTGTTCGGCAGCGGCAATGTACGTTGGTCAGATGCTTTTCAGCTTGGTGTCTTTCTTGGACTTGATAGATTTCTTCGAGAGAATCTACAAAGGGAATCTGGCACAGAACCCGCTGGCCCTTTACTGTGCCGATTCGTCTGGAATAGGATGGATTTGGTGCTGGCACTTGACGAGATGTCCCTCTTGGCAGATTCGGCAAATATTGCTCGACCTGCGGATCCCATTGGATTTTATTCGAATCCACTTAAGTTTGACACTGATCAATTCGATCGTCTCGTGGAATGGATTTGTGAGGATTTCTTAATGGGATCAGGCGGGCACATCAACGCTTTTATCTGCGGAGTAAACGGAGCTGCGATTTTTGATGATAGCGCAATAGATTCGCTGATCGACGACGATTACCGTACGGCAGCAACGAAAGCTATCGAGGAAGAAATCAGATCAGCCACTGAATTCGTGCTTGACGAGCTCACCAAATTTCGAGATGAGGGTGGCCTTTTACCTAAAGGAATACAAGAACTTAATCGATTGACATCTGAGCTTGGTCTGAACAACGTTAATTCAGATTCGATCGATCAAGTGTCACCCGCTACACTTGTCAAAAGTTGGCGTGCATGTCTTTCCGCATCCGATTGGATGGCGCATGGCGTTCTTCATCTTAGACCATCGCTTTCCACCATTGACGTCGATTGGGAGTGGCTCCGACAGGGGGTGTCGGAGGCTTATGCAAGGGGCCAGAAAAACGTGGGGGTCATCCTGTCTGCAAATGGAGTGCTTGGAACGGGAACTATTTCACCTGGCGGCATGAGGATTCCGATCACAATCGACGATCCTCGCGAAGAGGTGCTTTTCGAAGACCAGTCGGCAATGTTCACGTCAATTAGAAGAGTTACTTGGACTGAACTCATGGCGATGAAAGAGTTTCCCGGGCAATGAGACCACGTTTCGAATTTCAATCATTGCGCGTTCTATTTCTTCAGATATGAAGCGGTTTTGAAGTCTGTAATATGCCGCGCGAGCTCGCTGCTCATCGCGGCTGTCCGTTTCAATTTTGAACTCGGACGTTCCGAGCGTGGCTACAGAAACGTCTCCAAACGGTCGGCTACTGCCTACTGCCTGAGACAGGAGTCGGCCACGAAGCGACGTCAGCAACCACCGTTGTGCCTAGGGCAGAGGACTTTGTCGCCCGCATCCTCGCGGGTCAGCGCGATACGTGAGTTCGAGCGTGCGCAGCGCATTGCGCGTTGGCGCGTTATCGGTGCGCGTCAGAAGCTCGCGACCACTTTAGATCGACAAGCCGCATCAGCGAGCCACCGTTTTCCCGTACACGATAAGGGAGTCTGGTGGAAGCGCCCTGATTCTGCACGGCGCGCATTGGACGTACGAATGATGGGCAAGCATGATCACCCTCGCTGAAGCCTTGGCCGGTGGATGCACGCGAACGTTGGAAGGTAGTAGAATCACACCGTCATATCGAAGCCCCGGTTTTTTGGTGGTCTCTATTCGGCACAGGTTCGGCTCTTGCCAACGTTCGCGCGTATCCCTGTGCCAGCCGTCTAGCCCACGGTATAGAGCCAACCAAAGCATCGGGGCTTTTTCCATTTGGGCAACGCCTTCAGCCCCGCAAATAGGCAGAGCGGGCTAGAAGAAACGCCGATGGGGGGCTGGCCCGGCCCTAGCGGAACAGAGGCGCGGCGTAATGGTCGCGCTTGGCATAGCGCCTACCGCGATAAAACAGTGCCCAAGTTGGGGGAACATGCGGAAGCGCAAGCCCCCTTGAGTAGACGGATGGCCCACGCACACAGGCGCGGCAGTCTCCTCGGCGCAGTCAAACCCACCGCTATATTTTCACGGGCAAGGTTCTTTTACTCTTTCGAAGCAGTTTTCACGGCGCTCGCCGACCTCCCGCGTCAGCGATCATTCGCGATCCTAGCCCCTCACGTGAGCCGCTGCGCGGCGGCCCGGCGAGGGCCGTGGTGTGTCTCTGCGAGCTTGGCAATCAGGAATCTCTCATACGGGCCCATCCGGCCCGGCGCGTAGCGCCTCACGCAAGGATGCCCGAGCGGCGAGCGGCTGCGGCTACAGCACACAGACGAGGCGTGCAGAACCAAGGGGGGCGATCCCCCCCATTCTGCCGCACCGAAACCCATATCGAACCATAGTTTTTGGCCCCTTTCGAGGAGAAAATCGTGACGTGAGCATGGTCCCATCGAAATTGATGGGAGCGGCGCATGCCAGTTACCGGCGAGATTCAGGGAGTAAAGCGGGCCACCGCCGGCCCCGACTTCAGCGCGTTCGGCGTGGAGACCATCCGGGTTCACGATCATCCTGATTTCGCTGGCCTGAAGGTGTTTCAGTGCGTCCGCCTGAACGCGACGATTACGCCGAATTCCTGCGCATCGAACTACGCGCGCGCCGAGTGCTCGTCTGTCTGCTTCAGTTGCCCCATCGGCGAGCATCACAGCGCGACTCATGAGCCGATCATCGCGCCGAGCAACAAGCGCGAATTCCACGCGCCCACGCAAGCTGCGACAGGTCTTTCCTGCATCCGTTGCGAAAAGAGCGGCCATACGAACAAGCGCCTCATTGGGCGTATGCGCCTCGTTCGAAAAGCCATCTGCGTAAGTTGCTTTAACCGGCAGAAGGAATTCGAAAAAGGCTCCAACAGCAAGGGCGGCACGCCGCGCATCGTTCTGAAACGCGCGTCCGTCACTGTCGAGAAGGACGGCACGCGCGAGACGATGGATATCGGCCTGCGCCTGAACTGGCACGAGTGCGCCCGATACGTCGATCGCGCCCACGCCGGCGCTGCTCTGATTGAGACCGTGTTCGACGGCGAAACTATCCCGCAATACAGTCTTTGGGCGCCGTTGCCATTCTCGCCGTGGGAGCCACGCATGGTTCGCACCGCGAAGGCGAAGAAGCTGAAGCACACAAGCACCCATCGCGTTCAAAGCGCCTCGCGCAAGCCCCGCGCGCCCATCACTGCGCAGGTCGATTGGGACGATTGGGACACGCCGCTGCACAAGATCTCACGCCCGGCGTCCGCCGACGAGAGCACCGCAGACGGCAACGGCCTTGCACGCCGCCGCGGCTGGCTCCCGCCGTTGAGCGAGGAAGAGGACCAGGAATATCGCAGTTCGTTCGTGGAGGAAACCCTCTCAGACTTCGGCTACCCCCTTGACCTCGCCGATTTTGTCCAATGGCTTTCTGCCGAGTGGCCGCAGTTCGAAAGCTCGCCGATCATCGTCAAGCGTGCAAGCGCGCACCCGGCCCCGCTCTACTTCGGCAAGTCCATCGAGGAATGGGCGAGCGCATGGGGCGTTACCGCTGAAGCGGCGGCCGATCGCCTGAAGGACCGGCTCGACGACGGCGCCGCGCTTCGGGCTATGCGCGAGCCGGTCGCACTCCCTCCGATGGAGGAAGCGTCCGAGTGGGAGCCGAGCGCAGAGGATAAGGCGGTGCTGAATCACGGGATGGCCGAGTATCTGTCTGACTGCGCCGTGTATGGCTATCCGAAAAGGCTGCACGAGCGCACCGAGCCCGACCCGCTCGACGTGCTCGACGGCGAAGGCGGCATGCAATACGCGCCCATAGAGCCGTCGGCAGCCGTAGCCGAGCCCGGAGCATTGCCGAAGGTCGCGCAGCCCGTCCAGCAGCCGCAGCGCGCGCCAGAACCAGTCAAGTACGACATGAAAACGCGTGCGGGTCGCCGTGCGTTCGAGAAGGCCCTCCGCAAGGAACAGCAGCAGAAGCAGCGCGAACAGAACGAGCTGGGCTTTCCGTCGATCGCCAATACCGCGAAAGCGTTCATTCACGTCATGTACGAAATCGGGACGCGCTCATGATGCTGTGGCAGCGTAGTCGTCGCGACATTCCCGGGGCGACGTTCGGACGCTGGACGTTCCTATGTCGCGTTGCCAATGGCAAGAATCGCAATCCGCGCTGGCGCATGCAATGCGAGTGCGGGACCGTGCGAGATGTGATCGCGTCGAGCCTCAAGAACGGTCATAGCAGATCGTGCGGTTGCTTGCAGCGTGAAACCGCCAAGGCGGTCATGCCGTTGACTAGGACTCTTAGCAGCCGCCTGGCAATCGACCTCACGGGCTGCGTATTCGAAAACCTGCGCGTAATCAGGCGCGCACCGAAGCCCGAAGGCTCGAACTCAACCGCAGCTTTCTGGCGCGTCGCGTGCTCCTGCGGAAGCTCACCATTCGCCGTGCGATCGGACAGGCTCACCCGTGGGGAAAAGACGGCGTGCTCGCGCTCGTGCAAATCGAAACGGCGTCGGGCCGTGATCGCGCCACTTGCGCCGCGCCCGGCACCTGCGTGGCCGTGGCCGCGCTCGCAGCCGTGACGCGACGATAAGCCCATGAGCACGAAGCGCACCGGATGCCTCCCCTATCGCCCCGAGCTATCAGCAGACGCGCCGTTTGCAGGGCCGAGGGCCATTTTCACCGACGAAGCGGCGATGCGCGCCGCAGACTCCAGCCCCGTCACCGTGCTGCCCCTGATCAAGCCGCGACGCAAGCGCCACGTCAAACGCGGCGGCCGCCCATCGCGACGCGATCGTGGTCTGAAGTGAGCGCGTGATGCCAGCATGATCAAACCATCCACGAGGACCACCGAATGATCTTGGAGCCCTATTCCCGAGACCTCGCGGGCGTGAAGTTCGGCCGCTTGACCGCCATCGAGCGCGTCGGAAGCGACAAAAACCGAAACGCCATCTGGAGCACGCGATGCGAGTGCAGCGAATTCAAAGACGTGCTCGCATTGAGCCTCAAGAGCGGACACACCAAGTCTTGCGGGTGCCTGGCTCGCGAAATCGCCGTAGTGCGCATGCAATCGAACAGGCCCGAGCGCAAGGCCGCCGACCTTGCTGGGCTCGTGTTCGGCGATCTGCACGTCATCAGGAGAGACAGCACGCGCAAGCGCGTGTACTGGATCGTCGCGTGCAAGTGCGGCTCCGCACTGTTTAGCGCAATCGCTGATCGGCTGCGCAATTGCGAGACGAGGCGGTGCGCGACGTGCGCTCGCAAGCTGCGCGGCAACAGAGCCGTGACGCGAATCTAGTCGGAACCGATCCGACCGTCTACACGAGGACCAACGAATGACCGAACAGCACGAACGCACCGCCTACAGCTTCACCCTTGGCTCACGCGAGCGTATGATACGCCGCACGACCGAGCCGCTTTTCGACGCACCGACGTTGCACCAGCTAGCCGCCGGCACAGCCCTCCACCATATCGAAACCAACGACGCAGACGGGGCGATTCGCTGGGCCGTCGCGCTGTCCGGCCTGCAGTTCTCGCGCTACGCCACGAGCCCGGCAGCATGAGGCCCGCCATCGACCTCGCCGGCCGCAGGTTCGGCCGCCTCACCGTCGTGTCTCGCGCGGGCAGCAACCAGCAACCAGCAACGATATGCGACGTGGAACTGCAAATGCGACTGCGGCAATAGCGCCGTGGCCGCAGGCAACCTCTTGACGCGTGGGGATGCCCTCTCGTGCGGCTGCCTCGTCGGCTTCGTGCGCCGCGCGCAGCCCGCCACCCATTACGATGGCTTCACGCTCGCCGAACACTCCCACCGCAGCGGACTTCCACTCGGCACGCTACAGCAGCGCGTCCGTGTCCACGGCGAGCCCTTTCCCGCCCATCTCGACAAGAGCCGCGAGGAGCAGGAGCGCCGCGTGTTTGAGCAGGACCGCGAGAACAACCGCCGCAGCCGCGGCACTCGCCTCGGGCGCGCCGCGGCGTGGCACAAGCCGGGCAATCTCACGCCCGCACCAAAACCGATCGCAGCCACGCCCACGTAGGCAGCCGGCGAGTCCGGCGCGCAGTTCGCCGGTCAAGATCCATTGAGCGCCGCCACGCATTCCCTTGCCGACTGTGTCGCGCAGCATGGCGCGATGCACGAGCGCGAGGGAAAGAGCGTCGGGCTGCCAACCCAGCGACGCGAAGCGGCCGTGACGCAATAGCAAGACATGACCACACTCGAATCAGGAGAATGATCTAAAGTAGCAACCGACTGTCTCACCGCACTAACTTGCCCGCAAGGTATTGGCATGGACGACCACCCCGAACTTCCAGATGAGCTTCGCTGCATCTATTGCGGCGAGGGCGGCCCGTTTAGTGACGAGCATGTATTCCCCGCCGGGCTCGGTGGCGATGACGCATGCCTTCTGATCGACCTGGTATGCGCCGAATGCAACACAAAGCGTTTTTCTCCGCTCGAAGAATCGTTCATGCGTAGTTCGCCGATTGCATTCCCTCGCGTTTTCTTGCAAGAACGCGGCCGAGGTAAGGGCAAAAAAGCGAGCATCCCTACGATCCACGCCAACTCGAAAACCTTGGTTGACCCACAATCAAACCTCGGAGTTGAGGTAGAAGTTCGAACTGGAGGCGTGCCAGTCGTATTGCTCCAGATACTGTTCTCGAATACCGGAATCCGGTTGGCGGGCAGAGACCAAACAGGCTTCCAGAGCTTCTATGATTCTCTCGAAAACGCATTTGTGGACTCTCTACAGGTTGTTGAAAAAATCGGGAAAGGCAAAGCTGCGCGCTTCAAGGTTACGACCTTCGTATGGAACGGAGGCACCTATATCCAAGGCGAGGAGACGGTGGTTCCAAAGGCTCCCGCAAATGGCATTTGGCAAATATCGTTCCCCGAGGACGATTCGGCGAGTTGCCCGCGATTGTTTCAGAGACTCGAAGGCCAATTGCAGCTCCGGGTGCGTGACACCGACAACGTTGGAAGTCTGCTCGGACTCGCCCGAAAAAGCCTGCCAGGGGCAAGGCAAACGGCTGCAGTGGATACGCCCGTATCCGGTACTAGCCTGCATGTTTCGCTGGAAATAGACTTTGCCTCATACGCTCGCGTCGTAGCGAAGATCGGCGTGAATCTGGTGACGCATGAGTTAGGTGATGCCATGATTCGCGACAGCGCCTTCGAGGATTTGAAAAAGGCAATTCTTACGGGGCAGCCAGACCTCCAACTTGAGCCGCAGGTGCAGAGCAACCGATATCAGCCGATCTTTGCATCTGTCCCGCCTAGATTCCATGCTATGGCTCTGGCGGCACACCCAATCGGAAATGGACGGTGTGTCCTTGTATTTATGCTCAAGCTGTATGGTGGTCCGATCCACACGATCGCACTGAGCCGTAGCGCGCCGCTGCCCGAAACGGAGTTGCCTGTATTCTTCACGGTCGAATATAACGATCGTCGAATGGAGCGCTTTAGCGGGCGCGCCTTCTGCGACACCTTTCCGCCCGTGTTTTAGCAAACCCCAGAGGGGGCCGGACCGCGACACGGTAGTTCCCGCGAGTTTGCGTCGCCGCTCGCAGGTCACCCGCTGGCCGTCGATAATCGCCCCACCAACTAGAGAGTGCCAGACATGACAGCCAACATTGCTGATATCGCGGGGATCATTCAGGGGATAGGATCGCTGGCCGCCGTCGGTACAGCGGTCTGGATCTACGCGAGACAGTACCAGGACAAGAAAGCCGACGACGAAAGCGAAATTCGAGCATTCGTGGAAGCGATCATTGAGGAAGTGCAAGCAGCTTGGGATGGCTACTGCATCGAGATACACCCGGCGCTACAGGCCCTACCGGTCGGTCAGCACTTCAACGTGATCTACCCCGTCCTAAACGAAACATTCACGATCTACGACAACGGCGCGTCAATCATCGGCAGGATCGACGACTCCGAACTGCGCCGCATGATTGTCAATATCTACTCGCTGGCAAGGGGCACGATTTCCTCTTTCCAGCTCAACAACTCGATGCTGGCTGAACATAAGCAACTGCTTCTGCTGTATCGCCAGCCTGACCGAGATTCGGTGCTAGCGGCTCATGCTAACGACCTGCGGGACTACGCGGGCAAGCTGAAGCAACGTGACGAATGGATTACCCAGGCCGTCCCAGCGCTTCTCGCACGTGCCAATCAATGGTTGGCAAGTCATCCCGCACGCTAACCTTCCTGCGTTTCGGGAGACGACCCACGGTAGCAGTAGAATTGTGATCGCGACAACCAACGAATCACCCTTTCGAGGAATTGCATGGACCTTTCGCTTATTAGTGCTGCCGCAACGTCCCTTGGCCTCGCACGCGATTTCGGCAAAGCCGCTATGGCTGTTCGCGATTTCAATGAAATGGCCACGATCGTCAGCAAGCTGAACGATCAGATTCTTAAGGCTCAGGACAGCCTCTTCGCGCTCCAGAGCGAGTTGCTTCGGGAGCAGCAGGAGCACTTCGAGGCACTGAAAAAGGTCAGAGAGATGGAGCAAGCTCTCGACGACAGGCGCGAATACAGCTTAGTCGAGATCGGAAACGGCTTGCGCGCGTATCAACGTAAGACTCCTGCGATATCGGACGTTGAAGGCGCGGTAGTTGAGCCACAGTACTTCTGCCAGCCTTGTTTCGAGGGCAAAGCGCTCAAGTCCACGCTCCAGCCCGCCCTGTACATGGGAGCCCACATCGGTCTCGAATGTCGTATCTGCAAGGAACGGTTTCTCTTTCAGGACAAAGCTAGTGTCGCCCGTGCGAAGGTTACCCCTCCGCGTGGCAATGGCGGTCCAAACAGTTGGATGGGCTCATGACCTCAATTTGAGGGAGTCTCGCGCGCTTCCGTTATAGCCCGTAGGTGTAGACGAACGAGCGGTACAGCGTGTAGATGTCGGTCGCAATCGCGCGGCCCGTGGAATTCTTTATCCGCGACATTGTGTGCGTCACCGCGTCCCGAAAAACCTCACCGTCGGGCAACACTTCCGGCCCGTGACGCACCAGCCTGCGCATGATGCTTTCCCAGCCGTCGCGCAATTCGAGCGGCAGTTCTTCGGCCCTCAATTGCCGCAAAACCCAATGAGCGCTTTTCAGGCGAGCCCTCACATCGCCCTCACCCACGGCCAGTCGATAGACTGCCTCGCCTAGTTTTTCCCGAACTCGCGAGTAACGTCGCATCCTTCGCCCCTTTGCGCGCTGCGCTATGAGACCATTTCGACGATTGTAGCCGGAGACACCGCACAGGATTTTCTTGTCCGAAGCGTTCGGAATCTAGCCCCTCCAATTTCGCACATCTGTGCAAACGTGAGAACGTGAAATACCGTTGAGCCCACATCAATAGGAGGCCGCATGGCATACGACCACGAGCAGCAGCAGCAGCAGAAAGCCGAGATGCATCACCAAGCCGTCGAGGTCTTCAAGCGCAACGCGATCAAGTGCCCAAAAGTGGAATGGACGCCGCCCGTTCCGTTCGCGCCGAAGACGAAAGAGGCCGCAAAGTGATCGCCAAGTCGCCGACGGTCACCGTCACCATCCGCGCGATTATGGCGCGCATCAACCGTAAGCTGGCGCATGACGGCCAGATTCTCAAAGTCTCGCGCAGCGCCGCCGAAAAGCAGAACCTCGGCGCGTATCACGTCCTCGACACCAACACGAACGCCGTCACCGCTTACCACATTGCCGATCTCGCCAAGTGGATCGCCGACGAGTTCCCCGGCATGCTCAAGCCGTTCGAGAAGATCGAAGGTTAGGTCAAGCGCACACCTGAGCAGGATGCCGCAATCGCGGCGCCGGCGTTCGAAGTCGCGGCGCCTAGTCGTTCGTCATGATCGGTTCGAGCGCGAGCACCGGCAGGTCGCATGGTTCGAGCACGTCGGCGAGCACCCTATCCCACACGGCCCAGCGCGCTTGTGCGGCAGCCATGTCGTAATTTTCGGCGGCCGCATCGTAGACGGATTTGCCCGGGATGATCGTCACGACGGCGACAACCGGGCCGTCCAGCTTCGGCGTCGTGTACGGCTCGATCGCAGGCAGGCCGCGCCCGGCTAGCATCTCGCGAATGCGCTTCGTGCGCCAGGTCTGCTCTTTCGTGCTCATAATGCCCTCGCTTCAACGTCTTGAATGTCATCTCCGCCACGAGCAGCGGCGTGCCGGTCGCGAGCGAGCTTCATGGCGGCGAGCGCACCTTTGTAGCCCTCACCGCAGTGGATGCGTCGGCCAACGGGCCCGGTCAGCGGGCTTTCGTCGCTGAAGACGATCTCGATTTGCGGCTCAAGCGGCTTCGGCGGCTTCGTTCCCTCGATCACGTTGTAGGCCCGCAGCACGCGCTGGCGCTCTTGGGTACGCTGCTCCTCGTGCGCCAGCTTCAGCGCTTTGTGAGCGACCTCTGCGCCCCGGATGCGCGCGTTCGCGTTCTTGTCGCCATCCCGGCTCGCCTTCATGGCCGAATACAGCAGCGAGAGCGCAGCGTTCGATGCCCGCTCCTGCCTCGCTATCATCTCGTCAACGCGCTTCAGCGCCGCCGCCTCGGCAGCAGCAAGACGTTCCTCGAAACTCATCTCGGCGAAGTTCGCAGGCAGCCCGATTTCGCCCAGGTCGGTCTCATCGTGGGCGTCAGCGGATTCTGCGCGCGAGGCGTGAGTGACCGAGCGGTGACCGGTCACCGGGGGCGCCTGCCTGCCAGAAGCCCCGGCACTTTCTGTAACTTTAGAATTCGCCTGTGCAGCCCCTCCAACGGGCACCGGGGCCACGCCGATGCGCAATTGCCAGCCTTCTGCGGCCTTGCGCTTCATAACAAGCGCCTTTGAAACTCCAATGGAATCAGCGACTTGCTTTACGCTTGCCTCGCCGTTCTCCCAGCGCATCCGCGCGGCTCGCCAGTCCTCATCGGACACCCTCGATTCGTTCGCCACACCTACCTCACCGCCTTCGTCATGCTCTCCATAATGGCGTCACGAAGGACGGCGGTCACCATCGGTCACCATCGGTCACTCGGGTAGGAATCTGGACTTTCGTTCAGGTCGCGGGCAGGAAACGGGGCGACCCTGCCATGGGACTCGCGGGCTGCGCCTACGGCGCAAATTACGTCACGTCGGCTCCAGGCGTTTCGGAGCGTACCTTCGATGCTCGCGGGGGTGCCGGGAACGGCTCGGCACGCATGGAACTGGCAGGAAACAAGTTCAGGAATGAGCGCGCCTCATCCATCGACCTGCTGGCGAGCCAGCCTTCGTACTCAGATGGCGGCACGATCACAACCGACCGCTTCTCATCGCCGGGCTTGTGGAAGCGATTCATGAGCGGATGCTCGGCCGCATTGACCGTCAGCATCGTGAACGAATACGTGGTCCCCTCGGGCTCGTCCCACTCGCGCCAGAGTCCCGCGATCGCGAATGGCGACCTGTCAGCCATGTCGATGCGCCAGCGCACCGCCTTCCCGCTTTCGTAGTTCGGCTCGTAGATAGCTTCGCACGGGATTAGGCAAAGTTGCTGCTTCTTCCAGGCGCCGCTAAAACTGCGCTTCTCGCCGACCGTCTCCGCGCGCGCGTTCATCGTATCGAATACCTTCACGCCGGGCGGAATGTGCTTGCGCGGCACGATGCCGAACGTTGCCACATCAGCCCGCTCGGCACCATCCACGCGCCTGATGATGGGGGCCGGGTAGTCCTTGTAGACCTCGTCGCGCCACAAGCTATCTGGCGGCTCGATGCCGTAATGCTTGAACAGCTTATCGCGGCGCGCTGCGGCGTAGTTTGTACACATTCGGCGGCTCCGGCGAGATGGAGCAGCCATCTTATCGAGATAACGCGTGGTCCTGGCTATACTGTGTTTTTATACAGTATTTTGCTTAAATCGTGCCACATCGAACTCCGCTTACCGCCGCGCGCCTCGCGGAAATATGGGACGAGTGCCCGGAGCCGCAAGTGCTTGAACTGTTGTGGGAAATCCACCGCTTGCGCGCGACCATATCGCGGGCCGACCAGGTGCGGCGCATCATGACCGAGGGGAACAGGAAGCCGTATTTGGCAGGCGGCATATGGGAGCTATTCGAGCAGACGCTCGATGGGGAGCCGTGCCTACGCGATCCACTGACGCCGCGACAGCTCGACAAGTTAAATCGGGGGGAGACAGCCGGCCGACGCAGGAGACGGATGCGGAATGGAGAATGACGTGACTCTGAACGAGTTGAGGGACTTGTGTGGGCTCCAGAGGAAACGTCTCGACATGAGGAAAGCGGCCCGACCGACTGGCTGCGGCGCGGGCGCTTCGGATCGCCGATTACGTCGGCTAGGCGTCGATCACAACGACTCACGCGAAGCTGCAAGGAGCGCGGGGCATGGGAAACGTGGCCCGTCCGCGCGGAGCCGCTAACCCTCCCTTCACTTACCTGCTATGCCGAACTCCGCAAAGTTGATCGCGTTCCTTTACCGCAACAGCCCTGCGCGAGTCGATGTACTCAGCCAGGTCCTGAAGGTGGACACCCTGCGCCGTCTTTTTGTTGTCCGTTTCCATGCGAATGAGCGGCAGCCCAATTTCGCCAGTGGCGATCTTGCGACGCAGGTTCGGCAGCGTGAGCGGGGCAAAGTAGTCGGCACAAACGGTCTCGATCGGAATTACTGCTCGCCCTTCATACTGGGCGAGTAGCAGAAAAGTCGTGTTCATCAGCGGAAATCCTTTCACCCTTCGTAGCCAAGATCGTCTAGGACCGACATGCCGAGGTTGACGCCGAGCTGTGCCAGCTTAGCTACCTCAGCATCGCCAATTTCCGCAATGGTCGAAAGTAGATTCTTTGCGATGCGATGTCCGCGCTGGACGCGCGCCAGACAATCAATGGCGCCGACTATGTCGCCTGAGTCAGCGAATTCACAGCACTCGATCACGTCCTCATCCGCAGCGCGACGGCCCAGCCGCACAAGATCAGCGACGGCGTCGCCGTCAGCAACAAGGGCTCCGATTCGGGCGAACAAAAATGATTGCATCGCCAAGGCATCCACAGCGATGTGCAACGTGCTGTTCGTGCTTCCAAGCAGGATTTCTTGAACGATTGACTTAGCATTGCTAACTGACAATTCAAACATGGCGCTGCTCCTATCGCGGGTTTGACCCGCACCCCGTCGCCAAACGGGGTGGGCGGGCAGTAAGCGGGGTTGGCGAACCGGTGCAATAGGAACCGGCAGACTCGAAAGTCTCCCCACCCCTGCCCACCCATAGGCGTGCAAAGGTAGCGGACAGAAAAGAACGCCGCGAGGCGGCTGTCCGCCTATTGCATGTCAGGTCGCCAAACCCGCATCGCTTCTGTCTCAGCGACGACCGAACGATAGCTTGAAAGCAGCCGTCCCCGCAAGCACTTTTTATAGTCCATCTATTTGATTTTTATAATCTTTTTTACCCGCAGAATTGCAAGTTAGCAGTCTGCCCTCGGCACAGATTTAACGAAAGACCATTCGCCGCTCGCTGCCCCCGCCCCTCTCGTCACACATGTGGCGCACGCCCGCATAGGCCCGTGCTCCGCAGCACCCTCGATCAGCCTGCTGGCTGCAGAACGTGCATATAGCGCACACGCCTAATACCATAAGGTCGGAGTGTTAGCCGTGACAGGCGGCCATAGCCTGAGCCTTGATGCGTACATATGCTGCCTGCTCCTGCGCAGCCACCTTGCGCTCGTGCGCTTGGAAGGCGGGCTTGTCTGCGTAGCGCGGATCTTCTGCGGCCTTGGCATCACCCTCTGCCAAGCGTTTCTCCGAATAAGATGCCTGCCAGAGTTCGCGGAACTTCTCTCCGCCGCATTCAGAAGGACCGCGCTGCTCGTCCAGGGTTACGGCCACTTGGGTATGCAGCGCCTCCGCGCGCCGAGTGTTGTATTCCTGCTTTTGTTGCGGCGTGTAGCTGTCCCACCCGGGAGGGATTGCGGATGCCTGCGCATGCGCTCCGATCGAGGCAACTGCGAGGACAGCGGCGAGAAGCAGATTCTTCATGTCTAAGCCCCTTGGTGATCGTAGTTCTTTTTAATTGATGCCCCGACGGAATGGAGGTCCGTCGTAGTGTCACTGAATGGTCTGAGGCCCGTCAACAAGTACGGACCCGCGCCGGATGGCAACAGCCATGCACTGATGCTCGACCTCGACGCTCTCTATCGCCTCGACGGCCGGTTGCAGCGCGATATGCTGCTCAAGGAAACTCGTGTTTGCGACGACCCTTCCGGCCGTCTTGAGCAACCCCACGCGCGGGTCCGACGTGCCGACAACATCAACGGGCGGCACCTCGTCGCCCTCACCGACCAGGCGAGCGAACGCGATGCTCAGCGGCAGCACGCGATAGCGATGACGGGCTCCAAGCAAATCCAGCTTCTGCGCCGTCGTCATGCCGGAGTTGTCGATCTCGACGCACAGCGTGCGGAACGCGATGCCGGCGCGGATAAGCGTGTCATGGGCGCGCCAGCGCAGCGCGAACGCGCGCCCACGCGAGATGGCAAGCGATGGCGCATCGACGCCCGAAACTCTCGCGAAGCAGTGCGCATCAAGGCGTATCTTGCGTTCAGCGACACTGCAGTCTTGCAACACCGAAACTGCGGCAGCTACAGCGCGGCGAATGTGGAAAAGGCGCACGGTTATGGGATTCAGTTGCATGGTCACTTAGACCCCCTCGACCAGGGACCTATCCTCAATCGCACGCGCGAGACCAACGCGCGCGTCCTCGGCGCGGCGCTGGGCCAATACGAGCGCGCGGCTCGCGACTTTCACGCCGTCGCCTGCGGCCTGCAGTTCGGCGCGGGCCTGCGCGACCGGATCGACGGTGGGAGCGTTCCCAAGGGTGTTGCACTCGATGAACGCTGCGCACGCTACGGATTGTTTGCTCTGTGCTGCGGTTTTCTTCGGTGCTGCGGCCATAACGGCTCCTGTGTGGATTCGGATTGATCCGGGGGGACCGATAACCACTTAGGTGCTAAAAATTCAACTCCATTTGGCGGCCGGGCGAATGGAGTTATTGCAGCGTGACGACGCTATTGAACACGGTCGCGCCGCGCTTGTGGGCCGCCTTCATCATCGCGTGCTGCGCGACCATGCCGCGATGCACCTCTAAGTCGTCGCGAACTTCGGTAATGCTCGACGCCGCGCCAAGCATCAGGAACGTGTGCGACATGTCCTCGTTCTCGATCGACTCAGCGCTGACTTCGAATCCGGCCGAAACCATCTCCAGAAGGGTAGTACTCTCGGGCAAGTTGGCTTCCGCGACCTTGGCAGGATCAGCATTCAGAAGCGCGGCCTTCTGTGCGAGCGAAAAGCCGTCGCAGTCCAGAAGCGCAGCCATCGCGCGCTCCCACAGCGCAAACGTGCGCTCCATCGCTTCCACGCGAACATATGCGCTGCTATGGAACGCGTCGCCATCCTGCGCGTTGTCCATGTCATGCGCGGCTTCCTTCAGAATGAACTTCAGCGACTTGTGCTCGTCGCGCAGCACCTCCAGTTCCGCAGCCTTCTCGGCGAAGCGATCGGGCGTCGCTTCCTCCTCGGGAGCGGACGCGGACGTCATGTCGGCGGTCGCCGCAGCGCTGCGGGCACGGATCAGGCACCACTGAAGCGGCTGCATACCACGACTGGCGCGGTAATCGTCAGCGAATCCGTAGCGCACAATCTCCTCAATCGACAGCGGGTTCTCGAACTCCTTCATGGCGGCACGCGCCTCGACACCGACGTTGAACAGGTCAAGCACGAACTCGCGGGGCATGAAGTGCGACAGGAACTTAACGTCATGCTCGACGCTGCGCCCGATATCTGCCGCAAGGGCGCGCAGCTTGTCGCGGTCCTGCAGCGAATCGCGCACAAACTTGCGGCATTCGAGCATTTTATGGCTCTCAAGGAACGCCGACTTGCTGCGCTTGATCTTCTCGATGCAGCGGCGCATGCGGCCAATGTTGAAATTGACCTTCTCAAGCATGCGGATATTTTCGCGGGCATTGCGGCGCGTCTGAATGAACCCGCTCACCAGGCGGCGACGGAACTCGCGACCGACCTCGTTATCGGGCTTGAATGCCTCCACCTGTTCGTGTTCGCTCATGGCCTTCACGGCGTTAATCGCACCCTGCATCTCATCTGAGGTCATGACGGGGCGGAAAACGCTTGCGTGCTTCGTGTTCATGGTTTTATCGTCAAACAATTAGTTATACTGTGTTTATGTGTGGCATCGATCAATTCGTAGCCACGTGCCACTTACTGCTTCTTTGAGCCTGCCTCGTGCTTGGCGATCAGGTCATTGATCGCGACGCGAAGCAGCGAAGACATATCCGCACCAAGGCGCACACCGAGAATCTTCAAACTCGCATGCACGTCCTTCGGCACCACCACCGAAATGCGCTTTTCCATATTCCATCAACCTCTTTTTGGTGAATGAGCGTTTGCACACCCGAATCGTACTTACCCATCATCTCCATGCGAAATGCAGCTCATGCAGAATCTGGAAATATCAACCGGAAAGCCTTGCGGTATATGGGGAAAGTGCTGCGTATCGTCGATCTAACTTGGTCGCGTGCTTCTTGTTGGCTGGGGAGCCGGTCGGGTTAGCTCAAGTCGCGGCGAAGCTCTGCGGCCTCGCGCACGTCCGGCACGCGCGGCGCGTTGGCCGCGTAACCGGCGCAAAGCTTCAGCGCCGCCTCGGGACTTTTCGCTTCAGCGGTGCCCGTAGCTGCCTTCAGCTTGCGCGGCTTTGCGGCGGCAGTCAGGCCCTTGCCGATCGTGCGCGCCTCCAGCTTCGGATGATCAGCTAGCACTAGCGCGGGCAGTTCGCCATGCTTGTCGATCCAGGTGCGGCGGAACTTCGCGAGCATCTTGATACGGTCCTCGCGAGATTTTCCGCGGGCATACAGCATCGCGTTGTAGCCCTCGGCTTCGGCCAGGAAATCGAGCACTTGCATCGGCATCGCGTCGCGATCGAGGCCCACGTACTCGCCGCTCACGATGAAATTCACGAGCGTGCATTCGTTGATGAAGTGATGCGCCTTGGTGTCTTTTCCGTCGGCCTCGCGCACGCGCTCAATCATCGAGCGCAGATACTTGTTCGATGCGGCAGCGGCGTGGCGCGAGCGGATGCGGCCGAAGTGCGGATGCTCGCCAGCCAGCAACGCGCGAATTTGACGGTTGCACCAGACGGCAAAGCGGGCATCGAGCCAGCGCGCGAACTCGACGGCAAGTTCGGGATGCATCCATGTGCCACCGCCCTGCCCGCGCTTCGTGCGAAACCAAATACCAGATTTTCCGGCATTTGATTCTTCGTCCAGCGCCGCGATGTAGTCCTTCGTAGACGGCAACGCGAGCCAGTCGGACGGCTCTTTGCCGTGGCGCTTCGCCGCCGCTGTTGCGTTAAACCAGCCGTCTTCGTGAAACTCGTACTCGTTACCGTTGAACTCGGCGCACACGATGGAATTGCGTTTTACTACCGTCATAACAAACTCCAAAAAGGAGGACATGACGTCAGGATGGTTTCTGGTTGCTCCTGTGCCACGTCGTTTCAAAGGCCCCGTCGCGGTTCGTCCCGCGTCGGGGTTTTTGGCCTTTTGGGGTTTCCTCTGTACTGCGGTTGGTTTAGATGGCCATCATGTAGCCGCTGCACTGCTCAACTTTACTTCCTACTGCGCCCACTCCTGCGGCGCATTCTCCTGCAGCCATACCTGGATGCTGCCATCGTCCTCGAACCAATCGGCGAACGGCTGGCGCAGGTCGGTGAAGCGCTCGTGAAGCTCCTGCACACGGTCACCATCCACCGCGATCAGCAACTCGAAGCGCTCACCGGCACCATCCTCGATCATCTTTACGACGGTCTCGGGTTCGACTGCCTTTGCGATTTTCACGAGCCCGGTGACGGGGTTTTTCATCAGGTAGGTCTTCACGTTGGCGTCCCTCGCTTCAGTTGGTGCGACTGTACGGCTCGCGGCGCGGCGGGGCAATCCTCTGAGTTTTCACACAATGAAGAAGTCCTAACATATTCCGTTAATGAACCGTCGAATCTGGCGGTTTAGAAATTTCACTCTAATCGTCACCGCATCATGGGCGCTTCGGCGAGTTATGCATAACCGTATCCATCCTGCAGGAACCTCTCGCGAGCGTCGTCCCCCTACGCATTGGCGATACTCCGCTGGCGGCACCGCGGGGCCGCTATGAATCAGAATCGCAATCCGTCGGCCCTTAGTTTAGGTGCGCGTACTGCGAAGCGTGGTTCTCGAATTTGCTGAACTGCCCGTGCCACGCCAAGCGCACGGTTCCGATAGGGCCGTTGCGCTGCTTGAGACAAATGATTTCTGCCGTGCCACGATCAGGCGTATCGGGCACATAGACCTCCTCGCGATAGATGCCCAGGATCACATCAGCGTCCTGCTCGATGGCACCTGACTCGCGCAGGTCGCTCATGACCGGACGCTTATTCGGGCGCTGCTCAAGTCCGCGATTCAGTTGCGACAGGGCAATCACCGGCACATCGAGTTCCTTGGCGAGACTCTTCAGCGAGCGCGAGATTTCCGAGATTTCCGTTGCGCGGTTCTCGCCGCCCGTACCGCTCATCAGTTGCAGGTAGTCGATGATGATCGCTCCCAGCTTGCCGTGCTGGCGTTGCAGGCGGCGCGCACGCGAGCGCAATTCCATCGGGTTCAAGCCGCCCGTCTCATCAATGAAGATCTTTGCTTCGCTCATCTTTTGCACAGCATGCGTGACGCGCGGCCAGTCGTCATCATGCAAGCGCCCCGTACGCAGGCGCTGCTGATCGATGCGGCCAACGGACCCGAGCATGCGGTTTATGAGCTGCTCGCCGGGCATCTCCATTGAAAACACGGCAATCGGCAGCCCACAATCCACTGCGACGTGCTCGCCGATGTTCATGGAGAAGGCGGTTTTCCCCATTGACGGCCTGCCAGCCACGATAATCAACTCGCCGCCGTGCAGCCCCGACAGCATGCGATCAAGGTCAATGAAGCCCGTCGGCGTGCCGGTAACGTCGCTCGCGTTCGGATTGCTAGAGAGGGTGTCCAGGCGCTCCACGACCTTCGTGAGCAGTTCGTTGCCGCCGACGAAATTTTGCGTGCCGCGCGCACCGTCCTCGCCGAGTGCGAAAAACTTCGCCTCTGCCTCATCGCGAATCTGCGAGACTTCTTTGCCGCCCGTGTTGTAGATCGACGCGCTGATTTCGCCGCACACAGTCGCCATACGGCGCAGCGTTGTGCGGTCGCCGACCATCTCGGCATAGCGGCGAATGTTGGCAGCGCTCGGCGTGTTCTGCGTTATCGCATTCAGGTACGCAAGGCCGCCGACGCCTTCGGCCTTTCCCGATGCCGACAGCGATTCGTAGACCGTCACCACGTCAGCCGGGCGCCCGGCCATGATCAGCTTGCCGATATGGTCGAAAATCACGCGGTGATCGACGCGGTAGAAGTCCTCGGCGCCCAAGAGGTCGCCGATTTCATCCCATGCGGGATTGCTCAGAAGCAGCGCGCCGAGCACGCTTTGCTCGGCCTCCACCGAGTGCGGCGGCACGTTGCTGGATTCGAATTGTTCGCGTTGCATGGGATGCCTCTATGCCGATTGCACGATGGTCGCGGTGCCCTTGAGAGCCGCCTTGAGTGCCGCACGGTTTGCAGCCTGTTGCTCGGGCGTCATCTCGGAGCGCGCAACTTCCGGCCGCATAGCAGGGGACTGCACCGGGGCCACAGGCACACGCTCGGGCGGCTTGCCGCCGTTGTCGATGGCCGCTTTGATGCGGGCATGCCACGAGTCGCGGTGCTCGTTCGAATGCGCCGGGCCAACGCCAACGAGGTTTGCCTGCTGCAACGCGAGTTCGTCGGACTTCCACCAACCCGTCACTGCCGCGCCTTTCGATTTGCGCTCACCAGCAATGCGCTGGCATGTCGCCTTCAGATACGAGCGCGGGTCGGCGGGCTGCTCAGACACGCCAGCCTGCACGGCTTCGAGTACGCTCGGCTCGTCGTAGTCCGCGATCAGCTTGCCGAGGAAAGTGCCCGCCTGCTTTTTGTCCAGACCGGAATTCGCCAACAGCGACTTTCCGCCAATCCAGATCTGCTCCTTCGTGGTCGGGATCTTCTCATCGCTCTGTTGCGAATCATCCTCCCTGCCAAACAGGTCCGGCGACGCGCCAGCGTCTGTTCCGTTAGGAACAGTATTACCAGTTCCAGTTCCAGTGTCGTATTCACGGGGGACTACGGTGTTACTAACGCGTTTGTCACGCGTGACAACGTCGGACGTTTCCGTTTGTTCGGTGGACGTTTTCGTTTGTCCTGCCGACGTTTTCGCACCAGCGGCCGCCTCGTGAGCCTCGCGTTCGGCCTTGATGCGGGCGCGGTATGCGCGCTGGCGAATGCGCTCGGTATCCTTGTGGTTGCACATCTCGACCACGCGTTCGGCAATCGTCGGGTGGTAGAGGCGCCCGTCGTTTGCCTGCCACCAGCCGCGCAACAGGACTTCCTTCGCGTCCGTGAAAGCCTGCAGGGGCATCCCAAGGCGTGGGGCAATGAGGCGGTCCTCGGTCGGCAGCGTGCCGCAAGGCGTCTGCTGCCATGCGACGGCCCACAGCATGAGAAGCCAAGGGCGAAGGTCGGGCGTCGCCAGAGCCCACGTATCCGATTGCTCAATGCGCTGAAGGTCAAGCTCGAAGCGCCAGCCCTTCGCGCGCGTATCCGGCAGATACGGCGGATCAGGAAGGTTAAAGAGATCAGCCATTACTGAGCCTCGCCAGTCGTTGCGGGCGCAGCCTTCGCGAGCGGGAGCGGATCGGCGACGCCATATTCCGCGATGTATTCGGCACGCGCGGCGGCGGCCTCTGCGGCGGTCGCGTGGCGCTTGAGATTCTTGCGCTTGCCGTTCGCGAGCGTGACGTATGCGAGCCAGCGGCCCGTCGGCTTGTGAAGGCTCACGCCAACGAAGCCGCTGGAATTCGGGCGAGCGCCGTGGCCCTTCGTGGGAGTTACTGCGTCGGAAAAAGTGTTGCTCACAATGCCTTCCTTGTAAGTGGAAGGCCGGGCGAGGATGGCGTGACCGGCTTCAGGTTTCTGCTTGACATGCATAGCAGTCCTAAATTATTATCGCGATCAGACTCCTCAGTCTGATTTTCACGCATCACCCCACTCGGCCTATACGAGTGGTCACGAGGCCCGCGCTCCTGCCAGAGTTCGGGCCTTTTTCTTTGCCCGAAGCGAACGCGTCGCCACGCACCTGTTGGCAGGATTATCTGCGACCATCAAACAAGTTGCAATATCGAGAAGTGCTACAACTCAATGATTTCATTGCTTTTTCTGCGCGCCATGCACACTAAGCGAGTAAGCCATTGATTCGAAACATTCTGCGGCTCGCGCAGACTCTACGGCTCGCGCTGGGCGAAAGTGTTCGAAAACGGTAGGCGCAAATCGTACAGTTGTGCGAAGCGCAGATTTTAGGCAGAGTAGACGGCACTGAAGGGCAGTCACTGGCAGGGGCCGGGACTGCCCTCTGTCGTTAACACCTTCAGCCAGGACACGCATGCTTCCCTTCTTCGACCTCGAATACATTCTCACCGGCAGTCCCAGGAGCGCTCGCAGCAGCCGCGCATACGACCGTTGGGCGCACGTATGCCTGCGCGCGCTTGATGCCCGCCAAGACGCTATCGCGCAGCCAATGGGCGGCGGCGGATTGTCGTCACCCGCCCCGCGCGCACCGCGCACGCGAAGCACGACGCGCAAACCGACGAGGTCGGGAGACGACGGCGACGACTCCGCGGAACTTGGAGCGCTCGTCGGAACATTGATCGATAAAATCGCCGCACTCTCAAAGCCGATCATTCCGATCGAGGTTGCAATGTGGGACGTCGCGATGATCGCGAGCTATCTGCATCGCAGCGAGTCAGTGGTGCGCGAGCGCGTTGTATGCACGCCCAGCTTTCCGGCCGCGATCAGGCTCCCGAATGCGGCCGGCCAGAAGATGCAACCGTTGTGGTGCGCCCAGGAAGTGATCGACTGGACAATGTCGCACAAGGACCGCAAGCCGCACTAGCCGAGACGGTCGGCCATATCGCTCGCGTGCTCGTTGTAGTAAATCTGCAGCATGCGCAGGTCGCGGTGTCCGACCATTCGCGCGAGATCCAGCACGTCGATCTTCTTCGCGAGCCTCGTGATGGCCTCATGCCTCGTATCGTGAAAATGAAGATCGGCTATCCCACATCGCGTCTTCGCCTTACGGAATAGAGCATCGAGCGATGGCGATGGCACTTCGAACACTGTCGGCAGCGATCCGGTCACGGACCGAACCTCCTCGATGATCTCGCGGGCCCGCAACGACATGGGCACGTCGCGGGCCACGCCGGTCTTCGTCTTATCCAAATGGAAGTGTTTCTCGTGGACGCGGTCCCACGTCAGGCAAGTAATCTCGCTGGCACGGGCCGCCGTCTCGATCGCGAACTGAACGATCAACGCCACGCGTGCGGAAATAGTTTCTGGCGCCTTCCCCGGCTCGTACCCGAGGGCAAACATCAGGCGCCCCTCCTCGTCAGCAGAGAGGCGCCTATCACGCGCCTTGGGCTCCTTCGGACGCTTCATGTCCGTCAGCGGGCTCGCCTGCAACCACTTCCACTCGCGGGCTGCCGTCTGAAACGCCGCCGAGTACAGGTTGACCTCTCGAATCACCGAGCCTGCACTGATCTTTCGAATCTTGTCCGTGCCCGTCAGTCGGGTGTCGCGCCAGACGCCCCAATCGTGGCTAGTCACTTCGGTCAGCAGCTTGCCAGCCAACTCCGGGAAATCTCGCCTGAACGCCTTGAACCTGGTCCGCTCCCATTGGGCGCCAGGTTTGCCGTCGGAGACCCGCCGGGCGTACTCGTCGAACAGGTCGGCGACCGTTCGCGTACCCGCACCAGTATATGTCCCCTTCAAAATCTCGTTTTCGCGCTCAACCGCCCACGCCTCTGCAGCTTTTTTCGTGGGAAAGGTCCCGGACATCCGGACGCCACGGCGCGCGATCTGCACGCGCCAGACGTCACCATCTTTCTTAAACGACGCCATCTTCGCCCCTTCGTAAAAATTTGGGAGATTTTTCGTAGATGGTAGTTTAAATAAGCGGCGAGAAGGGGGAAAATGTAGCACTTGGAGGGACACTCGAATCGCCCCAAACGCCCGTCAGACGGGAGAAAGAGGCGAAATGAGTGATAGCGCGAGAAATTGTCCTGGTGCCGGGGACCGGACTCGAACCGGCAAGCCGTTAGGCGGCGGATTTTCGTCACACCACGTCTTTCGACGCCACGCGTCCTGGCATGGACGCGCGTTCGTGCGCTGGACTATGCCTTCGCCGTCGCGAAGCGCCGCGTATCTCACGCCGCGCCTGGCCTTAGGCGCCCCCCGTCTAGTCTCTACACCTTCCTCACCGCCGCTTCGCGCGGCAGCCGGCTTGGCTCGGCGTTGCCTCGGCGCCTCACGCGCAACGCGCTTCAAGGCCCCAGGGGGTTCGCCGAATTTGAGGGGTTCTGCACCGGCCGTTTCCGGTCGGGCACTCAATCGTTTCTTAAGTCCGCTATGTTTACCAATTTCATCACCCCGGCAGGGCGGACGCGATTCTACCATTGCGCGGCGTGCGTCCCAAAGGCGCGACGGGGTACCGCATCCGTCATCTGCCGGTCATACGCGTTTTTCATAATCGGCCCCATCGAAAACGTTTACAACGCCGCCGGGGCCGCTCGCATGACGCCAACCATCAAGGATGTCGCCGCACACGCCGGATTCTCGATCGCCACGGTGTCGCGCGCGATCAATGCGCCTCACACCGTCAACCCCGTCACGCTCGCGAGGGTGCGCGAAGCGATCGACGCGCTGAAATTCCGCCCGAACCCGCTCGGCCGCCAGTTGCGCGGCGAGCGCACGCGCCTCATCGGCGTGGTGCTGCCCACGCTCGCCAATCCGGTGTTCGCGGAGTGCCTGCAGGGCATTGACGAACTTGCCGCCACGCAGGGTTTTCGCCTCATGCTGATGACCACGCAGTACGACGCCGATCGCGAGCGTCATGCGATCGAGACCTTGCGCGCGCAACGTGTCGAGGGCCTGATCCTGACCGTCGCCGACGCCGACACGCACCCCCTGCTCGACGAGCTCGACGCCAACGGCCCGCTCTACGTGCTGATGCACAACGACACGAAGCGCCGCCCTTCGGTCTCGGTGGACAACCATCAGGCCGCCTGCGACGGCGTGCGCATGCTCATCGCGCACGGCCATCGCCGCATCCTCATGCTGGCCGGCACGCTGGCAGCCTCCGACCGCGCGCGCCAGCGCCATGCCGGCTACGCCCTTGCGATGCAGCAGGCCGGCCTCACGCCGGCACCGGCTCTCGAAGTCGATTTCAACGCGCAAGAACTTGCGCCCTCGGTGCTCGCGCATCTGACGAGCGGACCCGCGCGCCCCACGGCCCTCTTCTGCAGCAACGACCTGCTGGCCATGGTCGTGATGCGCGGACTGCGCCGCGCCCGCCTGCGCGTGCCGCAGGACATGTCGATTCTCGGCTTCGACGGCCTCGCGATGAGCGAACTGCTCGCGCCGCCGCTCGCAAGCATCGGCACGCCGAACCGCGACATCGGCCGCGAAGCGTGGCAATGCCTGATGGCGCGCATCGGCGGCCAGTACGCGGGGCCGCTCGCCAATACGCTGCCGCACACGCTGCGCACGGGCGGCACCATCGCGGCGATCGCGCACGCGCCGCTCGGCGCGCGTCGGAGCGCGATCGATCGCGACTTCGAAATCGGCGGCGCGCTCTCGTGAGTCAGCGGCGCGTCCGAAGAACAAACCGAACCAGCCAAACCAGCCAAACAAACCGGGCCGTGCAAGCACGCGGCCCTCATCCACCCGAACCCTCTCGCAACCGACCTGGAGACCTGCCGTGACCAGCCGACCCGACTTTGCCGGCCCGCTTTCGCTTGCGCCCGTGCGCGCCGCCCTGCGTGCGCTAGCCGCGCCCGTGCGGCGCCTGACCCGCCTGCCCCGCCTCTCCCATGCGCTGCCGCTCGCCGCGGGCGCCGCCGCCCTCGTCGCCGGTCTTGCCGCGCCGCTCGCGGCACAGGCCGATCAAACTGCGATCTGCTACAACTGCCCGCCCGAATGGGCCGACTGGGCGAGCCAGATCCAGGCGATCCAGAAAGAGACCGGCATTCGCGTGCCGTTCGACAACAAGAACTCCGGCCAATCCATCGCACAACTGATGGCCGAGCAGAAGAGCCCGGTCGCCGACGTCGTCTACCTCGGCGTGTCTTCGGCGTTCCAGGCGAAGGACAAGGGCGTGATCACGCCGTACAAGCCCGCGCACTGGAACGACATTCCCGCCGACCTCAAGGACCCGCAAGGCTATTGGTTCGCCATCCATTCGGGCACGCTCGGCTTCTTCGTCAACAAGGACGCGCTCGAAGGCAAGCCGGTGCCGCGTTCGTGGGCCGATCTCCTCAAGCCCGAATACAAGGGCATGGTCGGCTACCTCGATCCCTCGAGCGCCTTTGTGGGTTATGCGGGCGCGGTGGCCGTGAATCTCGCGTTGGGCGGCACGCTCGAGAACTTCCAGCCCGCGTTCGAATGGTTCGGCAAGCTCAAGGCCAACCAGCCGATCGTGCCGAAGCAGACCGCCTACGCGCGCGTGCTTTCGGGTGAAATTCCGATCCTGCTCGACTACGACTTCGACGCCTACCGCGCCAAATACAAGGACCACGCGAACGTCGAGTTCGTGATCCCGAAGGAAGGCACGATTTCGGTCCCCTACGTGATGAGTCTCGTAAAGAACGGCCCGCACGAAGCGAACGGCAAGAAGGTGCTCGACTTCGTGCTCTCCGACGAAGGCCAGAAGCTCTGGGCCAATGCCTACCTGCGCCCGGTGCGCACAAGCGCGCTCTCGCCGGAAGCGGCGTCGAAGTTCCTGCCCGCGAGCGACTATGCGCGCGCAAAACCCGTGGACTTCGCGAAGATGGCGGCGCAGCAGCAGGCGTTCGGCGAGCGCTATCTGCAGATCATGCACTGATATCCCAGCCGATCACTGCCATGCATGACCTCACTTTTCCGCTGCGCTGGCGTCTGGCGCTCATCGCGCCCGCGCTCGCGGTGTTCCTCGCCTTCTGGCTGCTGCCGATGATCGCGCTCGTGCAGGTGAGCGCCGACGGGCATTTCGTCGAGACGTATCGCGCACTGCTGACGAATGGCCGCTACATGAGGAGCCTCGGCGCGACCATCGCGCTCTCGGCCGCCGTGACCGCGGCGACGCTCGTGATCTCCACGATCTGCGGCCTTCTGCTCGCGCGGCGCACCTTCGCCGGGCGCCGCGCGCTCGTCGCGTTGCTCACGTTTCCGCTGGCGTTTCCGGGCGTGGTGGTCGGCTTCATGGTGATCATGCTCGCCGGCCGGCAGGGGCTCGTCGGCGCACTGTCGCTGCGGCTCACCGGCGAGCGCTGGGTGTTCGCGTACTCGATGGCGGGACTCTTCGCGGGCTACCTGTACTTTTCGATTCCGCGCGTGATCGTGACCGTGATGGCCTGCGCCAGCCAGCTCGACGGCTCGCTCGAAGAGGCGGCGCGATCGCTAGGCGCGTCGTCGTGGCGCGTGCTGTGCGACGTGATCCTGCCCGCGCTCGCGCCCGGCCTCGTCGCCGCGGGGGCAATCTGCTTCGCGACCGCGATGGGCGCATTCGGCACGGCGTTCACGCTCGCCACCGACATCGACGTCCTGCCGATGACGATCTATACCGAGTTCACGCTCAACGCGAACATGGTCACGGCAGCGGGCCTGTCGATCGTGCTCGGCCTCGTTACCTGGGCGGTGCTCACGCTCGCGCGCAGCGTGACGGGCGCGGCCGTCGCGGCCACCGCATGAGCAGGCTGTGGCTTTCGAGGACTCCAGAATGAATTCCGTCGTCAATCCCGCCGCAACGGCTGCGCAAGACATGCACGAAGCGCCCGGCCAGCCGCCCGCCGCGCGGCGGCGCCTGGCGCTGCCCTCGGCCCGCGCGTGGATTGCGTGCGCGCAATGGCTCGTCACGCTCGCCACCTGCGCGTTCCTCATCGTGCCCGTGATGATGTCGATCCTCGCGGGCCTGACTGTCAACTATTTTCGCGGCGTCGCGAGCGGCCTTACGCTGCGTTGGCTCGACCAGGTCTGGGCGCAGTATCACGCTAGCGTTTTCCTCTCGCTCGAAGTGGCGGCCGCCACGCTCTGCATCACGCTCGTGGCCGGCGTGCCCGCGGGTTATGCGCTCGCGCGCAGCCGCACGCGCCTCTCGCGCCTGATCGAGGAATTGCTCGTGCTGCCCGTGGCCCTGCCCGGCCTCGCTTCGGCACTCGCCCTGCTCGTGGTGTACGGCGGCTTCAGCGCCTTTCGCATGAGCGCGGCGTTCATCGTGGTCGGCCATGTGGTGTTCACGTTGCCGTTCATGGTGCGGCCCGTGGCGGCCGTATGCGCGTCGGCGGACCTGCGCATGCTCGAAGAAGGCGCCGCGAGCCTCGGCGCGAGCTTCTGGCAGCGCTTCACGACCATCGTGCTGCCCAATGCGCGGCCCGGCATCGTGGCGGGCGCGCTCGCGGTGCTCACGCTTTCGATCGGCGAATTCAACCTCACGTGGATGCTGCATACGCCCGACACCAAAACGCTGCCGGTCGGCCTCGCGGACACCTACGCGTCGCTGCGCATCGAAGTGGGCAGCGCCTACACGATCCTCTTCTTCCTCATGACGATGCCGCTCCTCGTGGCGATGCAATGGCTCGGCGTGGACGTACCCGGCTCCTCAGGGAAGCCGTCTGGCAAGCAGCGACTCGCAGGCCAGCAAAAGAACGACAAGGATTCCGAATGAAACTCGAACCGATCCCGATTACGCTCACGCGCTGTGCAAAGACGTTTCGCGGCACGCGCGTGCTCGAACCGCTCGACCTCGCCATCGGCGCGGGCGAGACGCTCGTGCTGCTCGGCCCATCGGGTTGCGGCAAGACCACCACGCTGCGCATGATCGCGGGTCTGGAGACGCCCGACGCCGGGGGCCGCGTCGCCTTCGGCGACGAGGACGTGACCGCGCTGCCCATCGAGCGGCGCAAGGTCGGCATGGTGTTCCAGAACTACGCGCTCTTTCCGAACCTCGACGTGCGCGGCAACATCGGCTATGGCCTGAAGATCCAGCGCGTTCCCGCCGCCGACGCGCGCACACGCGTCGACGAACTGCTCGCGATGATGCGCCTCGAAGCGCACGCGGCCAAGCCCATCAGCCAGCTTTCGGGCGGCCAGCGCCAGCGCGTGGCGCTCGCCCGCGCGCTCGCGCCGCGCCCGCGCGTACTGCTGCTGGACGAACCGCTCACCGCGCTCGATGCGCGCCTGCGCGACACCTTGCGCAGCGAGATGAACATGCTGTTGCGCGAGCTGGGCGTGACGACGGTCTACGTCACGCACGATCAGGCCGAGGCGATGGAACTGGGCGATCGCATCGTCGTGATGAGCGCGGGCCGCATCGAGCAGATCGGCACGCCGCGCGAGATCTATTTCCAGCCGGCGAGCCGTGCGGTCGCGCAGTTCGTCGGCACGCTCAACCGGATCGCCGGAGAATGGCACGGGGGAATGCTGCGCACGAGCGGCGGCGCCGTGCCGGCCGGCGCGTCCCAGGCCAGAGGCGCCGCCGAGCTGTATTTCCGGCCCGAAGACGCCACGCTCGCCGACCCGGTCGGCGCGCAACTACGCGGCGTGATCGAGCAGGCGACCTTTCTCGGCGAGCGCACGCGGCTCACGATCGGCGGCGCGGCGCCCGATGCCCTGCTCGTCGACGTGGCGGGCCGTGTGGAGCTGGCGCGCGGCACGCCGGTCGGTATTTCGATCGCCCCTGAAGCGCTCATTGCACTCGCATAATTCTGACAAATGAGGACGACCATGCTGCTCGCACAGATCAGCGACCTGCACATCAAGCCACCGGGCGCGCTCGCCTATCGCCGCGTCGACACGGCCGCGAGCCTCGCACGCACCATCGCGCGCCTGAACGCGCTCACGCCGCGCCCCGACGCTGTCCTCATGACCGGCGATCTCGTCGACCAGGGCTCGGTCGAGGAATACCGGCACCTGAAGACGCTGCTCGACACGCTCGAGATTCCGTACTGGCTCCTGATCGGCAACCACGACGCGCGCGAGCCGCTGCGCGAAGTGTTCGCCGATCGGCCCGAACTGCGCGAAGGCGGCGCGTTCATCCAGTACGCGGTGGACCTCGGGCCGCTGCGCGTGATCGCGCTCGACTCCATGCAGCCGGGGCAAAGCGCGGGCACACTCTGCGCCGAGCGCCTCGCGTGGCTCGCGCAGCAGCTCGACGCGGCGCGCGGCAAGCCCGCGATTGTCGCACTCCATCATCCGCCATTCGACTGCGGGATCGGCCATATGGATGCGATCCGGCTCGACGACAGCGCCGCGCAGGCGTTCGAAACGCTCGTGGCGCGGCATCCCAACGTCGAGCGCGTGCTGTGCGGCCACGTGCACCGGCCCATGTTTGTGCGCTTCGGCGGCACGATCGCTGCGGCCGTGCCCGCACCGGCCCACCAGGTCACGCTCGACCTCGCGCCCGATGCGCCCTCCACCTTCACGCTCGAGCCGCCCGCCTTCGCCCTGCATCGCTACGATGCGCAGGGCGGGATCGTCACGCATCACGGCTACGTGGACACATTCGACGGCCCGTATCCGTTCCACGAGCCCTCGGGCGAGCTGATCGCCTGAGTGCGCGCCTGAGTGCGCAACTGGCGGCGCGCTTGAGCGCCGCCAGCGCGATTGCGCGCGCTCCGGTATGATCGGCACGCTCGAAGCCTGCCTTCCGTATCGCCGGGCGCCGCCCGCATCCGCACATGTCCACACCTGATTCCGCAACCGCTGGCGCAAGCCAGTCGCTGCGCGGCCTGTTGCTCCTGCTCGCGACTATCGCGGGCATCACGGTCGCGAATATCTATTTCAACCAGCCGCTGCTCGACGATTTCCGCCAGAGTTTCCCGGCGGGCGCCGCGTGGATCGGCGCCGTGCCGGCCGGCACCCAGCTCGGCTACGCAGCCGGCATGCTGCTGCTCGCGCCGCTCGGCGACCGCTACGACCGCCGCCGCATCATCCTGCTGCAAACCGCCGGCCTGTGCGTCGCGCTGCTCGTCGCGGCCACCGCGCCATCGCTTGCCGTGCTGGTCGGCGCGAGCCTCGCGATCGGCATCCTCGCCACCATCGCGCAGCAGGCCGTGCCGTTTTCCGCGGAACTCGCGCCGCCCGAGGCACGCGGCCACGCTGTGGGCACGGTCATGAGCGGCCTCTTGCTCGGCATCCTGCTCGCGCGCACGGCAGCCGGATTCGTCGGCCAGTACTTCGGCTGGCGCGCCGTATTCGGGGCGTCGATCGTCGCGCTGCTCGTGCTCGCGCTCGTCATCATAAAGAAGCTGCCGAAGAGCCAGCCGACCTCGGAGCTCGGCTACGGCAAGCTGCTCGCCTCGATGTGGCATCTCGTGGTGGAACTGCCCGGACTGCGGGAAGCGTCGGCGACGGGCGCTTGCCTCTTCGCCGCGTTCAGCCTTTTCTGGCCGGTGCTCACGCTGCTGCTCGCGGGCGAGCCGTTCCATCTCGGGCCGCAGGCGGCGGGCCTGTTCGGCATCGTCGGCGCGGCGGGCGCGCTGGCCGCGCCGATGGCGGGGCGCTCCGCCGACAAGCGCGGGCCGCGCGCGGTCATCACGATGTCGATCGTGCTGATGGCGCTCGCGTTCGTCATCTTCGCGTTATCGGGCAAGAGCCTGATCGGCCTCGTGATCGGCGTGATCGTGCTCGACGTGGGCGTGCAGGCCGCGCAGATCTCGAATCAGTCGCGTATCTACGCGCTGCGCCCCGAGGCGCGCAGCCGCGTGAATACGGTGTACATGGTCTGCTACTTCATTGGCGGCGCAACCGGTTCTGCCGTGGGCGCGACCGCCTGGCACGCATTCGGCTGGATCGGCGTGTGCGCGGCGGGCATCGCGTTCACGGCGCTCGCCGGCTGGATTCACCATGCAACGCGCCCGCGCATGGGCACGGGCGCGCAGACTTCTTCCTGAGCGCTGGCGGCAGGCGCTACTTGCGCGTATAGAGCAAGTCCGTCATATCGTCGGCATGCTCCTCCTCCGTCGCGAGGATCTGCTCGAAGATGCGTCGGGTAGTGGTGTCGTCGTGGCCGAGATAATTGATGATCGCGCGATAGCTTTCGATCGCGATGCGCTCCGCGATCAGATTCTCGCGGATCATGTCCTTCAGGTCCGCCCCCTCCTTGTATTCCGAGTGCGAGCGCTCTAACAGCGTCGCCGGCGAGAAGTCGGGCTCGCCGCCCAGCTGCACGATGCGGGCCGCCAGCATGTCGGCGTGCTGCTGTTCCTCGGCCGCGTGCTGGAGAAACTCGGCCGCCACCGACTCGGACTCGATGCCCTTCGCCATGTAATGGTGCCGCTTGTAGCGCAGCACGCACACGAGTTCCGTGGCGAGCGAATCGTTGAGCAGCTTGAGCACGGTCTGGCGATTCGCGGGGTAGTCCGGCGTGACCGGCCCGTGGTCGAGATTGCGGCGCGCCTCATCGCGCACGCGCTTGAGATCGAACTCAAACGAAGCGTGTGTCTTCGACATCTGACTCTCCTTCGAACATGCTTTTTTAGGGCGGAAGTGCTGCGCCATGTCGCGCTGCATCGGCACTGGCGCAAGCAGTGGACCCGGCGCCCGCGCCCACGCCGGCACCTGGCGGCACAAACGACCGGGCACGCAACATGCTGATGAGTCGTCTCCCTGTCACCGTGGAGGACTTCCTCATGAAACGCCTGATTGCCCTCTTTCTCGTTACCGCTTCGCTGGCAGCGCTCTCGGCGTGCAATACGATGGCGGGTGCCGGCGAGGACGTTTCCGCAGGCGGCCACGCCCTCACGAACTCAGCGGAAAAGGCGAAATAGTGTCTGGCAGACGGTAAAGGCACCGGAATGCGGGCTAACGCGTGCGGGTAGCCCGCAAGTGGCTGCCCGCATCGATCACCGGTAAACGATGAAGACGCGGCCGTTGCGCACGTCACATGCGCAGCGGCCGCGCGCGCCACGCGGCGCGACGATGCGAGGTGCTTCGCGAAGTCGGGACGAGCTCAGGAAGTGCGGCGTCGGTCGTCGAACAGGAACGACAAACCCACGCTGCCGAGAATCAGCACGGTCGCGACAACGGTCGCGCTCGTAACCGGCTCGCCGAGCAGCAGCGCGCCGAGCGCGACGGCAACAACGGGATTCACATACATGCAGCTGCTCGCAAGGAGCGGGCTGGTATGGCGGATCAGGTAGCCGTAGGCGACATAGGCCGCCATCGTGCCGATGAAAAGCAGGTAGACAAACGCCAGCAGCGGCAGGAAATGCAGCTCGCCCATGCGTTCTCCGCTGATCCACGCGAGCGCGGTCGAGATGGCGCCGCCGAGGCCGATCTGCAGCGCCGTCGCGATGAAGAGATCGGTCGGCAACGCGAGCTTGCCCGCCAGATGCGCGCCGATTGCCCAGAAGAACGCGCCGCACAGAATCGCGAGGCTGCCGCCCGCCGAGCCGGACGCGGCCCCGCCATGGCTCAGGATGGCGATGCCAACGAGGCCGAGCGCGACTGCGGCCCATTCGGCCCGCGCCACGCGCCGCCCGCTGACCGCCGAGATCACGGTCGCGAACAGCGGCACGGTGGCGACCATCACGGCCGCCTTGCCGGTGCCCACGGTACGCATGCCGTAGGCGAGCATGCCGCTCGACAGGCCCACGAGCAGCGTGCCCACCACGCCCGCATTGCGCACCTGGAGGAGCGTAGGCATGGCGGGCCGCCGGCGCATGGCGAAGACGAACAGGCCAATCCCGGCGAGCAGATTGCGCAAGCCGGAAAGCAGCAGCGGCGGGAACGAATCGAGCGCGACCTTCACGCCGAGATACGTCGAGCCCCAGACGAAGTAGACGACGGCGAGTGAAAGCGCGACGCGCCCGGTGCGCGATTGCGGCAGTCGCACGGCGCGCGCGACACGCCAAAGCGCGGCTGCGGCCTGCCGGGCGCCAGTGAGAAAAGATTGCGTGCTCACGCGGGAAGGCAAACGAGGCGGCATCGTCATTTCACCGCGGCGTATGAAAGGCAGGACCGCGGGCGCCCCGGCGGCAAGACGGCGGGACGGGTGAAGCTCGACGGCATGGTGCAGATGCGCAAGAACGCGAAAAAAGACGGAGTACGAAGGACACCCGGGACGGGCGAACCGCATTATGCAACAACGCCGACCGTTGCGGATGCTTTCAGGATGCTTTATGCGCAGCGATTCGTTGCGTGCGCGTCACAGCGCGGGCGACGCCAGCCAGCACGGCCGGTCGCGCACCCTGGCGACGGGCAGTGGCCGCGTCGCGTGGCGCTGGCGAGTTCATGCTAGCATGACATAACCTTTCGTTTTACTTTCATCAACTGGATTTCATACTCGCCGCTCCCGCCATGTCGAAGAAAATCCGCTACTTCACCGAACTCGACGTTGCCCGTCTCGAAAAATGCGCCGCGGAACCCGGCGCGGCGCCCGAACGCCAGGCCATGCTCGATGAACTGCTCGACCACGCCGTGATCGTGGAGCCGCGCGACATGGCCGCCAACGTCGTGACGATGAACTCGCAGGTCACACTCGTGGACCAGCGCAATGGCGAAGCCCTCACGTACACCGTCGTCTATCCGCACGAGGCGAACGTCGACGCCGGGCGCCTGAACGTATTCTCGCCCGCGGGTCTCGCGCTCCTCGGCGCGAAGCGCGGCAACGCCGTGCGCTTCACGACGCCGGGCGGCGCGGTCGAGACCCTGAAGATCGAACGCATCCTGTTTCAGCCGGAAGCCTCGAAGGATTTCACGCTGTAAGTTCCGCATACCCAACATGCCGCGCCTGGCACATTGCACGCGAGATGGCACTTGCCAGATCGTCGCAGCGCGGTGTATCGTTTGGCCTTGCTTACGCGGGGGTCCTGCGTCATGCGCCGCATCGAACGAAAGTCGTGCAGCGTATTTCGCGGGTGAGAAATACCCTTTGAACCTGATCTGGATAATGCCAGCGCAGGGAAGCGTCCGGACTTCGCTACATCGCTTACCGCCTCACATCACACAGCGAAGTCCGTCCACGTTCCGTCTCGTCTCCTGCTAAGCCGCCGTTCCCACTTTGCATTGCATGGAGAGACAGACGCATGAACGCGAATCCGAAGTTCATTTCCGCCAACGCGCACGTCGACGAAGCCGCGATCGCGCCGCTGCCCAATTCCCGCAAGATCTACGTGACCGGTTCGCAGCCCGATATCCGCGTGCCGATGCGCGAGATCACGCAGGCGGATACGCCCACGGGCTTCGGCGGCGAGAAGAATCCGCCGATCTATGTCTACGACACCTCAGGTCCGTACACCGACCCTGAAGCGAAGATCGACATTCGCGCGGGCCTGCCTGCGCTGCGTCAGGGCTGGATCGAGGCGCGCGGCGACACCGAAGCGCTGCCGGGCCTCTCCTCCGAATACGGCCGCGAGCGCGCCGCCGACCCCACGACGGCCGAGCTGCGCTTCCCCGGCCTGCACCGGACGCCGCGCCGCGCGAAGACAGGCAAGAACGTCACGCAGATGCACTACGCGCGCCAGGGCATCATCACGCCGGAGATGGAATACATCGCGATTCGCGAAAACCAGCGCCGCGCCGAATATCTGGAAAGCCTCAAGGCCAGCGGCCCGAACGGCGCGAAGCTCGCCGCGATGATGGGCCGCCAGCATCCGGGCCAGGCGTTCGGCGCGGCCGCCTTCGGCGAGAACGCGCTCAAGGAAATCACGCCCGAGTTCGTGCGTGACGAAATCGCGCGCGGCCGCGCGATCATTCCCGCGAACATCAACCACCCGGAAAGCGAGCCGATGATCATCGGCCGCAACTTCCTCGTGAAGATCAACGCGAATATCGGCAATTCGGCGGTCACCTCGTCGATCGGCGAGGAAGTCGACAAGATGACGTGGGCGATCCGCTGGGGCGGCGACACGGTCATGGACCTCTCGACCGGCAAGCACATTCACGAAACACGCGAGTGGATCATCCGCAACTCGCCGGTGCCGATCGGCACGGTGCCGATCTACCAGGCGCTCGAAAAGGTCAACGGCAAGGCCGAAGACCTCACGTGGGAAATGTTCCGCGACACGCTCATCGAGCAGGCCGAGCAAGGCGTGGACTACTTCACGATTCACGCGGGCGTGCGCCTGCAATACGTGCCGCTCACCGCGAACCGCATGACGGGCATCGTCTCGCGCGGCGGGTCGATCATGGCCAAGTGGTGCCTCGCACATCACAAGGAATCCTTCATTTACGAGCATTTCGAAGAGATCTGCGAAATCATGAAGGCATACGACGTGAGCTTCTCGCTCGGCGACGGCCTGCGTCCCGGCTCGATCTACGACGCCAATGACGAAGCGCAGCTCGGCGAGCTGAAGACGCTTGGCGAGCTCACGCAAATCGCATGGAAGCACGACGTGCAGGTGATGATCGAAGGTCCGGGCCACGTGCCGATGCAGCTCATCAAGGAGAACATGGATCTCCAGCTCGACTGGTGCAAGGAAGCGCCCTTCTACACGCTCGGGCCGCTCACCACCGACATCGCGCCGGGCTACGACCACATCACTTCGGGCATCGGCGCCGCGATGATCGGCTGGTTCGGCACGGCCATGCTCTGCTACGTCACGCCGAAGGAACACCTGGGCCTGCCGAACAAGGACGACGTGAAGGAAGGCATCATCACGTACAAGCTCGCGGCGCATGCGGCCGATCTCGCGAAGGGCCATCCGGGCGCGCAGGTGCGCGACAACGCCTTGTCGAAGGCGCGCTTCGAGTTCCGCTGGGAAGACCAGTTCAACCTCGGCCTCGATCCGGACAAGGCGCGCGAATTCCACGACGAAACGTTGCCCAAGGACTCGGCCAAGGTCGCGCACTTCTGCTCGATGTGCGGCCCGCACTTCTGCTCGATGAAGATCACCCAGGACGTACGCGACTTCGCCGCGAAGCAAGGCGTGAGCGACGACGAGGCGCTCAGGAAGGGCATGGAAGTGAAGGCGGTCGAGTTCATCAAGCAGGGCGCCGAGATCTATCAGCGCCAGTAAGCGCCGACTTCGGGTTGACCCAGGGCTGACCACGCCCCGGCGGGCGCTCGCCGTCCGCCGAAACATTTACTAACGACTCCCACAACTCTCTGACAAGCGCACACACCCGGATACGGGTGGCGTGGCTAGGATGAGGGTATCGAAGGCGCAGCGTGCGTGCCAGCGCGCGCCGCACCGCTCACTCGAACGCATCATGCGTGGGGAGTCGAAAAATGAATACGCTCAAACGTGCACGCACGTTGCTCACGGTGACGACACTCGTCGCCGTGCTGGGCAGTCTTGGCGCTTGCGACAACATGTCGAGACGCGACCGCGATACGGTGATTGGCGCGGGCGTGGGCGGCGTGGCCGGCGCGGCGATCGGCGGCAATGCGCTTTCCACCGTGGGCGGCGCGGCGGTGGGTGGCGTGATCGGCAATCAGGTTGGCAAGTAAGTAGCAAACAGGCGTTAGCGCCAGGACGAATCGACGATGCGGCTGCACGACGGGCGGCACGATCGAGGCGACGGCACAGAACAGAAACGACACGACAGGCAACACGCCATTCAAGGCGTGCATCAGGGAAGGATGCGCGGCGCAGACCCTCACGGGCTGCGCCGCGTTTGCTTGGGGTCGACACCGACGCGGCCGCGCTGCCAGGCGAAATATTCGGTAAGCGATGCGCAACGCAAAGCGTGTTCGTACGGCGTAAGCTCACACGATCAGACGGCCCGGGCCTGAAGGCGAAGATCCTGCGCGGCCGTTCGCCACTCGCGGAGCCCGCCATGAAACGTCCGTCTGTGCTTGTGATCGCCGCCACGAGCGCGCTGCCCGCGCTTTCCGGCTGCTATTACTACGCCCCCTACGGCTACCCGCCCTACTACTACGGCACCGTGCCCGTCGCGGCCACGCAGCATGAGACCATCGTCGCGCAAACGGCGCCGAACCCGGCTCCAGCCGCCGTGCCCGACGCGCAGTATCCGGGACCGCTCTATCCCTCGCCGCCCGTTGCGATCGCCGTTCCTGCGTGGCCGGCCTATCCCGCTTATCCCGCGGCTTACCCCGCTTACTACCCTTACCCCGCGTACGGCTGGGGCTGGGGCGCGCCCGCCGTCTCGTTCGGCTTCGGCTACTGGGGCGGCGGCGGAGGGCACTGGCATCACTGACGTTCGCGCCTGGAGCCGCACCGCAAAATGCGCCACAAAACGGTGCCGGACCGTACTTTCCCTCCTTGACGCTCCCGTGTCGTTATCTATCCTCCAAGTGGGCTAGCGGGGATTGAAGCACCGCCTTAACTCGGCCGCCTGGCCACGCACCGAACTCCACAGCCGACGACGCGCCCCGGCGCACGCTGCCGCACTGCCGCGCCAATAACGAACCAGCATAAAGGAGACGTGATGTTCCACCAGCTGTTGACCCCCATTGGCAATTCGCTGCTGTTTTCGTTTCTGGTCGCCGTGCTGCCCATTCTCACCGTGCTCGCCCTCCTCGGCTGGGCACGGCGGCCCGCATGGCAGGCCTCGCTCGCGGGGCTCGTGGTCGGCCTCGCCGTCGCGATCGCCGGCTGGCAGTTTCCGGTCAATCTTGCGATCAGCTCGGTGCTCGCGGGCGTGGTGTTCGCACTCTGGCCGGTGATGTGGATTGTCGTCACGGCGATCCTGCTCTACAACATCGCGCTGCGCTCGGGCCGTTTCGCGGCGTTTCGCATGTGGCTGCTCGACAATCTGCCCAACGACCGGCGCATCGTGCTCGTCGTGGTCGGCTTCTCGTTCGGCGCGCTGTTCGAAGGGATTTCCGGTTTCGGCACGCCTATCGCCATCACGAGCTCGCTGCTCATCATGCTCGGCTTTCCGACGCTCGAAGCCCTGACCTTCACGCTCATCTTCAACACGGCACCCGTGGCCTTCGGCGCGCTCGGCGTGCCGATCACCGTGCTCGGCGCAGTCACGCACCTGCCCTCCGATCTGCTCGGCCAGATGGTCGGCCGCCAGTTGCCGTTCTTCGCGTTGCTGCTGCCGTTCTATGTCATCGCGATCTACGCGGGCGTGGGCGGCATGCTGCGCATCTGGCCGGTGCTGCTCGTCTCGGGCGGCAGCTTCGCCCTCACGCAGTTCGTCACCGCCAACTTCATCAACTACAGCCTCACCGACGTGCTCTCGTCGCTCGTCTCGCTGATCCTCACCATCCTGTTCCTGCGCGTGTGGAAGCCCGCACCCGATCCGCGCTTCACCATCAAGGTCGATCGCGCAAACGAAACGCGCGGCGCCGTGACGGGCGCGCAGGGCTGGTATCCGTGGATCATCGTCGCGGCCGTCGTGATCATCTGGACCCTCGCAAAGGTCTTCACGATCGGCGAGGTGAAAGTGCCGTGGCCGGGCCTCGACAAGGCCGTCTACATCACGCTCTACAACACGGCCTATGGCGCGATCTGGGACTTCCAGCCGCTCGCCACCGGCACGGCGATTCTCGTCGCGGCGATCATCACCGCGTTCGTCGTGCGCCTGAAGCCCGCCGATTTCGGCGTCGCGATCGTCGATACCTGGGTGCAGACGCGCATCGCCATCCTCACGGTCGCGACCATCGTCGGGCTCGCGTTCCTCATGAACTACTCGGGGCTCACCTATACGCTGGGCCTTGGCGTGTCTTCGGTCGGCGCGTTCTTCCCGCTCGTTTCGGCCTTCCTCGGCTGGGTCGCCGTGTTCCTCTCGGGCAGCGACACCTCGGGCAATGCGCTGTTCGGCAACCTGCAGGTGGTGGCCGCGAAACAGCTCAACCTCAATCCCATCCTGATGGCGGCGACCAACTCGTCGGGCGGCGTGATGGGCAAGATGATCTCGCCGCAGAACATCGCGACGGGCGTCGCGACCACGGACCTCAAGGGCAAGGAAGGCCATGTGTTCGCGAAGACGTTCAAGCACTCGATCCTGTTGACTGTGCTGCTCGGCATCCTCGTGTGGCTGCAGCAGAACGTGCTCACCTGGATGATTCCGCACTGAGTACGACGTACGACGTGCGCGTGCATGAAAAAACCCGCCTGCGAAACGCAGGCGGGTTTTTCTTTTACGGCATTCCGCCAACGAGTCCGGCCGATGCCGGCTCAGGCAAAATGCGGCGCAATGCTTAGTGCAGTTCGTCGACCACGAGGCTCATGATCTCCTGTGCCGGGCGCGACGCGTCGATCTGGCCGCTGTCGTCCACGATCGCGACGCGCGTCTGGTTGTCGGTCACGGCGCGCACGTTCAGCTTGTACTGCTTCGCGGTCTTTTCCTTGCGGCCGTGGAAGATCTGGTTCCAGAAGCCCTGTTCGTCCGAGCTGTGGTCCTTCGGATCGACGTAGCGCACGTAGTAAATGCCCTTCGTGCGGTCGCGATCGTCCACCGTGAAGTTGGCGCGGTCGAGCGCGATGCCCACGCGCACCCATGCGCGGTCGTACGGCTCGCCGAGCGTGAGTTCCGTCGAACTGTACTGGCCCGACGTGCCCTGCGCGTTCGACGAGCCGCTGCCCGATTGCTGGCCCACGGCCGCGACATTCTGCGCGGCCATGGCGGCTGCAGCGGCGTCCGGACCCTTCGACTTCGCGTCGCCCTTGCTGTTGGCCTTGGCGTCGGCTTCGGCCGCGATCTGCGCGTCGGGCACGCCCGGCTTCGCGTTCGCGAGCGTCATCATGAGGCGCTTGAGGTACTCGGCTTCGAGCGCGGGATCGTTGGGCTTCGGCACCCACTTGCTGGTGTCGTTGTTGGTGCCCGAGAGCTGTTCGCTCAGACCCTTCTGGCTGATGAACACATAGGTGCCGCCGCTGGGCGACGTTTCGAGGCGCGTGCGGTACTTGTTGCGCTCGGCGGTCACGTACGAGTTGCCCGTGGCCCATGAGAGCGTGTTGCGGATGAGGCCGTCGCTGATCTTCGGATGGGTTTCGTTCCAGTCCGTTTCCATCACGCCCTTGTCGCGCTGGTCCACCACGAGCAGGAAGCCTTGTTCCTGCCAGAAGCGGCGCACTTGCGCCCAGACCTGGTCGGGCGTGCGGCTGTCGATGACGAGCCAGCTTTCCGTGCCGTCACGCTGGATATGCATGCCCGGTACCTGCGGAACCACCTGGGTCTCGTCGGACTGCGGCGCGGCGGCCTGGGTCTGTTTGAGCGAGGACAACGAGGTCTCCCCGCCCTGTGGCGCCAGCGAGCGCTGGTCGGACGCTTCGTCGAGCATGTTCGGCGGCACGGCGAGCGACGACTGCTTCGCCTTGGCGTCACTACGGTAATCAATCTTGCCTGGCGTCGGCGCGCTGCAGCCGGCGACCAGCCCGCCCGCCATCAGAAGCGCGAGTGCGCGTGCGGCAAGACGTTGATGAAAATCACTCATGTTCGGGTAATCCCTTCGGCTACGCCACGGCCAGTTTCCGTGGATCAACCAGACATTTTACCGGTCCGGCGGCCCGCTGTGCAAAAACCGCGGGGTGGCCCTCGATCCAGTCCCGCCATCCGGCGCGCCGACGCGTGCCAGACCGCGGTCGCGACTCCCCAAACCGGCCGCGCGGCAACTTTCCTCTACATTCGATCCGACCCGGCAAACTCCCTGCCTCGCCGCCATTTTCCTTCTGGATCAATGCGCCCCGCCGGTCACGCCTGCAGGCAGCGGGCCATTCTTCGCGTCAGTCGTTCCCGGCGTTCGGGTCGGGCGTGGTCTTCGCGAGCTTCGGCGGCGCGAGCCAGCGGAACGTCGCGAGACCCGACTCGTTGAAGGTGCACTCCGCGGCCGCCGGCGTGACCACAGCTTTCTTGATGCCAAGCTTCGCGATCAGCGCCGCGACCGGCGTGGTCGGCTGGCCCCCCGGCGCGCCGCCTTGGGCAACCGGAGCGGTAGGAACCGAAATCGTGCCGGGCAGCGCAGCCGCCTGCACCGTCGGCGCCGTGACCGTGGGCGCCTCGTCGGCGCTTTGCGCCGCAGCGGGCGCCGCCGACGACGCGGCCGATGCCGCCGATGCCGCCGAGGCAGATGGAACCGAGGCAGCCGCGGCGGCCGACGCCGCGCCGTTCTCGAGTCGCCCTTCGATCACCACGCGCGCGCCGCGATAGGTCGTCGCGCTATGCGTGACTTTCAGGTCGCCGAGCGTCGTCCCGGCAAGGCGGTTACGCATTGCCTCTTCGCAGGCGCTGGTATTGCGGTACTGCGCCGCGCATCCCGCGAGCAGGGTGACGGCGGCCGCGAGGCCAGCGAAGCATGCGTTACGTTTGTTCATCGCTCATCCGATTTTCAGGCTGCGGCAATTGTAGCGTACGGGGCGGGGAATCCCTTACGGCGCTCGCGCCCCCGCGCGACCCTGCTATCATCGCCGCTGTATATCCGTACAGTGCCCGGCGTGCTCCCCGATTCTCCCGATCCGTTCTACTACCTCGCGAACTTCGAGCGTGCGCTGGCGTGGCTCGACACGCGCTGCGCCGACCTGCTCGACGACGCCGAGCGCGGCTTCGCCGACGGTTTCGCCCGGATGCCGCAGGCGTCGCGCGCGCTCTTCGTGCGCATGCTGATGCGCAAGGGACCCCATTTCCGCGTGAGCCGTCTCGCGTACGACGAGATCGGCTGCCCGCGCGCGGCGGCAGCCCCGCTCGTCGCGGCGGGCTGGCTCGACGGCACGCCCGCGCTCGATCTCGCCGCGCTCGCCGCGCTGGTCACGAAAGCGGAACTGCAGGCGCTCGCCGCGCGCCTTGGCGTTGCGCTCGAACCGCGCGCCACGCGCGCGGCAACGCTCGAGGCGCTCGACGCACATTACGCCGCCGCGCCCGAGCCGCGCGACTGGCATGCCTGGTTCCCGGCCTCGCCCGACACCGTGCTGCTGTTCGCGAGCGCCCCGCTCTGCGAGCGCCTGCGCCTCATGTTCTTCGGTAACCTGCATCAGGACTGGTCGGAGTTCGTGCTTGCCGACCTCGGCGTCTTTCGCTACGAAAGCGTGCCCTTCGATCGAGCCTCGCGCGCGTTCCAGCGGCGCGAAGATATCGACGCGTATCTGGCGCTGCGCGATTGCCGCGACGAACTCGAAAGCGCAACCCGGGACCAGGAGTTCGACGCTGCCGCTGCCGCCGCCATCGCCGCGACACTCGACACGCTCGACGCGCTGGCCCCGTGCACGCACGGCAACGCGTGGCTGCGCGCGCGCCACGACAAACTGCGTCACGCCGCGGGGCTCGCCGCCGAACGCGCGGGCAAACCGGAACTCGCGTGGCGCGCTTATCTCGACTGCGGCCATCCTGAATCGCGCTACCGCCGCGTGCGCGTGCTCGAACAACTGAACCGCCGCGAGGAAGCGCTGGCGCTCGCGCGGACCATTGCCGATGCGCCCGAAAACGAAGAGCAGGCGCAGCGCGCGGCACGCACGCTCGGGCGTCTCGCACGCACGCGGGCGAACTCGAAGACGAGCGCCGGGCGCGGGTTCGCGCAGCTCGAACTCACGCTGCCCGCGGCACCTGGGGTGCTGCGCGTCGAGGAAGCCGCGCGCATCGCACTCGCCACGCCGCAAGCGCCTGTGTTCTATGTCGAGAACACGCTGATCAACGCGCTCTTCGGCCTGCTCTGCTGGCCCGCGCTGTTCGCGCCGCTGCCAGGCGCGTTCTTCCATCCGTTCCAGCGCGGCCCCGCCGACCTGCACGCCGCCGACTTCGTCGCGCGCCGTGCTTCGCAGTTCGAAACATGCCTCGCCGAACTCGAAACGCACGCCTACCGCGACTCGATTCTGCGGCGCTATGCGCAAAAGGCCGGCACCCAGTCGCCGTTCGTCGCATGGCCCGCATTGAGCGACGAGTTGCTCGTGCTCGCCCTCGACTGCTTCCCCGCCGCGCATCTGCGCCTGTGGTTCGAGCGCCTGCTGCGCGAACCCGTTGCGAACCGTTCGGGCCTGCCGGATCTCGTGCGCTTCTGGCCGCACGAGCATCGCTACGAACTGATCGAGGTAAAAGGCCCCGGCGACCGCCTGCAGGACAACCAGCGCCGTTGGCTTGCCTATTGCGTGCAACACCGCATGCCGGTTTCCGTGTTGAAGGTGCGCTGGCCCAACCTTCCCGGCGAAGCCGAGGAAACCAGCGACAGCGCCGCCCAGGCGCCGCGCTCGTTATGAGCTACACCGTCGCCGTGCGCACGCTGTGCGAGTTCACCGCGAAGCGCGGCGACCTCGACTTGCGCTTCACGCCCTCGCCCGACGCAAGCGACGGCCGCGCCGGCCACGCGGCCATCGCCGCACGCCGGCCGCCCGGCTACGAGACCGAGATCGCGCTTTCCGGCACGTTCGGATCGCTGACCGTGCGCGGACGCGCCGACGGCTACGACCCCGCGCGCCGCAGGCTCGAAGAGTTCAAGACCTATCGCGGCGACCTCGAAGCGATGCGCGAGAACCAGCGCGCGTTGCACTGGGCGCAGTTGCGCGTCTACGGCGCGCTCCTGTGCGAAAAACTCGGCCTCGATGCACTCGAACTCGCGCTCGTGTACTACGACATCGGTTCGGGCCGCGAGACGGCGCTCGTCCAGCCTGCGAGCGCGGCGGCATTGCGCGCCGCGTTCGAAACGCAATGCCGCCGCTTCGTCGCCTGGGCCGGGCAGGAAAGCGCCCACCGCGCCGCGCGCGACGCCGCGCTCGCCGCGCTGCGCCTGCCGCATCCGCAGTTTCGGCACGGCCAGCGCGATCTTGCCGAAGCCGTCTGGCGCGCGGCGACACAGGGGCGCTGTCTGCTCGCTCAGGCGCCCACCGGCATCGGCAAGACCATCGGCACACTCTTTGCGCAGTTGAAGGCTTGCCCGCGCGCAGCGATTGACAAGGTCGTGTTTCTGAGCGCGAAAAGTTCAGGGCGTCAGTTGGCGCTCGACGCGCTTGCCAGGCTCACGAGCGCACAAGCGGAAGCCAACGCCAATGCGCAACGAACGAAGGTGCCCGTGCGCGTGCTCGAACTCGTTGCCCGCGAAAAGTCCTGCGAGCATCCCGAGGCGGCCTGCCATGGCGAATCGTGCCCGCTCGCACGCGGCTTTTACGACCGTCTGCCGGCCGCGCGTGCCGCAGCGCTCGAACGCGTGCGGCTCGATCGCGCAGCACTGCGCGAGGTCGCGAGCGAGCATGCCGTATGCCCCTACTACCTTGGCCAGGAACTCGCGCGCTGGAGCGACGTGATCGTCGGCGACTATCACTACTGGTTCGACACGAGCGCCATGCTGTTCATGCTTGCCGCGCACAACCAGTGGCGCGCGAGCCTGCTCGTGGACGAGGCACACAACCTCCCCGAGCGCGCCCGCGCGATGTATTCGGCGGAACTCGTGCAAACGCGCATCGACGCCGTGCGCCGCGGCGCAAGCGCACCGCTAAAGCGCGCGCTCGCGCGCCTGCAGAAACACTGGAACGCACAAAACGCCGTGCAGCCTGGCGCCTGGCACGCAAGCGACACCTTGCCCGCAGGCCTCGTCGCCGCGCTTGGCGACGTGATCGGGGCGATCGGCGACCAGCTCGCCGAACCCGCGCTCGTGCGCGACCCCGAACTCGAGCGCTTCTATTTCGACGCCCTGCACTTCACGCGCATTGCCGAACGCTTCGATGCGCATTCGCTCTTCGACGTCACCCCACTGGCGCATCAAAGCGCACGCCGCCCGCGTTCGACGATCGCGATCCGCAACATCGTGCCAGCGGATGCCTTGCGAGCGCGCATTGCCACGGCACACAGCATCACGCTTTTTTCGGCAACGCTCTCGCCCACGCATTACTACTGCGACATGCTCGGCCTGCCTGCCAACACGGTGAGCATCGACATCGACACGCCATTTCGCGCCGAGCAGCTCGACGTCCACATCGCCCGCCATATCTCGACACGTTATAAGGACCGCGAACGTTCGCTCGAAGCGCTGGTTGAGCGCGTGGCCGCGCAATATGCCGAACGCCCCGGCAATTATCTGTGCTTTTTCAGCAGCTACGACTATCTGCAGCAAGCCGCCGACGCGTTCGCGGCGCGTCATGCGGAGGTGGACATCTGGCTCCAGTCGCGCAGCATGGACGAGGCGGGCCAGCAGGCTTTCGTCGCACGCTTCGTGGAAGGCGGCCGCGGCATCGGTTTCGCGGTGCTGGGCGGCGCTTTCGGCGAAGGCATCGATCTGCCGGGTACGCGCCTCATCGGCACCTTCATCGCGACGCTCGGCATGCCGCAGGTGAACGCCGTGAACGAGGCGATGCGCGCACGCATGGATGCGCTCTACGGCGACGGCTTCGACTATACCTACCTGATTCCGGGCCTGCGCAAGGTCGTGCAGGCCGCCGGACGCGTGATCCGAAGCGAGCATGATCGCGGCGTCGTGCACCTGCTGGACGACCGCTTCGCGCAGCCCGGCGTGCGTGCGCTGCTACCCACGTGGTGGCGCATCGCCGCCAGTTGATCCGAACTCCTGATTATTACTCACGCTGAAAAAAGCTGGCGCACGTTGCGGTGCGCCAGCCGTTGCTCCACGCGCTCAGGCAGGCTTCGGCTTGCCGCCGCCCTTGACGCTCTTCTTCGAAGGCGGCGGTGGGTCGCCCTCCATGTCGTCGGCGGCAATTTCGTCCGCGATTTCGTCGACCGGCGCCGCCGCCGTTTTCTTCGCCTTCTTCGCCGGCTTGCTCTCCTTCACGTCGGGCGCCACGGCGACCTTGCTGATCGTGACTTCGCCGTTCGTCTTGTCGTAGCCGATCTCGACGGTATCGCCGGACTGCAGCGCGTCGCCGAGTATCTCTTTGGCAAGCCGCGTTTCCACCTCCTGGCGAATCTGCCGCTTGAGTTCGCGCGCACCGAACTCGGGCTGATAGCCGGCCTCCACGAGATGATCGACGAGCGTCTCGCCCATCAGGAGCGTGATGCCCTGCGCGGCCGCCGTGCGCGTGACGCGTTCGAGCTGGATCTGCACGATCGCGCGGATGTTCTCGCGCGAGAGCGCATGAAACACGATGATTTCATCGATGCGGTTGAGGAACTCGGGCCGGAAATGGCCCTTGAGCACCTTCATGAGTTCGGCGCGGATCGTCTTCTCGTCGAGGCGCGACTTCTCGGGGCGCTCGAGGTTGTCCATGATGATCGACGCACCGAGGTTGCTCGTGGCGATCAGGATCGTGTTGCTGAAGTCGACCACGCGGCCTTTGCCGTCGGTTAGCCGCCCGTCGTCGAACACTTGCAGCAGCACGTTGTAGACATCGGCGTGCGCCTTCTCGATCTCGTCGAGCAGAATCACGCTGTACGGGCGGCGCCGCACGCGCTCGGTAAGCTGGCCGCCCTCGTCGTAGCCCACGTAGCCCGGCGGCGCGCCGATGAGCCGCGCCACCGCATGACGCTCCATGTACTCGCTCATGTCGATGCGGATGATGGCCTGCTCGTCGCCGAACACGGTTTCCGCCAGCGCCTTCGCGAGTTCGGTCTTGCCCACGCCGGTCGGCCCGAGGAACAGGAAGGTCGCGATCGGCCGGTTCTGCTGACCGAGTCCCGCGCGCGAAAGGCGCACGGCGTCGCTCACGGCGACCACGGCGTCTTCCTGGCCTACCACGCGCTCGCGCAGCGTCGCCTCCATCTTGAGCAGCTTCTGGCGCTCTTCCTGGGTGAGATCCGCGACCGGAATGCCCGTGAGCCGCGACACGACCTCGGCGATCGACGCCACCGTGACTTCGAGCGTTTCCGAACCCGTCTTGCGCTGCCACGCCTCGGTCAGCGCTTCGAGTTTCTCCTGCTTTTCGTTGATGCGCTCCTCGAAACCCTTGGCCTCGTCGAAGCGCTTGCGCGAAGCCGCGTAGTCCTGCTCGCGCTTGAGCTGCGCGATCTCCGCTTCGAGTTCCTGCATCTCGGCCGGGCGCGAGGTCGAACCGATGCGCACGCGCGCCGCCGCCTGATCGATGAGATCGATCGCCTTGTCGGGCAAAAAGCGCGAGGTGATGTAGCGATCCGACAGTTCGGCGGCGGCCACGAAGGCGTCGTCGGCGAAGGTCACCTGATGGTGGGCTTCGAGCTTGTCGCGCAGGCCGCGCAGGATCACGATGGTTTGCTCGACCGTAGGCTCCGGCACGAGCACGGGCTGAAAGCGCCGTTCGAGCGCCGCGTCTTTCTCGATGTACTTTTGATACTCGTTCAGCGTCGTGGCGCCAATGAGACTCAACTCGCCGCGCGCGAGAGCAGGCTTGAGCACGTTGGCAATGTCGAGGCCGCCTTCGCCGCCACCCTGTCCCGCGCCGACGATCGTGTGCAGCTCGTCGATGAAGAGAATCAGCTCGTCGTGCTTCGCGCTCACCTCGTCAATGAGCTGCTTCGCGCGTTCCTCGAACTCGCCGCGGTACTTCGCGCCCGCGACCATCGAGTTGATGTTCACCTCCACGAGCCGCTTGCCGCGCAGCACCTCCGGCACGTCGCCATTGACGATGCGCTGTGCGAGCCCTTCCACGATGGCAGTCTTGCCCACGCCGGGCTCGCCGATGAGCACCGGGTTGTTCTTCTTGCGCCGCGCGAGCACCTCGATCGTGCTCTCGATTTCCTGCGCGCGGCCCAGCACCGGATCGAGCTTGCCTTGCCGCGCCATGGCCGTCAGGTCGCGGCCGAACTTGTCGAGCGTGGGCGTGCCCGTAGGCGCATCGACGCGGCCGTCTTCCGCGCCCTTGCCCACCACCTTCACGACCTTCTGGCGCAACGCCTCGGGCGTCACGCCGTACTTCTTGAGCAGCGCGCCCGCAATGCTGTCGGGCACCGCGGCGAGACCGATCAGCAGATGCTCGGGGCCGACGTACGAGTGACCGAGATCGCGCGATGCCTGAAACGCGAACTGAAACGCTTTTTTCAGGCGCGGCGAAATCGTCATCCTGTCGATGGACGCGGCGGGCGAAGCCGTACCCTTTTGCGCATGCTGATCGATATAGTCCTTGATGTCCTGCGGCGAGAGCTTCAACTCTTTCAGGAGTGCGGCGCAAACATCGGTGTCCGCGAGCACGTACAGCAAGTGTTCCGTATCGAGTTCATTGCGCTGCAGTTCATGGGCTTTTTCCGCGGCGCGCTGCAGGATTTCGAGCGTCTGCTCGCTGAACGCATCGGTCGCGTCCACGGATTCGCGCGGCACCTCGGCGGCGAAGTCGTGCTCCTCGTCGTCGCGCGCTTCCTCGCCGCCTTGTCCGCCGAAAAAGCGCGACAGGCCGCTGCCGCCCAGCAGCGAATCGAACGGGTTGAGCATGCTTTGGTGACGCATCAGCTGACGGTAGTCGTAGTCGCAGATCGACATGGACCTGCGCTGCCCGTTTTGCACGACAGTCACGCGTGCGACTGCAGGCCGGGCATTACAGATTTCGCAAAGAGTGGGCATGGTCGGCTTGTCTCCGTAGGATCGGCATCGCGCCGGCGAAGTTGGCAAGACGCTGGCACAACCTCACGGCACGATTCGGTGCAACGCGACAGCGCATGCAGCAGTTGCAGCGGTTGCACCGGTAAAGCGACAAATCGGCGAGCACGCGCGCGAACGCATTGCGGCGGCGTGCCATGGCTGACGGCGGCCTTGCGGATGGCAATGATTCGCGCACATCTCGTGCGTGCGCCGCCCTGCACAGGTGCGAACGATTGTGGCAGGAATCGATTGCCGGCGCGTCGAACATGCGCCGCCCGATGCGACGCCGCCGACCGGTCACGGGCAAGAAAAAGGGCGGGACATGAGTCCCGCCCCGAAAGCGCGCCCGGGGCGCACGAGGAGAGCAACTGCGCGTGGCAGTTATCCGCTAGCGATACGTCGCGGTGTCACGCGCGATGCGAGAACACGGTCATCCTTTTCGCAGCGATATCAGGTTTGCAATCGTGTCCGTCACGCGTTTCTCAACGGCGGTTCGAGCCCGACACCACGTCGATCCACACCGCAAGCACGAGAATGCCGCCCTTCACAATCATCTGCCAATACGCGTCCACGTCGAGCATCGACATGCCGTTGTCGAGGCTCGCCATCACGAGTGCGCCGATCAGCGCGCCGTACACGGTGCCCGAACCGCCGCGCATCGACGTGCCGCCGATAAAGCAGGCCGCGATCGCGTCGAGTTCGCCCATCGTGCCCGCCGAGGGCGAGCCCGCCGCGAGACGCGCCGTATTGACGATGCCCGCGAATGCACACATGAGGCCCATGAGCGCAAAGATGGCGAGCTTCACGCGGTTCGTGTTGACGCCCGAAAGACGCGTCGCCTCGAGGTTCGAGCCCACCGCGTAGATACGGCGGCCGAACACGGTTTGCGTGGCGATCCATGTGAAGATACCGAGCAGCGCGAGCAGCAGCAGGACGGGCACCGGAATGCCGCCGTAGCTGTCGAGCATCAGCACGAATGCAAGCAGGATCGCGCCCGCGCCGACGATCTTCATGCCGTCTTGCCAGGGCGGCACGACGCTCAGCTGATAGCGCCTGCGGTTCGCGCGCTGGCGCACCGTGAGCACGGCGAGCAGCACGAAGAGCGCGAGCGCCAGCACGTCGCCCGCCACGCGCGGCAGATAGCCCTGGCCGAGAAACACGAAGTGATCGGACACCGGCGCGATCGTCGAGCCGCCCGTGATGCCGAGCAGCACGCCGCGAAACGCGAGCATGCCGCCGAGCCCCACGATGAACGATGGCACGCGGCGGTACGTCGACCACCAGCCGTTGAAGAGTCCGGCGAGCACGCCAAGCACGAGCACCACCGGCACGGTCACGCCGATGGGCCAGCCGCGATTCACGTCGAGAATCGCCGCGACGCCGCCGAGCAGGCCCAGCAGCGAACCGACCGAAAGATCGATCTCGCCCGCGATGATGACGAACACCATGCCGCACGCGAGCATCCCGGTGATCGACATCTGCCGCAGCAAATTCGACACGTTGCGCGGCGTGACGAACGCGCCATGCGTGAGCAGCGAAAAGAACAGCCAGATCACGGCCACTGCGAGCAGCAGCGCGAGGATCTTGTAGCGCGCGAAGAGTTGCTGGAAACGCATGGCGAAGCCGTTGCCGCCTTGTGGCAGGTCTTCGCGTGCGCCTTGGGTCGTGACGTCGGGGGTCATACTGCACTCGCTGTATCGGGTTGGGCGCGCACGCTCTGGATCGCCGCGCCAAGAATGTCTTCCTGCGTGAGGTCGTCGTTGACGAAGTCGCCGCGCAACTCGCCCTCGCCGATCACGAGCACGCGGTCGCTGATGCCCAGCACTTCGGGCAACTCGGACGACACCATCACGATCGCCACGCCGCGTTTGGCCAGCTGGAAGATCAACTTGTAGATCTCGTACTTCGCGCCGACGTCCACGCCGCGCGTCGGTTCGTCGAGGATCAGCACCTTCGGGTCGGTGAGCAGCATCTTGGTGAGCACCGCCTTCTGCTGATTGCCGCCCGAGAGGCTCGCAATCGACAGCATGGGGTTCGCCGCGCGCACCGAAAGGCGCTGCATCTCCGTGCGGATCGTATCGAGCTCGGCGGCCGTGTCGATGCGTCCATGCCGGGAAAAGCGCTGCAGCACCGAGAGCGTGATGTTGTGGCCCACGCCCAGTTGCGGCACGATGCCGTGACGCTTGCGGTCCTCGGGCACCATGGCGATGCCCGCCTTGATCGCGTCGAGCGGCGAGCGGATTTTCAGTGGCCTGCCTTCGAGCAGGACCGTCGCCGTGCATGCGCCCGCGTACGCACCGAAGATCGCCTGCATCGTTTCCGTGCGGCCCGCGCCAACCAGTCCGGCCACGCCGAGGATCTCTCCGCGACGCACCGAGAACGAGACGTCGTCCACGCGCTTGCGGCGCGGGTTCGTCACGTCATGGCAGGTCACGTTGCGGGCCTCGAACACGACCTCGCCGATATCGTGCGGCTCGCGCGGAAAGAGATTGCGGATCTCGCGCCCCACCATCATCGCAATGATGCGGTCGGTGGTGAGCGTCGCCATCGGCTCGGTGGCCACGTGACGGCCGTCGCGAATCACGCTCACCGTGTCGCACACGGCCTCGACTTCGTCGAGCTTGTGCGAGATGTAGACGCACGCCACGCCGCGGCGCTTCAGGTCGCGCACGATGTCGAGCAGGATCTTCGTTTCCGCCGCCGTAAGCGACGACGACGGCTCGTCGAGAATCAGCAGCTTCGCGCGCTTGTTCAGCGCCTTCGCGATCTCGATGAGCTGTTGATGGCCGCCGCCGTAGTTCATCACCGGCTGCGCCACGTTGATGGCATCGATGTTCAGCTCGCGCAGCAATGCGTCGGCGCGCTGGTACATCGCCGCGTAATTCATGCGGCCGCCCGGGAGCGTGATCTCGTTGCCGAGAAAGATGTTCTCCGCGACCGACAGCTCGGGCACGAGCATCAGTTCCTGGTGGATGATGACGATGCCCGCGCGTTCGGTGTCGCGCACGCTTTGCGCTTCGAGCGGCGCGCCTTCCCAACGGATCTCGCCGCTCCAGGTGCCATGCGGGTACACGCCCGAGAGCACTTTCATGAGCGTGGATTTGCCGGCGCCGTTCTCACCGCACAGGCCCACGCATTCGCCGGGCCGCACCGTGAGGTCGATGCCGTCGAGCGCTTTCACGCCCGCAAAGGACTTGACGATGCCGCGCATCGTCAGCAAGGGTTCGGTCATACGCTGGTTACTCGCTGCGATGGCCCGCACGCGACGCAGTGATCACATCCGTGACCACTTTCGTGGCCACACTCGTGTCGCGCGCGGGCCGTCAGGCCATAAGCGTTACTGGCTTGCCAGTTGCGCCTGCGTGTAGAAGCCGTCCTTCACGACGACGTCCACGTTGCTCTTCGTAAGCAGCGTCGGCTGCAACAGCACCGTATCGACCTTCTTCTTGCCGTTGTCGTACTGCGCGTTGTACGCGGGCTTCTGGCCCTTCGCGAGATCGACAGCGAGCTTCGCGGCTTCGCTCGCGATGAGCTTGAGCGGCTTGTAGACCGTCATGGTCTGCGTGCCCGCCACCACGCGCTTGACCGCGGCGAGGTCCGCGTCCTGGCCCGAGACCGGCACCTTGCCCGCGAGATGCTGCGCGGCGAGCGCCTGGATCGCGCCACCGGCCGTGCCGTCGTTCGAGGCGACGACTGCGTCGATCTTGTTGTTGTTCGCGGTGAGCGCGTCTTCCATGATGCGCAGCGCCGTCGAAGCGCTCCACTCCGGCACCCACTGCTGGCCGACCACCTTGATGTCGCCACGGTCGATGGCGGGCTTGAGGACCTTCAGTTGTCCTGCACGCAGCATCTTCGCGTTGTTGTCGGTGGGCGCGCCGCCCAGCAGGAAGTAGTTGCCCTTGGGCTGTGCGTCGTAGACGCCCTTCGCCTGGAGTTCGCCCACCTTCTCGTTGTCGAAGGAAATGTACGCGTCGATATCGGCGTCGAGAATCAGGCGGTCATACGAAACGACCTTGATGCCTGCCTTCTTCGCTTCGGCGACAACATTGCCGAGCGTCTTCGAGTTGAACGGCACGATCACGATGACGTCGACGCCACGCGAAATGAGGTTCTCGATCTGCGAGATCTGGCGTTCTTCGCTGGCGTCAGCCGACTGTACCGACACCTTCGCACCCATCTTTTCCGCGGCAGCGACGAAATAGTCGCGGTCGCGCGACCAGCGCTCGACACGCAGGTCATCGATACAGAAGCCGATCTCGGGATGATCCTTGCTCGCATGCGCAAGCGGGGCGGCAAGTGACAGGCTCGCGAGCACGGCTGCGCACACGAGCGAACTCAGAACCGAACGACGTTTGGTGAAATTCATGTCTCCATACTCCTCTTGATGCCGATACGCAGGCACGCGCGAACGCGTCGCCGCCGCGGCGATGGTTTTCAGGTTGTTGCCGATGCAATTGCGGAACACACGCAAAACGGCACAGCGTGCGGTATAACCGTAGGACTACCAATCGACTGCACGACTACACTGGCCGTGCAGTTTTTTCCTCGCCGGCGCCGCTAATCAGGCGCCGGTTGCGAAAACCGGTTCGAGTGCGCGATACAGCGCGTTGAAGGTTGGACGGCGCGCCTCGCGATACCACGCGTGACGAGCAGTGTCGGGTTCGCGAACCGCCAGCACGGGCGGCTGCGGGCACACTTCGTCGAGCGTCGCGCCCGGTTCGATCGCGAGATGCGCGAGGCGCGCGGCGCCGAGCGCCGGACCTACCTCGCCGCCCGCGCGCAGCGTGAGCGCGCGGCCGCTGATATCGGCGAGCATCTGCGTCCACCAGGCGCTGCGCGAGCCGCCGCCGATTACGGTGATCGTGTCCGGCACGAGCCCCGCCGCGTGCAGCGCGTCCATGCCGTCGAGCAGCGCGAAGCCTACCCCCTCCAGGGTGGCGTTGGCGAGATCGGCGCGCGAGGTCTGCGGGGTCATGCCGTAGAACACGCCCTTCGCGTTGACGTTGTTGTGCGGCGTGCGCTCGCCGCTGAGATACGGCAGGAACCACGGCCGGCGCGCATCGCGCCCGGCGTTCGCGTTCGCTTGCGCATCGGCGAGCAACGCGGCGACGCTTTCGTAGCCCGTCAACTGCGCCGTGAAGTCGAGGCAACTGGCCGCGTTGAGCATCACCGACATCAGATGCCACGTGTGCGGCAACGCATGACAGAAGCTGTGCACCGCGGAGTCGGGATTGGCGAGAAAGCCGTCCGAAACCGCGAAATAGACGCCCGAAGTGCCGAGCGAAAGCATCGCGTCGCCGGGCCGTACGATGCCCACGCCCACCGCGCCCGCCGCGTTGTCGCCCCCGCCCGCCACGACCGGAATGTCGCGCAGGCCGAATTGGCGCGCGAGTTCGGGCCGCAGCGAGCCGGTCACCTGGTTGCCTTCGAATACGTCCGGCATGTGCGCGCGCGTGAGGCCGCACGCCGCAAGCAAGGTCTCGCTATAGTCTCGCTTCGCGATGTCGAGCCACAGCGTGCCGGCGGCATCCGACGCATCGGTGGCGAATACGCCCGTGAGCAGCCAGCGCAAATAATCCTTCGGCAACAGCACGTGCGCGATACGCGCGAAGATCTCCGGCTCGTGCTTGCGCACCCATAAGAGCTTCGGCGCCGTGAACCCCGGCATCGCGAGATTGCCCGCGATGGCATGCAACTGCGGCACGGCACGTTCCAGTTCGATACATTCGGTATCCGAACGACCGTCGTTCCACAGAATGGCGGGGCGAAGCACTTCGCCCTGCGCGTCGAGCAGCGTCGCACCGTGCATCTGGCCGGTCAGGCCGAGCGCCTCGATGCGTGCCGGGTCGATGCCGCGCCCGCGCGCCTCGTCGATGAGTGCGCGCAATGCGCTCTGCGTGGCGAGCCACCAGTCTTGCGGCGCCTGCTCGGACCAGCGCGGCTGTGGCCGGCTCACGGTGAGCGGCGCGCTCGCGCTGCCGAGCACATCGCCCGCGCGGTCGAGCAGCACGGCCTTCACGCCCGACGTGCCGAGGTCGATACCGATGAACATGTCTCCGTCCTGATTTTTTTGCGTCAGTTTGCCCTCAACGGCAAGCTGCGCAATTGCGAATTTGACGGCGCGCGCTAATGTTTTTTCGCGCGCGCCGTGGCACGGCTAGCGCTGACCGTAGATGGCCTGGTTCACGACATTCTCGAGCCGCTCCTGCTGGCCGCTCGCGTGCTGCGGATTCATGCCGTGCGCGAGCGCATCGGCGGCGAGCGACGAGAGCGAATAGCCCCCTGCGAGAATCTTGCGGCCGAACTCGCTGTCCCAACCCGCGTAACGCTGGCTGCGGAACTGCTCGAGCCGGTCGTTTTCCACGAGCGCAGCACCGCGCTCGAGGGCCAGCGCGAGCACGTCGATCGCCCCCACGTGACCATAGAACATGTCTTCCGGATCGATGCTCGCGCGGCGCACCTTCGCGTCGAAGTTCATGCCGCCCGTCGTAAAGCCGCCGTGGCGCAGGATCTCGTAGAACGCGAGCGTCAGCTCTTCTACGCTGTTCGGGAACTGGTCCGTATCCCAGCCGTTTTGCGGGTCGCCGCGATTCGCGTCGACGCTGCCGAACACGCCCAGAGCGAACGCCGTGGCGATTTCGTGATGGAACGAGTGACCCGCGAGCGTCGCATGATTCGCCTCGATATTCACGCGGATTTCGTTTTGCAGACCGTATTGCGTGAGGAAGCCGTGCACCGTCGCAACGTCATAGTCGTACTGGTGCTTGGTCGGCTCCTGCGGCTTCGGCTCGATCAGCAGCGTGCCGGTGAAGCCGGTGCGGTGCTTGTGCTCGACCACCATCGAAAGGAAGCGCGCGAACTGCTCGCGCTCGCGCTTGAGGTCGGTATTGAGCAGCGTGTCATAGCCTTCGCGGCCGCCCCACAGCACGTAGTTCTCGCCACCCAGCTTGCGCGTCGCGTCGAGCGCTTGGCAAACCTGAGCGGCCGCATACGCAAAGACTTCGGGGTTGGGGTTCGTGGCGGCGCCGCCGGCGTAGCGCGGATTCGAGAACAGGTTGGCGGTGCCCCAGAGCAGCTTCACGCCGCTCGCCTGCTGACGCTCGCCGAGGTAGTCGACCATGCGCTTGAAGTTTTCCGTGTAGTCCTTCAGGTCCTTGCCTTCCGGAGCGACATCGGTGTCATGGAACGTGTAGTAAGGCGTGCCGAGCTTCGAGAAAAACTCGAACGCCGCATCGGCCTTCTGGCGCGCGCGCTCCATGGCGTCGCCGGGCTGCTGCCACGGGCGGTGAAACGCTCCCTGGCCGAAAATGTCGTTGCCGGGCCAGACGAACGAATGCCAGTAGCACACCGCGATGCGCAGATGCTCCTCGAGCGTCTTGCCGAGCACCTTTTTGGTACGGTCGTAGTGATGGTACGCAAGCGGGTTGTCCGACTGCGGGCCTTCGTATCGAATGGCGGGAATATGTTCGAAATACGACATGATGTCTCCAATGTTGTTGCAGCGCAGCGGCGCAGCGTGCATCCCTCTGTGTGACGTCATACTGCCCGCGACGCGCAAAGTGCGGCAATTGCGAAATTGCGTGAGACCTGTAATGTTTCCTGCCGACCGGCGCGGCCGTTGTGCCCGCGAACCGAATGTGGGCCTAAAATAGCCGGACGCTTAAAACGACGCGCCACCGGCGCGAGAGACATCGTAGCGCGGCGCTCATTTGCGTGCACCGCGCCCGAACTGGAGACAGTGCGGCTTTCCGCAGGCGCACCAAGCCGGGCGAACAGCCGCCGACACGACATGACCCGCGCCCCCGCTTCCCAGACGCCCCACCGCATCGCGCTGCTCTTCAACGCAAATAAGGTGTACGACCGCGAGATCATTGCGGGGATCGGCCACTATTTGCGCTCCACGCGCGTCGCGTGGGACCTCTTTCTCGAGGAAGACTTCCGCTGCCGCCTGGCGGGCATCGAGCGCTTCGACGGGGACGGCATCATCGCCGACTTCGACGACCCCGACGTGGCCGATGCCCTGCGCGGCTGCCCGCTGCCGGTGGTCGCCGTGGGCTCGTCATTCGAAGATGCGGCCCAGTACCCGGCCGACGTGCCCTATATCGCGACCGACAACCGCAAACTGGTCTCGCTCGCGTGGACGCATCTGATCGGCGCGGGCCTGCCCAATTTCGCGATGTACAGCCTGCCCGTCGCGCAAGAAAACCGTTGGGCGCAGGAGCGCGAGCTGGCGTTTCAGGCGCTCGCCCGCGAAGAGGGCCTGCAGGCGCCGATCTACCGGGGCCAGGCGACCAGCGCCAGCGCGTGGAACCAGGCCATCGAGCAGTTGAGCGTCTGGCTGCACAGCCTGCCCAAGCCGGTGGGCGTGATCGCCGTGACGGACGCACGGGCGCGGCATTTGCTGCAGGCCTGCCTGATTCACGGCATTGCCGTGCCCGAGCAGGTGGCGATCATCGGCATCGACAACGATCCGCTCACCCGCACGCTCACGCGCATTCCGCTCTCGTCGGTCATCCAGGGCACGGAGGAGATGGGCAAGACCGCCGCCCACCTGCTGCACCAGATGCTGCGCGGCGCCCGTTTTCCGGGCCAACGCATCCTGGTTCCGCCCGTGGGCATCAACGTGCTCGAATCGACCCGGCACGAACCGCTGTCGAGCCCGCATGTCATGCGTGCGCGCCACTTCATCCGCCAGTACGCTTGCCAGGGCATCAAGACCGAGCAGGTGGCCGACTACGTGGGCGTCTCGCGCTCGTCGCTGGAAGACTATTTCCGGCGTGAACTGCAGTGCACGGTCCACCAGGAAATCCTGCGCCACAAACTCGACGCCGCGAAGGCGATGCTCGCGAGCCGCGACGCCTCGAGTGCGGAAGTGGCGATCCGCTGCGGATTCACGTCGCTGCAATACATGTATGCCGTATTCCGGCGCGAACTGGGATGCACGCCGCGCGAATATCAGGACAGCGTCGCGAACGCTTCGGACCCGCGCCTGTCCACTTGATGAAGCGGCTTCGGCCTTCCCGGACAATCACGCTTTCTTCATACGTTCCCTTCAGCTCATGAACACTCTTGCTGCCCATCTGACTTCCGAACCGTGGGGCGCCCTGCCCGGCGGCGACGCCGTGCGGCTCTACACGCTGCGCAACGCGCAGGGCATGAAGGTGACGATCAGCGACCTCGGCGCGACGCTCGTCTCGTGGTTCGCGCCCGATCGCGCCGGCCGCCTCGCGGACATCATGCTCGGCCACGACACGCCGGCGGACTATCTCGCGGCCACCACGTATATGGGCGGCGTGGTCGGGCGCTGGGCCAACCGCATCGCGGGTGCGCATTTCACGCTGGACGGGATCGACTATCCGCTCGATCGCAACGAGAACGGCAATCTGCTGCACGGCGGCGCGAACGGCTTTCATCGGCAGATGTGGCAGGTGGAAGAGGACCGGGGGTCGCTCGTGCTGCGGCTCGACTCGCCCGAAGGCGACGGCGGCTTTCCGGGCAACGTGAGCGTGCAGGTGCGCTATACGCTCGACGACGAAGGCACGCTCACGCTCGAATACGAGGGCGTGACCGACGCGCCTACGCCGCTGAATCTCACGAGCCACGGCTACTTCAACCTCTCCGGCGAGGTGAGCCCGGACATTCGCGGCCATGTGCTGACGATCGACGCGGACGCCTTCCTCGAAGTCGATCCGCAGTTGATTCCCGCGCGCATTGCCGACGTCTCGGGCAGCGCCTTCGACTTCCGCCATGGCGCGCCGCTCGGCGGGCGGCTCGACTGGCCGCACGCCCAGCTCGAGCGCGCACGCGGTTTCGACCACTGCTACGTGCTGCGCGCCCCCGAGAGCACGGCAGGCACGCTGCACGCCGCGCCGGGGCGTTGGCCGGTGCGGCCGGTGGCGCGCGTCTACGAGCCGGGCAGCGGACGCGAGCTTGCCGTCTCGACCGATCAGCGCGGCCTGCAGCTCTATACGGGGAATTATCTGGAGGGGCAGCCGGGACGCCGGGGCGCGACGTGCGCGCGCTATGCGGGGCTTTGCCTCGAAGCGGGCGGCTTCCCGAACCAGATCAACATGGAAGCGCCCGCCTGCGACGAAGTGGTGCTGCAGCCCGGCAAGACCTATCGGCAAGTCACGCAATACCGCGTGAGCGTGCTCGCCTGAAGCCCGGCGCGAGGCCTCAGGACACCTTGTCGTACTGATACACGCCGCGGCCGGTCTTGCGGCCGAGCTGGCCCGCCGCGACCATCTCGCGCAGCAGCGGGCACGCACGATACTTCGAGTCGCCGAAGTCCTTCAGGAACACATCCATCACCGAAAGACACACGTCGAGGCCGATCAGGTCCGCCAGCGCGAGCGGTCCAATCGGATGATTGGCGCCGAGCTTCATGCCGGCGTCGATTTCCTCGGCGCTCGCAATGCCTTCCGCGAGCACGAAAAACGCCTCGTTGATCATCGGCACCAGAATGCGGTTCACCACGAAGCCCGGCGCGTTCTTCACGGCGATCGGCGTCTTCCCGAGGCGCAGCGCCATTTCGCGTACCGACTCGGCCACGTCCGGCCGCGTCTGCAGACCGCGGATCACTTCGACGAGCGGCATCATCGGCACCGGGTTGAAAAAGTGCATGCCGATGAAGCGCGAGGGGTCGGCGAGCGTGGTCGCGAGCGCCGTGATCGAGATCGACGAGGTGTTCGATGCGACGATCGCGTCGGGGCGGGCCGCGGCCTCGATCTGCTTGAGAATGCGCGTCTTGAGCTCGGCGTTCTCGGTCGCCGCCTCGATCACGAGATCGACGCTCCCGAGGCGCTGGTAGTCGGTGGTCGTCTCGATGCGCGCGAGCGCGGCGTCGCGTGCGCCGGCCTCGAGCTTGCCCTTCGAGACGAGCCGCTCGAGGCTATGGGTGAGCGTGGCGATGCCCCTGGCGAGCGCCGCATCAGTGACGTCGATCATCACCGCCTTGAGCCCCGCCACCGCCACGGCCTGGGCAATGCCGTTGCCCATCGTGCCTGCGCCCACAATCCCTACCGATTCGATTGCCATGCCTCGTCCTCACTCCTGGTCTGCGACCCCGGCGAGTCGCTATGGAAAATGCCGGTCGGCGGCGCAACGCGTGGTGCACCGCACCAATACCCACAGTGTAACGGGTTGCGGGAATCGACTGACGCCCGCGCGACAGGGAGCGCGTCACTGGAAGGCTCGTCGGCGACTCGCCGGCGCCCTAAAAGTTGTACTGGAAATAGATCTGACTGAAGTTCGTGCCCGGATTCGGCTCCTTGATATCCGCGTTCGACAAATGCTGGAAACGGAACCCGGCCTGATAGTTTCCATGCTCGCCGAACTGCGCGCCAACGCCGACCATGTCGACGAACTGCAACGACGTCGATGTCGCGCGATCTGGCGTCTGCCGGACATGCGAGAGAAAGTGCAAGCCCACGCCCGCCTCGATGAACGGCTTGAACCAGCCGCTGTCCCTGATGAAGCGAAAAATGGGCGTCACGCCGTATTCCCAGATATGCGAGTAGACGGCATCCGGTGCGTTCAGCTTCCAGTAGGCGACGTGTGCCTCGCCAACCAGCGTGAAGTGATACCCGCCGATGTGCCACCACTGCAGGCCCGGATCCCACACGAAACCGAGGTCGAGCTTTTTCACGTCGTGGTCCGCGATGCCCGCTCCGAGCTGCACGCCGAACGTGTTGTCCGCTTGCGCGCTCGCCGCGCCAAAGGCGCAAAGCGCGGTGAGCGCCCCGCGCACTGCATGAGCGTGCCAGACGAATCTTCCTGGTTTCATCTATTTCCCCGATTCAATCGATTCAGCATGACGCCATGCATCGGGCACAACCACGAATTGTGCGGATTCGGTATCGGCGCAAATAAAAAAGCACTGCGCACCTGTCACGTGGACAGAACAAATACCTTCACGTCCAGATGTTCACTAATGACCCGCGCGTATATGAGAGCGAAGTTTAGCGTCGAAAAATCGAACGCGCTCGTTGACGCGCCAATAGACCGCGCCCGGGCAGGCGCTTGTGGCTTGATAAAGACTGACTGACGGCTTTCAGTTTCCATTATTGAATCGCATAAATGGTGCTGAACGCGTATTGACGGAATAATTTGCGGGATATGAACTCCCATTATTAGCGAATCCGCCTCAATTACCGCTCTTCGATTTACCGGGTATTCAAAATCCATGAATGACGACTTTTGTGGTTCGCCACTCGACCTGATATTCCTCTGCGTAAAACCGGCATGACGTCTGGGCCCGGGCATTCCCGAACAGCGCGCAATGCGCAGCTGTACCCAAATTGAGGACAGACAACGCGTAGGCCGCTCGCATAATCCGCTCTCGGGGATTGGCTGCGTGCTGACGGCGCAAGGCGGCGCGCCGCTCGTGCAACTGCTCGGCGTGCCTGGCATCGGCGGGGTCGTACACGGCGATGCCGATCTTCTGGACGACACCCGATCAGGCGTTCGCGCCGCAGGCGCGCGCAGTGGGCATCGTGATCGATGCGATCGGCAACATCAGCTCGGCGGCGAATCCGCTCGTGGTGGGCTGGGTGGTGGGCTGGGTGGTGGGCTGGCTCAAGGATGCGACACACAGCGATGCTGCGGGGCTCGTCTATTCCGCAGGGTTGCTCGTGCCGGGGGCGATGATCGTCGCGACGTTGTCGATCGGGCGCGGTAGCCGCAGCGATCGGGAGAAGGAAGTCGAAGCCGTGCCTCGCGCGGCGGCTTGAGCGCGCACGAAAATGCAAATCGCGCGACGTTGGTCGCCGCGCGATTTCGCTGATCCCGCTCGTCGGACGCAGCGTGGCGAATCGCCTGCATGGCGGTCACAACGCACCCGCTTCGAGCGTCTCGTACGCGCACTGCCCGGCTAGCGTTCTGCGCCTGCCCCGCTGCGGCGCGCAGTGAAACCCGGCAAGCGCTTCACGAAGCCGGTTGCGAGCGCGGTGCCTACGAGAATCGCCGCGCACGCCTCGACCATGCCCATCGACACGCGCTCGCCGAGAAAGAGCGCGCCCCACAGAATACCGAAGATCGGGATCACGAACGTCACCGTGATCGCGCGCGCCGGGCCTACCGCTGCGATCAGGCGGAAAAACAACAGATACGCGATACCCGTGCACGCCACGCCAAGGCCCAGCACTGCGCCCCACGCGTGCAGCGAGATGGGTGTAGCAGGCCAGGTTGCCACGGCGAACGGCGCGAGCACGAGCGTTGCGCCCGTCATCGTCCCGGCAGCGACCGTGAGCGGATCGACGCCCGTGAGATGGCGCTTCGTGTAGCTCGCAGCGACGCCGTACAGCGCCGCTGCAACCAGCGCCGCGAGGGCGGCGAGCGCAGCGCCGGCGGGTGACGCGCCGTCGCCGGCGTGCGTCACGACCTGATCCCACACCAGCGCAAGCACGCCCGCGAAGCCGATCGCGAGCCCGGCCACGCGCAACCCGCTCAGACGATCCTTGAGCCAGGCATACGCGACGACCGCCCCCCACAGCGGCGTAGTCGCGTTGATCACGGACGTGACGCCCGCGGAGAGCGTAAGCTCGGCCCACGCGAAGAGACAGAACGGCGCGGCCGAATTGAGGATGCCGACAATGAAAAGCGGCCACGCGCGTTCGCGCAGCGTGCCGAGCGCTTCGCGTGCGGGGCGGCGTGAAAACAGCACCAGCAGCAGGAACAGCGCGCCGATGCCGACGCGCAGCGCCATCAGCGGCGCGACGCCGAAGTCGGTCACGCCGACGCGGATGAACAGAAACGACCCGCCCCATAGGGCGGCGAGGAAGATGAGTTGCGCGAGTTCGATCGGGTTCATGTGAAGTGGCGCTGAGTGAGCACGGAGTTGCGCGCGGGCGCGCGTTTGCACGAATCACCGGCGCGAAGGTACGCGTATCGTAAGGCGAGCAACACGCGCCGTATAACGAAGGATTCTCACCGATATGTGAGAAAAAATAACAGCCGGATCTTGCGGTGTCGTTCGTGCGCTTCTTGCGTGCGCTTCCTGTGTTTTCTTGTGCTTTCTTCGCGGCGCACAAAAGACAAAGCCCGCGTAATCTTTCGATTACGCGGGCTCTATTCTGGTCGGGGCGAGAGGATTTGAACCTCCGACCACCTGCACCCCATGCAGGTACGCTACCAGGCTGCGCTACGCCCCGAGAGCTAGAAAGTATAACAGAGAGTTTCTCCAATTAGAACCGCTTCGCGTGTAATTCGTGAACGGCTCACATGCGTGCGTTCGGAGAAGTGCCTCAGCGCCCGAGCGCATCGAGCACATGCAGCAATTCCTTGCGCAGCTGATCGACATCCACGAGCGCCGTCGTGCCTTCGGAAACCGGCGCACTCACGGCTTCCGGCTGCCCGGCTTCATCGGCCGCTGCGCCATGCGAATCGAGCCGGTTGCGCGCGCCGTTGATCGTGAAGCCCTGCTCGTAAAGCAGTTCGCGAATGCGACGGATCAGCAAGACCTCGTGATGCTGGTAGTAGCGACGATTGCCGCGCCGCTTCACCGGCTTCAACTGCGTGAACTCCTGCTCCCAATACCGCAGCACGTGAGGCTTCACGCCGCACAACTCGCTCACCTCGCCAATGGTGAAGTAGCGCTTGGCGGGTATGGGAGGCAAGACGACCTTTTCGCTTGTCGATGTCATCGCCGGTTTGCCGTCGTGGTGGTTGCGCAATGAGGCGTCGCCGCCTGGGTCCTTGAAGTCCGCTATTTCTACTTATTCGTTCATGCCCGCCATATTGCCACCGCCGCGGGCGTACCGGCGCGGGCCAACAGCCTCAACGCATCAACGCGGGAAGCTCGCCTCGGCGCCGCTCTCCACGAGCGCCTTCAACTTCTGGCTCGCATGGAACGTCACCACGCGACGCGCGGCAATGGGTATCGCCTCGCCCGTCTTCGGGTTACGGCCGGGTCGTTGCGGCTTGTCGCGCAACTGAAAATTGCCGAAGCCGGACAGCTTCACGCTGTCGCCGCTTTCAAGCGCGTCGCGAATCACTTCGAAGAAGGCTTCGACCATGTCTTTCGCTTCGCGTTTGTTCAGACCGACGTTGTCGAACAGCAGCTCAGCGAGTTCGGCTTTCGTCAGCGTGGGCGTGTCGTTCGTGGCGCTTGCCGACGAGGCAGGAATGTCGCGAATCATGGCGCTACGCTGTGCCGCAAGTAGGGCTTCGAAATCACTCGAGTTCATTTCGTTCATCTATCTATGAGATGGCGCGCTGCCGGTCGCGAGGTTGACTTGCTACCTCGCAAACCGGAAGCCGATGTCGGTACGTGATGAGCCAAGGAGCTTATCCGCGCAACCGGGCGCCATACACTCGAGCCAGGCGATCCACCAGGGACTTGATGGCCGCATCGACCGTTTCGTCCTGAAGGGTTCCGCCAGTATCTTGCAGGGTCACCCGGAAGGCAAGGCTTTTCTCGTCCGCGCCAAGTCCGGAAGTATTTGATTTTGCACGAAATTCATCGAAGAGCGCAACCCTCTGCACAATCCGGCAAGCCTCGTCTTGCATGCCCTTCTGGAACTCGTCGAGCAACGCCTGCACCTCGATCTTTTGATCGACGACAAGAGCGATGTCGCGGCGGACCGGCGGGAATTTCGAGACTTCGCCAGGCGTGGGCAGTTCGCGCGCCATCAGCGCGTCGGCCTCGACCTCGAAGAGTATCGGTGCGTGCGGCAGGTCGTACTTCTGCATCCAGCGCGGATGCAGCTCGCCAATCCAGCCCACGGCACGGCCATCGACTTCGATGCGCGCGCTACGTCCCGGGTGCAGCGCCGGGTGTTCTGCCTTCACGAAGCGCGGCGTTTTCGCGGCGCCGAGCGATGCGAACAACGCTTCGAGGTCGCCCTTCACGTCGAAGAAGTCCACGCCGCGCGTTGGCGCGCCCCACTGCTCTTCGAGCGCGGGACCGTACGCGAGCGCGCCGATCATCTTCGGTTGTGCGAAACCTTCCACCGTCATCTCGCTCGCCTTGATCGACGGATCGTGCAGGAACACGCGGCCCGCCTCGAACACGCGCACGCGGTCGGCACGGCGGTTCAGATTGTGGCGCAGCACGTTGATGAGGCTGCCGAACAGCGTCGTGCGCATGACCGAGAGCTGGCTCGCGATCGGGTTCAGCAGCTTCACGGGATTCGCGTTGCCCGCGAAGTCCTGCTCCCATTCGGCATCGACGAAGCTGAAGTTGATCGTCTCGGCGTAGTCGCGTGCGGCGAGCGCGTGACGAATGGCGTGGATCGAGCGGCGCGTTTCGTGGGTCGCACGCATTTCGCTGCGGGCAACAGGCGGCAACGCCGGAATCTTTTCGAAGCCATGGATACGCGCGACTTCTTCGATCAGATCTTCTTCGATCTCGATGTCGAAGCGGTACGGCGGCGGCGTGACGCGGAAGCTCTCGTCGCCCGCGCTGTCGACGCTGCGCGTGAACGTAAGACCGAGACGCGTGAAAATCTGCGCGATCTCGTCGGCGCCGATCTTCACGCCGATGATGCGGTTCGCGCGCGCCACGCGCATCGTCACCGGCTCGCGCTTGGGCACGTTCACCGTTTGATCGTCGATCGGGCCGGCGCAGCCGCCACAGATATCGAGGATCAGCTGCGTGATGCGCTCGATGTGCTCGACAGTCGTCGACCAGTCCACGCCGCGTTCGAAGCGATGGCCCGCATCGGTCGAGAAGTTGTAGCGGCGCGAGCGGCCGCGAATGCTGTCCGGCCACCAGAATGCGGCTTCGAGATAGATGTTCGTGGTGTCGAGCGTGACGGCCGTGCTGTCGCCGCCCATGATGCCCGCGAGGCTCTCGATCTCGCGGTCGTCGGCGATCACGCCCACGGTTTCATCGACTTCCACGGTATTGCCGTTGAGCAGCCTGAGCGTCTCGCCCTTCTTGCCCCAGCGCACGTCCATCGCGCCGTGGATCTTGTCGAGATCGAACACGTGCGACGGGCGGCCGAGTTCGAGCATGACGTAGTTCGAAATGTCGACGAGCGCCGAGATGCTGCGCTGTCCCGAACGCTCGAGGCGCTCGACCATCCACATCGGCGTTTTCGCGCGCGCGTTCACGCCGCGGATCACGCGGCCCGAGAAACGGCCGCACAGGTCCGGCGCCGAAATCTTCACGGGCAGCCGGGCGTTCGGTCCGTCGAGCTTGACTTCGACCTTCGGATACACGGGCGCCTGCAGCGGCGCACCGGTGATCGCAGCCGTTTCGCGCGCAATGCCGTAGACCGAAAGGCAATCGGCCTTGTTCGGCGTGAGCTTGATTTCGAAGACGGTGTCGTCGAGGTTCAGCGCTTCGCGGATGTCCTGGCCGACCGGCGTATCTTCCGGCAGGATCATCAGGCCGCTATGGTCTTCCGAGAGCTTCAGTTCGCGCGCCGAGCACAGCATGCCCTGGCTTTCCACGCCACGCAGCTTCGAGAGCTTGATCGCAAAAGGCTTGCCGCCCTCTTCGGCGGCCGGCAGCTCGGCGCCCACGAGCGCCACGGGCACCTTGATGCCGGGCGCGACGTTGGGTGCGCCGCAGACGATCTGCAGCGTCGCGCCGGTGCCGGCATCGACCTGCGTGACGTTGAGCTTGTCCGCGTCCGGGTGCTTCACGACTTCGAGCACGCGGCCCACGACGATCTTCGTGGTGGGCGGCGCCGCCGGGCTCAGGCCTTCGACTTCGAGGCCGGCCATGGTGAGCGCGTGGGCCAGTTCATCGGTCGTGAGCTTCGGATCAACAAAGCTTCTCAGCCAGGATTCGGGGAATAGCATGTGGTTTTACGTTCCAGACAGATTGTGACCGTCGCGTAGGCGGGGTCTCGCGCACCTTCCTCAGGTGCTGCGTCCGCCTCGCGCGCTGCAGGCGAATGCGTCGCCGCGTTACGCGAACTGACGCAAGAAGCGCAGATCGCCCTCGAAGAACAGGCGCAGGTCCTGCACGCCATAACGCAGCATCGTCAGGCGTTCGAGGCCGCTGCCGAACGCAAAGCCGATATAGCGCTCCGGGTCGAGGCCCATGTTGCGGATCACGGTCGGATGCACCTGGCCCGAGCCCGAGATCTCGAGCCACTTGCCGGCGTTCTTGCCCTGCTCGAACATCATGTCGATTTCGGCCGACGGCTCCGTGAACGGGAAGTACGACGGACGGAAGCGCACCTGAATGTCGTCACGTTCGAAGAACTTCTTGAGGAAGTCGGTGTAGACACCCTTCAGGTCTGCGAAGCTGATGTTCTCCTCGATCCACAGGCCTTCGACCTGGTTGAACATCGGCGAGTGCGTGGCGTCGCTGTCCACGCGATACGTCCGGCCCGGCACGATCACCTTGATGGGCGGCGTGTGCGTGCGCGCGTAGCGCACCTGCATCGGGCTCGTGTGCGTGCGCAACAAAAGCTGACGGCCGTCGGCGTCCTTGCCGTCCACGTAGAACGTGTCCTGCATGGAGCGCGCCGGATGGTTCTCCGGGCTGTTGAGCGAGGTGAAGTTGTACCAGTCGGTTTCGATCTCGGGACCGTCGGCCACGTCGAAGCCGATCGAGCCGAAAATGCGCTCGACACGTTCCCACGTCTGCATCACGGGGTGCAGGCTGCCCGTGCCCGTGCCGCGGCCCGGCAGCGTGACGTCGATCGCCTCGGCGGCGAGACGCTGGTTCAGCAGCGCGTCCGCGAGCGCCTGGCGGCGCGCGTTAAGCGCAGCTTCCACTTGCTGCTTGACGGCGTTGATGCGTGCGCCTTCGGTCTTGCGCGCTTGCGCGTCGAGCTTGCCGAGGCCCTTGAGCAGTTCGGTCAGCGCGCCGGACTTGCCGAGAAATCGGGCCTTTTCGTTTTCAAGCGTGTTGACGTCGGGGGCGCCAGCGAACGCGCTTTGCGCGTCGGCGACAATCTGGTCCAGATCCATTGATCCCATCTTTTCAGCGTCAGAGTTTGAGACTTGAAGCCTCTCCGCGCTCGCGGCACGCCATGATGACGCCTGGCAATGACGGTGCGAAGACACTCCATGAAGCGGCGCAAGAAGCGTAATTACCAACAAAAACGGGGCTCGGTGAGGAGCCCCGTTTTTGTTGCAGCATCACCGGGACTACCGGAATGTCTGCTGCAACGAACCTGCGCAATACCTGCTATCAGGCAGCGACGGCGGCCTTCACCTGCTTGACGATCGCAGCAAATGCAGCCTTGTCGAACACAGCCATGTCAGCCAGAACCTTGCGGTCGAGTTCGATCGAAGCCTTCTTCAGGCCGTTGATGAACACGCTGTAGGTCATGTCGTGCTGACGCACCGCCGCGTTGATACGCGTGATCCACAGTGCGCGGAACACACGCTTCTTGTTGCGGCGATCGCGATAGGCGTACTGGCCTGCGCGCATGACCGCCTGCTTGGCGATGCGATAGACGTTATTGCGACGGCCGCGGTAACCCTTGGCCAGGTTGATGATCTTCTTGTGGCGGGCCCGTGCGGTAACCCCACGTTTGACTCGAGGCATGTTTCGCTCCTATGAGTTATCGGTTGAGGATTACGCGAACGGCAGCATTGCGCGCACGGAGTTCAGATCGGAATCGTGAACGGCCGTTGCACCACGCAGATGACGCTTGTTCTTGGTGGTCTTCTTGGTCAGGATGTGACGCTTGAAGGCTTGACCGCGCTTGACGGTACCGCCCGGACGAACCACGAAGCGCTTTGCAGCGCTCTTCTTGGTCTTCATCTTCGGCATGACAGACAACTCCATTATTTGATGGACGTGGGTGTGCGGTTGGCGCAGTGTTCTCACACCTAGCCGGGACTCCGCCCTTCGAAACCCACTCCACTTGTTTTGGCGACTGGCTGGCTTCTGAAAAACAAGCTCGCCGCCGCTTTCAGGAAAAGCGCCCGTTTGCCGCACTTCGTGTGCAGCGCGCGGGCGCCGTTCCGGAACCTGCTTGCCGTCTTCCGCGCACCACGGCGCCGAAGACGTCATTGAACACTGACTTTGACCGCCGCGCAGACTGCGCCGCGCGGCATGCCAACTACTTCTTCTTCTTGGGCGAGAGCACCATGATCATCTGGCGCCCTTCCATCTTCGGCATTTGCTCGACCTGACCGACTTCTTCGAGGTCGGTGCGCAGGCGCTCGAGCATGCGCATGCCGATTTCCTGGTGGGCCATTTCGCGGCCGCGGAAACGCAACGTGATCTTCGTCTTGTCGCCTTCATCGAGGAAGCGGATGAGATTGCGCAGTTTGACGTTGTAATCGCCGTCGTCGGTACCCGGGCGGAACTTGACTTCCTTGACCTGGATGACCTTCTGCTTGAGCTTGGCCTCGTGCTGCTTCTTCGACTCCTGGTACTTGAACTTGCCGTAATCCATCAAGCGGCATACGGGAGGCACCGCCTGAGGAGCAATTTCAACCAGATCGACATCCTGCTGTTCCGACATGCGGAACGCATCCGCCAGCTTTACGATACCAAGCGGCTCGTTCTCGATTCCGACGAGACGCACCTCGGGTGCAGTGATTTCACCGTTGATGCGATGCGACTTATCCGTAGCGATGTTACGTTTCCTCTAAAAATTAAAAAAACGAGCCGCGCTGCCGCAGTGGCTTACTTGAACGTCTTGACGTCTTCCGCAAGACGCGCGGTAAAGGCCTCGACGGGCATGACACCCAGATCGACACCGCCACGGGCACGCACGGCTACCGTTTGTGCTTCACGCTCCTTGTCGCCGACGACAAGCAGGTACGGGACCTTCTCAAGCGTGTGCTCGCGTATTTTATAGCTAATTTTCTCGTTGCGCAAATCGGCCACGACTCTAAGCCCTTGTTTTTGCAACGATTGGACCAGATTTGCAGCGTATTCGGCCTGACTTTCCGCGATATTCATCACAACGGCCTGCACCGGAGCGAGCCACGGCGGCATGGCGCCGGCATGGTGCTCGATCAGAATGCCGAGGAAACGCTCCATCGAACCGAGGATGGCGCGGTGCAGCATGATCGGGCGGCGGCGGCTGTTGTCCTCGGCCACGTACTCCGCGCCAAGGCGCTCCGGCAGGACCATGTCGAGCTGCAGCGTGCCGCACTGCCACGAGCGGCCCAGCGCGTCCTTGATGTGGTACTCGACCTTCGGACCGTAGAACGCGCCCTCGCCCGGCAGTTCTTCCCACTGCAGGCCGCAGGCCGTAAGCGCCTCGCGCAGGCCCTGCTCGGCGCGATCCCACGTTTCATCCGTCCCCGCGCGCGAATCCGGGCGCAGCGAGAGCTTGATGTCGATGTGATCGAACCCGAAATCCTTGTAGATGCTCATCGCCAGCGTGTTGAAGGCGATCGACTCGCTGATGATCTGGTCTTCCGTACAGAAGATGTGCGCATCGTCCTGGACGAAGCCGCGCACGCGCATGAGCCCGTGCAACGCGCCCGAAGCCTCGTTGCGGTGGCACGAGCCGAATTCCGCATAACGCAGGGGCAGATCGCGATACGAGCGCAGGCCGTGGTTGAACACCTGGACGTGGCCCGGGCAGTTCATCGGCTTGATCGCGTAGTCGCGCTTTTCCGACTCCGTCGTGAACATGTTTTCACGATAGTTCTGCCAGTGACCCGACGCTTCCCAGAGCGAGCGGTCCATGATCATCGGCGTCTTGATTTCGTCGTAGCCGGCCACGCGCAGGCGGCCGCGCATGTACTGCTCGACCTGCTGCCAGAGCGTCCAGCCCTTCGGGTGCCAGAAGACCATGCCCGGCGACTCGTCCTGCATGTGGAACAGGTCGAGCTGCTTGCCGAGCTTGCGATGGTCGCGCTTTTCGGCCTCTTCGAGCATGTGAAGGTACTGGTCCTGGTCTTCCTTCTTCGTCCAGGCCGTACCGTAGATACGCTGCAGCTGCTCGTTCTTCGAGTCGCCGCGCCAGTAGGCGCCCGCGACCTTCATGAGCTTGAAGACCTTGAGCTTGCCCGTGGACGGCACGTGCGGGCCGCGGCACAGGTCCGTGAAGCCGCCGTGCGAGTACAGCTTGATCTCTTCCGCGCCCGGAATCGACTCGATGATCTCGGCCTTGTACTTCTCGCCAATGCTCTTGAAGTAATCGACGGCTTCGCCGCGCGTGACGACGCGGCGCGACACCGGCTCGTCCTTCTTCGCGAGTTCCTGCATGCGCTTTTCGATCTTTTCGAGATCTTCGGGCGTGAAGGGACGGTTGTAGGCGAAGTCGTAATAGAAACCGTTGTCGATGACCGGCCCGATCGTGACCTGTGCCTCCGGATACAGCTCCTTCACCGCGTAGGCGAGCAAGTGCGCCGTGGAGTGACGGATGATGTCGAGGCCGTCGGCATCCTTGTCCGTGACGATGGCGAGCGATGCGTCATGGTCGATCAGCGTCGACGTGTCGACCAGTTCGCCGTCGAGCTTGCCGCCGAGCGCCGCCTTGGCGAGGCCGGGGCCAATCGAAGCCGCCACTTCGGCGACCGTGACGGGATGATCGTACTGTCGAACCGAACCGTCGGGCAGACGTATCGCAACCATGTTTTTCTCCAGAAGTGCCGCGCAGGCACATCGTATTGTTCGTGGGAACAGACCGCGGAAAACTTCGCAGCGAAAAAAAATGCGGCCCCGCTTTCGAGGGGCCGCATTCACTTTTCAAACCAGACTGCAGAGGCGAAAGAGGTCCTCGACTAGCGTCGCTCCGAAGTAGTTTCGGTAAACGTTCGCGGTGTCATAACCGTAGTCGCCTTGAGCGCAGAGCGCTTTTTCCTGCATTTGAAGCCTCGGCGAAACAACCGCCGCAGCCTCGATTCCGTTGGTAGGCTCGATTGGACTCGAACCAACGACCCCCACCATGTCAAGGTGGTGCTCTAACCAGCTGAGCTACGAGCCTGAAGAAGGGAGATTATATGAAGCAGCCGCAGACTTGGCAAGCATTTTTTGCAGCGCGGCAATCTTTGCCTGTCTCGCCTGCCTGCCTCAGCCCCTGCGCGACGCCCGCTGCACCCCGCTCACCTCGCCCAGCAGCACACAGGCACGCTGGATCTGCGCCGAATTCGACACTTCCACCGTGAACTGCATGTACGCCGCGTTGCGGCGCGACTGCGTCTTCACGCCGATCACGTTCATCTTCTCGCGCGCGAACACTTCGGAGATGTCACGCAGCAGGCCCTGGCGGTCGGTCGCCTCGATCGAGATATCGACCGGGTAGACCGACTGGCCGCGCCCGCCCATCACGTCGGCGGACCACGTGGTGTGCAGCACGCGCTCGGGCGCGCGGCTGGCCATGCGCCGGAAGGTCGGGCAATCGCTGCGGTGGATCGACATGCCCTTGCCGCGCGTGACGAAACCGCTGATCGCGTCGGGCGGCGCGGGCCGGCAGCAGCGCGCGAGCTGGGTAAGCAGCGCATCCACGCCGACCACGAGCACGCCCGACGACCCGCCGTGCGTGACGTTCGCGCCGCTCGCGCGCTTGGTGAGCTGCTCGGGCGTCTCCTCTTCGGGCGCGGCCGCGGGCGCGTCGTGCAGTGCGTGCTCGACGTTGCGCAGGCTGAACTCCTCCTTGCCGACCACGCTGAAGAGGTCGTCGGGCGACTTGAAGCCCAGCCTGGCCGCGAGCTGATCGAGACTGACCGACGTGCGGCCCTCGCGCTGCAGCGTCTTTTCCACCATCGCGCGGCCGCTGGCGATGTTTTCCTGTGCCTCGATCGCGTTGAACCATGCACGCACCTTCTGGCGCGCACGCGGGCTTTGCAGATAACCGAGCTGCGGATTGAGCCAGTCGCGCGACGGGCCGCCCTCTTTCACCGAGACGATTTCGACTGTCTGGCCGTTGCGAAGCTGGGTGTTGAGCGGCACCATCGCACCGTCCACGCGCGCGCCCCGGCAGCGATGCCCCAGTTCGCTGTGCAGGTGATAGGCGAAGTCGAGCGGCGTTGCGCCCTGCGGCAGCGCAATCACGCGCGCCTGGGGCGTGAGGACGTAGATGTGGTCGTCGTCGAGCGTGGCCTGGCGCAACTGTTCCCACGGCTGACGCCCATCCGCCACATCGTCCTTCCAGGCGAGCAGCTGGCGCAGCCATGCGATCTTCTCGTCGTAGCTGCTGCTCGCGCTGAACTGGCCGCCGTAGCCCTTCGCACCGGCTTCCTTGTAGCGCCAGTGCGCGGCCACGCCGTATTCGGCGAACTGATGCATCTCCTGCGTGCGGATCTGCACTTCGAACGCGCGGCCGTCGTCGCCGATCACCACCGTGTGCAGCGAGCGATAACCGTTGGGCTTGGGCCGCGAGATGTAGTCGTCGAATTCCTTCGGCACCGGTTGCCAGAGGTTGTGCACGATGCCGAGCACCGTGTAGCAATCCTTGATGTCGGGCACGATCACGCGGAACGCGCGCACGTCGTAAAGCTCGGAGAAGTCGATCTCCTTGCCGCGCATCTTCTTCCAGATGCTGTAGATGTGCTTGGGCCGCCCGCTCACCTCGGCCTGGATATGCGCCGCTGCAAGCTCGCTTTGCAGCCGCGCGATCGCCTCGGACACGTAGGTCTCGCGCTCCACGCGCTTTTCGTCGAGCAGCTTCGCGATGCGCTTGTAGGTATCGGGCTCCTGGAAGCGGAACGCGAGGTCTTCGAGTTCCCACTTCAATTGCCAGATGCCCAGCCGGTTGGCGAGCGGCGCGTAGATTTCGAGCGTCTCGTGCGCGATCTCGGGCGCCGGCGTGATTTTCGCCGCCGCATAAAAGCGCAGCGACTGCAGGCGCGACGCGAGCCGGATCAGCACGACGCGGATGTCCTGAGCGAACGCCAGCAGCATCTTGCGCAGCGACTCGACCTGCGCGCGCCGCGCGGCCTGGGCGTCGCGCCCTTCGCGGCCCGCTTCGGGCACAGCCTGGTGCGCCGCGCGCAGGCTCACGGTGCCAAGCCGCAACAGCTTGCGCACGTCGAACACGAGCTTCGCGACTTGCGCGCCGAAACGCGCTTCGAGCGCGCCTTCCGGGTCATCGAGATGCGGCGCGAGATTGAAGAGCGCCGCGGCGAGCACCGCAGGCGGATCGACGTTGAGGCGGCTCATGATCAACGCCGTGCCGTGCGCATGCTCGATGAGCGGCTCGCCCGTGGAAAGACGTGCGTCCCCGGCGTGCTCGCGCACGAACGCCAGCGCGTCGTCGAGCGACGGCAGCACGCCGGTATCGGCGGAAACCGCAGGAGCGGGAGGAACGGTGTCGCTACTCATGAGGCGATGCCCGCCGGCTTGCCGGACGGGCCACAACGAAAAGGATCAAACCAGCTGCACCGACTGAACGACTCGTGCTCAATCACGCTCAATCGCGCTGCGCAGCCACCACGACGATCTCGACGAGGCATTCCGGATTCGCGAGCTTCGCTTCGACCGTCGCGCGCGGCGGCGTCGCGCCTTGCGCGACCCACTTGTCCCACTCGGCGTTCATGCCGGGAAAATCCTTCATGTCGGCGATATAGATCTGCACCGAGAGAAGCAGCGACTTGTCGCTGTTCGCCTCACCCAGCAGGCGATCGATGTGGCCGAGCACTTCGCGCATCTGCCCGCCGATGTCCTGTCTCGTGTCTTCGGCGATCTGGCCGGCCAGGTAGACGGTGCCATTGTGAATGGCGGTTTCCGAAAGACGCGGGCCAACGTGGTGACGAATGACTGCCATGAAAATTCCTGTGAGAAGTGAAAAACGGTCGACTTCCGGGCTGGCGCGATCCAGCATGCATCAGTGCACGCCGGTATATGCCGGCCAATCTCATATTATGACGCGCGCAGGACCTCGCCGTCGAAGAATCGGCGCGCGATCGCGATCTGGCCGGGCGCGAGGAAGGCCGGCGCGTGCCCTACGCCTTCGATTTCGACGCTCGAGACATGGCGCCCGGTCGCGACCATCTTCGCGACCGTTTCGCGCGAAAGCAGGTCCGAAAGCGCGCCGCGCACGACGAGCACAAGCCCTTCGAACGCGGCGAGCGAGCGCCACAGGAACTGCTCGCCCGCTTCGTTCTGCTCGGGCGTGATCGACTTGAAGGGCTCCGCAATGCGCGGGTCGTACCGGTAGCGCCACTCGCCTTCGACTTCATGCAGCAACGGCGTATTGATCTCGCGCCAGTCCCCGGCGCTCAGCGGCCCGAACGAGGCCGCGAGAAGCGCCGCATTGTCGATGCCTTCCTGGAGCGTAGCAAAAGACCCGCCACGCCCCACGTACTCGCCGATGCGTGCGAGCGACGCGGGCTCGATATGCGGCCCGATGTCGTTGAGCAGCAGGCGGCCAATGGGCGTGCCCGGCAGCCCCGCGAGCGCCATGCCGATCAGGCCGCCCATCGAGGTGCCGAACCAGTCCACCTTTTCCACGCCGGTGCGCGCGATCAAGGTGACCATGTCCGCCACGTACTGCGCGACAGCGTAGCCGCGCGGGTCGAGCAGCCACGACGACAGCCCCCGCCCGGCCACGTCCGGGCACACGACGCGATACTGGTCGGCCATCGCGGCAGCAAAGCGGTCGAAGTCGCGCCCCGAGCGCGTGAGTCCATGCACGCACACGAGCACGCGCGGGTTGGCGGGGTCACCCCATTCGGTGTACGCGATGCGGTGCAGGCCCGCGGGACTGAGACACTGGACGTATTGCTGGCGCGGCACTGCGGTCGACCCGGTCATCGCAAAATCCTCGCTCGAAGGCGCATCAAGGCTTTCGGCCGATTGTAAACGGCTTTGCCGCACGGCATCCTCCGTCAAGCCGCATGCAAACCGTACGCGCAAACAAAACGGGCGAGACCGAAGTCCCGCCCGCCGCAAATCGCGCTTGCGCTACGACGTTCAGCCCACGGCGCTCACATCGAGCGGCGCGCCGGTCTTCGCCTTGATCTCGTCCACCGTCACGCCCGGTGCGAGTTCGGTCACCTTCAGACCCGCGTCGCTCACTTCCATCACACCGAGGTCGGTAATGATGAGATCGACCACGCCTACGCCCGTCAGCGGCAGCGTGCAGGCTTCGAGAATCTTGTGCTGGTCGCCCTTCGCGACGTGCTCCATCAGCACGACCACGCGGCCAACGCCCGCCACGAGGTCCATCGCGCCGCCCATACCCTTGATCATCTTGCCGGGGATCATCCAGTTGGCCAGGTCGCCCTTCTCGCTCACCTGCATCGCGCCGAGGATCGCCAGGTTGATGTGGCCGCCGCGAATCATCGCGAACGAGTCCGCCGACGAGAAAATCGACGAGCCCGCCAGCGTCGTCACCGTCTGCTTGCCGGCGTTGATCATGTCGGCGTCCACTTCGTCCTCGGTCGGGAACGGGCCGATGCCGAGCAGGCCGTTTTCCGACTGCAGCCACACTTCCACGCCCGCGGGCACGTGGTTGGCAACCAGCGTGGGCAGGCCAATGCCGAGGTTCACGTAGAAGCCGTCCTGCAGTTCTTTCGCCGCGCGCGCGGCCATTTCGTCACGATTCCATGCCATGGTCGGTCTCCTTCCTCAGTTGCCCGCCGGGTTGCTCGATGCGGCGCGCACGGTGCGTTGTTCGATGCGCTTTTCCGGGTGTGCGTTGAGCACGATGCGCTGCACGAAGATACCCGGCGTGTGGATGGCGTCCGGATCGAGCTCGCCGTTCTCGACGATCTCCTCCACTTCCGCCACCGTGATCCTGCCGGCCATCGCGCACATCGGGTTGAAGTTGCGGGCCGTGCGGCGATAGATCAGGTTGCCCGACTTGTCGGCCTTCCACGCCTTCACGAGCGCGACGTCGGCCGTGAGCGAATGCTCGAGCACGTAGTGCTTGTCGCCGAACTGGCGCGTTTCCTTGCCTTCGGCGATCAGCGTGCCGAAGCCGGTATTCGTGAAGAACGCCGGGATGCCGGCGCCGCCCGCGCGCAGCTTTTCGGCCAGCGTGCCTTGCGGCGTGAATTCGAGTTCGAGTTCGCCCGACAGATACTGGCGCTCGAATTCCTTGTTCTCGCCGACGTAGGAGGAAATCATTTTCCTGATCTGGCGCGTCTCCAGCAGCAGGCCGAGGCCGAAGCCGTCCACGCCCGCGTTGTTGCTGATGCAGGTGATGCCCTTCACGCCCGTATCGCGCAGTGCGCCGATCAGGGCTTCGGGGATGCCGCACAGACCAAAGCCGCCAACCGCGAATGTCTGGCCGTCCTTGACGATGCCCTCGAGCGCGGCAGCCGCGCTTTGATAGACCTTGTTCATCAGTGTGTCCCTTCCTCGAATGGAAATCCGCCAATCCGGTTTGTCGCACGGACGTCGAGCGCGTCCGGATGTTCAATTCTAGTCATGCCCCGGTGGCGTTGCCGTGAAGCCGGCAGCCCGGCCGGGCAGCGCGCGCGGGGCCAAACAAGCCGCGCGAGCCTCGAAAACCGCCCCTCCGATGGGTGCAAAGCGTACGCTGGCCCCCTGTTGCGGCACAATACGCAAAACTACATAAAGCAATACCCGCACCGTCCGCCATGGCTGCTCCCACCCAACCCGCCGAACGCTCCGCGCTCGACTATCAGACCGCGTTCCACCTCGCGCCCATCGGCCTCGTGCTTGCGCGCGAGCGCACCATCGTCGATTGCAACGACCAGGTCGCCGCCATTTTCGGCTGCGCACGCGATGCGCTGATCGGCCAGTCGTTCCAGGTGCTCTACCCTTCAGCGGACGAATTCGAGCGCATTGGCGCACGCATCCCGCCCATCATGACGGCGCAAGGCAGTTACGCCGACGACCGCATCATGAAGCGCGCCAATGGCGAACTCTTCTGGTGTCACGTCACGGGGCGCTCGCTCGATCGCGCGGAGCCGCACGCGGCGGGCGTCTGGACGTTCGAAGACCTGAGCGCGACGCGGCGCGTGGCCATCGAACTCACGCCGCGCGAGCGCGAGATCGCCGCGCAGCTCGTTACCGGCAAGACCAGCAAGCAAATCGGGAGAATTCTCGAGATCAGCCCGCGCACCGTAGATGTCTATCGCGCGCGCCTCATGCGCAAGTACGACACCGGCAACGCCACCGAGCTGCTGCAGCGGCTGCTCGGCCAGTAAGGGCGCGCGCCGCCTCGCAGCGCGCGACACATGGGCGCTCAGCCTACCCGGTTGGACTTGACGAGTCCCGCGTGCTCGATGGTGGCGCGCAGCATGTCGGGAATCGGCACCGATTTGCCCGCCGCGTAGTCGATCCACACGCAGCGCGCATTCCCGCGTGCGTAGAGCGTGCCGGGCTCGTCGGCGCGGCGCAGCTCGAACCCGGTGTCGAAGCTGCTGCGGCCCGGCTGGCCGACCGTCATCGTGCAGACGATGTCGCCGGGGTAATGCAGCTGCTTGAGGAATTCCATCGAGGCGTTGACGATCACGGGCCCCTGCCCGTCGCCGCTCTCCGCGGCCACGCCCAGGTGCTCGAACCAGGAAATCCGCACCTGCTCCATGTAGCGGAAATAGACCGTGTTGTTCACATGGCCGAACGCGTCCATGTCGCCCCAACGGATCGGCATGGTCATTTCAAATACGGGGTGGTAGTCACTCATTGCACTTCTACTTCGTCTTGTTGCGAAAAAACAGGATGCCGGCCAGCGGCCGGACTCGCCTCAGTTCAGGTGAGCCCGAAGCCGTCGTCGGCGGTGATGATCGAACCGTTGATAAACGACGACTCGTCGGCGGCGAGCAGCAGCAGCAGGCCGTCCAGGTCTTCGGGTTTGCCCACGCGGTGGCGCGGCAGCATCGAAACGAGCTTTTGCCCCTGCTCCGTCGACCAGTGATGGTGGTTGATCTCCGTGTCGATGTAGCCCGGGCAGATCGCGTTCACATTGATGCCGTGACGCCCCCATTCGAGCGCCATCGCCTTCGTCATATGCACGACCGCGGCCTTGCTGATCGCGTACAGGCCGATTTGCGGCAACACGCGCAGACCCGCCACCGAAGCAATATTGATGATGCGGTAGGCCGGCTTCGGACCACCGCCGTTGCCGCGCATGATCATGCGTTTGGCGACCTCCTGGGCCACGAAAAAGGCGCCGCGGGTGTTGGTGTCGAACACGTATTCGAAGTCGGCCGGCGTGACGTCCGCGAGCTTTTGTGTCGTGGAGACGCCCGAGTTGTTGACGAGGATGTCGATGGTCCCCGCCTCGGTTTCCGCGTGCGCAACCGCCGAGCGGATGCTCTGGTAGTCGGTCACGTCGAGCGAGACGACGTGAGCCGCGCCCCCGTTCGCCTCGATTTCGGCGCGCAACTCCTTGAGCCGTTCCACGCGGCGGCTTGCCAGCACGACTTTTGCACCCGCCTGCGAGAGCACCTGGGCGAAGCGCTTGCCGAGCCCGCTGGAGGCCCCCGTAATCATCGCGACCTTGCCTTCCAGATTGATCGAACGGCCCATTTCCGGTTCCTGTTCAGAAGTGTATAAGCGCCAGAACGCGGCGTGAGCAGCACGCCAAGCCTGACGCCACAGAATAGAACGGTCGTGCTAATGTTAGCCTGTTGGGTTGCGGCACGGGGAACGTTACCCGACAATACGAACCCGAAAAAAGCATTCTAATGGCAAGAGGAGCATTGATGACCCCCGCAAGTCTTTTAGAGCAA
>NZ_BBJH01000014.1 GCF_000739775.1 Paraburkholderia heleia NBRC 101817 | reverse complement strand
GGATAAACAACCTCCTCGCAGTTGGCAGGATAGTCGCGGCCTACGCGGACCGAATCCAGCGGAAACGCTTCGCGCACCTCGTGCGCCGAAACGAAATGCACACAGCGTTCGACTTCGGTCGGTATCGACAGTTCTCTGCCCCAGTCGAGATGCAGCGTTGGACCGCCAACCGACGCCACTGTGTCGAACAGTCCCATGAATCTGATTCGTACCGGCGTGCGCTCCCCATTCGAGGCCTGCCAGATCAGGCCGCTGTCCGTGCGTTGGCACTTTTTTTCGATCAACCTCCGCACAAACGCCCGCGCCTCGGTCGCACCACGCGAAAAGCCGAAGATCGAGACATCGATGAACTGCATGCAGCGCCACGAAGCCGAACTCCAGTCGAGTTCGAGTATTCGCGAGAATTCGGCCAGCGCAAACTGGATACGCATCTCGCCGCCACTGCCCAGTCCCAGCCCCCGTGCCCCGCCCTTGTCGTCCGATAGCTTGTCGGTATAACCCACGAGCTTGGGCACCTTGAACGGAGTACCCACGCCCGGAATATACGTTGGCGTGGCACCTCTCCCTTTCTGATCGGTGGTTGCGGCGCGATAGAGCTTGGCAACGTTCGAGAGGCGCTGTAACGGCTCGTCGATGTCAAGATTGGCCCGTGCCATCGAAGAAAAACGAGAGCTTGGGATACAGGCGGCACTTGGTATCAAGCAATGAGATAGGGCCTGCCTTGTTGGCAGGGGAGGACAATTCCTGCATTTTTTTCATCCCACCGAACATCGCAGCACTGCGAATTCCCTTGTCCGTAACGGGCTCATCAGCCTGGCGTACAGTCATGATGTCGCGATTCCTTTGTGGTTATTTGTCGGCACAACCCGATCGATTCGGCGAAAACGCGAGTTCCACCGTGTTTAGGTCACGCAGAATCACGCAGACGTAGGCGTCGTCTTTTCTTGGATCCGGGTCATTGTGCGGACCGCCAGAGGGAAAGTGCGTAACAAGCGTGTGCGGTTCGTCCGGCATAGTTACAGCCCTCGTCTTCGGGTCTTCTTCCCTGCCCCACGTCCACCTGACCGTCACAGGCTGTTTCCAGTCCTTCAGTCCCGGATAGCAACACGCAGCAGCGCCCCCGCCTGAGTGATCGTCAACATCCCCGGCCCAGTATTTGTCCACGAAGATGCTTACCGCGTAGCGGTCGGTATGGTTGATCGGCACCATCGCCATTGCCTGACCTTCGCTGGCAAAGGGGTCATTGGGCAAGGTATGTCCGCAAGCGGACAGCGCGATCACCGCACCAGCTGCAAGTGCAGCGGTGCGCCGGGACACCGCCAGCGAACGGGCAGCGATGAAAGAGTGCGCTGAAAGGCCCTTCTGCATTCGGGGCATCGTCCAGATTTCCTTTTTGTTGGCAGGTAGCCCATAGCAACGGCAATGGGCTGCAATTATCCGAGTTAAGTGCGATCACCTTGATAGCCGGGAGGTCGGGAAAAGGCAATGGCATTTGGCCTGCAAATTTGTCGTTTATTGTCAAGGCGCAAAATCTCCAACCCCCAGTACTCCGCTCTCTTCAGGATTCCTTGAGTTTTGGAAAGTACTATCGAGCGAATCTTCGGGCGCTGGCGGGCCATTCGCCTGGCTGTCGTGGCCGGATTAACTGCTGTGCCCGGCAGAGTGCCAGCCGTCATTGACGGGGCCTCTCATTCAGGCCGCCGACGCGCCTCGGCAACGATGTGTTGCCATTCGGACGTCGTAGAGCGCTCCCGGCAGATCACGATCAATAGTTCACCAAGGTCTTGACGCTTCTCTGCAAGACCGAGCTTGCCCCGCATCAGGCGCAGTTCGTTTTGCAGACGTGCTACACGCCTCCGCGCCTTCTGCTCTTGTAGCGAACCCGGCAGAAAGGCTTCTATGGATCGTTCGGCAGCGTCGAGCGCTCGAACAAGCTCCGCGCGTTGCTGTTTGAGCGCTTCGCGTTCGCGCCGCTTGGCGGTGTCAGTATCAGAAAGAGGGGATTGCGTTTGCTCAGGACGAGCGGGGGCCGGGCACATGGCAAGGTTGGCGTACCGGTGACAAAGGAAACCGGCGAGCACAAGCGCTCCCCCAACAAAGCCCGACCATAGCGCACATTCCGGCAAGGCCGACTTTTGCTGGCGGCGTCCAGAACAGTCTTGACGCAGCTCTTTGCTTGCCAATATGCTAATTGATGGCCAAGAAATGGAAAAACCCCGCAAGCCGAGACTTGCGGGGTTTCCACCGCCATTTCTGGCGGAGACGGAGGGATTCGAACCCTCGATCCAGGTTTTGGCCCAGATGCTCCCTTAGCAGGGGAGTGCCTTCGACCTCTCGGCCACGTCTCCCGAAAACTTCGTTCGCGCCAGGGAGGCAGCGCAACGAAGCCAAAATGATAGCGGGTTAGCGCCTTCCGGTCAATTCATACGACGCTTTTTTGCAAAGTTTTTTCTGCAAGCGCACAGCGGTCGTCGCGCGATTTACGCGTGCTCGAGGTCGAACGCCTTGTGCAGCGCGCGCACCGCCAGTTCCATGTACTTCTCGTCGATCAGCACCGAGATCTTGATTTCCGAGGTCGAGATCATCTGGATGTTGATGCCCTCTTCCGAGAGCGTGCGGAACATCTTGCTCGCCACGCCCACGTGCGAGCGCATGCCCACGCCGACCACCGAAACCTTCGACACCTTCGCGTCGCCGAGCACCTTCTCCGCGCTCACGTGGCCCTTCACCTGGTTATTCAGGACGTCGATGGCGCGCTGGTAGTCGCCGCGCGGCACCGTAAACGTGAAGTCGGTTTTGCCGTCCACGCTCTGGTTCTGGATGATCATGTCGACGTCGATGTTAGCGTCCGCCACCGGGCCGAGGATCTGATACGCGATGCCGGGCTTGTCGGGCACGCCCATCACGATGATGCGGGCCTCGTCGCGCTGGAACGCGATACCCGAGATGACTGCTTTTTCCATGGTCTCGTCTTCTTCAAAAGTAATCAGGGTGCCCGAGGACATTTCCTCGTCGAGGTTCATCATCGGGTCGGTCAGGCTGGAGAGCACACGCGTCTTCACCTGATACTTGCCCGCGAATTCCACCGAGCGGATCTGCAGCACTTTCGAGCCGAGGCTGGCCATTTCCAGCATCTCTTCGAACGTAATGCGGTCGAGACGGCGTGCGTCGTCGACCACACGCGGGTCGGTCGTGTAGACGCCGTCGACGTCCGTATAGATCAGGCATTCGTCGGCCTTCAGCGCCGCTGCGACCGCCACCGCCGACGTGTCCGAGCCGCCCCGTCCGAGCGTGGTGATGTGGCCTTCCGGGTCGATGCCCTGGAAGCCCGTGATCACGACCACCTTGCCGTCGTCGAGGTCGGCCAGCACGCGCTCGCCGTCGATGTCGTTGATGCGGGCCTTGGTGAACGAGCTGTCGGTTTTGACCGGCACTTGCCAGCCGGTGTAGCTGATGGCGTCGACGCCCGCTTCCTGCAGGGCGATCGAGAGGAGACCGACGCTCACCTGCTCACCCGTCGACGCAATCATGTCGAGCTCGCGGGGGCTGGGCTGCGGCGAAATTTCTTTCGCGAGGCCGAGCAGACGATTGGTTTCGCCGGACATCGCCGACGGCACGACGACCATCTTGTGGCCGGCCTTGTGCCATTTGGCGACGCGCTTCGCGACGTTCTTGATGCGCTCGACCGAGCCCATCGAGGTGCCGCCGTATTTGTGTACGATGAGTGCCATTGTCGTTCTGAACTGGAGATGTTACCGCGCTGGCGCACTGAAGAACCGGGCCGGCCGGACGCCTTGGGGCCACGGCGGCGGCTTCAGCGCGTGCAGCACGCGCGGGTTTTGCCTCAGGGGCGCGAAGGCCTGCGCATCGTATCCACATCGCGTCGATGCGTTTCCGATGCGTATCGATACGCGCCGAGCCTTGCACTCGCGCCCTGCCCGCATGCCGCTACGACGTCCCTGCAACCGTCGGATGCGGTTCGAAGGAGAAGTCGCGCCTTCACGGCTTACGCCGTTTTTAACGGCGTTCGTGTATATACCGTTTTTGACGGCGTTCGTGCATCCGCCGTTTTTGACGGCGTCCGTGAACGCGAAAAAGCGGGCTGGACAAACGACTTACACTACCCGATTGACGCCAAAATTACAAGACGGGACAAGCTTGCGGATGCCGATAAACGCTTGTGCGGCAAGGATTTGCGGGGCAACGATCGCCTTCCATCGGCGAACTGGGCGCTGACTGCGGGCGCGGCTTCAGGCGATCAGCCAATCTTCGCGCCATTCGATGCGACGCCAGGCCGCACCGGGATCGCCAGCCAGTGCGCCGAACGCCGACCGGCTCACGCCGATACGGGGCACGAACAGCAAGGTCTCGCCCACATAGAGCAGGGGCACATCGCGCTCCCATGCAGGCACGCCGCGCGTCTGGAACAGGTTCTTGAGCGTGCGGCTCACGTTCGCGGCTTCGTCGCGCCAGCGTTCGCCGCCGCTGCGCTCGCGCGCGACGAGCGGCGCGCTCGCGAGCACGCGCTCGGGAACGGCGTCGGCATCGTCGGGGGCAGCAGGTGCGAAAACGTAGGTCCCGCGCCATGACGGCAGGCGCCAGACCTCCTGTCCGCGCCAGATCAACGACACCGGCTTGCGCGCATGAGCGGCGCCCTCGCCTGCGCGTTCGTCGCGCGCACGCCCGGCTTCCCACGAAACGATGCCGCGATACGCGCGCAAGTGGTGTCCGGCATGATCGACGCGCAATGCGTGAGCGCTCGGGTCGTCGCGCACCACCTCGCGCAACTGCCGCAGCATATCCGCAAGCCGCGCCGCGGATGCCGCCGGCAGGCCAAGCGAGCGCATCCAGTACCGCAGCAAGTTGAGCGCGCGCGCATCGTCGAGAGCGAGCAGCGCAGCGTGTGAAAGCGCGTTGCCGCCCTCGCGTCCAGCGTCGCGCAAATCGATGCGCGCGAGATCGTCGAGCAGACGCTGCGAAGCAGCCGCATGCGCCGCCGTGCGCGCGAGCGCATCGCGATAGCCGGGGAAATGGGCCGAGAGCGCCGGCAGCACGTCGTGACGCAAGGCGTTGCGTGCGTAGCGCGTGTCGTCGTTCGATTCGTCGTCGATCCAGCGCAAGCCCTGCGCGTGCGCATACCGCTCCAGTTGCGTGCGCAACAACGCGAGCAGCGGCCGCATGCGCGCGACGCCATTTGCGCTTGCGCGCGCCGGCGCCATCGCCGCCAGCCCCGCGAGCCCGGCGCCGCGAAGCAACTGCAACAGCACCGTTTCCGCCTGATCGTCCGCATGCTGCGCGAGCCAGAGCACCTGCACGCCGTGCGCCGCGCACATCGCGTCGAGCGCGCGGTAGCGGGCATCGCGGGCGGCGGCCTCGATGCCGGCCGCGTCGTCGCGCGCCAACTCCACGCGCATCGCGTCGAACGTCACGCCATAAGCGCGCGCAGTTGCCTCGCAATGGGCGAGCCATGCGTCGGCGTTCGGGCTCAGGCCGTGATGCACATGCAGTGCGACGAGACGCGCCGCCCCGGCCACCCGCACCGCGGCGTCCAGCAGCACGGACGAGTCGAGCCCGCCGCTATACGCGATCGCGATGCGTGCGTCGCTGGCAAGCGTGGAAAGCACAACGCCGAGCGCATCGAGAACGATGCGCCCGGCGTCGGATTCGGGATGATCGGTCACAGTACGACCGCAAACGTCGAGAAGCGTTGACGTCGCGCGCCTTATGCGCCCGGCGTCGTTTCCTTGAACTTGCCGTAGGCCATCAGGCGCTCGAAACGGCGCTGCTTCAGGTCGGCGATGCTCATGCCCTGGAACTGGCGCAGCGAGTCGGCAAGCGCGCGGCGCAGCAGCGCGGCCATGCCCTTCGGGTCGCGATGCGCGCCGCCGAGCGGCTCGTTCACGATCTTGTCGATGAGGCCCAGCGCCTTGAGGCGGTGCGCCGTGAGGCCCAGTGCTTCGGCGGCTTCGGGCGCCTTCGCGGCGCTCTTCCAGAGAATCGACGCGCAGCCTTCCGGCGAGATCACCGAATAGGTCGAGAACTGCAGCATCATGACCGTATCGGCCACGGCCACGGCAAGCGCGCCGCCCGAACCGCCTTCGCCGATGATCGTCGTGATGATCGGCGTCTTGAGTTCGGCCATCACGTAGAGATTGCGGCCGATGGCTTCCGACTGGCCGCGCTCTTCCGCGCCGATGCCCGGGTACGCACCCGGCGTGTCGACGAACGTGAAGATGGGCAGGCCGAATTTTTCGGCGAGGCGCATCAGGCGTTCGGCCTTGCGATAGCCTTCCGGGCGCGGCATGCCGAAGTTGCGCGCGGCGCGCTCCTTCGTGTCACGGCCCTTCTGGTGACCGATCACCATGCAGGCCTGGCCGTTGAAGCGCGCGAGGCCGCCGACGACGGAAAGGTCGTCCGCGAACGAGCGGTCGCCATGGAGTTCGTGAAAATCGGTAAAAAGCTCGTGCACGTAATCGAGCGTGTACGGACGCTGCGGATGACGCGCGATCTGCGAAACCTGCCACGGGCTCAGGTTCGCATAGAGGTCCTTCGTGAGCTGCTGGCTCTTCTTCGACAGCCGCTCGATTTCTTCCGAAATATCGACGGCCGAATCGTCCTGAACGAAGCGCAGTTCTTCGATCTTCGCTTCCAGTTCAGCGATCGGCTGTTCGAAATCCAGAAACGTGGTCTTCATGTGTGGGAATCCTTCACTTTGCGGCAGCGCGTATTCTAACCGCGCCAGAGCGCGCCGAAATCGGCTCGGAACTATCGATTTCTTCGATCGATAGATTTTTCTTGGTAACTGGCGGCTGACACCGCCTTCACGACGGCTCGAGGCTGCGCCACATATACCAGGTCGCGACGGTACGCCACGGCTCCCAGTTGGCCGCGACTTCGCGCGCTTCGCTGCGCGTAACCGGCTCGCCGCTGAAATAGTTGACGCTGATCGCGCGGATCAGGCCCAGATCGTCGAGCGGCAGCACATTCGGGCGCGCAAGATTGAAGATCAGGAACATCTCGGCGGTCCAGCGGCCGATGCCGCGAATCGCCGTGAGCTCCGCGATCACGTCTTCATCGTCCATCGACGTCCACTTGCCGACGTGCAGTGCGCCCGAAACGAAATGCTGCGCGAGATCGAGAATGTATTCCGTTTTGCGTTTCGAGAGGCCGCACGCGGCCAGCTTTTCGTGACCGAGTTTCAGGAACTGCTGCGGCACGAGCTTCGGGCACGCGGCTTCCACCCGCTGCCAGAGCGCCTGCGCCGCGGCGGTCGAAATCTGCTGGCCGACCACCGAACGCGCGAGCGTGACGAACGGATCGTCGCGGCTCAGCAAATGCACCGGGCCGAACTTCGGAATCAGCTTCTTGAGAATGCGGTCGCGCTTGACGAGGTCCGCGCAGGCCTTGTCCCAATAGTCGGGACGCTGCACCTCGAATTCGAGATCGCCCAGCGCATTCGCCGCGGGCTCCACGGCTTCGAGCGCCGCCGGACCATTGGCGAGCACGGCCTCGATTGCCGCGCCGTCGAGCACTTCGTGCGAGCCGGACACGCCGTTGGTTTTCCCACGCGCCGGCTTCGCAGCCGGCTTTGCCGCCACCTTGCCGCCCGCTCCATTGAGCGCACGCTTTGCACCTGCGGGTGCGCCCGCGGTTCCGCCCGTTAGCGACGCAGACCGCCTGGTCTGCGTCTTCGTGGCCGTTGCCATCCTGCCTCCTGCCTCGCGAATCGATCAGTGGAAACTGGACAGCCCGCTTACACGCGGCGCCACTCGGTCAACCCGCCCGGTTTGTCTTCGAGCGCGACACCGGCTTCGAGCAGTTCGGCCCGAATCCGGTCCGCCTCCGCATACTGCTTCGCCTGCTTGGCCGCCGTGCGCGCCGCGATCTTCGCTTCGATCGCCGCCACGTCGAGCGCGCCTGCATCCTGTGCGCCCGCGGCCTGCTGCAGGAACACGCGCGGCTCGCGCACGAGCAGCCCGATCACACGTGCGAGGCGCCGCAACTGACGCGCGAGCATGACGTCGCGCGTACGGTTCACCTCGCTCGCGAGTTCGAACAGCACGGCGATCGCCACCGGCGTGTTGAAGTCGTCGTTCATCGCCGCGCGAAACCGCTGCGCGTACGGTTCATTCCAGTCAAGCTCGCCCGCGTCCGGCGTCACGTCCTTCAACGCCGTGTAAAGACGTGTGAGCGCGTTGCGCGCGTCGTCGAGATGCACGTCGCTGTAATTCAGCGGCGAGCGGTAATGCGCGCGCGCCATGAAGAAGCGCACCACTTCAGCATCGTACTTCGTCAGCACTTCGCGGATCGTGAAGAAGTTGCCGAGCGACTTCGACATCTTCTCGTTGTCGATATTCACGAAGCCGTTATGCATCCATGTATTGACGAACGTCTTGCCGGTCGCGCCTTCGCTCTGTGCGATCTCGTTCTCGTGGTGCGGAAACTGCAGGTCCTGACCGCCGCCATGAATGTCGAAGTGCTCGCCGAGCAACGTGCAGCCCATGGCCGAGCATTCGATATGCCAGCCCGGACGCCCGCGCCCATATTTCGAGTCCCAGCTCGTGTCGGCCGGCTCTTGCGGTTTTGCCCGTTTCCACAGCACGAAGTCAAGCGGATCCTGCTTGGCATCGTTCGTCGCCACACGTTCGCCCGCGCGCAAGTCTTCGATCGACTTGCCCGAGAGCGCGCCATAGTTCGCGAACTTGCGCACCGCGTAGTTCACGTCGCCATCCGCACCCTGGTACGCATAGCCGTTGCGTTCGAGCTTGCCGATCATGTCGAGCATCTGCGGGATATACTGCGTCGCGCGCGGTTCATGATCGGGACGCTCGATGCCGAGCGCGTCCGCGTCTTCGTGCAGCGCCGCGATGAAACGGTCGGTGAGCTGCTTGATCGTCTCGCCGTTTTCTACCGCACGGCGAATGATCTTGTCGTCGATATCGGTAATGTTGCGCACGTAGGTCACGTTGTAGCCGAGCGCGCGCAGCCAGCGTTGCACGATATCGAACACCACCATCACACGCGCATGCCCGACATGACAATAGTCGTACACCGTCATCCCGCAGACGTACATACGCACGACGCCGGGCTCGAGTGGCACGAAATTTTGCTTGTCACGCGCGAGCGTGTTGTAGATGCGCAGTGATTCCATAAAGACGATGGATACGTGGGTCGAAAGAAATCCGCGGCGGCGCCGACCGCAGCAAGCGGGTGGTGGCCCGCATTGTTCAGGCTGCTTCTGTCGGCGTCCGGACTGCAAACAGGTTGCTATGCTCAGCGGAGACGACCACGAGTGGCGTTGGAAAGCCCGGCGACTCGCGCAAGCGCCCGTCATGCACACGAAACGGGCGAGGGACAAAGCGCGCGACGAAAACGCACAGACCTTTTGTTAGAATGGCTCGGAGTATAACACCGCGACCTCACCCTATGAAACCTTCCAGCGGCCGCGCGCCCCGTGCTGCGACCCTTGCCGCGTCGGCTCTCTCGAGCGTCGCGATCGTGCTGTGCAGCGTGAGCATTGCGCATGCCGCGCCCCCCGCGACGTCAGACGCCACGCCAGGTGCCGACGCGGCGATCAGCCAGCACGACTGGGCTGGCGCGCTCAGCCAGCTCGACGCACGCATCAAGAGCAACCCGCGCGACGTGCAGGCGAAGTTCAAGCGCGCGACCATTCTCGCGCGCCTGAACCGCGACGACGACGCGATCGAGGCGTTCACCGAACTCACGCAGCTCTACCCCGAACTGCCCGAGCCTTACAACAATCTCGCGGCGCTTTACGCGAAGCATGGCCGCTACGACGAGGCGCGCGTCGCGCTCGAAACCGCGGTGAAGGCGAACCCGTCTTACGGACTCGCGTGGGAAAACCTGGGCGACCTGTACCTGCGTCTGGCCGATGCGTCGTACCGCCGCGCGCAAACGCTCGGCCACGCAAGCGGCACCACGCAGCAGCGCCAGGCCGACATCGCGAAGATCATCTCGCCGCCGCCCGCGCCGAAGAAGTCGAGCACCGCAGCGGCAGCGCAAGAAGCCGCATCGGGAGCGACCCCAACGGCCGTCGTGCCCGCGTTCACGAACCCCGCGTACCAGTTCGGCGGCTCGACGGGCTCGCTCGCGATGCCGCCTTTCGTGGCGCCATCGAACTAACATCTGGCGCGCAGCGTGCGCGCCGCGACACGTTTTTCCCGCACTTCCGAGGATACTCATGAAATGGTTGATGTTGGCGCTCGGCAGCGCCGCCCTGATCGCGAACGCACCCGCCTTTGCGCAAAACGGCCAGCCGGCCGCCGCGCATCCGCAAGTGCTCTTCAAGACCAGTGAAGGCGACATTCGTGTCGAGCTCTATCCGGAGAAGGCGCCCAAGACCGTCGACAATTTCCTGCAGTACGTGAAGGCCGGCCAATACAATGGCACGATCTTTCATCGCGTGATCCGCGGTTTCATGATCCAGGGCGGCGGCTACACGCAAAGCTTCGTCGAAAAGCCCACGCGTGCGCCGATCGCACTCGAAAGCAGGAACGGGCTGAAGAACCTCACGGGTACGATCGCGATGGCGCGCACGAGCGACCCGAATTCGGCCACCGCGCAGTTCTTCATCAATACGGTCGACAACGCCGGCCTCGACTATCCGAACCCGGACGGCAACGGCTATGCCGTGTTCGGCAAGGTGACGCAGGGCATGGACGTCGTGAAGAAGATCGAAGCGGCGCCCACCACCTCGCGCGGCCCGATGGCCGACGTGCCGCAAAAGGAAATCGTGATCGAGTCGGCGAGCGTCGTCGGCAAGTAAAACCGCCGCCAACACGCCGGTCAATCATCGGCTAACCGGGCGGCAGCGCCGCCCTCACCCGTCGCACGTCGCGGCGCCGGCACACGCGTTGGGCAACATGCCCCGCCTCTTGCCGATGCAGCGGCGTTCATTCCCCCAGCCACAGGCAAAGGATCCCATCATGGTCGAACTGCACACGAACCACGGCGTCATCAAGCTCGAACTGAACGCCGAGAAGGCCCCGAAGACGGTCGCCAACTTCCTCAACTATGTGAAGAGCGGCCACTATGACGGCACGGTGTTTCACCGCGTCATCGACGGGTTCATGATCCAGGGCGGCGGCTTCGACGCCGGCATGAAGCAAAAGCCGACCGAAGCGCCGATCGAAAACGAAGCGAACAACGGCCTGAAGAACGAGCGCGGCTCGATCGCCATGGCGCGCACCAACGACCCGCATTCGGCATCGGCACAGTTCTTCATCAACGTCGCCGACAACGACTTCCTGAACCACTCGTCGCCGACGCCGCAAGGCTGGGGCTACGCCGTGTTCGGCAAGGTCGTGGAAGGCCTCGAAGTGGTCGACAAGATCAAGAAGGTCAAGACGGGTTCGAAGGGCTTCCATCAGGACGTGCCGGTCGACGACGTCGTGATCGAGAAGGCTGTCGTCATCGAATAACCTTCATACCACTCACGCACCCCCTTCATCGATGCTGCAGGAAAAGGCTTTACGACACGCTGCCGCGGGCGTGCCCGGCGAGGGCAAGCGCCCGCACGCGGCTCGTCCGTTCCTGTTCATTTCCGATGTGCATCTGAATGAAGGGATTCCACGCACGGTCGCCGCGTTCGAGCGCTTCATCCGGGTCACGGCCGATCAGGCCGACTCGGTGTTCATACTCGGCGACCTCTTCGAATACTGGATCGGTGACGACATGCTCACCGATGAGTTCCCCGCGCGCATGGCTGCGCTGATGCATACGCTGTCCGAGCGCGGCATCGCGCTCTACATCATGCACGGCAACCGCGACTTTCTGATGGGCAAGCGTTTCATGAAAGCCGCGGGCGCGATCTGGCTGCCCGACCCCATCGCGATCACCGCGTTCGGCACGCGCCTCGCACTCGCACACGGCGACGCGTTGTGCACCGACGACCACGGCTATCAGCTCTTTCGCAAGCTCGCGCGAAACCGGCTCGTGCAGTTGCTGTTTCTTGCGTGGCCGTTTCGCTGGCGGCGCGCGATTGCCGAGCGGGCGCGCCGCGCGAGCGATACCAAGCGCAGCGGCCCGCGCCTGCCGAAGTACGACGTCACGGCCAAAGGCGTGACGGCGCTCTTCAAGCGCGCGCGCGCGAACACGATCGTGCACGGCCACACGCACCGGCCGGCGCGCCACCAGGAGCCCGGCGGCACGCGTTGGGTCCTGCCCGATTGGGATCTCGATCACGGCAAGCCGCGCGGCGGCTATCTGCGCGTGGATGCCGAAGGCTTCAGGGTCTTGCCGCTGGACTGAGGTCCGCCGCTCCTGGCGCGCCAGCCGCGCCACGCGTCAAACGCGCGCGGCCGCCTTCTCCTGTTCGCGGCTCGCGGCCTCGGCCTGCGGCCCACCGCATTCCAGCCCTTCTGACAAACGCCGCAATTCGGCGAGTGCCGCATCGGCGCCATGCAGCGCCTCGAGTCGCGCGCCGAGTCGCTCGAGCGCGACGACGATCGCATCGACGCGCTGGGTCTGCGTAGCCGCGTGGTCGATCAGCCCGTGGATCGCGAGCGAGACCGGGTCGTCGGCATTCGGCGTGATGCCGTAGGCGCAAAAGCCCTCGCGCGCCGAAGCCGGCCTCGCCTGCACCTGCGCGGTCTTCGCGGGCGCGACCACGCGCGCGGGGTTGCCCACCGCCGTCGCGCCTTCCGGCACCGGCTTCACGACCACGGCGTTCGAGCCGATCTTCGCCCCGGCGCCCACCGTGAAACCGCCGAGCACCTTTGCGCCCGCACCGACGATCACGCCCGCACCCAGCGTCGGATGGCGCTTGGCCCCTCGCGTGAGCGACGTGCCGCCGAGCGTCACGCCCTGGTAGATCGTGCAGTCGTCGCCGACCTCGGCCGTCTCGCCGATCACGACGCCCATGCCGTGATCGATGAATACGCGTCTGCCGATGGTCGCGCCCGGATGGATCTCGATGCCCGTCAGAAAACGCGCGATCTGCGAAACGTAGCGCGCGAGCCAGCGGCGCCTGGCGAGCCAGCACGCATGCGCGAAGCGATGCAGCACGAGCGCATGCAGGCCCGGATAGCAGGTCAGGACCTCCCACGCGCTGCGGGCGGCGGGATCGCGCTCGCGGATCGTGGCGATGTCTTCGCGAAGTCTCTTGAACATGGCAGTCACGCTATAAACGGATGAAACATGGGCAATGGCGGCCGCGCGACGCCGCTCGCGTGCACGCAAGCGGCGCAACGGCTATTGCAGCCGCGCGCATTTGCTTATGAATTTTCGCCGGTTTTCAGCCGATTGTAGGCGCAAAGCCGATTTGAAGTCGGAAGTCCCCGTCGGCGGCAAGGTTGGGCCGGCGCGCGCAGCCGTGCCGGCGCAGAGGATCAGCGGTTCTCGCCCTTGCCTTCGCCTTTGCCCTTGAACAGGAGGATGTGCTTGGCGATGCCGCGTACGATATTGACCTCCTCGCGCTCGAGCCCCGAGCGGGCGAAGAGCCGCCGCAGCCGCGACATCAGCTTCTTCGGATTGGCAGGGTCGAGGAACTCGAGCGCGATGAGCGCGTTCTCGAGGTGAACGTACATGCGCTCGATGTCGTCGCTCGTCGCGAGCGGCGACCCGGCCGCGGGCTGCGCGGCGCCGCCCGCACCGCCAGCCGCCGGCAGCGCTGCCGCGGGTGCGCTCTCCCCGAGGTACGCAAGGCGCAGTTCGTAGGCGAGCACCTGAACCGCCTGGGCAAGATTGAGCGAGCTATAGGCGGGATTGGCCGGGATATGCGCAAGCGCGCTGCAGCGCTCGACGTCGTCGTTCGACAGGCCCGTGCGCTCATTGCCGAACACGAGCGCGATGTCGCCGCCATGCGCCGCCTGGCGGCAGGCGTCCTGCACCGCCTGGCGCGGCGCTGCAGGCGGCGGGCCGTACTCGCGCGTGCGCGCCGTTAGCGCGAGCGACCATTGCACGCCCGCCAGCGCGTCGGCGAGCGTCGGCACGATGTGGGCGGCCGCGAGCACGTCGTCGGCGCCGCTCGCCATGGCCACGGCTTCCGGGTCGCAGTGGACCTGCGGCACGCGCGGCGCCACCAGCACGAGGCGCGAGAATCCCATGGTCTTCAGCGCGCGCGCGGCCGCGCCGACGTTGCCGGGGTGGCTCGGCTCGACGAGCACGAAGCGGGTGGACGTGAAGCCGCCGCGCAGCGGCTCGTGGGCGTCGCCGCCGGAAGCCGGCGCCGGTGCGTGGGGAGTTGCGTGGGAATCGGGTGAATCGGGGTGCGCCAAGATGGATCTCTAACCGCGAAAAGGAGATTGAAATGGGTATGTTAGCGCGCCTTGCGCCGCGGCGATGTCCGCTCATGCGCCGCCTGCCGCGCGAAGCCGCCGTGCGCCGCGGTTGCCCCGGGTGACGCGCCGGCCGGACGTCATATCCATGGAAATCGCGATATCCCGCCCGGGAGAAGCCATGAATTTGCCGATACTCGGGTAAAATGGCGGTTTCGCGCGCGCCGGGCGAATCGTGCAGCCGTTCAGCGACTTGCCAGGCGCCCGGCAAGTCGCTGGCACGTTGTCGGCAAACCACGCCGCCGCGCACCGCTCTTATCCAATTCGTCTCCGTTGACGGGACAGGTTCCGCAGGTCCGCTCGAGGCCCGCGCCCTGTCCAATCGTTAGACGCTTTTATCTTTTGCACCACCGGTGCGCGCATCCAGCCTTTGCGCGCGCGGGACAACAAGGATCCTGGCTCATGCATCCCATGCTCAACATCGCTGTCAAGGCCGCGCGCCGCGCCGGACAGATCATCAACCGCGCGTCGCTCGACCTCGACCTCGTGCAGGTCGCGAAGAAGCAGCACAACGATTTCGTCACGGAAGTCGACAAGGCGGCCGAAGCCGCCATCATCGAAACGCTCAAGACCGCCTACCCCGACCACGCCATCCTCGCCGAGGAATCGGGCCAGTCGGAGAACGAGTCCGAGTACCAGTGGATCATCGATCCGCTCGACGGCACCACGAACTTCATCCACGGCTTCCAGTACTACTGCGTGTCGATCGCGCTCGTGCACAAGGGCCTCGTCACGCAGGCCGTGGTCTACGACCCGACGCGCAACGACCTCTTCACCGCTTCGCGCGGCCGCGGCGCGTTCCTGAACGACCGCCGCATCCGCGTGGGCCGCCGCGACCGTCTCGCCGACGGCCTGATCGGCACCGGCTTCCCGTTCCGCGAAAAGGACGGCCTCGACAGCTACTGCGAACTGTTCGCCGAAATGACCAATGCGTGCGCGGGGCTGCGCCGCCCGGGCGCGGCCGCGCTCGATCTGGCCAACGTCGCCGCCGGCCGCATGGACGGCTTCTTCGAGCAGGGCCTCAATCCGTGGGACGTTGCTGCGGGCGGCCTGCTCGTGACGGAAGCCGGCGGCCTGATCGGCAACTACACGGGCGACTCGGACTTCCTGCACGTGGGCGAAGTCGTCGCGGGCAACCCGAAGATCTACGCGCAGATGGTGCCGATCCTCTCGAAGTACACGCGCGTGCCCAAGGCGGCGTAAGCGTTCATGTGCGTCGCGGTGCATGCCATGTTCCGCCGCGACGCGCGCAAGGTGCGCGCCAGGTCGCGCCTCGCCCACGCATACGCATACGCATCGAGCGGCTTCGGCCGCTTTTTTGTTTCGCCCGTCGCCCTGCTGCAAGAGCACCCCGCACGCATCCGATGAAAAAAGGCTTCTACACGATCATCGCCGCGCAGTTCGTGTCGTCGCTCGCCGACAACGCGCTCCTCATCGCGGCGATTGCGCTGCTCACGGTGATGGCTTCGCCCGCCTGGGTGACGCCGCTGCTGCAGATCTTTTTCACGATTTCCTACGTGCTGCTCGCACCTTTCGTGGGCGCGTTCGCCGACGCGCTGCAAAAGCGCCACGTGATGTTCGTCTCGAACGCGCTCAAGGCGTGTGGCTGCCTGCTGATGATCGCGGGCGTGCATCCGATGATCGCGTATGGCGTGGTCGGCTTCGGCGCGGCGGCCTACTCGCCCGCAAAGTACGGAATCCTGACGGAATTGTTGCCCGCCGAAAAACTCGTCGCCGCCAATGCGTGGCTCGAGTCGGCCACCGTGCTTTCCACCATCGTCGGCACGATGATGGGCGGCGCACTCGTTTCGACCTACGCCGAGCGCTTCGTCGCGCGCCATCCGGTGCCGGCGATCCATTCGGCCGCCGACCTCGCGATGCTCGCAGTCATGATCACGTATGGGTTCGCCGCAATCATCAACATCGGCATTCCCGACACGGGCGCGCGCTACGAGAACCGGCTCAGGGAACCGGCTCGCCTCATGGGCGATTTCACGCATAGCTTCAACGTTCTCTGGACCGACAAGCTCGCGCAAATCGCACTCTGGGTCACGACCCTGATGTGGGGCGCGGCGGTCACGCTGCAACTGCTCGTGCTCAAGTGGGCCGACGCGAATCTCGGACTCTCGCTCTCGAAAGCCGCCGTGATGCAGGGCGTGACAGGACTCGGCATCGCGCTCGGCGCGGGCGCGGCAGCCGCATGGGTGTCGCTGCGCGCCTCGCTGCGCGTGCTGCCCGTGGGCGTGCTATGCGGCGTGGTGGCGATCGGCATGGCGTTCTACAGCAAAGGCCTCTTTCCGCAAGGCGTTGGCGTGCGCTTCGGCACGTTCATCGTGCCCTTCTATCTGCTTTTTGCGTACCCGCTGATGGTGCTGCTCGGCGTGCTCGCCGGTTTTTTCATCGTGCCGATGAACGCCCTGCTCCAGCATCGCGGCGCGACGCTGCTTTCGGCGGGCCACTCGATCGCGGTGCAGAATTTCAACCAGAATCTCGCGGTGCTGCTCATGCTCGGCGCGTATGCGCTGCTGCTCACCGCGAAGGTGCCCGTGCAGTGGATCATCGTCGTGTTCGGCATATTCGTTTCCACGATGATCTGGCTCGCCATGCGACACAGTGCGGCAAACGCGCGCACCGTGGACCTGCAGGCGCTGGTCGACGAATGACGGGAGCGGCTGTGACGGCGTTAGCCGAAAGGCTGGCTTTACATGCAATCGACGCGCGTTAAACTCACGCCCTGAACCCTTGGCAAAACACCGATGATGGCTACACACACCACAGGCGCAGCTGACATCGCGCAGCATACCCCCATGATGCAGCAGTACCTGCGCATCAAGGCCGACCATCCGGGCACGCTCGTGTTCTACCGGATGGGCGACTTCTACGAGCTTTTCTTCGAAGACGCCGAGAAGGCAGCGCGCCTGCTCGACCTCACGCTCACGCAGCGCGGGGCTTCGGCAGGCAATCCGATCAAGATGGCGGGCGTGCCGCATCACGCGGTCGAACAATATCTCGCGAAGCTCGTGAAGCTGGGCGAGTCGGTGGCGATCTGCGAGCAGATCGGCGACCCGGCCACCTCCAAGGGTCCGGTCGAGCGCAAGGTCGTGCGCGTGGTGACGCCCGGCACGCTAACCGACGCAGCGCTCCTTTCCGACAAGAACGATGTCTACCTGATGGCCGTTTGCCCCGGCCACAACCGGCGCGGCGTGACCGTCAACGTGGGCCTCGCGTGGCTCAATCTCGCCAGCGGCGCGTTGCGCCTCGCGGAAGTCGCGCCGGAACAGGTCGCCACGGCGTTCGAGCGCATCCGGCCCGCGGAAATCCTCGTCGCCGAAATGCCGGCGGAAACCGCCGCCTGGGCGCCGCCGTCCGGACCGGGGGCGCTCACGCGCGTGCCCGCCTGGCACTTCGACGTCGGCTCGGGCAAGCAACGCCTGTGCGACCAGCTCGACGTGGCGAGCCTCGACGGCTTCGGCGCGCAAACGCTCACGAGCGCGTGCGGCGCGGCGGGCGCGCTGCTGCTCTATGCAGCGGCCACGCAGGGTCAGCAGTTGCGCCACGTGCGCAGCCTGAAGGTCGAAGCCGAATCGGAATACATCGGGCTCGATCCGGCCACGCGCCGTAATCTCGAACTCACGGAAACCCTGCGCGGCACCGAATCGCCCACGCTTTGCTCGCTGCTCGACACGTGCAGTACGGCGATGGGCAGCCGCTTGCTGCGTCACTGGCTCCATCATCCGCCGCGCGAAGCCGCTATCGCGCAAATGCGCCAGCAGGCCATCGGCGCATTGCTCGAGGCGCCGCCACAAGCGAGCGTCGATACCTTGCGCAGCGCCTTGCGTCAGATCGCCGACGTCGAGCGCATTACCGGGCGCCTTGCGCTGCTTTCCGCGCGCCCGCGCGATCTGTCGAGCCTGCGCGACACCTTTGCGGCGCTGCCCGGGCTGCGCGAACAGGTCGCAGCCGCAAGCGGGGCGGCCACGTCGCTCGCGCACCTTGCCGAGGCGCTCGAACCGCCCGCCGAGTGCGCAGCGCTGCTGCAGCGCGCAGTCGCGCCGGAGCCGGCGGCGATGGTCCGCGACGGCGGCGTGATCGCGCGCGGCTACGACGCGGATCTCGATGAACTACGCGACATCTCCGAGAACTGCGGCCAGTTCCTGCTCGACCTCGAAACGCGCGAGCGTGCGCGCACCGGCATCGGCAATCTGCGCGTCGAGTACAACAAGGTGCACGGCTTCTATATCGAAGTCACGCGCGGCCAGACCGACAAGGTCCCCGACGACTACCGCCGTCGCCAGACGCTCAAGAACGCCGAGCGCTACATCACGCCGGAACTGAAGACATTCGAGGACAAGGCGCTCTCCGCGCAGGAACGCGCGCTCTCGCGCGAAAAGTCGCTCTACGACGCGCTGCTGCAATCGCTGCTGCCGTTCATTCCCGATTGCCAGCGCGTGGCCGCCGCACTTGCGGAACTCGACCTGCTGGCTGCGTTCGCGGAACGCGCCCGCGCGCTCGACTGGAACGCGCCCACGTTCACGCAGGCGCCCGGCATCGAAATCGAGCAAGGCCGTCATCCCGTGGTCGAAGCACAGGTCGAGCAGTTCATCGCCAACGACTGCCTGCTTTCGGCCGAGCGCAAGCTGCTGCTGATCACCGGCCCGAACATGGGCGGTAAATCGACCTTCATGCGGCAGACCGCGCTCATCGCCCTGCTCGCTTACGTGGGCAGCTACGTGCCGGCAAAGCGCGCCAGCTTCGGGCCGATCGACCGCATCTTCACACGCATCGGCGCCGCCGACGACCTCGCGGGCGGCCGCTCGACCTTCATGGTCGAGATGACCGAAGCTGCGGCCATTCTCAACGACGCCACGCCACAAAGCCTCGTGCTCATGGACGAGATCGGGCGCGGCACCTCGACGTTCGACGGCCTCGCGCTCGCGTGGGCCATCGCGCGGCATCTGCTCGCGCACAACGGTTGCCACACGCTCTTCGCCACGCACTACTTCGAGCTCACGCAACTGCCGGCCGAATTTGCGCAAGCGGCGAATGTACATCTTTCGGCCGTCGAGCATGGCCATGGCATCGTCTTCCTGCATGCGGTGCAGGAAGGCCCGGCGAACCAGAGCTACGGCCTGCAGGTGGCGCAGCTCGCGGGTGTGCCTGCCGCCGTGATCCGCGCCGCGCGCAAGCATCTCGTGCATCTGGAGCAGCAATCGGCCGGGCAGCCCACGCCGCAACTCGACCTGTTCGCCGCGCCCGCCGCCGAGTACGACGACGAAGCGACCTTCGTGGAGGATCGCGCCGCGCCGGTCGAGGGGGATCGTGGTGCGTCTCTCGTCGCACAGCGGCTGCGCGAACTCGATCCGAACGAACTGCGCCCGCGCGACGCACTCGACCTGTTGTACGAACTGCATGAGCTGGCTACGGCGCCGGACGCCAAACGCTGAGCGTCGCCTCGCGACGCCGCCGCGGCCACCGTATCCGGCGGGTCGCGGCAGTGCCCGCTCGCGCTATCTGAAAATGATGCGCCGTGCGTCGGGCGCGTTGATGCTGGCTTCGTCACTGGGTTCGCCGCTCGCAGCGTTCGCCCAGGCGCCTCGCTATGCCTTCGCGGTCGTGGCGAACGCGCTCAACTCGCAGTCCGAGGAAGCGTCGGCGCAGCGGCTCGTCGACGCCATCGGGCGCGATCCGCAAATCGCGTTCACGGTCTACGACGGCAATATCAAAGGCGCACACGAAACCTGTGCCGACCATCTTTACGAACGCCGTCACGACCTGCTCGATGCCTCACGTGCGCCGCTCGTGTTCGTGCCCGGCGAGCGCGACTGGGTCTCGTGCGGCATGAACGGCTCGGGCGCCTACGATCCCGCTGAGCGACTCGACTTCCTGCGCCAGAACTTCTTCGCCGATCCCAACGCGCTCGGCCAAACGCGCTTGACGCTCACGCGCGAAAGCGAAGTCTCGCGCTTTCGGCCGTATCGGGAAAACGTACGCTGGCAACTCGGCGATACGGTGTTCATCGGGCTGAACGTGCCGGACGGCAACAATCACTATCTCAATGCGGGCGGGCGCAACGGCGAGTTCGAAGACCGCGTGATCGCCAACGGCTTCTGGCTCGAACATGCGGCCGAATATGCGAAGCGCCGCAACGCGCGCGCGATCGTCATCTTCATGCAAGGCAACGCGATGCCCGAGCATTACGAGCGCCCCGACCGCTTCGCGTGGCTGCGCTTTCACCGTGCACCGCGCGACGGCTATCTCGAATTGCGTCGCAGCCTCGTGAAGCTCGCCGAGATTTTCCGTGGCCAGATCATCGTCGTGAATGCCGACGATTCGAAGCTCGCACATGGTTTCACGATCGATCAGCCGCTGCGTAACGACAAGGGAGCAAGGATAGAAAACGTTACGCGCATCGCATTCTCGTTGCGCGATCCGCTCACGCAATGGCTGCAGGTGGACGCCGACATGGCGCGCCGAACGCCCCTGCGCGTGAGCGTGCGCGAGGTGCCGAAGCATCTGCCGCTGTTGCCGGCGCAGCCGTCGCCGAACACGCCCGGCGCGGGATCGTCGCCTGCGATGCCGGAAATGCCCGAAGTGTCGTCGATGCCCGACGTGACCGAGATTCCCGGCATGCCGCAGTCGCCTGACGTCGCGCCCGCGACGCCTGGCGCATCGGGAACCGCCGTGCCTTCCGGCTTGCCGCCGGCCGGCAACGGCGTGCTGGTGCCGGCGTGGCCCACGCAGGGCGGACAGGGTGGACTAAATGGCCGGAACGATGCGAACGGCCAGAACGGCCTGGATGGTGGAAACGGCAGCGCAAGCGGCGGCGGCAATGGCCAGCCGCCTGACCCGCTGCAGCCACCCGGCGCACCAGCGCCAAGCGGCTTCGCGCATTGAGCGGCGATTAGTGCAGGGTGGGTTTCGAGGCGCCTTCGTCGCCGTCGTCTTCTTCGTCTTCGTCGACAATTTCGAGGCCGTCCGCGCCATGCGCGTGCTCATGTTCGATTTCGTCTTCGGTGGCGGTGCGCACTTCCTTGACCGTCAACGCGAAACGCAGCGCCATGCCCGCTAGCGGATGATTGCCGTCGAGCACGACCTTGTCTTCGGCGACGTCCGTGACCGTGTAGATGAGCGTGTCGAGATCTTCGTCGCCTTCTTCGGGCGTGCCTTCGAACTGCATGCCGACTTCGAGCGGCTCGGGGAAGCGGTTGCGCGGCTCGATCTTCACGAGCTCGGGATCGTATTCCCCGAAAGCGTCTTGCGGCTCAAGCTGGATCTGGGTCTCGAAGCCCGGCTCCTGCCCGTCCAGCACTTCCTCGATCTTGGGGAACGTGCCATCATAGCCGCCGTGCAGATAGACCATCGGCTCGTCGCTTTCCTCGATCAGATTGCCCTGCGCATCCGATAGCTTGTAAGCGACCGACACGACGGTGTCCTTTGCAATTTTCATTCGATCCTCCAGATTACAGACCACATTATACGATGCCGAAGCGGTCCCCAGACCACCCGGTGGACGCGCGCAAGCGGCGCGCCTCCCTCCCCCCGGCATGCCCCGCGCCCGATGTTGCTACGCCGCTTCTGGGCGGCCTGACGCCGGCGCAGTTCATGCGCAAATACTGGCAGAAAAAGCCGCTGTTGATCCGCCAGGCGATTCCCGACATCGAAGCGCCGCTCTCACGCGAAGCCCTTTTCGCGCTCGCAGACAACGACGATGTCGAGTCGCGTCTCATCACCCATTTTCGCCGCCGCTGGGCACTCGAACACGGCCCGTTCTCGCCGGACGAACTGCCCGCGCCGAAGACCCGCCAGTGGACGCTGCTGGTACAGGGCGCCGACCTGCACGACGACCGCGCGCGTGCCCTGCTCGAGCGTTTTCGCTTCGCGCCCGACGCGCGGCTCGACGACCTCATGATCTCGTACGCATCGGACGGCGGCGGCGTCGGCCCGCACTTCGATTCGTATGATGTGTTCCTGCTGCAGGTGCACGGCAAGCGCCGCTGGCGCATTGGTGCCCAGCGCGACCTTTCGCTGCAGGAAGGCATGCCGCTGAAGATTCTCGCGAACTTCCAGCCTGAAGAAGAGTGGGTGCTGGAGCCGGGCGACATGCTGTACCTGCCGCCGCACATCGCGCACGACGGCATCGCCGAAGGTGAATGCATGACGTGCTCGATCGGCTTTCGTTCTCCTTCCACGAACGAATTGACGAGCCAGTTTCTTTACTGGCTCGCGGAGCGCGGCGCCAGTCACGGCAGCGACAGACCCACGCTCTACCGCGACCCCGACCAGCCGGCCGTGGCGCATCCTGCGCAGCTTCCTCCTGCACTGGTAGAGCGTGTTGGCGGCGTGCTTGCTAAAGTGCGCTGGAGCGGCGCCGACGTCTCCTCGTTCGTGGGCTCGTGGCTGTCGGAACCGAAAGCCAATGTGGTGTTCGATGCCCCCGAAAAACCGCTCGACGAAGCCCGTTTCGTTGCGCAAGCAGTAAAAAATGGGATAACACTCGACCGCAGGACGATCCTGCTTTACGATTCGCGGTCGTATTACCTGAACGGGGAACAGTACTTGCTCAAAGAAGCAAGAAAGTGGCTGCCGGCACTGGCCGACAGGCGCTCTATGGACGGGAAACGCTTTGTAACACTCTCACACGATTCGTGTGTGACAGCGTTGCTACACGAGTGGTATCGTGCGGGCTGGATTCGGACCGGGGTGCTTGCCTAAGCGCTTCGGACTGTTATACCGTACTAAAATAGTGCTTGTATGAGAAAGACAACGTATTGTCCCCGGATTTGTCGACGGTCGATACGAAAGTGCCTATAATTTCCGGCCAGGCCGTAGGGAAGATTCACGCTCTTGCAGTGCGTCTCCACCAGCGGCTCAGGTCGGTGTTGGGGCACATTTACCGGTATTATTTTGCGCTGTTGCTTACCTTTAACCATAAAAGGACGTGATCATGAAGAAATCCCTCCTCGTAGCATCCCTGCTGGCAGCTGTTGCACTCGCTGCGTGCAACAAGAGCAGCGACCAAGCTGCTGCGCCGGCTAGCGATGCTGCCGCTGCTTCGGCACCGGCTGCTGCTGCTTCGGACGCTGGCGCATCGGCTCCGGCTGCTGCTGCGAGCGACGCTGCTCCCGCCGCGGCTTCGGACGCTGGCGCTGCCGCTTCGGACGCTGGCGCATCGGCTCCGGCTGCCGCTTCGGGCGCAAGCCAGTAAGTTGCGTTCGCGCGAGGCTCGCCTGGGGCTTCGGTCCCGGCGGGCTTCTCGGCGAACCGTCGTACGGTCTGCTGCTTGCGTCAATCGCGCTTCAGACATACGTCGGGCAAACAAAAAAGCCACGAACTCATGTTCGTGGCTTTTTGTTATGCGGCGCGCATGAAGCTTAATGCGCTTCGCCAGACTCCCCTGCCTGCTGATTCTTCTCTTCGAAGAACGCCTGCACCACTTCGATCTCCCGCGTCCGCCTGAACGGCGGCAGGCTTTGCCAGATACGTCGCCCATACGGTTTGTCGACGAGACGGGTGTCACAAATCATCAGCACGCCGCGGTCGGTTTCCGCACGAATCAGTCGCCCAGCGCCCTGCTTGAGCGTGATCACCGCCTGCGGGAGCTGGTGGACCGCGAACGGGCTCAGACCTTTCTTTGCCAGCGCGTCAAGGCGCGCCGCCAGCACCGGATCGTCGGGCGGCGCAAACGGCAGCTTGTCGATGACCACGAGCGAGAGCGCATCGCCGCGCACGTCCACGCCCTCCCAGAAGCTCTGGCTGCCCACGAGGATCGCATTGCCATAGGCGCGGAAGCGCTCGAGCAGCTCTGTGCGGCTCGCGTCGCCCTGCACGAGCAGCGGCGTATTCCAGCCGCGCGCCTCGATCGTGTCGCGCAGCTTCTGGGCGATGCGATCGACTGCACGCAACGTCGTGCACAGCATGAAGACACCGCCGCCCGAGGCCTCGATCGCCGGCAACGCCGCATCGAAGACGGCGTCGGTGAACTGCGGCGAGGACGGCTGCGGCATGTTGCGCGGCACGTAAAGCAGCCCTTGCGTGGGATAGTCGAATGGACTCGGCAGCGTCATCGAACGGCGCGAACTCAGGCCCATTTGCGCCGCGTAGTGCGTGAAGTCGCCGCGCACCGAAAGCGTGGCCGACGTGAAGACCCACGTGCGCGGCACACCGGCACGCTGCCTGGCGAAGATCGGCGCCACGGAGAGCGGGGTTTCGTGCAGCTGAACCGTGTGCGAGAACACCTCGACCCAGCGGACTTTCTCGTCCGCGTCGTCCTGCGCGTGAGCGCTTTCGTCCTGCCCTTGCGCGTCGGCCTGGTGTGTTTCACGCGCCGGCGCGGCGCCCTGCGGCGCGGTCCAGCCCGTGAGAATACCCTGCAGCTCGCGCGCGCGGCGCAGGCACGCGCCAATCGATTCGGCGCGCTCTGCCTGCCCTGCGAGTGCCGTGGCAAGCGTGCCCAGTTCGGTTTGCAGCGCATCGAGCGCATCAAAGAGCGGGTGATCCTCGGGCAACTGCGTGATCGACAGCCGCAGCGAATCTTCCTTGAACGCGAGCCGCACGTCGCGTGCAGCGCGCTCCAGCGCCGCGCCGAGCTTGACCCACTCCACCGCGTCGCGCGCGTGGCTCAGGCCTTCGGCCACGCAATCGCGCGCGAGCTCGAGGAACTGCGCAGTCGAGAGTGTTTCACCGAAAAAGAGCGTTGCCGTTTCGGGCAACTGGTGTGCTTCGTCGAAGATGATCGTATTCGCGCTCGGCAGCAGTTCGGCCATGCCGGTGTCGCGCAGCATGATGTCGGCGAAGAACAGATGGTGGTTCACCACCACGATGTCGGCCTGCTGCGCTTCGCGGCGCGCCTGCATCACGAAGCAGTCCTTGTAATGCGGGCACTCCTGGCCAAGACAGTTATCGCGCGTCGACGTGACCATCGACCATACGGCCGCCGTCTCGGGTACGCTCGCGAGTTCCGCCTTGTCGCCCGAACGCGTGATCTTCGCGAAGCGCACGATTTCCTGCAGATATGCGGTTTCCTGACGCGACGGCAGCCGGCCGTTGTCGGCCGTGCGTTGCAGATAGTAGTGGCAGAGATAGTTGGCGCGGCCCTTGAGCATCGCCACGCTCACGGGCACCGCCAGGGCGTCGCGCACCGTGGGGATGTCGCGCGCGAAAAGCTGGTCCTGCAAATGCTTCGTGCCCGTCGAGACGACCACCTTGCCGCCCCACAGCATGGCCGGCACGAGGTACGCATAGGTCTTGCCGGTGCCCGTGCCCGCCTCGACGATCAGCGTGTTGTCGCCGTTCCCGGCTGCGGCGTGCGCCGCTTCCCCGGCGCCGGGCTGCGCCGGCGCACCGCGCTCGACCCGCCGCGCCGGGCGCGACTGGAGTTCGAACGCCGCGGGATCGGGCAGGGACTGCGCGGAGGCTTCCATCGCGGCCGCGACCGCGCGCGCCATTTCGATCTGCGCCGCGCGCGGGCGATAGCCGTCGATCTCGCGGGCGAGCAGGCCGTCGGCCGCGAACAGGTCTTCGAGTTCGGCGGCGCGGCGTGCGCTCAACATGGGTGCCGCGTCTGTTTGCTCCGCGCGCGCGGCGGCCTCCGGCGCGCTGCCTTCGCGCGCGGGCCGGGAACGGGAAACGGTCGTTGAATTCAAGGCAAGCGGTTCCTGCTCGGTCCGGAACGGCGCAACGCGCCGACTGCCGCGCCCCGGCGCCTGCCAGGACCCGGAATCAGGCGTGCCCGTCCGAAGTCTTCGTTGAATCGGGGTCCAGCTGCAGTTGCAGCAGGAGGATGTTGTCCTTGACCTTGAGCTTGCGCTTCTTCAGCCTCTGCAGTTCGAGATCGTCATAGTCCGGGGTGTCGGACATCCTGCCTATCAGGCGGTCCAGATCGCCATGTTCCGATTCCAGTTGCAGAATGCGGTCACGAAGGACCTCGGTCTTGACTTCACGATGCTCGCGCATGCTCGCCTCCTCGACATATGCGGCGCGCGCTTGCGAAGGACGACGCGCCTGAGGTTGCAGTCCGGCTGAAAAAGCGTGCTACTCGTGCTACTGGTCCTGCTGTTCTTCCTGCTGCTGCTTTTCCTGTTGTTTCTGCTGTTCTTCCTGCTGCTGTTTTTGCTGCGCCTTCTCGGCCGCCTGTTTCTGACGCTCTTCGACATCGGCCTTGTGCTTCGCCGCGTCTTCCTGCTTCTGCTGGTAGCGCTCGGCCTTCCCGGCGCGTTCCTGAGCCTTTTCCTCGCCCTGGCGGCGCGCTTCGTCAAGCTGGTTCTGGTAGTTCGCCTGCTTCTGGTCGTATGCCGCCTGGTTCGCGTTGCGCTGCGATTGCTCGCCCTGGCGCTGGGCCTCGGCCAGCGCATGCTGTCGCTGCTTTTCCTGATACGCCTGCTCGTTCGCCGCACGCTGCGGCGCCTCGGCCTGACGCTGTGCCTGATCGAGCGCGTGTTGCTGCTGCTTCTGTTCGTACGCCTGCGCGCTGGCCGCTTCGTTGGCGGCGCGCTGCGGCGCATTGGCTTCGTCCTGCGCGCGTTGCAAGGCCGCCTGATGGTCGCGCTGCTGCGCATGCGCGGCACGTTTTTCGTCGTCGAGCGCAAGTTGCTCGCGGCGGATGTCGGCCTGCACGACACGCATCTTGTCGCGCGCCTTGCCGATGCAATGATTCACGAAGAACGTGCTGTAGCAGTTGTGCTGCGCGACGGCAAACTGATAGTTGTTCTCCGCGGCACGACGGTCCAGCACCTGTTGCCGCGCGTCGAAGTCACTCTGCTGCGACTGGGGCGCCCCAGCGGCCCCTGCTGCGTCAGACGCTGCGAGCGGCGCATTGCCCGAAGGCGGCAACTGCGTCGTCGCAGTTGCCGCACCTGGCTTCTGCAGCGGCCCTGTCACCCCGACCGCCTGCGCGAGGGCCGGAACGCTCGCACCGAAGCTCAGCGCGACGGCACAAATTGCCCCAAGAGCGGGGAAACGCCGCGTGACGCCGACAGGCGTGCGAAACCGGGCAAGGGGCGAATCAGGGGAGAAGCGGGAGGTCGTCAACGTCTTCTGTGAGCAGCGGGACATGGCTGAAATTCTAACACCCCCCGGGTTGAGCGCTCGGCCATTTATGGCAAAATGCCCCGCTCCACCGGCCGGCGGGCGCACCCGGCAACGCGCCTTTTTGCACACTGGGCGCCCCGGACACACGAGCCCGCACCGGCCGCCGGACCGCAAACCCGGACCGCAATCCGATCCTCGCAGGAATATCCAGACCCTATGACGGAAACCGTAGCACTCAAGATCGTCCAGCGTATCGCCACTGAACTGAGCGTGCAGCCGCGCCAGGTCGCAGCCGCCGTGCAGCTTCTCGACGAAGGCTCGACCGTTCCGTTCATCGCCCGTTACCGCAAGGAAGTCACGGGCAATCTCGACGATACGCAACTGCGTACGCTCGAAGAACGCCTGCTCTATCTGCGCGAACTCGAAGACCGCCGCGCGGCGATCCTCGTGAGCATCGAGGAACAAGGCAAGCTCACCGACGAATTGCGCGGCGCCATCGAAGCGGCCGACAGCAAGCAGGTTCTCGAAGACCTCTATCTGCCCTACAAGCCGAAGCGCCGCACGCGCGCACAGATCGCGCGCGAAGCCGGCCTGCAGCCGCTCGCCGACGCGCTGCTCGCGAACCCGCTGCTCGACCCGCAAACGGAAGCCGCACAGTACGTAGACGCCGAAAAGGGTGTCGCCGACGTCAAGGCCGCACTCGACGGCGCGCGCGACATCCTCTCCGAGCAGTTCGGCGAAACGGCCGAACTGCTGGGCAAGCTGCGCGACTGGCTGCACAACCAGGGCGTGGTGATGTCGAGCGTGGTCGAGGGCAAGGAAAACGAGGAAGGCGAGAAGTTCCGCGACTACTACGACTATTCCGAGACCATCAAGACCGTGCCGTCGCACCGCGCGCTCGCGCTGTTCCGCGGCCGCAACGCCGGTGTGCTGATGATCAAGCTCGGCCTCGGCGGCGAACTGGACACACAGGTGCCGCATCCGGGCGAAGCGATGATCGCGCGTCACTTCGGCATTGCGAACCAGAACCGTCCGGCCGATAAATGGCTCTCCGACGTCTGCCGCTGGTGCTGGCGCGTGAAGGTGCAGCCGCATATCGAAAACGAGCTGCTCACGAACTTGCGCGAGCAGGCCGAAAACGAGGCAATCCGCGTGTTCGCACGCAACCTGAAGGATCTGCTGCTTGCCGCGCCGGCCGGTCCCAAGGCCGTGATCGGCCTCGACCCGGGCCTGCGCACCGGCGTGAAGGTCGCCGTGGTCGACCGCACAGGCAAGCTGCTCGCCACCGACACGATCTACCCGCACGAGCCGCGCCGCGACTGGGACGGCTCGCTCGCGAAGCTCGCGCGCATCGCCGCGCAGACGCAAGCGGAACTCATCAGCATCGGCAACGGCACGGCTTCGCGTGAAACCGACAAGCTCGCGAGCGAGCTGATCTCGAAGCATCCCGAACTGAAGCTGCAGAAGATCGTGGTTTCCGAAGCCGGGGCGTCGGTTTATTCGGCCTCCGAACTGGCGGCGAAGGAATTCCCCGAACTCGATGTGTCGCTGCGCGGGGCCGTTTCCATCGCGCGCCGTCTGCAGGACCCGCTCGCCGAACTCGTGAAGATCGAGCCGAAAGCGATCGGCGTGGGCCAGTACCAGCACGACGTGAACCAGCGCGAACTCGCGCGCTCGCTCGACGCGGTCGTCGAGGACTGCGTGAACGCCGTGGGCGTGGATGCGAACACGGCCTCGGTTGCCCTGCTCGCCCGCGTGTCGGGCCTGAACTCGACGCTCGCGCGCAATATCGTCGATTACCGCGATGCGAACGGCCCGTTCCCTTCGCGCGAGCATCTGAAGAAGGTGCCGCGCCTGGGCGACAAGACCTTCGAGCAAGCCGCGGGCTTCCTGCGCATCAACGGCGGCGACAATCCGCTCGATCGCTCGTCGGTGCACCCGGAAGCGTACCCCGTCGTCGAGCGCATGCTCGCGAAGATCAAGCGTACGATCGGCGATGTGCTCGGCAGCCGCGAAGCGCTTTCGGGCCTCGCGCCCACCGAGTTCGTGGACGAACGTTTCGGTCTGCCGACGGTGCGCGACATCCTGAGCGAGCTGGAAAAACCGGGCCGCGATCCGCGCCCCGAGTTCAAGACGGCAACCTTCCGCGATGGCGTCGAGAAAGTCTCCGACCTCGTGCCGGGCATGCTGCTCGAAGGTGTCGTGACGAACGTGGCTGCGTTCGGCGCATTCATCGACGTGGGCGTCCATCAGGACGGGCTCGTGCACGTCTCGGCCATGTCGACGAAGTTCATCAGGGACCCACACGAAGTCGTCAAGGCCGGCCAGGTCGTCAAAGTGAAGGTGCTCGACGTCGACGTGAAGCGTCAGCGCATCGCGCTCACGATGCGTCTGGACGACGACCCCGCGAGTGCGGGCGCCTCACGTAGTGGCGGCAGCCAGTCGGGCAACCGCGACAATCGCGGCAGCGGCAGCGGCAGCGGCGGCAGTCGTGATACTCGCGGCGGCCAGCGTTCGCGCGATGCGGAACCGGCAGGCGCGATGGCGGCGGCATTCGCGAAGCTCAAGCAACGCTGATGTCCGCATGACGCAACATGGGCCGCATCGGCTCACGTTGCGCGCGCAACCAAAAAAGGCACCCCATGGAGGTGCCTTTTTTTTCTGGTCGAAACGACGCGATCAGATCTCGATCTTCGTGCCGAGTTCGACCACGCGGTTTGCAGGAATACTGAAGAAGTCGGTGGGCTTCGCCGCGTTCTGATGCATCCACGCGAACACGCGTTCGCGGAAGATCGACATGCCCGGCAGTTGCGTCGGCACGACCGTCTCGCGCGCGAGGAAGAACGACGTGTCCATCATCTCGAACGTCATGTTGTGCGTGCGCGAGATCTCGTCGAGCACCGCCTGCACGTCGGGCGTTTCGTTGAAACCGTAATCGGCCTTCACGAGATAGAGTCCGCCGCCGATATCCTTCACCGTCACGCGCTCCGCGTCCGCCACGTACGGAATGTCGCGAATCACGAATGTGAGGAAGATCGTGCGTTCGTGCAGCACCTTGTTGTGCTTGAGGTTGTGCAGCAGGCTCACCGGCACGAGCGATTCGCTGCCCGTGAGATAGATCGCCGTACCCGAGACGCGATGCGGCGGGTGCGCGAGCAGTCCTTGCAGGAAGGGCATGAGCGGAATGCCGTCGGCGGCCGTGCGGTCCTTCACGATCATGCGGCCCTTGAACCAGGTCATCAGCAGGAAGAACAGCAGTGCGCCGATGCCGAGCGGCAGCCAGCCCCCCTCCTCGACCTTCAGCAGGTTCGCGCCGAAAAAGCCCAGATCGACGGCCAGCAGCACCGCGATGATGCAGGTGACGAGCGCCTTGTTCCACTTCCACACCTTCGTCATCACGACGGCGACGAGCACCGTGGTGATCACCATCGTCGCGGTCACGGCGATACCGTATGCGGCGGCCAGATTGTCCGAACTCTTGAATGCGACGACGATGCACAGAATGATGAAGAGCAGCATCCAGTTCACGACCGGCACGTAGATCTGGCCGATGGCGAGGTCCGACGTGTGCAGCACCTTCATGCGCGGCACATAGCCAAGCAGGATGGCCTGACTCGTGAGCGAGTACGCGCCCGAGATCACGGCCTGAGAAGCGATCACGGTCGCCACAGTGGAAAGCACGACGAGCGGCAGCAGCGCCCATTCCGGCGCTAGCAGGAAAAACGGATTTTCGATCGCGCGATGGTCCTGCATCAGCAGTGCGCCCTGCCCGAAGTAGTTGAGTACGAGCGAGGGCATCACGAGCGTGTACCAGGCACAGCGAATCGGCTGCGCGCCGAAGTGCCCCATGTCGGCGTAGAGCGCCTCCGCGCCGGTCAGCACCAGCACAACCGAGCCGAGCACCACGTAGGCCTGCAGCATGTGCGCGCCCATGAAACTGACCGCGTAATACGGGCTGAGCGCTGCAATGACGCCGGGCGCCTGGACGATGCGCGAGACGCCGAGCACACCGATGGTGACGAACCAGAGCACCATGATCGGGCCGAACAGGCGGCCGACCAGCGCGGTACCGTGCCGCTGGATCCAGAACAGCAGGATGAGGATCACCATCGTGAGCGGCAACACCAGATGCGAGAGCTTGGGCGCGGCGATTTCGAGCCCTTCCACCGCCGACATGACCGAGATGGCCGGCGTGATGACGGCATCGCCGTAAAACATGCACGCCCCGAAGATTCCCAACGCCGTGAGCAGCGCGGCCGACCTGCTCTTGCGGCTGAACGAGCGCATGGCGAGCGCCATGAGCGCGAGCACGCCGCCCTCGCCATTGTTGTCGGCGCGCATCACAAAAAAGACATATTTGACGCTCACGACGATCACGATCGCCCAGAACAACAGCGAAATGACGCCGAGTATCGAGGTCTCATTGAGCGGAATGCCGTGTGACGGGCTGAACGCCTCTTTCAGCGAATACAGCGGGCTCGTGCCGATGTCGCCGAACACCACGCCGATGGCCGCTACGGCGAGAGTAGGTAGCGGCTGCTTGGCCACGTGTGTGCTAGTTGTCATATACGCGGTAATCCGTTGCGAGGCGGAAAAAACGAGCGCTATTCTAAACCGGGCTGCGGCAGAAACCGAGCGGCCGTCGCGGCACTGCGACATCCCCCTGTCCCCGCGCAGTTTAGCACCGGGCCCAGATGCCGTCTGCCCGCCTGCGCCGCCGCCGGGAAACGACGGCGATGCGCACAAAAAAAAACGGAGCCATGAAGGCTCCGTCTCTGAATCTGTCCGCCGCAGGCCCGAAAACCCGGGAGGCGGCACGACGCCTGATTAATTCTGCGAATCTTGCGCTTGCTGCAAACCGCGCTTGATCCACGCACCGAGATTGTGCGGGCGCACTGTATCCCACTCCTCGAATGGCTGGTGTATCCACGGGTTGGTCGGCAGATGCTGGACGAAATAATCCGGCGTCACCTTCGAGCAGCCCTTGTACCAGAGCACCGCCGAGCGCACGCCGGTCACGGCCGGGTAACGCTCCTTGAGGTGCTCCTGCACGCGGGCGAGCGTGACGCCCGAATCGACGAGATCGTCGACGAGCAGCACGTTGCCTTCCAGGTGACCGCGCGTCATCGTGATGTATTGCGCGATGTCCAGTTCGCCCTGCTCCGTGCCGGCTGCTTCGCGGTACGAACTGGTCGCGAGGATCGCCAAAGGCAGATCGTAGATGCGCGAGAGCTGGTCGCCCACGCGCAAGCCGCCGCGCGCGAGACACAGGATCTGGTCGAACTTCCAGCGCGACTCGTGCACCTTGAGCGCGAGCAGTTCGATCAGCCGGTGATATTCGTCCCAGCCGACCCACAGGTTCTTGTCGTCGTTGCGCGGGTCCATCATTTGAATCATTTTTGCTTCTGCCTTCTTACCACTTAGACCTTGAACGGATGACGCAGCAGGATCGTTTCGTCGCGATCCGGGCCGGTCGAAACCATGTCGATCGGCACACCAGCGACTTCCTGCACGCGCGTGAGATACGCCTGCGCGCTTTTCGGCAGCGCGTCGAACTGCGTAATGCCGATGGTGCTTTCGTTCCAGCCTTCAAACGTCTCGTAGACCGGCTCGCACGCGGCCACTTGCGACGCGCCGCGCGGGAGAATGTCCACGTCCTTGCCGTCCACCTTGTAGCCGACGCAGAGCTTCACTTCGTCGAGACCGTCGAGGACGTCGAGCTTCGTGATGCACAGACCCGTCACGCCGTTGATCTGGATCGAGCGGCGCAGCGCGGCCGCGTCGAGCCAGCCGGTGCGGCGCGGACGGCCCGTGACCGAACCGAATTCCTTGCCGACCTTCGCGAGCGTGAGACCCACTTCTTCCTGGCGATCGGCGTTGTCGGCGTCGTACAGTTCGCTCGGGAACGGGCCCGAACCGACGCGCGTGCAGTACGCCTTGGTGATGCCGAGCACGTAGTTGAGCTTTTGCGGACCGACACCCGCGCCAGCGGACGCCGCGCCCGCGACGCAGTTGCTCGACGTGACGAACGGATAGGTGCCGTGGTCGATGTCGAGCAGCGTGCCTTGCGCGCCTTCGAACAGGAGGTTGCCGCCTTCGTGGTTCACGTCATACAGACGACGCGAAACGTCCGTTACCATCGGCTTCAGACGATCGGCGTACGAGAGCATCGTGTCGAGCGTTTGCTGATAGTCGACGGACGGCGCACCCAGGTACTGCGTGAGCACGAAGTTGTGATAGTCGAGGTTCTCGCGCAGGCGCGCGGCGAAATTCTCCGGCTCGAACAGATCCTGCACGCGCAAACCGCGACGTGCCACCTTGTCTTCGTAGGCCGGACCGATGCCGCGACCCGTGGTACCGATCTTCGCGGCGCCGCGCCTGGCTTCGCGCGCCTGGTCGATAGCAATGTGGTACGGCAGGATGAGCGTGGTGGCTTCGGAGATGAACAGACGCTTCTGGACGTCGATGCCCACTTCTTCGAGCTCGCCGATTTCCTTGAAGAGCGCTTCGGGCGAGAGCACCACGCCGTTGCCGATGTAGCAGGCGACGCCGGCGCGCATGATGCCCGACGGGATCAGCCGGAGAATGGTCTTCTTGCCGCCGATGATGAGCGTATGGCCGGCGTTGTGACCACCCTGGAAACGCACCACGCCTTGCGCATGGTCCGTCAGCCAGTCGACGATCTTGCCCTTGCCCTCATCGCCCCATTGGGTGCCCACGACGACGACATTGCGCCCCGGGGTTACATTCACTGCGCTGGCAGACATGGTGTTTCGTTAGCTGGTTAAAAACGTATTCTACCTGGGTTCAGCGGCAAGGCCGCCTTTTTTTCCCGAAATTCGCGGAATTTCCTTTTGCACTCAACGGCATGCGCGATGCGAAGCGTGCTTTGGCGCGCTTGCGCGGCGGCGCGAATCGCCGCCCCGATGGCCACCCGGATGCGGTATCAGGCGTGCTTTTCGACGACCCAGACGCCGTCGCGCTCGACGAGCACGCGGTCGCAGGCGAACTCGTCCATGTCGTGCTCGTGACCCGGCAGCGCCTGGATCACGACCTCGCCTGCATCGCGCAGCGCGGCGACAGCGCTGCGCAGCGCCTCGTCGTGGCGCCACGGCGCGAGGATCGCGCTGCTGCGCGCCTCGACCGGCGAAATACGCGCCACTTCGCGCAGGTCGAGCGAGAAGCCCGTTGCCGCGCGGGCGCGTCCGTAGGCCTCGCCCACCTTGTCGTAGCGGCCGCCGCGGGCCACGGCGTTCGGCACGCCGTCCACGTAGGCCGAGAACATTACGCCGCTGTGGTACGCGTAGCCGCCGAGATCCGCAAGGTCGATCATCAGCTCCGCGCCCTCGATCTCGCGCACGAGGAACGCGAGGTCGTCGAGCGCGCGAGCGATGCCTGGCAGCGCGGGCAGACGCTTGCGCGCCTCGTCGATCACACTCCCGTCGCCGTAGAGCGACGGCAGCGCCCGCAAGGCGTCGCGCGTGGCGGCTCCGAGGTGCTGCGTGAGTTCGGCGAGACGGGGCACGTCCTTGCCTGCGAGCGCTTCATACAAAGCATCGCCGAGCGCAGCCGCAGCGGGATCCGCTTCGAAGATCGCGGCGAGCACGCCGGCGTGCGAGAGGTCGAGACGCACCTTGGCCAGGCCCGCGAGACGCAGCGCATCGAGCATCAGCTGCTGGATTTCGAGGTCCGCTTCGAGGCCAGCGTGACCGTAGATTTCCGCGCCGGTCTGGATCTGTTCGCGCGTGGCATGCAGGCCGCGCGGCAGCGTGTGCAGCACGTTGCCGGCGTAGCACAGGCGCGTCACGCCCTGGCGGTTCAGGAGGTGCGCGTCGATGCGGGCGACCTGCGGCGTCATGTCGGCGCGCAGGCCGAGCGTGCGGCCCGAGAGCTGATCGACGAGCTTGAACGTGCGCAGGTTCAGGTCGCGCCCGCTGCCCACGAGCAGCGACTCGAGATACTCGAGCAACGGCGGCATGACCATTTCGTAGCCGTAGGCGCGGAAACGGTCCAGCAGGCGGCGGCGCAGTTCTTCGATCTTGCGCGCTTCGGACGGCAGCACGTCCGCAATATTCTCGGGGAGTAACCAGGTCGACATCGGTTGAGTCCTGCCACAATGAGGACCGCGCACAGCGAAACGCCGCGCGGCCCGATAATTCGGAATCCGTCAAAAAAACGCCAACCACTCACCGCATCTGCGAGCGACTGCGGCACGAGGCCATCAGGTCGCCAGCACCAGCAGGACGAGGCCGAGCCCCATCACGATAAGCCCGCCGATCCTGATGTGATGCGGCGGCCGTTCCGCGATTTTACGGAATGTGTCACGCCACGCCGTCGGAAAAACGAACGGGAACATGCCCTCGATAATCAGCATCAGCGCGATCGCGAGCAAGAGGGAGCCAGCTATGTCCATGCGAAGAAATACGCCGCGCGGTGCGCGGCGCGTGTGTCTCGTTTTGTCTAATGTTTGCGCGGAGTGGCCGAAGCGGGAGCGTTATCCCCGCTATTCGCGCCGCCGTTCGGACCACGCATGAAGCGGAAGAAGTCGCTCGACGAATCGACCACGATGACGTCGCCGGGGCGAAAGCTCTCGCGGTACGCGAGCATGCTCTGATAGAACCGGTAGAAGTCCGGGTCGCGCCCGAACGCCTCGGCGGCGATCGCGGCGGCCTTGCCGTCGCCCTCGCCCTTGATCGCTTGCGCCTGGGCGTAGGCTTCGTCCAGCACGCCCTGCTGCTTGCGCTGTGCGTCGTCCTTGATCTGCTGCGCTTCGGCCGCGCCCTTTTCGCGAATCTCGGCGGCGGCCTGCTCGCGCGCGGCGCTCATGCGCTTGAAGACCGTCTGGGCCAGCTCCGGCGGGTAATCGACGCGCGTGAGCTCGATCGCGATCACGTCGATGCCGAGCGGCGCCGCAGCTTGTCTGAGCGCGTCGCGCGCGCCGCTGGCGATGGCTTCCTGCTGCGCGAGCGCCTCAGCGAGCGTGACCTTCGAAATCGCGTCGCCGAGCGCGTCACGCGACAGCGAGGCGAGACGATCGGAAAGCGTCTGCGCATCGCCCTTGGTGGCCGCGAAGAGCTTGAGCGGATCGGAAATGCGATAACGCACGACCGGGTTCACGAGCAGCTCGGTCTTGTCCGAGGTCGTGTAGCGGTCGGCGTCGGGCGCATCGAACGCCTGAATGCGCGTGTCGATGAACGTGACGGTCTGGAACGGCGGCGGCAGCTTCACATGCAGCCCGGGACCGGCGAGCGTGGCATTGGCCCCGCCCGACGAAGAAATGATGGCGACGTGGCGCGGATCGACCATGAAGACGGCCGACGACGCAACCAGCACGACAACCACGACGGCAACGACGAGCGCAATGATCTTGTTCATATCGGCGCGCCCCTTATTGCACGTCGCTTTCGCGGCCGCGCGAGCGGAACGCATCGCGCGAACGGAAGGCGTCGCTTGCGGCGGCTGCCGCGTCGCTGGCCGTGGCTGCCGGAGCCGCGCCCTGCTGCTGGGCGCCCGGTTGGGCCCCTGGCGGTACGCCCAACTGCGCGCCCAACTGCGCGCCTTGCTGTGACTCGCTGCCGGTTGCCGGCGCGGACGCCGCGTTGGCGTCCGACGCCGCGCCTGCCGTTGCC
>NZ_BBJH01000015.1 GCF_000739775.1 Paraburkholderia heleia NBRC 101817 | reverse complement strand
GAGCACGAGCGCGTCGCCCGCCTGTACGCGCCCGGCGAATACGGTGCCCGTCACCACCGTCCCCTGGCCCGTCAGCGTAAATACGCGATCCACTGCCAGCCGAAAGAGTCCGTCGTCTCTTCGCGCCCGCCATGTACTCGCGCGCTCGCGCAACCACGCGCCGAGGCGCGCCACGCCTTCGTCATGCGGCTGCGTGGCATGGGTCTCGAATACAGGTGCATCCGCAAGCACCGTGTTGACAAGCCAGGCAGCGATTTCGGCGCGCACGGCGGCAAGCCGCGCCGCCTCCACGCGATCGCACTTGGTCAAGGCGATGGCGCCTTGCTGCACGCCCAGCAGTTGGAGAATGGCAAGATGCTCGCGCGTTTGCGGCATCACGCCGTCGTCGGCAGCAATCACGAGCAATGCGAAGTCGATGCCGCACGCACCCGCCGCCATCGTATGGACGAGCTTTTCGTGGCCGGGCACGTCAATGAAGCCAAGTACGTCGCCGTTGGCGAGCGGCAGGTACGCGTAACCCAGTTCGATCGAAATGCCGCGCGCCTTCTCTTCTTTCAGGCGGTCGGTGTCCACGCCGGTCAACGCGCGGACCAGCGTGGTCTTGCCGTGGTCGATGTGCCCCGCCGTGCCGACGATCACAGACGCAGCTCCGCGAGTTGCGCCGCGAACGCCGCCTCGTCCGCGGGTTCGAGGCAGCGCAGGTCCAGACGCAGCGCGTCGTCGGCAATGCGGCCGATCACGGGCCGCGGCAGTTCGCGCAAGGCCCGTTCGAGCTTGAGCAGCGCGCGGCCGCTGCCGCCCTTGCCCGTATGGCGCACGACCAGCCCGCTGCTCGGCAACACGTCCACGGGCAGCGCGCCGCTGCCGATCTGGCTGAACATCGGCTCGACGCTCGCAGCATACGCTTCGCCTATGGCGCGCTGGAACGCGGGCAGCGCGCGCTCGGCAGCCTCCTGCATCTGCAAGGCCGGCCGTGTGAGAAGGCGCAGCGTAGTGAGCCGCTCCCGCAAGAATTCGGGCGCCTGATAGAGCCGCAACACCGGCTCGAGCGCAGCAAGCGTGAGCTTGCCGACTCGCAACGCGCGTTTGAGCGGGTGCTTCTTGATCTTCGCGATGAATGCCTTGCGCCCGACGATCAGTCCCGCCTGCGGGCCGCCGAGCAGCTTGTCGCCGCTGAAGGTCACGAGGTCCGCGCCCGCTTCCACGGTCGCACGCACCGTGGGCTCGGCCGGCAAGCCCCACTGCGCGAGATCGACGAGCGTCCCGCTGCCCAGATCGACCGCTACGGGCAGACCGTGCTGACGCGCCAGCGGCGCGAGTTCATCGAGTTCGACAGTCTTTGTAAAGCCGCTGATCGCGTAGTTGCTGCAGTGCACTTTCATCAGGAGCGCGGTGCGCGCGTTGATCGCGGCTTCGTAGTCCTTGAGATGCGTCCGGTTCGTCGTGCCGATCTCGCGCAAGCGTGCGCCCGCCCGGCTCATGATGTCGGGAATGCGAAACGCGCCGCCGATCTCGACCAGCTCGCCGCGCGAAACGACGACCTCCTTGCGATTGGCGAGTGCGCTCAACAGCAACAGCACGGCGGCCGCGTTGTTATTCACGACGGTCGCGGCTTCGGCACCCGTCAGTTCGCAGATCAGCGAGTCGATCAGGTCGTCGCGGTCCCCGCGCTTGCCGCTCGCGAGATCGAATTCGAGATTTGCGGGTTGCGTGAGCGCCTGCGCCACGGCTTTGACGGCTTCGTCGGGCAGCAGCGCGCGGCCGAGATTCGTATGCAGCACGGTCCCGGTGAGATTGAAGACCGGACGCAGGCGGTTCTGCGCACGCTCGGACAACCGTTGCGTGGTCGCGGCGATCACGTGCTCGATAGAAAATGGCTCGGCATCCTTCTTTTCATGCGCAAGCGCGCCAGTTAGCACGTCGCGGCGCCAGCCGTCCTGCGTGGCGCGTATCGCGCCGAGCACCTGGGTGCGTCCGTACTGCGCTATCAGCGGCTGCGCTTGCTCCGAGGCAATCACACGCTCGACCGCCGGCATTTTCGCGAGCAGCGCATGAAGGGCGTGCGCGTCGCGCCCCGCTGCTTGACCCACGGTCTCACTCATGGCGTGCGCGGCTCCTTACTGGTCGCCAGGCACTTCGGGCCAGAGCAACGGATTCGGGCTTGCGCGACGGTAGCCCGCATCGCTCATCAGCAGATCGAGCGTGAGGCTCGCGAGGTCGTCGGCCAGCGGCTCGAAATCGAGTTCCTTCTCCTGATAGCCGATCTTGCGGTACGTATGGCATTCGTCGCACGATTCGGCCTTGAGTGCGGCATTGCCTCCTTCGATGCCGTGATACGCAATGCCCTTGGTCGAACTGCAGTTCGTGCACTTCACGCGCACCACGTGCGCCTCGGTACCGCACAGGCCGCATTGTGCAAACCGATAGCCCTGATACACGCCGCCAATGCGCACGATGCTGGCGACGGGCGGCGACCCGCACACGGGGCATATGCCCGGTGCGTCGACATAGGGCACGTCGCGCACGTCGACACGGCTCGCGAGGTCGGTCCACACCACCTGCAGCGCGGCCATGATGAACGGCGCGATGGCGGGCGCGACTTCTGTGTAGCGCTGTGCGAGGAGCGCATCGGCCTGGGCTTCCAGCTGCCCTTCGGTCATGGCGCGCAACTCGCCCAACACTTTGGCGAGCGCAGGCGCGACCGTTCCTGCCGCCTCGACCCGATCGGCGAGGCGCAACAGCACGGCGCGCCATTGCGGATCACGCTCGCCTGATAGCGCGGGCAGTATCGGCATGGCGTGATGCTGCGCGTTCGCAATGGCTTCGCGCGAAGGCATGGACGCGCTGCAATGTTCGAGCGCTTCCTGCTGCGCATCGACGAGCGCCGCCATGAGCCGCACGTAGCCGCCAATGGGATTGTGATCCGCGAGATGCCGCAGGCGCACAGCGCGCGTGCTGAAAAAGGCGACGCGCTCGGGCAGACGAATGCGCGGAATGGCCGAAGGATCGAGCGATTCGATTTGCTGCGGGTCGAGAATGCGTTGCGTCACGACGGGTCTGCTCCAGAACGGCTTCACAAAGGAAAAAACCGCCGTGCCCTCGCGGGCGCCGGCGGTTTGCCGCTCGCGCCGCCACTGCCCTGGCCACACGGCGCGGCAGGCGGCGCGCAGCCTGTGCGTTACTTGATGCTCTCGCGGAACCAGCGCGGATGATGCTTTCTCGCCCAGCCCCAGGTGACGTAACCGCGCGTCATCGCGCCAATCGACCCCTTCACCCATATGGCTGCATAAATATGAATGATGATGCCGCAGATCAGCACGAATGCCGCTATCGCATGCACCAACGAAGCGAGCCGGATAATTTCGATTGGAAAGTAGATCGAAAAATATCGCCGCCAGATCACGACGCCGCTCAAGAGCAACAGCACGAGGCAAACCACCATCACAAAGAATAACAGCTTCTGGCCCGCATTGTAGCGGCCGATCTCGGGCAGTCTGTCTTCGCGGTTGTTGAGCACGTCGCCCATCTGTTTCATCCACTGGATGTCGTCTTTGTCCAGATAGTTGTGATGCCAGAAGCGCAGCGCAAGGATCAGGAACGAGACGAACATCACCACGCCGATGAACGGGTGGAGAATGCGCGTCCACTGGCCGCCGCCGAGCACCGCGTACAAAAATGCCATGGCCGGATGAAACATCGCGAGGCCCGATAGCGCGAGCAGGATGAAGCAGATTGCCGTGATCCAGTGGTTGCTGCGCTCGTTGGGCGTGTAGCGCTCGATCCATTGCGGTTCATCGTCTTTCATCGCCGCGCTCCTCGGGTGGTTCGCCACGCATGCGCCGCACCTCATCGCGCGCCGCGGCTTCGTCTTCAGCCGTCACTTCGTTCGGGCCAACCCGCGTGTAATGGAAGAAGCCGGCCAGTGCGGTGAGCGCCATGATGGCGAGCCCAATCGGCTTGGCCACGCCCTTCCAGAGCCGCACCATCGTACTGATGTGCGGATCCTGGGGCAGTCCGGCATAGAGCTGCGGCCGGTCCGCGTGATGCAGCACGTACATCACGTGTGTGCCGCTCACGCCCGGCGGGTCATAAAGCCCGGCGTTCTCGAAGCCGCGCTCCTTGAGGTCCACGATGCGCTCGGCCGCATGCTGCTTCATGTCTTCCTTGGTACCGAAGACGATCGCACCGGTCGGACAGGTCTTCACGCACGCGGGTTCCTGCCCCACGGCCACGCGGTCAGAGCAGAGCGTGCACTTGTATACGCGGCGCTCGCTCGACATGCGAGGAATATTGAACGGACAGCCGGTAATGCAATTGCCGCAGCCGATGCAGTTTTCCTGGTGGAAGTCGACGATGCCGTTCGTATACTGCACGATCGCGCCCGGCGCGGGACACGCCTTCAGACAGCCCGGGTCTTCGCAATGCATGCAGCCGTCCTTGCGGATCAGCCATTCGAGGTTGCCCTGTTCGTTCTCGTATTCCGTGAAGCGCATCACGGTCCACGAGTGCTCGGTGAGATCGGGCGGATTGTCGTAGACGCCCGTGTTGACACCGATTTCGTCACGCAGATCGTTCCACTCCATGCACGCGGTCTGACACGCCTTGCAGCCGATGCATTTAGACACGTCGATGAGCTTCGCGACCGTGCCCGTAACCGGCTCGCGCACGCCGGGCGGTTCCGAGGTGGTCGCGGAGAGGCGTTTGACGTCAAGTGATTGCCATGCCATGTCGTCGCCCCCCTATGCCTTTTCGACTTTCACGAGGAACGACTTGAACTCGGGCGTCTGCGAATTGCCGTCGCCCACGGGCGGCGTGAGCGTGTTCGTCAGATAGCCCAGGTGCGTGAGTCCCTTGAAGCCCCAGTGCAGTGGAACGCCAACCTGATGCACGGTCTTGCCTTCGATGGTCAGCGGCTTGATGCGCCTGGTGACCACCGCCACCGCCACCAGGTAGCCACGATTGCTCGACACCTTCACGCGCTCGCCCGCCACCACACCCACCTCCTTCGCGAGCGCCTCGCCAATCTCGACGAACTGCTGCGGCTGAATGATCGCGTTCAGCCGGGCATGTTTCGTCCAGAAGTGGAAGTGCTCGGTGAGCCGGTACGTGGTCGCCACATGCGGAAACTGCTGGGCGGTTCCAAACGTCTTGCGGTCGTCGGGGAACACGCGCGCCGCCGGATTGCTCGTGGCGAGCGGGTTGTTCGGATGGAACGGGTTATAGCCGAGCGGATTCTCGAACGGTTCGTAATGCTCAGGGAACGGACCTTCGTTCATGCCGTCGCGGGCGAAGAAACGCGCCACGCCCTCGGGGTTCATGATGAACGGCCCCATGCCCTGATCGGGCGCTTCATCGACCTTGTAGTCGGGTATGTCCGCGCCCGTCCATGCGCTGCCGTTCCATGCAATCAGCTTGCGGGTGGGATCGAAGGGCTTGCCCGCCACGTCGCACGAGGCGCGGTTGTACAGCACGCGCCGGTTCGCGGGCCACGCCCAGGCCCAGTTGAGCGTCTGCCCGATGCCCGTGGGGTCGTCGTTGTCGCGCCGGCCCATCTGGTTGCCCGACTGGGTCCACGCGCCGCAGAAGATCCAGCAGCCGCTCGCGGTCGTGCCATCGTCCTTCAGTTGCGCAAAGCCCGCAAGCTGCTCGCCCTTTTTCACGAGCACCTTGCCGGGATCCCTGGCATCGGTTTGATCGGCGAGCGCCTTTCCGTTGTACTCCCTCGCCAGTTCTTCCGGCGTGGGGCTCGCGGGATCCGAATACGGCCAGTCGAGCTTGACGATCGGATCGGGCAGCTTGCCGCCGTCCTTCTGGTACGCGGCGCGGATGCGCATGAACAGGCCCGACATGATCTCGAGGTCGCTCTTTGCCTCGCCCGGCGGCTCCGCGCCCTTCCAGTGCCACTGCAGCACACGGCTCGAACTCACGAGCGAGCCGTTTTCTTCCGCAAAGCACGTGGTGGGCAAACGGAACACTTCGGTTTGAATCGAAGTCGGATCGACGTCGTTATAGTCGCCATACTTCTTCCAGAACTCGGCAGTCTCGATGGCGAGCGGGTCCATGATCACGAGCCACTTGAGCTTGCTGAGCGCCGAGACGGTCTTGGCCTTGTTCGGGGAGGACGCCATGACGTTGAAGCCCTGGCAGATATAGCCGTTGACCTTGCCCTGATTCATCAGCTCGATGGTCTGCAGCAGGTCGTACGGCTTGTCGAGCTTGGGCAGCCAGTCATAGCCCCAGTTGTTGTCCCTGGTGGCCGCGTCGCCCCACCACGACTTCATGAAGCTCACGAAGAACGCGCCGTAATGCTGCCAGTAGCTGAGCTGGTTCGGCCGCATGGGCTGCGAGGCGCGCTTCTTGATGTATTCGTCGTAGTCCTGCTCCGCCTCGAACGGCAGCGTCATGTAGCCCGTGAGCAGGTTCGACATGAGCCCGAGGTCGGTCAGCCCCTGGATGTTCGAGTGGCCGCGCAGCGCGTTCATGCCGCCGCCCGCAATGCCGATGTTGCCGAGCAGGAGCTGCACCATCGCGCCGGTGCGGATATTCTGCGAACCGATCGAGTGATGGGTCCAGCCGAGCGCATACAGGATCGTGGCCGCGCGGCCCGGCACGGCCGTGCTCGCAAGCATTTCGCACACCTTGAGGAATTTGTCCTTCGGCGTGCCGCATACTTTCTCGACCATCTCGGGCGTGTAGCGCGAGTAATGCTGCTTGAGCAACTGGTACACGCAGCGCGGATTCTGCAACGTGTCGTCGGTCTTCACGAAGCCGTCGTCGCCAAGCTCGTAGTTCCACGACGATTTGTCCGGATACGAATGCTTTTGCGGATCGTAGCCCGAAAAAATGCCGTCGTTGAATGCGAAGTCTTCGCGCACGATGAACGAGAAGTCCGTGTAGTTCTTCACGTACTCGTGCTGGATCTTGTCGTGGGTGAGCAAATAGTTGATCACCGCGCCGAGGAAGGCGATGTCCGTGCCGGTGCGGATCGGCGCGTAGAAGTCCGCGACCGATGCCGTGCGCGTGAAGCGCGGGTCCACCACGATGAGCCGTGCACCACGGTGCGCCTTCGCCTCCGTGACCCACTTGAAGCCGCATGGGTGCGCCTCGGCTGCATTGCCGCCCATCACCAGAATCACGTCCGCATTGCGAATGTCGACCCAATGGTTCGTCATCGCTCCACGGCCAAACGTCGGGGCAAGACCTGCCACCGTCGGGCCGTGTCAGACACGCGCCTGGTTGTCGAATGCGAGCAGGCCCATGCTGCGGGCCACTTTGTGCGTGAGATAGCCGACTTCGTTGCTGCTAGCCGATGCAGCCAGCATGCCCGTGGTCAGCCAGCGGTTCACGGTCTTGCCGTCGGCGGTTTTCTCGACGAAGTTCGCGTCGCGATCTTCCTTCATCAGCTTCGCGATACGGTCGAGCGCCTCATCCCACGACATGCGTTTCCACTCGTTCGAGCCGGCCGCCCGGTACTCGGGGTACTTGAGGCGGCTCTCGCTATGAATGAAGTCGATCAGGCTCGCGCCCTTCGGGCACAGCGTGCCGCGATTGACGGGATGATCGGGATCGCCCTCGATATGGATGATGCTCGTCGTCGCATTCTTCGCGCCATCGCCGAGACCGTACATGAGGATCCCGCAACCAACCGAGCAGTACGGGCAGGTATTGCGGGTTTCAGTGGTGCGCGCCAGTTTGTATTGTCGGACCTCGGCAAGTGCGTTGTCGGGCGCGAAACCCATCAACGCGAGGCTGGATCCCGCCAGCGACGTTGCCGTGATCTTGAGGAACTGACGCCGGGACATCTGCAGCATGATTCGTCCTCGGCCTGGTTGCGGGTTTTTTCAGTATAAGACGTTTTGGGAGACGGATCGCGCTGAATGTTCGCGAGCACAACGCGCGTGCAGCGCGAGGCCGCCCGGGAACCACGCTTGCTAATATTGAATGGCGAATGAGCCATCTGTGTGACGAAAACAAACCACTGAAGCACCACTCCCGCGGGGCACGCCATCATGTCAACGCTTTCCACCGAACGACTGCAGTCCGCCGCGCGCAAGGAAGCTTCGTGGGTGGTGGGCGCGTTGCGCCAGTTCATCGCCAATCGCTGCCCGTCGCTCGCGGCGAGCATCGCGTTCTACTCGGCGTTTTCGCTCGCGCCCACCCTCGTGATGGTGATTGCCGTGGCCGGCTGGTTCTTCGGCGACGATGCCGCGCGCGGCGAGCTCTTCCGCCAGGTCCACAACGTGCTCGGCGACGACGCGGCCGCGGGCATCACCACCATCGTGCAAAACGCGCACCGGGCGGGCGGCAAGGGCGGCGTCGCGGCGATCATCTCGCTCGCCCTGCTCGTAATCGGCGCGTCCGCAACCTTCTCCTCGCTCAATTCCGCGCTGAACATCGTCTGGCCGCCAGACGGGCAGCGTCCCTCCAGTGTGATGGCGCTCGTCCGCGTGCGCCTCATTTCGTTCAGCCTCGTGCTCGGGGTCGCGTTCCTGCTGATCGTCTCGCTCGTGCTCGACACGGCCATTACGTTCGTCGGCCAGTGGCTCTGGGGCAATTCTCCTTATGTGATCATCGGCAACCTGATGCAGCTTGGCGTGGGGCTTGTGGTACTGGCCGTCGCGTTCGGCGCCCTGCTGCGCTTCCTGCCCGACGCCAATGTGCGCTGGCGCGACGCGATGGTGGGCGGCATCGTCGCGGCGGTGCTGTTCTCGGCGGGCAAAAAGCTGTTCGCGCTCTATCTTGCGCACGCAGGTATGGCAACGGCCTTCGGCGCGGCCGGCTCGCTCGCCGTGCTGCTCATGTGGCTCTATTTTTCGGCGGCGGTGCTCCTGCTCGGCGCGGAGTTCTCGGCCGCGCGCGGGCGCATGCACGACCCGCGCGGCGCGTGGGGTTTCCTTGAGGAAACGCCGCCCGGCAGCCGCGCCAAGCTGGCCTCGGTGCTCGCCGCCTCCACCATCGTCGGGCGGCACGACATGAAGCGTGCGGAACGTCCCGCCGCGGCCCTGGCGCCATCGGCCGTGCCGATCGGAAACGGCGGCGCAGCCGCCACAGCAATGCCTGCGGCCCTGGCGGCAGCCGTTGCGGCAGACAGATCGACACTATCGGAAACTCCGCTCGGCGCGATTGGGCGCGCAAGCGCGCATGGCGGCGCGTTCGGGAGGCTGAAATCGGGGTTGCAGATCCGCCGTTCGGTTGTGCGGGTGGAGGACAGCGCCACCTACGCGGCCGCGCTCACTCTGGTCCAAGCGGGCCGCACGGTCGCCGCCGCCGACCGCTATGTGAAGCGCCATCCCTGGCGTTCGGTGCTATTCGTCGCAAGCGCGGCGCTCGCCGTGACGGCCGTCGGCAGGCGTCGTCACCCCAACGCCGCCGCGCCCATTGAAGCTGCTGCCGAAGGTCGCAGCAAGGCGAAGAAATAACGGCTATTTACGGAACTTTTATCAAAAACAACAATAATGCTCGATCAACAATCCAATATTTCCTAAAACGGCATAATGGACGGAGGCCCCGTCTGACAACGGATTCTGGCCGGTGTCAGGTTTTCGCGACAATCTTTATTTTTTCATTTCAGGTCGCCTGGCCTGCTGCGTTATTCTCCAACGCGCAACAACTACACAATCTTTGCGTGGAGAAAACAGAATGAAACGAGTCGCTCTCTCGACCCTCTCGCTGGCCCTGCTGGCCGCAGCCGGCACCGCGCACGCTCAAAGCAGCGTGACCCTCTATGGTGTGATCGACGAATCGATCCAGTGGGCCCATAACACGATGGACGCCAGCGGCAAGAACTCGAATCTGGTCGGCCTCGCCGGCGGCAACCTGTCGGGCAACCGCTGGGGCTTGAAGGGTACGGAAGACCTGGGCGGCGGCCTGAAGGCGATTTTCCAATTGGAAAACGGCTTTAACATCAACAACGGCAAGATGGGCAACTACAACGGCAACACGGCGATCTTCGGCCGTCAAGCATTCGTTGGGCTGACGCACGACCAGTTTGGTACGGTCACGCTCGGCCGCCAGTACGACCCGCTGGTCGATATGGTCCAGCCGCTGACCGCCGACAACTATTTCGGCAGCACGTTTGCGACGCCGGGTGACGTCGACAACAACGACAACAGCTCGCGTACGAACAGCGCCATCAAGTACGTCTCGCCGGTGCTGGAAGGTTTCCAGTTCGAAGGCATGTATGCACTCGGTGGTGTTGCGGGGGCAACCGGCTCGGGTCAGAGCTGGGGTGCGGCCGCCACGTACGGCATCGGCTCGTTCAACGTTGCCGGCGGCTACTTCCGTATGGACAACGCATCGTCGCCGACAGCCCGCGCTGCCAACGGTGGCTGGGCTTCGGGCGCAACGTCGGATGCCATGTTCCAGGACGGCAGCCAGATCAACACCCCGTACGCTTCGGCCAAGTCGGTTGGCATCGCGTCGATTGCTGCGCAATACGTCGCAGGCCCGTTCACGTTCAGCGGCCGCTACAGCAACGTTCAGATGCGTCCGGACGGTTACTCGTCGTTTGCTTCGACGCAGCGTTATAACGTCGCTGCGGGCTTCCTCGGCTATCAGTTGAACCCGGCCCTGCTGCTCGGCCTCGGCTACACCTGGACGCACGGCGCTGGCGACACGTCGAACACCTACAACCAGGTTTCGATCGGCGCGGACTACAACCTGTCGAAGCGCACCGACCTGTATGGCGTCGCAGCATGGCAGCACGCCAACGGCCAGCAACCTGGCGCACCGGCAGGCACGGCAGCCGGCGCATCGATCGGCTCGTACGGCTTCAACTCGGCTTCGAGCTCGCAGACCCTGGTCAGCCTGGGCATCCGCCACAAGTTCTAAGCAACGCTTGACTCCGGGCTTCGGCCCTGCGCCGGAACCGGCTGACGAGCCGTTCCGGCGCAGCGAGCGAGACCACGCAGCTAAAAACTACACGCTGCATAAACCAGCCTCGGGCGCCTGCCCTGGCTGGTTTTTTTTGCCCGTTGGGTTTTAGAAGCAATCCTCCACTGCTGTTCACGCAAGGCCGTGTATGCACACGGCCTTGCGCCTTTACAGGCCTTCTCCACGCGTGAAAAGCTCAGCGCAGCCGCGCCAGTGCGGCTGTTGCATGCCATACGAACGCGTCGCTCAATGCCGTCACCGTGCGCTGCGTGCTGCGCACCACATGGAGCGCGCTCGACAGCGCGGGTGTAAAGCGCTTCACGCTCACCCGCGCGCTCGCGTGCTGGGCGGTCAACGCGTCGACGAGCGCGATGCCCATTCCCGCTTCCACCATCGCCACGACGGATTGCGCGAGCGTCGTTTCGACGCCAGGCTCGCGCGCCACCCCGCATTCGGCAAAGAGCCGGTCGATGGAAAGGCGCATCTCGCTCGCCGGTGCAAACGAAATGAAGCGTTCGCCCCCGCAGTCTTGCGCATGGATCACCCGCTTGCGCGCGAGCCGGTGTCCGCGCGGCACGATGCAACGCAGCGGCCACTCACCCAGATACTCGAGACGCACGCCAGGATGCGCGACGGCCTGCGCCACGAAACCAAGATCGCAGCCTTGTGCCGCCACGCGCCCGGCAATCCCGGCGGCTTCGCCAGTCAGCAGTTCGAAATCGACGCCTTCGTGCTCGCTAGCAAACGCGGCGGCCGCGCGCGGCAGAAAGTCGGCGCAAAGATCCGCTGAAGCAGCGACACGCACGACACCGCGCCGTTGCGCGCGAATCTGCGCGGCCGCCTGAGCCACGCGCTCGAAACCGAAGAACGCGCGCTCGACTTCGTCTTGCAGCGTATGAGCCTCGACAGTGGGCAGCAAACGCCCCTGGCGCCGCTCGAAAAGCGCGAACCCCACCTTCGCTTCGAAATCGGCAAGCAAGCGGCTCACTGCGGGCTGCGAAATGCCGAGCACCTGTGCCGCGCGCGTGGCCGTGCGCCACTGCATCAACGCGCGAAACGCCTCCACCTGGCGCAAACTGAGATCGGCTACCTGCATAACACTTTGCTATGAATATGTGAATTTTTTGGTCTATATCATCCTACATCACGATAATCATTCCGTCTTCTCGCGGGTATCACACTGAATATTACCCATAACATCAGGATATAGCTGAGCAATGCCATAGCGTATTGCTTGCGCCAAATGAAAAATCCCCGAGGGCTCGACGCCAACGGGGATTTTTTGGTACTGACGGATAGCCGCAATCCAAAGGTCGCGGCTTGAAGCACAATCCACGCAATCAGGCTGCTGCTGCGTCCTTCAGCTTCTTCAGCGCGCGCGCCTTGATGCGGACCGATGCGGGCTTCGCCGGGAACCAGCGCTCTTCGCCCGTGAACGGATCCTTGCCGAAGCGCTTCTTCTTCGCCGGCACGGCCTGGACGACGATCTTCAGAAGGCCCGACAGCGTGAATTCGCCAGCGCCCTTCTTGTGGACCGAACCGAGGATCGTGTCTTCCAGCGCGGCGAGCACGGCCTTGGCAGCCTTCGGCTCGACGCCTGCACGCTCAGCGACGTGGGTAGCCAGCGAGGCCTTCGTGAAGGTGTCCTTGATCGGCGTCGGTGCGCCGGACGCCTTCACGGCGACCTTCTTAGCTGCGGCCGTCTTGGTGGCGGGCGCTTTCTTTGCGGCAACCTTCTTGGCCGGGGCAGCTGCCTTTTTTGCGGCCACTTTCTTTGCGGAAGTCGGCATGTTTCTCCTACCAGTGTTGGTCAGTGAATCGAAGAAGCACTGCGGAATGCACGTGCTTCAACGGCGGATTCTACATACGCGCAAGCGTTTTGCGTGAAGCTTTTGCATTGTCGTTACGATTTTGTTGCGCGGCGCTGACTCTCCATCACATTTTGACGCCTGTTTACAGGGGTAAACATGCACCTGACGCGCCCGGATCGATGATGCACGGAGCGCTTCGGCCGTCGCGGCGCACCGGCGCGTTCGTCAGGAAAAACGCCATACGTATGGCGTTTTTGCGTGATTTCGGCTGCCATGCCGGTGCCGCCGCGACGGCAACATGCAGTCAAAGCGTGCGCAGCAGCGTGGCGAGCGACGTCAGCGCGGCGTCGATACGCTCGGCGTCTACCCCGCCGTAACCGAATAGAAAACCGCTCTGCACAGGCGTTTCGAGATGAAACGGCGCGAGCGGATGCAGTCCGATCGACGCACGGCGCGCGGCCTGCGCCACGGCTGCGGCATCGAGCGGCGCGACGAGCCGCGCCGCCAGGTGCAACCCCGCCGTGTTGGGCGTGACAGGTTCGAGCCACGGCGCAAGCGGCCCGCACAGATGCGCGAGCAGGACGTCGCGGCGCTGCGCGTAGGTCTGATGCATGCGCCGCAAATGGCGTGCGAAATGGCCGTTGAGCATGAAGTCGGCGAGCGCCGTCTGCGTGAGCACGCAGCCGTGCGCGTCGCCAATCTGCCGCGCGCGGGCGAGCGGCGCGGCCAGCGCGGCAGGCGGCACCATGTAGCCCACGCGCAGTTCGGGGAACATGGTCTTCGAAAACGTGCCGACATAGGCCACGAGGCCGGCGTTGTCGAGGCTTTTGAGCGGCTCCATCGAGCGGCCCTCGAAGCGGTATTCGCAGTCGTAGTCGTCTTCGATCACGAGCGCGCCGCACGCCTGCGCCCATTCGAGCAGCGCGACGCGCCGCTCGAGACTCAGCGGCATGCCGAGCGGAAACTGGTGCGAGGGCGTCACGTAGACGAGCCGCGCCGCCTTGGGCAGCCGCGCGACGACGAGCCCGTCGCGATCCACCGGTACCGGCACGACCTTCGCGCCCAGCGCGGCAAAGATATCGCGCGCGGGCGGATAGCCCGGGTCCTCCACGACGACGACGTCGCCCAGGGTGAGCGTCACGCGCGCGAGGAGATCGAGCGCCTGCTGTGCGCCCTGCGTGACGATCACGTCCTGCCAGTTGCCCTGCACCGCGCGGTTGAAAGCGAGATAGCGCGACACCGCAAGGCGCAGCTTCTCCTCGCCCGCCGGATCGCGATACATGCCGTAACCGCGCGCCTGCACGCGCAGCGCGTCGTTGATGCAGCGCCGCCAGACGTCGAATGGAAAACGCGACTTGTCGGTGACGCCGCCCGCGAAGTCGCAGGCGAGCCGCGTGTCGAGGCGCGGCAGCGAACCGTGCAGCGCCCCGGCTTGCGCCTGCCACCACGGCGTGGCCCGAGCCGCGCGCGGCGCCTTGCCGGCACGCGCGACGGCGGCGGTAGCCGCGCGTATCTGCGGATTCGGATGACCATGCTCGCGAGCGGGCAGGCGTTCGAGCGTTTCGGCCACGAATGTGCCCGAGCCGCGCCGCGAGTTCAGATAGCCTTCGGCGAGCAGCCGCTCGAATACGTCGAGCGTGGTCTTGCGCGAAACGCCGAGCTGCAGGGCGAGGTCGCGCGTGGACGGCAGGCGGGTGCCGCCGGCCAGGCGGCCATCGACGATGCGGTCGCGCAACTGGCGATAGATCTGGCCCGCGAGGTCGCGACGGCCCGACACGGTGACATGGAGTTCCATGATGACGCTGCAGGTAGCGCTCGACGGGGGTGAAAGTGGTCACCCGAAATATTGCCAGAATGGCTATGTGAACGCGCAGGCGCAACGCCTAAAGTGCCCCTGTGGTTACGCAATTCGCAAGTCCAACGCATCGTTGTCAACCTCGCTGTCGACGACAGCGCCACGAAACTCAACTCGACAGGTGAACGCTCATGCAGGCACGTCTGGATTTCTACAAGGCCAGCCCGGAAGGCACGAAGGCCATGATTGCGCTCGAAGAGCGCGCGAGCAGGAGCTCGATCGAAAAGCCACTCGCGGAACTGGTGCGTCTGCGTGCTTCGCAGATCAATGGCTGCGCCTATTGCGTGGACATGCACACCACGGATGCTCGCAAAGGCGGCGAAACCGATCGCCGGCTCGCCACCGTATCGGTGTGGCGCGAGACGCCGTTCTTCACCGAGCGCGAGCGCGCGGCGCTCGAATGGACCGAATCGGTCACGCTGCTCGCGCAAACGCACGTGCCCGACGAAGTTTGGGAACGCGTGAAGCCGCATTTCAGCGATCAGGAAATCGCGGACCTCACGTTGCTGATCATCGCGATCAACGGCTGGAACCGCATCGCGGTCACGTTCCGCAAGCTGCCGGCCTGAGTTTGAAGCAGCCCATCTGAAGCGGCAAGCGCACGGCTTCAGCTGCCGGAAATTAAGCGGCGGCTGAACGCGGCGCGTGTCCTGATCCACGCATGCTTTCCGATTGCGGCTCGCACATGCGCCGCTGGCAGTTTTTGCGCGGTTTTTGGCATGGTTGCGGACCTCGGCGGGAATACAGTGATTTCCGGATCGTCGGCACACCGTCGGCCCTTTTCGACAGTCCAACCTTGACCGGGAACACCCCATGGCACTGCAGATCGGATTTCTCTCATTTCCCAACGTTCAACAGCTCGACCTGACGGGTCCGTACGACGTACTCGCCTCGATGCCGGACACCCGGGCGCGGCTCATCTGGAAGACGCTCGATCCGGTGCGCTCGAGCACCGGCCTCATGCTCACGCCCGACACGACCTTCGACGACTGCCCGCCGCTCGACGTGATCTGCGTGCCCGGCGGCAGCGGCGTCTCGCAGCTGATTCCCGACGACGAGACGCTCGCATTCCTGCGCCGCCAGGCGAGCACGGCGCGCTACGTCACCTCGGTTTGCACGGGTGCGCTCGTGCTCGGCGCGGCCGGGCTGCTGCGCGGACGCCGCGCGACCACGCACTGGGCCTTCCACGAACTGCTGGAACCGCTCGGCGCGCTGCCTGTGAAAGCGCGCGTGGTGCGCGATGGTAACGTGCTGACCGGCGGCGGCATCACCGCGGGTATCGATTTCGCATTGACGCTCGCCGCCGAGCTGATCGGCGACGAAGCCGCCCAGGCGCTCCAGCTCCAGCTCGAGTACGCACCCGCGCCGCCGTTCGATGCGGGTGACCCCGCCAGCGCGCCGCGTGCGATCGTGGAAAGGTTGCGCGCGCAGACAGCCGCGTCGCTCGCCGAACGCGCGCGGGTAGTGGCGGCGGCGGCCGCGAAGCTCGGCGCCTGAACGCCCGGTGACGCAGCCGGGGTAGCCGCCGCGGTTTCCCGGCAAGCCAGGGTCAGCGCTTGCTACCGTCCTGGGTGGGGATCGATTACATTGAGTGACGGGCGCGCCGCAGCCGTGCGCGCCCGTCCTCCCAGCCCTGGGTAAGTCGGTCAAACCAATCTTTAGGGGAATCAATGCGCTCCACCACCAGCAAGCTGACTCTCGCCGCAGCGTGCGCCGCATTCCTGCTCGGCGTCGCCGCGCCGGCGTTCGCACAAACGGAAGCCAGCGCACCCGCCGCGGCCATGGCCTCGCAGCCGCTCACCAAGGAACAGAAGGCGCAAGCCAAGGCTCAGGCCAAGGCGCAGCGCAAGGCCGAACGCAAGCAGGCCCGCGCGAAGAACAACGCCGAGCTGAAGAAGCTGGAAGACGCGGGCTACAAGCCGGCGTTGAACGACCCGAACTATCCGCAGAGCCTGCAGGACGCACAGAAGAAAGCTAACGCTGCTGCTGGCGCCAGCCAGTAACTCGCGTCAGTGGCTGTTTTAACCGGCTGTCCTGCCGGTTAAAACGCCTCCACCATCAACTTCCCGCGCTGCATGCTGCAGCGCTGCCCTTCCCCCGCCTGCGCGCTCGCCCGCTCCCGCCGCACACACTAAACGCTTCATCAGTCGAATGGCAGTACCATGCGCGAAGCGAATGCGCTGACTCGTTCGCAAGCCGCCACACCGCCGCTTTTCGACGCAGCATGCTGCTCTGCCAGAAGCGTTCGCGAGCCATGCCGCTTGCATGCCCAACATGGAGTCACCGCCATGAACGCACCCCAGCCAGCCGCCAACGCGAGCGCCGCGCCGCAGAAAAAGGGCATCCCTGTGGGCCTGATCGCGGGCGTGATCGCACTCGTCGTCGTGCTGCTTTTGCCCCTGCCCGACAGCCTGCCGCCCGCCGGCCAGCGCATGCTCGCGATTCTCGCGTTCGCCGTGGTCGTGTGGCTCACCGAAGCGGTTTCGTACGAAGCGAGCGCCATCATCATCACCTCGCTCATGGCGTTTCTCGTGGGCACCGCGCCCACCGTCGAAAACCCCGCTGTCGATTACGGCACCAACAAGGCCATCAGCATGGCGCTCGCGGGCTTCTCCAATTCCGCGCTCGCGCTCGTGGCCGGCGCCCTCTTTATCTCCGCGGCGATGACCGTCACCGGGCTCGACCGGCGCATCGCGCTCGTCACGCTCTCGCTGATCGGCACCACCACGCGGCGCATCCTGATCGGCGCGGTCGCCGTGACCATCGTGCTCTCGCTCGTGGTGCCGAGCGCCACCGCGCGCAGTGCCTGCGTCGTGCCGATCATGGTGGGCGTGATCTCGGCGTTCGGCGTGGACAAGCGCTCGAACATCGCGGCAGGCATCATGATCGTGGTCGCGCAAGCCACGAGCATCTGGAACGTCGGCATCCAGACCGCCGCCGCGCAGAATCTGCTGACCGTGGGCTTCATGGACAAGATGCTCGGCGCACGCGTCACGTGGCTCGACTGGCTCATCGCGGGCGCGCCCTGGGCGATCGTGATGTCGGCGGCGCTGCTGTTCATCGTCTTGAAGATGCTGCCGCCGGAGGCCGACGCCATCGCGGGCGGCAAGGAAGCCGTCGAAGCCTCGCTGCGCGAGCTCGGCCCCATGACAGGCCCGCAAAAGCGGCTGCTCGGGGTTTCCATCGGCCTGCTGCTCTTCTGGGCGACCGAAGGCAAGCTGCACCCGTTCGACACCACCTCGGTCACCTACGTCGGGCTCGTGCTGCTGCTGTTGCCGCGCTTCGGCGTGATGGACTGGAAGACCGTGCAAAACCGCATTCCGTGGGGCACGGTGATCGTGTTCGGCGTGGGCATCAGCCTCGGCACGGCGCTGCTCACGACGAAGGCGGGGCAATGGCTCGGCGACCTCGTCGCCCATCACACGGGGCTCGACACCGCCACGCCGTTCATGGCCTTCGCGATTCTCTCGGCGTTCCTCATCCTCATCCACCTCGGTTTTGCGAGCGCAACGGCGCTCACTTCCGCGATGCTGCCGATTCTCGTGTCAGTGCTGCAGTCCATGCAGGGCGACTTCAACCGGCTCGGCCTCACCATGCTGCTCGGCTACGTCGTGAGCTTCGGCTTCATCCTGCCGATCAACGCGCCGCAAAACATGGTGTGCCTCGCCACCGAAACGTTCACGGCGAAGCAGTTCGCACGCGTGGGCATCGTGCTGACCGTCGTCGGCTATGTGTTGTTGCTGCTGTTCGCCGCGACGTGGTGGCGCTGGCTGGGCTGGATCTGAACATTGCACCCGAACGCCGCACGTCCAGCAAGGAGCCGCTCATGGAAGTCAAAATCGACGATGCACGGCGCTTCGCCACGGCCGTGCTCACGAACGTCTCGGTGCCCGAAGACATCGCCGCGGACGTGGCCGACCATCTGATCGAATCCGATCGCGTGGGCTATGCGAGCCACGGACTTTCGATCCTGCCGAACTACAAGCGCGTGCTGGCCGCGGGTTTCGTCGCCGCCGACGGCCGCGCCGAGCGCATCGTGGACCGTGGCAGCCTGATCGGCTACGACGGCCACAGCGGCTTCGGCCAGCACGTCGGCAAGGCCGTGATGGAAGACGCGATCGCTCGCGCGCGCGACCATGGCCAGTGCATCGTGACGCTGCGCCACAGCCATCACCTGGGGCGCATGGGCCACTACGGCGAAATGGTCGCGGCGCAGGGCTACGTCCTGCTCGCGTTCACCAACGTGGTGAACCGCGCGCCGACCGTCGCGCCGTTCGGCGGACGCGAGCCTCGGCTCACGACCAACCCGCTGTGCTTCGCGGGCCCGCTGCCGGGCGGGCGATCGCCCTTCGTCGTGGATATCGCCACGAGCGCCATTGCCGTGAACAAGGCGCGCGTGCTCGCCGAAAACGGCCTGCCGGCGCCCGACGCTTCCGTGATCGACGCGAACGGCCAGCCGACCACCGACCCCAACGTGCTGTTCGCCGATCCGCCAGGCGCGCTGCTGCCGTTCGGCCTGCACAAGGGCTACGCACTGGGGCTCGTGGCGGAACTGCTCGCAGGCGTGCTCTCGGGCGGCGGCACGATCCATCCGGACAACCCGCGCAACGGCGTCGCCACCAACAATCTGTTCGCGCTGGTGCTCGATCCGCAGGTGGATTTCAACACGACGTGGCGCTCGCAGGAGGTCGAATCCTTCCTCGACTATCTGCTCAGCTGCCCGCCGCAGGATCCGGCTCAACCGGTGCAATACCCTGGCCAGTACGAGGCGGAAAATCGCGCGCGGCACATGCAGACGATCACGCTGCCCGACTCCGTGAGAAAACCTTTCGCCGATATCGCAAACGAACTAGGCATCGCGCCGCTCGCGGCAATTTGAAGCTGTCCAACGCGACGCCGTAAACGCACAAAGCCGCGCGAACCCTTCGGAGCCCGCGCGGCCGTTTCGTGCGTTGCGCTTACCTCACACGGCAACTGCGCCCACGTAGTTCTCGGCCATCGCCGTTGCGGCGGCGCGCGACGTGGTGACGTGCTCCAGCTCGGCAACCTGCAGGCGCTGCTCGAACGGCGTGGCGTCGTCGAGGCGGTGCATCATGCGCGTCATCCAGTACGAAAAGTGTTCGGCTCGCCAGATGCGGCGCAGCGCCGTTTCGCTATATCCGTCGAGCAGATCAGTGCGGCCTTCCTTGTAGAACGCCACGAGCGCCGCGGTCAGCACGCGCACGTCCGCCACCGCGAGATTGAGGCCCTTCGCGCCGGTAGGCGGCACGATATGCGCCGCGTCGCCCGCGAGGAAGAGGCGGCCATGCTGCATCGTGGTCGTGACGAAGCTGCGCATGCCCACGATGTTCTTCTGGAAGATCTTGCCTTCCACCACCTGGTGACCTTCGCGCGAATCGACGCGCGCGTGCAACTCGGCCCAGATACGGTCGTCGGACCAGTTATCGACGCTGTCATTCGGATCGCACTGGAAATACATGCGCTGCACGTTCGGCGAGCGCGTGCTGACGAGCGCGAAGCCGCGATCGTGGCGCGCGTAGATCAACTCGTCGGACGTGGGCGGCGCCTCGACAAGAATGCCGAACCAGCCGAACGGGAATACGCGCTCGTAGTCCTCGCGCAGCGCCGCCGGAATCGAGGCGCGCGACACGCCGTGGAAACCGTCGCAGCCGATCACGTAGTCGCAATGCAGCTCGTGCTCCTCGCCTTCGTGCGTGAAGCGGATCGACGGCGTGCTGGTCTCGACGCCGTGGATCGACGTGTTCGAGACGTTGAAGAAGAGCTTGCCGTCCGCAGCCACGCGCGCGGCCACGAGGTCCTTGAGCACTTCGTGCTGCGCGTAGACGGTGATGGCTTTGCCCGTGAGGCCGGTGAGATCGATGCGGCGGCGCTTGCCTTCGAACGCGAGTTCGAAGCCGTGATGCAACGCGCCTTCGGCCTTCATGCGAGCGCCGACTCCCGCTTCGGTGAGCACGTCCATCGTGCCCTGCTCGAGCACGCCGGCGCGAATGGTCGATTCGATCTGCTCGCGGCCGCGCAGCTCCAGCACGACCGAGTCGACGCCACGCAGATGCAGAAGATGGGAAAGAAGCAGGCCCGCTGGCCCGGCGCCGATGATGCCAACCTGAGTGCGCATGAGATGTCTCCTGATGCGGCGTTGCTTGAATTGATTTAGCGCAAGTTTCACCGCTGCACCCGTTATCGCGCAACGCGATATCGAGAATATGGACTATCCCGATTTCGAATAGCGGCGCAGCTGCCACCCGTCTCGCCGGCCCACCGTGCGGAACGGAAATTGCTGGTCGACGCGCTTCGTCTGCGCCCAGGCTGGCGCGCCGGCGCGCTCCTCGCCCATCAAAAACGTCAAGGTCATGTCTTTCCCGTTCCGCTCTCGCACGCCTGCATCCGCCGCCACATCCCGCCCCGTCCCGTTTGCTGCCGCGTTTGCTGCCACGTTTGCCGCCACGCTCGCCGCTGCGTTGTGCCTCGCCTCGCCGCTCGCGCAAAGCGCCCAGGCCGCCGGTGCCGCAGCCTCCGCAAGCGCGCCCGCCAACGCGCAGGAATTACAAACGCCCGCGCCATCGGCAAAGCCGGTTCGCTCTCCAGCGCCGCATGAGGCGGCCAAAGAGAGCCAGCCCGCCACGCCCGCCGATCTCTACGGCCGCCTCTATCACGACGTGCAGCTCGCGCAGATCTTCCCCGACAGCAAGACGTTCGCCGACATGCTGCCCAACGAGCGCCCCAGCCGGATCACGGCGGCCTACGAGCGCTGGCGCCAACGGCACGCAGGGGATCACGACAAGGCCGCGCTCACGCAGTTCGTGAACCAGTACTTCACGGCCCCGGCGCAAACCGAAGACCACTATGTTTCCGATCCGAACCAGGATGTCGTCGGCCACATCGACACGCTGTGGAACGTGCTGAGCCGCCGCCCCGACGCGAAGCCGAATCAGTATTCGTCGCTGCTGCCGCTGCCCTCTGCGTACGTCGTGCCGGGCGGGCGCTTCAACGAGATCTACTACTGGGATTCGTACTTCATCATGCTCGGCCTGGAAGCCAGCGGCCGCCACGAACTCGCGCTCGACGAACTGAACAACTTCGCCGCGCTGATCGACCGCTACGGGCACATCGCGAACGGCAATCGCACCTATTACCTGAGCCGCTCGCAGCCGCCGTTTTTCGCGCAGATGGTGAGCCTCGTCGCGGAAAAAGACGGCGACGCCGTGTACGTCCATTACCTGCCGCAACTGCGCAAGGAGTACGACTACTGGATGGCCGGCGCGCAGACGCTCAAGCCCGGCCACGCCGCGCGCCACCTCGTGCGCCTGCCCGACGGCACGCTGCTCAACCGCTACTGGGACGCGCGCAACCGCCCGCGCGACGAGTCGTACCGCGAAGACATCCTCACCGCGCGGGCCACGCCGCAACGCGACGCCTCGGACCTCTGGCGCAACCTGCGCGCGGGCGCGGAAACGGGCTGGGACTACAGCTCGCGCTGGCTCGCCGACGGCCACACGCTCTCGAGTATCGACGTGACCTCGCTCGTGCCGGTGGACCTCAATTCGCTGATGGCGATGCTCGAACGCACGCTTGCGAAGGCCTACGGCCTGAAGGGCGACGCACGCGAGGCCGACCTGATGACGAGGCGCGCCCGACAACGCGCCGACGCCATCGACCGCGTGCTCTGGGACCCGCAACTGCATGCGTACAGCGACTACGATTTCGTGCACCGCACGCACACGCACCGGCTCACGGCGGCGACTGTCTATCCGCTCTATGCGGGCGTCGCGACGAAAGCCGAGGCGCAGGAAGTGGCCGCCGCGGTGCGCGCCGGCCTGCTGCGCCCCGGCGGCCTCGCCACCACCGAGGTCGCGACCGGCCAGCAATGGGACGAGCCGAACGGCTGGGCACCGCTGCAATATCTCGCAGTCATGGGGCTGCGCCGCTATGGCGAGCAGGACCTGGCGCAGGAAATCGCCGCGCGCTGGATCGCCACGAATCTCGCCTACTACACGCGCACGCACAAGCTCGTCGAGAAGTACGACGTGAGCGCGTCGGCCACGCAGGCATCGTCGGCGGGCGGCGGCGAATATCCGCTGCAGGACGGCTTTGGATGGACCAACGGCGTACTGCGCGCGCTGCTCCAGATGTATCCGCAGACGGGCGCCGTGCAAGGCGCGCCGGCGGCGTCCGGCGCGGCCGCGGCCAGCGCGCCCTGAGGCGACGCCGCACGCCGCGGCGCACGCTAGCGGCGGCCGGCGTACACTTTTCGCGCTACCGCCGCGTAATCATCATGTTGCAGGAGGCGCCACCCATGCGCAACGAAACGGCCTTTTTGTTCGACCTCGACGGCACGCTCGTCGACAGCGTGTATCAGCATGTCCTCGCATGGAAGGAAGCGCTCGACGCGGACGGCATCGAACTTTCGGTGTGGCGCATTCACCGGCGTATCGGCATGAGCGGCGGGCTCTTCATGAACCAGTTGCTGCGCGAGACCCACGAGGCCATCTCGCCCGAGCGCATCGCGCGCCTGCAAAAACTACACGCCGACGCCTACCGCCGCCACGCCGACCAGGTGCGCCCGCTGCCCGGCGCCCGCGCGCTGCTCGACGCCCTCAGCGCCGCGCAGGTGCCCTGGGCGATCGCCACGAGCGGGCGGCTCGCCACGGCGTCCGTGAACTTGCAGGCGCTCGGCGTGGACCCGTCCGTCACGACCGTCATCACGCGCGACGAAGTGCGCCACGCGAAGCCCGACCCGGATCTTTTCGTCGCCGCGGCGCTGCGGCTGAACGTGCCGATCGAGCGCTGCCTCGTGGTCGGCGACAGCGTCTGGGACATGCTCGCGGCCCAGCGCTGCCGCGCGCTCGGCATCGGCCTGCAGTCGGGCGGCTACGGCACCGGGGAGCTGGAGCGCGCGGGCGCGCTGCGCGTGTACGAAGATCCCGCCGATCTGCTCGGTCATCTCGACGAAGTCTGCGCTCGCGATTGAACGGCTGATTGAACGGCTGATTGGTCGGCTGATTGGTCGGCTGATTGGTCGGCTGATTGCGCTGCGGACCGGCCTGATCGCACACGCTGCCGCACGCGGCGCGAAAATTGCGCAGCTCCCGGCTGTGCAGTGCAGCACCGCCGCTGCGCCGCCACGCCGCTGGCGCACGTCATGTACTGCATGTCGCGCGCCATCGGCGTATGCTGACATAGGTCAATTCGACAACTCACCGGCCGGCTCCCGCCGCCTGCTGCGATGAACGACTCCGCCCCTGCCCCCGGAACTCCCAGCGCGCCGCGCGTCACGGTGGTCGTCCTCACGCGCAATCACGTGCGTCAAACCATCGATACCGTCGCGCGCCTCACCGCCCTTCCCGAACACCCCGACGTCATCGTGGCCGACAACGGCTCCACCGATTCCACCGTCTCCCTGCTGGCGTCGCTCTTTCCGCAAGTGCGCATCGTCCAGTCGCTGGGCGACCGCGGCATGGCCGGTTTCAATCGCGCCGTGCTGCTCGCGCGCACCGATTATGTCGCGTGCTGCGACGACAGCACCTGGTTCGCGCCCGGCGCGCTCGCGCGCGCCGCGCAGCGGCTCGACGCCCACACGCAGGTGGCCGTGCTCAACGCGCGCGTGGTGAGCGGCGACGAGCGCGAAATTCACCCTGCCTGCCTGATGCTCGCCGCCACGTCGCCGGGCGCGGAAGGCGAGGCCGGCCCGGCGCTCGCGAACTTCATGGCCGGCGCGTGCGTTTTCCGCGCGGCCGTGTTCCGCGCGCTCGGCGGCTACGAGGAGCGGCTTTCACACGGCGGCGCCGAGGAGCTTGCAGCGCTCGACATGCTGTCGGCCGGCCATCAGATTGTTTATTGCGAGCAGGCGCTCGCGCATCGCGAACCGCTCTACCGCTGGTTCACGCGCGCGCAACAATGCGCGCTCGCGCGCAACACCGCCTGGGTGGCGTGGATGCGCCTGCCCGCGCGCGATGCGATCGCTGCGACCGGCCGCGCGCTCGCCGTGTTCGCGCGCCAGCGCTCGCTCGGGCCCGCTGGCGTAGCGCTGCTGCGCGGCGCGTTCTGGACGTTGCGCGCACGCCGCGTGGTGCCGCCGCATGTCGTGCTGCTCACCCGCCAGGTGCGCCGCGCGGAACGCCACGTGCGCACAGGCATTCCGGCAATGGCCGAAAAGTACGACCGCTCGGGGCAGCGCGCGTGGTAAGCTGCGGCGCCCGCTGCGCGCGGGACGTCCATTCAGGAGGCCAGAGCCTGTCAAACTCGTGAACAGGCCCTATGACAGACCCGAGGACCATGACGACGCCCGACTCCGGCATCGCCCCGCACACCACCGCCGCCGAAAGCCACCACGAACGCCGCTTCGAGGCGCTCGTGGAGCCGATCGAGGACTACGCGATCTTCCTGCTCGACACGCACGGCTACATCGTGAGCTGGAATCGCGGCGCGGCCCGCATCAAGGGCTATGAAGCGCACGAGATCATCGGCCAGCATTTCTCGCGCTTTTACACCGACGAAGCCAACGCGCACCACTGGCCCGATCACGAGCTGGAGCAGGCCGCGCTGCACGGACGCTTCAACGACGAAGGCTGGCGCGTGCGCAAGGACGGCTCGATGTTCTGGGCCAACGTCGTCATCACCGCGATGCGCGAGCGCGACGGCTCGCTCGCCGGCTTCGCCAAGATCACGCGCGACCTCACCGCCGAACGCCGCCAGGTCGAGGCGCTGCGCCTTTCCGAAGAGCGCTTTCGCCTGCTCGTGGAAAGCGCGAGCGACTACGCGATGTTCATGCTCGACCCGCAGGGCCACGTGGTGAGCTGGAACAGCGGCGCGACCAACCTGAAGGGCTACCGTCCGGCCGAGATCATCGGCCAGCATTTTTCCGTGTTCTATCCGCCCGACGAGGTCGCCGCCGGTCAGCCCGAACGCGAACTGAGCCGCGCGAGGGAGTCGGGCCGGGTCGTGACCGAGGGCTGGCGCGTGCGCAAGGACGGCTCGATGTTCTGGGCCAACGTCACGCTCACCGCCGTGCATGACGGCCACGGCCGCCTCACGGGTTTCGCGAAGGTCACACGCGACATGACCGAAAGCCGCCGCACCGACGAACTCGAGCATTCGAGCGAGCAGATGAAGCAGTTCCTCGCCTTGCTCGCGCACGAACTGCGCAACCCGCTCGCGCCGGTGCGCAACGCGGTGGCCACGATGCGCCTCATGGATGCGCCGAGCCCCGACATCGAGCGCGCGCGCGACATGATCGAGCGCCAGATCGTGCACCTCACGCGGCTCGTGGACGACCTGCTGGACGTCGGGCGCATCACGTCGGGCAAGATCGAGTTGCGCGAGGCGCCGCTCGACCTGCGCGAAGTGGTCGCGCACGCCATCGACGCGGCGCAGCCCTTCACCTCGGCGCGCGGCCAGCACGTGGACGTGCAGATGCCCGAGGAGACGCTCACCATGACGGGCGATCACACGCGCCTCGTGCAGGTGCTGCAGAACCTGCTGCACAACGCCTCGAAGTTCTCGCCCGACGGCAGCCGCATCGTCGTGAACGTGCGCGCCGCCGCGCGCGCCGTGCAGATCCAGGTGCACGACGAAGGCCGCGGCCTGCGGCCCGGCACGTACGAATCGATCTTCGGCCTCTTCAGCCAGGATCGCTCGGTGCCGGGGCCCACGGAAAACGGGCTCGGCATCGGCCTCATGCTGTGCCGCTCGCTCGTCGAGCTGCACGGCGGCACCATTTCCGCGAGGAGCGACGGGCCGGGCAAAGGCAGCACGTTCACGATCCGCCTGCCGTTCGCGCGCGAAACCGCGAGTGCCCTGCAGCCGCAGCCGCTCACGCCGGACACGGCGGAGCTTGCGGCCCTGGCCGAAGCCGGCGTGCCGCCGCTGCGCGTGCTCGTGGTGGACGACAACCGCGATTCGGCCGACAGCCTCGCCATGCTGCTCGAACTCAAAGGGCACGACGTGCGCGTGGCCTACAGCGCCGCCCACGCGCGCGAGGAAGTGGACGGCTTCACGCCCGACGCCGTGCTCATCGACATCGCCATGCCCGAGATCGACGGCTATGCGACGCTGCGCGCCTTGCGCGCACTGCCGCCGCTCAAGCACACACTGTTCGCCGCGATGACGGGTTTCGGCCAGGCCGCCGATGTCGAACTCACGCGCGAAGCGGGCTTCGAGAGGCATCTCGTCAAGCCCGTGGACGTCACGCTGTTCGACGAGGTGCTAGCGCTCGCGGCGGCGCGGCAAAGGCGCCGCCGCGCCTGAGACCGGTTTAAGGCGCCTTAAGGTGCAACCGGTACGAACGGCCGGTATTCGACCTTGGGCCCGCGCACGACGACCGCCGTCGATTCCGGCACTTCGGCCCATACCTCGGGCCTGTCGCCGAGCGGCTCGGAGACGAGCAGATACGCGTCGTCGCCGGCCGCGACGATGCGCGGGTCGTCGGGATACAGTTCGCGCAGATGCCGGAACGCCGTAGTGTGAAAGAGCGAGCGCGAGTTGCGTTCGCTCGAATAGCGCGCTGCAACGATCTGCTCGCCGTCGCAAGCACAGACGGTCATGTTGAGCGCCGGTTCGATGCCGTGCTTTTTCGCCGTGGCCTCCACGAAACCCGCCATGCGTTCGAGCGCTGTTACGGGATCGATTTCGAGGCCGAACGTCATGGCCAGATAAAACATCGCTTCGGAATCGGTCGATCCTTCAAGCGCGTTAAAGCGCTCCGGATCGATCGCGACGAGCAGGTCGCGGCGCATGAGCGCATAGCTGCGAATGAGCCCGTTGTGCGCGAAGATCCAGCGCCGGTGGCGAAACGGATGGCAGTTCGTTTCCTGCACCGGCGTGTCGGTGGCCGCGCGAATATGCGCGATGAACATGGGCGCACGCACCGCGCGCGCGAGTTCGCGCAGGTTGCGGTCGTTCCAGGCCGGATGCACGCTGCGGTAGCGATACGGAATGTCGTGCGGGTCCTGAAACCAGCCCATGCCGAAGCCGTCGCCATTCGTGGTGGTGGCGCCTTTGGTCGAATGCAGACTTTGGTCGATCAGCGAATGGCGCGCATGAAACAGCACGGTTTCGAGCTGGACGGGGTTCCCGCTATAAGCGAGCCAGCGGCACATGATGGTCTCCTTCGTTTGAGGACGCTCGTGCGCCGGCCCGTTCGAACGCGCCGCTATTTCGCGGCGCGCAGGTCGGCGATCGGCGTGAGAAAGCCGGTCAGGCCAGTCAGTATGATCTGCACCCCGATGCACAGGAGCAGAAACGACGACACGCGCATGGCCACGCGCGTGCCCTCCACACCCAGGTACTGTGAAAGCCGCGCTGAGCGGCTATATACGTAATAGATCACGAGCATGACGAGCAGGGAAATCACGAGCGACGCGACGCTCGAAAGCAGCCAGGCCGAAAGCTTGTGCGTGCGGTTGGCGTTCAGCGCGATGGCCGTGGCGATCGAACCGGGCCCCGTGGTGAGCGGTATCGTCAGCGGAAAAAAGACCTTGCCCGCAGCCGAACTCGGGCTCACGGGCCTGGGTGGAAGATCGACCGAGGGCGGTTCAGGCTCCGGCGCGTTGAGCATTTGCCAGCCGGCCACGGCCACTGCGAGGCCGCCGCCAATACGCAGCGCCTCCAACGAAATGCCGAAGAAATGCAGGATGGGCGTGCCGACAAAAAACGCCGCGACGAGCACGAAGAACGCATTGACCGCCACGCGTTTGGCAAGCACGCGCCGCCCTTCGTCGGTAAGCGTTGCGGTGCGATCGAGAAAAACAAATGCACCGCTAAAGGGATTGATGATGCTGATGAGTCCGATAAAACCGAACAGGATGTCTGAAATCAGGCTCTCGATCATGGGTCGATCCGTTAAGGGCATGCGCAAAAAGCGCGCCGGGCTGCGGGAAGTGTAGCCGGATCGGCGTTTGGCGTCCCCGCTTGCTGCAAACGCAAGGCCGGCCCGATGTCCCCGATGTCGGAAAAAATGGCGCGTCGCACCAATATCTCCAGCAAGCTCTTCAGTATTTTTGGCAGCTTTACGGGGCGCGTTCACAAGCATAGAGTGGTTTGCCTCGCACTCCGACGCGACGTTTCTTTTCTTCTCATATGAAAGAGGAGTTGCCATGTCACTGCGGTTGCTCGCTGCCTTGCCCTTTATCGGCATCCTGTTAGGGGTGCCGTTCGTCAATCGCACCGAGCCGCTCGTGCTCGGCATGCCGCTCGTGCTCGCGTGGATCGTCATGTGGGTCGTGCTGGCCGCAGTGATCATGGGAATCATCTACCGGCTCGACCCGGTCAACCGGCTTGCGGGCGAAGCGGACGCGGAGGTGCGATCATGAGCGCCCTCATCATCATCGCGGCGATGACCTTCGCCGCGCTCTACCTCGGCATGCGCGCCCGCCGCGGGCACGACATGAATCTCGAGCAGTGGGCCGTGGGCGGCCGCAGCTTCGGCACCGCGTTCGTGTTCCTGCTGATGGCGGGCGAGATCTACACGACCTTCACGTTCCTCGGCGGCAGCGGCTTCGCCTATGGCAAGGGCGCGCCCGTCTACTACATCCTGGCTTACGGCACGCTTGCTTACATCCTCTCGTACTGGATGCTGCCGCCCGTCTGGCGCTTCGCCAAGCAGCACCGACTCGTCTCGCAGCCGCACTTCTTCGCGCGCAAGTATCAGAGCCCCGCGCTGGGCGTGCTGGTGGCGTGCGTGGGCGTGCTCGCGCTCGTGCCGTATCTCGTGCTGCAGCTCAAGGGCCTCGGCATCATCGTGACGACGGCCTCCTATGGCGCGATTTCCTCCACGGCGGCGATCTGGATCGGCGCGGCCGTGGTCACGGCGTACGTGATCGTTTCGGGCGTGCGCGGCTGTGCGTGGAACTCGGTCGTGAAGGACACGATGATTCTCGCCATCGCCGTGTTCCTCGGCATTTACCTGCCGATTCACCACTATGGCAGCCTGAGCGAGATGTTCCGCGCCATCGACGCCGCCAAGCCCGGCTTCCTCACGTTCCCGGCGAGAGGCCAGAGCGTGACGTGGTTCCAGTCCACCGTGCTGCTCACGGCACTGGGCTTCTTCATGTGGCCGCACACCTTCATGTCGGTCTACACCGCGAAGAACGAGCGCATCTTCCGCCGCAACGCGATGATCCTGCCGCTCTATCAGCTCATTTTGCTGTTCGTGTTCTTCTGCGGCTTCGCGGCCGTGCTCAAGGTGCCGGGCCTCAAGGGTTCCGACATCGACCTCTCGCTGTTCCGTCTCGCCCTGCAGACGTTCGATCCGTGGTTCGTGGGCGTGATCGGCGCGGCGGGCGTGCTCACCGCACTCGTGCCGGGCTCGATGATCCTCACCACGGCTTCTACACTGCTCGCCAACGACGTCTATCGCGGCGCGCTCGCGAAGAGCGCGGACGACGCGCAAGTCGCGAGGCTCGCGCGCGTTTTCGTGCCGGTGATCGCGCTCGTGGCGGTCGGCTTCACGCTCAAGGGCGGCGACACCATCGTCGCGCTGCTGCTGATGGGCTACAACTTCGTCACGCAGCTGTTCCCGGCGCTGGTGTGCAGCCTTTCCGCGCGCAATCGCGTGACGAAGCAAGGCGCGTTCTGCGGCATCGTGGCGGGCGTGCTTGTGGTGATCGTCACGACGCTCACGCATGTGAGCGTGGCTCAGCTGGTTCCGTTCGCGCCGGATGCGCTCAAGGACATCAACATCGGCTTCTTTGCGCTGTTCGTGAACGTGATCGTGCTCGTTGTGGTGAGTACGGTGACGCAGCCGCGCACGCACGAGGATCATGAGCACGCGCGCGCGCATTGACATGGCGTAACGCGGTGGCGAGGCGGCCCAATCTGCAGGTTCCGGTTGGGCCGCTTTCCATTTACGCCGCCTTGCGCGCTTCGGCAATGCGCTGCGGCGCTTCGGGACGCGCATACAGACGCTCCAGATACGCCTGCAAACGCGGGAAGCCCTCCAGCAGTTGCACTTCGTTGGCCCAGTCCATCAGATACACCGTCACGCAGTCGGCGACCGAGAGCGTGTTGCCGACGATGAACTCGCGTCCTTCGAGGTGTTTCTCGAGAATGGCGGCCATCGTCCTGAACTCCTCCCGCGCAAGCTCGATATCGGCGGGACTGCGCTTTTCCGGCGGATAAAGGAACGAATGCCGCGTGATTCTCCAGAGCGGCTGTTCCAGTTCGGTGACGGCGAACAGAGTCCAGCGATAGGCCTGCGCCCGCTCGTCGAGATCGGCGGGCAACAGCGCCTTCTGCGGATATTTATCCGCGAGATACAGCACGATTGCGGCCGATTCGGGAATCACGCGGTCGCCGTCGATCAACACAGGCACCTTGCCTGCGGGATTGATGCGCAGATATTCGGGCCGCCTGTGCTCGCCTTCGAGCAGATTGACCGAGATGAATTCGAAATCGGCGTCGACTTCCTTGAGGCCCCACAGCGCGCGTTGCGAACGCGTGCCGGCAAAACCGTAGAGTTTCATGACGCGGCTCCGTTCAGACACCGGGAATCGGCAGAACGGGCATCACTTCGACGCCCTCGCCCGGAAAAATCGAGAAATGCGGGTGCCCTTCGAACAGCTTCGCGGCCTCTTCGTGGGATGCGGCACGCAGCACGGTGTAGCCCGTTAGCGCGTTAGACGTATCCGCGATGCCGTGCTCGCCAATCGACTTGGTCTTGCCGAGCGGGCCGCCCATATCGACGATCGACGCCTTGTGCTTTTCGACCCACGCATGCCAGGCCGCAATGCCCTCCTTTTCCCTGGCATGCCGATCTGCTTCGGAAAGCGCCGCCCAACCCTTCATGCGCGCGTTGTCTTTGGTGCCGAGAAAAACCGCGAGAAACAGTTTCTGATCGCTCATGTGTCCTCCGCCTGCTGGTCTGACTACGGGTCTGAAAAACGGGTCCAAAAACGGGGCAACGGCGCGTCGCCCCATCCGGCCTTGACAGCATAGGTTGATATCAACATAATTGCAACATGGCACACGCAAAGAAACTTCCCTTCGAAACCACGCTATTGGTGCGCGATTGCTGCCTGTGTCTGCATATGCAGCGGGCGGCACGTAATCTCGCACGCATTTTCGACGACGCGCTGCGTCCGCTCGATCTCACGAACGGGCAGTTTTCGCTGCTGATGTCGCTGAACCGGCCGTATCCGCCTGGCATGAAAGATGTGGCGTCGCTGCTGGCCATGGACCGCACCACGCTCACGGCTGCGCTCAAGCCGCTGGAGCGGCGCGGCCTCGTGGTCATCGGGCAGGACCCGCAAGACAAGCGCAGCCGTTTGCTGAGCCTCACTGACGAGGGGCATCGATTGCTCAACGCGGCGTTTCCGGTCTGGCAGGAAACGCATGAGGAAATCGAAAAAGCGTTCGCCAAAGGTGAGGTCGACAAGCTGCGCGCGCACTTGCGTGCGCTTTCGTAGCCCTACCGTTTCGCCGCCCCATAAAGCGTCGAATCCGCAAAGCCTTCCGCCGCGAGCACGCGCCCCACGAGAATGAGCGCCGTACGCTCGATATCCGTGGCCAGCACCTTCTGAGCGATATCCGCGAGCGTGCCCGTCACGCGCTCCTCGTCGGGCCAGCTCGCGCGATAGATCACCGCGACCGGACAGTCCTCGCCGTAGTGCGGCAGCAATTCCTCGACGATGCGCGCAATATGGCGCACGCCCAGGTGAATCGCGAGCGTCGCCTGGTGACGTGCGAGGTCGCCTAGCTGCTCGCCTTCGGGCATCGGCGTTTTCGTCGCGTAGCGCGTGAGAATGAGCGTCTGCGAAATGCCAGGCAGCGTGAGTTCGCTGCCGAGCGCCGCCGCGCACGCAGCGGTCGCGGTCACGCCGGGCACGACTTCATAAGGAATACCGAGCATACGCAGCCGCCGGATCTGCTCGCCGATGGCGCCATAGAGCGACGGGTCGCCCGAATGCACGCGCGCCACGTCGAAGCCCTGGGCATGCGCGCTTTCCAGCAACGCGACGATCTCGTCGAGCGTGAGCGGCGCCGTGTCCACGACCTTGTGCGCGCGGTGGCCTTCGAGCACCGCGGGCGGCACGAGCGAGCCCGCGTAGAGAATGACGGCGCAGCTGCGCACGAGGCGCTGGCCCTTCACGGTGATCAGTTCAGGATCGCCCGGCCCCGCGCCGATGAAGAAAACAGTCATGCGTGGAAACTCCGCTAAATAGGGTGCGCGAGCGCGTCGATTGCTTCTTGCGCCGACGCGAATTCACGTTGCGCGCCGGGCAGCGGCGGCCGCTGCATCATCACCACGGGCAGGCCCATTTCGCGCGCGACGGCGAGCTTCGCTTCGGTCGCGGCGCCGCCGCTGTTCTTGCTGACCACGACGTCGATGCACGCTTCGGTAAAGAGCGCGCGTTCGCCGTCGGCGGTGAACGGCCCGCGCGCGTCGATGATGCGCGCGCGGGCGTGGCCGGGGTGCGCTTCGAGGCAACGGATCGTCCAGAACTGCTGCGGCGGCACGTCGTTCAGATGCGCAAGCGGCTCGCGCCCGAGCGTGAAGAGCGGGCGCGCGAACGGCGCGATCGCCTCGGCTACGCCGCTCCAGCCGCCCACCAGGCGCCAGTCGTCGGCGGGCAGCGCCTGCCACGGCGCACGCCGCAGCGCCCAGTACGGCACGCGGGCCGCCATGCATGCGCGCGCCGCGTTGGCGCTGATCTGCGCGGCATAGGGATGCGTGGCGTCGAAGACGAGTGCGATGTTTGCGTCGCGGAGAAAGCGCGCGAGCCCTTCTGCCCCGCCAAAGCCGCCCACCCGCACCGCGCAGGCAAGATCGGCGGGCACGCGGCCAAGGCCCGCGAGCGAGTACACGTGCTGGGGGCCCAGCGTGCGCGCGATCGCCAGCGCATCGCCCGTGCCGCCGAGCAGCAGGATGCGCGCCGTCATGGCTTGACGGCCTCGTAGAGCGTGACGGGCAAGGCCTGACGCCAGGTGTCGAAGCCGCCCAGCGGCTGCGCCTCGCCGATACCGATGCGCGTGAGCGTGCCGCCGTGCTGCGCGCGCCATGCCACGAGTGCCGCTTCGCTCTGCACCGTCACCGCGTTCGCGACGATCCGCCCGCCGCTCGCGAGCGCCGCCCAGCACGCGTCCAGCACGCCGGGCGCGGTTACGCCGCCGCCGATGAAGACCGCGTCGGGCGCAGCGAGCCCCGCGAGCGCGTCGGGCGCGCGGCCCGCAACGAGTTGCAGACCGGGCACGCCCAACGCCGCGCGATTGTGCTCGATGAAGCGTTGACGCCCGGCGTGCGCCTCGATCGCGATCGCGCGGCAAGCGGCGTGCGAGCGCATCCACTCGATGCCGATCGAGCCGCTGCCCGCGCCCACGTCCCAGAGCAGCGCGCCGGGCGTCGGCGCGAGACGCGCGAGCGTGAGCGCACGCACGTCGCGCTTCGTGATCTGGCCGTCATGGCGATAGGCTTCGTCGGGAAGGCCGGGCGTGAGCGTCCAGCCGCGCGCGAGCGCTTGCGGACTATCGCTTGCGCATTCGAACGCGACGAGATTGAGCGCTGCGGCTTCTTCGACGTGCCACGCATCGGCGCGGCCTTCGATGCGCCGTTCGAGCGGGCCGCCCAGATGCTCGAACACGGCAAGACGCGTGGCGCCGAAGCCCGCTTCGGCGAGCAACGCCGCAAGCGCCGCGGGCGTGCGCCCATCCGCGCTCAGCGCGAGCACACGCGAGCGCGCGTACAGATGACGGCGCAGCGCATCGAGCGGACGGCCGACGAGCGAGACCATCGCCGCATCCTGCAAGGCCCACCCCTTGCGCGCCGCCGCGAGCGAGAGCGACGACGGCGCGGGCAGCACGCGCATTTCACCGGGCGCCACGCGGCGCGCGAGCGTCGCGCCTACGCCGAACAGCATGGGGTCGCCGCTCGCGAGCACGCACACGGGCGCATTCGACTCCCGGTGCGCAAGCAGCGCATCGACGCTGAACGGCTGTGGCCACGCTTCGCGACGCGCGCGCACGCGCGAGGGCAGCATCGCGAGATGGCGTTCGCCGCCTGTCACGATGACCGCGTCGAACAGCGCGCGCCGGGCGGCGCGCCCGAGCCCCGCGTAGCCGTCGTCGCCTATGCCTACCACCGTCAGCCATGCCTGCGCGCCCTGCATTCGCTCTCCCGATGTTGCCTGCGTTATGACCTGATTCTCTATGCCGCCGCGCGCCTGCGACCCGATTGCGGGGCGGCGCGCGCGCGAAAACGGGCATAATACCGTGTCCGCCGGCGCCTTTAGGGCATTTAAGGGAACACAGCAATCTGTGGCCGCCCCCGCGACTGTAAGCAGCGAGACCGCATCCACCCAAGCCACTGGTATTACCGGGAAGGCCGATGCGGTCGACGACCTGCGAGCCAGGAAACCTGCCGGCCGAATGTTCGCGCAAAGCCATATCGGGCGGGGTGTACCGATATCGCTGCCGTTTCCCGCCTGCCGTGCGGGCAGCGCGCCGCGCCAGCGTGATGCTTACCCGGTATTGCCTTGAAACACGAAACGAAGCCCGTCTCGCCCGCTGCTGCACTGGCCGTGCTCCGCCCCTCGGCGTGCCCGGGGCTCGTGCGCGTGGTCCCGGCGCGCGACGGCGGCCTGTGCCGCATCCGTCTGCCTGGCGGCGTGCTGAGCGCCGCGCATGCGCGCGCCCTCGCCAACGCTGCGTCGACGCACGCGAGCGGCGTGCTCGAACTGACCAATCGTGCGAACGTGCAGATTCGCGGCGTGCGCGCCGGCGAGGAAGCGGCGTTGAGCGCCACGCTGATCGGCGCGGGCCTCGGCCCCGCCGGCATCGAAGCCGCGAGCCCGGTCGAGCGCGCCTGCGCCGCCGACGAATTGCGCAACGTGATGCTGAGCCCGCTCGCGGGCCTCGACCCGAACGCCTGGTGTGACACGACGGAAGTCGCCGCCGCGCTCATCGACATGATGCAGCGCGAGCCGCGTTGCGCCGCGCTCTCACCGAAGTTCGCGCTCCAGCTGGATGGCGGCGAGCGCATGGCGATGCTCGAGCATGCGCACGACATCTGGCTCGCCGCGCTGCCGCACGGCGCGCCGATGCGCTTCGCCGTTGGCCTCGCGGGATGCCCCTCGGCGCAGCCAGTCGGCATGCTCGCCGCCGAGGACGTTTGCGCATCGGTGCGGGCGCTGCTGCACGCGTTCCTCGATCTTGCAGGCACGGACGCAACGCGCATGCGCCACGTGCTGGCCGCTCACTCGCTCGATGCGCTGCTACAGCGCGCGCAACAGCATGGCCAACGCGCGCTGATGCGTGACGAGGCCACACTGCGCGCGTGGCGCCGCGCGGCGAGCCCTGCCGACTTGCGCCTCGGCGCGCACACGCTGCACGCCGACGGCAGCGGCTACGTGGGCGCGCAGCCCGCGCTCGGGCGTATCGACGCGCACACACTGCGCGCCCTCGCCGCGCTCGCGGAAGACTCCGGCGATGCAACGTTGCGCGTGACACCATGGCAAGGCGTGCTGCTGCCCGGTGTGGCCGCGCACGCCATGCCCGCCGCGCTCGAACGCCTGAGCGCGCTCGGGCTCGTCGTTTCGCGCACTGATCCGCTCGCGCGCCTCATCGCGTGCACGGGCTCGACGGGATGCGCAAAAAGCCGCGCGGACACGAAAGCCGACGCCCAGCGCCTCGCCGCCCTGCTGCCGCCCGACGCCGAAGCCCACCTCACCGGTTGCGAGCGCTCCTGCGCGGCCGCGCATTGCGCGCCGTTCACGCTGCTAGCAAGCGCCCCAGACCACTACGACCTGTACCGGCGCGACGACACCCAAAGCGGCTTCGGCCAGCGCTTTGGCGAGCCCGTCGCGCGCAACCTGACGATCGAAGCCGCTGCACGAGCACTCACGCAGCGGCCCCGGAGCACCCAAGATGTCTGATTACATCCGCGACGGCCAGGCGATCTATCGCGAGTCGTTCGCGACAATCCGCGCCGAAGCCGACCTTTCGCGCATTCCCGCCGACCTCGAAAAACTCGCCGTGCGCGTGATTCATGCATGCGGCATGGTGGACGTCGTCGCCGACCTCGCGTTTTCCGCCGGCGCGGGCACGGCGGGCCGCAACGCGCTCGCGGGCGGAGCGCCGATCCTCTGCGACGCGAAGATGGTCGCCTATGGCGTCACGCGCGCGCGCCTGCCGGCGAACAACGCCGTGATCTGCACGCTCGACGATCCCACCGTGCCCACGCTCGCCCGCGAACTTGGCAACACGCGCTCGGCGGCCGCGCTCGAACTGTGGCGGCCGCACCTCGCGGGCAGCGTCGTGGCGATCGGCAATGCACCCACTGCGCTCTTTCATCTGCTCGACATGATTGCCGCCGGCGCGCCGCGCCCCGCGCTGATCCTCGGCTTTCCCGTCGGCTTTGTCGGCGCAGCCGAGTCCAAGGCGCAGCTCGCGGCCGAGCGCTACGGCGTGCCATTCGTCGTCGTGCACGGCCGCCGTGGCGGCAGCGCGATGGCCGCCGCCGCCGTCAACGCACTCGCTTCGGAGACCGAATAAATGATCCGCAAAGGACGTCTGCACGGCATTGGCGTCGGCCCGGGCGACCCCGAACTGCTCACGCTCAAGGCGCTGCGCCTGCTCAAGGCCGCGCCCGTGGTCGCGTATTTCGTCGCGAAGGGCAAGAAAGGCAATGCGTTCGGCATTGTCGAAGCCCATCTCGAAGCGCAGCAGGAACGCCTGCCCCTCGTGTATCCCGTGACGACCGAAGCGCTCGAACCGCCGCTCTCGTACGAAGCGATCATCGCCGACTTCTACGACGGCGCGGCGCACATGCTGTCGCGCCATCTCGACGCCGGACGCGACGTGGCCGTGATCTGCGAAGGCGATCCCTTCTTCTATGGCTCGTACATGTATCTGCACGACCGCCTCGCCGCGCGCTACGAGGCCGAAGTCGTGCCGGGCGTGTGCTCGATGCTGGGCGGCGCGGCGGTGCTGGGCGTGCCGCTCGTCTACCGTAACCAGAGCCTCGCCGTGCTTTCGGGCGTGCTGCCCGAGGACGAATTGCGCCGGCGTCTGGCCGATGCGGACGCCGCGGTCATCATGAAACTGGGCCGCAACTTCGACAAGGTGCGCCGCGTGCTGGGCGAACTGGGCCTCGCGCATCGCGCGCTGTACGTCGAGCGCGCAACGATGGCGAACCAGCGCATCGTCCCGCTCGACGACGTCGATCCGATGGCCTCGCCCTACTTCTCGCTGCTCGTCGTGCCGGGGGCGAAATGGCAGTCGTGACGCCGCCCGCCATCGTCATCCTCGGGCCCGGCGCGCTCGCCACGGCGCGGCGCGTGCAGACGCTTTACCCAGGCGCGCAGGTCCATGCGTTGCAGGGCCGCGTGGCCGGCGATGTCGCGTTCAACGAACTTGGCACGCATTTGCGCGAATGCTATACGCGCGGCGTGCCTATCGTCGCGCTGTGCGCGGCGGGCATCGTGATCCGCTGCCTCGCGCCGCTGCTCGCGAACAAGGGCGCGGAGCCGCCTGTGCTCGCACTCGCCGAAGACGGCAGCGCCGTCGTGCCGCTGCTCGGCGGACTGACCGGCGTGAACGTCATGGCGCGCGAAATTGGCGCCGCACTCGCGGTTGCGCCCGCCATTACTACGAGCGGCGAATTGCGCTTCGGCACGTGCCTGCTCAATCCGCCTGCGGGCTATGCGCTTGCGAGCCTCGCGCATGGCAAGCGCTTCGTCTCCGATTTGCTTGCGGGCGCAACGACTCGCGTGGACGGGCAAGCGCCGTGGCTCGAAAACGTCGACCTGCCGCTCGACGCCTCGGCCCGCCATGCCATACGCGTGAGCGCGCAAGCCTGGAACGGCAGCCCCGACGACCTCGTGATTCATCCGCGCAGCATCGTTGCAGCCGTGGGCGCACGGCAGGCAGCGCTTGCCGAAAGCGTGCGCCACGCACTCGACGCGCACGGCCTCGCGCCGCTCGCACTCGCGGCGCTCGTCGCCCCTTCCGCGTACATGCGCGAGGCGTCGCTCGCCCAGGCGGCAACGGAACTCGGCGTGCCGCTGCGCTTCGCCGATAGCGCGGAGAACACACCGCAAGCCACGCTCGCCGCGCTCAACCTTGCGGCAAACGTCGAGCGTTACGCGCCGAACGAAAACGGCGTCGCCCTCGCCTGCGCGGCCACGCCGCTCGACCCGCTCGCGCTGGGCCGCGCGCGCGGCAAGCTCACGGTGCTCGGCCTCGGCCCCGGCCGGGCCGATCTGCTCACGCCCGCCGCGCGCGCCGCGCTCGACAGCGCCACCGACATCGTCGGCTACGCGACCTATGTGGAGATGGCGGGCCCGTTTCGCGCGGACCAGCAGCGCCACGCCACCGACAACCGTGAAGAACTGCAACGCGCGCGCCATGCGTTCGAGATGGCGAGCGAGGGGCGGCGCGTGGCCGTGGTCTCGTCGGGCGACCCCGGTGTGTTCGCCATGGCGGCCGCCGTGCTCGAAGCACTCGAAGGTTCGGACGACGCACGCTGGCATGCCGTCGAGCTGGCGATCGTGCCTGGCGTTTGCGCTGCGCTCGCCACGGCGGCGCGAGTCGGCGCGCCGCTCGGCCACGACTTCTGCATGCTTTCGCTTTCCGACAACCTGAAGCCATGGGCGGTGATCGAAAAGCGCCTGCTGCACGCGGCGCAAGCCGATCTCGTGATGGCGTTCTACAACCCCATCTCTCGCGCGCGGCCATGGCAGCTCGAGCGCGCGCTGGAGATCGTGCGCAGCGTGCGCGCGCCGCACACGCGCGTGGTGCTGGGGCGCGACGTGGGCCGCCCCGGCGAGACGCTGCGCGCCACGACGCTAGGCGAACTGCGCCCGGCGGATGTCGATATGCGCACGATGGTGATCGTCGGATCGTCGGCCACGCGCGGGTTCGCCTGCGCCGACGGCGGCGAGTGGATTTATACGCCGCGCTGGTATCGCGAGGATACCTAAGGAAAACCGCGCTCACGCCTTCAGCGTGGGCAGCGAGTCGCGCGGATCGGGTGGCGCGCCCGCGAATTCGCGCGCCTTCACCTGGTTGCGCCCCGCCTGCTTCGCGGCGTAAAGCTCGGCGTCGGCGGCGCGCAGCAACGCCTGCGCACCCCCGCTCTCGTGCGGCACGCAGGTGGCACAGCCAATGCTCACTGTCAGCGTGCCGTATTCGCTGTGCTCGTGCGCGATTCCCAGCGCCGCCACTTGCTGACGCACCCCTTCCGCGATTTTCACGGCGCCATCGAACGGCGTAGCCGGCAGCACCACGGCGAACTCCTCGCCGCCGTAGCGCGCAACCATGTCCGTTGCGCGCCGGCAGGCCTCGCGTATCGCGCGGGCCACGGCGGCGAGCACCTTATCGCCCTCGGCGTGCCCGTAGAAGTCGTTGAACAGCTTGAACCTGTCGATATCGACGAAGAGCGCCGAGAGCGGTTCGCCGGCCCGTCTCGCATGCTGCCATTCGGTTTCAATGCGCAGATCGAGTGCGCGCCGGTTGTAGAGACTCGTGAGCGCATCGGTCACCGCGAGACGTTCGAATTCTTTTTGTGTGACGAGGCGCTTGCGCATCGAAAATGCCAGCAGCCACGACGAAGCGGCGATCAGCGCGCCGAAAATCAACGCCATTGGCACATAGATCCGCAGGCGGCGGCGCCAGTCGGCGAGCGCGCCGTCCACGGAAGGCGCGACGACCGCGATGAACGACGTATGCGGCACGCGCTTGTACGTATAGATGCGCTCGACCTTGTCCTCCTCGCCGGCGGCGATGAACGAGCCGGCGCTGTTGTTGAGCATCGGCTTGACGTAATCGAGCTCGCCGACCTGCGCACCCACTTCGTAATCCGAATAAGGGCGATGTGCAAGCATGGTCCCGTCGTCGAGCATGATGAACGCGCTGCCCTTGGGGTCCACGTCGATCCGGTCGAACAGCTGCTGAAAATACGCGAGCCGCAGCGTGAGCAGTACGACGCCGCCAAACGAGCCGTCGTATTCGCTCACGCGGCGCGACAGCGCAATCGAATATTGGCCTTCGCGCGCACGCGAGCGAATCGGGTCCGAAATATACATGCCGACCGAGCGCTCGTGCTGCGCCGTGAAATAGTCCCGGTCTGCGAGATTGACGCCGGGATACGCGCGGCCGTCCCGCGATTCGACGACATGGCCGCTCGCGTCGATGTAGAACGCATCGTCGAGATAGGTGCCGCCCGCCACGCGGCCGAACAGCAGCCTGCGGCGGATGTCGGGCGGCAGGCTTTGCGTGCGCGGATCGCGAGCGCTATCGGCGGCGTCGAGCAGCAGCAGATCGTAGATGCCGAAGTTCGCCTCGAGGTCGTTCGACATCAGCGAAACGAGCGCGGCCGAATTGTGCTGCGTGCTGACGATGGCCTGCGTGCGCTGCTGCATCAAGCCCACCAGCACGATGGCCACGATGGCCGCACCGACTAGCGAGCCCAGCGTGCCGACGATGAACGGATGGCTCCCGACCCACTGCATGAGCGCCCGACTCCACCGGCGGGGAATTCGCAAACATCGTTTCCAGAGCTCCATGAGGCGTTTCCTCTTGCTCCGCAGTCAGGTTTGCTGCGCCTGCCGACCGATTACTGGTGGCACGCGGCATTCATCATACTGCCGCTTGCGCAATTGCTTTCGATTGGCGGCACGCCCTTAATTTCCCGGCCACAGCGCCGTAAACCAGGTGAACCCGCGATGTCGATTCGCGACGCGAACGCTCACCGACCACCCTGCGCCGATGACCAACCTGACCACCGAAGCTCAAGCCGAAGCCAGCGGCGGCGCCACCGCAATCGAAGCCGCCCCGCTCACGCCGGCCGCCCTGCCGGTAGGCGAGCCGCTCGCCTGGCCGGTCGTCGATCGCGACGGCGCGTTGCTGCTCGATGCCGGCGCGGTGCTGGTGGGCGAAGCGGAGCGCGACTTTCTGTTTCAGCACTTCGCGCCGCATCGCGGCGACGTGGAAAGGCCCGAGGTTGCCCCGCAGAGTGCCGCGGCCACGATCGATGCCGGCGATCCAGCCGCCACCACGCGCGCCATGCACCTGAACATCGGCACGCTGATGGGCTTGCGCCCGCTGATGGGCGCAAGCGGCGCGCCGATGCAACCGTGCCGCCTGATCGGCTTCGCGCCGAACGAAGCGCTCTTCGTGACGACGCCCTATGTCGACGGCCGACCCATCGCCATCACGCCGGGCGAAAACGTGGAGATCGTCGCACTTGCGAGCCAGGCCGTCTATCGCTTCGTATGCACCGTGCATGCGCACAGTCAGTCGCCCCTCGACTACCTCGTGCTGTCGAAGCCCGCCAACATCCGCCGCCTGCGCGAACGCCGCTCGATTCGCGTGCGCGCGCAATTTCCCGTGCGCTACGGCATCGGCGAGGAAGGCGGGGGTTATGACGGCGTGGCGCTCGCACGCGGGATCAGCGCGCTCGGGCTTTCAGTGAGCGCCGCGTGGGCGCTCGGCAAGCCTGGCGAGCGGCTGCGCGTGGCATTCCAGCTGCGTTCGGCCGACAACATTACGGCGATCGCAACCACGGCGGTCATCCGCAACGTGCAGGCGGAAGCGGGCGCCCCCGAGCAAGCGACGCTCGGTCTCGAACTCGACCGCCTCTCGCCCGCCGAGCAGATGGCGATGAAAGTCTACATATTCGATCGTCAGGACGACGTGCTGTACTGGACCGGCAGCATGCGCTGACGCGCGTTCAGGCGAGCAGCGCCTGAGCGTCCAGGCACTCGCCGGCCCAGGCTCGTGCGAGCGCCTCGCAGCGCCCCAGGCGCAGCGCGCCAAGTTCGCAATCGATCACCGTGACGTGGTCGGCGTAGCGTGGCCGCGCGGGCCACTGCGTCGTGCGGCCGTCGGTGAACAGCCAGAGATGGCGCGCGCGCGCCGGATCGCGGCGCGCAGCGGTTTCGAGCACTTGCGCCGCGCGGCCGATCCCTGCTTCGAGCGGCGTGCCGCCGCCCCCGCCGACCGGCTCGATCCAGCGCTCGTTCCACCAGCGCGGCACCGCGGGACCGAAGCGCGTTTCGGCGCCCGCGCCGCCGAAAGCGACCAGCGCCACTTCCACACGCTCGGCGCGGGCGCGGTCGAACAGCGCGATCAGCAAACCCTTGGCGAGCGCGAGCTGGCCGCGCGCGAGCATCGAAGCCGAGCAGTCCAGCACGAAACAATGGAGTGCGCCGGAACCCGTCTCGCGTATGGCAAAGCGGAAATGTTGCGCCTGCAACGATCCTGCGCGTTTGGCCGCGAGCGTGGGCGGCCACGCGATGCGATCGCCATGCTTCGCCACTTGCGCGGGACCACGCCCCGGGCCTTCTCGCCGTCGAGCGCCGCCCTGTGCGAAGGCGGCGGCCGGTGCTCGACGGGTCAGCGTTTTTTTGCGGGCAGCGCAATCACGCCCTTCACCGCCTTCGCGGCAACAGGCTCGGGCGGCATCTCGCCCCAGTCAGAGTCCGATGTTGCTTCGGTGTGCGTTGCGTCGCGCTTCGGCGCTGATACGGATGGAGGCGGCGGCTCAGAGGCGGGCGGCGCATCCGGGCGCTGCGGCATGGCACGCCGACGATGCGCAAGCACGCAATCCGCGACCTGATCGACGTGATCCGGGCTCACCGATTCCGCGCCTTCAAACGCGGCCAGCGCTCGCGCCGCGCGCAGCATCACGAGATCGGCGCGCAAGCCGTCGACCGCGGCCTCGATGCAGCGCTGCACCGCACGCTCATGCACGGCGTCGCTCCAATCGAGCGTGGCGAGCGCCACGCGCGCCGCCGCGATGCGTGCGCCAAGCGCGCGCTGTTCGCTCTCGCGCGCCGCGCAAAACGCCTGTGGATCGGCGTCGAACGCGAGACGCGCCTTGACGATGCGTTGCCGCTGCGCCGCGTCATAAGGCGTGCCGAGTTCGACCATCAAACCAAAGCGATCGAGCAGTTGCGGACGCAGCTCCCCTTCTTCGGGATTCATCGTGCCCACCAGCACGAAATGCGCGTCGTGCGTATGCGAGACGCCATCGCGCTCCACGGTGTTCACGCCGCTCGCCGCCGCGTCGAGCAGCACGTCGACGAGCGCGTCGGGCAGCAGGTTCACTTCGTCCACGTAAAGCACGCCGCCGTGCGCACGCGCGAGCAAGCCAGGCGCGAAGCGCACCGTGCTCTCGCGCAACGCCGCTTCGAGGTCGAGCGTGCCGATCAGCTTGTCCTCGCTCGCGCCGAGCGGCAGCGTGACGAACGCGCCTTGCGGCAAGAGCGCCGCGAGCGAGCGCGCCGCCGTGGATTTCGCCGTGCCGCGCGGGCCACTCACGAGCACGCCGCCGATCGCGGGGTCGATGGCCGCGAGCAGCAGCGCGCGCTGCAACGGCGCCTGGCCGACCAGCGCGGTAAAGGGGAACGCGGGACGCGTGGCCGCAACGCTCATGGTCATGATCCTTCCAGATGCTGCCCGGCTTCGAGCAGACGGTGTTCGAGTTGTGCGCGATGCTCGCCCGGCTCCTGCCAGAGACCGCGCTGGATCGCTTCGAGCAGGCGCTCGCACACGGCATGCAGCGCGTGCGGATTGTGGCGCCGCATGAATTCGCGCGTGTCGTCGTCGTGCACGTAGGCGTTTGCGACGAGCGCGTACTGATGATCGCCCACCACGCGCGCGGTCGCGTCGTAGCCGAACAGGTAATCCACGGTCGCCGCCATTTCCGCCGCGCCCTTGTAGCCGTGACGCTTCACGCCGTCGATCCATTTCGGGTTCACCACGCGCGAGCGGATCACGCGCGCGATCTCTTCGTGCAGCGGACGAATGCGCGGCGCGGCGGGGTTGCTATGGTCCGCGTGATAAAGCGCGGGCTGCGCCTGCGAGAAGTGCCGCGCCGCCGCCGCCATGCCGCCCTGGAACTGGTAGTAGTCGTTCGAGTCGAGCAGGTCGTGTTCGCGGTTGTCCTGGTTCTGCAGGACCACGTCGAGCGTCGCGAGACGCGCGCGGAACGCATCGCCCGCCTCGTCGCCCGCGCTCTTTTGTGTGTAGGCGTAGCCGCCCCACGCCTGATACGCGTGCGCGAGATCGGCGTCGGTCTGCCACTGGCGCTGGTCGATCATCGACTGCAAGCCCGCGCCGTAGGCGCCGGGGCGCGCGCTGAACACGCGCCAGAGCGCGCGGCGGCGCGCCGCGTCGGCGGCCATGCCGTTCGCCACCAGCGCATCGCGCTCGCGCTGCACGCGTGCGCGCAGCGGGTTCTGGTGCTCCGGCTCGTCGAGATCGGCCACCGCCTGCACGGCGGCGTCGAACAGATGCATCACGTTGGGGAACGCGTCGCGGAAGAAGCCCGATACGCGCAGCGTCACGTCGATGCGCGGCCGGTCCAGCGCCTCGACGGGCATGATCTCGAAGTCGGTCACGCGCTGGCTGCCGGCGGCCCATTTCGGCCGCACGCCGATCAGCGCGAACGCCTGGGCGATGTCGTCTCCGCCCGTGCGCATCGTCGCCGTGCCCCAGACCGAAAGCCCCACGGCCCGCGGGTAGTCGCCATGCTCCTGCAGGTGGCGCTCGATGAGCTGCTGCGCCGATTTCATGCCGAGCGCCCAAGCCGCTTGCGTCGGAATGGCACGCGTATCGACGGAGTAGAAGTTGCGGCCCGTGGGCAGCACGTCGGGGCGGCCGCGCGAGGGCGAACCGCTGGGGCCCGGCGGCACGAAGCGGCCTTCGAAGCCACGGCGCAGCTGGCGCATTTCTTCGGGGCCGCAGGCGTCGAGGCGCGGCAGGACGTCGTCGCGCACGCGCGCGAGCACCTGGGCTGCGGAAGGCAGCGATGCGGTCTCCTTATCGCTTCGTTCGCCTGAGCAAATGCCCGCGATCAGCGTGGCCGCGAGCATTTCCAGGCGCTCGCGCGTGTCGCCCGCGTGACGCCATGGCGTGTCGCTCACAGCGACTAGCTGCGGGGGACGCGGGCCCTGCCACGGCGCAGCCCAATCGACCGTGGCCGGATCGACGAGGTGATCGATACGCAGGTCTCGCGCGAGCGCGTCGATGAGGCCGGCGTTCGCGCCTTGCCCATCGCCGCACGCATAGCGCCCGAGCGCGAGCAGCGTGTCGCGCCGCTGCTGACCTTGCGGCGATTCGCCGAACGTATGCAAGCCATCGCGGATCTGCGCTTCCTTCAACTCGCAAAGGTAGGCGTCGGCGCGTGTGAGCAATTCGTCTTCGCCTGCCTGATCCTGCGGCGCGGCGACGCTCAATTCCTCGTGCAGCCGATGCTCGACGATCGTCGCGAGTATGGTCTTGCGCAGCAGTTTCGCGCGGCGCGGGTCCACCATCAATGCTTCGTAATACTCATCGACCTGACGTTCGAGGTCCTGCAGCGGCCCGTAGTTTTCGGCGCGCGTGAGCGGCGGCATCAGGTGGTCGACGATCACGGCCTGGGCGCGGCGTTTGGCCTGGCTCCCTTCGCCCGGATCGTTGACGATGAACGGGTACAGATGCGGCAGCGGCCCGAGCGCCATGTCGGGCCAGCAGGAGTCGCCGAGCGCCACGCTCTTGCCCGGCAGCCACTCCAGGTTGCCGTGCTTGCCCACGTGCGCGATGGCGTCGATGCCGAACGTGTCGCGCAGCCAGAAATAAAACGCGAGATACGCGTGCGGCGGCACGAGTTCGGCGTCGTGGTAGTTCGCGTACGTGTCGTCGCCGCGCGAGCGCGAAGGCTGGATGCCGACGAACACCCGACCACAGCGCCAGCCCGCAATCATGAAGCGGCCGCGGCGCACCGTGGGGTCGTCCTCCGGCACGCCCCAGCGCGCGACCAGCGCGTTCTGCGCCTCGGCCGGCAGTTGCGAGAAGCGCACACGGTAGTCATCGAGGGAAAGACTCTGCCATGCGGGGCGCAGCGCGCGCGTGTCGGGATCGTTCGTCACGCCCTGCGTGAGAATGCGCATGAGCGCGTCGCCGTCCGCGGGCAAATCGGCCACGCGGTAGCCTTCGTCGCGCAGCATGCGCAAGATGCCCACCACCGAGGCCGGCGTGTCGAGCCCCACGCCGTTGCCGATGCGCCCTTCGCTCATCGGATAGTTCGCGAGCACGAGCGCGAGCTTTTTCTCTTCGTTCGGCAGACTGCGCAACCGGCACCAGCGGCGCGCGAGTTCGGCAACGAACGCCACGCGCTCGAGGTCGGGCTGATAACGCACGACATCGACCTGCGTCTCCTTGCAGTGGTACGCGAGGCCCTTGAAGCTGATCGCGCGCGTAATCACGCGGCCGTCCACTTCGGGCAGTGCGATATGCATGGCGATGTCGCGCGAATTCAGGCCGTGATTGTCCTTGACCCAGTCTTCGCGATTGCCGCCGCTCAGGATCACCTGGAGCACGGGCGCGTCGCCAGCGAGCGCAATCGGTTCGGGGTCGTCCAGCGACGAAGCCGCAAACGCCGTGGTATTCAGCACGAGCGAGACATCGTGCCCGGCCGCCAGTTGATCGAGCACGTCGCGGCTCAAGGTGTCCTTGAGCGACGTGATCGCAAGCGGCAGCGGGTTCATGCCGCGCGCCAGGAGGGCGTCAATGAGCGCATCGAACGCGGCCGTGTTCGCCGCCTGCAAATGCGCCTTGTAAAACAGCAGCGCGACAACCGGCGCGCCGGGTTGCCAGCGCGCGCGCCATTCGTCGATGGTTGCGACGTCGCGCTGCGGGCAATAAAGCGCGGCGGCCGGCAGCGCAACGGGCGGCGCGGGCTCGCTGCCCCAATCGAATGCGCGCCACGCGAGCGCGCGCAGGAACGATTCGGCGTTGGCCGCGCCGCCTTCGCGCAGGTAACGCCAAAGCAGGCGGCAAAACGCGGGCTCGGCGCGGCTCTTCGCGATGAGATTGGGGTCTTCCTGCAAGTCGCCGGAGAACATCGCGAGCAGTTGCCCGCGGCGCTGGGCGAGCGAGACAACCTGTTCGATGCCATATGGCCAGTACGTCTCGCCGCCCAGATGATCGACCACCACCACTCGCGCGTGCTGCAGGACGTCTTCGACGTAGAAGTCCACCGAAGCGGGCTGGCGCAAATACGTGACGTTCGCGAGCCGCACGCCCGGAAAACCGGCGGGCAGGCGCGGCACGACGCTCGCCAGCAGCGCGAGCGTCGTGTCCGCCGAACTGAGCACGACGATCTCGGCGGGCTGCTGGTCGATACGGATCACGCCCTGCGTGTCGTCGACGAATCCACCTGGCGTGGTGCGCAGCAAATGCATGGGACGGCCTCGTCTAGCTCGGCGCGTTCACTTCGCGTCCGCGGTCTGCAGGTTCGCCAATGCGGTATCGAAGGCCGCTTGCAGCGTCGCGCCAGCAAGATCTTCGCCGATCAGCACGAAGCGGCTCGCGAGCGGCTGCGCCGCGCTTTCCTGCGCGTTCCAGCGGCGGTCGAAATAGCTGTCGAAGCGGCGTCCCACGCCTTGGACCACGAGACGCATGGGCGCACCGGGCAGCGCGGCAAAGCCCTTCACGCGATAGATCGTGTGCGCATCGACGAGTTGCTGCAGCGCCTCGATCACGGTCTCGCGCGAAGCGGCATTGCCCGACACCACGACCGAATCGAACTCGTCATGATGATGATCGGGATCGTCGGCGGAACCGTGATGATCGTGCCGCAAATGAATGCTCTCCTCGGAGGCCGCCTCGAGCCCGAGCAGGGTAGGCAGATCGAGCTTGCCGTGCTGCGCGCGCACGATCTTCACCTGCGGCGGCAGTTCCTCGCGCAGCTCGGCGATGAGCGCGTCCTGGCCCGCAACGTCGAGCAGATCGGTCTTGTTGAGAATGACGAGGTCGGCGGCCGAAAGCTGGTCTTCGAACAGCTCATGCAGCGGCGATTCGTGATCGAGATTCGGATCGGCGCGGCGCTGCGCGTCCACGGCCTGCGGGTTTTCGGCAAACTGGCCGCTCGCGGCGGCGGGGCCGTCCACCACGGTCACGACCGCATCGACGGTGAACGCGTTGCGGATCGACGGCCAGTTGAACGCCTGCACGAGCGGCTTGGGCAGCGCGAGACCCGAGGTTTCGATCAGCACGTGATCGACATCGCCGCGGCGCTCGAGCAGTTTCTCCATCACGGGGAAGAATTCTTCCTGCACGGTGCAGCACAGGCACCCGTTCGCGAGTTCGTAGAGCTGGCCTTGCGTTTCGTTGCCGTTTTCGTCGCAGCCAATGCCGCAGCCACGCAGAATTTCGCCGTCGATACCGAGTTCGCCGAACTCGTTGACGATGACCGCGACGCGCAGACCGCCCGCGTGCTGGAGAATGTGACGCAGCAGCGTGGTTTTACCGCTGCCGAGAAAGCCCGTCACGATCGTGACCGGAATCTTGCGCATTTGCATGAAGTGCTCCTTCGGCGCGAGGCCGGATCGAGGGGCATGGTGCGTCGCGCCTGCCGTTCGTGCGGGTGTCGTGTTGCGCTCACGCGCGTAGCCGGGCAGACGCTGCCACACGCAACGATTCAACAACCTGCAGGGGACGAACGGCCGGAAACGCACCCGGGCCTCGCCCGGCTGACGCATGAAAATCACGGACCCGGCACCGCATCCCCGCAGCGCGAATCCCACGTATCTGGCCGGTATCCGGACTGACGAAACACCGCTTCGCCTTCCCGCACGAGCGGCCTTGCGGCCGGCTTGCACAGTGGCTGGACTGCTCAAAGCATGGAAGCGGTTTGCGGCATGCGTGCGAACGCCGCGCTCGTTGTACCGTTGCGGGTGCAGTTCAGGTTGGCCATGCCCGAGGCGGGATGGCTCCCTGATTCCCGTTTAACTGCGCGTGCATTTTGAATCGCGCGCGAGCACCAGAGTGCGTGCGAGTGTAGGCGCGGGGGGCCTGCGCGTCAAGGAAGGCGTGGGAAGCCGCAAAAGCGTGTGCTATCGTAGCGCGCATCCGGCGCAGGCCGGAACGCGACGCTTTTGCTCGTTTTGCCTTTGCGCTCACGCCTTCGATCGACGCTCTCGCCGTGAATCCTGCCGACAGTCGCGCCTCGCGCACAGCCTCATTCGAAACCACGCTGGAACCCGCTCAGCGCGTGCCGCCGCTCGCGCTCGGCATCGGCTGCCAGCGCGGCGCGACGCTCGCGCAAATCGAAGCCGCGGTGCGCGCCGCGCTCGGCGCATGGCCGCTCGACGGCGTAACGGCCGTGGCGACGCTCGACGCCAAAGCTGGCGAGCCCGGCTTGCAAGCATTCTGCGCGGCACATGGGCTGCCGCTGCGCACCTACACGCGGGAGCAGCTTGCCGCGACGCCCGCACTTGCGCCGCCCTCCGCAGCCGCGCAAGCGCAGTTCGGCGTGGACGGCGTGTGCGAGCCCTGCGCGCGTCTTGCGGCGGGCGGCGCTCCGCTCGTGCGCGGCAAGCTGGCGCTCGACGGTGTGACGGTCGCAATCGCGGGCTTGCCGCCAAACCACGCAAACGCGGACGCGAAAGCGCCGCAACCCACCCACTCCCGATGATGAAAACCGATCCCGAATCGCACCAACGCATGACGCAACGCCGCCGCGAGGGCCACGAGAAGAAGCAGGCCGCGGCGACGCACGAAAAAGGCCTGTTGATCGTCAATACCGGCAACGGCAAGGGCAAGAGCACGGCTGCGTTCGGCATGGCGGTGCGCATGCTCGGCCACGGCATGAAGCTCGGCGTCGTGCAGTTCATCAAAGGCGCGCTGCACACGGCCGAGCGCGATTTCCTCGGCAGCGTTGCGCACTGCGATTTCGTGACGATGGGCGACGGCTACACGTGGAACACGCAGAATCGCGACGGCGACATCGCGACCGCGCGCAAGGGCTGGGACGAAGCGAAGCGCATGATCGAAAGCGGCGAGTACGCCATGGTGATCCTCGACGAGCTCAATACGGTGCTCAAATACGAGTACCTGCCACTCGACGAGGTGCTCGGCGTGATCGCCTCGCGCGCGCCGCACGTGCACGTGGTCGTGACGGGCCGCCATGCACCCGACGCGCTGATCGAAGCCGCCGACCTCGTCACGGAAATGCGCCTCGTGAAGCATCCGTATCGCGAGCAAGGCGTCAAAGCGCAAAAGGGCGTGGAGTTTTGAGCGCATGAGCGCAACGGTTGCCTGCCCCGCGCTCTTCATCAGCGCGCCCGCTTCGGGCCAGGGCAAGACCACGCTCACCGCTGGCCTCGCGCGCCTGCACCGTCGCGCGGGCCGGCGCGTGCGCGTGTTCAAGACCGGACCGGATTTTCTCGACCCGATGATCCTCGCCCGCGCGAGCGGCGCGCCCGTGCTCTCGCTCGACCTGTGGATGGTGGGCAACGAAGCGTGCCGCGCCCTGCTCGCACAGGCGGCGCGCGAAGCCGACCTGATCCTCATCGAAGGCGTGATGGGCCTGTTCGACGGCACGCCGAGCAGCGCCGATCTCGCGACCGAGTTCGGCGTGCCGGTGGCCGCCATCGTCAGCGCGAAGTCGATGGCGCAGACCTTCGGCGCGATCGCGTTCGGTCTCGCGCGCTTTCGGCCGGACGTGCCGTTTCATGGCGTGCTGGCGAACCGCGTGGGCTCGGCGCGCCACGCGCAGATGCTGCAGGAGGCGTTGCCCGCCGACGTGCGCTGGCTCGGGCAGGTAGCGAGCGAGGCGACGATGACGCTGCCCGATCGCCATCTCGGCCTGCATCAGGCCGCGGAGATCGACGACCTCGACGCGCGCATCGAGCGCGCCGCCGACGCGCTCGCGCAAACCGCGCTCGCCGAATTGCCGCCTGCCGTAGCGTTCGCCGATCCTTCGCATGACGAAGCAATTTCGCGCCAGCTCGAAGGCCGTCATATCGCCATTGCGCGCGACGCCGCGTTCTCGTTTCTCTATCCGGCGAATATTGCGTTGCTCGAGACGCTTGGCGCGCACGTGAGTGACTTCTCGCCGCTTGCGGACGAACCCGCGCCCGCCGGCGCCGATGCGATCTTTCTGCCCGGTGGCTATCCCGAGCTGCATGCTGGGACGCTCTCGCGCAACACGCAGAGCGCGAATTCGTTGCGCGCGCATGTATTGGCGGGCAAACCGCTCGTCGCCGAATGCGGCGGCATGCTCTATCTGCTCGATGCACTGACCAACGCTGAAGGCACGCGCACGCCGATGCTCGGCCTGCTGCCAGGCGAGGCGGTCATGCAAAAGCGCTTCGCGGCGCTCGGCATGCAGCAGCTCGACGGCGCGCATGGCGCACTGCGCGGACACACGTTTCACTACTCGCGCGTCGCCACGCCGCTTGCGCCCGCGCTCACGGCACGGCACGCCCAAACCGGTACGCCCGGCGAGGCGCTGTATCGGCACGGCTCGATCACGGCCACCTATATGCACGCTTACTGGCCCTCCAACCCGGCTTTTGCGGCCGCACTCTTCCATGGCACAGCCCTTTGACGAAGCCGAACGCGCGGCGGTCTACCGCGCGATTTACGAGCGCCGCGACATGCGGCACTTCGCGCCGGGCCCGATCGATCCCGCGACGCTCGCGCGCCTGCTCGACGCCGCGCATCACGCACCGAGCGTAGGCTTCATGCAGCCGTGGCGCATCGTGCGCATCACGGACGCGTCGTTGCGCGAGCAACTGCACGCGACGGTCGAGCGCGAACGCATCGCGACCGCCGATGCGCTGGGCAAGCGCCGCGACGAGTTCATGAAGCTCAAGGTGGAAGGCATGCGCGATTGCGCCGAAGTGCTCGTGGTCGCGCTGATGGATCGGCGCGAAGCCCATGTCTTCGGCCGCCGCACGCTGCCCGAGATGGACCTCGCCTCCGTGGCGTGCGCGATCCAGAACATGTGGCTCGCGGCGCGCGCCGAAGGGCTCGGCATGGGCTGGGTGTCGATCTTCGACGTCGACGACGTGCGCACCCTGCTCGCCATGCCGCCCGGCGCCAAGCCGGTGGCGATCCTGTGCGTGGGTCAGGTCGACGCGTTCTACCCGCAGCCGATGCTCGAAATGGAGAAATGGGCCGAACGCAGGCCGCTTGGCGAATGCGTGTTCGAAAACCGCTGGCCGCAGGACGACGCGGCCAGCGCGCCGGATGCCACGTCCGGCGCCTGATGCCCGCTCACGCTTCGCGCGCGTAGCAGACGGCCTCGACGTTGTTGCCGTCGGGATCGATCAGGAATGCTGCGTAATAGTCGGGACTGTAGTCGGCACGCACGCCGGGTTCGCCATTGTTTTTCGCGCCTGCGCGCAGGCCCGCTTCATGGAAACCGGCGACCGCCGCGCGGTTCGGCGCCGCAAACGCCACGTGCACGCCGCGCGGCGCCGGCGCGGCGTCGGCGGATACGGCATGCAGCCAGAGTCTGGGCTCGCCCGGCTGGCCGAGCCCCGCGCAGGTGTCGTCGCGCATGCACACCACGACGCCTAGCGGCGCAAGCAGCGCCTCGTAAAAACGCACGCTGCGTGCGAGATCCTGCACGCGCAATCCAATGTGATCGAACATGAGCGGCTCCCGTGACGTCTCTCGCGCAACCGTTGCGCCAGATTCCGGAGCCAGCATAGCGCCTTCGCATGCGGCGCGGCCTGGGAAAAGTTGCCCTGACCTACTGCGGCCTACTGTGCATCGACGGGTGAGACGGAGAGCACTTCCGGCATGCCCGGCGCTCGATCCGCCGTGCCGGCGCCGGCCGGACGCTTCAGCTTGACGCGCCATTGCGGCGCGCCCGCGTACGGCAGCCGCGCCAGTGCGCCCGCCACGAGGTACGGCACCGCCTCGCGCGGGTCGGCGTTGCGGTCGCGCTTCACGGCGCTCACCTTGTACACCTCGCCGCCCTCGGGCAACGCGAAGAAACGCAGCGTCAGCGTATGCACGTAGGGCCGCCCGAACCACGGCAACGACGGCCCCTCGGCCGGCGTGCAGCCGGCGCCGCAGCCGGCGTCCACGACTTTCACCTCGGCCGGATGCGTTTCCCACGCCACCGAGACGAGATAGCGCGCCGCCTCGGGCGCGCCTGCCTTGAAGCCGCGCTGCGCAAGGCCGTCGCTCAGCAACGCCTCGTACGGGAGGATCTCGCCCGCATCGCCCTGGGCGGGCGTTGGCGCAAAACGGTAGGCCACGGGTTGGCTGCTCGCAGCCGCGGCGGGCAACGCGCCCGTGGCCGCGACGTCGGCCGTCACGCCCGCGCATCCGGCAAGGGCGGCGAGCATCGGCAGGAGACAGATCGACAGCAAGGTCTTCACGACACACTCCATCGGGTAGCCGCCGGCGTGCGGCCAGCGGCATTCGGGTTATTCATGCGCAGCCGGAGCGGCCCGGTGCGGCTCAAACCGGCGCGTCGAACGCGGGCAGCGATATCGTCAGGACGGTGCCCGTGCCGGGTTCGCTCTCCAGCTGGACGTCGCCGCCATGGCGCGTCACGACCGTTTTCACGAACGCCATGCCGAGCCCCGCGCCGCTCACCTCGGGCCGCTGTTCCGCGTGAAAGCGCTGGAACGGCTGGAACAGCCGCGCCTGATCTTCGTGCGCGATACCGTAGCCCTGATCGCGAATCGAGCAGACCACGCGCGGCGGAACATGGTCGTCCAGCGCGACGGTGCAGACGATGTGCGTATTCGCAGGACTGTACTTCACTGCGTTGTTCAGCACGTTCACGAGCGCACGCGTCATGAGCGAGCGGTCGGCGTTGATCCAGCCCATCTGCTCGCCTTCGAACACGGTGTCGATCTGGATGCGTTTCGCGTGCGCCTGCGGCCACACTTCGTCGCTCGCGTCGATCACCAGCTCCGCGAGGCTCGTGGGCTCGAGCGCATACGCCTGCGACTCGGCGCGCGCGAGCTGCACGAAGTCGTCGGCGAGCTTGAGCGAGCGGCGCGCGTAGCGCTCGATGCGCTCCATCACGCCACGCACGGGCTCGGAGCCGAGCGTGCCGCGCTCGCGCTCCGTCTCGACGAGCGCGACGATCGAGGCCTGTGGCGAGCGCATGTCGTGCGACAAGAGGCGCAGCGCGTCCTCGCGCTGGCGTTCGGCGTCGTGCAGCGCCGTCACGTCGACGAGACCCGCGATCCAGCCCACCGCCTGCCCCTGCGCGTTCGTACAGCGCGCGTAGCGCAGCAGGTAGTCGCTGCCGTCGCGCGCGCGCACTTCCACACCGCGCTCCATCAACTCCGCGAACTCGTCGCGCGCCGGGTCGAGCGGCGCGGGCCAATGTGCGTGCGCGAACGCCATCGCGTCGGGCGCCGGGTCGATCGGCTTGACGAACGCGAGGTCGCCGAACACGTCCTGCATCCGGCGCCCTTGCGCGGCGCTCACCGCAAGGCGTTCGAGACAGGCACGCGAAGCGTGATTGGCGATCAGCACGACACCGTGCAGATCGGCCACGAAAATCGGCTCCGGCACGGCATCGAGGCTGTCCCACACGAAACGGCGCATGTCCTGCAGCCGCTGCGCGGCCTGCGCCATGAGCGCCATTTGCTGGGCGAGCGCGTCGCCGGCGAATTCGCGGCGCGGCGTGGGCGCCTCGGGCAGCAGGTAGGGTTCGTCGGCAAGCTGGCGCAGTTCCTTGCGCAGATAAGCCATCGTCATCTCGAGGCGGCGCCAGCTCCACGCCGGATAGACGATGAGCAGCGCGACGATCGCGGGCACCGGCGGCAGCCAGAGGCGCGCGTGCAGCATGCCCGCGCTCGCACCGAGCGACACGGCGATCAGGAGCGCGAGCAGCAGCAGCGTACGCAGCGGCGAGAGCACGAGAAAGCCCGCCAGCAGCAGCACGAGCGGCACAAGCGAGGCAAGCACGACCATGATCGGCGCCACGGGCTGGATGGCGCTGGCGTTGAGCAGCGCGTCGAGCACGATGGCGTGGATGTATAAGCCGGGCAGCGGCCCGAGCGCACCCGATAGCGGCGTGGCGAAGCGGTCGTAGAGCCCCGAGGCCGTGACGCCGACGATCGCCACGCGCCCGCGCAACTGCTCGGGCGGCACGCGGCCATCGAGCACGTCGGCGAACGAGACCTTGTGGAAGGTCTGCGAATTCGCGCCGAACGGAATCAGGAAGCGCGCCTCGCTGCCCGGCGCCGCCGCATGCAGCACATCATCGCGCTGCGCGGCGGCGGGCGTGCCGTGCGCGAGCTTCACGACGCCGTTGCGCACCGCCCGCCAGACCGGCACCATCAGCTGCGGCCAGCGCTGCTGCGCGTCGCCTTCGAAGAGCGCGACGCTGCGCACGATGCCGTCGTTATCGACTTCGAGGTTGATATGGCCCATGCCGGCGACCGCCTGCGCGAGCGGCGCGACCGGACGCACGGCCTCGCGGCGACCGGTGTCGTCGGCGGGGGTCAGCAGGATCGGGAGGAACGCCGGGCGCGCGCGCAGCGCCTGCGCAAAGTGCGCGTCGTCGCGCGACGATTCGGTGAACAGCACGTCGTAGACGACGGCCGCCGCGCCCGCTTTCGCGAGCTGATCGACGAGCCGGGCATGCAGCTCGCGCGGCCATGGCCAGCGCCCGAGCGCGGCGACGCTCGCATTGTCGATTTCCACGAGCACGATGTCGGGCGACACCGGCAGCGTGCGCGCGGAGAGCAAGCGGTCATAGACCAGATGGTCTGCGCCGCTCGTCAGCCGCCAAAGCACGCAGAGCACGACCACGCCCACGCCCGCGCAGCCCACTGCGGCCCATTCGAACAGGAAGCGTCGCCCGACGGAGCGGCCAAGGCGCGCGGGCGGCCTCACGCTCATGCGCGCCTGCGTCACCAGTCGAGCCTGAACGACTGGACCGGGCTCGCCTTCTGATAATAGTGGCCGTTGGCGAACTGCTCGGCGATCACCGTCCAGTAGTAGACGCCCTTCGGCAGGTCGCGCACGACCGCGTCGCCCGCCGTGATATCGGTACGGTCGATGAGCGGCGCACGCAGATCGGACGTCGTGCCGAGCACGAAGCGAAAGCGCGTGTTCGGCGCGTTGCGGTCGATGAACCAGCGGAACGCGAAGTCGCGCGAGCCTTCAATGGGGCCGGCGCTCGTGCCGAGCGCGACGCGCCGGCGCTCGAACGCATACGACGCCGGCATGCCTTCGAGACCGCGCGCGTCGATGGCGGAGATGCGTACGAAGTAGGTGCCGTCGTCGAGGTTGGCGAACGACACGTGCGGGTCGACGCTGCGCTTGTCGCGAATCATGTCGAGCAGACCCGCGTCCCGGCCGATTTGCACGCGCCAGGCGCTTGCACCCGTCAACGGCGCGATTTCGAAGGCGACGTCTTCGTCGTCCTGCACTTTGGACGGATGCCGCAACTCGGGCGCGTCGAGCAGCGCGACGGGCGCGCCCGCCGGCTGGCCCGTGAGCGTGAGGTTGCCGTGGTGCGCGGCGACGAGTTGCTCCGAGGCGGCGAGCGGCGTACCCGGTGCCGGCGGCCGTACTCGCGCGCCGTGGCGGTTGCGGGCCGGCGAGTCGGCGTCCACGCCCACCGCGCCGTCCAGCACCTCCACGGCAGTCGCGCCCTTGTCGCCGTCGTAGCTCACGCGAAACTGCGTGCCGCGCACGCCGGCCACCACGGAAGGCGAGCGGATCTGGAAGCGATCGTCCTTCTTCGTGGCATGCGTGACCTCGCTGTTCACCTCGCCATGACGGAGATCGACGATGCGGTCGGTCGCGCCCGTGAGCGCCGTTTGACGCAGCGTGGCAAGGTCGAGCGAGGTATCGGGCGGCAGCGCGATATGCGAGCCGTCGGCCAGTTCGAGCGTGGCGAAACCGTTGGGGCCGGTCTGCACGCGGTCGCCTTCAACGAGGCTCGAGCCGACCGTGAGCGGCAGAAGCGGGCCGCCGCGGAACGCATGCTGCACGGGACCGTTCGCGGCAACTACCTTCGCGCTCAGGCCATCCTGGCGCAGCAGCGCGACCGGCACCCGCAGCGCCGTGCCCGGCCGAAGGTGGCGCGGCTCGCTCACATGATTGAGGCTCGCGAGCTTCTTCCAGTCGGCGGGATTGCGCAGGTAACGCGTGGCGATGTCGTAGAGCGAGTCGCCGGGGCGCGTGACGTAGGCGGTCATCTCGGGCGGCTGAGCCGCAGCGTCCTCGCGCGCCTCGACGCTGTGAGGTAGTGCCAGGAACCCAAGCGCGACGGCGAGGAACGGCGCCGCGGTGGCGCGCACCGCATGCGCGCCCCTCACGCGTTGTCCCCCTCGATGCGCTCGAGCCGGTAACCGTAGCCGTAGATCGGCGTGAGGCGGTAGCCGTTTTCGGGACGCAGGCCGAGCTTCGAGCGCAGCATGGAAACGTGCGTGTCCATCGTGCGCGAAGGAATGTCGTCGGACTGCTTCCAGATCACGTCGAGAATGTGCGCGCGCGACAGCGGGCGGCTCAGATGCTGAAACAGCAGCAGCGCGAGATCGAACTCCTTCTGCGTGAGCGCGACGCTGCGACCGCTCACCGAAGCCTGGCGCGACTTCAGGTCGAACTCGTACTCGCCGAAAATTTCCTTGAACGCCGGCGTGTGCATCTGATAGGCGCGGCGCAACAGCGAATTGACGCGGGCGATCAGCACCGGCGCCGAGACGGGCTTGACGACATAGTCGTCGGCGCCGGCGTTGAGCATTTGCGCGATGTCGGCCTCACGGCTGCGGCTCGTCATGAAGAGCACCGGCAGGCGCGTGGAGAGGCTCCGCCGCACCCAGTGCAGCACTTCGTCCCCCGCCATGTCGGGCACGTTCCAGTCGAGCACGAGCAGATCGAACGTCTGCCGCCGAAGCTGCCTGACGAGCTCGCCGCCCTTGGCGAACGCGTGGCAAGCGTGACCCGCCGCGCTCAAGGCCTGGCAGACGAACTCTGTCTGCGCTGCATCGTCATCCAGTACTGCAACTCTCATAGCGCCCCGCAACCAGGTTTGTTCTTCATTGTCTCAGGATGGACCGCCTGCCTGCCCCACCGCACGGCTACCGGCACCATCATCGGGCGGGCTCTGGCGCGCGCGCCGGCGCCGGGTCGCCGGCCGTCCACCTCGGCCCTGGCGGCACGCGCAACCCGCCGTGCACCAAAGCCCGCTACTCTCGCCACGTCTCGAAAAAAACGGGAGCGCGAGGCCGCGCTGGACTTCGGTGAACAGATCGCTCTCATGTTAAGCGCTCATGGTAGTCGAAATTGTCTTCGTTCGAACCGGCCCCGGCCGCCTCGCCCGCGGCGGACGGCGAATCCGAAAGCAGCGCGGCCAGCTGGGAGCGCACGTGCTCCCATGCCGCGTGGGCATAGTCGGGCTGCAAGGCCGCACGCGACTGCGCCGTCACGAACACGCGCAACACTGTGGACGAACACTGTGTCAGGCGCTCGGCCGTGCCGAAACGCGAAAGGTGCAGCGCTTCGCTGAGCCACGGGAGTTCGGTCGCGCAGGAATCCGCGTAGGCTTCCATGGCGGCGCGCGCATGGCGGTCGCGCGCGAGGTCGAGCTCGACGCGGTCGAACTCGCGGCCACTGTCGGGGCCGTCCACGCGCGAGCCCGGTGGAAAACGCATACGGCCGGATCGGAAAAACATGTAGCCCCCATGAAGACAAGCAGGCAGAACAGCCGAAGGGTGAAGCGGCCAGGCGATTTTTCGCGGACGCAACAACGCCGAGCCGCTAGCCATGCGCAAAGCGGCAAAAAGAATGCGTTCAGAAGTGTGGAAAAAAATGTGGCGACGGCCGCGTGCTGCGCACTGCGTGGTCTCTGGATTCCGCCCCCGGAGTCGGACCGCCAGCGCAGTCATCGTCGTACGCGGCGCGAGCCCCGCTGCCAGCGTCACCGCCCGACGCTATCAGCGGGCCGCAGCCGCCTCCCTGCACGACGAGGCACGTGCCGCCATCGCCACGTCCACCTCAAAGCACTGGTTTTCCCAGCGTTATCCGGCGAACTCGGGTTCGCTCTGACTTCCTCTTGCTGACTGCGTCGCCAGGTCCCGAGCGAGCCAGCCCCCGTAGCAGAAATCCGTTGCCGGCGGCTCATGCGCGAAACTCGCATGGCGCTGGCGGCGCGCGGCCATGCTTGCACTTGCCGCGACGACGTATTCTCACCTGGGCGCCACGAATTGACTGTCAGGGATTGTTAAATCTGTCAGGCCCGGCGATAAGCGCGGATGAACCAGGCGGATGGCATGCCTTGGGCGCCGCCTCCAGCGAACCAGCGTAACGCGGCGCAGGACCCTCAAGCGCCTTCATTGCTGTGCAATCCTAAGTCATTGCCGGAAGACAGCAGCGGCGGGATTCCCGCCATGGAGATCCCGCCGCGGCAGCGAAGCACCGCGGTCTGCGTCAGTGTTCGGTTTGCCGCTCGCCGCCCCGTTCGCCCCCCTGGCTGGGAGCATGGCCGCCCTGACCACCCTGAGGCGGCGCGGCCGGCCGCCCCTGCGGCTGTTGAGGTGCGGACCCCGGCGCACGCATGCCGCCCTGCGGCTGGGGCGCCGGCGGACGGGCATAACCCTGCACGGGCGGGCCCGCCGGCGGACGGCCGCCGAACGGCTGCTGCTCGGGCGGATGCCCCGCCTCGTGAGGGCGCATGGTGCCCGGCTGCTCCCCATTGCCTGGCGGGCGTGGCGGTTCTGCATTGCCGGGCGGCCGTCCGGCGCCCTGCGGCGGCATGTAGCCCGGCGCACGCGGCGCTTCGGGGTTGCCAGGCGGGCGTTGCGCTCCGGGCGGCGGTGCGCCGCGCATCGGCTCATTCGGCCCCGGCGGGCGCTCGCCGCCACCAGGCGCGATCGCGGGCGGACGGCCCGGCGCGCCATGCCACGCCGGCGCTGCGGGCGGGCGGCCGCGTTCAGGCGGCGGCACGTGCTCCCAGCGCCGCTGTTCGCCATACCATGGCCGGTCGCGATAGAAGCTGCCCCAGTAGGCGCCAAGCGAGAACGTCACGATCGGCAGTCCGATCGCCGCGCCATAGTTGGTCAGCGGCACGTAGGCGCCCTGATACGGATAACTCAGATAACCGCCGTAGACCCAGCCGCGCAGACCGGGCACGGTGACGTCGCACCACGAATAGTCGCTCACGCAGCCCATCACGGTGACGGGCTGGCCAGGTCCGAGTTCGGCAACCACGGGATAGTCGCCCGAAGGCCCGGCGTACAGATCCACCGGTTCGCTCGTGTAGGCCGCGGATTGCGCACTGGCGCCGGACGACGCGAGCGCGAGGCCGGTTGCGAAGCACGCGCTGGCGAGCGCAGGCACGAGCGCGCGCAGGCGCGTGTTGAGGCGCTTGAACATCGTTTTTTCCTGTTCCTGCTGGTTTGCCTTGCGCGGCGCAATTGCCGTGCCCGGCCCCCCCCAGACTCACACATCCGGGGCAAATACTAAACAGGATTGGCTCGCTGTAACAAACCCGGCATCGCCCGATACGGTTTTTCGTGCTGACGGATCGGGAATGTTGCTAATTTGCAACGTTCGATGGCCATGTCCCGGCCAGATACTGACCAGGCGATTGCGGTATCGACATCAGTCGAAATATCCGCTTTCGATCGCGCGCAACCATATTGGACCAATGACGCGTACCTGCCGATTAACAATGCTGTGATTGAAACCTTCGATGCGAATGAGCACGTGCTTGCCGACGTATGGCCGCATCATGTCGCGCGCGGCCTGCATGGTCGGCACCGAATAGACTTCGTCGAAAGTGCCATTCATGTCCCACACGGGAAGGCCGCGCAGCGCTGGGCCCGGCATCGTGGTCGCGAGGATGTCGGTGAAAATCTTGTTGAAACCGGCGGCTTTCACGTCGGCCGGCACGAAATCGGCGGTATAGAGACGCATCGCGTCTTCGGTCAGCGCGCCTGTGTTGGCAAACATGGTCGGATCTTCGACACCCTTGAAGCGCGGTTCGCGCAGATCGCGTTGCCACCGTTCGTCCTTCGTTGCCGGATCGGCACGCTTGTTATAGAACTCGAAGTCGGAGCGGCCCCGCCCGCGCACACGCAGCGCCGAGTGTTCATAAGGCCAGTCCCAACGTCCACCGAGCGCGGAACCGTAGTAATAGACAACGCCCGGCGGCGACGAACCCCAATTCAGATAGCCGTCAGGACGGATGCGCTCGGCGAGCGGCCACATCAGTGCGCCACCAGTCGAAAAACCCCAGTAAAGAAGCAGCGACCGTTTACGCTCGGCATCAGGCAATGCATGTCGCAAGCCCGTCTCGAGCCCATCGACCATGGCGACCGGCGTGCACGCGACCATGTCGTCGTACAGTTCCGTGCCGGGCTTTGGAAAGCGAACGTATTCGCTACCGCTCGAACTCGAGGTCTTGCCCGCGGGCTGGAGCACATAGTCGTCTTTCGACCAGTAAGCCTTTTGATGCTGCGAGAAGATCGGCATGCGCTCGTCGAGCGGAATGGTCTCCCAGGTTCCGCTCCGGTTCGGCGCAAAGAAATTCCAGCGCCCGACACGGTTCAACGCGATGAACGTCACGCCCCGTTTGGCCAGCCAAACGCCAATGCCCTCCTTGCCTTCGTCGGTTTCGACGAAACCGTTTGCGCTCGAACTGCCCTCTTCGGTGGCCGCCAGCACAACCTTGCGACCGCCATGCATCAACGGAGTGTCCGGATCGAGTCGCATCACGACCTGTGTGAACGTCCTACCATTCGCCTGATAGTCGATGTAATCGACGTGCCGTGTAAAACCGGTCGTTTCAGGGTAATCCTTGCCACCGAGAATCTGCTCGACTTCGGCTTCTGGCACCGTGGTGTTGTCAGCGGGCAGGTCCCACGCCGCGGCATGTGCCGAAAGACCGATGCCGATAACCAGCAGACAGCTCTTCGCCACACTGGATTGACGCATGATTCGGATGACGAACTGTCCAATTCTCATTGTCGATGACCTTTTGGATTTTTTACTGCTGCCGCGCAAAGGCGTGGAGTGCGACTGGAACGCGTTGCCGCGATAGTAGACGGCCTGTTTTCCGGACACAAACAACGAAAATATCCTGATTGATCGATGCAGATTATCAATTGCGGAAACGGGAATAGTCATTCACGTGGCGCCTGCTGCAGGCGCCACCCGCTCACTTCAGTCTGAAAACCGCAACCGCCTCACGCAGCGCCGCTGCCTGATCGTCGAGCGAGACTGCGGCAGCAGCAGCCTGCTCGACCAGTGCCGCGTTCTGCTGCGATACCTGGTCCATCTGCGACACCGCCACTCCGACCTGTTCGATGCCATCGCGCTGCTCATCCGATGCGTGTGCGATCTCGCGCATGATGGTCGCTACCCGCGTGATCGACTCGCTGATTTCCCGCATCGTCTCGCCTGCGGCCTGAACCTGCCTTGCACCCGATGCCACCCGCCCCACCGAATCGTCGATCAGGGTCTTGATCTCCTTCGCGGCGGCACCGGCGCGCTGTGCCAGAGAGCGCACCTCGCCGGCGACCACTGCGAAGCCGCGTCCCTGATCGCCCGCCCGGGCAGCTTCAACCGCCGCGTTCAGGGCGAGGATGTTGGTCTGGAACGCGATGCCCTCGATCACGCCCGTGATGTCGGCAATCTTCCGCGAGCTGCGGTCGATCTCCCCCATCGTCTGCACGACCTCGGCGACGACCTGTGAACCGCGCGTCGTGACGTCCTGCGCGGATTCCGTCAGGCCCTGTGCCGTGCGGGCATTGTCCGCGTTCTGCCTCACCGTCGCTGTGAGCTCTTCCATGCTGGCGGCGGTCTCCTGCAGCGACGCTGCCTGCTCCTCAGTTCGCTGTGACAGATCGCTGTTGCCCGCTGCAATCTGCCTCGTCGCCGCCGCGATAGCCTCGGAACTTCGCGTCACCTGCCTCACGGTTCCATCCAGCCCACCCTGCATCGTCTGGAGTCCTTCGACGAGGCTGCCCATCTCGTCCCGGGAACGAACCTCGAGTGCCGCGGTCAGATCGCCACCCGCGATGCGCCGAAGCGCCGCCAGCACGTCTGCGAGGGGAATCGCAATCGAACGGCGCAGCCCATACGCGCAGCCGCCACAGACCATCAGTCCGACCACGATCAGCAGCACACCGGCAAGACTCAGCCGCCTGTAGAACTGCTGCGCCTCGCCAAACTCCTGCCGGCCGTGTTCGTCCTGCCAGCGGTCCAGCGCACCGGTACTGTCCGTCAACGCAAGCGAGAGCGGCGACATCGTCTTCATGGCGATCCGGTCGGCCGTGTCGCGATCGCCACGCTTCAACGCATCCGCCATCGGCACGATGCCCTGCTGCACCAGTGCCGTGCGAGCCGCATCCACACGGTCGGCCAGAACCTGTTCATCGTGCTCGTGAGGCAGTGCCCGATAGGCAAGCCAGGCATGGTTGGAATCGTCGAGGTGTCCAAGCGCCTTGGCAATGGCAGCCGGCAGGCCGGACTCTTCCGGATGCATCAGCGTCCGGTCCAGGCCGACGCGCGCGATCGTCAACGCCAGGTTCGAACTTCCTAACTGAATCGATGCAGCCAGCTGGTTCGAATAGGCGTAATTCAGCGCATCATTCGCGCGCTTCATTCCGACCTGCCCGAGCGCGCCAACCGCCACGATCAGCAGGCCAAGCACCCCGACGGTCGCCCATAACCGGGTGGAGATCGAAAGACGAGAGAACATGGCACCCCTTGATTCATTTAGTTAGCGAAACTAACAAGTCGAGGACCCGAAACATGCACAGGGCTGTCTCACGACGCCTCGCGGGCGTCGGCCCCCGAGGCTCATGAGTCGAATTTCGCCCGGATCACGGCAATTCGGGCCCGGTAGTGGTATTCACGACGATGTGCTCCACCGAGCTGTAAAGACGCGAGCGGTCAACCGGTGGCAACGGCGACGCTGCCAGAAGCGCCTCCCATTGCGCACAGTCTTGTGCCGTATTCCAGGCCGTCACGCTGACAATGCTGGAAGGATCGCTGGATTCCCTCCCTACGTGGCGAAAACAGAAGCCGGGTTGCACACGGATTCGCTGCGTCAACGCATTGATGCGTGCGAGCGCCAGTTCCTCGGTACCGGGCATGAGGCGATGCCTGATGATGACTATTTTCATGGTGACGACTCCACAAAGGAACGGCTGCCTCACGGGCAGCCGTTCCTCATGTTTCGTTGCGACGTCCCGATGCCCCTTAACGGCAGGCCGCTACGGCAACGATCTCCACCCGGCAGTTCGGATCGTTGAGTTCCACCTTGCCGCAGCAGCGCGTCGGCGTCTGGCCCGGTGTCACCCACGCGTCCCACACCGCATTCATCGCGGCGAAGTCGTCCATCGTTTTCAGCCAGATCTGCGTACTGAGCAGCCGCTCCTTCGACGTGCCCGCCTCGGCAAGCAGCCCGTCGATCTTCGCGAGCACCTGACGCGTCTGATCCGTAACGTCGCCACTGCGGTCGTCGGGCACCTGGCCGGAGAGGTAAATGAGCCCGTTGTGAACAAGTGCACGGCTACGACGGGCGTTCTGGTCAATCCGGACAATATCGGTCATACGTTTTCCTTTTATTTTCGAGAAATACAGGTTCGCGCTGGCTGCGGCTCACGCAGGCGGCCCGTATGCGCCACCACCTGCCGTTTCCATCAGCACGCGGTCGCCGCCGTTCAGCACGCGAGGTTCGGTCGGGTCGACCACCACGCCATTGATGAGTAGCTGGCCGGGCTTGCCTGCGCCTCCCCCTGCCAGTCCGGGCGGCGACGATTTGAGCTGCGTCATCAGGAACGATGCACTCACATTGGACGCATCGGGCAGCAACTCATATTCGAAGCTGATCCCGCAACCGCCCGGATGCCTGCCTGCGCCACCGCTGCCGCGGCGGACCTCACGCCGCAAAACCTTGATCGGTGCAAGCGACTCCATCATTTCGACCGGCGTATTGCCGAGGTTGGCCGGAAAGCTCATCGCGGAGAAGCCGTCGCGACGTGCATTCGCGCCCTGACCCGCGTTGACGAAATTGACCACCGCGAAACGCCGTCCCTGATACTCGCCGGACATCGTCATCGACGAATTGGGCGAGCCGCCGGCCCACACCTTTTCCGGCAGCACATCACCCAGCGCACGGAACACGCACGCCGGCAGCAGATGGCCGATCGCACTACGGCCACCCGACGCCGCCGGATAGGTCGGGTTCAGCAGCGAGCCGAGCGGCGCCGTGGTCGTGATCGGCACGAAACTGCCTTCGTTGTTGGGAATGTCCGGGCACAGCAGGGTCTTGATGCCGTAGACCGTGTACGCGAACGTGTAGATGGGCACCACGTTGACCGCGCGCGCCAGTTGGGCGCTGCTGCCCGCATAGTCGATATCGATCCGGTCCCCCGTCACGGTGAGCTTGCATTTCAGCTCGATCGGCTTCTCGAAGCCGTCGTGCAACACCGTGGATTCATAGATCCCGTCGGGAATCTTCGAGATCGCATCGCGCATTGCCTGCTCGGAACGGCGGCGCACCTCGGCGCCAAGCGCTTCGAGATCGACGGTGTCGAGCAGCCCCTGCAGGCGCTCGCCCATCTTCCGGCAGGCCGACACCTGCGCCCAGATATCGCCCATGCCCTGCTCGGGCGCGCGCACGTTCTGCATGATCATCTCGATCAGCACCTCGTTGGGCTCGCCCGCATCGAGTAGCTTCATCATCGGGATCTGCAGGCCTTCCTCGTAGATCTCGCGGCTGCTGTTGCTGCGCAGCTTCCCGCCGATGTCGACCAGGTGCGAAACCACCGCCGCGAACGCGACCACCTTGCCGTCCCGAAAGATCGGCGTGACGGTCGTCACGTCGTGGATGTGCCCCGAGCCCTTCCACGGGTCGTTGGTGATGAAGACGTCACCTTCCTGCATCGTCGGCGCCGGATATTTGTCCAGCACATGCCGCACCGTAGCCGGCAGGCAGCCGATGAAGCCGGGCAGGCTCATGGTCGACTGGGCGAGCGAGCGTCCCTGTGCATCGGTCAGCACGATCGCAAAATCGTTGCCATCGCGCACGAGCGTGGAAAAGCAGGTGCGCACGAAAGCGGCCGAGGCCTCGTCGACCACGCTGATCAACCGCTTCCAGAGGATTTCCAGCTCGATCGGGTCGAACGTGGTGGCCCGCTTCTGGGGCGTCGTGGACGGCGCAGTGGAGAGCAGAGTCATTTATTCGAACTCCTTGATAGTAACGGAAGTGGTGAGGTCGGGCAGCACCGTGACGTCCGACTTCACTGCGACGACGATGGTCGACTCACGCTCTTCGAGAATCAGCGGCCCCTGCAGCGTCTGTCCGGGTTGCACCGAATAGCGGTCGTACACGGGCACGTCGGCGTACTCGCCGCGCAGCGGCAGGTAGACCGGGCGCTTGCCGCGCAGCGCGTCGGTCGCCTTCACCCGGTTGTCGCCCCATTCGAAGTGCTGGCCGGAGGTACGCTCGCGTCCCGTGAGCCGCCACGTCACGACCTGCGGGCGCGCATTCGGCACAAGTCTGCCGTAAAGCTTTTCGTACTGTGCCTCGAACGACGCCAGCACCTTCGCGCCGGTCGCGTCGGTCACAGCTTCGTAGGGGATCGAGACCGACACGTCCGCGCCCTGCCCGAAATAGCGCATCTCGGCGCCGATGCGCCATTCGACGTCGGCCGCGCCGGCCGACTCCAGTTCGGCCTCGCCTTCGCGCTTGAGTGCCTCGAGACGGGTGGCCACCTGTGCCCAGTCCGTATCCGCGAGCAGTTGCGGGCTCGAGAACGAACGGTCGACGCGCGCCGGTGCGGCCAGCATGCCCAGGCACGAACCGGCGCCCGCTGCGATCGGAATCAGGACACGCGGAATGCGCAGCTTGCGCGCCACCTCGACGGCATGGACGGGGCCCGCGCCGCCCGTTGCCACCATCGCGAACTCACGCGGATCGTGGCCGTTCTCGGCGATATGGATACGCGCGGCACTCGCCATGTTCTCGTTGACCATGTTGTAGATGCCCCATGCAACATCGGTCGTGGCCATGCCCAGCTGCTTCGCGAGCCGCTCCATCGCGGCAGTCGCAAGGCCGGTGTCGAGTTCCATTTCGCCGCCGAGGAAGTTCGACGGATTCAGGTAGCCCAGCAACAGATCCGCATCGGTGACGGTCGCGTCGGTGCCGCCGCGTGCATAGCAGGCCGGGCCCGGTACGGAGCCCGACGATTCAGGTCCGATGTTGAGAAGACCGAGGCGATTGCAATACGCAATGGAGCCACCGCCCGCGCCGATCTCGATCAGCTCGATGCTCGGAATGAGGATCGGCAGACCCGAGCCGCGCTTGAAGCGTTCGACGCGCGCGCACTCGAAACTGTGCGCCACCGGCGGCTCGCCGTCGACGGCCACGCAGGCCTTCGCCGTGGTGCCCCCCATGTCGAATGCGAGCACGCGCTTGACGTCGTTCTGATAGGCCGTATTGAGCGCCGACAGCACGCCGGCGGCCGGCCCCGACTCGAGCAGCAGGATCGGTGATTCCGCGCCCGCCTTCGCTGACGTGAAACCGCCGCTCGACACCATCACGCGCAGCGGTATGCCTTCCTGGATGCGTGCGATCCGGTTCTCGAGTTCGTGCAGGTATTTCGCGACGATCGGCTTCACATAGGCATTCGCCACCGTTGTCGAGGTGCGCTCGAACTCCTTGATCTCCCGCGCGAGATCCGACGATACCGACACCGATAGATTCGGGAGGGCCTGCCGCAGGCGCGCCTCGATACGCTTCTCGTGTGCATCGTTGAGGTACGAATGCAGCAACGATACCGCCACCGACTCGACCCCGGCCGCGCCGAGCTTGCTGATCACTCCGTCGATCAGCCGGTCCAGTTGCGCGTCCGTGAGCGGCGTCAGTACCTCGCCGCGCGCATCGAGCCTCTCGTCCACCTCCAGGCGCAACGCAGGCGGCACCAGCGGCGCAGGTATCACGATGTCGAGATCGTAGATGTCGTAGCGCCATTCGCGACCGATGTCGAGCATGTCGCGCATGCCCTGTGTGGTGATCAGCCCGGTCTTTACGCCCTTGCGCTCGATTAGCGTATTCGTGATCAGGGTCGTGCCGTGCACCACCTCCGCGAGCTTCGGGGCCGACGGTCCCATCGAGTCCGCAACCTGCTTCAGCAGGTTGAGCGCGACGGTAGAAACCGCTTCGCCGGGATCGTCCGGCGTGGTTGGGGTCTTGCCGACCCAGATGCGCCCCGACGGCGAGAGCGTTGCCACGCCGTCGGTGAAGGTTCCGCCGATGTCCACGGCAATGCGCAGTACATGGTTCGTCGAAAGGGATGTTTCCAAGATAGTGGTTCCGTTCAGTCAGTCAGATGGCTCGCAGACGGCTCATGCATCGCGTCAGTACGCGACGGTGATGAGACGCTCCTCGGTCATTTCACGAATTGACCAGGCCGGACCCTCGCGGCCAAAGCCGCTGTCTTTCACGCCGCCAAAGGGCATGGCGTCGATGCGGGCACTGGATGCCTCGTTGATATGCACCCCGCCGAATGCAAGCTGCTGTGCGGTGCGCAGCGCCGTCTTCAGGTCCGACGTGAAGAGGCCAGCCGCGAGGCCGAAGTCGCTGGCGTTGGCGCCCGCCACCGCTTCCTCGATGCGGTCGAACTCGATGATCGACACGACCGGCGCGAAGATTTCCTGGCACACGACTTTCATGCTGTCGCGAACACCATGCAGCACCGTGGGCTCGAACACCGTGCCCTCGCGTTTGCCACCCGTCAGCACCCGTGCGCCGTTTTCCACCGCCTCGCGCACCCACGATTCGGCACGCTCCGCATGCTGCAGCGAGATCATTGGTCCGATGACGGTTTTGGGATCGGCGGGATCGCCGCACGGAGTTGCCTTTACCGCTTCGACGAACTTCGAAATGAACGTATCGGCAATGCCGCGCGCCACGAACAGCCGCTGTACCGAAGTGCAAACCTGGCCTGCCTTGCGGAACCCGGCGTTGACGATCTTCGGAATTGCCATGTCGACGTCGGCATCCGCACAGACGATCGTGCTGGCGATACTGCCCAGTTCCAGCTGCATGCCGCGCAGGCCCGCGGCCTGCTGGATCTCGCGGCCCACCTGCGTGCTGCCGGTGAACGCGTAGAACGCGATGCGCGGATCGGCGAGCAACTGACGCCCGATGGCGCTGCCCGAACCGTGGACCAACGCCAGCAGGTTCGCAGGCAGGCCCGCATCGATGAGCGCCTTGCATAGCTCCACGGCAGACAACGGTGTCACGTTCGATGGCTTGATGACCACCGCGTTGCCGCCCGCAATGGCGGGTCCGACCTTGTGCGCGAGCGTATTCAGCGGCGAATTGAACGGCGTGATCGCGCACACGACGCCGCGCGGCACACGAATCGTGTACCCGAGCCGGTTCTTCACGCCGGCGGCGGCCTGCATCGGCACCAGTTCGCCGGCCAGATGCTTGCCCTCCTCGGCCGAAAGCTCGAGCGTCTGCACGCAGCGGCGTACTTCGTTATCGCCGTCCGCGTGTGTGAAACCGGCTTCGTCGCGCATCAGTCCGATCAGCCTGTCGCGGCGGCTTTCGACCACGCGCGCCGCCTCCAGCAGGATCCGGTACCGTTCGTATGGCGAAAGCGTGGATGCGCGCAATCCCGCGAGGGCGCCATCCACCGCCTGGTTGACCTGCTCCGGCGACGCAACGGCCATGCGTGCGTATTCCCTGCCGTGATACTTGTCCGTGAGCGACTGGGCTGACTCGCCGTCAACCCATTTGCCGCCAATCAGCAGTTGTGACATCGGATGTTCCTCAAATGCGTGCGCTTGCTGCGCACGCAGGTTACGCGGCGATACCTTCCATGAAGCGCTGGCGGATCTTCGCGGGGTCGCGCTCGGTCACGCCCGCCGGCTTCGCATCATCGGTGCGCACGGCGATGAACGCGGGCTCGTCGCCGGCCAGCCCGCTTTCGACGAGGGCGTCGAAGTGCGCCTCGTCAGCGGCCCACGCGCTCTGCCGCAGGCCCGCGCCACGCGCGATCGCCACGAGATCGACGGTGCCCGAAGTCAGCGTCTTCTGCGAACCGGTGATCTGGTAGACACCGTTATCCCAGACCACGATCAGCAGGTTCTTCTGCGCGCGGGTGGCGACCGTGCCGAGTGCGCCCAGTTGCATGAGCAGCGAGCCGTCACCTTCGAGGGCCACCACCTGGCGCCCGGGCTGCGCGATGGCGACGCCGAGCGCGATGGGGATCGCGAGACCCATGCTGCCGAGCATGTAGAAGTTCTGCGGGCGTTGGCCGCTCGCCCACAGGTCGAAGTTGGTGTTGCCGATGCCGCCGATCACGGCTTCGTTCGACCTGAGTCTGGCAACGAGCCTGCGCGTGAGCGCGGAGCGGTTCATCACCCTGGCGGCGCTGCGGGCCACCGTACTGTTTTCGGTTGCGGTCATGGGTAATCGCCTTCAGTGGGACGTGTTGCTCTTTTTCGTGAGCAGCGGAGAGAGGATGATCGCGGCCGGCTCCTGCGTCGAAAACGCCTGCTTGATCATGCGGTCGACCACGAACTCGACGTCGTCAAGCCGCTCGATGGCGAAGTGCTCGATGCCGAGCGACGTGAGCACGGGGCGCATCGTGCGGCATACAACCGCCTGCCCGAGCTGGAAATCGCCCAGCGTGCCGCGCTCGGAGATCAGCATCACGAGCGGCAGCTGGTAAGGGCGCACGAGCGAAGCCAGCGCGTTGGGCAAGGTCGCGAAGCCACTCGTCTGCATCAGCGTGATGCCGCGCATGCCGGCCATGTAGGCGCCGACCGTAATCCCGGCAGCCTCCTCTTCGCGCGCCGGGCAGATCACAGTGAAATACGGATCGGCTTCTACGGCTTCGATCAGCGGTCGCAGCACGTTGTCGGGCACGTAGGTCACGAGCCGCACTTCGTTGGATTTCAATACCTGGACGACAATCTCGGCCCAGGTCCCGGCGGGTGGTTGAACGGACATGCGGTTTCCTATTCTGGATGCCTCGTATTGCACGGCAACGGCTGCCAGTGCGGTACACGCATGCTAAGTCCGCCATTTAATGGGCACAAACAAGTAGTTTTTGCCCATTAATCGGTGTACACGATAAGTTCATGAAGAAACCGGCGACGCCTCGCCCGCCGTGCGAGCGGCTGCGCGAGCCCGGAACCGGCCCTTCGCCGCGCAGTGCACCGCATGCGACACTAGCCGCTTCCAGGAATGAGGCCGCAGGGAAACCGCTCATGGAATTGAGGCAGTTGCGTTATTTCATCAAGGTCGTCGAGCACGGTGGACTCGACCGCGCGGCCGCCGAACTCGGCATGGTCACCTCGGCGCTCAGCCAGCAGATCAGCCGTCTCGAAAGCGAACTCGCCACCCGCCTTCTCACCCGTACCGCAACGGGTGTTGTTCCGACCGATGCGGGGATCGACGACTTCCTGCATCGCCCCAACCTGCTGGCGAGCCTGTCCGACGACGAGCTTTCTCCGGCAGCGCTCGCGGTGCGCGTGCTGCTCGCACAGGTGGCTGCCGACCTTGTTACGGACGGACACTGGCCGGGGCCACCCTTCACAAATCGTGAAGCCCCCTTGCATGTCGCCCGATGGCTCGGCCCGGGGAGGGTGTCTACAGTGTGACACTGGCAACGACGACAACTCTCCCCATGATCGACGTACTGGTAATCGGCGGCGGCAATGCCGCCCTGTGTGCGGCATTGACCGCACGCGAAGCAGGCGCAAGCGTCCTGCTCCTCGAAGCGTCGCCGCGCGAGTGGCGCGGCGGCAACTCGCAGCACACCCGCAACCTGCGATGCATGCACGACGAGCCGCAGGACGTGCTGCTCGATGCCTATCCTGAAGAGGAATTCTGGCAGGACCTGCTCAAGGTCACGGGCGGCATCACCAACGAGCATCTGGCGAGGCTCGTCATCCGCCACTCGTCATCCTGCCGCGGCTGGATGCGCCGTCACGGCGTGAATTTCCAGCCGCCGCTGTCGGGCACCCTGCACCTCTCGCGTACCAACGCGTTTTTCATGGGGGGCGGGAAGGCACTCGTCAACGCCTATTATCGAAGCGCCGAGCAACTGGGCGTCGCGATCCGCTACGAGAGTCCGGTCGCCTCGCTGGAACTGGGCGACGGCGGGCGTTTCATCGCCGCGTACTGCAAAGGCGAACGTATCGAGGCGCGCAGTTGCGTTCTGGCCTGCGGCGGTTTCGAATCGAACCGCGAATGGCTTCGCGAAGCGTGGGGACAGAATGAGCGCGGCGAGTGGCCCGGTGAGCAGATCCTGATTCGCGGCACGCGCTTCAATCAGGGGGTGCTGCTGAAGTTCATGATGAACGCGGGTGCGGACATCATCGGCGATCCGTCGCAGGGGCATTGCGTGGCCATCGATGCACGCGCGCCGCTCTATGACGGCGGCATCTGCACGCGCATCGACTGCGTGTCGCTCGGCATCGTCGTCAATCGCGACGCGCAGCGCTTCTATGACGAAGGCGAAGACTTCTGGCCCAAGCGCTACGCGATCTGGGGCCGTCTGACTGCGATGCAGCCCGGCCAGGTCGCCTATTCGATCATCGACGCGAAGGCCGTCGGCCGCTTCATGCCGCCGGTCTTTCCCGGCATCCAGTCAGACACCCTCTCCGGGCTCGCGCGCGAGATCGGCCTGGACGAAACCCGCTTCCTGCAGACCGTCGGCGAATACAACGCCGCGTGTCGTAGCGGCACGTTCGATCATACGGTACTCGACGATTGCCACACCGAGGGGCTCAATCCGGCCAAGACTCACTGGGCCCGTCCGATCGATACCGCACCGTTCTACGCGTATGCGGTCCGTCCCGGCATCACCTTCACCTACCTGGGCCTGAAGGTCGACGAAACCGCTGCCGTACGCTTTAACGACCGCCCGAGCGAGAATTCGCGGTCAACGTGCCGCAGGCCATGGCGAAGGTGCGGCTCGACACCTACACCGACTTCGCCTGGCCGCCGGCATGGGTGGCGGCCTGCTGCGTGGCCCGCTCGCGGGCAACTTCTACGCGGTATTCCCCCACGACCTGCTCGCGTGGCTGTTCGGTGTCGTGTTCCTGTACGCCCTACTGGCGCTGGGAATCGGTGTGACCCGCTTCTGGCGCGGCGTCACACCGGGCGCTGCTACCCGTGCCGCAGTGGCGGAAGCGGCCCACGACGCGCTGCGCCTGCGCTATCTGGGCGGTGGCCACGGCAAGGGCTGCAATAACGAGGACGATGCATTCTCGCTCGCGCGCCGGCGCTTCCACCATCTGACCTTTTACGGGTTCATGCTGTGCTTTGCGGCAACCTGCGTCGGCACGATCTACGACTATCTGCTCAGCTATCCGGCTCCGTATCCGCTTCTGAGCCTGCCCGTCATGCTTGGGGCACTCGGTGGCCTGGGATTGCTCGCAGGTCCCGCCGGGCTACTCTGGCTGAACCTGCGACGCGATCCATGCCAGGGCGATCCGGCCCAGCGCCCCATGGACCGCGGCTTCATCGCCTTGCTGCTGCTCGCGGCGGCAACGGGCCTCCTGCTGCTCGCGCTGCGCGACAGTGCCGCGATGAGCCTGCTGCTCGCAGTCCACCTGGGTGTTGTGACGGGACTGTTCCTGACGCTGCCCTACGGCAAGTTCGCGCACGGCGTCTTCCGGGCGGCCGCCCTGCTCAAGTATTCGATCGAGAAGCGTCAGCCCGGCAATCTTCAGCTCAAGCCGGATTGACCGGCCGCAGGCCCGAGGCATGCTAAAGGCCGTCCCGGGCCGACCCGCCAGGCAACTGCACGCGTCGACATGCATGACGCCTGCAGCCGCCGCATGCTTTTATTGCGGCCGATGCGCAACCCATCGACCCAAAGCGTTATCGCATCTTCAGGATAATCACCTGATCGCTGCTCATGTCAGTCGACGCGCGCAGCTTTGCCACATCGGACTGGGTAACGGCGCCGGCATGATTGCCCCACGCCTGCCGCACCCAGGTCGCCAGGTCCGCAATCTCCTCGTCGCTCAACTGAAGCCTGAACGGAGCCATCCGGTAGCTGTCCGGCACACCGTGGCGCACGACGCGCTGCGAGCCGTTGAGAATCAGGTCGACGACCGACGACGGATCCGCCGCCAGGACGTTCGGATTGCCCGCGAGCGATGGCAGACGCCGTCCCAGCCCTTTCCCGTCGATGCCATGACAGCTTGCGCACTGCGTGCGGAACGTTTCGGCGCCCGGCATCCTGAGGTCGCCCTGTTTCAGCGTCCGCGCGGCGGTATCGTCGTAGGTCCAGGTCTGCCCGGGATGCCGCGGAGGCAGCGATTTGAGATAGGTCGCAATCGCATCCAGGTCGTCGTCCGTGAGGAACTGCGAGCTGTTGTTGTAGACGTCGATCATGGAACCGAACACGGATGCGTGCGCGTTGCCGCCGTCCTTCAGGAACGCGACGATGTCGGCCTTGCTCCAGCGGCCGAGACCCGTCGCCTGATCGCCGCGGAGATCACTCGCCGTCCAGCCATCGAGCGTTGCCCCGCCCAGGAACGCACTGTCGTTGCCCCCAGTCGTCTCCTCCTCGAAGGCTACGCCGCGAGGCGTGTGGCACGCTCCGCAGTGGCCCAGGCTCTGCACCAGATACGCACCGCGATTCCACTGCGCATCGTGCGCCGGATCGGCCCGATACGGATGAGAATCGACAAAGAGCCGGTTCCAGACGGCAAGCGGCCATCGCACGTTCAGCGGCCACCGGATCTCGCTCGCCCGGTTCTGCTGGTGGACAGGCGTCACTTCATGCATGAAGTAGCCATAGAGCGCGGCGAGATCGGCGTCGCTGATCCTGGCATACGACGGATAAGGCATCGCCGGATACAGCTGGTGCCCGTCCTTCGCCACGCCCTGACGCACGGCGCGATCGAAATCGGCAAGGCTGTAGCTGCCGATTCCCGTCTGCGCGTCCGGGGTGATGTTGGTGCTGAAAATGTTGCCGAGCGGGGTGCCCATCTTCAGCCCGCCAGCAAACGGCCTGCCCCCCGGAGCCGAATGGCAGGCCACACAGTCCGCAGCCCGCGCGAGGTACGCACCCCGCGGTTCTCCGCCGAGCTGTGCGGCCGGCTGTACGGATAACTGCCCGGCTGCAAGGCCAGGGTTCATGGCAAGGATCATCGCCGCGCCCAGCGCGGCCGCATACATCAGTCTCAGGGGTTTCATGCCTGCCTTTGCGGGTTCTTGTAATCGGGCAACCAATGCATACGCGCCTTGCCACCCGGTCTGCAGCCGAGGCGATCCGGTACCGGATCTGCGCGTGCGCTCAGGTCTCGGCGAACGCCGCCTTGATCTTCTCCGGCGTCATCGGCAGCTCATGAATGCGTACGCCCGTCGCCGCAAAAACCGCGTTGCCGATGGCGCCGGCGGGCGTCACGTTGGGCACCTCGCCCGCGCCGAGCGGCGGGTTATCCGTGTCGATGAGCACGACCTCGAGCGTCTCTGGTACGTCGCTGAACTGCAGGACCGGGTAGGTCAGCCAGTCTGCCGAAGCCACCGCGCCGCCGCGAAACAGCACCTGCTCCTTCAGCGCCCGGCTGATGCCCATGATCGTGCCGCCTTCGGCCTGCGCGCGCAGCCCATCCGGATTGGCGATACGGCCCGCATCGATGGCAACGAATGCACGCTTCACGCGGATCATGCCCGTGCGCCGGTCCAGCACGATGTCGACGACCGTCGCAAGATTGCCCCAGGCACCGTGGTTCTCGAGCTTACCGTCGCCCGCGCACAGCGCCGCGATGCCGCGGCTCTCGATCAGGTCGCCATTCACGACTGGCTTCTGCGACGGCTTCCAGCCTGCCTTCTGTGCCACCGTCTCGATCACCTTTCTCGATCGGGCATTCTTCGTGTGGCGCAGCCGGAACTCGACCGGGTCGATACCCGCCTTCGCGGCGAGATCGTCCATATGGCTTTCGATCGCGAACGTGTTCTGGATGCCTGCCACCGAGCGCATGTAGATCGCCCGCACGATCTCGTCGGTGTAGCGGGTGACGACGTGCAGATTGGGAATGTCATAGCTCGGGTTATCGGCGCCGCCACTGAGGCGATCATGTCCCGGATTGGTCCCGAGCGCGCGCCAGGCGAGGATGTTGCCACGCTCGGCAGTGGAATGGCCCGGTGTGCGGTTCTCGAACTGCCACGCGACGATATTGCCGTGCGCGTCCAGCCCGCCCTTCACGTCGATCACGGCAGCCGGACAGAACGGGGACCACTGGTTCTCGTCGGCGCGTTGCCACTGAACGCGCACCGGCCGGCCCACCGCCTGGGAGAGCAGCGCGGCGTCCCCCGCCGCGTCGTCGACACCCAGACGGCCGTACGAGCCCGAGCCCTGGACCCAGATCAGGTGCACCTCGTCGACCGGCAGCCCGAGCATCGCGGCCACGTCGCGGCGCGTGCCGTCCGGCCATTGCGTGCCGGACCAGATCGTGAGTGCGCCGTCGCGGAAGTCCGCAACGGCGCACGAAGGCCCCATCATGCCGTGCGAATTGACCGGCAGCAGATAAGTCCCTTCGACCACACTCGTTGCACCGGCAAAGGCAGATTTCACATCGCCGACGTTGCCCTCTACGTGTTGCTTGATGATCCGCGTCTGTCGAACCGCAGCGTACATGTCGTCGTAATTCTCGTGCGTGACCGGCGCCCATGTCACGCGCAGCGAGTTGCGCGCGCGCACCGCCGCCTGCTCGGTCTGCGCGACGATGCCGACAAAATTGCCCCGCGTCACCACCTTCACCACACCCGGTACCGGCTGCGGAAATCCGTCCACGGAAACGAGCTTCATGCCGCGTGCCGGCGGCAACACGACCGTGCCGTGCAGCATGCCGTCAACGACCACATCATGGACGTACTGCCATTCGCCGCGTACCTTGGCAGGGATATCCACCCGTGGGACCGGTTTGCCCAGCACCCTGAAGTCCTGCGGTTTTTTCAGCGGCGCTCGACCGATCAGTTTCGTCTGGTTGCCGGTCCCCTTGACGCCGAGGGTCACATTGAACCGGCCACCGCCGATCAATTCCCCGTAACCGATACTGCGGGTGCTGCCGCGCACGCTGATGACACCGTCCCGGGCGGTCAGCGTCCCGGCAGGGACGCCGAATTTCGCCGAGGCCAGTTCGAACAGTCGCATCCTGGCTTCCGCTGCAGCCTGACGTAACGGCGGCAGATTGCGCGCGATGTTGTTGCTCGCGGTGGATTTGCCCTGCTCCGGCGTGCGTGCGGTATCCCCGAGAATGAAGGTCACGGCGCTCACGGGGACATCCAGTTCCTCCGCCACCGCCTGGACGAACACTGTCTGCACCCCCGTGCCCATGTCGATGCGTCCCGTGAAGGCCGTCACAGAGCCGTCCTGGGCGATCGCAAGCCACGAGTCAAGCTGCTCCGGAGGCACTTTCGGAAACGTCTCGCCCGTCTCTGCACACGAGCCGGGCAGCGGCAGGCAGAAAGCGACCACGAGTGCACCGCCGGCCTTGAGGAATCCTCGACGCCTGAGCGAAGCGACAGGGTCCGGCGAGGCGTGAAGTTCGTTCATGGCCATGGCTTATCCCTCCCTGCCCATCTGCCCGGCAGCCTGCTCGATGGCCGCGATGATACGCATATGGGTGCCGCACCGGCAGATGTGCCCCTGCATGGCCGCCACGATGTCAGCGCGTGCGGGTCGCGGGTTGGTATTGAGCAGGCTCACAGCCTGGATCATCATCCCGCTCTGGCAATATCCGCACTGGGGCACCTGAAGGTCGATCCACGCCTGCTGAACCGGGTGAAGATTGCCATCGGCAGCGCCGTTCGCCGGTGTGGCCGCAGATGTCTTCTTTCGCTGTGCCCAGACGTCACCGAGGCCTTCGAGCGTGGTGATCTCATGCCCGACCGCCATCCCGACCGGCATGATGCACGAGCGAATTTCCTGTCCGTCCAGCAGGACCGAGCACACGCCGCATTGCGCTACCCCGCAGCCGAACTTCGTCCCGTGCAGGCCTATCTCGTTGCGCAGCACATAGACGAGCGGCGTCTCGGCGTCCGCCTGCACCTCATGCTGTCTGCCGTTCACGGTAATGGTCATCCCCGCAGCCATATTTTGGACTCCAGATTATTTGCCAGCACCGGCCGACGACATCCGACCGGTAGAGATCGCATAGCCGGATCGCACCGCATATTCTGGTTTCGTCCGAATGCGCCCGACGTGTTCCACGCATCCATCAAAATTTCGCGCAGCACTCGAAGCAGACAGCCGCCCGCTAGTCGGCGGCATGCAGTCCGATCTGCTGCACCAGCGGCTTGTAACGTGCGATGTCGCGCTCCTGCAATGCACCGAACTCCTGTGGCGATGTCAGAAACGGCTGTGCACCCAGGTTCGCGAGGCTGTGGATCATTGCGGGGGACGCCATCGCTGCGCGCAGCGCCGCATTGAGTTTTTGCACGACCTCAGCGGGCATGCCGGAAGGCCCTTCGACGCCCATCCAGAACTGCATCGTGGCGGACGGATAACCCTCTTCACCCGCAGTGGGCACATCAGGCAGGAGCGGCGAGCGCCGGTCCGACATCACAACGATCGGTCGAACCTGTTTCGCACGGATGAACCCCAGTGTCGACGGGATCGAATCGAACATGAACGATACCCGCCCCGCAATGACGTCCGGAAAACCGAGCGCGGACGATCGGTAGGGAATGGGCGTCATGTCGATACCGGCAGTCCGGTTGAGGATCTGTCCCGAAAGATCACCCGTGCTGCCCGTCCCGCCTGAGGCAAAGCTCACATCGTTCTTGCCCGGCCCCCTCGCGTAAGCGACCAGATCGGCCAGGCTATGAACCGGCAGCGACGGGTTGGCGACGAGGATGTTCGGCGTCGTCACGAACGTACCGACCGGCGTAAAGTCCTTCCTCGGGTTGTAATAGAGGCCGGGGATCAGCAGGGGGGCCACCGCAATCATCGGCGGGCTGGTCAGCAGGAGCGTATAGCCATCGGGCGCAGCCTTGGCGACCAGCGTCGCGCCGATCGTACCGCCGCCGCCGCCGCGGTTATCCACGTACACCGACTGGCCGAGTGCCTGCGTGAGCCCCGCAGCAATCACACGGCCGATATTGTCCGCGACACCGCCTACGCCATATGCCACGACCAGCCGGATCGGCTTGTCGGGGTAGCCTGTCGCATCGGCAGCGAGTGCCCGGGAAACCGGCATCCAGCCCGCACACGCGAGCAGTGCGGCACCGAACCAGCGCAGACTCCGCCCGCGCCGCATGCATACGCGACTGATGCCTTCGGGACGGGTCTCACGCCCGGTGCTGCCCGGGCTCAGCATACCTGCCATCGCGACTGCCTCCTTGCTCATCGGTAATTCAACCTGTGCAACGGACTTCGATGCATCGACTGCCTCCGGGCTATTGCGCAGCGCCTGCTGGCGCCCCGCAAAAACGGCGGCCTCATATACGCGATTCCATCGCGCCATGCCCGCCCGAAAGGTGTGGTAAGCCCCGTTGAACAGGTAGTCGGCTCGCGTTGAAATCGATTATAGGTTCGGCGTTGAACGAGAAAAAAACACAATTAATTTTTGCCCATTGTTATAGTTTTTCGATGAATGGGTCTGAAATCATTTCAGCAGCGGGCCCGGCTGAGCGACACACGAAACTGCGGGTTCGCCAGGGATTTCCCTCATCTCCCCGCCCCGTTGCGCCCTCGTCCATTGTCTCCACGCCCGGACGGCAGCAACTCATCGACACGAAGTATCAATCGCGTTTTTTTGATCACTTGCGGCCATAAAAAACACCGCATATCCTGGTGCCAGGAAGACAGGCGTATCTCCACGATCCGCTGCAGATTTGCCGCGTCGCTTCAGTAGTGAAATGAGGCAGAGCGTCGTGCAGCGCTGGGCCGGCGCGGGTGTGGAGCGAGCAATCACGCAAGGCCTGCCTGCGGCGGGGCCACCTGCCATGCGGGCGGTTCAAGGCGCCCCATTCAGACGAGGTATCCGAACCCATGGCAACGAGAAAAATATCGCTTCGTCACCTTCGATGTTTTGTCGCGGTGGCTGATACCGGATCATTCACGCTAGCCGCGGCCAGGCTATACCAGACGCAGTCCTCGTTGACTGCCACCATCCAGCAGTTCGAGGAGGAAGTCGGGCTGAAGCTCTTCGACCGTACGACGCGCCGGGTCGTCATGACTGCCGATGCGGCCCGGTTCAAGCCGGTGGCAGACCGTGTCCTCCAGGACTTCGATACGGCGGTGGGCGATCTGCAGGCAATCTCGCTGAGCCACCGCGGCCATGCGCGTATTGCAGCCGTGCCGTCGATGGTCGAGCACGTCCTCACCCCCGCATTGGCTGCCTTTCAGCGTTCGTACCCGGACATCACGATTTCTGTCAGCGACGGAAGCTCCGACAAAGTGGAACGCGCAGTACTGTCGGGAGAAGTGGATTTCGGCATTGCGAGCCGTCTGAACAATTTCCCCGATCTTGCCTACCTGCCCATCGTCGGCGACCGCTTTGGCGTACTGTTCCCCGCAGATCATCCGCTGGGGAGCATCGACCGCTCCCTGCGCTGGTCAGATCTCGCGGAATTCAAGACCATTTCGCTGGCTAATGACACCGGCATCGGTGCGTTCCTCGACGCCCATCCGGCATTGGGGATGCACCACCATGCCAGCCTGACGGACCGTGCATCGAGCACGACCTCGCTCTTCGCAATGCTCACCCTTGGTGGACGTATCTCGGTGTTGCCCGAACTCGCGATGCAGTCCGGGCCTCTCAAGAAGTTCCTGTTTCGGGAGCTCACCGACCCCGTGGTCACGCGTGAAGTGTGTCTCATCACACGGCAGTTGCGGTCGTTTTCGCCCAATACACAGAGGCTTGTCGACGCGCTGATCGAGACCATTCCGTGTGACTATCGCTGGGAAGGCATCCGGGACGAGCACAACCAGGCCGCCTGAGGCGCGCGCGAGCTGTGCGCGACCGGCGAAGGTGTCTCAGAATCGATGCCGCATGCCAAGGCGGAAAAGCGCCTGGCGATTGTTCGATGAGTCGCCAACGAGCGAGATGTTGGCAACCGCAGGCGCACCCGTGGAGTTCGTACCGCTCGCGATCTGATAAGTCGCAGTCAGATAGACATCCGTACGTTTGGATAGCGTGTAATCGGCCATGGCCGAAAGTTGATGGTATGTCTGGTCGCCGATATCTCCGCGCACGGCGTTGCCCTTGAGATAGTTGTACGCCAGTGACAAAAAGACGGCGGGATTGACCTGGTACATCCCGTTGACCTCGACGTCGTTGAATGTCGCCGATGCGCCGCTGTAGCGCCCTATGTTGCCGTAGCGGACATTGGTCCATGCGCCGGCGAGCGTGACCTGACCGAAGTTATACGAGCCCGCCGCGCCGATAACCTGCCATGAAGTGGCCGGATTGGCACCCGCCAGATAACCCGAATTAAGTGAGCCGAACGCGGAAGTGCTCGACGGCGCCACGGCATTCGCGTTGCTGTTAAGAATCGCCCCGGCGTTCGACGGATTCCTGAAAAGCTCGTATACCAGACCAAGTGAAAGAGGTCCTCCGCGGTATCCGATCCCTCCGGAAAAGCCACTATTCTGCGACAGGGAACCCGCAACGCCGCCAACCGTCACCGTGCCGCCGAATGAAAGACCGCTGAAGTTCGGTGAAATGTACTTGATCGTGTTGTTCGCGCGAGATTCATGCGTCGTGTTGTCGATATCGCCCGGATGCGCCAGCCCGCTGCCATACCCCGCAAGACCAAAAGTCATGTAACCGATATAGTCGTTCACGCTGTCGTATTGCCGGCCGAGCAGGACACTCCCCCATTGCTGGCTGCTCAACCCAACGAATGCCTGACGGCCGAATGCCGTGCCACCCTGCCCGAAATTGCCGGAATTCAGGTTGATACCGGACTCGAGTGTAAATACCGCTTTCACGCCGCCGCCGAGATCCTCAGCCCCTTTCATGCCCCAGCGGCTGCCGGATGGACCTGCAAGTGAATCGAGATTCCAGAGCCGGCCACCGACATTGTGTCCACCGACAACGTTCTTGTTATTCGTATTGAACTGGAGGCCTTCATCGATAACGCCGTACAACGTCACCGTGCTCTGGGCATATACCGGCATGACAGCCGCACTGCCTAATGCGGCAATTGCAAGGACGCGCTTTTTCATCTGCTATTTTCCTTATTCCAATATTCGCGTGCGGGCCACCGATATATCGGTTCGACATGCATGCGCATTCGTTTATTTAGTTGTACATAGATTAGTGCGCGAAGCTGCCAGCCCATAACAGCGATGACTGTCTGGATTGGTCTGCGGGCCGTCCAGGTACGAGCCGATTATAGGTTCAGCATTCGCTGGAAAATAAACACAACCAATATCGGTCCATTATTATATTTTTTCGATTGATGAGATCGTCCCGCTGACCAGGCTCATCGTTCCATGCGATAACGCGCGAACCTGGACAGGCGCAGACAATCAGAGACAATCAGGTCCGGAATGTGCCCCGCTTCGTTCCCTCCGAGAGATCGAGAAATAACTCGTTCATGGGGATCATGCGTCGAATCAATCCCTGTTCATGCGAATAGCCCATCAGCGTCTCGATGTTCTTCACATTCGCGGCACTCAGTCCATATTCCCAGGGATCATCGCCGAGCAGCGCGTCCTGTTCTTCGAGTGCCTCCTGATACCAGGCGAGCGGCGCGACGCGAGGATTGCGCATACGCTTCATCCCGATCGCCTTGGCCTGTTCGAAAGCCTTGGCGAGGCTTCGCGGCACCCAGGGATGGCGCTCCACCAGTTCCTGCTTCAGTCCGACAAAATGCATGATCGGGAAAATACCGGTGCGCTGGTAGTACTCGATCTCAGCGGCCTTCGGATTCTCGAAGAGCCGGCCCACACGCGGATCCTTTCTCACGATCGGCTCGATGATGTCCGGGTGCAGCAAGGCATCGAGCTCGCCTTCGGCCAGCATCGTCTCGACGGACTGGTCATCGCGCACGCGCGTGAGCCTCACGCCTTCGGGCGGCCGGAAATCAAGGTCTTCGTCCAGATCGGAATACCAGTCGATCGAACGGTGCGGCACCCCATACTCGTGCTCGAGCATGCCGCGCAGCCACAGCACGGCGGTGACCTGGTAAGCCTTCACGCCGATCTTCTTGCCGATCAGGTCGGCAGGCTTTTCGATTCCCTTGTTACGGTTGATATAGATAAAGCCGTGCCGGAAGCGGCGATGAGGAAATACGGGAATCGCGCGGAACGGCAGGTCGCGGTCACGCGAGACGATGTAGGACGAAGCGGAAATCTCCGCAGCGTCGAACTCGTTGTTGCGCAGAAAACGCCAATGCCGCGTAATCGAGTCCATTCCGGTCAGCACAGTCAAATCGATGCCTTCGGCCTGCACGGTGCCGTCCCTCAGCGGGCGCGTAATCTCGTAATCGCCGACGGCCAGTGTCAACTGTATTTTTTTCATGCTTGATGCCTCTTGTTTTTCATACACGGAATGCAGTTACATCAGGCAACGTTGCAAGCCGTTCATCTGCCTGCAATTTCGCAGCTGTGATGCATGTCCCGGCGCCGCAGCGGCGCACGGGTCTCTCTGCTGAAGGAACTTCACGAGCGACAACGGCCTGCGTCATCGTGCGTTCAGATAGCGGTTGCCGTCATCCTGGACTGGGTCGTCGTCGTGCGCATGGGAAGAAGCGGGTGTGGAGGCCGGCGGCAAGGGTGCGGACGAATCGCGCTTTCCTCTGCGGCGTGCGATGGTCGCGAAATACACCTGCGCAAGCACGAGAATGGTGCTCGCGGCGAGAAACGCGGCGCTGACGGGATGCAGCACGAAGACGGAGAGCTGGCCGTGGGAGAGCAGCAGCGCCCGGCGGAAGTTTTCTTCCAGCATTGGCCCAAGCACATAGCCGAGGAGAATCGGGGCGACAGGGAACTTCAGCGCGAGCAGCACCGCACCGAAGAGGCCGAAGAACAGCACCTCGCCAACCTCGAACAGGCTGTTGTTGGTGGAATATACGCCCACCGCGATGAACAGCAGCGCTGCCGGATAAAGAAAGCGGTACGGCACCTGCAGCACCTTGACCCATATCTGGATCAGCGGCACGTTGAGCAGCACGAGCAGCACATTGCCGATCCAGAAGCTGGCCACCAGTCCCCAGAAAATGTCAGCGTGCTGGCTGATGAGCAGCGGGCCCGGCTGCACCCCATGAATGAGGAGCGCACCCAGCAGCAATGCCATGATGGGATCGCCCGGAATACCGAGGCTCATCGTCGGGATGAAGTCAACCTGGGTCTTCGAATGCGATGAAGCTTCAGGAGCCGCCACGCCCTCAAGCGCGCCGGTGCCAAACCGCTCGGGCGACCTGGAGATCCGCTTTTCCAGTGCGTAGGCGATGAACGTCGTGATCGTCGGTCCCGTGCCGGGCATCGCACCGAAAGCGGTGCCCACCGCCGTTCCCCGGATCATCGGCCAAAACGCCTGTTTCATCTCGCCACGCGTCGGTCGCATGTCCCGCAGCCGCACCTTCATACCGGACCCGACAACGTGCATGCGGTTCACGTTGCGCAGGAACTCCGCCACGCCGAACAGTCCCAACGCAAGCGCAACAAGCTGGACGCCATCGGCCAGTTCCGGAAACCCGAACGTAAAGCGGATCGTTCCGGAATTGATATCGATACCCGCCGCGCCGATCAGCAGGCCCAGCACGGTCATCGCGACGCCCTTGACAGGCGAGCCGGTCGACATCGTACCTCCGGCGAGCAGCCCCAGCAGCATGATGGAGAACAGCTCACTCGGGCCAAAGCTGAACGCAAGCCGCACCAGCAGTGGCGACAGGAAAATCATCACCACGATGCCCACAGTCGCGGCAAAGAACGACGACATCATGGTGATGCCGAGCGCCGCCCCACCTCTGCCCTTGCGTGTCATCGGGTAACCGTCCAGGCACGTGACGGCGTGCGGCGGGTGGCACGGCAGGTTCAGCAGGATCGCGCCGATTGCGCCACCATACTGCGAGCCGTAGAACACGCCGGCCAGCATCAGGATGGCCGCAACGGGGTGCATCGAATAGGTCAGCGGAAGCAGCAGCGAAATCGCCGACAATGGCCCCATACCCGGCAACACTCCGATCAGGTTGCCGATGACGACGCCGAAGAACGACCACATGAAGTTGTGCCATTCGAATGCGACACCGAACCCATGCCACAGGTCGGTCAGAGATTGCAAAGCCATCGGTTTAGCCCCAGCTGAATAACGGGAACGGGAGTTTCAGCGCCCACCAGAACAACACCACGCTGATCAGGCAGATAGCAATGGCGAGCAGGAACGCCGACCACACGGTGTTGTCGCGATCTCCCAGCGCGGAAATAAAGACGATCGCGAAAGTCGCCGGCACGAGCCCTCCGTAACGCCCCAGGACCAGGAACACCAGGATGCCCAGCGTGATGCAGATCCAGCCGCGCCATTCCGGCGGGAGGACTTCCTCTTCGGTTGCTGCCGCGTTCCTCCGCGCGCCTGCTGCAATGACCAGCCCGAGGAAGGCAAGAACACAGCCCAGTGCCACCGGGAAAAAGCCGCTCTGCATGTGCGTCAGCGTGCCGACGCCGTACCGCATTCCCTGCACGACCGCGCCGAGGCCGATCAGCAACATCAACGCGCCGCCGTAATAGTCGCGCGTGTACTCCGTCACGAAACGTCTGTCCCCGTTGTCTGGCATGGGTCACCTCGATAGTGTGGGAGGAAGGAGCCCGTCCACCGGAAACCGGGTTCCTGCCCGTGCATCAGTCCCCTTTCGGCGCAGTAATGTAAGCGCCGCGACCGCTGGCCACGATGCGCTGGCCATCATCGAAAACCTGAGCCTCGCACACCGAAAATTGCTTGCCCAGCTTGATCACGCGCCCTTTCACGACGAGGTCGCACTGTTTCGTCAGGCGGTGGTAATCCACACGCATGTCGATCGTCGGCACCGGACGCCCGATACTGCCGAGCAGCGCGAAGTCCGCAGCGAAATCGATGAGCGCAGCAAGAATGCCGCCGTGGGTCTGGCCAAGTACGGGGTTGGCCACCCATTCCTCGCGCCAGCTCGCCTTCGCCGCAATGGTGTCGGGTCCCAGTTCCAGCACCTGCAGACCGAGCCAGCGCAGGTAGGGGCCGCGCGACACGAGCGCCTGGGCTTCTTCGAGGGTCATGCTCCCTCCGCGCGTACTTCTGCACCGGACTGCGCGTTGCGCTCGGTACGATTGAATTCGAGCGCCTGCGCCGTGATCGTCTTGCGATCGATCTTGCCCACACCGTTGAGCAGCAGCTGCTCGACGAAGATTACCCGGCGCGGGTACTGGTACGGTGGCGCGTTCTTCAGCGCGTGGTCTTTCACATCCTTCTCGGAGAGGGTCGCCCCTTTGCGTTTCACCACATACGCATAGGGAATCTGGTGCTTGACCTCGTCCGGCACCGGCACCACCACCGCCTGATCAATGTCGGGATGGCGCTCGAGCATCAACTCGACCTCGGCCGGATAGATGTTGTTCCCGCTGCACACGAACATGTCGTCCGAGCGGCCGACGAAGTAATACCATCCGTCGGCGTCGCGCCGCAGCACGTCACCGGTGTTGAACCAGCCATCTTTTAGCCGGCGCTCCATCTCCGCCGGGTTGTTGTGATAGCCGTTCATCATCCCCGGCCCGCGCACGTGCAACACGCCGAAGTTCTCGTCGGGACCGCCGACGAGCCTGAACTCGTTGCCCGCAATCGGGAAACCGATCGAGTGTCGCGGCCGGAGCCGCTTCTGCGGATGCGAGCCGAAGAGCGCGGCGCTCGTTTCCGTAATGCCGAAGATGCAGATGATCCCGGCATTCGGCAACAGCCTGGCTACCGCATCGATCAGTTCGTCCGATGCCGGTGCGCCACCCAGCGTCGCAAGACGGACGAACGAGAAGTCCTTGCCTTCGAGCAGATCGCGTTGCTGGAGGATCATCGCGAAAATGGTCGGCACGCCCGAGAGGACTGATACCTGGTAACGGCTCACCGCCTCCAGGTAGGCGCGTGGCTCGAACTTCTTCATCAGCACGACCGTCGAGCCGCCGACTAACACCGACTTGATCGCGTTCATCGCATGCTTGTGGTAAAGCGGCGCCGCCACGATCATGCGATCGTTCGGGCTGAAGCCGCGGTCACGCGAAATCGTCTCGGCAACCCACACATGCGCGCGGTGCGACAGCACCACGCCTTTGGGACGGCCGGTCGAGCCCGACGTATAGGGCTGGAATGCAACGTCATCGCCCTGCGGCACGATGGCCTCGAACGGCCCCGGATCCTTGAACGCCGCATAGTCCGCGCTTTCAACCACGATACGCGGCGTATCGTCGGGAAGCTTCGTGCTCAGGTCAGCGTCGCAGAATACGAGCTTGAGTGCTGCGTCGTTCACGATCCATTCAATCGTGTCCTTCGGCAGGAGGATGCCCATCGGCACGGGAATGACGCCCGCGCGCATCGCGCCATAGAACGTCTCCAGAAACTCGAGACGGTTCGAGCAGAAGATGCCGACCCGGTCACCCTTCACGAACCCGTGCGCGACGAAGCCGCGGGCGATCGCGTCACAGGACGCATGAAACGTCGGATAGTCGATCTCGCGCGGATTCTCGCTGTCCCACAGATCGATGATGGCGGGCCGGGCCTCGTTGCGGTACGCGTCGCCGATGCTGCCCAGATTTTTCAGGACCTGACTCATGGCTTGACAATCACCTTTCCAAAAATGCGTCGATCTTCGAGCAGCCGGATCCCTTCCCCGGCCTGCTCCAGCGGGAACTTCGACTCGATCACCGGCTGCAGTTTCCTCGCAGCGACGAAATCGAGGCAGGCCCGGATGTCGTCGGGCACATAGGCACGCGATCCGATGATGTCGACCTCCCGATGCCAGACATAGCGCACATCGATTTCGCTGATGTGCCCGATCGTCGAACCGCACGTGAGAATCCGACCACCGGTCGCCATGCAGCGCTGCGTCGCAATCCACGTATCGCCGCCCGTGAAATTGACCGCGACGTCGACACCTTTCTTGCCGCTCGCCGCCCAGACGGCCTTGGAGAAGTCCGGGTTTTGCGCATAGTTGATCGTGTGATCGGCACCGAGCTCACGCAGCTTTCGAGCCTTTTCTTCAGTGCTCGTGCAGACGAACACCTCCGCGCCCGTGAGTTTCGCGAACTGCAGGCAGGCCACACCCACCCCGCCGCTGGCGCCGAGAATGAGGATCTTTTCGCCGGCCTTGAGCTTACCGCGGGTGAACAGCATGCGGTGCGCCGTGCCGTAAGCGATAGGCAACGCGGCCGCGTCGTCGAAACCGACTCCATCCGGAATCTCGATCAGTTGCCGCTCATCCGCGGCAATGAATTCACAAAGCCCGCCATTGCCGTTTTCGCCCAGCACGCCGCCCTCCGGAAAGCGAGGGAAGAGCACGACCCGCTTGCCGATCCATTCCTTCGAGACTTCGGCGCCCACCTCCCGGACCACGCCTGAGATATCGCCGCCGGGAATGCGCGGCATCTGCGTCTTGACATCCGGCATGCCGTGCATGACAAAGACGTCCATGTAGTTCAGCCCACAGGCCTCTACCTCGACCAAAGCCTGATTGGCGGTCGGAACCGGGATGGGCCAGGTGTCGTGCTGAAGCTTTTCAATCCCGCCATGCTCCTGAAGGGCCATGACCTTCATCGTCGAACTCACAAATTCCTCCGCTATTACGTTGGGTCGGGTTAAACGATGTTATGCGACTGATTTTTTTATGACAAACAAGGAAATAACGATGATTGATCGCCTGCATCGATAAATAAGCAAGCGCTCAACAACCGGTCCAGTCAGGCAGTCGCGTGGCGTGGCTCACGCGCGAGATAGAAGAGCGGGCCGCAGACTGCTCCGGAAATTTCATTTGGATACCTAATCGTCGCCGGCAGCGGAAGAAAACAGAAACGCTACCTGGGCCTGCTCCAAGCGTCGGCGCACCACGACTTCCGCACCGCCGACGAGGGGTACACGCAGGCCTGCAGGCGCAGTCCCGGATGCTTCACAGGTCATATGCTCGCCGCTCGACAGCAGGGCGGCGACACATGCATCAAAGCGCGTTCCGCCCTCCGGCGCAGGATTTCCGGAGAGAAGAACACACGGCGCAGGTATCCGCTACTCGTTTTCGTCGAGTAGTGACGCAGCCTTTCAAAGCGGTATTCCGGCTGCAAACCTACGCCGGATTACATCCTAACTCTTTGGTAAATTAGTGTCGCTTTTGAGCAACAAGGGAAGCGAAAACGCCGACGACGCCTCTGCGTCGGCAGTCGCCCGATTACTCATAGGTCAGAAATATAGGCGACAGACGGATGCCTGAAAAACGAGCGTACGAGATCCGGGTTTTGCTGAACCTGGGCAAGTTGCTCGTGAATCTTCGGAGCGAGCTTTTCACCTTTGCGCAATGGATTTCGGGCGACGCCTGTAGGCTTCACGTGGCTCCAAACTAACTCATCCGGATTGAGGTCCGGCGCATAGCCGAAAGTGCAGAGTCAGTTTGCCGTTAGTGCTGGCAACATAGTCCTTCACAACGGCCTTTTTGTGCGCGGGTAGTCCGTCAACTACCAAATGAACCGGTCTCTTGCGATGGAACATCAACTTCTTGAGCAGCACGACGAACAACTCGCCGCTAAGGCCTCCTTCATACGTCGCAAACCAGAAGGCCCCCTTCGAGTTGACGGCAGACGCCGCGCTCATACTCTGTCGCTGACCGGGGCGCTCTACGACGGGGGTTTCGCCGCTTGGCGCCCATGTCTTGCCATGTACCGAGTCGGCCCGAAAATCCGATTCGTCCCAGAAGAAAATGTCCGCCTTCTGCTCACGAGCCCGTCTGGCGATGGACGGATACGTGTCATGTTGCCAGCGCTCGATCGCCTCCGGATCGCGCTGGTAGGCGCGCTGAAGTGGCTTTTGTGGCGTCAGGTCCAGGCGAGCCAGCATTGTACCGATCGAAGCCAGGCTGAGCATGATCCCGAATTTATGCTGCACCAGCTCGCGTACCAGATTACGTGTCCAAAGCCCGAAGTCAAATCCATACTGCATCGGGTTCTTGCCATTGATCCACCGCAACACCTGCTGCTCCTGAGCAGCGGTGAGCTTGCGCGGGCGGCCTGTTGCCAGAGTCGAGCGCAACGCACGCGCACCTCGTCCTCGACCCCGAGCCTTCGCCCGCAGCTTGTACGCCCACGAACGATGCATCCCAAACGACGCCGAAACCGCATCGGGATGTTCCCCATCATTCATCCGTTGAAGCGCGAGCATGCGCATCTCTTCGAGGATGTTGTGTGCCAAACTTCTTCCGTCTCGTTTCACGTCCGTGGCTCCGTCGAGTGACACGACTCGATAGATCGCCATTCGACGAATTTGCTCCCTAACTTACTGACCTATTAGTAAGCTGATCTTCGTTCATCGCGGACGGTCTCAAACGACATTCGAACTGTGCAGTTCTGCGATTGCGGTCGCACTGAAGCCAAGCTCCCGAAGGATCACATCGGTGTGTTCTCCGAGTTCCGGCGCCGGGGACGAAATCTTCGCCGGCGTACGCTCAAGTGTCACCGGCTGCGCGATCATAGGTACGACCTGCCCGTCCGCCGTGACGGCCTCCTGCACGACACCAAGATGCTGTACCTGCTTGTCCTCGAAGATCTGCGGCACGCTGTAGATCGGCCCAGCCGGGATGCTTGCGTCGTTGAGCAGGGTGACCCAATGTTCAACCGTCTTCGTTTCGAAGATCGATTGAAGTGCTGCGTTCAATTGAAGGCGGTTCTGAACGCGCGCACGGTTGCTTTCAAAGCGTGGATCGGTCAGCCATTCCGCTCTCTCTAACGTGCGACAAAGCGCTTCCCACTGCCCGGCTCCAGACACGCCGAGGTTAAACGCCCCGTCGGCCGCTTCGTATGCGCCCATCGGCGCAGCAGTTGGATGATCATTGCCTGCCGGGGCAGGAATGTCGCCTTCGACAAGATAGCGCGCAACCTGAAAGTCCAGCATGGCAATCTGCGAATGCAGCAGACTCGTGTGCACCCATTGCCCTTTCCCGCTGCGCTCGCGCTCAAAAAGGGCGGTGAGAATGCCGATTGCAGCATACAAGCCAGTGCTCGAATCCGCGACGGCAATACCCGCGCGCGTGGGTCCGCTTTCCCGTGTGCCGGTGAGCGACATCAACCCACCCATGCCTTGAATGATCTGATCGAAGCCTGGGCGCTTCGCATACGGACCATCCTGGCCAAAGCCGGAAATGCTCGCGAGAATCACCCGCTGATTGAGCCGGCTCAGCGTCTCGTAGTCCATCCCTAGTCGTGCCTTGACGTCAGGCCGCCAGTTTTCGACGACAACGTCTGCCGTTTTGACCAGACGATGGAGGATCTCGATGCCCTCGGGCGTCTTCAGGTTCAGTGTGAGGCCGCGCTTGTTGCGGTTCAGGTTCTGAAAGTCCCCTCCCTTGCGGTGGTCGGCAAACATGGAGTCATTCGCGTCGACTCCGCGTGGTGGCTCGATCCTGATCACGTCTGCGCCAAAATCGGCCAGCATCCGCACGCATGTCGGGCCCGCGCGGACTCGCGACAGATCCAGCACGCGCAACCCGGTAAGTGCGCCTTGTGGCGAGAAGTCTTGCATGAAACCTGCCTCCTATTGTCCCGTGAAGTTCGGGCGGCGCTTCTCCGCCCACGCGCGCGCGCCCTCCGCCAGGTCAGAAGACGCGGCTGCGCGGCGGATATCCGCACTCAGCGCTTCGACATCAAGGGTATTTCGCGCGATCGCGTTGAGGTGGCGCTTCATTCCTAAAAGGGGAATGGGCGCCATTGCAGCCAGATGTTCACTGAGCGCGGACACGCGGGCGTCAAGATCTTCCCGCGCAACACACTCGGACAGGAAGCCACATGCGACCAATTGTTTGGCGTCGAACTCATCACAGGTCAGAAACATCCGTTTGGCCATATCCAGACCGAGTCGCGACACGTAGCGCTCCAAGCCTCGCCTATAAAAGTGCAGCCCGAGCCGCGCAGCAGGCATGAACATGCGTGTAGCGTCGATGCCAATGCGGAAATCGCAGGCCAGCGCCAGGTCGGTCGCCCCGCCGTACACACCACCATTGATCGCGGCGATTGTGACCGGGCGGCAGTCTTCGAGCGCATTGACCACGTCTTCGAACGCCGACTTCTCGGTACGAGTCCCGAACTGTCCCAAGTCAAACCCGCTGCAGAAGTGCTTACCGCTGCCGGCAAACTGGAGCACCAGCGCGTCGGTGCCATTGACCGCAGCGATATGCGCCGACAGCACGGCGAGATCGTCCGCCCCGAGACGGTTTGCCTGCGCGGGGCGATTGAGCGTTATCCGGGCTATGAGCCCTGTCACTGTGAGCGTCGGCGCACCATCAGGTGTTTGTTCCACATGCATCCCCATCAATGTATTCGTATCTAATATTTACGTATACTTACCGCTAACAACATCCCGGTTTTCCCCAGGAGAAACTGCGTTTCTGAGGATAGGACGCGTATGATGCATGCATCAAAGGAAGCGGGGGAAGAACATGCAAGGGCAGAAACAGAATTTGACGGATACGATCAGGCGAGAGCTGAGCGATGAAATCCTCAGCGGCGCGCTACCTGGCGGTACACAGATCGACGAGCAACTGCTGGTCCGCCGCTTCGGGGTATCGCGCACGCCTGCTCGGGAGGCGCTGCTACAACTGGCTGCGACTGGCCTTGTGACCTTGATTCCGCGTCAGGGTGCGGTGGTGTCGTCCATTTCGTTGCGAGAATACGTTGGACTCAACGAAGTGCTTACTTCGCTGGAAGCCCTGGCCGCTGGACTTGCTGCCCGCCGTATCACCAACGAGGAGACCGCCGCCCTGCGTGAAAGCTATGAAGAGTGCAACGCAGCTGCCTTGCAGAACGACGCGGCTGCTTATCGTGCAGCTAACACCCGGTTCCACACCACCATCTACGATGCATGCCGCAATAACTATCTGAACCAGCAGTTGCGAACGCTGAGGGCCCGGATGCGGGGCATCATCGATATCCGCTTCGACCGTCCCGCACGTATGCGGGCCTCGCTGAAGGAGCACCACGACGTCCTAGACGCCATCCTGGCGGGTGACGAAGATGCAGCGGCCAAAGCCATGTCGAGTCACATCTCTGCTGGTGCGAACAACTTTGCTGACATGCTCGCGGCCTTCCCCAATGAACAATCGGCGCTCGCTGGGGCGACACTGTAGACCTTTAATGTATTCTCAAAATATTGCAGGGTATACGTTAAATGACGAAAAAACCGCGCTCCGGCATTCTGCGCAGATGCAGAGGGTAACGCACTCTTGATGATTCATTGTCCTCTGCCTGAAATTAAAGGGGACACATGGAACAGGAGTTCGTCACATCGGCCGAAACCGACGCATCCGCTTCAGCGGATCACGGCATCGAGCAGGTTTATCAAAAAGTCATTCGCAGGCTGTTACCGGTGCTGTTCGTCGGCTACGTTTTGTGCACCCTGGATCGACTCAATATCGGTTATGCGCACCTGCAAATGCGCTCTGATCTTGGGCTCTCGGACGCTGCATACGGTCTTGGCGCAGGTCTGTTCTTTCTTACGTACATGGCTTTCGAGGTACCTGCCAGCCTCTTGCTTCACCGCATCGGCATGCGCAAGACTATCTTCCGCATCATGTTCGGTTGGGGGGCCGTTTCTGCCGCAACGATGCTCGTGAAGTCGCCGCTCCAGTTCTACATTGCACGACTCCTGCTGGGAATGTGCGAAGCTGGCTTCTTCCCCGCGATCATCTATTACTTCGGCTGCTGGCTGCCTACACACCGGCGAGCACGAATCATTGCTGGTTTCATGATGGCGATTGTCGCGGCGAGTGTGTTCGGTGGCCCGCTTTCGGGGCTCATCATGGATCATATGGACGGCATGCGTGGGCTGCGCGGCTGGCAGTGGCTCTTTCTCATCGAGGGTCTGCCGAGTTGTGTTATTGCCTTTATCGCGTATTTCCGGCTGAGTGAGAGTCCTATAACCGCACACTTTCTTACTAACGAGGAACGGCAGGCGTTGCTGCGTGCGCTTTCCAATGATCGTGAAAGCGAGTCCACCGGTCGCCCGGCTCAGTCCTTTGCCAGTGTACTTCGCGACTGGCGCATCTATGGTCTCGCCTTTGTTTTCTATTGCACCACGTCCACAGCCTACGGGCTTGCTTTCTGGGGGCCCGCGGTCGTGAGGTCGTTTGGGGTTCAGTCGGCTTTTGATGTCGGACTTCTCATCGGTGGTCCCAGCATTCTCGCCGGTGCGGCGATGTGGCTTAATGGCGCTCATTCGGATCGGACAATGGAGCGTCGCTGGCATTTTGCTCTCCCAGCTATTGTCAGCGCCATATCTCTTGTGGCGCTTACCGTCCCGAACCTCTCCCTGCCCTCTTCCGTAATCCTGTTGTCGTTCGCCACAATAGGCATTCAGGCAGCGGTTCCGATCTTCTGGAGCGTTCCGTCCGGATATCTGGCGGCACCGGTTGCCGCCACCGGAATTGCGTTTATCAACACGATTGCCGTCTTCTCTGGTTTCGTCACACCATGGATACTCGGACTGCTCCGAGAGAAATCCGGAAACTTCGGTAGTGGCTTGTTTGTAATGTCAGTTTTTGCAGCCGCTGCGGCTGCGGCAATGCTGCTGTTCGCTCCGCGGAGCCTGAAGACGTAGCAGCCGGTCGACCACATCTCAAAAAGTCACAATTCATGCGCATAGTTTTCAGTAATACGAATTAAAGTGCGAAGACATGTCAATCCAAATACGCTGCTTTGCTCATAATTTTTCGGACTATATGCTTTGATACCCCGACAAGGCGGCATGGTTTCGTCAACTTAGTTGTGTACGAACTGCCGCTGCAATGAAGCACTTACCACGGGCCATGATCGGCAGCGCATTCCAACGTCATTTTTGGTAGGCAAACCGTGGTGATTTCGACAATAGACATTTGATTTTACTGCTCTCAGTCGACACGCGCATTCTATTTTGATGACAGTCCAATAAGAGAGAGAGGAGACACATGCGGTTAGGCAAGCATAAAGTTTGCGGCGTAGCGATTGCAATGATCGCAGGTAACGCAGCAGCAGCTGATTCCAGCGTCACGCTGTACGGTGTGGCCGATACGTATTTGCAATACCTAGACAACGGCGGGGTACATACAATCGCCCAAAAGAGCGGAGGCTCGACTGGTTCCCTGTTCGGACTGAAGGGCACAGAGGATCTCGGTGGCGGCACGACAGCCCAATTTAACGTTGAAACTGGGTTCAATCTCAACAATGGCAGTCTGTATGCCGACACAACCACTCTTTTCTACCGTCGGGCGTGGGTCGGCCTTAACGATGAAAAATACGGGTCGCTGACACTGGGCCGCCAATACGACGTCGCCTTCCGGGTGATCTATCCAACCGACCCGTTCGCATTGAACGAATCGCTATCGCCATTTTCGGCGATGGTGCTCGCCGCCGATCGCAACACACTTTCTACCCAATACGATCCGGGGCGCCTCAGCAACAGTGTGCTATACCAGACGCCGAAGATCGGAGGTGTGACGCTGTATGCCCAGTATGCATTCTCCGCAACAGTCACGCAGCCAGTACCGGCCACCTCGGGCAACTCGCTCAGTGTCGGCTTTAACTATACGGGCGCGGGTCTTTATGCCGGGTTCGCGTATGTAAACCAGCATCCGGGCACCGAGACGATCTCCACCCTCCCGGCGCCGGTTCCGCTACTCAGCACCGAGCACTTCATCGGTGCATTGGGGTACCACTTCGGTATTGTTAATGTGACGTTCAACTATACATATGAGCGTGCAAGTGACCCAGCAGCGCACTCGTTGGCCGCACTGCTTGGTACGGCGCACTCGGCTAGCCTCGCGGAGCTCGGTGCCACGATCCAGGCCACGTCAGCCGATGCTGTGACGCTGGCCGCCCTCTATCGCAACGTGCGCGGCGCCCACGACAACACTCCCGGCTTCCAGATCGGCATCGATCACTGGATCTCGAAACGTACGAGCTTCTACACCCGCGTCGGCTATCTGAAGAACAACGGGACAGCGACTGTTAGCTGGCCCGGTATTTCGGTGACTGAACCCGCTACCAATCAGTTCATGGCGGCAGTCGGTATGACGCATCGCTTCTGATCGGTCCGCAGGCGGCCCGCCGCCAAACGGTACGCGCAGCGGACACGCGGCGTGCCCGGTTGATCCTGATGCTTGACGACGGCGAAACACGTGAGGCGATCATGCAGCGGCTGCGCTGTGACTCCCGCTTCATTAGCCGTTGGTCGAGCCGGTTTCTGGCCGAACGGCTGGCAGGCCCTTACGCGCGCCATCCGGGGCGAGCTCCGGTGCATCCGCCCGAAAAGCTGGAGATTCCAGCAGATCGAAAGCTTGGGCGCGCGTTATGGAAGCCGCACGCATATCCGCGATAAGACCTAACATTGCTTTGAATATGCGTGCGACCTCGACTGCACCTTTCGTCTTTCGATTGACTTCTACATAACCCTGGAGATAATCGCGGCACAGCTGTCTGACGCTGTAAGTGTCCGGAGATGGACGAGTAGTCGCTGTTTCCGGCTTTCGTCGCAGTGCCGAAAGCTCGGCGCCCGAATCCCTTTCGACGCGGCTCTTCTCCCACGCAGTAATAGCTCCAGCAAACGACATTGCTGGCCATTCACCGAGCTTCACTTACCGCATTCGGCTATCGACTGGTGACTTATAGCGATACGTCCACGATTTGCGGCTCGTAGAAGCTTGCATGCGCAGCCCGGGAAATCCCTCAAAGGTCATGTGAGCGCCGCTCGGCAGCTTGGCTGCGGCACGTGCATCGAAGTGCATTCTTCCCTCGGCGTAGGTTTTTCTGCGGGAAGAATATCCGGCGTAGGTTCCGTTGACAACGCCGAAAAAACCTACGCCGAGATCACGAGCTTAGACGTATGGAGACAAGCGTCGTTGTGCCGCCCCGGATGGCCAACGTCGACAGTTTTCATTTTACCTTCAACTACTTGCGGATTATTTTAGCTCTCTCTGGAAGACCACAGACAGATCGGAAATTCTCACTATTCGTTTTCTTCGAAGTAATGCCCGAACTTAACCTGCTTGGTGCGGATATAACGTTCGTTTTCCTCGCGCATCGGGATCGCGAGCGCCACGCGCTCGATCACCGGGAGGCCGTGCTGCCTGAGCGTATCGAACTTCTTCGGATTGTTGCTCATCAGCCGCACCGACGACACTTTCAACAGCCGCAGGATCGCCGCCGCCGAATCGTATTCGCGCGCGTCGTCGGGCAGACCGAGATCGAGATTCGCCTCGACGGTATCGCGGCCCTGCTGTTGCAACTGGTATGCGCGGATCTTGTTCGACAGGCCGATGCCCCGGCCTTCGTGGCCACGCAGGTAAAGCAGCACGCCACGGCCTTCGGCCGCGATGTAGCGCAGCGCAAGGTCGAGCTGCTCGCCGCAGTCACAGCGGTAGGAACCGAACACGTCGCCGGTCAGGCATTCGGAGTGGAGCCGCGTCAGCGTGGGCTCGCCGCTGCCGACGTCGCCCATGACGAGCGCGAGATGCTCGGCGCCGCCGTCCTTCACCCGGTAGACATAGGACTCGAACGTGCCGTAGCGGGTCGGCAGCGTGGCGATCGCGTCAAGCACGACGCATTCGTTGGCGTTGTCGCCGTCCGCACAGGACGACTCAGGAAGCGTAGGCATGATTCTCGAGCAAAATACTGGCAAAACCGGCAAGGGACCGGGTTGAGGTTCGGAACCGGAGTTTACCGCCATTTGCTCTGCCCCGCCGCCCAGCCCCGTAGGCGTCGGCGGCGCCCGCGCCGCATGCCCCTGGCATAAATGGTGCGACCCCGCGCATACCCCAACGCCGCACAGCACGCCAGCCGCCTATACTGAAGTGGCTTTCCAATGGCTTGACGGGCGATACGCCCGGCTTGCCGCGCCACGCAATGACTGGACAACCAGAAGGACGAAGAGGGGTCGCCCTATGACAAGCGTTGCACAGGTACTCAAATCGAAGCCGGAACAGGTGGTGTACACGATCGAAGCCTCCGATTCCGTCTACAACGCAATCCGCCTCATGGCCGATAAGCAGATCGGCGCGCTGCTCGTGACCGATGGTCCAACGATCGCCGGCATCGTCACGGAGCGCGACTACGCGCGCAAGATCGTGCTGATGGACCGGTCTTCGAAAACGACCGCCGTGCGCGAGATCATGAGCGCGCACGTGCGCTTCGTCCAACCGGAGCAGACCACCTACGACTGCATGGCGCTCATGACCGAGCGGCGCATGCGTCACCTGCCCGTCATGGACGGCGGCAGGCTCGTGGGGATGGTGTCGATCGGCGACCTGGTGAAGGAAATCATCGCCGAGCAGAAGTTCACGATCGAGCAACTCGAGCACTACATCACCGGCGGGCCCGGCGCCTGACGTAACGCTGCGGCCCCTCCAGAGCGCCAGACGTGAAAAAACGCCCAATCCCTACGGGTTGGGCGAAGCCACCTTTCGGCAGCGGAGGTTCCACGCATGAAAAATCGCGCGATAGTTTGCGCGGGCGGCGTGCGACAAAGGCGGCACGGTGTCCGCCTTCGCCAGTATCGGTTGGAAGCTTCGCTGGGCGGGGCGCTGTGGGGTGCGTATCAGGCGTGCTCGAAGCGCCCGGGCACCGGCTTGCTGCCCGCTTAGTTGCCGAAGTAGATCGACTGCGACGGGTGCACTGTGGCCGGCTGGCCCGACTGCGCCGAACCCGAAGTCGACGGGCCATAACCACTCGTGTCAGCAACCGGCGCTTGCTGCGCCAGGCCTTCCTGCTGGCTCACGCGGGCTTCGGCGGCCTGGATGTCGCTCGGGTACGTCGCATCGTTGGCGGTAGCCGGGTTGTAGCCGGCCTTCTCGAGCTGGACCAATTCGGCCTTCACTTCGGCGCGCGTGACCGGACCGTTGCCTTGCACCTGGGCAAACGAAAGGGCCGGAGCAGCCACGAGGGCGGCGACAAATGCAGCTTGAATCAGGGTACGGGACTTCATGTTCATTACCTCCATCACTTGTTTTATGCCGGCGGCGGTGCCTGCCTGCATCGCCGAACCAGTGATTTCAGTTTATTGAGACAAGAGACCAGGGGAAACCCTTATTTTGGGAAAATACACTTTCAACCGCGGCAACAATGCCGCGCGGGCGACGTCCCCGAGCGCCTTGCGGGGCGGGGCTTCCCTCGGACTCCGCCGGGGCTCCCGAGCCGGTTACAGCGGGGCGGCGCTGCCGTCCAGCAGCTTGCGCGGACCGCTCACGAACCGGCTGCCCAGTTCGTAGAAGCGCAGCGGCCGGTCCATCTCCCGCGAGAGCCCGATGCGCGTCGTCACGCCCACAGGCCGCTCGGGCTCGTCCACGCGGCCGATCCAGAGTCCATGCCCGCGGCACAGGTCGACGCCATCGAAGGCCGCCGCAATGCCGAACGCCTGTGAAAGCCGCCCTGGGCCGCGCGCGAGATCGCGCAGCGGGACGCCGGGGCGCAGCGCCTCCATCGCGGCGATGCCTTCGAGCGGCTCCAGCGCGCGAAACAGGATGCCCGCGCCCACGTCCACGGCTTCGCTCGACATGTTGAACATCCAGGCACTGCCGTAGGTCAGCCGCACGTGGGCATGGCCGCGCTCGAGGAACATCGCGGCGTTATAGGGCCGGCGGCCGATGTAGGCGTAGCTCGTGGAGTCGCCCACGGGATACGCTTCGACTTCTACGAGCCGTCCTGCCATGCGCCCGCGCGCGAGGTCGCGCACGAGATATTTGCCGACCATGAAGCGCGCCAGCTCGGCGGTGTCGAGCGGCAGGTCGTCGCGATGCAGTGGCAGGATCGTTGTCGTCATCGAAGCGTTCTCGGAGTAGTCGGCTCGGGCAGCGCGGTTTCGCGGACCGGCAGAGTGTAGCGCCGGCCGCACCCGGCGACTGCCGATCTGCTGCTTGACCACGTGCGGTCGGCCATTGCGCTACCATCGTCCGCATAGCCGCGCGAACGGTTCGCGCTACCTCATGATCCGCCGCCTGTCGTTCGACGATTCGTCGCGACCCGACGAGCGCCACCGAAGGAGCCGCACGATGAACGAACAAAGCGCGATCCAATTCCTCTCGACCGTGCGCAAGCCCCTGCTCACGCTGCACAAGGCGATTCTCGACCACGAGCGCAAGGAGTACGAACGCGAATTCGGACCGGTCACGCCGGCAGCCTTCCTGCAGGTGCTCATCAACGGTTCGGGCTTTCGCTGGCTCATGCCGCTCTCGACGGTGATCGCGAACGTCGACGAAACGCTCGACGCCAGGGACGCGAGCCCGGACGATCGCATCGGCGCGGCGCAAGGCGTGGCCGCGCTCTTCTCCGGCGAGGAATCGGCGGAGTTCTACGAGCGTTATCAGGCGTTGCTGCAGGCGAGCCCCGAGATCCTGCATTTGCACGGGACGGTGGCGCCGCTGCTGAACGCCCTGAAGAACTGAGTGCGTTTCAGGCGCGCGGCGCCTTGCGGGGCGCCGTGGCCACCGTTGCCTCGGCTGCGGCGCTGCCGCGCTTGCCCCTGGCGGCGGAAAGGCGCCGCCAAAGCGTCGTCTTGCTGATGCCGAGCATCTCGCACGCGCGGTCGCGATCGCCGTTGCAGGCGTCGAGCGCGGCGCGGATTTCATCGGCTTCGGTATGGAGGCTGCGCTCGCGCAAGGTGAGCGCGCCCTCTCCTGCTGTGCCCGCGGCGCCACTCGCCGCGGGGCGCGACTCGAACACTTCCGGCGCGATCGAACGCAGTACGTCGGGCGTCAGCACGTCCTCTTCCGAATCGGCCAGCTCCACCACCATCCGCTCGACCACGTTCTGCAGCTCGCGCACGTTGCCGGGCCATGCGTGCCGCGCGAGCGCGGCGCTCACCAGCCCAAGCGTGCGCGCGGCGTCTTCGGGCGTGCGCAGGCGCACGGCTACGCGCGGCTCGCGGCGCGAGGCCTGGAACAGCAGCTCCGCCGCCAGCAACGCGATATCGGCCACGCGCTCGCGCAACGGAGGAATGGCGAGATTGAGAATGTTCAGGCGGTAGAAGAGGTCCGCGCGAAACTCGCCCGCTTCGATCTGCTCGGTGAGCGCGCGGTGCGTGGCGGCGACCACGCGCACGTCCACGCGCGTGGGCTCCGTGGCGCCGAGGCGCACCACCTCGCGCTCCTGCAGCACGCGCAGCAGGCGGCTCTGCAAGGGCAACGGCATCTCGCCGATTTCATCGAGAAAGAGCGTGCCGCGGTGCGCCGCCTCGATGAGCCCCACCTTGCCGCCGCGCCGCGCGCCCGTGAACGCGCCCTCCTCGTAGCCGAACAGCTCGCTCTCCAGCAGCGCCTCGGGAAACGCGCCGCAATTCATCGCGACGAACGGAAAGTCGCGCCGCGGGCTCTCGCGATGAATGCCCTGCGCGATCATCTCCTTGCCGGTGCCGCTTTCACCGCGGATCAGCACCGTGGCGTCCGACTTCGCATAGCGCCGCGCGAGCTGGCGCACGCGCTCGATGCCAGGCGTCGCGCCGCTCAGATCGTCCAGCCGGTAGCGCGCGACGAACTGCGGCGTGCGCTGACGCGAGCGCAGCGTGCGGTCGAGCCGCTCCACCGCGCGCGACTCCTGGAACGTGAGCACGGCGCCCGTCGTCACGCCGTTGTCGACGAGCGGCCCGCGATGCACGACATAACTCACGCCGCGCACCGTCTCGAGCGATTCGCCATCGGCGTCGGGCAGCGCGAAGGCGATGTCGGGCGCGAGCGCAGCGAGCGGCTGGCCCGCGGCCGCCGCCGGATCGATGCCGAGCACGGCCGCGAGGCGCTGGTTGATCGCCTCCACGCGGCCGCGCGCGTCGAGCGCGACCACCCCATCGCGCAGATGCTGCAGCACGCTGTCGAGGCGCTGGCGGCGCTGCGTTTCGCGCCAGGTGGCTTGCACGAGATCGAGCGCGTTGTCGAACGCCGCGCGCACCGAGGGCCGCGAGTAGACGAAAAACGGCACGAGCCCGAGCCGGGCCGCAAGGTCGTTGACGAGGCCCGGCCCCACGACCGCCCCCACGCCGCGGTCGCGCAGGTCGAGCACGCAGGCCTCGGCGTCCTGGACCGTGCGGTACTGGCCGAACACCACGTCGATGCCATAGGCACTGACAAAGCGCCGCACCTCGACGGGCGTCTCGCCGTAGGTGACGAGCGCGACGAGATCGGCCTCGCGCCGCGCGCGGGCGAGCGCCTGCATCACGTCGAAGCCGGTGGGCTGCACGAGCACCACGGGCACGTCGATACGCGCCTTCAGGTAGGTGCCGTTCGAGCCCGCCGCCACTACCACATCGGGCCGCTGGTTCGGCCCCGCCGCGGCGATTTCGGCCACCGCTTCCTCGAAGCCGCGCGGCACCACGCGCAGGTCCGCGAGCTCGTCGTATTCGCGGGCGATGTCGCGAAACAGGTCGCGCAGGCGGCTGATGCCCATGGCCCACACGCGCGGGCGGATGGCGGAAGAAGCGGGAGCGGGAAAGCGGTTCATGATGTCCAACGATACGGTCCGGGCGTCTGGCGCCCGGCCGAAGCGGCCGAAACCCGGCCGTCGGCCAGTTTTCGCATTATCGCGCGCCGATTTCATTTTTGAAATGACGATTTCATCGTGGAAATCAGGGTCGGCTGCCGGCGCACGCGATTGCGGCGCAAAATCAACGAGTTAGCCTCGCTGCTCGGAGCTGGCACGCTACCTGCAGTATGGGATCGCGATTCAACTGGAGACATCCCGCATGAACAACCCATCCCCCGCAAGCGCCGGCGCGAAATTCCGCGCAGCCGTGGCCGCCGAACAACCGCTGCAAGTCGTCGGCGCCATCACCGCGTATGCGGCCAAGCTCGCGCAGGCGACCGGCTTCAAGGCCGTTTATCTCTCGGGCGGCGGCGTGGCCGCCAACTCGCTCGGCGTGCCGGACCTCGGCATCAGCACCATGGACGACGTGCTGATCGACGCCCGCCGCATCACCGACGCCGTGGACATTCCGCTGATGGTCGACATCGACACCGGCTGGGGCGGCGCCTTCAACATCGCGCGCACGATCAAGTCGTTCATCAAGGCGGGCGTGGCAGCCGTGCACCTGGAAGACCAGGTGGGTCAGAAGCGCTGCGGCCATCGCCCGAACAAGGAAGTCGTGGCGACCGGCGAGATGGTGGACCGCGTGAAGGCCGCCGTGGACGCGCGCACCGACGAGGGCTTCGTCATCATGGCCCGCACCGATGCGGCCGCCGTGGAAGGCATCGACGCCGCGATCGAGCGCGCCGTGGCCTACGTGGAAGCGGGCGCGGACATGATCTTCCCCGAAGCGATGAAGACGCTCGACGACTACCGCCGCTTCCGCGCCGCCGTGAAGGTGCCGATTCTCGCCAACCTCACGGAATTCGGTTCGACGCCGTTCTTCACGACCGAAGAACTCAAGAGCGCGAACGTGGATATCGCGCTCTACTGCTGCGGCGCGTATCGTGCGATGAACGCCGCCGCGCTGAACTTCTACGAGACCGTCAAGCGCGACGGCACGCAGAAGGCCGCCGTCCCGACGATGCAGTCGCGCGAAGACCTCTATCGCTACCTCGGCTATCACGCGTACGAAGACAAGCTCGACGCACTCTTTGCCGCGAAGAAGTAAATCCGGCCATACCGTTCACCGATATATATAGAGAGAGGAAGACACCATGAGCGAAGCAGAAAACACCACGCAAGCCGCAGGCGGTTTCAAGCCGAAGAAGTCCGTTGCGCTCTCGGGCGTGGCGGCGGGCAACACGGCGCTGTGCACCGTGGGCCGCACCGGCAACGACCTGCACTATCGCGGCTACGACATTCTCGACCTCGCCACCGCGTGCGAATTCGAAGAAGTCGCGTACCTGCTCGTGCACGGCAAGCTGCCGAACACGGCCGAACTGGCCGGTTACAAGGCCAGGCTCAAGGCGCTGCGCGGCCTGCCCGCCAACGTGAAGACGGCGCTCGAAGCCGTGCCCGCCTCGGCGCACCCGATGGACGTGATGCGCACCGGCGTCTCGATGCTCGGCACCGTGCTGCCCGAGAAAGACGACCACAACCTGCCGGGCGCACGCGATATCGCCGACCGCCTGATGGCCTCGCTCGGCTCGATGCTGCTGTACTGGTATCACTTTTCGCACAACGGCAAGCGCATCGAAGTCGAAACCGACGACGACTCGATCGGCGGCCACTTCCTGCATCTGCTGCACGGCCGCGCGCCGTCGAAGTCGTGGGTGGACGCGATGCACGTGTCGCTCAACCTGTATGCCGAGCACGAGTTCAATGCCTCGACGTTCACGGGCCGCGTGATCGCGGGCACGGGCTCGGACATCTACTCGGCCATCACGGGCGCGATCGGCGCGCTGCGCGGCCCGAAGCACGGCGGCGCGAACGAAGTCGCGTTCGAGATCCAGTCGCGCTACGAAAACGCCGACGACGCGGAAGCCGATATCCGTGCGCGCGTGGAAAAGAAGGAAGTGGTGATCGGCTTCGGCCACCCGGTGTACACGATCTCGGACCCGCGCAACAAGGTCATCAAGGAAATCGCGAAGAAGCTCTCGAAGGAGCAGTCGAACATGAAGCTGTTCGATATCGCCGAGCGCCTCGAATCGACGATGTGGGAAGTCAAGAAGATGTTCCCGAACCTCGACTGGTTCAGCGCGGTGTCGTATCACATGATGGGCGTGCCGACCGCCATGTTCACGCCGATCTTCGTGATCGCGCGCACGGCCGGCTGGAGCGCGCACATCATCGAGCAGCGCATCGACAACAAGATCATCCGCCCGAGCGCGAATTACACGGGTCCGGAGAATCTGAAGTTCACGCCGATCAGCAAGCGCTGACGCGCGCCGGATCAGGCACACCCGCCGCCCGGACGGACTATGACGTTCGGACGACTGGGAGACGGCGGCGCGCGCGTATAGAGTGAGGACATTCGCTCACGGCGCTCGCGGCCGCCGCCAACCCCGCCGCCAACCCACTACCTCTTTGGTCCCCAAGCCGTGAATACCGCCTACCGCAAGTCCCTCCCCGGCACCCGGCTCGATTACTTCGACGCGCGCGAAGCCGTCGAGGCCATCCAGCCCGGCGCCTACGACACGCTGCCGTACACCTCGCGCGTGCTCGCCGAAAACCTCGTGCGCCGCTGCGACCCGGCCGCGCTCACCGCATCGCTCGAGCAGCTCATCGAACGCAAGCGCGACCTCGACTTTCCGTGGTTCCCCGCGCGCGTGGTCTGCCACGACATCCTCGGGCAAACCGCGCTCGTCGACCTCGCGGGCCTGCGCGACGCCATTGCCGACCAGGGCGGCGACCCCGCCAAGGTGAATCCGGTCGTACCCGTGCAGCTGATCGTCGACCACTCGCTCGCCGTGGAATGCGGCGGCTTCGACCCGGACGCGTTCAGGAAGAACCGCGCGATCGAAGACCGGCGCAATGAAGACCGCTTCGACTTCATCAACTGGACGAAGAAGGCGTTCAAGAACGTCGACGTGATTCCGCCGGGCAACGGCATCATGCACCAGATCAATCTGGAGAAAATGTCGCCCGTGATCCAGGCGCGTGAAGGCGTGGCGTTCCCCGATACCTGCGTGGGCACCGACAGCCACACGCCGCACGTCGATGCGCTCGGCGTGATTGCCATTGGCGTGGGCGGCCTCGAAGCCGAAAACGTCATGCTCGGCCGCGCCTCGTGGATGCGCCTGCCCGATATCGTCGGCGTGGAGCTGACTGGCAAGCGCCAGCCCGGCATCACTGCCACCGACATCGTGCTCGCCCTCACCGAATTCCTGCGCAAGGAAAAGGTCGTGGGCGCGTATCTGGAGTTCCGCGGCGAGGGCGCGTCGAGCCTCACGCTCGGCGACCGCGCCACGATCTCCAACATGGCCCCGGAATATGGCGCCACGGCTGCGATGTTCTTCATCGACAACCAGACGCTCGACTATCTGCGCCTGACGGGACGCGAAGAAGAGCAGATCAGGCTCGTCGAAACCTATGCGAAGACCGCGGGCCTCTGGGCCGACACGCTCGCTCACGCGCAATACGAGCGCACGCTCACGTTCGATCTTTCGAGCGTGGTGCGCAACATGGCGGGCCCGTCGAACCCGCACAAGCGTCTGCCGACTTCGGCACTCGCCGAGCGCGGCATTGCGGGCAAGTGGGAAGAAACGCCGGGCCAGATGCCGGATGGCGCGGTCATCATCGCCGCCATCACGAGCTGCACGAACACGAGCAACCCGCGCAACGTGATCGCAGCCGCCCTGCTCGCGCGCAACGCGAACGCGCGCGGCCTCACGCGCAAGCCGTGGGTGAAGAGCTCGCTCGCACCGGGGTCGAAGGCCGTCGAGCTTTACCTGGAAGACGCGAAGCTGCTGCCCGAGCTGGAAAAGCTGGGCTTCGGCATTGTCGGGTTCGCCTGCACCACATGTAACGGCATGTCGGGCGCGCTCGACCCGAAGATCCAGCAGGAGATCATCGACCGCGACCTGTACGCAACCGCCGTGCTCTCGGGCAACCGCAACTTCGACGGCCGCATTCACCCGTATGCGAAGCAGGCGTTCCTCGCCTCGCCGCCGCTCGTCGTCGCGTATGCGATTGCGGGCACGATCCGGTTCGACATCGAGCGCGATTCGCTCGGCACGGACAAGGACGGCAAGCCTGTGTACCTCAAGGACCTCTGGCCGACCGACGAAGAGATCGACGCCATCGTCGCGAAGAGCGTGAAGCCCGAACAGTTCCGCAAGGTGTACGGCCCGATGTTCGCGGTTACTGCTGCGAGCGGCGAAACGACCGACCCGCTCTACGACTGGCGCGCCCAAAGCACGTATATTCGCCGTCCGCCGTACTGGGAAGGCGCGCTGGCCGGTGAGCGCACGCTCAAGGGCCTGCGCCCGCTCGCCGTGCTCGGCGACAACATCACGACGGACCACCTCTCGCCTTCCAATGCAATCCTGCCGAACAGCGCGGCGGGCGAGTACCTCGCGAAAATGGGCCTGCCCGAAGAGGACTTCAACTCGTACGCGACGCACCGCGGCGACCACCTCACGGCACAGCGCGCAACCTTCGCAAACCCGACGCTCATCAACGAGATGGCCGTGGTGGACGGCGCGGTGAAGAAGGGCTCGCTCGCGCGCATCGAGCCCGAAGGCAAGGTCACGCGCATGTGGGAAGCCATCGAAACCTACATGGAACGCAAGCAGCCGCTCATCATCATTGCGGGCGCGGACTACGGCCAGGGCTCGTCGCGCGACTGGGCGGCCAAGGGCGTGCGTCTCGCTGGCGTGGAAGTGATCGTGGCCGAAGGCTTCGAGCGCATTCACCGCACGAACCTGATCGGCATGGGCGTGCTGCCGCTGGAGTTCAAGCCGGGCACGAACCGCACGACGCTCGGCATCGACGGCACGGAAACCTATGACGTGATCGGCGAGCGCACGCCTCGCGCCGACCTCACGCTCGTGATTCGCCGCAGGAACGGCGAGCGCGTGGAAGTGCCGGTCACCTGCCGGCTCGATACGGCCGAAGAAGTCTCGATCTACGAAGCAGGCGGCGTGCTGCAGCGTTTCGCGCAGGACTTCCTGGAATCGTCACAGGCAGCGGCATAAACGGGAAACGGGCGGCGCAGCGGTCACGCGCGCGCCGCCCTTCGTTTCAGGACAACACATGGCACACGTACCCCAGATCAAGATTCCCGCCACCTACATCCGCGGCGGCACCAGCAAAGGCGTGTTCTTCCGCCTCCAGGATCTGCCCGCTTCGGCGCAGCAGCCTGGCGTTGCGCGCGACAGGCTGCTCATGCGCGTGATCGGCAGCCCCGACCCGTACGGCAAGCAGATCGACGGCATGGGCGGCGCGACGTCGAGCACGAGCAAGACCGTGATTCTGGCCAAAAGCAGCAAGCCGGACCACGACGTCGACTACCTGTTCGGCCAGGTCGCCATCGACAAGGCCTTTGTGGACTGGAGCGGCAACTGCGGCAATCTCTCCGCCGCGGTAGGCCCGTTCGCGATCAGCGGCAGCCTCGTCGACCCGAGCCGCGTGCCCGACAACGGCGTGGCGACCGTGCGCATCTGGCAGGCCAACATCGGCAAGACCATCATCGCGCACGTGCCGATGACGAACGGCCACGTGCAGGAGACGGGCGACTTCGAACTGGACGGCGTGACTTTCCCCGCCGCCGAAGTGCAGCTCGAATTCCTCGACCCGGCCGCCGAGGAGGAAGGCGCCGGGGGCGCGATGTTCCCCACCGGCAATCTCGTGGACGACCTCGAAGTGCCGGGCGTGGGCACGCTCAAGGCCACGATGATCAACGCGGGCATTCCGACGATCTTCGTGAACGCCGAGGCCATCGGCTACACGGGCACGGAATTGCAGGACGCGATCAACAGCGACGCGCAGGCACTCGAGAAGTTCGAGACGATCCGCGCGCACGGCGCGCTGCGCATGGGCCTCATCAAGCATCTCGACGAGATCGCCACGCGCCAGCACACGCCGAAAATCGCTTTCGTGGCGAAGCCCGCGGGCTATACGGCGTCGAGCGGCAAGCGAGTGGAGGCCGGCGATGTGGACCTGCTCGTGCGCGCCATGTCGATGGGCAAGCTCCACCACGCCATGATGGGCACGGCGGCCGTGGCGATCGGCACCGCGGCGGCCATTCCCGGCACGCTCGTGAATCTCGCGGCGGGCGGCGGCGAACGCAGTGCGGTGCGCTTCGGGCATCCGTCGGGCACGCTGCGCGTGGGCGCCGAGGCGCGTCAGGAAAACGGCGAATGGACGGTCACGAAGGCCATCATGAGCCGCAGCGCGCGCGTGCTGATGGAAGGATGGGTGCGGGTGCCGGGAGACGCGTTTTAAGGCGCGCTTTCAAGAAGTGCGCGGTTTGCGGTGGTGAAAGAAAACCGCCCTGACGTTGCGATACGTCAGGGCGGTTTTGCTGTTTTCGCCGCGTCGTCCGGACGCCGGAAAGGCGACTCCCGGCGCCGCCTTCAGCCCTGCGGCGACGACGGCAAATACGGCATCGGGTCCACCGGCTTGCCATCGCGGCGCACCTCGAACAGCACCGCCACGCGATCATTGTTCTCGCTGCCCATCTCGGCGATCTGCTGGCCCTGATGCACCATGTCGCCGGTCTTCACGAGCAGGCGGCGGTTGTGCGAGTAAGCCGTGAGGAAGTCTTTATTGTGCTGGACGATGATCAGGCTGCCGTATTCGTTCAGGCCCGTGCCCGCATACATGACCTTGCCGTCTGCTGCGGCGATCACGGGGTCGCCGGCCTTGCCCGCGATCTCAATGCCGCGCGTCGCGCCCGGCGCGAACGGTTCGACCACGCGGCCGTGCGCCGGCCATACGAGCGCCACGCTGTTGGCGTGGCGTGCCATTTCGGCGGCAACCTGGCGGTTTCCGGCTGCGCTCGCGGTGGAGTTCGCCGTTGCGCCGCCAGCTTGTGGCGCGGCCACCTGAACGGTAATCGTCTGCTTCGATACCAGCTTGATCGATTGGCCTGCGCGTAGATGACCGTTCGGCTTCAGGTGGTTCCAGGCGGCCAGATCCTTGACCGACACGCTGTGCTTTTGCGCGATGCGCTGCAGCGTGTCGCCGCGGCGCACGCGCACATACGTCGTTTTCGTGACGACGCGCGTGACGGGCGCACTCGCCGCCTGTTGTTGTGCGCTGCTGGCATCGGCGCTCGCTGCGTCGGGGGCCGGGGTCGCCGTTGCCGCCGTGTCGGGCTGCGGTTGTTGCTGCGGTTGCTGCGGGTTCATGTTGGCGCAGCCGCCCAGCAGGGCCGCCAGCCCCAACGCAGCCCACAACCCTTTGAGACCACGCTGGCCGATACGATCGTCTTCGAACATTGTTCTCTCCTGCGGTGCTTGCGGCCGTGCGATGCAGCGAGGTGGATGCCCGGGAAGGTCTGCTGCGGATGCCGCGCTCCCACCCCTCATGACACTCCGGCTCGCCTGCGCCGGCCGTTTCGATCTGTGTCTAAATCGACTACATCTCGAACCATAAACATTCAACGCACGCGATCGTCAACTTAACGAACGAGCGTGCGATCTCAAATTCGATCCGGCATTGTAAAGCGCAACGCCACGAAATCAGCCCAGGGAGAACACTTTGAAACAAATGTTAATTAGCCGAATTCTTGCTCCGTCAAGGCATCGGCAAAGGGCCAGAAGTAACTGCCCAAATCCGCGTCACGTTCGCCGCGGCGGCATGATCGTGCCCCTTCCCTGCCATATCGGCACATGTCCCAGAAACTTGAACGGCACACCGGGCGGCGCTCACTGAAAGGTATTTGAAATTACGCTAACATCGGCGGCGTCAACGTAAACCCGCATCTGGCTGGAACCCTTGCGTATTCTTCAGGTCTTTTCCTGCGTTTGTCGTGCGGCCGCCCTAGTAGCCACGTCACGGTTTCCGGCGCGAGGCGCTCCGCGAACCTTGCCCGAACTCCTGATTTCCTGACTTTTCAGGCAGGTACTTCCAGCATCTGCCCGCCCGGCCCGTTTTGCATCGTCGGCTGCTTCATGCGCCCCATGCCGGCCCGGCCTGCTGCCCCAACATGTCAAAGTCATCCAACCGTCTAGTCGAACTCGATTTCTTCCGTGGCCTCGTCCTGCTGATCATCGTCGTCGATCACATCGGCGGCAGCATCGTCTCGCGCGTCACGCTGCACGCCTACGCGCTGTGCGACGCGGCCGAGGTCTTCGTCTTCCTCGGCGGCTTCGCCACGGCCACCGCGTGGGCCGCGCTGTGCACGCGCCGCACCGAGGCCGCGGCGCGGCAGCGCTTCATCAGGCGCGCGTTCGAGATATACCGCGCGTTCGTCGTGACGGCGCTGTTGATGCTGCTCGTGACCGCGATTCTCGTGGCGTGCAACGTCGATGCGCCCAACCTCGCCACCACCGATCTCGACGATCTCACGCTCGCGCCCGCAGCCGCGTTGCGCGACATCGTGCTGTTGCGCCGCCAGCCGTATCTGGCCGGCGTGCTGCCGATGTACGCTTGCTTCGCCCTCGCCGCCCCGCTCGCGTTGCCGCTCGCGCGCACGCGGCCATGGCTGCTGCTGGCCATGAGCCTCGCACTCTGGGGCGTTGCGCCGGCCCTTGCGCCATGGCTGCCGCACGTCGAAGACGTGCAATGGGACTTCAATCCGTTCGGCTGGCAGTTGATGTTCGTGCTCGGCGTGATCGCGCAGGCGCAGCCCGTGTTCCAGCGGGTAAGCACGCACCGTTTCGGCACGCTCGTGACCCTCGCTGCACTCGCCGTCGTGGCGGGCGCCGCGATCTATCGCCTGCAGCTCGGCAACGTCGCGCTCGACGGCGAGTTCAAGCGCAACCTCGCATGGTTTCGCGTGCTCAACTTCCTTGGCATCGCATGGCTCACGGCGCATGTCATTCGCCTCGGCTGGGCGAAGCGCGTAGCGCATGCGCTGCCCTGGGTGGGCCTCGTCGGCCGCAAGGGGATGCTCTCGTTCGTGGCCGGCGCCGTGATTTCGCTCACGGTCGACTCGGTGCTCTACTGGTACACCGACGGCTATCTGAACGTGCCGCTCGGCCTCTGCGCCGACGCCGTCGCGATCACCGCGCTGCTGCTCGTCGCGCGCGCGTCCGACCCGCTCAAGCGGCTCCTGCCTTCGCGCGCCAAAGCTTCCACCTGAAGCGACGGCGCGGCTTCCCGGGCCATGCCGCGCGCCGGGACGCCGACCACGGCTTCCGGCGCGCACGAGCGGCTGCTAGCATGATGACCCCGCGCCGCCGGCGCGCCACCGCCCACGATGTCCCTGCCATGCGCAGACTCCTTCGCACCGCGCTGCTCCCGCTCGCTCTTTCTTGCGCGGCGTTCGTCACGCCGGCGGCGCCTGCCGCCGCGGCGAGCACGGTCGTCGTCCGCACGTTCCACGCCGCGGCGCTCAACCGCGACTGGCCCTACGTGGTGTACCTGCCGAACGGCTATCGCGCCGATCAGGGCCGCTACCCGGTGCTCTATCTCCTGCACGGCAACAACGGCGAGCCCATGGACTGGGTCACGCAAGGCCAGCTCCAGGCCGCCGCCGACACGCTGATCGCCCGTCACGAGATTGCGCCCGTGGTGATCGTGATGCCGCAGGGCGGCACCGACTGGTATGTCGACCGCAAGGAGAAAATGGAGACGGCGTTTTTCCAGGATCTGCTGCCCGAGATCGAGTCGCACTTCGCAGTGGACGACGCGCGCGACGGCCGCGCGATCGGCGGTGTCTCGATGGGCGGGTTCGGCGCGCTGCGCTACACGCTGGAGCACCCCGACATGTTCTGCGGCGCGCTGCTGCTCTCCCCCGCGGTCTATGCGGGCGACCCGCCGCCGAGTTCGGCGGCGCGTCACGTGGGGGTGTTCGGCGACCACCAGTTCGATGTGCAGATCTGGCGCACACTCAACTATCCGGCGCTATGGAAGCCGTATTTTGCGCGGCCCTGGCGCGTGCCGTTCTTCATCGCCGCCGGCGACGACGACCTCGTGATCCAGGCCGAGTCGTCGCTGCTCTACACGCGGCTGCGCGAGGCGGGCAACCCGGCGGCGCTGCGCATCGTGGACGGCGGCCACGTGTGGCCTGTGTGGCGCGAGCTGCTGCCCGCCGCGCTCAAGTACACGCTCGCCTGCTTCCGTTGAGCGAGGCGCGCAGCGCGCCTCGCCGCGACCCGGGCGTCACTCCGCCCAGTTCACCCAAAGCACCATCAGCACGGTCATGAGCGCCGGGCCGATGAAGATGCCGATCAGCCCAAAGGTCGTGGCCCCGCCCAGAATACCGAACAGCACGAGCAGAAACGGCAGGCGCGTGGAATTGCCGATCAGCACGGGCCGCACGAAATGCTCGGCGACGAATACCACCACGAATCCCCATACGGCAAGCGCAGCCGCCGCGATCAGCGAACCCTGAATGACGAGCCACAGCGCCGCGCCGCAGAACACGATGGGCGCGCAAAACGGCAGCATGGCCGCGATGGCGGTGACGGTGCCGAGCAGCGCCGCATGCGGTACGCCGGTCGCGATATAGGCGGCGGCCAGCAGCACGCCCTCGCCCAGCCCCACGACCACGAGCCCCGTGACCGTCGCGCGCACGGCGGCGGCCATGCGCTGCAGAAGCTGCCCGCCGTCGCCGCCGAAGGCGCGGCGCGCACCGCGCATCACCGTCGCCGAAAGACGCGGACCGGCCCGGAAGATCACGAACAGCGTGACGAGCATGAAGCCGAACGTCATCGTGGCGTGGGCGGCGCGCGCGCCGAAGTGGCGGCCGAACGAGGCGATGGTGTCGCCGTGCAGGCTCTTCATCGCCGGGGACGCCTTGAGCGGCTGGGCCAGATTGGCCTGCCACCAGTCGCTCACCTGGCGGCTGCCGACCGGCAGATGCGAAACGAAGTCGGGCACCGGCACGCCGTTCTCCTGGGCGTCGCGCAGCCAGAGGTAAAGCTCGTGAGCCTCGCCGCCGGCCTGAATGGCCGTGACGGCGATCGGCAGGAGCACGAGCAGGCCGATTGCGGCAGTGAGCAGCGTGGCGATCAGCGTCTTGCGGCCCTTGAACCATGCGCGGCGCTCGATCGCCTGATAGGTGGGCCACAGGACGATGGCAAAGACGCTCGCCCAGGCCACGGCGGGCAGGAACTCGCGCACGATCCACAGCGCCAGCAAGACGAGCGTGGCGTACAGCCCCGCAGAGGCGACGCGCTGGATTTTCTGCTCGTTTGCGGAGTTCGGAGCAGGCGGACGATGAATCATGTAACCTCGTGAAAATTCAAAAACAGGTGCTCGGGTTTTGTGGCTGCGCCGAACGCGGTAAAGCACGTCAACGCGGTGCAGCAAGTCGATCCAGCCGGGCCGGTCTTTCCTCAGATTCACATCGGTCCCAGCCGTTCCGTCCCCACCCTGGAATGCCCTCCAGACGCCCGTTCTCGGGCCGCTCGACGTCGCGCCAAGTACAACAGTGCGTTGCACAAATCGCAGATGTCGACCCAAATCCGCCGCAAACCCCCACTCCTTCGTTGATCGCAACGTGTCGCAGGGCGATTGTTGCTGATAATGGAATGGTGTTTCAACGGCGACAGAATGGCACTTGTCAGCGCGCAGGACTACATTCGCGGCACCACACTTACGGAGCCGACAATGAAGAAACAAGCGTGCCTCTCGCTTGACGGAGCCAACGGTGAGCGCATCGAAATACTCGAGCAGACGGATACGGCGCTGGTGATCCGCTGGGTCGAACCCGGTCGCTGCCATTATGGCGAACAGCGCTGGCGCCGCCGCTCGGCGCATTCTTCGGGCACCTGCGCCGTGTCGCGCCGCAAGATCCGCCGCGGCGACGCCGTGTTCAAGCCGGCCGAACGTCCCGCGCCGCTGAACGCCTCCGTCATGATCGCCGCCGAGGTGTTCGGCGCCCTCATCGGCGCCGAGCTGCCGAAATAAGCCCACCAACGCCGCCCAGGCGGCCTCAGCGAGGCGCGAGCGAGATCGCCCGCGCGGCATGACGCGGCGCGAAGCCCGCCGAGGCGGCGCACAACGCCGCCACGCGCGCGAGCACATCGGCGTCGAAGGCCGCCGCACGCGGGCCCGAGCGGTCCACATGCAGGAGCAACTGCTCGCTCGCCGAGACGGGCGAGGCGAGTGCATCGTCGAGATCGCCCGCGAACATCTCCAGATACAGGCGCACGCGTTTCGCGTCGTGCTCGATCACCCGGACGTCGACGCGCACCTGCACGCCCTCCTTGATCTCGTGGAGATAGTTCAGGTGCGCTTCCAGCGTGTACATCGACCGCCCGCGCGCCTCGCGCGCAGCCGCGTCCAGCCCGATGGCATCGAGCAGCGCGTCGGTCGCATAGCTGTAGATCAACATGTAGAACGCGTCGCGCAGATGGCCGTTGTAATCGACCCACTCTGCCCGCACCGTGTCGCGGTAGACCACGGGCGCCGTTTCGTTCGTCATCCAGTCTCCTCTCCCGTCTCCACATTCGGTGCCCGCATGCAGGCGGGAGCAGTGTAACCGCAGACCCGCCTCGTGCGCCTCGACGCCGGCAGGCTCCGGCGCCGCCGCATGCGTGCTCGCGCCGCCGTGCACGCGGCGCGCCGCTGGGGTATGGTTGAACGGTCGCGGCACGGCCGCGGCGCCGCAAACCCCGTTCCAACGCCCTTCAACCGCCGCCTCCCGCGCGGCGCTTCGCGAGGCCCGGCCATGGCAGAAAACACGCCCCCGCTCCCGTTTCCCCCGCAGCAGTTCTCGCTCGACGTGATGCTCGAGAAGTACGCCAAAGGCGACGAGCAGACCGCCGACGACATCTACCGCCGCGTCGCGCGCGGCGTTGCGCAGGTCGAGCCGCCCGCGCTGCGCGCCGAGGTCGAGGCGCGCTTCGTCGACAATTTGCGCCACGGCGCGCTGGGCGCCGGGCGGATCATGAGCGCGGCGGGCGCCGGCATCGAAGCCACGCTGATCAACTGCTTCGTGCAGCCGGTTGGCGACAGCATCCAGGGCGTGGACAGCGAAGGGCGCCCCGGCATCTACGTCGCGCTGCTGCAGGCAGCCGAAACCATGCGGCGCGGCGGCGGCGTGGGCTACAACTTCTCGGCGATCCGCCCGCGCGGCGCGCACGTGAAGTCAACAGGATCGAGCGCATCGGGGCCGTGCAGCTACATCGACGTGTTCGACGCCTCGTGCCGCACGGTGGAAAGCGCGGGCGCACGGCGCGGCGCGCAGATGGCCGTGCTCGACTGCGATCACCCCGACCTGCCCGAATTCATCGAGGCCAAGCATTCGAAGGGGCGCTGGAACAACTTCAACGTCTCGGTCGCGGTAACCGACGAATTCATGCGCGCCGTGGAAAACAATGCGCCCTGGCAGCTCGTGCACCGCGCCGAGCCCTCGCCCGCGCTGCGCGCCTCGGGCGACCTGCGGCGCCGCGACGACGGCCTGTGGGTCTACGCCGAAACGCGCGCCCGCGCGCTGTGGGATGCCATCATGCGCTCGACCTACGACGTGGCCGAGCCGGGCGTGGTGTTCATCTCGCGCATGAACGAGGACAACAACCTGCGCGCGCTCGAATCCATCCGCGCGACCAACCCATGCGGCGAGCAGCCGCTGCCCGCCTACGGTTGCTGCAACCTCGGACCGCTCGACCTCACCCGCTTCGTGATCGACCCGTTCGCGCAAATGCGCGGCGGCAAGGCAGATTTCGACTGGAATCAACTCGCCGAACGCACGGGCACCCAGGTACGCTTTCTCGACGACGTGCTCGACGCCACGCTCTGGCCGCTGCCCGAGCAGCAGGCGGAGGCGGCGGCCAAGCGGCGTATCGGCGTGGGCTTCACGGGACTCGGCGACACGCTCGTGATGCTCGGCATCCGCTACAACTCGCCCGAAGGCTGCGAATTCGGCGCGCGCGTGGGGCGCACGATGCGCGACGCCGCCTATCGCGCCTCCGTCGAACTCGCGCGCGAGCGCGGCGCGTTCGCGCTCTTCGACGCGAGGACATACCTCGAAGAAGGCACCTTCGCCTCGCGCCTGCCCGACGACCTCAAGGCCGAAATCCGCGCGCACGGCATCCGCAACAGCCATCTGCTTTCCATCGCGCCCACGGGCACGGTGAGCCTCGCGTTCGCCGACAACGTCTCGAACGGCATCGAGCCCGCGTTCTCGTGGACCTACCAGCGCACGCGCCGCATGGCCGACGGCAGCCGCGAAACGTTCAACGTCGAAGACCACGCGTGGCGTGTGTTCCGCGAACTGGGCGGCGACGTGAGCGCGCTGCCCGCCTATTTCGTGAGCGCGCTGGAAATGAGCGCGCAGGAACACGTGGCGATGATGGCGGCCGTGCAGCCGTACGTCGACACGTCGATCTCGAAGACCGTCAACGTGCCCGCCGACTATCCGTTCGAAGACTTCGAAAACCTCTATCTCGACGCATGGCGGCGCGGCCTCAAGGGACTCGCGACCTACCGCCCCAACGAGACGCTCGGCGCGGTGCTGCAAACGCTGCCTCCCGTTGCGGCGGCAACGGCCGACGACGCGCTCGGCGACGCCCTGCTCGACCCGCTGCGCGTGGCGATCGACCATCGGCCCAAGGGCGAGTTGCCCGCCGTGATCGAGAAGATCGAGTACATCACGCAGACGGGCAAGGTGTCGCTCTACGTGGCGGTGTCGTTTCTCGAAGTGACGGGCCAGGTGGGCGGCGAAGCCGTGACGATCGAGCGGCCCATCGAATTCTTCATTCCCGTGGGCCAGCGCGACGAGCAGCAGCAATGGATCACGGCAACCATGCGTTCGCTCTCGCTCGCGGCGCGAGGCGGTTTCGTCGCGCGCAACCTGCAGGATTTGCGCAAGGTGTCGTGGGATCGCGGCCAGGTGCGCTATGGCGAGACGCAGCGTCTGGACGGCCGGCGCATTCCGCTGTGGCACGACTCCGAGGTCGCGGCCATCGCCTATGCGATCCAGCAGATCCTGCATCGGCGCGGCTTTCTCGATGCCGAGGGACGGCAGGTGCCGTCACGGCTGCTCGCGCAGCGGCGTGACGGTGCGTTGGCCGCGCAATTCACCGGCAACGCGCGGGCCGGCGCGGAACAACCCGGCGACCCGGTGCTGGACGGCGACAACGCGTTGCCCGCCGATACCCAGCACGCGTTTGCCCACGCGATGCTCGGCCGCAAGTGCGGGTCGTGCGGGGCGAATGCGGTGATCCGCAAAGACGGGTGCGACTTCTGCACGGCGTGCGGAGAGATCGGGACTTGCGGTTGAGATCGGGCGCGCAAGCCCGGGGCGGCAGATTGACGCTTCAACGCGTCACTCAGAAGCGTCTCCGTCGCCCTGCTCGGCCAGCATGCGCAACGCGGCCTTTTCCGCGTTCAACACGTGCTGGCGGGCCAGTTCCTGCGCCTCGTCCGCGTCGCGGGCCTTCAGCGCCTTGTGAAGCTTGTCGATTTCGCGCAGGCTGCTCGGCAGCCGGTCGGGATGCATCAGCGACGTCGCGCGCAGCAGATTCACGCGCGAGTAGAGGCTGTTGAGAATTTCCTTCACGAGATGGTTGCCGCAGTTGTCGAGCAGCACGTCGTAAAGCGCCGCCTTGGCCTTGAGCACGCCGTCCTGGTCCTGCGCCGTCGCCTGGGCGCGCAGCCTCTTCGCAGCCTCGCCGAACTGTGCGATGGCGTCGTCGCTGGCAAGCCGCGCGAATTCGTGCGCGGCAAATCCCTCCAGCAAGGCGCGCAGCGCATAGAGTTCGACGGCCTCCGCACGCGACATCACCGCGACCACGGGCCCCTTGTGCGGCACGTTGCGCACGAGCTTTTCGGCCTCCAGCTTGCGCAACGCCTCGCGCACGGAAGTCCGGCTCACGCCCAGCGTCTCGCAAAGCTCGCGCTCGATCAGACGCGCGCCCGGCGCGAAGCGCCCGCTCATGATCGCCTGCCGCAGCACGTTTTCGACCTGGTGACGCAGCGTCTCAGGCCGGATCAACCCCATATCAGTCGACATTATTGTCTTCCCGTCCGACAAAAATCCAACCTATATGATACTTCACCGCCGCCGGTTTCAAGCGTTTGGCGCGCATCCGGCTCGTGCTGTTGCCTGGGCCCGGCAGGTCAGGACGTCGCCGCCGCGCGATGTTTCGCCAGCGCCGCCTCGAGCAGCGGTGCGCCGAGTTCCGCGCCATGGATGCCCGTGGCGCTGACGACCTCGAGCAGTTCCATCAATTCTTCCGCGCTCGCGCCGTAGCGCAGCGCGTTGCGCATATGCAGCTTGAGTCCCGGCACGTACAGATGCGTCGACGACGCGTCGAACGCGCAATACATGAATTCCTTGACCTTCGGACTCAACACGCCCGTACGCCACGGTACCGACGAAAACGCGACATACGCCTCGAAGAAGTCGGGATCGAATTCGAGCAGCCCTTCCCATGTCGGATGCCAGTAGCCGCGATTCTTTTCGAACGCTTCCTTGAGCGCGCGGCGGCGTTCGTCGAGCGGCGCGGGTCCCGCGCGCAGCCCTTCTTCTTCGAGCACTTCGAGCAGCACGGGCACGCCGACATTGCTCGTATGGATGCCGATCGTGCTGATCAGCTCCAGCACTTCCATCAGTTCTTCGCGCGTCGCGCCGAATGCGAGCGCGCGCTCCAGATGATGCGCGACACCGGGCCCGTATAGCTGCGTGGCGCACGCATCGGCGGCAAGCGCGATGAAGGCGCGTACTTTGTCGTCGAGATGATTGCGGCGCTGCGGCACCGCGCAGAGCTGAACATAGGCGTCGACGAAGCCCGCGTCGAGACGAAGCATGCTGTCCCATGCGGCGTTCCAGCCGCCGTGCACGCGCATGAAATCGTCCTTGATCTGCTGCGGCTTGCGTGGCTCGCGCGCCGGCTGGTCTCCCTGCTTCATTGCGTCGTCCCTCGTGATGGCGATGGTCAAACCTCTGCGCGCGGAACGCGGCCTGCGCCGCGTCCCGCAATTTGCATCAGCGTGCGTCGAGCCCCTTCGGGTAGTCGGCCTCCGACACTTCTTCCTGCCACATCGACTTGCCGATCGACGTGGCGATATGGACCATGTAGCTGCCGTCGCTCGCGCCGTGCCAGTGGCGCTCGTTGGGTCCGATGAACACGATATCGCCCTGGCGGATTTCCTGCGGCGCCTCGCCGTCCTTGCAGATCCAGCCCTTGCCCGCCGTCACCTGCAGCACCTGGCCGTGTTCGTGCGTGTGCCAGTAGGTGCGGCCGCGCGGCGCGAAGAACACCGTGTTGATCGTCACGCCGTCGGTCGCCGGCATCACGGGGTCGGCCCACACCGTCCCCGAGAACGTTTCGCCGCGCTGCTCCGACATCTTGCCTTCCGCCCTGCCGTGAAAAACCTTCATGATTGCCTCTCCTCTTCTCGTCAAACTTTGCGCTTTCCGTCGAACAGCCGCACGCCGCCCGAAACGTCGCCGATCGCATCGACGACGCGGTTGCTGATCACGTCGCCATAGCCGAGCGCCGTGCCAAGGCCGAAGCTCGCGAGCGGCCCCGACGCGTTGAGCGACACCACGCCCAGCTCGCGCACGCGATCGACATAGAGCACGACATCCTTCGTCATGAGCTTGCCCGTCAGGCCGCCTTCCAGATAATCGCCGTCGACGATCTTCGGAAAGCGATTGAGCGTCGCGAAGTTCACGCCGCTGCTGCTGTTGAGCACGTCCAGCAGCAGATGCAGGTCGAGCCCCGCCTTCTTGCCCGCCACCATCACCTCCGCGCTCGCCGCGAGGCTCACCGCATTGAGGAAGTTGTTCAGCAGCTTGGTCGTGTGGCCCGCCCCGCTTGCGCCCATGTGCGCGACCTTGGTGGCGATCGGCGCGAACGCCCATTGGAGCGCTTCGACGGCGCTCGCCTCGCCGCCCACCATCAGCGTGAGCGTGCCCTTCTCCGCCGCGGCCGCGCCGCCCGAAATGCCCGCGTCGACATACTGCACGCCGCTTTGCGCGAAGCGCTGCGCGAGCCGGATGGTCGAGCTCGCGGCCGCCGTGCTCAGGTCGACCACGATCTGCCCGGCGCGGCAGTGCGCCAGCACGCCGCCCCCGCCTTCGACCACGGCCTCGACCACCTTGCTGTCCGGCAGTGACAGCATTACGACGTCGGCGAACTTCATGACGTCCGCGATCGTGGCCGCGGCCTGCGCGCCCGCCGCCTCCACGCGTGCGGGCACGGTGTCGTAGCCGAGCACCGCGATGCCCGCATCGACGAGGCGCCGCGTCATGCGGCCGCCCATGTTGCCGAGACCGATGAATCCGATCCGTTCCTTGTTCATTTCCGCTCTTCCCTTACAGTCAGGTCATTCGTCAAAAATCGACATCCTTCGTTTCCGGTCCCATCAGCGCGCCGGCGGCGCCGATCAGGCCGCCGAGGCACAGCAGCACCACCGAGGTCAGCCGCAACGGCATGAACGCGCTGAGCCAGTCCATGTAGAACGCGTAGAACGACGGGATGATCACCGAGAGGCTGAAGCCCACGCCGAAGCCCGTTGCGCGCACATCGGTGACGAAGCGTTCGTTGATGTACGTGACGATCACGCCCCACGGCGACGTGACGAGCACGGCGAGCACGCAGACCAGCCCGATGATGGCCGCGAGCGACAGCCCGTCGACGTTCGCGAGCACATACAGCAAGGCCGCGCCGACCGTCGCGATCAGCGGACCGACGATCGCGAAAAAACGCCGCCGGCCGATCACCTGCGCGAGCATGCCCGAGCCGATATAGCTGAAGAACAGCACGAAATAGGTGATCATCAGCGTGAACGTCATCTGGAAGCCGCTCAGATGCAGCGTCTTCACGAGCAGGCCCGTGGGCAGGAAGATCGTGATGATGTTCTGCGTGAGCCAGAAACCCGTCATCATGACCAGCACCTGAAGCAGATTGCGTCCGCTCTTGCCGCGCAACAGATCCGTCAACGGCAGCTTTTCGGGCTGATCGGCCTTCTCGGCGGCTTCGCTTTTCCAGATCTCCGATTCGGCCACCTTGTGCACGTAGTACATCGCCAGCGCGCCCGCGAGCACGGCGCCCAGCACGAACGGAATGCGCCAGCCCCATTGCGCGTACGGCGAGTGCATGCCGCTGAGCGGAAAGAGCCAGAACATCAGCATCGCAACCAGATTGATCGACACATACGCGGCCGGAAAGCCCGCGATGATGAAGCCGCCCACGAAGCCGCGCTGCGCCTTCTTCGAATACTCGATGGCAAGCGGCATCGCCCCCGTATAGCCGCCGCCGAGAAAAATGCCGTCGACGAAGCGCAGCAGCACGAGCGCCCAGTACGACGCGATGCCGATGCTTTCGTAGCCCGGCAGCAGCGCGATCAGCAGCGTGACGACACCGAAGCCCGACACCGACCAGATCGACGCCTTGCGGCGGCCGATGCGGTCCGCCACCATGCCGAACAGCAGCGCGCCGATCGGACGCCCCAGCAGCGTCGTGATGAACACCAGCGACGCGAGAATCGTCTCCATCCCGCCCGACAGATGCGGCGGCTGGAAAAACGCCAGCACCGGTGACAGTACGACGACAGGCAGGTAAATATCGAACATGTCGATGTACTCGGAGAAGAACGCGCCTTTGATGGCGTTGCGTCTTTTCGTTTCGATCGTCTGCTCGCCCTCGGACGGTACGACGTCATTCGCGGTCAGTGTCTTCATCGTTGTCTCCTGTGGTCGACCGGAGTCGCTCCGGCCGCATGCAAGTTCGTTGCATTGATTGCCCGCATCGCGCGGTGCGTGGTCTGCGTATGTCGATGTTGCGCCTGTGCGTCTTCTGCCGGCGCACGCCGGCGCGGCGTACGCCGCTACGTCAAACCGTCTCAAACCGTCTCAAACCGTCGAAGTCTCCGCTTCGTACGCTTTGATCGCATCCGTCGCCACGCGGAACGCGGCCAGCGCCAGCGGCACGCCGCAGTAGATGGCCGCCTGCATCAGCACCGCGCGGATTTCTTCCTTCGTCACTCCGTTGCGCAGCGCGCCCTTCACGTGCACGGACAGTTCGTGATGCTGGCTCATCGCCGTGAGCATGCCGAGGTTCAGCAGGCTGCGCGTCTTGAAGGGCAGCGTCTTGTCGCCCCAGATGTCGCCCCAGCAGCACTCCGTGACGTACTTCTGCATCGGCCGGTTGAAGTCGTCGGCGTTGGCCCACGACTTCTCCACGTGCGCCGCGCCAAGCACTTCCTTGCGGTTTTCAAAGCCTTTGTCGAAACGTTCGTTGCTGTCCATCTTCAAGGTCCTCCCAGTTGCCCGACTCGTTCACTTGCTCCACGCATGCCGATTGCCAGACGCGATGATTGTCCGACAATCGAAACGCGCAAAATTTTTTTGGCGCGCTTGCGGCTCAGGTCCGCCCGCGCGCCGTTCAATCCGCGCCGTAACCGACCAATGCCTTCGTTTCCAGGTATTCGCGCAAGCCCGCTTCACCCCACTCGCGGCCGTTGCCCGAGCGCTTGTAGCCGCCGAACGGCGCGTTGAAATCGGCGGGCGGATAGTTCAGATGCACGCCGCCGGCACGCAGCGCACGGCCCACCTTGCGGGCGCGCGCGATGTCGCCCGATTGCACGTACGCGGCAAGACCGTACTCGGTGCCATTGGCAATCGCGATGGCTTCCTCTTCGCTGTCGTAAGGCATCATCGAGAGCACCGGTCCGAAGATTTCCTCGCGCGCGATCGTCATGTCGGGCGTGACGTCGGCGAAGATGGTCGGCTTCGCGTAGTAGCCTTTCTCGATGCCGGCGGGCAACCCCGTGCCGCCCGTCACGAGCCGCGCGCCTTCGTCGATGCCCTTCTGGATCAACGCCTGCACGCGCTCGAACTGGTTGCGGTTGACGAGCGGCCCGAGCTGCGTGGACGGCTCTTCGGTCGGCCCTGTCCGGTATGATTGTGCCGCGCGCTTCGCGATCTGCACGGCATCGCTCATCAGTTGGCGCGGCACCAGCATGCGCGTGGGGATCGAGCACGACTGGCCGGAGTTCGTGAAGCACGCGGCAACGCCGCGCTTCACGGCCTCTTCGAGGTCGACGTCATCGAGCAGGATGTTCGCGGACTTGCCGCCCAGCTCCTGCGCCACGCGCTTGACCGTCGGCGCCGCCGATTGCGCGACCAGCACGCCCGCGCGCGTCGAACCCGTGAACGACACCATATCGATATCCGGGTGCGCAGCAAGCGCCTCGCCAACACCGGGTCCATCCCCGTTCACGAGATTGAACACGCCTGCGGGCAGTTGCGCTTCGTCGAGTACTTCGGCGAACAGCAGCGCGCTAAGCGGCGAATATTCGCTGGGCTTGAGCACCATCGTGCAACCGGCCGCGAGCGCCGGCGCGATCTTCACGACGATCTGGTTCACGGGCCAATTCCACGGCGTGATCAGTCCGCACACGCCGATCGCTTCGAGCACGACACGCGTGTTGCCGCGCTGCTCTTCGAACTCGAAGCGCTCGAGCACGTCGATCAGCGCATTCAGGTGCGCCGGGCCGCGCGCCGCCTGGCCGCTGCGCGCGAACGCGATAGGCGCGCCCATCTCGCGGCGCATCGCCTGCGCGAATTCTTCGTAGTGGCGCTCGTAGATGCCGAGCACGCGCCGCAGCATCGCGACGCGCTCGGCCACGCTCGTCGCGGACCACGCGGGAAACGCGCGGCGCGCAGCGGCCACGGCGCGATCGACGTCTTGCGCATTGCCGAGTGCGAGGCGCTCGAACGGCGCTTCCGTGGACGGATCGACGACGTCGAACCATCGGGGGGACGCGGGCTCGACCCAGCGTCCGTCGATATAAAACTGCGCTGCATGTGACATGGCAGGCTCCAAGGCAGAAAGATCAGGACGCGTCGCCATCGAGCAGGCGGTACATTTCGGTGTGGTCGGTCGCGGGCGTCGAACGTTGCGCGGCTTCGTCCCACATTGCCGTGCAGGTCATGCCGAGCGTCATGGGATAGCCGACCGACTGCGCGAGCGCGCGGGCGATCTTCAGATCCTTGTTCATCAACTGCAACGCGAAGCCGGAGGCGAACGTGCCGCTCAGCATGAACGGCTTCACCTTGTTTTCCGAGGTGTTGCTGCGTCCCGACGATGCGTTCAGCACGTCCGTCATCACGTCCGGCTCGATGCCGAAGCGTTGCGCGACGTGCAGCGCCTCGACCGTGGCGGCCAGACCCGCCGCCGACACATAGTTGTTCAGCGCCTTGGCCGCATGTCCCGCGCCCGCGCCGCCGATATGCAGAATGCTCTTGCCCATCGCCTCGAGCACGGGCTTGCATCGGGCGAGCTCGTCCGCGTTGCCGCCGACCAGAATCGCCAGCGTGCCCTCCTTCGCTTTCTTCACCCCGCCCGACACGGGCGCATCGAGATACGCGAGACCGCGCTCTTCGAGCACCGAACCGAGCTTGCGCGAGCGTTCGGGCTCCGACGAGCTCATGTCGATCACGGCGGCACCCTTCGTGAGCAGGCTCGCCCAGCCATCCGCGCCGTCGCCGAGCAGCACGCTTTCGACGATGGCCGAATTCGGCAGCATCGTGATCAACGCGTCGAGCGACGCAGCATTGTCCTTGCCCAGACGCTGTGCGCCCGTTTGCGCAGCGAGCGCGTCGGCGCGCGCGGCGTCGGCGTCGTCGATGAAGAGGCCGAAGCCGGCGTTGACGAGGCACTGCACCATCGGCGCGCCCATCATGCCGAGCCCGATGAAACCGATTCGCTGAGGTTGCGTCATGACATTCCTCTCCTAGCGCAGCGCGGAAAACGCGGTCGGTGTCAGGAAGTGATTCTCGATGCGCTCGACGATCGGCCTCTCTGCTTCCGTCGCGGCGCGCTTCGCGATCCACTCGGCGTCGGCCTGAAACGCGTTCCACTTCTGCTCGCGCTCAGCGAGGCTTTCCCATTTCAGCATGTAAGTCAGCGCATGGTTGCTGGGCCCGATCAGCGTGGTCCAGAAGCCGATCTGCTCGATGCCGTACTTTTCGAAAAAGCCCAGCGTGGTGGACGTGAAACGGTCGAGCAAAGCCGGCAGGCGGGTCGGCGCGCAGTGATAAATGCGCATTTCAACGATCATGTGATTCTCCGTAGTTGTGTTTCTGGCTCGCAGTGTCGCAACAAAGGCGGCTCAGTCCGCAAGCCCTTCGACGGACGACCAGCGCTCGACGTACTTGACGAGTTCCGTCATGTCGCGCGCGCTGCCGTCCTGCATCGCGGCGTAATTCCAGACCTGGCGCGCGACGCTGCCCACCCACATCGGCACGCCGAGCGCCTGGCATTCGTCGACGGCAAGACCGATGTCCTTGCAGACGCTGCCGACGGGAAAGCCGAAATCGAACGTACGCGGCAGCACGTGCTTCGGAAACTTGTCGAGCGTCGCGCCGTTCTTGCCGCTGCCCGCATTGATCACCGACATCATGACGTCCGGATCCAGCCCGCCGCGCATGCCCGCGACGAACGCTTCGGACGTGATCGCGAACGCCGTAGACGACAGCATGTTGTTCAGCAGCTTGAGCAACTGCCCTTGCCCGGCCTTGTCGCCCACGACGAAGACTTTGCCCAGCACGTCGAACAGGCCGCGCACAGCGTCGAGCGCGGCGGGATTGCCCGCCGCCATGATCGCGAGCGTGCCCTTCGCTGCGCCCGCCGCGCCGCCGCTCACCGGAGCGTCGACGGTTTCGATGCCGTTTGCCAGCAGCCCTTCGGCAACTTCCTTTTCGATGCGCGAGCCGACCGTGGACAGATCCACAAGGATCTTGATCGCGCTGCCTTCGATGAGTCCGCCGTCGCCTAGCGCGACCTGCTTGAAGATCGCGGGCGTGGGCAAGCTCGTGAACACGGTGTGCGCGCTGTCGGCCACTTCCCGCACCGATGCCGCCGCCTGCGCGCCCATCGCCTTCAGTTCCGCGACGGCCGCCTGATCGCGGTCGTACACGATGAGGCTGTAGCCCGCTTCGATGAGCCGCCGCGCCATCGGCCGCCCCATCGTGCCGACGCCGATGAAACCGAGCCGGCGACCGCTCTGTTGACTGGATGCTTGACTACTCGACATGACAATCCTCGTAAATGAAAGCGTCTCTGCGTTATTCCGAGCCACGGGCGCGCGTGAGACGCACCACGGCGGCCGCATCGGGCTCGGCGTCGAATTTCCATAGCGCGTCGGCGAGCGGCTGCGCATCGATGCCCGAGCCACCATAAGCCGCGAGCCGATGCAGCTTGTCCGCCAGCTCGACGTTGGCGAGCGGCGCGGCGAGACTGCCGCGCGCCGCCTGCACGCGATGCGACAGGCGCTCGCCCGAGCGCAGCACGATCGTCACTTGCGCCGATTCCACGGGCCACGCAGCGTTATCGACGAAGCGCAGCCGTCTCGCCAATGCGCACAGCGACGCATCGGCGACGGCGGCATCGGTGAACTCTTCGAGTCCCGCCTTGGCGCGCGACAGCGCCACGGCCACGGCATGCTGCGCGCTGACCTGCGATTCGCGGCCCGTGCGTACGCCCGGCCGGTCGGTGCGCTCGCGCAGCAGCGGATGCCCCGTGAGCTCGATCTCTTCGATATCGTCGATGGACCAGCGCGCGCCGCGACGCAGTTCGAGGCACGCGTCGATCACCGGATTGAGCACCACGCCGCACGGATACGGCTTGTAGGTGTTCTTCAGCAGCGCCCACTCGCGTCCAAGGCCTTGCGTGAGCGCATGCCAGTGCGGCTTCGAGGCCGTCACGCGCAGAAAGCCGCGTTCGCCTTCTAGCGGCGCGACGGGGCCGGAAAAGCCGTCTTCGGCGAGCAGCGCCGACAGCAGCCCGTTGCGCGCCGCGTTGCCGACGCCGATGCTCTTCGACATCGTGCCGAGCGTTTCGACGAGACCGCCCGTCTGGGCGGACGCATTGCCGAGCGCCCACACGATGGCGTCTTCGTCGAGTCCGCGCGCCTTCGCGGCGGCGGCCGCGGCGCCGAACACGCCGCACGTCGAGGTGATGTGCCAGCCGCGCTGATAGTGCTCGGGCGACACCGCGTCAGCAATGCGGCATTCCACTTCCACGCCGGTCACGAATGCGAGCAGCAACGCCTCGCCGCTCATCGCATGCGACTCGGCGAGCGCGAACAGCGCGGCGGCAACGGGCGCCGTGGGATGGAGAATGGTCGGGATATGCGTGTCGTCGAAGTCGTAGACGTTCGCGCTCATCGCGTTGAGCGCGGCCGCGTTCAGCATATCGGTGCGTTCGCTGCGGCCGACGAGCGTCGCGTCGTTGCCGGCGCGAAAGCGGCCATAGACGGACACGGCCTTGTCGAGCGTCGGATCGTGCGAGCCTGCCAGCGCGACGGCGAAGTAATTGACGAGCGAGCGTTTCGCTTCGCGGCTCACGGCGGCGGGCACGTCGCGCCACTGCGTGCCGGCCACGAAGCGCGCGAGCGCGCGGGTCAGTGCGCCGTTTTGCAGCGCGCGTGCATCGATGGGATCAGCCTGCAAGCCAGCCTCCTTCGATCGGCATCATCGCGCCCGTGATCTGGCTGGCCGCCGGCCCGCACAGAAACACGACCATCTCGCCCACGTGCGCCGCCTCGACGAGTTCGCCGGTCGGCTGCTTGCCTTTGAGGAATTCGCGCAGCGCATCGCTGCGGTTCAGGCCGCGCTCGTCCATCAATGCGTGGATACGGCCGTCGATGTTCGGCGTGAGCACCGAGCCCGGACAGATCGCGTTGCACGTGATGCCCTGGCTCAGGGTTTCGATCGCCACCGAGCGCGTGAGTCCGAGCAGCGCCGTCTTGGTCGTCACGTAATCGACGCGATTGGCGACGGCGCGCGCGCCGTACACCGACGTCATGTTGAAGATGCGGCCCCAACCGCGTTCGCGCATGCCGGGCAGCACCCGCTGGATCGCGCGAAACGCGGCCGTGAGGTTGACGGCGAGCGCATGGTTCCAGTGATCGAGCGGAAATGCGTCTACGGCCGCGAAATGCCGGACGACGGCATTGTTGACCAGCACGTCGAGCGAGCGCACCCGTTCCTGCGCCGCGCCGATCAGCGCATCGACGCCGGCTGGCGTCGCGAGATCGGCTTGCACATAGGCGACGTTCACGTCGAACGCGTCTTCCAGCTCGTCGGTCGTGCGCATCATCTGCCCCGGCGTTTCCAGCCCATGCAATACGATGTCGCATCCCGCGCCCGCCAGCGCCCGCGCCATCGCGAGACCGAGGCCGTTCGACGAACCCGTGACGAGCGCGCTCTTGCCTTTCAGGATCATCTCGCCGCCCCGCTCAGCGCGCTTCTGCATCGAGCCGCACGATCCAGCCCTCCGTCGCGCGGTCATGCGACGGATAGCGCGTCAGCACGGCGGGATCGTGGCCGGGAATCACATGGTTCGGCGAGCTCGCCAGCCGGTGGGCGGCTTCGTAGCCTTCGATCATGTCGCCGACGTTGTAGACGATGGGGAACGGCCGATGCTCCTGCATGTTCGCATAGAAGTGCGAAGCGTCCGACGCCAGCACGACCCAGCCGCGCTGCGTATGCACGCGCACGATCTGCAGGCCGTTCGTATGTCCGCCGACCCAGTGCACGCTCAATCCCGGCGCGATCTCCGAGGCGCCGTCATGGAACTGCACGCGCCCTTCGAACAGGCGGCCGACCATCGACTTCACGTCCTCGGGTTCGAACGGGTGGCTCAGTGCGTGATGACACATGCAGCGGCCCGTGCAATAGGCCATCTCCCGGTCCTGGAGGTGATAACGCGCGCGCGGGAACAGCGCATGATTGCCCGCGTGGTCGTAGTGCATGTGCGTGATGATGACGTCTTCGACGTCGCCGGCGCGAATGCCGATCTGCTTGAGCCCGTGCTCGACCGTGTTCGTGATCGTGCGGCCGCGCTTGTCGGCCATCGCCTGGTCGAAGCCCGTATCGACGATGAACGTGCGCGTGGGGCCCACCACGGCCCAGACGAAGTAATCGAGCGGCATCGGCACGTCGTGGGAGTCGCCGCCGATAAAGTTGTCGCCTGAGCGGCGCTCGAAATGCGCATACTTGACTGCGTAGATCCGGTAGTTCTCAGCGGGCGATGACATGTCTCAAGTGTCCTTTTGTCTGGTAATCCGTTTGGAAATCCGTGCGGCGCCCTTCACTCCGCCGCGGTCCTTGCGCCGCCTTCCAGCGCTGGTGCGCCCGCGGCGTCGGCGGCAATCGCTTCGAGCGAGCGTTGTTTCGTTTCCACCCCGAGCACGCCTACGATCAGCGCCTGTATCAGCAGCGTGCCGACGATCAGCGTCAGCACGCCCGCTATGCCGAAGCGCATGAATGCGCCCGCCACCGCATACGGCACGACAATGCTGACCGCCCGGCCCGCCGTGTTGGCCAGCCCCGAGCCGCGCAGCCGCAGTTCCGTCGGGAACAACTCCGGCACATACGTGGCAACGCTGAACGACGACAGCACGTAAATGCCGGCCGTGATCGCAAAGCCCAGCGCCGTGATCGCCACCGCCGACTGCGCGAACGGATAGGCGGCGCCGAAGCCCGCACAGATGAGTGAAAACAGGACAATGCCCCACTTCCGGCCAACGCGCTCGGCGAGGACGAATGCGATCAGCGAACCCACGGGACCGCCCGCGAACATCAGCGCCGTGATGCCGAGCGAGTTCGATACGCTGTGTCCCTGCTTCACGAGGAACGTCGGTATCCAGCTGACGAAAGCGTAGTTGACGGTGAAGAGCGCGACGAGAACCGTGATGGCCGTGATCGTGCGCGTGAGCAGCCGGCGCGAGAACAGATCGCCGAGCCGGCCCGAATCGTCGGCATCGCGCGCATGGAACTCGCGCGCGAGGGACGCCGTGGCGCTCGCTGTGCGGTCCACGGGGCTGCCGCACGCGGCCTCGATGCGCTCGACGATTTGCCGCGCTTCGCCGGCGCGTCCGCGCGAGGCGAGCCAGCGCGGCGATTCCGGCATCGACTTGCGCAGGAACCAGACGAACAGCGCGCCGCATCCCGCGATCGCGAACATCCAGCGCCAGCCGTACTGCGGGACGATCAGCCAGCCGAGGAAGGTCGAGAGGAACAGCGACGTGTTGATGATGAGATTGAGGATCGTGCCAAAGCGGCCGCGCCAGCCAGCAGGAATGAATTCGCTGAGCGTGCCGTATCCGACGACGATTTCCGCGCCCATGCCGATCCCCATCACGAGACGGAAAAAGATCAGCCAGTCGATCGACGGCGCGAGCGCCGCGGCAATCGATGCGAAGCCGTAGATGCCGAGGTTGAACTGATAGCAGAAGCGGCGTCCGAAGCGGTCGCCGAGTACGCCGGAGAGCCACGCGCCCGTCATCATGCCGATGAAGGTGACGGAGACGAACGTCGCGTTCTGACCCAGCGTGGACTCGCCGCTGTGAACCATTGCTGCAAGCACCGCGCCGGCAATGTAGATGTCGAACGAATCGAAGTACATGCCGGCCGCGATCAGCCCCAGCAGGCGCCAATGGAAGCCCGACAAGGGAAGTTTGTCGAGGCGCCCTCCAATGCTGGCATCCGTCTGCATGGTGCTGTCTCCGTAAGGTTGGCTTTTCTGGCCGGCTCGCGGCCGCCTTCTCCAGACGGCAGACCGTCCGCTTGTTGACGGATTATATTCCTGTCATACAATCCGTCAAGCAGACTATTTACAGAGATGCCGGTGAGGGCGCCGTTCACTGGACCCGTTTTTGGTGCCACTCACGGGCGTGGCGTCCCCCCTGTTTTCCTTTCGCCCCCAAGATAGCCCGCAAACCCCTGCGCCAGTGCGTTCGCCTCGCCACTACGCAAGAGCCTTAGCACCTGCGATTCATAAGGATTGCTAGCCAACTGGCGAAAGACCACGCGCCCGCCGCCCGTAGCCCCGAGCGCGGCGGGCACGAGCGCGACGCCCATGCCGAACTCCACCATCGTCACGACGGTTTGCCAGAGCCGCGCTTCGTGGCGAATCTGCGGGCTGAATCCGGCCTCCACGCAGGTCGCGATGATCTGGTCGTGATAATGCGGCGACACCGAGCGTGGGAACAGGATGAACGGTTCGCGCGCGAGCGTGCCAAGTTCGATGCGGCGCCTGCGCGCAAGCCGATGCCCTTGCGGCAGACAACACAGAAACGGCTCGGAAAACAACCGTTCCGATTGCACCTCGGCCGGAAAGCGCCCCCAATGCGCGAAGCCGAGATCGATCTGCAGGCGCTGGAGCGCCTGCACCTGCTCGGCGGTGTTCATCTCGCGCAGCACCACTTCCACGGCGGGATGATCGGCCTCGAAACGCCGCACCGCTTCCGGCAGCCCGCGATAAAGCATCGAATTGACGAACCCGATGCGCAGCCGCCCCGCCAGCCCGTGCGCGGAGCGCGCCGCGATGCGCCGCACCTCGTCGGCCTGCGCCAGCAGCCGCCGCGCCTCTTCGAGCAGCACAGTGCCGGCGTTGGTCAGCGCGACCGCCTTGTTGGTGCGCTCGAGCAGTTGCACGCCTAGCTGCTCCTCGAACTTGCGGATGTCAAAGCTCAGCGCCGGTTGCGAAATGAAGAGCCGGCGCGCCGCGCGCCCGAAGTGCAGCTCTTCGGCCACCGCCACGAAATAGCGCAGTTGCTTGAGTTCCATCGCAGGCTCCTTGGTCGTTCCATCGATAGATGGCATTTATCGTACATGACATCGGTTGTATTGGACGGTTATCGAAGCCGTGCCTAAGCTACGCCGAATCGCAGAGTAAAACAGCATGGAGACAGCACACGATGAGCGATCGCCCCCCCTTCGCCACCCGGTCCGCACCGGCCGCGCAGGCCCCCGCGGCAAGCGGCTCGGCCAACATCCCCGACAGCCGCGGCATCAACTTCTATACGAGCGACCCCGGCTTCGCGCCCCTTTTGCGCAGCTATCTCGGCGATGCTGCTTTCGGCGCAATCGAACCGCGCCTCGTCGCGCTCGGCCAGCGCGCCTCCGAAGAGCTCGACGCGCTCGCGCTGGTCGCCGACAAGCACCCGCCCACGCTCGAACAGCGCACGCGCAGCGGCGCAGCGATCCAGCGCATCGACAAGCATCCCGACTACGTGGCGCTCGAACGCGTCGCCTACGCGGAGCTTGGCCTCGCGGCCATGAGCCATCGCGCGAACGCACCCGCGCCGCTCGTCAAATACGCGCTCACCTATTTGTTCGTGCAGGCCGAGTTCGGCCTGTGCTGCCCGGTGAGCATGACCGACTCGCTCACGCGCACGCTGCGCCGCTTCGGCTCGCCCGAACTCGTTGCGCGCTATTTGCCGATGCTCGCCTCGCAGGACTTCGACACGCTCTACCAGGGCGCGATGTTCATGACCGAGCAGGCAGCGGGCTCGGACGTCGCGCGCATCGCCACCCGCGCCACGCGCGAGCGCGACGCGAATGGCGAAGACGTGTGGCGTCTGTACGGCGACAAGTGGTTCTGCTCGAACGCCGACGCCGATCTCGCGATGGTGCTCGCGCGCCCCGACGACGCGCCGCCCGGCATCAAGGGCCTCGCGCTCTTCCTGCTGCCGAAGACGCTCCCCGACGGCACGCGCAACGCCTATCGCATCGTGCGCCTGAAGGACAAGCTCGGCAGCCGCTCGATGGCGAGCGGCGAGATCGCGCTGGAAGGCGCGCAGGCCTACCTGATCGGCGAGGTGGGCCGCGGCTTTCATCAGATGGCGGACATGATCAACATGTCGCGGCTGTCGAACGGCGTGCGCGCGGCGGGCCTCATGCGCCGCGCCGTGACCGAGGCGCTGCACGTGGCGCGCAACCGCGAGGCGTTCGGCTGCAAGCTCATCGAAATGCCGCTGATGCAGCGTCAACTGCTCAAGATGATGCTGCCCGCCGAGCAGGCGCGCTCGATGTTCATGCGCATTGCTACGCTGCTCGCACGAGCCGATACAGGCGACGAACTCGCGGCAAAGTGCGTGCGCATCCTCACGCCGCTCATCAAGTTCCGCGCCTGCCGCGACGCGCGCCGCGTCACCGGCGACGCCATGGAAGTGCGCGGCGGCGTGGGCTATATCGAGGAGTGGAGCGATCCGCGCCTCGTGCGCGACGCGCATCTCGGCTCGATCTGGGAAGGCACGAGCAATATCGTCGCGCTCGACGTCGCGCGCGCGGCGAAGCGCGAAGGCGCGCTCGATGCGTTGACGCAGCACGTGCATGCGGAACTGGCGCAAAGCGGGCTGCCTGAGACAAGTACGGCGCTTCTGCGCGACGTGTTCGACCGCGCGGGCGCGGCGCTCGCGAGCGTGGCCGAATGCGGCCGCGACGAATCGGTGCGCCAGGCCGCGAGCGCGCTCTATCACGCCACAACGGCGGCCCTTATGGCCTGCGAAGCCGCGCAGATTTCGCGCGGCGCCCGGGATTACCGGCGCCTCGCATTCGCGCACCTGCTCGTGCGCCACAAGCTGCTGCCGCGCGACCCGCTCGCGCTCGACGAACGCGACGAACACGCCGCGACGCTGCGCGCGCTCGTGGACGAACGAGCGCTGACGCTCGATCAAGCCATGCAACCGATTCCAGCACACCGGGGCGACGCACGATGAACCCAACAAAGGAGTCCCCAGCAACCACGGTGAACGGCGCGCTGCACGGACTGCGCGTGATCGATCTGAGCCGCGTGCTGGGCGGTCCGTACTGCACCCAGGCGCTCGCCGATCACGGCGCCGAAGTCATCAAGCTCGAGCCGCCCGACGGCGACGAAACGCGCGGCTGGGGCCCGCCCTTCGTCGGCGATACGGCGTCGTACTATGTTGGCGTGAACCGCAACAAGCAGGGCATCGCCGTCGATCTCGCGCGCGAGGAAGGCCGCGCGATTCTGTGGCAGCTGCTCGAAGGCGCGGACGTGCTGGTCGAAAACTTCAAGCCGGGCACGCTCGCGCGCTGGGGCATGGACTACGAGCGCGATCTGCGCCCGCGTTTTCCCCGCCTGATTCACTGTGCGATTTCTGGCTTCGGTCCCGACGGCCCGCTCGGCGGCCTGCCAGGCTACGACGCCGTGATTCAGGCGATGGCGGGCCTGATGAGCGTGAACGGCGAGCACGACGGGCCCGCGCTGCGCATCGGCCTGCCGATTGTGGACATGGTCACGGGTCTGAACGCGCTCGCCGGCATTCTGCTCGCACTGGCAGAACGCGAAAAGAGCGGCCTCGGGCAGTCGGTGGATATCGCACTTTACGATTGCGGCGTGTCGCTCCTGCATCCGCATTTGCCGAACTTTTTCGGCAATGGCCGCACGCCGCAGCGCAGCGGCAACGCGCACCCGAACATCGCGCCGTACGACAGCTACGCGACGCTCAGCGCGCCGATCTTCCTCGCGGTGGGCAACGACCGCCAGTTCGCGAAGCTCTGCGCGCACCTGGGCGTGCCCGGCCTCGCCGACGACCCGCGTTTCGCCGACAACCGCAGCCGCTGTGCGCATCGGCCGGAACTCAAGGCCGCGCTCGAAGCGCGGCTCACCGCGCACGAATGCGAGCCGCTCGCGCGCGACCTGATCCGCGCCGGCGTGCCGTGCGGCCCCGTGCAGACCGTCGACGCCGTGGCCGCGCATCCCCACACGCTGCACCGCCGGATGATCGTCGAGATGGAAGGCTATCGCGGCACGGGCGCGCCCGTGAAGCTCTCGCGCACGCCGCCCACCTACCGCACGCGAGCGCCAGCGCTCGGCGCCGACACGCGCGCCGTGATGGACGCACTCGGCATCGACGCCGATACCCAGCAACGGCTTTTCGAAGCCGGTATTGTCAAGGAAGCCGAAACGATTCCAAGCACCTAGCATTCCATCCGACCTCAACGGAATACAGACCGCGGAATACAGACCGGCCCAAGCCGGCTCACCCCGATCAAGGAGACACGCATGACCCGCCCCGGCACCCCCCCTGCGCGCCAGCCCGCCCGCGCTTCGCTCGCCGCCTTTGTCGGCACCACCATCGAGTGGTACGACTTTTATATCTATGCCACCGCTTCGGCGCTCATTTTCGGCAAACTGTTTTTCCCCTCCCACGAGCCGTTCTACAGCACGCTCGCGTCGTTCGGCACCTTCGCCGTGGGCTTCTTCGCGCGCCCCTTCGGCGGGCTCGTGTTCGGGCATCTGGGCGACCGCATCGGCCGCAAGAAGGCGCTCGTCGCGACACTGTCGATTATGGGCGCCGGCACCGTGGGCATCGGCTTTCTGCCGACCTATGCGAGCGCCGGCGCGCTCGCCCCGGCGCTCCTCGTGCTGCTGCGCGTGGCGCAAGGCATTGCGATCGGCGGCGAATGGGGCGGGGCGGTGCTCATGGCGGGCGAGCACGCGCCGAGGGAAAAGCGCACGTTTCTCGCCTCGTTTGCCCAACTCGGCAGCCCGGCCGGCCTGATTCTCGCGCTGCTGGCGTTTCGCAGCGTCGCGCATCTCGAGCGGGACGCGCTCTTTTCCTGGGGCTGGCGCTTGCCGTTCATCGCGAGCGCGGTGCTGCTCGTGGTGGGCCTGCTGATCCGCTCGGGCGTGGGCGAGTCGCCGGAATTCGAGGCGATCAGGACGCAGCGCCGTACCGCCGCGATACCGGTCGTCGAAGTGCTGCGCGATTCGTGGCGCGCCGTGCTGCTATGCCTCGGCGCGAATGTGATCGGCGTGGCGGGCGCGTGGTTCGTCAATACCTTCATGCTCAACTACACCACGCAAACGCTCGGGCTCGACCGCGAGCTGATTCTCGACTGCCTGTTCGTCGTCGCGTTCATCCAGCTTTTTACCCAGCTCTTTTCCGGCTGGTTTGCCCAGCGCGTGGGCGCCGGTCGGTTCCTCGTGCTGGCCGCCGCACTGGCCATGATTTCGCCTTATCCGATGTTCGTGCTCGTCTCCACCGGCCGGCCGGTCGCCATCGTAGCCGGCATTGCCATTGCCGTGATGTGCATGTGCAGTTCGTACGCGGTGATGGCGGGCTTCATGACGAACGCGTTCCCGGTACGCGTGCGCTACTCGGCTATTTCGATTTCCTACCAATGTTGCGCGGCGCTCGCGGGCGGCCTCACGCCGCTCGTCGGCACGCTGCTCGCGCACGGCTATCCCGGCCAGTGGTGGCCGCTGGCCCTGTTCTACAGCGCGTTGGCGGCCATTTCGCTCGTGTGTATCGCGGTGCTGCAGCGCAAGCAGCCGTCGGCCGCACAAAGCGATGCGGGGCTTGCGTTGCAGGATTGACGCCCTGCTACCCGGCCGTCGCAATGGCCTCGATCACCCCGTTCAGCGCCACGCGCCATGCTTCGCTGTTCGGGCCTTCGGTCAACAGCGCGCCCACCACCTGCCGGTGCAACGCATCGCGTTGCGAGCCGGCCGGCAAGATATCGCCAAGGCCCGCCAGCGACTGCGCGAGCGCTACGCTGCCGCTCTCGCCTGCTTCGCGCGTCAAGGCGCGCAAGAGGTCTTGTGCCGCTTCGGGCACCGCCGCGATCATGAGCATGCGCTCTTCCCAGATCACGAAGCGGGCGAGCCGCGCAAGCAGGCTCTCCGTTGCGGCGCCGCCTTCGACGTTCGCGGTCGCGGCGAAGGCCGGCGTCGTGTCGAGCCATTCGATGAGGCGCGCGCCTTCCATCGGCCTCGCGATGCCATAACCTTGCGCGCCGTCCACGCCGAGAATGGCGAGCGCGCGAAGGAGGTCGAGCGTATCGACGCCTTCGGCGAGCACGCGTCGTCCCAGCGAATGACCGAGGCGCGTCAACTGGTAGATCACGCGCAGCGTATTGAGCGCGTCGCCGCCGCTCACCTTCACCATCTCGCGGTCGAGCTTGATCCAGTCGAACGGCAATTCCCGCAGACGCGTGAGGCCGCTATGCCCGGCGCCGAGATCGTCCTGCGCGAGCAGCACGCCCAACTCCCGGAACTTCGCGAGAATGGCGCGCTGCCCCTGGCTCAGCGACAGGGCTTCGTTCTCCAGAACTTCCAGCGTGAGCCGCGCGGCCGGGCAACCGTGCGCGGCCAGCGCGGTGCGGGTGGCATCGTAATAGCGGATGTCGTTGAGCGCCGCCGGCGGCAAGTTGATCGAGACGTCGAGGTCGCGGCCCTGGGCGTACCAGCGTCCGCGGTCGGCGAGCGCCTGGTCGATGCCGCGTGCGAAGAGCGCGAGCAGATCGTCGGAGGAGAGCGCCGAAAGAAACTCGTCGGGCACGAGCAGGCGCTCGCCGTCGCGCAGACGCGCCAGCGCTTCGACCTTGGCCGCCCTGCCCGTTGCGAGGCTGAGCAGCGGCTGATAGTGCATTTCCAGCGCACCGGTGCGCACAAGCGCTGCCCAATGCTGGCGCACGCTCACCGGCACTGCGGCGCCCAGGCCGTCGTTGGCGGCGATGCGCATCGCGGCGCAACCGAGCAGCGTTTGCAGCAAATCGACGAAGGCCACCTGATCGGGCCCGACGAAGCCGCCCGGAAACGCGCTGTACAAACTCAGTACGGCGAGCGGCGGCTGCCCGGGCGCGGCCAGCGGTATCGCCACCGAAGAGCGCACGCCTTCGCGCGCGGCGAGATCGCGCCACGGCGCCACGAGCGGATCGGTCTGGTAGTTGACCACGCGCTCGGGCTTGCCGCTGCGCCAGGCGCGCCCAATGCCCCCCTGCCCTTGCGGGTGGTCGGCGCGCACACTGATTTCCTGATCGTGCGCGGCGAGCACGTTGAGCATGCCGCCTTCCGTCTTGCCGCCCGCGCCGGCCTCGAAGTGAAAAATGCCCGCTTCATCGGGGCGGCCGATGGTGCAGGCGCTCACTTCGTCGTGCGCCGCCAGCGCGGCGATCACCTGGTCGATGAAATTCGTGTAGCTGCCCGCTTCCCACACAAGGCGCGTGATGCGCAACAGCGCCTCCTGCTGCGAGTCCTGGACGGCCTGATACGCCTTGAGTTGCCACGCGAGGTCGGCAGTCAGCCGGCGCGCGTAGAGCGAGAGTTGTTGCGTGCTCACCATGCGGCCAATGTCCGCGTAGATCAGCTCCTGAAGAATGCCGCGGCTGCGCACGAGTTCTTCCTTGTCGAGCCCGACAATGGCATGAATGCGGCCAATGCGCTGCGCCATGTCCTCGTGCTCGCGCGCGCTCAGGCCGACACTGGCGAGAGCAAGAAGATTCTGGATCTGCCGCGCCTTGAGGTGCGCGAGTTCCGCCGCCGAAAGCATTTCGAGGATGCGGCGGGATTTGGGCAAGCGACCCAGCTCCTCGTAGAACCGGTTCACCACGTGGGCCGCGTGCTCGTGCAGCGCGCCAATCAGCGTTTTCATTTTTGAGCCTTCGATATCACCGCCCCGGCGTCACGGCCCAGATGTGCGAATCAGGCAGGGTGGCGCGCCAGGTTCATGGCCATTGTGGTCATTAGCGGCCGCTCGAACAGCGATTGTGGCTCGCACAGAAGGAATGATACGTCATGCGCCGCCGGCGCCCGCGCACGGCCCGCATACACGAGGCGGCGCACGCGGGCGCTAAAAGCCCCCGGCGCCCGCCTTCAAAGCGGTGTGAGCAGCGCTTCGCCCGCGAAGTGGCGCGCCGCGTTTTCGGCGAAGTGACGCACCGTGGCGAAGCGAACGTCGGGCGACGCGCCGGCCACGTGCGGCGTAAGCACGATGTTCTCTAACGCGATGAGCGCAGCGGGCGGCTGCGGCTCGCCCTCGTAGACGTCGAGCCCCGCGCCGCCCAGCGTTCCCGCCCTCAGGGCGAGGGCAAGCGCGGCCGTATCGACCACGCTGCCGCGCGACACGTTGACGAGAAAACCCTGCGGCCCCAATGCATCGATCACGGCGCGGTCGATCAGATGCTGCGTTTGCGCGCCGCCCGGCGTCGCGACCACGAGAAAGTCGCTCCATTGCGCGAGCGCCGTCACACTCTCGAAGTAGCGCGCCTCCACGCCTTCGCGCGGCCTGCGGTTGTGATAGCCGAGTTCCATGCCGAAGCCCGCGGCGCGCCGCGCGACCTTCTCGCCGATATGCCCGTAGCCGACAATGCCGAGCCGCCGCCCCGAAACCGTGGGACGCATGGGCAGCGCGTCGCGCCAGACACCCGAGCGGCAGGCGGCGTCGAACTGCGGCACGGCTCGCACGGCCGCGAGCAGCAGCGCGAGCGCATGGTCGGCCACACAGTCGGCGTTGACGCCCGCGCCATTGCACAGCGCAATGCCGCGCTCGCGTGCGTGGTCGAGCGCGATATTCTCATAGCCGGCGCCAAGCGCGCCCGCCAGTTCGAGCGCGGGCATGCAGTCGATTTCGTCTGCGGTGAGGCCCGTCGTGCCGTTGGTGAGCACCACGCGCACGTCCTTGCCGCGCTGCGCGACCGCTTCGGCGCGCGCAGCGTCATCGGGCGCGTAGATCACGTCGAATTGTTCGCCAAACCCGGCGAGGTCTTCATCGGCAAGCCGTATCAGGACCAGCAGACATGGCTTCATGGTCGTGTCACCCTTGCGTCGTTGTTTCGATCTGCGAATCGAATCCCGCAGCGCCCGCGCGCGGACTTCACACGGCCGTCACATAGCGCGGCGGCAACACCTCGACGCGCGGCGCGGCCGCCGCCGCGGTGTCGCGCGCCCGGCGCATCTGGTCGGCAGGGCTCATGCCAAAGAGGCGCTTGAACTCGCGGCTGAACTGCGACGCGCTTTCGTAGCCCACGCGCGTGGCCGCCGCGCTCACGGTCAGGCCGTCGTGCGTGATCAGGAGACGCGCATGATGCAGGCGCGTGGTCTTCACGTACTGCATGGGCGACGTCGAGGTGACGGCCTTGAAGTGCGCGTGAAAGACGGCGAGGCTCATGCCCGCCTCGGAGGCGAGCGTTTCGACGTCGAGGTCGCCGCGGTAGTCGGTGTGAATGCGCCGCAGCGCCTTCGCGATACGCCCGAAGTGATGCTGATGCGTGAGCGCCGCGCGAATCGCGTCGCCCTGCTCGCCCATGAGCACGCGGTAGCAGATCTCGCGCACGATCGAAGGGCCGAGAATGCGCGCCTCGTGCGGCTGCGCGAGCGCTTCGAGCAAGCGCAGCACGGCGTTCGAGAGCGTGGCGTCGAGTGGCGTGGCGTAGATTCCCGAGGGTTCGGATACCGCGCGGCGCGGGTCGTCGAGCGCCATGAGCAGTTCGGCGACGGTCGTGAGATCGACGCGGATCGAAATGGCGAGAATCGGCTTTTCGGGGCTCGCCTCGGTCTCGCATTCGAACGGCATCGGCACCGAGAGGACCAGGTATTGCTGGGCGTCGTAGATGAACACCTGGTCGCCGAGAAAGCCGCGCTTGCGCCCCTGGCAGACGATGAAAATGCTCGGCTCGTACATGACCGGCTGGCGCGGATGGCTTTCGCTGCCGCGGTAGAGCCGCACGCCTTCGACCGCTGTGGCGTGCACGCCGTCGCGCTGCGTGAGTTGCATGAGCAGGTCGACCGTGCGCGCCTGCGTGGCGGCCGCCGGCGCGATGGCCGCCGCGGCGAGGGTTTTGACGTAGCCCATATCGGTTGTGCCCTAAAAGATGGAGTCAGGCAGAGAAACAGGCTTGCCAATCTATCACCGAACTCGTGGATGTGCTGCGCGCCAGGAGAATCAGGCAAGCCTTCGATAGCTTCAGGTATTCCCTGGGTGGGTCCCGGTCCTTACGATGGGAACCCTGCCGCAACCGCCACGCACCAGAGGAGAGCCACCCCATGTACCCAACCTACGGATACGCCGCCCGCGACGCCGCCTCGCCGCTCGCCCCGTTCGAATTCCAGCGCCGCGACCTGCGCGAACTCGACGTCCGTATCGACGTGCTGTTCTGCGGCGTGTGCCACTCCGACCTCCACCAGGCGCGCGACGAATGGCGCAACACGATTTATCCGGTCGTGCCGGGCCACGAGATCGTTGGCCGCGTGACCGAAACCGGCAAGGGCGTCACGAAGTACAAGGTGGGCGAACTCGTTGGCGTGGGCTGTCTCGTCGACTCGTGCCGCACCTGCCCGAGCTGCGCCGAAGGCCTCGAACAGTATTGCGAGAACGGCTGGGTCGGCACCTATAACGGCGCCGACCGCGTGAGCGGCGACATCACGTACGGCGGCTACTCCACGCAGCTGGTGGTGGACGAAGCGTTCGTGCTGCGCGTGCCGGAAAACCTCGATGCCGCCGCGGCCGCGCCGCTGCTGTGCGCGGGCATCACCACGTACTCGCCGCTGCGCACGTGGGGCGCGGGCCCCGGCAAGAAAGTCGGCATCGTGGGTCTCGGCGGCCTCGGCCACATGGGCGTGAAGCTCGCGCATGCCATGGGCGCGCATGTGGTGCTGTTCACCACGTCGCCCTCGAAGATCGAAGACGGCAAGCGCCTCGGCGCGGACGAAGTGGTGATCTCGAAAGACCCGGAGCAGATGAAAGCGCACGCCAACAGCTTCGACCTGATCGTGAACACCGTGGCCGCGCAGCACGACCTCAACCCGTTCATCGAGCTGCTGCGCCGCGACGGCACGATGACGCTGGTGGGCGCGCCCGAGCACGATCACCCGTCGCCGCAAGTGTTCAACCTGATCATGAAGCGCCGCCGTCTGGCGGGCTCGCTGATCGGCGGCATTGCAGAAACCCAGGAAATGCTGGACTTCTGCGGCAAGCATGGCATTACGTCGGATATCGAAATGATCAAGATGCAGGACATCAACAACGCCTATGAGCGCATGCTCAAGAGCGATGTGAAGTACCGCTTCGTGATCGACCTCGATTCGCTGCGCAAGTAACGCGCACGCCGCGCGGGCAACCAGACCCGCGCATCCGGACGTAACGCCCTGCCCCGCCGGGCCATCCATTCCGGATGGCCCGCCAGCCCTTCCCCTTCGAGGTCTCCTTTTTGGCCTCCCGTAGTCGAGCCGGCGCCCGCGGGCGCCGCCATCCGATCGTCATCGCCGTTTAACCGCTGAGCGTCGCTTTCCGCGAGACGCCGGCACCGCGAAGCGCCTGCGTCGCTACGCGGCTCACCCTTTTTCTGCAGCTGCGCGGATTTCGTTCAAGCCACAAGCCCATTCTCAGGAGCTCGCCCGTGATCGACCGCATCCAGGCGATGCGCACGTTCGTGCGCATCGTCGACACCAATAGTTTCACCAAAGCCGCGCAGTCGCTCGATATGCCGCGCGCCAGCGCCACCACGCTGATGCAGAACCTCGAGTCGCTGCTCGGCACGCAATTGCTCGTGCGCACGACGCGGCGCCTTTCGCTTACGCCCGAAGGCGCCGCGTATTACGAACGCGCCTCGCAGATCCTCGCCGACATCGACGATGCCGAAGCGAGCGTGCGCCAGTCGCCCGGCGCGATCGGCGGCCGCTTGCGCGTGGAGATGCCGGGCCTCATCGCCAACGCGATCGTGCTGCCCGCGCTCGACGCCTTCCACGCGCGCTATCCGCAGATCGACCTCGCGATCGGCGTGAGCCTGCGCAACGTCGATCTCGTCGGGGAAGGCGTGGATTGCAGCATCCAGCTCGGCGAACTGCCCGACTCGGGCCTCGCGGCGCGGCGCCTCGGCGTGCTGGAGCACGTGACCTGCGCGAGCCCCGCGTACCTCGAGCGGCACGGCGCGCCGCAAACGCTCGACGATCTCGCGCGGCATCCGGTCGTCAACTTCCTCTCGCCGCTCACGGGCCGCCCGTTCGAGTTCGACTTCGAAGTGGACGGCAGCCCGACCAAGGTGAAGGTGGACGGGTTCGTCCATGTCTCCGACGAGTTCGCCTACCTCACCTGCGGTCTGCAGGGCTATGGTCTCATCCAGCCGCCGCTGCTCGCGGCGCAGCCGTACCTCGACAGCGGTGCGCTGCAAGAGGTGCTGCCGCGGTGGAAGCCGCTGCCCACGCCCGTATCGGTGGCGTTCGTGAAGTCGCGCCAGCTGTCGCCGCGCGTGCGCGTATTCGTCGACTGGCTCGCGGAGCTGTTCGAGGACGCGGGCGCGATCAACCGCGATCTCTCGCGGGTGAGACAGCTGCTGGAGGGACTGCAGCCAGTGACGGCCTGACGCCGGCGCGCCTTCAGCGCGGCCGGGCAAGCGCCATGCCCCGCCGCGCGTGAAACCGCGCGACCGTCTCATAAGGCAGCCAGGCATCCGCCTGATACGGCGCGATGCCGGAGGGATTGTGGAACCAGACGCCGCCGTCGCCGCGTCCGTGCAGCAGGATCAGGTGGCCGCCCTGGCCGGGGTGCATCCGCGAGGGATAGCGGATTTCGGGGCTCACGGAGACGATGGCGAGCGTGTCGGCATCGATGCGCGCGGCGCTCGCCTCGATGCCCTCGTCGGTCATCACCTCCACGCGCACGCCAAACGCGGCTTCCACCCATGCGGCGAACGGACGGTAGATCAACCCGTCCACCCCGCCATCTTCGCGCACGCGATACACGCCGTGCCGCAACGCCTCTTCCAGCATCTGCGCGCGCGGCGCATGCGCGACGCCCCAATAGTCGAGCGCCGATTCGAGGCAGGTCAGGCCGCACAGACGCCTGGCCCAGAAGCGATAGGCGTCGGCCTCGGTGAAGCCGCTCGCGCGCCAGTGCGGGTCCTCGCACGGGTCGGCGCCGCGCTCGACGATGGGTGCCACCCAGTCGGCGCTGCCCCACTGGCTGTAATACGGCACGCCCTCATGCCGCCATGTCCCGCCGTTGCGCACATCGTCCAAGCGATACCCCTCGCCGCAGTATGGTTGATCCTCCGCGCGCGAACGCACGGCGTTCAAAATCGTGCATCTTCGCAGCCGCGCGTCGTCCCCGCAACGCCGCGGATATCGAAAGCCGGGCGTAAACGCCGTCGAATATACGCTTACATTCCCGTTATCCGGCGCCGCATTACATTTCGCTAAAATAGCGCCGCCGTTTGGCAATTTATGCGTTTAGAATATCGTGCTCCCGCGTGCAGGCCGCGTGCAGGCCGTGTGCAGGCCGCGCGAGGTCCGGTCATACCGGCCCTGCAGCGCCACGGCATGATCAATCAGAAACCGAATCCACGAATCCCCTTTTGAGCAGTATGTCGAACGTTGCATACACAACCGACTCGGCCTCGGTGGCGGAGCGCGTACGCGAGCTGATGAGCCGTCACGGGATCGGCAAGCGTCAGCAAACGACCGAGCTGTGCCGGATTCTTGAGCTGAGCTTTTCACAGGGGCACCGCAAGCTGCGCGGCAACAGCCCGTGGACGCTCGCGCAGATCAAGAAAGTGGCCGAAGCGTTCGGCGAACCCGCGGGCCAGTTGTTCGGCGCGCAGTTGCTCGACCCCGGCATGGTCGGGGCGAGCGCTCAGGAGGCCATGCTCTGCGTGAGCGCCGCCGAGCTGCCATGCACCGCGTGGATCGGCGCACCGGTCGAGGCGGGCAGCCGCCCCGACTTCGTCGCCTACGAAAAGCAGGGCCAGTGGCGCGTGGTGCGCCCGGACGGCGCGCTTTACCAGAACGCGCGAGAAGTCCACAAGATCGAGATCTACCCGCGCCGCGCCGAGTCTGACAAACCGCTCATCGCCGTCGTGGACGACGACCGCTCCTCCGCCGACAACCTGCGCGACTACCTCGAGCACAGCGGCTACACGGCGCTCGCGCTGTACGGCCTCGCGGCGTTCAACGAAGCGCTCGAGAGCAACGTGTTCGACGGCGTGGTGATCGACTGGCTGTTCGGCAGCCAGACCGCCGCCGAGGCGATCCGCAGCGTGCGCGCCTCCGAAAACCCCGACGCGCCGATCTTCGTGCTCACCGGCGAACTGCTGACCGGCAAGGCCAGCGAGTCGGAGATCAGCCTGGTCGTGCGCCATTACAACGTCGCGTGCTATGAAAAACCGGCGCGCATGGCGATTCTTGTTGCCGATCTTTCGAAGCGGCTCAATCGAGGGTGAGGGGCGCCCGGCGCGCGGCGTTTTTTTGCTGGCTTTATGCGACGGGCCACACACAGTCAAACCGCCGCCCGCGGCACACTCAACGCCCGCTGCAACGCCGCGCGCAGCACCTCGTAATGCACCGGCTTCGTAAGCCGATCAAAAAACAGTGCGCCCTCACAGCCCAGCGCGTCCTCAGGCAGCGCCGCGAGCCCCGCCACGTCGGCGCTCACTGCAATCACGCGCGGCCGCGCAAGCACGTCCTGCGCGTTTTCGAGCCCCGCCACGAAGTCGTAGCCGTCGCGCCCCGGCATATGCAGGTCGAGCAGCACCACGTCGCACGCCTCGTGCGCGAGCAGCGCGAGCGCGCTGTCGGCGTCGCCGGCCGCGAGCGCGCGGTAGCCCATGTGCGCAACCATCTCGCACAGCGAATCGCGCACGAGCGGATTGTCGTCGACGACGAGCACCTGCGGCACCGTCCGCGCGGGCAGCGCCGCTTCGGCCACGGCCGCGGGCGCCGGCGGCTCGACCGGCGTGACAGGGATGCGCACGGTGAAGGTCGTGCCTTTGCCCACGCGGCTTTGCGTCTCGATCGTGCCGCCAAACAGCTCGACGAGGCCGCGCACGATCGCGAGCCCCATTCCCGCGCCCTCGTAGCGCCGCGAGCGCGACGTGTCGAGCTGCGTGAACTCCTTGAAGATGAGCGGAATCTGGTCCGGCGCCACGCCGGGCCCCGTATCGCCGACGACGATCACGAGCGTGTCGCTGCCACCTGGCTTCGGCGCGCCTTCCTCGTCCTGCGATGGCCGCGCGCCCCTCGCTGGCGCCTGCAGCCAGAATTCGAGCCGCACCTTGCCGCGCTCCGTGTAGCGGATCGCGTTCGTGACGAGGTTGCCGGCAATCTGGCGAATACGATGCGGGTCGGCCACCACGCGCCGCTGCGCTCCCACCCACGCATGCTCGAACACGAGCCCGCGCGAGCGCGCGGCCTGCTCGTTCTCGTCGACGATCGACTGCAGCAGTTCGCGCGGCTCGAACTCTTCCTGCCGCAATTCGAGCTTGCCCGCGCCGAGACGCGCGTAGTCGGTCAAGTCCTTCGTCTGCGCTTCGAGCTGGCGCGCGGCAGTCTCGAGGCGCTGTATCACCTTGCGGTCGGCTTCCGAGTGCGAGTTGAAGCCGAGCAGCTCGATCGACGAAACGATCGCGTGCAGCGGCGTGCGCAACTCGTGGCTGATCATGCCGAGGAAGGCGTCCTTCGCCATGCTCGCTTCGCGCGCGGCGCGGCTCGCCTGGTGCTCGGCTTCGAGCGCCGCGCGCTGCTGGTGCAGCAGGCGCGTGCGCCGGTAGCCGTTCATCACGAGCAGCACGCCCGCTGCCGCCGAAAGCACGAGCAGCACCAGCCCGGACGCGAATAGTTCGCGGCGTTTGGCGATGAAGTCGTGCCGGATCGCTTCGCGCTCGGTCACGTCCGCGAAACGCCGGTTCAGCGCCAGGTCGGTCACCTGGGTCCAGTGCAGGTCGAGCGCCATAAGCATCGGCACCGCGCGTTCCGGGTTGTCCGCGAGCGTCGCGATTTCCGCGTCGAATGGCGCGATCGTCGCGTAGAGAATGGCGAGATCGGCGTCCTGGCGCTGCTTCAGGCCCGGCGTCGAGTCGAGCGAGAGCGTCGAGCCCTTCATCACGTTGAGCTTCGACTGCAGCACCTCGTAGCGCAGCCGCACCTTGTCGAGATCGCGGTCGATGCCATCCGCGAACATCAGCAACTGGCTCTCGAAGCGCGCGTAGGCGATCTGAAGCTGCGCGGCGTCCCAGTACAGGCCGTCGTAATTGCTCGTGATGCGCTGCACGACCTGCGGATTGAGCAGGTTCGCATAGAGCAGGTAGCCGACCGCCACCACGGGCGGCGCGAGCGCCGCCATCCAGATGATCGCCTGCAGCAGGCGTCGCAAGGGACGTTGTATCACCCGCTACTCACCGCTTGATCGTCATCGACCTGATCTGCCACGCGAACTTCGAGTCGCCGGCCGGGCCGTCGAGCTCGAGAGGATGCTGGTCGCGTGGGTAGATCAGGAACAGCGGGCCGAAATCGCTCACCTTCAGCCGCTGGCCGTTCATCGCATAGGCGACCACCACGCCGTAGCGCGCGGCATCGGCAACGGGCACGACGCAGGTGTAGTCGTCGAGCGTGTGGATCTCGATCTGGCTGCCGTAGGCGCCCACGGTCTTGAGCACGTCCGAAAGCAGCGGGCCGGTGAAGGTCGAGCGTGGCGTCCACGTCGTGGCCGTCGTGATCGAATGGGCCGGCAGCGCGAGCAACTGCGCCTCGCTGAAGTGATATGCCGTGTGGGACGCGTTGTTGGTCACGCGCACCTCGCCATCGACGTCGAGCGAGAGCAAACTCGCAGAACCCGCCGCCTGCGCCGAAGGCGCAAAAGACGGCGCCGCGCCCGCGAGCGCGAACGCCGCCACGGCGGCCCAGCGCCGCCGCCAGCCTGGCCATCCCATCCAATGCCACATCTTGCCCGAGCCCTTTCGCGCGATGATTCGCGTCGTTGTCGTGTGTCTTCGTGCGGCGCCGCGCCGCCTTTCCTGCTGCTTTTCCCGCGATTTTCCGCAACCTCCACCCGCCACGCGCAGCAAGCGCGGGTGAGCATAGGCATAATATCGTCAAACATTGGACTGACAACAGCCGTCTTTTTCTCGTATTCGCCATCGGAAACGCGCGTTGCGCATGTGCCACGTGTGTGCCATGCATATGCCATTTACGCGTTTCGTCACCCATTTCAACCCATGGATAAACCTGTCGTTCCGCTCACCTACGAACAGCTCGATCACTGGGTCGAGACGCTGCAACCGGCGCTGATCGCGGAGGAATTCGATCTCGTGGTCGGCATCCTGCGCGGCGGAGCGCCGCTCGCGCTGATGGTTTCGCACGCAACGGGTGCGGGTGTCGCCTTCCTGCGCTATGACCGCGCCACGCGCGAAGTGCGCTGGGACTCCACGTTGCCGCTGCCCGAACCGGGCTCGAAAGTGCTGCTCTGCGAGGACATCGCGGGCCGCGGCCATACCCTTGTCGACTGCATCGCGTTCCTGAGCGAACACGGGCTCGTCGTGCGCACGCTCACCGGCGCCTACGACGACCTCAGCCGTTTGCGCCCCGATTACTCGATCGACGCGAGCGGCTATTTCGCGCTCTTCCCGTGGGAGCGCCAGGCCTACACCGACCGCTATCGCGCCGACTGGATCCGCGAGGGCGAAGGCGAGGGCACGCGCATGGCCGAGGACCACGAGTACGCCGTCTACGCGATCGATCTCGACGGTGTCCTGCTCCCCGATATTCCCGTCTCGCGCTACGACGAAGACCTCGTCGCCGCGCTCGCCGAGCGCGATGAGCTGGTGCCGTTCGAGCGCCTGCCCGGCATCGACATGAAACGCGCGCGCGCGATCATCACGGGCCGTCCGGAGATCGACCGCGAACGTACGCTCGCCTGGCTCGAACGCCACGGCTTCGGGCACCTCGAACTGATCATGCGCATGCCGGACGCACACGCCGACACAGCCGCGGCCGTGGCGGCGCACAAGGCCGCGGCGGCCATCCGCAGCGGCGTCACGCACTTCATCGAAAGCGATCCGGTGCAGGCCATCCTGATCGCCCAGACCGCGCCGCTCCTGCGCGTAATCTGGTGGAACGCCCAGGCGCGCACGGGCACGCTGATCGGCGCCTCGGCCTGGAGCTGAGCAAGCCAGCGCTCAGACGCCGCCGCGCCGGCCCTCGATGAACCGCGCGGCGCGCGGCGACGCCACCACGATCAGCTTCATGGCCGCGCGCGTCGCGCCGACAAAAAGCTTGCGCGCGGCGCGCTCGTCGAACGATTCGAAGTCCACCTCGGTCAGGATCACGCACGGCGCGGACTGTCCCTTGAAGCGGTAGATCGAATCGAGCAGCACGTCGCCCTCGCGGTACTGCGGGTTGCCGAACAGGTCGTATTGCCCCGTGAAGCTGCGCAGCCGGTGCGGGCCGAGCTGATCGAGCGTCGTGAACAGCGAATGCTCGCGGCCGCGATAGGAAAGCACGACGATGTCCTGCTTGCGAAAGCCGAGCGAGAGCGCCTGCGTGATCGCGCGTTTGGTCGCCAGAACGACGCCCGGCTCGGCGCCGGGTTCGTTTTCATGCTCATCCCAGCTCGCCACCGTCACGTCGGAGCCATCGAACGGGCTGCCCGCCGCGAGCTGCGCGATGGCGGGCACGGCCGGTCCGGCCACATCGCGAACAAACGCGAGGATGTCGCGCGGGCTGCGGTAGTTCGTGTTCTCGCGCAGCACGGTCCAGCCCGCCAGCGCGAGCGGCTCGCGCACGTACAGGTTCTGCAGCGGATCTTCCAGCCACCACCATGCAGCGTCCGGCCGCAGCAGACGCGCGAGCGCGCCGACCCACGGCTCATGGAAGTCCTGCCCTTCGTCGATGATCAGCACATCGAACTGCCAGCGCCCGGCAATCGGCATCTCGCCGAAGCGCCGCACGAGGTCCTCGAACGCGCCAGGGCTCCCGAAGTCGGGCACGTGGCCGCCGTCACGCGCGACCCAGTCGCACAGCTGGTGATAGGTCGCCACCTTCGCCCCCGGCGGCGCAAGCTGCGCGATGTGGTCCGCGAGCGGCCGGTTGAAACACACGTAGAGCGTGCGCGCGCCGCGCGCCACCGCGTCCTTCATGACCTGCACGGCCAGCTGCGTCTTGCCCGAGCCCGCCGTGCCGATCACGCGCAGCCGGAACGGGGCGAATTCGAGCCGCCGCGCCCACGTGGCGAGCCCGCCCGCGAGCCGCGTGACGAGCGTGCCGGCCGCGCCAAGCAACGCGCTGGTGTCGGGCGTGAGCGACAGTTCGTCGGCGAGGAAGTGGTGGATCTTCGCGGCGCACGGCAGGCGCGGCTCGTCGGCGGGCATGGCTTCGAGCACGATGGCGGCGAGCTGCGTCTTGCGCGTGGCGTCGACGATGCGCGCCGGATTCACGCCCGCGATGGCGGGCTCGCGCACCACGTGGTCCGGGCAGTAGAACAGCTCTTCGAGCACATAGGTCCCCGCGCCGAAGGTGGCGGTGAAGCGCCGGTGCAGCCCTTCGACCGTGCGCGCCAGTGCGATCGCCACGTTGCGCTCGGTTTGCATGTACGCCTTGACGAGCCCGCGCGGCGTTTCGCGCAAAAAGCCCGTTTTCTGTTCGACGATCATCACGCGCCCGGCCGGACTGACGATCACGAAATCGGCCTCGCCGAAGACCGAAAAGCCTTCGGAAAGCCGCGTCCAGTGCACGCCGTGATAGACGGTGTAGCCGTTCGGCAAACCGCGCGCGAGCGCGGCGAGCGTTTCTCGCTCGCGCGCGGCGGCGCCGGTGGCTTCGAGATGCTGCCAGTCGTCGGGGACAATACGGGCCATGGGCGGGTCTCGGGCGGAGGTTGAGGTGCGTGGCGGCCGCGCAGGCAATCGAGGAGCGGTGCCGCACGAAGCAGGCGCGGCAGCGGAACTCCCGGCGCCGCGCAGCGCCTATTCTACGAAATGCCTGGCTGCGCAAAAAACTGCGCGAGAATCGTGTATCGTGGCGACCTGCGCCAGGCTTGACCCTTTTTCCCCTTGCAAGGAGTACGCGCCAGATGATCACGATCTGGGGACGCGCCAATTCGGTGAATGTCCAGAAAGTCCTGTGGTGTTGCGATGAACTCGTGCTGCCGTTCCAGCGCATCGACGCGGGCGGTCCGTTCGGCCATCTCAACGAGCCTTCCTATCTCGCCATGAATCCGAACGGCAAGATCCCGACGATCACCGACGGCACGTTCGTGCTGTGGGAGTCGAACGCGATCCTGCGCTATCTGGCGATGGAGTATGGTCCCTCGAGCCTGCTCTACCCGACCGACCCGAAAGTACGCGCCTCGATCGAGCGCTGGCTGGACTGGTCGATCGGCACGCTCGCGCCCACCGAGCGCCCCGTGTTCCTCGCGCTCGTGCGCACGCCGCCCGAACAGCGCGACACAGCGAAGATCGCCGCCGATTTCGACCAGTTGACGCCGCTTTGGAGGCTGCTCGACCACCATCTGCAGGGCCGCTTCTTCCTGGAAAACGAGCGCTTTTCGCTCGCCGACATCGTGCTCGGCGCGTACGCGCGGCGTTGGTTCGGGCTCGAAGGCGTGGAGCGCGAGCCGCTGCCGAATCTCGAACGCTGGTATCAGCGCATCGCACAGCGCCAGGGTTTCCGCAAGTACATCGATCTGCCGCTCACCTGAGCCGTCACGCCACGGCGGCGCGGGCGGCCGGGCGGCGCGCCCCGTATAATCGCAGGCATGAAGACAGCAAAACCGTCCCCGGGCGCCCCGGCCTTGCACAGCGGCACGCACGGCGAGGCGCTCGGCCACGCCCACTCGCACGACGGCGTAGAGGGCGCTTCGGTCGAGTCCGCGCTCGCGATGGCCGAGGCCTATTGCCGCGAGCGCGGCGAAAAGCTCACGCCGATCCGCCGCAAGGTGCTGGAGTTGCTGCTCGCCTCGGGGCGCGCGACCAAGGCGTATTCCCTGCTCGACGAAATGCGCCAGATCCATCCGGGTTCGGCGCCGCCCACGGTCTACCGGGCGCTCGACTTCCTGCTGTCGGCGGGGCTCATTCATCGCATCGAGTCGATCAACGCGTTCGCCGTATGCCACGACCTCACGCAGTGTCAACACGGCATTCTCGTGGTGTGCCAGCAGTGCGGCAACGTCACCGAGCTGCACGAGCCCAAGCTGCGCCAGGCGCTGGTCGCGCAGATCGAGGCCGCGGGCTACCGGCTCGCCGGCGACGGCATCGAGCTCAAGGGGCTGTGCGCGCAATGCCAGGAGAGTCAGGCCAATTCGGCCGGCAAGGCTGCACAGCCGGGCGCCGCCGGCAGGCCCGAAGCCGCCGCGCAGTCCTCGTCCGTGAGCTGACGTTAGCTAACCGTTTTTGCCCGCCGTTCAGCCCAGGCTACAGTTCTGCCGCGCCGCATGCCGCGGCGCTTCAGTCCATCCGCACCCGCACTTTCCCGCCGCGCTACGCGCGCCGCGTCACAGCGACTGGCGCGCGTCGATCGCGTCGCTCAGCAGCGTGACCAGATCTTCCGGCCGGGCCGGCTTGGTCATGAAGTGCTGGAAGCCTTCGCCGATGCTGCGCAATCGCCAGCTTTCGTCGGTATGGCCCGTGAGCGCGACCGCGACGGTCGGGGCATGATCGCCGCGAATTTCGTAGTCGCGCAGACGCTGGATCAGGTAGAAGCCGTCCATGGCCGGCAGGTCGAGATCGCAGACCACGGCGTCGGGGTGCAGGCTCAGGGCCGCCTCGACGCCCGTTTCGGCGTCTTCGACCGCCACGACATGCGCCCCCTCCGCCTCGAGCAGCGAAGTCAGTGACGCCCGGCTGTGCGGGTCGTCTTCGACCAGGACGATGGTCGTCCGGTCGAGCTTGTGTACTGCGTTCATTGTGTTTGCTTACATGTCTTTCTGTCTGTCAGGCCGAGTGCCGCAAGGCGACGAGCCCGGAGTCGCGCCGGGCCCGCGGCAACGCGGGCCGTCCTGATAGAGCAATCTTGATGCCGTCCGGTTCCTGCGTGCCGCGCGAGCGTTCATCCGCGCCGCGCACGATAGCCGCATCACAAGACAGCCCGATGACGGCCGCGCTCACGCTTTGCCGTCCTGTTTTGCACGCTGTTTTGCGCTCTGCTTCGGGCCCTGTCGCGAAGCGCCGAGGCCCCTGGCGCTGCCGGTTTGTGCATAGGCTTCGAGTGCACGCCGGCGCGCCAGTTCATGCTCGACGACAGGTTCTGGATAAGTTTTGCCGAGGCGCACGCCCGCCGCTTCGAGTTGCTGCGCGCCGGACTTCCACGGCTGGTGCACGAGCGCATCGGGCAAGCCCGCCAGCTCCGGCACCCAGTGCCGCACGTAAGCGCCGCGCGGGTCGAACTTCTGGCCCTGCAGCACCGGATTGAAGATGCGGAAGTACGGCGCGGCATCCACGCCCGAGCCCGCCACCCACTGCCAGTTGGCCGGGTTGCTGGCCGGGTCGGCATCGACGAGCGTGTCCCAGAACCACGACTCGCCCGCGCGCCAGTCGACCAGCAGATGCTTGCTCAAAAACGACGCCACGACCATGCGCACGCGGTTGTGCATCCAGCCCGTGTGCCAGAGCTCGCGCATGCCGGCATCGACGAGCGGATAGCCGGTCAGGCCGCGCTGCCACGCCTTCAGGCCAGCGGCGTCCTTGCGCCACGGCATGGCGTCGAAAGCGGGACGCAGGTTGCGCGTTGCCAGATCTACGTAGTGAAAGCGCTGGTAATGACAGAACTCCCGCCAGCCGAGTTCGCTCGCGAACTTCTCGGCGCTCGCCGCGCGCCGCGCCGAACCGCGTCCGTGCGCATGCTGCGCCGCCTTGAGCGCTGCCCACACCTGGCGCGGCGAAATCGCGCCGACGGCGAGATACGGGGAGAGGCGGCTCGTGGCGGCGTCGCCTGGCTCGTCGCGCTCGCCGGCGTAGGCGTCGAGGCCGGTGGCGAGGAACGCGCGCAGGCGCTCCAGCGCGGCTTGCTCGCCTGCGGGCCAAACCGCGCGCAAGCCGCCCGACCAGTCGGGCGCGCGAGGAGCCAGGCCGAGCGCGTCGAGTTTCGATGCGCGTTGGGTAACACGTGCTGGCAGCGATTGAAAAATCATCCGTTCGGGCTCGCCTTTCGGCTGCGGCGGATCCCCCATGCGCAGACAGGCGCGCCAGTAGGCGCCAAAAACCTGGAACGGCGCGCCGGACTGATTGAGCACCGTCCACGGCTCCTTGAGGAGCTGACCGTTGAAGCTCTCGACACTGACGCCGCGCTCGCGCAGCGAGATTTTGAGGGCGCGATCGGCCTCGCGTTGCGCCAGGCCGTAGCGGCGGTTCCAGTACACGGCTTGCGCGCCGGTTTCCGTGACGAGGGCGTCCAGCGTTGCCGCTTCGCGGCCCTGTAACAGAAGCAGACGGCCGCCGCGCGCAGCCAGCGACGCTTCGAACGCACGCAGCGATTCATGGCGCCACCAGCGCGCCGCGCCGCCCGCCGGACGCTCGCCGCAGGCGTGCGGATCGTGGATCCAGACGCAGATCAGCGGCAGGCCGCTCGCTGCAGCCTGCGCGAGCGCGGGCTGGTCGGCAAGTCGAAGATCGTCGCGAAACCAGACGATGGCGGGCGCCTTGTTCGCACCAGCGCGGGAAGAAGCGGAAGCAGAAGGCAGACCGGACCTCGACCGGGAAACATTCGCGCGGCACTGCGCACGGACCGTGCCGCAAAGGTCACGGAGCGTACCACGGCGCAAGCCGGCCACTAATCGGTATCGATGCCGGTGTCGGTTCGTGCTTCGATGCGCCCTGGCCCCACGCCCTCGGTGATGAGCGCGACCGCATGGCGTGCGATCGCTTCGACCCCGACGTGGGGCTGCCGCGCATCGCCGCGCCACATCCGGCTGGTGGCGAGCGGGAGCAGCGTGAGGCCCATCAGCGACTGGAACAGCAGCGAAGGCTCCAGCGCCGCGTTAAGCCGCCCCTCGCGCTGCCAGCGCGCAATGGCCGTGTGAGCCTGCTCCTGGTGCTCGCGGCCGAGGCGCTCGAGCATGCGCTGGCGCAGCACGCCGCCCTCGCTGATGACGTCGCGCACCCACAGCGGCGGAAACCACGGATAGCGCTGCCCCAACGCCACGAAGCGCTGCACCAGCGCGGTGAGCGCCGCCACGGGATCGTCGGGATGCTCCGCGAAAATGTCGCCAAGCGCCTCGCGCAGCGGCACGAAACGCTCGTCGATCAGCACGTCGATGAGTTGATCGCGCGTCTTGAAGTAGTAATGGACCATCGCGGGCGTCACGCCTGCCTCGCGGGCGATGGCGGCAAGCGAGGTGTCCAGGATGCCCAGGCGCGCAAACAACGCAAGTGCGGCTTCGATCAGACGCTCGCGCTGCTCCGCCCCGCCCACGCCGCCGCTCGGCCGGCCGGGACGACGCCCGGCGATCCGGCCCGGCGTGCCGGCTGCGCTGTCGGGGGTGGGTTCTGGCACTTTCATAGGCGTTTTATCGGGTAACGAAATGAATTTTGACCAACTGGAATAATTGTCCTAATATTAACCTCCGAATTAATTAATTTCAAGACAGATGGACATGACGGAATCCAGCACGAAACACCCTGTGCCTGCTACGACGGGGGCTGGCGCTCACGCGAACGCGGCAGCGCCGGCGTCGGGCCCGGCGACTGCCGATGCCGGCGGCCATCCGCGGGGCGGCCATCCGCCGATCCGGCTACTGTTTCCGGCGCTTCTGCTCGTCATGCTGCTGGCCGCGCTCGACCAGACCATCGTCTCGACGGCGCTGCCCACCATCGTCGGCGAGCTGGGCGGGCTCGACCGGCTCTCATGGGTCGTCACGGCCTACCTGCTCACCTCGACGATCGTCGTGCCGCTATACGGAAAGTTCGGCGACCTGTTCGGGCGCAAGATCGTGCTGCAGGCCGCTATCGTCATCTTCCTGATCGGTTCGGCGCTTTGCGGCGTGGCGCAGAACATGGAGCAGCTCATCGTGCTGCGCGCCCTGCAGGGCATCGGCGGCGGGGGCCTGATGGTCGTGACGATGGCCGCCATCGGCGACGTGATCCCGCCCGCGCAGCGCGGCAAGTATCAGGGCATGTTCGGCGGCGTATTCGGCATCGCCACGGTGATCGGGCCGCTGCTCGGCGGCTTTCTCGTCGAGCATCTGTCGTGGCGCTGGATTTTCTATATCAACCTGCCTCTGGGCGCGATCGCGCTCGTGGTGATCGGCGCGGTGTTCAAGCCGCGCGCCGCGCACGTGAAGCACGTGATCGACTACATGGGCGCGGGCTGGCTCGCCGCCGCCCTCACCTGCCTGATCCTGTTCACGAGCGAGGGCGGCTCGCTGCTGCCGTGGACGTCGCCCACGCTGTGGCTCACGCTGCTGCTCGGCATTGTCGCCGTGGCGGGCTTCATCCACGAGGAAAAGCACGCCGCCGAACCCATCATGCCGCTCGCACTCTTTCGCGAGCGCACTTTCGTGCTCGCGAGCCTGATCGGCTTCATCGTGGGCGTGTCGCTGTTCGGTTCGGTCACCTTCCTGCCGCTCTATCTGCAGGTGGTGAAGGGCTCGACGCCTTCGCAGGCCGGCATGCAGATGCTGCCGATGATGGGCGGCGTGCTCGTCATGTCGATCATCACGGGCCGCATCATCAGCAAGATCGGCAAGTACCGCATGTTTCCGGTCGCGGGTACGGCGCTCGTGGCCGTGGCGATGATGCTGCTCGCGCGCCTGCAGATCGATACGCCCATTCACCTCATGTATCTTTACATGGGCCTGCTCGGCTGCGGCCTCGGCATGGTGATGCAGGTGCTGGTCCTCGCCGTGCAGAACGCCGTGGAGTTTCGCCACATGGGCGTGGCCACGTCGGGCGCAACGCTGTTCCGCTCGATTGGCGGCTCGGTCGGGGTGGCCGCGTTCGGCGCCGTGTTCTCGCATGGGCTGCACGCGCGGCTCGAAAAGGTGCTTGCCGCCGACGTGGAGTTGCCCCAGCCGCTCACGCCCGACGTGATCCGCCATCTGCCGCCCACGCTGCACGCGCAGTATCTCGATGCGTTCGCCGGCGCGCTCCACACGGTTTATCTCGCGGCTGCGATCGTGGTGGTGTTTTCGTTCGCGCTGTCGTGGCTGTTGCGCGACGTGCCGCTGCGCAAGCAGCATTGAGCGCGTTTCCCCTGCTGTCTCCTCTGCTGTTTCCCCCTCCGGCCGGCGGCTCCCCGCCGGCCTTTTTTGTGCCCCGCGATCCGCATCACATCGGCCTGATCGGGCCAGTTCGGAGCCCTTTCACGTCATCATTACATTTTCCACACATTTAATTACAGTTAGCTAAAATTGCGGGCTTCGCGCGCCGGGACCCGGCGGCGCGCGTTCCAACTCCCACGACGGCTGCGTGACGGCCGCTCGCCACAAAACACACAAACCAGGAGAACACCCGCCCATGGACGTCCAGATCGACCAAACCACGCTATCCGCGCAAGACACGAGGCGGCGCGTATTCGCCATCGTCGGCGCCTCGTCGGGCAATCTCGTCGAGTGGTTCGACTTCTATATCTACTCGTTCTGCGCGCTGTATTTCGCGCCCGCGTTCTTCCCGAGCGGCAACACCACCACGCAGTTGCTCAACACCGCCGGCGTGTTCGCCGCGGGCTTCCTCATGCGCCCCATCGGCGGCTGGCTGTTCGGCCGCATCGCCGACCGCCACGGCCGCCGCAGCGCGATGATGATCTCGGTGCTCATGATGTGCGGCGGCTCGCTCGTGATCGCCATGCTGCCCACCTACGCGCAGATCGGCGCGTTCGCCCCGTTCCTGCTGCTCGTCGCGCGGCTCTTCCAGGGCCTTTCGGTAGGCGGCGAGTACGGCACGAGCGCGACCTACATGAGCGAGGTCGCGCTCAAGGGCCGGCGCGGTTTCTTCGCGTCGTTCCAGTACGTCACGCTGATCGGCGGCCAACTCTGCGCGCTCCTCGTGCTCGTAATCCTGCAGCAAACGCTGTCCACCGAAGAACTGAAGGCCTGGGGCTGGCGCATTCCGTTCGTGGTCGGCGCATTCGCCGCGCTGATCTCGCTCTATCTGCGCAAATCGCTCGACGAAACCTCGACGAGCGAGTCGCGCCACAAACGCGATGCGGGCACGATACGCGGCGTGTGGCAGCACAAGGGCGCGTTCCTCACGGTGGTGGGCTTCACGGCAGGCGGCTCGCTGATCTTCTACACGTTCACGACCTACATGCAGAAGTACCTCGTGAACACGGCCGGCATGCACGCGAAAACCGCCAGCAACGTGATGACTTGCGCGCTCTTCGTCTACATGCTGATGCAGCCGGTGTTCGGCGCGCTGTCCGACAAGATCGGCCGCCGCACGTCGATGATCCTGTTCGGCGCATTCGCGGTGATCGGCACCGTGCCGCTCATGCATGCGCTCAAGGACGTATCGAGCCCGGTGGCCGCGTTCGCGCTGATCACGGTGGCGCTCGCGATCGTCAGCTTCTACACGTCGATCAGCGGCCTCATCAAGGCCGAGATGTTTCCGCCCGAAGTGCGTGCGATGGGCGTGGGCCTCTCGTACGCGGTGGCCAACGCGCTGTTCGGCGGCTCGGCCGAATACGTCGCGCTGTGGTTCAAGTCGGCCGGCAGCGAGTCCACGTTCTACTGGTATGTGACCGCGCTGTGCGCGATTTCGCTGATCGTGTCGTGGCGCATGCGCGATCCGTCGAAGGAAGGCTATCTGCGTCACGAACCGTGATGCACGGGCGTGGCCGCTTCATGCAGGCTGCGCCACCCGCTCCATCGCACGCTGCAATGTTTCGTAGACCTTCGGACGATTGCACTGCGAAACATTGAAGCGCAGAAAATCGCTCGCGCTGCGCGACACGCTGAACACGTTGCCCGGCGCGAGCACCACGCCTTCCACCAGCGCCTCGCGCGCGATCCGCGCGGCGTCCAGTCCGTCCGGCAATTGCGCCCATACGAAGAGTCCCGCCTGCGGGCGCGTCCACGCCGTCAGGCCCAGCGCCGCGAGCCGCTGCAGCGTTTCGCCCATGGCGTCGGCGAGCTTCGCGCGCAGGCCGTCCAGGTGCCGCCGGTACGTGCCGTCCACGAGCAGGCGGTGCACGAGTGCCGCCACCATCTCCCCATTGCCGAACGAGACCGCGAGCTTCAGATCCACGAGCGGTTCGATCCAGTCCGCGCGCGCCGCGATGAAACCGCAGCGCGCCGCCGCCGACATCGTCTTCGAGAAGCTGCCGATCGTCACCACGCGCGCGAGCCCGTCGAAGGCCGCGAGGCGCGGCGCGGGCTCGATCTCGAAGTCGGCGAAGATGTCGTCCTCGACGATCAGGAGGTCGTGTTCCTCCGCGAGCTTGAGCAGGCGATGCGCGACGGCGGGCGCGAGCGTCGCGCCAGTGGGGTTGTGGACCGCCGAGTTCGTCACGTAAAGGCGCGGGCGCGATTCGGCCAGGATGCGCGCGAACGCGGCGAGATCCGGCCCCGCCGGCGTGTACGGCACGCCGACCACGCGGACGCGATGCGCGCGCAGCAGCGCCTGGAAATTGAAGTAGCACGGATCGTCCACGAGCACGGTGTCGCCCGGCTCCAGCAGAAAGCGGCACAGCAGGTCGAGCGCCTGGGTGCCGCCGTCGGTCAGCACGATCTGCCCGGGCGCGGCCTCCACGCCGTGCTGGCCGAGCCGCCATGCCAGCTGCTGACGCAGCGCCGGCAAGCCGGGAGGCGACGCGTAATCGGTGAGCGGCGCGCGCGGGTCGCGTGCGAGGGCGCGCAGCGCGCGCCGCACGGCGTCCTGCGGCAGCCACGAGGCAGGCAGCCAGCCGCAGCCGGGCCGCAACGCATCGGCCTCGGTCTGCAGCGACTGGCGCGTGAGCCAGAGCGGATCGATCTCGCGGTCGAGCTGCGGCCCGAGCGCGGCGAGCGCGAGCGGCGGCGCGTGCCCGGCCACGAAAAATCCGGCGCCGCGCCGCGCGACGAGCACACCTTCGGCGACGAGGCGCTCGTAGGCTTCCACCACCGTCGAATTCGACACGCCAAGCTGCTCGCTCATCGCGCGGATGGACGGCACGCGCGCGCCCGCCGCCAGCGAGCGCGCGGCAATGCGCTCGCGCAGCGCCTGCATGACCCGCTCGACGCGCGTCATGGGCAGGACGTGTGTCCTCGTTCCGTCTTTCATCTGTACTGCTCCGTGTTCAATACAGTTTGAATAAATTGTACTGATCTGTAGCTTACCCTCGCGCGGCGCGGCGCGCATCATCGGCGGATCGATCCCCGATGTTTCCCCTTGACGAGATCCATGCGCAAAACGCTCGATTCCACCACCGACGGCTGGCTCTGCGGCCTCGCCGGCGTCCTTATCTTCAGCGGATCGCTGCCCGCCACGCGGATCGCCGTGCTCGGCCTCGACCCGGTGTTCCTCACCGTCGCGCGGGCGAGCATCGCGGGCGGCCTTGGCGCGCTGCTGCTTCTCGGGCTGCGCGCGGCGCGGCCGGCGCGTGCCGAGTTCTGGCCGCTCGTCATCGTTGCGCTCGGCGTGGTGGTCGGCTTTCCGCTCCTGACGGCGCTCGCGCTCCAGCATGTGAGTTCGGCGCACGCCATCGTGTTCGTCGGCCTGCTGCCGCTTGCCACGGCCATATTCGGCGTGCTGCGTGCGGGCGAGCGTCCGCAGCCGGCCTTCTGGATCTTTTCCGCGCTGGGAAGCGCCGCCGTGGTGGCGTTCGCGCTGCGCCGCGGCATCGACGCCTCGCCGCCTGGCGACACGCTCATGCTCGGCGCGATCGTCGTGTGCGGGCTCGGCTATGCGGAAGGCGCGCGGCTCTCGCGGCGCCTGGGCGGCTGGCAGGTGATCTGCTGGGCGCTCGTGATCTCGCTGCCCGTGATGGCGCCGCTCGCGTGGTGGCTGCGGCCCGCGTCGTTCGCCGCAGTGGGCGCGGCCTCGTGGTGGGGGTTCGCGTATGTGTCGCTCTTCAGCATGCTGATCGGCTTCGTCTTCTGGTATCGCGGGCTCGCGCTCGGCGGCATTGCGGGCGTCGGGCAGTTGCAGCTGCTGCAGCCGTTCTTCGGCTTCGTGCTCGCGGCGCTGCTGCTGCACGAGTCCGTGCCGCCCGCGATGATCGCCGTCACCGCCGTGGTGATCGCGTGCGTGGCAGGCGCGCGGCGCTTCGGGCGCGCGAGCGGCGCTTCCGCTCTCGCGAATCGCGCGGGCACGCAGCGCGTCTAGGCCGGGATTTTTGGCGCGCTTCAAAAGCGCGCCCGCGCGAGGCATAGTGAGGGATGCAAACCTCCTTCGTGCCTCGCTTTAATCGATGAACCCGCACTCCGACGCGCACGTGCGCGACGCCACCGCCAACGACTTTCCCGCCATCGCCGCGATCTACGCACACCACGTGCTGCACGGTACGGCGTCGTTCGAGGAGACGCCGCCCTCGCTCGACGAACTCCTGCGCCGCCACGCCGCTTTGCGCGAACACGGCCTGCCCTGGCTCGTCGCCGAAATCGACGGCCGCGTGGCGGGCTACTGCTACGCCACGCCCTACCGGCCGCGTCCGGCGTACCGCTTCACGATCGAAGACTCGATCTATATCGACGAGGCGTTTCGCGGCCGCGGACTCGGCCACACGCTGCTCAACGCGCTGATCGAGCGCTGCGAGGCCGGCCCGTGGCGGCAGATGATCGCCGTGGTCGCCGACCCGTGCGGCGGCTCGCTCAAACTGCACGAGCGGCTGGGCTTCGCGCTGACCGGCACGCTGCGCGGCGTGGGCTTCAAGCACGGCGAGTGGCGCGACACCGCGCTCATGCAGCGCACGCTCGGGCCAGGCGCGGATACGCCGCCCAAGGGCTGACACGCCACCCTCAAAAGCGTTTCGGCGCGGCACGCGCGCGCCGCGAGCGAAACGCCGCTCGTACAATACGTCCTTTCGCAACGGAGCCAGACCCAAGGCTCCGAAGACAAGGACTGATTCTCCATGCAAGCCCTCCTCGAACACCTGCACCCGTCCAACTGGAGCTTCCTGTGGGACGCGCTCTCCGCGCTTGCGCTGCGCCTGTGCGCGGCGTTTGCGATCCTCTGGTTCGGCTGGTGGCTCTCCCGGCGTGTGGGCAACTGGATCAAGCGGCGCGGCAGCGGCATCGACCCCACGCTGCGGCCCATCGTGCGCGACACCGCCGTGTGGGGCGTGCGCCTCGTCGCCGTGATCGGCGCGCTCTCGCAGATCGGCATCCAGACCGCCAGCATCGTCGCCGTGCTCGGCGCGGCCGGTCTCGCCATTGGTCTCGCGCTGCAGGGCACGCTGCAGAACATCGCGGCCGGCATCATGCTGTTGCTGCTGCGGCCGTTCAAGGTGGGCGACTATATCGACGGCAGCGCCGGCGCCAGCGTCGCGGGCACCGTCGAGGAAGTGAACCTCTTCACCACGCGCCTCACGAAACCGGACGGCATCTGCGAATACGTGCCGAACAGCGCGCTGTGGAGCAATTCGATCCGCAACTACAGCCGCAATCCCACGCGCCGGCTCGACCTCGAAGTGGAGGTGTCGGTGCGCGACGACGTGAACCGCGCCATCGACGCCCTGCGCACGCTCGCCGCCGCCGACCCGCGCGTGCTGGCCTCTCCCGCGCCTCAAGTGATGGTGGCGCGCTTCGACGACAGCACCGCCGTGCTCAACATTCGCGTGTGGTCGAACATCGACACATTCTGGGAGATGCGCTGGGAGCTGTCGCGCCAGGTACGCCAGGCGCTCAACGACGCGCACTGCTCGCTGCCCGTGCGCACGCGCGAGCTGCACATCGTGCAGACGCAACCGGCAGAATCTGAACAACCGGCGCAACCGACGCAATCGACGCAACACGCGCAGCAATGAACGCATACGCGCGCCGCCTGCGCGGCCTCGCCCGAGGGCTCGTGCCGCACGGCTACCTGGCCGTGCTGCTGGTGATCGACGGCCTGCTGCTGGTGCGCCCGGTCGCGCAGAAAGCGCTCGAACACGCGCGCGGCAGCTGGTTCGACGACTGGATCGCGCTCATCAACGCGTTCGGCGTGCTCGCGCTGCCCCAGGCGCTCGTTGCGACCGGCCTCACGATGATGTCGTTCGGCATCGCGCTGCGCGCCCGCGTGGCGTGGGTGCTTTCACTGGTGCTGCTCGCCGGCGCCGCCAGCATCTGCCTGTGGGGCGACTATCGCAGCCACGCGCTCGCCGGCTTCTCGGTCGCACTCGCCTGCGCGCTGATCTACTACTGGCGCCACTTCGATCGCGCGAGCGTCGCCGCGGGCTCGTTGTTCGCATTCCTGAGCATCGGCTCGTTGGTCGTCTATGCGGTGTTCGGCTCGCTGTATCTCGGCGGCGATTTCGACCCGCCTATCCGCAATCTCGTCACGGCGTTCTACTTCTCGATCGTGTCGATGTCCACGGTCGGCTACGGCGATATCGTGCCGCGTTCGGACACCGCGCGGCTTTTCACGGCTTCGATCATCGTGCTCGGCATCACCGTGTTCGCGACTTCGATCAGCGCCGTGATCGGGCCCGTGATCGGCGGCCATTTGAAACGCATCGTGAAGGGAGGCATTTCCAACGTGACCCGCAAGAACCACTATCTGATCGTCGGCGCGTCGCCGCTCGCGCATAGCGTGTACGCGGGGCTCCTCAAGCGCGGCTACGCGGCGACCGTGGTCGTCGCGCCGAACACCCCGCACAACTATCCGCCGCAGGCCGATCTCATCGTCGGCGATGCGAGCGACACCGCCACGCTGCACAACGCGGGCGCCGAAACCGCGCTCGCGGCGCTCGCGCTGCGCTCGGACGACGCCGAGAACGCCTTCGTGATTCTCGCGATCAAGGAGATTGCGCCGAAGGTGCGCACCGTGGCGCTCGTCAACGACAGCCGCAACCTGCAGCGGCTGCGTCTCTTGCAGCCGGATATGGTGTTTTCGCCGCAACTGCTCGCGGGCGAACTCCTCGCGCGCACGCTCAACAACGAAACCATCGACAACACGCTGATCGAGCAACTGCTGTTCGGCAAGAGCGCGGGCGGCGCGGCGTAAGCGTCTTGTCGTCGGTCCTATCGGTCCTATCGGTCCTGTCGGTCCTGTCGGTCCGGCGGCGGCAGGCGCCGGAACAGCGTGGGATAGTCGATCACGAGCCCGTCTTCGTCCACGCGCAAGTTCGCCGTGAAGTCGCGAAAGATGCCCTCGTAGCGATACTCGCGATCGCGCTCGATGCACACATAGGCCTGCTCGACGGGCTTGGGCTCCAGTTCGGGCGCGGCGACGTACGCCACGCGGATCGGCTGGCGCTCGCCGCGCGCGAGGCCCAGACGCCGGATCGGCAGCGTGTTCGTGTATGGCGTCGCGGCGATGTCGATATCGATGCAGCCGTTGAGCGCCTCCAGAGCGCGCCCCTCGCCGTCGGTCCAATGGCCCTTGCCGTCGCTGTGGAGCACCAGCGAACGGCCGCCCATCACGCGAAACGCAGCCCAGCGCACGCGCCAGTGCGCGTCGCACTCGATCGCGTAGCACAGGCCATAAGACTTGCCGTAGCGCTCGCCGATGACCACGCTTTCCGCGCGGATCGTGTCGCCTTTTTCGCCAAACTTCGGGCCGCAATGGGCATCGAACGCCAGATGCTCGATGCCCTCGCCCGTCTCGGATGCCCAACGCACTTCACGCATCGCTCGCCCCCTGTCTCTGGATGACCACCGGAACCGCCGTACGCATATCGTAACCCGGCGACAAATAGCAACTATCAACTCACGCGCATGGGCGAGGCGGGCTGCATCGCCTATGCTCGCAGTCTGGCCGGCCGTGCGCCTCGCACGGGGGGGCCGCACACGCACACGCCCGCACGCCACGCCTTCGCCATGTCCGCCCGATGTTCCGCCGCCTCCGGCGCTTCGTGCGCCACTGCCCGCTCCGCCGATACCGCCGCCGTTGGCGCGCTTTTGCGCAGCCTCGGCCAGATCGTGCTGCAAGCCCATGCGGGAACGGGCGCGTGCCTGCTCGCGGCGCTCGCGCTCACCGACTGGCGGCTCGCGTGCGCCGCCCTGCTCGGCGCCGCCGCGGCCAACGTTTGCGCGGTCGTCGCCGGCCACGCGGAAACGGCGATCCGCGACGGCCTCGCAGGCTACAACGGCGCACTCGCCGCGCTCGCGGCGTTCGCCTTCGTTGGCGATGCGGGCACGGCGGCCGCCCTCGCACTCATCGCGGGCGGCGCGAGCGCGTGGATCGCCGGGCCGCTGGAGCGCCGCCTCGCTCGCGCCCGGCTCGGCCTGTATTCGGTGCCCTGCCTCATTGCGACCTGGATCTGGCTGCCGCTGCACCCGGGCAGCGCCCCCATCGCCGGCGCCATCACCGCAACCGCTCCGGACCCGCACGCCACACCGCTCGCGGCCGCCGCACACACTGCCGCCGGCGTGCTGAGCGGCCTTGCGCAAACCGCTTTTGCCTCGGGCGCGGCGGCGGGCCTGTGCGTGCTCGCCGGCCTCGCCTGGTCGTCTCGGCGCGCAGCCGCCTATGCGCTCGGCGGCACGGCGCTCGCGAGCGCGCTCGAACTCGCATGCGGCGCGAGCCCGGATGCCTTCGGCGCAGGCTTCGCCGGCTTCAACGGCGCGCTTGCCGCGCTCGCCGTCTACGCACTCGGCACACGCGCCGTGATCTGTGCGACCATGCTCGCCGCGGCCCTGCATCTGGCCGCCGTGCGCTGCGCACTGCCCGCGCTGAGCGCGCCGTTCGTGCTGGCAAGCTGGAGCATGCACGCGGCGGCGCAACGCCTGCGCGCACAATCTGCGTCACCCACGCCGCCTGAGAAGTCCATCGTCCGCTGAAGGAATCGCCATGTCTTTCGCCCATCGCCCGACGAGCACCTGCGCCGAAGCCGCGCCGCGCTCCGCCGCCGAGCAGCAACTGCGCGTCGATCTCGCCGCCGCCTACCGCCTCATCGCGCTCAACGGCTGGGACGACCTCGTCTACACGCACGTGTCCGCCGCCGTACCGGGCGAGGCAGGCCGCTTCCTCATCAATCCGTTCGGGCTTACCTTCGACGAGGTGCGCGCCTCGAACCTCGTCAAGATCGACACCGAAGGCCGTATCGTCGGCGCAAGCGAGCATCCCGTGAACGCCACCGGCTTCGCGCTGCACGCGGCCGTCCATCTCGCGCGGCCCGACGCCGTGTGCGTGATGCATCTGCACAATACAGCGGGCATTGCCGTGTCGATCCAGCGCGACGGCCTCCTGCCCGCCTCGCAGCACGCGCTGCGTTTTTACGGCCAGCTCGCATGGCACGACTACGAAGGCCTCGCCTTCACGCCCGCCGAAGGCACGCGCCTCACGGCAAGTCTCGGCGCGCACCCGGCCATGCTGCTGCGCAATCACGGCACGCTCACCACCGGCCGCACGGTGGCCGAAGCCTATGTACTGATGGCGACGCTCATCAAGGCCTGCGAAATCCAGCTGCAGGCGCAGGCCGGGAGCGCGCCGCTCGTCGTGCCGCCGCCCGATGTGGCAGAACGCACGGCCGGACAGTTGCGCGACGGCGGCGCGATCGAAGGCGTGCTCGAATGGCCGGCGCTGCTGCGCAAGCTCGATCGCATCGATTCGTCATACCGCGACTGATCGCGCCCATTACATCGTTTCGCTCATTTTTCCAGGAGACCCGCATGCCGACATTCCACATCGAAATGTTCGAAGGCCGCAGCGTCGAACAAAAACGCGAGCTCGCCGCCGCCCTGACCGAGACCACGTGCAAGGTGCTCGGCGTCGAACCGCAATCCGTCGACATCGTCTTTCACGACGTGAAGCCGGAAAATTGGGCGACGGCCGGCAAGCTGTGGAGCGATCCGCGCTGACGTCATTTCTATCGCATTCCTCATCTTTTCCGCCTGGCGCCGCACGCATCGCTCGTGCCGCCAGGCGCGCCTGAATTTCCCCCGCACGATTCCTGACACGGCACGCTGAGGCACATTGCCACACCCCATGCGGCTACGCGGTGTATTGACGCAGCGCGACAGCCTGCGCATGCCCCCTCTGCACAGCGAAGGTTTAATCTAAATTGATCTATATCAATGCTTTAACGCATGTTTTTGCCTTGTTGATATTGACGACTGCGACACGCTAGCGCACGTCGCAGCGCAGCAAAACCTTCGCCGTTCCCCTACGCTTACGTCCATCGCACGAGCATCGCAGCGCCCCCACTGCCCCGCCGTGCGACGTTTCTTTCGCGCTTTTCCCGGCAAGCAAGCAACAGGCACGCATATGCACACGTCACTTTCCGCCTTCGACCTGGCCCGGCTGCAGTTCGCCTTCACCGTCTCGTTTCATATCGTCTTTCCGGCGCTCTCCATCGGCCTCGCGAGCTTCATCGCCGTGCTCGAAGCCTGCTGGCTCAAATCGCGCCAGCCGTTCTACAAGGACCTCTGCCTCTTCTGGTCGAAGGTCTTCGCCGTGGCCTTCGGCATGGGCGTCGTGTCCGGCGTCGTCATGAGCTACGAGTTCGGCACCAACTGGTCGGGCTTTTCGTCGTTCGCGGGCCCCATCACCGGGCCGCTGCTGATGTACGAAGTCATGACCGCGTTCTTTCTCGAAGCGGGCTTCCTCGGCATCATGCTGTTCGGCTGGAACCGCGTGAGCCCGCGCGCCCACTTCGGCGCGACGCTGATGGTCGCCGTCGGCACGCTCATTTCCACGTTCTGGATCCTCGCCTCGAATAGCTGGATGCAGACGCCGCAAGGCTTCAAGGTCGTCGATGGCCACGTCGTGCCGGTGGACTGGTTCAAGATCATCTTCAATCCGTCCTTCCCGTACCGTCTCGCGCACATGGCGATCGCCGCGTTCATCGTGGCCGCGCTCGTGGTGGCCGCGAGCGGCGCGTGGCATCTGCTCAAGGGACGGCGCGACCCCGCCATCAAGAAGATGTTTTCGATGGCGCTCGGCCTGCTGCTCGTGCTCGCGCCGGTGCAAGCCTTCGTGGGCGATGCGCACGGCCTGAATACGCGCGAATACCAGCCCGCCAAGATCGCCGCGATCGAAGGCATTTGGGACACGGAACAAGGCGGTACGGCGCTCAACCTGTTCGGCATTCCCGACATGCAGGCCGAGACGACGCGCTATGCCGTTTCCATTCCGCACCTGGGCAGCCTGATCCTCACGCATAGCTGGGACGGCGAGATCAAGGGACTCAAGTCATTCCCCGCCGACGAGCGGCCCAATTCGACGCTGCTGTTCTGGAGCTTCCGCGTCATGGTCGGCTTAGGCATCCTGATGATTCTGCTCGGCGTGACCGGCTGGGTGCTGCGCCGCCGCGGCACGCTCTACGAATCGCGCGGTTTCCAGCGCTTCGTGCTCGCCATGGGACCGACGGGCTTCATCACGCTGCTCGCGGGCTGGGTCACCACCGAGGCCGGCCGTCAGCCCTGGGTGGTCTACGGCGTGATGCGCACGGCGCAAGCGGTGTCGCCGCTCACGGCACAACAGGTCGGCGTGTCGCTGATGGCGTTCGTGGCGGTGTACTTCCTCGTGTTCGGCACGGGCATTTACTACCTGCTCAAGCTTCTGCGCAAAGGGCCTGCGCTGCCCGACATCAAGCCGGATTCGCCCCACGGGCCGCGTGAACCGCGCGTGGCCCACCCTGCGCTCGCTGCGAGCCAGACCGCACGCCGCCCCATGTCCGCCGCCGATCAGCTGATCGACGCCTGAGGCGCCCCGCATTCATCGTTACGAGGCTAGCAAGCAAATGGATGTCACCGTCATCTGGGCCGCGATCATCGCGCTCGGCGTTCTTCTCTACGTGGTGCTGGACGGCTTCGATCTCGGCATCGGCATCGTGTTCCCGCTCTTTCCCGACGAGGACGAGCGCGATCTCATGATGAACACGGTCGCCCCCGTGTGGGACGGCAACGAGACCTGGCTCGTGCTCGGCGGCGCGGGGCTCTTCGCCGTGTTCCCCGTGGTGTACTCGACCGTGCTTTCCGCGCTCTACCTGCCGCTCGTGTTCATGCTCGCATGCCTGATCTTCCGCGGCGTGTCGTTCGAGATTCGCGCCAAGGCCAATCGTACGAAGCATTTGTGGGACCTCGCGTTCATTGGCGGCTCGACGGGCGCGGCGTTTTTCCAGGGCATCGCGCTCGGCGCGTTCCTGCAGGGCATTCCGATGGACGGCGGCCGGTTCGCCGGCGACGCCTTCGGCTGGCTCACGCCCTTTAGCCTGCTCTCGGGTTTCGGGCTTGTCGCGACCTATGCTCTGCTCGGCTGCTGCTGGCTCGTCGCGAAGACCGAGGGCGACCTGCAGCGCCGCCTGCACAAGCTCGTCTGGCCGCTCACGGTCATGCTGCTCGGCTTCATCGCGCTCGTGAGCCTGTGGACGCCGCTGCAGGACCCGGCCATCGCCGAACGCTGGTTCCGCTCGGGTCTCTTCTGGCGTCTCGCGCCGGTGCCGCTGCTCGTGCTCGCCTGTGCCGCGTGGATGCGCTGGGCCGTGCATGCGCGCCATCACAGGACGCCCTTCATCGCGGCCATCGGGCTCGTGCTGCTCGGCTACGCGGGCCTGCTCGTGAGCCTGTGGCCCTACGCGATTCCACAGGGCCTCACGCTGTGGGAAGCCGCTGCGCCGCGCGAGAGCCAGGTGTTCACGCTCGCAGGCGCAGCGTTCATTCTGCCGATCATCCTCGCGTACACGATGCTCGGTTACTGGGTCTTCAGAGGCAAGGTGCGTCATGGCGACACCCATCACTACCACTAAGACAGCGCGCCGCGCGCTGCCCGGCTGGCTCTGGTTCGTAGTCCTCTGGTGTGCGGGCGTGGGCGCGGCCGTGTCGCTCGGGTTCGCGTTCAAGGTCTTCATGAATCTCACGCTGTTCGCCGTGAAGTGAGTGGCACGAGCGCGCTCGATTTCACGGCGCCGCGTTAGACTGTAGGCTCTCTGTTACCTGTGCGAAAACCTCATGCAACAAATGACCTTCATGGAATGCGTCAAGCGCGCATGGGCCAGCGCCTGGCAGGCCGCCGTGCAAATGCCGGTTCTCCTTGCGGGGACGTTTGTGATCTACGCGGCGCTCGGCTGGTTCGGCCTCGCCGGACGGCCCGTGCCGGCCGAAGGCGCGGCACCCTCCGCCGGGCTCGTTCTGCTCGGCAATCTCGCGTCGCTCCTGAATTCGCTTCTCTACCTCTGGTTCACGCTCAAGATTTCGCGCTTCGTGCTGCTCGGCGAGCGCAGCGCGCCGCTCATGCCGGCCGGAGCCAAACCGTTCCTGCGCATTTTCGCGGTCGGCCTCATTCTGGCGGTCGCGCTCGGCGCATTCGCGCTGTTGCTCTGGGTCGTGCTGCGGCCACAGTACCAGGGCGGCGCGGCGTTCCTCTTTCTGGTGGTCATCGCGATCTGGATGTTCGTGGCGGTGCGCCTCTCGCTGCTCTTTCCGGCGCTCGCCGTCGGCAGCCCGATCGCCTTCGGCGCCGCCTGGCGCGACAGCCGTGGGCACTTCTGGAGCCTCTTCGGTGTCACCTTCGTCGCCGCGCTGCCCATTGCGGTGTGCGGCCTGCTGGTGCTGATCGGCATGGGCCTCGCGGGCGTCACGCCTGAAATCGTGCGGCAGCCGGGGTGGCTCACCGCACTCGCCATTGGCCAGAGCATCGGCAATATCGTGTTCGCGCTGCTCACCACCACGGCGCTCGCGTGGCTTTATCGACGTTACGCGCAAGCCCTCGTCTCGCCCGCGGCGAGCTAGTCTCGCACGACCCTTCACTACCAGATGCCCGGCACGAAGCGATAACGCACGCGCGCCAGATACTCGCGGTAGCCGGGCAAATTCTCCGCGAGCGTCTGTTCTTCCCGCACCGCTCGATAGCCGATCCCCACGACCATGACAGGCACGCAGGCAAGCCCCCACCATGAACCGAGCATGAGCGGCGTGCCGACGAGAAAGAGCAGCGCGAAACCATACATCGGGTGACGCACGTAGGCATACGGGCCGGTATCGCTGACCGTATGCCCGCGTTCGCTCTGAATCTTCACCACGGGCGCCGCAAAGCGGTTCGCCGCGAAGACGGCACGCGTCGCATAGATATCGACGAAGATGAAGATGGCGCCTAGCACGCTGAGCCACAACGGCATGCGCGACCAGCCCATGCGCACGGCGTCGATTCCCATCAGGCACAGCCACGCGCAAAATCCCACCGGGACGCACAGCATGAACACGCGGTCCCACGGCTGCTGCGTGCGTTGCGCGAACGGCGCGAGCCGCTCGACGAGGAGGCCCGGATCTTCGCGCCCGAGCCACAGGCCAATCCACACGCCGCACAACGTCCACTCGATGAGCCACAACCACGCCGCCGTCCACGCCAGCGTGCCCGCCGAAACGAACAGCAGCACGCCCATCAATCCGAACCAGACCACGACTTGCACGAACAGCTTCGCCATCAGCGCTTTCGTCATTTTCAGCTCAGTCATGACGCCCTCCTTGCGCGCGGCGACGCTGACTCGCGTTGGCGCGCGACTACTGTGTGGCGCTGTGCGACGTCATGCGCGCATAGAGCGCGTCGGCGTCGATACGCTGCGCCGCGTCGCCGTGCCCGAGATCGATGCCGAAGCGTTCGCGCAGACACTGCGCGAGTTCCGCTCCATTGGCGAGCGTACGCTCCTCGCTCACCTGGCCTTGGGCGTCGCGCTCGGTAAAGCGTTCGTTGAACAGGATCGCACGGCCGCCTTCGCGCGCGATGCACGCGATCAGGCTGAACGTGAAGAATGACTCGGGCGACGCCGACGTGTACCAGTTCGCGACTTCGTAATCGACCCACTCTGCCGGGGTCAATTCGAAGCGATAGAGATCGGACCACTTCTCGCCATCGTGTAGTTGCAGCTTGCGCTCGTTGGCGGACAACGTCACGATGCGCGCTGGTTCGGCTGCTCCGCATCCGTCGAGAACGAGAGCGGCGCGCGCAGCGTCGCGGCACCGAAACCCCCGTCGACAAGCCACGCATCGCCCTCCACCTCCACGCGCAGCAGCATATGCGTGCGCGGCGTGCGCGCGTCGGGTTCACGCCCGTACAGCACCCGTGCGGCGAGCGGGGTCACCCCGAAGCCCAGTTGCATGAGCGCGTGCGCGAGCAAGGTGTTGTGCTCGAAGCAGTAGCCGCCGCGGCGCTGCGTCACGAGCTTCGCGACGACGTCCGGGAGCTTGATCGACACGCGCCGCCCCGTCAGCGGATCGAGATTCTCGAAGGGAATGGCAAGCGGGTGCAGACGGTGCAGTTCGCGCAGCACGGCGAGGGTCGCCGCGCGCGGACCGTGGTAGCCGATGCGGGCGAAGTACGCATCGAGATCGAGTTCGTAGCGTGTCGTGAGGTTTGTCATGCGGCCTGCTTCCCTGAAGAGTGGATGGTGAAACGTAGGCTCACACCTTTGATGATAAGCGACTCCACTCGTCCGACCGATTAGCCGGAAACTGACTATCTGTAATGTCGCATGACACCAAAGACAGCAAATCGCAAGCATTGTGCTGACGCAACGCATGTCAATTGCGAATCATTCTCGTTTTTGTTGACGCTTGCATTCTCTGTTAGTACGATGGCGCGGTCTGGAGATGTCGGGTATTCAGAGGCTTGCGAATAACAAACGCCAATGCGCTCAATCCAGCAAACCTTTCAATAAGTAAGGAATACGATGGAATCGACCCGAACCGTCCGCGTGCCTGCGCTGGCCTGCTCGCGCAGCGCAGGGCCGGGCCGCCCGGCGCATCGGCGCACACCGGCGTTGCGCGCCATTGCCGTGCTGGCCGCAAGTGCGACTTTCGCGTGCGGCGCCGCCCGCGCACAGAGCAGTGCGAACCCCGACGCCACCCCTGAAGCACCGGAAGCCGACCTCGCCATTCAGGCGCAGCCGTCGAACTTCTGGACCGGCTTCTGGACGCGCCAGACCCTGCTCGGCGACATGGGCGGACTACGGCCGTGGCTCGGCAAATACGGCGTGACCTTCCAGCTCACGGAAACGAGCGAGTACCTGGCGAACCTGCGCGGCGGTCTCAAGACCGGCGGCGCATACGACGGCCTCACGACGGCGACCGTGCAGGTCGACACGAGCAAGGCGCTCGGCATTCCGGGCGGTCTGTTCAACGTGAGCGGGCTGCAGATTCACGGCACCAACCTGAGCACGTCGAACCTCGGCACGCTGAATACCGCGAGCGGCATCGAAGCGACGCCGGCCACGCGCCTCTGGGAACTGTGGTATCAGCAATCGTTCCTCGACAAGCGCCTCGACGTGAAGATCGGTCAGCAGAGCCTCGACCAGGAATTCATCACGAGCCAGTATGCGGCGCTCTTCATCAACACGATGTTCGGCTGGCCTGCGCTGCCGTCGTACGACATGCCCTCGGGCGGCCCGGCCTATCCGCTCGCCGGTCTCGGCGTGCGCGTGCGCGGGCAGATCACGCCTTCGTTGACGGCGCTCGCAGGCGTGTTCGCGGGCGACCCGCTCGGCAACGATCCGAACAACCTTAGTGGTACGAACTTCAATCTGCACAACGGCACGTTGTGGATCGGCGAACTGCAGTACGCCATCAACCAGCCGTCCGAAGGCGAACTCGTGAGCGCGGACAATCGCAGCCTGCCTGGCACCTACAAGCTGGGCTTCTGGTACAACACCAACCCGTTCGCCGATCAGCGCTTCGACAACACGGGGCTTTCGCTCGCGAATCCGGCGTCGACCGGCATCCCGGCGCAGCACCAGGGCAACTACAGCTTCTATGCAGTGGCCGACCAGATGATCTGGCGTCCCGACCCGGACGAGCCGCGCAGCATCGGCGTATTTGCACGCGTGATGGGCGCGCCCGGCGACCGCAATCTCGTGAGCCTCGCGGCCAACCTCGGCATTGTGATGAAGGCGCCGTTCAAGGGCCGCGATAACGACAGCGTGGGCCTTGCCGCCACATACATCAAGGTCGGCAACAACGTGCACAACCTCGACCTGGACCAGCAGATGTTCACCGGCGGTCCTTACGGCGTGCGCACGCAGGAAACCACGCTCGAAGCCACCTATCAGTATCAGGTCACGCCGTGGTGGATTCTCCAGGCCGATGCGCAATACACGTTCAACGCGGGCGCCGGCCAGAATCCGCAGGACCCCACCGCACCGCTGCGCAACACCTTCGTGGTGGGCGTGCGAACCAACATCACGTTCTAGGCCCGGCCAGGCGCAACCGACCCATGTACAACCCCAAGTCCTCGCGCATTCCCTGCCGCACGCGCGGCGGCCGCGCGAGGCACGGAGATTCAGTATGAAACACGCTACGCGCACGCTCCTGCAATGCACGGCCCACGCGATCCGCTCCGCGCTTGCGCTTGCCGCCGCGGCGGCGCTCGCCGGCGCGCCGCTCGCCGCCCGCGCCGACCCGCAGGGCCTGCTCGAGACCGTCAAGCACCACACCACGCTCATCAACACCGTGCCCGACAACGGCGACCAGAACCCGTATGCGATCTTCGTCGCACCGGTCTCTTCCGGCACGGTGAAGGAAGGCGACGTGCTGGTCGACAACTTCAACAACGCGGCCAACCTGCAGGGCACCGGCAGCACGATCATCGACTATCACCCCGACACGAAGCAGATGTCGCTGTTCGCGACCATTCCGCGCGATCTCAAGGAATGCCCGGGCGGCGTCGGCCTTTCTACTGCGATGACGATGCTCAAGTCGGGCTGGGTCATCGTCGGGAGCACGCCGAGCAACGACGGCACCACCGGCACCAAGGGCGCCGGCTGCATGATCGTACTCGACAGCAGCGGCAAGATTGCCAAGGTCATCAGCAGTCCGAATATCAATGACCCCTGGGGCAACATGGCCGTGGCCGACAACGGCGACCGCGCCACGCTGTTCGTGAGCAACGCCGGCTTCGGGGTGGGCGGCGCGGACGGCAATCCGCCTGTGTTCAAGCAGGCCACGGTGCTGCGCCTCGATCTCGACATCCCGAACGGCCAGCCGCCGGTCGTGAAGCGCGAAACCGTGGTGGCGAGCGGCTTCGGCGCGCAGGCGGACAAGGGCGTGTTCCTCGTCGGCCCGACCGGCCTCGCGCTTTCGGCGGACAACAAGCTGCTCTACGTGTCCGATGCAATCGGCAACCGCATCAACGTGATCGAAGACCCGCTCACGCGCGACACGAGCGCGGGCGTGGGCCGCCAGCTCACCGCCGACGGCCTGCTGCATCGTCCGCTCGCCATGATCGCCACGCCGCAGGGCCACCTGCTCGTGACGAATGCCCTGAACGGTCAGGTCGTCGAGATCGACCCGGCCGCGGCAAAACAGCTGTACGCGCGCTGGATCGATACCGACAAGGCGCAAACTCCCCCGGGCAACGGCGACCTTTTCGGCATCGCGCTGACCCCGGCGGCCGACGGCTTCTACTACGTGGAAGACGACGTGAACACTCTCGTGCTGGCTAAATAATCATGTCCTCCGACGATACCTCCAACCCACCCTCGCGCCCCGCGCGGCGCGGCTTTCTGAAAGCCGGTGCCGTGCTCGGTGCGAGCCTCGGCGCAGGCGCGGCTACAAGCGGCCTCGCCCAGGCCGCCGAGGCGAAGCACCATGCGATGCCTGCCGACCCGATGCTCGCCGTCGAGCCGTTCTATGGCGAGCACCAGGGCGGCATCGTGACGCCGCAACAGGCACACACGTATGTCGCGGCCTTCGACCTCACGACGACTTCGCGCGACGACGTCATCGACCTGTTGCGCACGTGGACCGAGTCCGCGGCGCGCATGAGCCAGGCGCAGCCGGCCGCCTCGCTGGACGGCACGGGCGGCGACCATCCCGCGCCCGACTCCGGCGACGTGCTGGGCCTCGGCCCTGCGGGCCTCACGGTCACCTTCGGCTTCGGCCCCGGCCTCTTCACGTCGCAGGACAAGGACCGCTACGGTCTTGCGCACAGGCGCCCCGCCGCGCTTGTCGATCTGCCGCGCTTCAACGGCGATCAGCTGATCGCGCAAAAGACCGGCGGCGACCTCTTCGTGCAGGCGTGCGCCAACGACGCGCAAGTCGCCTTCCACGCCGTGCGCCAGCTCGCGCGCCAGGGCTACGGCATCCTGACGATGCGCTGGGGCCAGGCGGGCTTTCTTTCGGGCCCGCGCGCGCAGACGCCGCGCAATCTCATGGGCTTCAAGGACGGCACGAACAACCCGCCGACCACGGACCCGAAGGCGATGAACCAGTTCGTCTGGGCCACCGCCGCCGACGCGCCGTGGATGCAGGGCGGCACCTATACGGTGGTGCGCCGCATCCGTATCACGCTGGAACACTGGGACCAGATGGAACTGGGCTTCCAGGAACAGGTGTTCGGCCGCCACAAGTACAGCGGCGCGCCTCTGGGCCAGAAGAAGGAATTCGACAACGTCGATCTCGATGCGCAAGACAAGGACGGCAATCCGCTGATTCCCGAGAACTCGCACGTGCGGCTCTCGAACCGCGCGTCGAACAATGGCGCGCAGATTCTGCGCCGCTCGTACTCGTACAACGACAGCACGGACTTCTATATCGAACGCTGGCCGCCGTGGCGCCAGGAAACCGAATACGACGCGGGCCTCATCTTCATTGCCCACCAGGGCGACCCGCGTACGGGCTTCATCCCGATCAACGAAAAGCTCGCGAAATTCGACATGATGAACCAGTTCACAACGCACGTAGGCAGCGCGATTTTCGCGTGTCCGCCCGGTGCGAAAGCGGGCTCGTTCATCGGCGCGGAGCTGTTCAGCGCCTGAGACTCATCGATAACACGGATAACGAAGCAATATGAACATTTCCCTGATGCGCGCACCGCTGCGCGCCGCCGCCCTCTCGCTCGCGCTTGCGGGCATGCTGCCGCTCGCGGTGCACGCGACCTCGATCACGCTCTACAACGCACAGCACGAGCAGGTCACGAACCAGCTTGCGAAAGACTTCGCGCAGCAGACCGGCATCGATGTGAAGGTCCGTAGCGGAGAAGGTCCGGCGCTCGCGGCGCAACTCGTCGCCGAAGGCGGGAAGACGCCCGCCGACGTCTACTTTACGGAGAACTCGCCCGAATTGATGCTGCTGGAAGAAAAGGGCCTGCTCGCCCCCGTGCAGCAAGCGACGCTCGCCGCCGTGCCCGCGCGCTTCAACTCGCCGCAAGGACAATGGGTGGGTGTGACCGCGCGCGAAAACGTGCTCGCGTACAACACGGCCAAGGTACAGCCCGCGCAATTGCCGAAGTCGATTTTCGATCTCGCCAAACCCGATTGGAAGGGCAAGGTCGGCATCGCGCCGAGCGACGCCGACTTCCTGCCGCTCGTCGACGCCGTGCTCGCCGTGAAGGGCGAAGCCGCCACGCTCGACTGGCTCAAGGGTCTGAAGACTAACTCGCAGATCTTCGACGACGACGAAGGCGTGGTCGCCGCCGTGAATCGCGGCGCGGTCGCCACCGGCATCATCAACAATTATTACTGGGACCGCCTGCACGCCGAGATCGGCGACAAGAAAACACAGAGTGCCGTCGCGCATTTCGCCGATGGCGACGTGGGCGCGCTCGTCAATGTTTCGGGCGCCGCCGTGACGAAGTCCGCGCACAATGTCGACGGTGCGCAGAAGTTCCTCGCCTACCTCGTGAGCGAGCGCGCGCAGAAGCTGATGGCGCAGGACCATATCAGCTTCGAGTATCCGCTGCGTCCAGGCGTGGCGAGCGACCCTATCAACAAGCCGTTCGACCAGTTGAAGCCGCCCGCGCTGACCATCCAGCAGCTCGGCGACGACAGCCAGGCGGGCAGACTGCTTCGTCAGGCCGGCCTGCTGTAATCGATATGGAATACGAAGCAATATCGTGAGCGAAGCCGTTACTGCCGCGCAGGCCGTGCCTGAGTCTCATCAAGTGGATCTCGCGGGGGGCCCTCCCCCGCGCGCGCGTCAGCGTGTGCCGCACGCTCTCTTTGCGGCCGCCGCGCTCGGCCCGCTGCTGGTGCTGCTGCCGCTCGCGCTGACGTTCTGGCGCGCACTATCCTTTGGTCTCGCCGACGCCGCCGAGCTGATCTTCCGGCCGCTGGTAGGCGAGTTGCTCGTCAACACGCTTTCGATCACCGTTTCGGCCACGCTTGCCAGCGCCGTGCTCGGCACTGCGGTGGCGTGGCTCGTCGAGCGCACCGATGTGCCGGGGCGGCGCGCCTGGGCGCTCCTCGCCGCCGCACCGCTCGCCATGCCCGCTTTCGTCACGAGCTACGCGTGGGTCTCCCTGAGCCTCGATTTGCAGGACTTTTTCGGCGCGTTCATTGTCATCACGACGGCCTACTTCCCGCTCGTCTACCTGCCCGTGGCCGCGGCGCTGCGCGGCCTCGACCCCGCGCTCGAAGAATCGGCGCGCGCGCTCGGCTGCAACCGCTGGGCCGTTTTCGTGCGCGTCGTGCTGCCGCAATTGCGGCCCGCGCTGTTCGGCTCGATGCTGCTCGTCGCACTTGGCGTGCTCTCCGAATTCGGCGCATTTACGCTGCTGCGTTTTCGCACGTTCACCACCGAGATCTACGCGGAGTACCGCACGAGCTTCGATGGCGGCGGCGCCTCGCTGCTGGCCTGCGTGCTGATCCTGCTCTGCCTCGTGTGTCTCGTGCTCGAGTTTCGTGTGCGCGGGCGCGCGCGCTACGAACGCGTGGATCGCGGCACGCGCCGCGCGAGCGTGCGCCATGTGCTCGGCCGCTGGCGCTGGCCCGTCGCGGCGGGCTTCGTCGCGCTCAATGTGGCGACGCTCGGCGTGCCGCTCGCGATGATCGGCTACTGGCTCACGCAGCCCGGCGCGGCGGCGATCACGCCCGCCGACGTCTCGCTGGAGTTGCTGGTTTCGACCACCTTCGCCTCGCTGCGCCTCGGCCTCACGGCCGCGTTTTTCACCGTACTGCTCACACTGCCGCTCGCCTACCTGCTTGCGCGTCATCCCGGCCGCGCCGCCACCTTTCTCGAACGCACGGCCTTCATCGCGCAGGGCGTGCCCAGTCTCGTCATCGCACTGGCCATCGTCTCGCTCGCGGTGCGCGCGCTCGAACCGCTCTACCAGGGCACCACGCTGCTGATTACGGCATACGCGATCCTCTGTCTGCCCCTTGCGCTCGTCAGCGTGCGCGCGGCGCTCATGCAAGCGCAGCAGCGCCTCGAAGAGACGGCGCGCGCGCTCGGCCTCGGGTGGTTCGAAACGCTGTGCCGCGTCGTGCTGCCGCTCGCGGGTCCCGGCCTCGGGGCGGCCGCCTCGATGGTCTTCATCTCGGTGGTCACCGAACTGAACGCAACGCTGCTGCTCGCGCCCATCGGCACGCACACGCTCGCCACACAGGTCTGGACCGATACCTCGACCCTCGCATTCGCGGCCGCCGCGCCCTATGCCGCGCTGCTCACCGCGCTTTCGCTCGCCGCTTCCGGCCTGCTGTTCGCGTTTGCCGGCCGTTCCGCGCTCCCGGGCCATGCAACGGTCAACGTGCCGGTCGATACGATCAACGCGCCGCCCGACGACGCCTGAGCCTCACTGAGTCCCATGAGCACACTTCGCATTTCCGGCCTCCAGAAGGCCTTCGACGGCCATCCGGTCCTGCACGGCATCGATCTTTCCGTGCGCTCGGGCGCGCTCGTCGCGCTGCTCGGACCTTCGGGCAGCGGCAAGACCACGCTGCTGCGCGTGCTGTGCGGCTTCGAGCGCGCCGACGCCGGCACAATCGAGATCGACGGCCGCCGCGTCGCAGGCGACCGGCTGCATCTGCCGACCGAGCAGCGTCATATCGGCTACGTGCCGCAAGAGGGGGCGCTCTTTCCGCACCTCACTGTCGCCGAGAACATCGTGTTCGGCCTGCCGCGTGCGCAGCGGCGCGCGCGCCATCGTGTGGCCGAATTGCTCGAACTCGTCGGTCTTCCGGAATCCTGTGCGTCGCGCGCGCCACAGCAACTCTCGGGTGGCCAGCAGCAACGCGTGGCGCTTGCCCGCGCGCTCGCGCCCTCACCCGGCCTCGTGATGCTCGACGAGCCGTTCTCGTCACTCGACGCCGCGCTGCGCATCGAAACGCGCGAAGCCGTGGCGCGCGCGCTGGCCTCGGCAGGCGCAACCGCCGTGCTCGTCACGCACGACCAGGCCGAGGCGCTTTCGCTCGGCCACGAGGTCGCCGTTCTGTTGCGAGGCAAGCTGTTGCAGAGCGGGCCGCCGCAAACGCTCTATCGCCGCCCGGCCACACGCGAACTCGCGGCCTTCATCGGCGAGGCGGTGCTGCTGCCGGGTAACGTGGCCAACGGGCGAGCGCATTGTGTGCTCGGCGCGCTGCCGGTCCAGCAAGACCAGCATGCGCAAGAAGGCGCCGTGGACGTGATGCTGCGCCCTGAGCAGATCGACGTGCTGCCCGAATCCGCGCAACACGGCGGCGCGCTGGAAGCCGTGGTGCGCGCCGTCACCTTCCAGGGTCAGGACGCTGCGCTCACGCTGCAGCTGATCGATGCGCACGCAACGGTCCGCGCGCGCGTTCCCGGCTATCGCACGCCTCGCGAAGGCGAGCGCGTGCGGCTTGCGGTGGGCGGCGAAGTGAGCGTCTACCCGCGCTGACGCGGCACCGAGAGGTCCTGCACCATCTGCTGCGCGAGGTAATCGCAAGTCGGCCGGTTCGACTTGACGCTACGCGCCACCACGATTTCCAGCGGCTCGATCTTCGGCAGGCCCTGCGCCTCGCCGAGGATCGCAAAACGCGCGGGCACGCTGCAACGCGTGAGCGCGACGATCGCAATGCCCGCCTCCACCGTCGCCGTCAAACCCATCAAACTCGCGCTGCTATACGCGGCGCGGTAGCGGATGTGCGCGCCGTCGAGCGCGGCCACGGTATGCGCGCGCGCCACGCTGCCATGCTCGTAGAGCCCCACCGGCAGCGGCGACATGGCAAGCGGCGCGGGATCGGTGGCGGACCCCACCCAGACCATCTCCTCGGCGCGCACGAATTCGCCGCGCATCTTGCGGTCGCGCGTGACGAACGCGATATCGATCTTGTTGTCCGCCAGCATCGGCCCAAGCGCGACGCTCTGCGCGCAGACGATCTCGATCTCCACATGCGGGTAGAGGGTCGAAAAGCGCCGCAACACCGGCGAAAGCAGCGACGCCATATAGTCGTCGGGCGCGCCGAGCACCACGCGCCCCGTCACCTCGGGCCGCACGAGCGCCGCCCACGCCTCCTCCTGCAGGTCGAGCGCGCGCCGCGCATATTCGAGCAGCGTGTTGCCGGGGCGCGTGAGCGCGAGATTGCGCGTGTCGCGCGTGAATAGCGTGGTGCCGAGCATCTGCTCGAGCCGCTTGATCTGCATGCTCACGGCCGCCTGCGACCGATGCACGGCCACGGCGCCTTTCGTGAAGCTGCCCGCATCCGCCACGGCAGCGAAGGTGCGCAGCAAATCGATATCGAATTCGGGGTTCATACGCGGCTGGGGAAGCGATTTATAAGCTGTGTTGATGGAATTCTTCAATTTAATTCGTTTGCCCGCACCCCGCAACTCGCGAATACTTAAGTTCTCTCCAACCCGCTTTCAATTCCCCAGTTCCGGCCATGCAATCCGAACATCACGGCAACCGCCAGCAAGGCGTCCTCATGCTCGCGGGCGGTGGCCTCCTGATGGGCACGATCGGCGTGTTCGTCGAGGAGGCGCGCCTCGGCGCCCTCACGCTCGTGTTCTTCCGCTGCTTTTTCGGCATGCTCGCGCTCGCCGGGTACTGCGCATACAAGGGCTGGCTCTCGCCGCGGCAGTTCACGCGCCGCACGCTCGCGCTCGCGGTGATTTCAGGTGTGCTGATGGTCACGCAGTGGGTCGCTTTCTTCGACGCGATCCATCGCACGAGCATTGCCGTTTCGACGGTCGTGTTCCATGTGCAGCCGTTCTGGGTCGTGCTGATGGGCGCGGCGCTCTTTCACGAGCGGCTCGGCGCCGACCGGCTGGGCTGGATCGGCATTGCGTTCGTGGGGCTCGTGCTTGCTTCCGGCGTGCTTGCTCAGACGCACGTGGCCGATCGCACGAGCTACATGATCGGCATTGGCGAGTCGCTGGGCGGCTCGGTGCTCTATGCGAGCGTCACGCTGATCGCCAAGAGCCTGCGCAACTTTCGCCCGCATCTGCTCACGCTTACGCAGTGTGTGGTGGGTTCCGTGTGCCTGCCGCTCATCGCGCCGCTTTTTGCGCCGCTCGAACTCGCGCATATTTCCGCCACGCAGTGGGGATGGCTCGTCGGCATGGGGGTGCTGCACACCGGGCTTTCTTACGTGCTGATCTATGGCGCGCTGCCGATGTTGACGACACCCGTGATCGCCGTGCTGCTGTTCGTGTATCCGCTCACGGCGATCGCCGTCGATGCGATCGTCTACGGTCGCGCGCTGAGCGCGCCCCAGCTTGCGGGCATGGCGCTGATCGTGGCGGCGAGCCTCGGGGTCAATCTCGGCTGGCGCCTGCTGCCGCCGAGGCTCGTGAAGGCGCGGCGCTAACCGGCGCGCCGCATAGGGGGTCAGGAGGGCAGCGTTTGGCCCTTCGTTTCCGGCGCGAACGGAATGATCAGGAGCCCGAGCACGAAGGCCAGCGCCGTCAGCGCCACCGGCACGCCAAGCGTGTGCATACGCAGCACGGCCGCGCCCAGCAGGAAGTTCACGCCCGCGCCCACGAAGCGGCCAAACGACGTGCAGAACGCGAACGCCGTCGCGCGTACACGCGTTTCGAACTGTTCGGGCAGCCAGAGGCTGAACAGCGCGAAGTTGCCGCCAAAGAAGCCCAGCACGAAGAGCAGCGCGATGAACGGCACGAGTCCGTTCTCCAGGTAGAATGCCCAGCCGAAGCTCGCCGCGATCGTCACGGCCATGCCCGCGAAATAGACGGCGAGCGTCCACTTGCGCCCGATACGCTCGGCCATGGGCGGCAGTGCGAGGCAGCCAAGAATCGTGCCGATCGACAGGATGCCCGTGGCGATGGAAGCCGTGCGGATCGCCTCGGCCTTGTTCGCACCGGCCTTCGTCGCCAGCTGGATCACCGCGGACGGTTCATAAACCGCGCCTGCCCACAACCCGATGATCGCGATCGTCAGCAACGCGCACGCAACCACGGTACGCAAGCGATACACGTCGCCGAAGATTTCACGCAGCGGGCTGCCGCGATGCACGTGGCTCGCCTCCGACTTCTGCCACTTGGCCGGTTCCTCCACGCGCGTGAGCACGAGAATGGCCACCACCACCGGCAACGCACCCGTGAGGAACATGGCGCGCCAGCCGAAGTGCACGCCGACCGTGTAGTTGAGCGCGGCCGCAATGAAAAAGCCCGCGTAATACCCGGTCTGCAGATAGCCCGCGCCCATCTTGCGGCGGTCTTCGGGCCAGGATTCGGCCACGTAGGTGCCCGCGAGCGCCCACTCCCCGCCGATGCCCACGCCCGCCAGAAAGCGGTAGATGCCGAGCGACCACACGCTCTGCGCGGTGGCCGAAAGTCCCGTGAAGATCGCAAACATGAAGATGGTGCCGGCCAGCACGCGCGTGCGGCCAAAGCGGTCCGCGAGCGGCCCCCAGATGAACGACAGCCCCCAGCCCACGAGGAAGAGCGCGAACAGGATCGAGCCGGCAAGCCCGACGTTCGCCGCACTCGCCTCATAGCCCGAACGCGGCAGCAACTCCGTGAGCGCGGGCGTGAGCACGAGTGCGTAGATGAACGAGTCCATCCCGTCGAGCGTCCAGCCTGCCCAGGCGCCCCAGAAGCCGGCGATCTGCGACCGGTTGAGCGGTGTCTTGGTGCGAGTTCGCCGCGCGGACTCGGTGATCGAATTCATGATGCTCCTCTCTCCTTTGATGCCTCGCCAGCCCGCGCAGCAAGATGCGCACGCACGCCGCGAAACGCGGAAACGCAGGCCGCGGCAGTGCCGGCCCTCTTCAGGAACTCCCTGTCAGCCCCCGTTCTTCTTACCCGTCTATAGTGAATCTGGTGTTGCTGTGTTGCGGGTTTTCGAGGCTTTCGCCTTGGTCGTTTTATATATAATATTTGATCTCATGAGCGACGCAACGAATGGTTTTCCCCTGGAAGGCGCTGCCGCGCCCCGCACCAGCACCTCGCGCATGATCGCCGACGCCCTGCGCAGCGCGATCGTCGAGGGCAAGCTCGCGCCCGACGCGCCGTTGCGCCAGGACGCGATCGCGCGGCATTTTTCGGTTAGTGCGATCCCCGTGCGCGAGGCGCTGCGCCAGCTCGCGAGCGAAGGCTGGGCGAAGATCGAGGTCAACAAGGGCGCGAGCGTGGCCTCCCTTTCCGCGGACGAGGCACGCGAAATCTATGAAATCCGCTCCGCGCTCGAAAGCCTCGCGCTCGGCCTCGCCATTCCGAATCACACGGTCGCCACGCTGCGCGAAGTGAGCGCGCTGGCCGCCGCCGCGAAGCGCGAGCGCGATCCGTCGCTCTATGTCGCGCGCAACGAGGCCTTTCACATGAGCCTCTATGCGCCCGCCGGCCGCCCGCAGCTGCTGGAGATGCTCACCGCGCTGCATCGGCGCGGCGAGCGTTATCTGCGCCTGAAATTCGGCTTTCCCGAATACAAGGGCGAATCCGATAGCGAGCACACCGAAATTCTCGCTGCCGTCAAGCGCGGGGACGTGCCCATGGCGCAAAGGCTCGTGGCCGAGCACCTGCTCGGCACGGGCGACCTCATCTACCGTTTCCTGACCGAGCGCGCCGCGCTGCCCGCGGCGGCAACCTCCGTGCCGCCTTCGGCACACACTGCCGCCGCGAAGCCGCGCGCCGCCTCTTCCCGCTCACGGAGCCGAACTGCCGATGAAGCCTCAAGCTGATACGCCAACCTCGCCCGGCCTCGCGCCGCGTTCGTGGACCACGCGCCGCGACGAGAAGGCCCGCCGCCTCGCCGCCGTTTCGGGCTGGCTCGAAGACGGCGTGCTGCCCGCCTCGCGCATGACCGACGCGCTCGAACTGCTGATCCGCCCGGGCGACCGCGTCGCGCTCGAAGGCGACAACCAGAAGCAGGCCGACTTCCTCTCGCGCTCGCTCGCCAAAGCCGATCCGGCCAAGGTCAACAACGTTCACCTGCTGATTTCGAGCATCAGCCGCCCCGAGCACCTGACGCTGTTCGAGCGCGGCATTGCGCACCGCGTGGACTTCGCGTTCGCGGGGCCGCAAAGCCTGCGCGTCGCGCAACTGCTCGAAGACGGGCAGCTCGAAGTGGGCGCGATCCATACCTATGTCGAGCTGTACGCGCGGATGTTCGTCGACCTGATTCCCCAGGTCGCGCTGCTGTGCGCCGAAAAAGCCGACCGCCACGGCAATCTCTACACCGGCCCGAACACCGAAGACACTCCGACCATCGCTGAAGCCGCTGCGTTCAGCCAGGGCATCGTGATCGTTCAGGTCAACGAAATCGTCGATGAACTGCCGCGCGTGGACATTCCTGGCTCCTGGGTCGACATGGTCGTGCAGGCCGACCGGCCGTTCGCGGTCGAGCCGCTGTTTACGCGCGATCCGCGCCACATCGGCGACCTGCAGGTGCTCACCGCGATGATGGTCATCAAGGGCATTTACGCACCCTATGGCATCGCCGCGCTCAATCATGGCATTGGCTTCGACACCGCCGCGATCGAATTGCTGCTGCCCACGTACGGCGAATCGCTCGGCCTGAAGGGCAAGATCTGCCGCAACTGGACACTCAATCCGCACCCCACGCTCATTCCCGCCATCGAATCGGGCTGGGTGGAAAGCGTGCATTGCTTCGGCAGCGAAGTGGGTATGGAAGCCTATATCGCCGCGCGGCCCGATGTGTTCTTTACCGGCAGCGACGGCAGCCTGCGCTCGAACCGCGTGCTGTGCCAGCTCGCGGGGCAATATGCCGTGGATCTCTTCATCGGCTCGACGCTGCAGATCGACGCGGACGCGAATTCGTCCACCGTCACGCGCGGCCGGCTCGCGGGCTTCGGCGGCGCGCCGAACATGGGCCACGATCCGCGCGGCCGGCGCCATGCGAGCGAAGCGTGGCTCAAGCTGCTCAAGGACAATGGTCCCGTTTCGCGCGGCCACAAGCTCGTGGTGCAACTGGCGGAAACCTGGAAGAAAGGCGGCGAGCCGACTTTCGTCGACGAACTCGACGCCATCGCCGTGGGCCAGAAGAGCGGCATGCCCGTCGCGCCCGTGATGATCTACGGCGACGACGTGAGCCATGTCGTGACCGAAGAGGGCATTGCGCACCTGCATCGCGCAGAGGGCATCGACGAGCGCCGCGCCGCGCTCGCGGCCGTGGCGGGCGTGACGCCCATCGGCCTGCGCGCGCAGCCGCAGAAAACCGACGAACTGCGCCGGCGCGGCATCGTGCAGTTCCCGGAGGATCTCGGCATTTTGCGCGGCGAAGCCAAGCGCTCGCTGCTCGCGGCGCGCAGCATCGACGATCTGGTGACCTGGTCGGGCGGGCTTTACACGCCGCCCGCCCGCTTCCGCAGCTGGTAAGCGCGATGCGTACGCCTCCTTTTGCGGTGCTTGCCGAGGGCTCGGCGGGTCTCGCGCGCCGTATCGCGTACGCCGGCGACGCGCGGCTCGCCTCCTCCAGCGCGCTGCTCGCCCGCTTCGCCCGCGACGCGCTGATCGAAGAGGCGCGCCTCACGCCCAAGCCCGCGCTCGTGGACGCGCGCGGTAGTGGCGCGCACAACGATCTCGATCTGGCGACGATGCTGCGTTCGGCGCACGCGCTCGAACCCACGTTCGAAGCGCTCGCGCGCGCTTCGCGCGGGGCCTCGCCCGGCACGGCGCTGCGCACCGATCTCGCGCGCATCGGCCGCGCCGGCGAAGCCGCCATGATGCGCGCGACGCAAGGCAGCAACGCGCATCGCGGCGCGATCTGGATTGTCGGGCTGCTGGTGGCGGGCGCAGCGATCGCGCATACACCGCAAGGCAGCGACGGCGAGTGTGCCCACGCGGCGCACATCTGCGAAACGGCCGCACAGATCGCGCGCTTCGACGACCTGCTCTCGCAGCCCGCGCAGAGCAACGGAGAGCGCGTGCGGCAGCGCTACCACGTAGGCGGCGCGCGCAGCGAAGCGCAAGAAAGCTTTCCGCATGTCGTGCGCGTGGGTCTGCCCGCCCTGCACGCCGCACGCGCGCAAGGCCACGAAGAAGCCCACGCGCGCGTGGACGCCCTGCTCGCGATCATGGCCTCGCTCGACGACACCTGCGTGCTGCATCGCGCGGGGCTCGCCGGGCGCGAGGCCGCGCAAGCGGGCGCGCAGCGCGTGCGCGACGCCGGCGGCCTCGCCACGCAAGCCGGCCGCGCCGCGTTCGACGCGCTCGAACGCGGCCTGCTCGCACTCAACGCATCGCCGGGTGGCGCGGCCGATCTGCTCGCCGCGACGCTCTTCATCGACAGACTGGTTCAGCACCGCATGGGCGGGAGGACGGTTTCATGGAACAACTGACATTCGACTATCCGGCGCAACGCGCCGTGACGACGCGCGCCCACGTGGGCGTGGTGGGCTCGGGCGATCTCGAAGTGCTGCTGCAGCCCGCGAGCGACATGCAGGCGCGCGTGGTCGTGCATACGAGCGTGGACGGCTATAGCCACATCTGGAAGAGCGTGCTCGACCGCTTCTTCACGCGCTACGACGGCGCGGCGCTCATCGAGATCAACGACTTCGGCGCCACGCCCGGCGTGGTGGCGCTGCGGCTCGCGGAAGCCGTGGAAGCCGCGCAGGAGGCGCAGTCATGAGCGGCACGAATCCACTGACGCCGGCCACGCTGCTGCGCGAGAGCTTCATCGAATTGAGCGCGCGTGAGCGCGCAGCCGCCGTGCTGGACGCGGGCACGTTCCGCGAACTGCTTGGGCCGTTCGACCGTATCGAATCGCCGTGGCTGCCGTTGCAGGGCATCGTCTGCCAGGCCGACGACGGCGCGGTGATCGCGCGCGGCACCATCGACGGCGAGCCCGCCGTCGTCGCCGCGATCGAATCGGCATTCCAGGGCGGCAGCATCGGCGAAGTGTCGGGCAGCAAGATCGCCGCCGCACTCGAACTGGCACTCGCCGACTGCGGGCGCGGCAAGATCGTTCGGCCCGTCATCCTGTTCGAAACCGGTGGGGTGCGCTTGCAGGAGGCCAATCTCGGCCTCGCCGTGATTGCAGAGATCCAGTCGGCCATCGTCGCGTTGCGCGCACACGTGAACGTGGTCGGCGTGATCGCGGGCATGGTGGGCTGTTTTGGCGGCATGTCGCTCGCGGCCGCCCTGTGTTCGACGCTCGTGATGACGAAGCAGGGCCGCCTCGGCATGAACGGTCCGGAGGTGATCGAGCAGGAAGCCGGCATCGAGGAACTCGATTCGAGCGACCGCCGCCAGGTGTGGCGATTGATCGGCGGCGAGCAGCGCGTGCAGACGGGCTTCGCCGATGCGCTCGTCGAAGACGCCGTGGACGACGTGCGCGCCGCCGTGCGCGCGGCGTTTGCGCAAGGCGCGCCGCGCACGCCGCGCTCGGCGGATGTGGATGCCACGCTCGCGAAACTCGCGCAGATCGATCCCGCGAGCGTCACCCCTGAAACGATGCGTGCGGTATTCACCGCTTCGCCCCTGAACCCGAGCGGAGAAAACGCATGAACGACACGACGACGAGCCGAGGCTCACGCTGGCTGCGCGCCCTCGCGGGCGCGCACACGCAGGGCGCGTGCGTGCAATATGCCGATGCGCCGCTCGGCAGCGAAACCGCGCGCTTCATCACGGTCGCACCCGATCCCGCGAACCGCTTTCCACGCGCGCGAGAGAACGTGGTGGGCCTCGAACAAGGCTGGCAGCTCGCGAAGGCCGTGCGCGAAGCGATGACCGAAGACGCCGCGAGCGGCCAGCGCCGCCCCATCATCGCGATCGTGGATGTGAAGAGCCAGGCTTACGGCTATCGGGAGGAGATGCTCGGCATTCACCTCGCCTGCGCCTCGGCCGTGGACGCCTACGCAAGCGCGCGCCTCGCGGGGCATCCCATCGTGGCGCTGATCGTCGGGCCCGCCATGTCGGGCGCGTTTCTCGCGCACGGCTACCAGGCCAATCGCATCGTCGCGCTCGACGCGCCCGGCACGATGGTCCACGCCATGGGCAAGGAAGCGGCTGCGCGCGTCACGCGGCGCAGCGTCGAAGACCTCGACGAGCTGGGCGAAAAGATCGTGCCGATGTCGTATTCGATGGCTTCGTTCGCGAAGCTTGGTTTGCTCGACGAGTTGATCGAAGGCGTCGATGCGGACGCGCCGGGCGAAGCGCAGATCGCACACGTGCGCGATGTGCTCGCACAGAAGGTGCGGGAAGCACGCGGCGACAGGAGCGGGCTCGCGCATCGACTGCAGGGTGAGTCGGCGCAGCGTACGCGCGCGGCGTCGATCGAGGTGCGCAAGCGCCTCGCGCAACAGTGGGACGCCAGCTGATGCACATGCGCGCCGCCCCGCCGTTCGCTGTCGACGCGCCGCGCGTGGACGATGCGCGCTGGCGCGCGCACGACCTGCTTCGCGTCGCGCGCCATACACCATCGGGCGACGAACCGGACTGGGTACGCGCAGCGCTTGCCCGCGCGCCTTGGGTGGTCGTGCGGCGCACGCGCGCGGCGGCGGGTTTCGTGGCGGTAGGCGTGCGCGGCAGCGTACGTTCGGAGCGTTTCGGCACGTGGCTCAATACTGAGGATATCGAAGCATCCCTCGCTCCGGAGCATCTGCCCGCAGTGGAGCCGCTTCGCGCGCGGCGCGCGCTGCCCGCGTTCATCGCGCTCGCCGCCCTGCGCACGAGAGCCGCGCCGCTGCGCAATTACGTTTGGGGCCCGACAGGCAGCGCCGGTTTCGAACTCGCAACGGGCGTTCCCACCCTCACGGCATCGAGCGACCTCGACATCCTGATTCGCCTGCCGCAGCGCGTCTCACGCGCGACCATCGACTCGCTGGCGCAAACGCTCGCGCAAGCCGCCAGCCGCTGCGGCACACGCATCGACGCGCAGCTCGAAACACCCGCAGGCGGCGTCGCGCTCGCCGAACTCGCGGCGCACAAGCCGCGCGTGCTGGCGCGCGCCTCCAGCGGCGCGCAACTCGTCGCCGACCCGTGGCAAGCGGCATGACACTCGCGCTGCTCTTTCCGGGCCAGGGCGCGCAAAACGCCGGCTTCCTCCACACACTGCCGCAGCACGACGCCGTGCGGGCGACGCTCGACGAGGCGTCGGCGGCACTCGGCTTCGACGTCCTCACGCTCGACAGCGACGACGCCTTGCGCTCCACGGTTGCCGTGCAGATCGGCCTCACGGTCGCGGGCGTGGCCGTGGCGCGCGCGCTCGCGCACGAAGGACTCGCGCCGCAATTCAGCGCAGGGCTTTCCGTGGGCGCTTATGCGGCCGCCGTAAGCTGCGAGGCTCTCGCGTTTGGCGACGCGCTGCACATGGTGCGCAAACGCGCCGAGCTGATGGAAAGCGCGTGGCCCTCGGGCTATGGCCTCACGGCCGTCGCGGGGCTGACCGAGACGCAGGTGGAAACGATCGCCGACGCGCATGCTCGCGAAGGCGGCGAGCGCGTGTACGTGGCGAACGTCAACGCGCCGCGCCAGATCGTCGTGGCCGGCGCCGACGGCGCGCTCGAAGCCTTCGCGGCCCGCGCGCTCGGCGCCGGTGCGCGCAAGGCGCAACGGCTTGCCGTGGCCGTTCCTTCGCATTGCGAACTATTGTCCGGCGCCGCCGAGGCGCTCACCGGGTGGGCACGCGACATACCATTTCGTGCGCCGCGCGGCGTCTATATCGACAATCGCGGCGGCAGGCCGCTCTACAGCGCCGACGCCATCCGCGCCGATCTCGCCACCAACATGCGCTACACGGTGCGCTGGTACGACGCGCTCACGGTCATGATCGAGTCGGGCGCGAGCGTGCTGGTCGAAGCGCCGCCTGGCCAGGTGCTCACAGACATCGCGCGCGAGCACTATCCCGAGGTGACCGCGCTCGCGGGCTCGGGTTTGCCGCTGGAACGGCTCGTCGCGATCGTGCAGCGCCGGCTCGGCGCGGACGACTGATCGCAGCACTAACGGCGATTTCGGTGTTTATGCGCATAAATTCTTATTTGATTTTTAGCGCAAAGTTACTCCTGCACGCTCGGCAAGTGGATCGAAGATCGGCGATTTTCCATCGATCCACAGCGATCTTGCCGCTTATTCCCGAAAATTCGGCGCTATCACACGAAACGTGAGATTCACGCGCTCGCCGTTCACAGCAGGCTCCTTCGGCACGCGATGCCGCCACTGCGCCTGGGTTTTTCCCTGCATCACGAGCAGGCTGCCGCTCGTCAGCCGGAAAGAACGCACCACGCCCGTCGCGTTGTGGCGCAAGTCGAAGCGCCGCGTCGCGCCGAGGCTCAGCGAGGCAATCACCGGCTCGGAGCCGAGTTCGGGTTCGTGATCCGCGTGCCAGCCCATGCTGTCCGCGCCCGTGCGATAGCGGTTGAGCAGCACGCTGTTGAAGCGCACGCCGCAAAGCGCCGAAATGGCGTCACGCAGTGCGGCGACCTGGCTGGTCCACGGCTGCGGAATGTTTCGGATGCCTGAATAGACGTATACCGCGCCTTCGTCGCCCTGCCAGGCTGTGAGGCGCGGCTGGTCCACCCAGCCGCCGGGCGTGCGAATGCGTTCCTGACGCCAGTCGGCCTCGGCGATGATGCGCGCAAGCGCCTCTGCCGCCGCCTCCGGCGCGAGCCATGACGGATGCCAGGCCACGTCGGGGGCAGGCGTATCGTCGAAAAGATCGAACATCGGGAGTGCTTCTATCGAGCGGGAAACAGGCAGTTTCGCACGGCGCGGGCCCGGCCGCCTCGCGTCCTCGCAGGATAGCGAATCAATCGAAACTGCAAACAAACGAATCAGGTGAGCAGCGCGATGTAGAACACTGCCGCGCCGATGAGCGCGCCGACGAAGCAGAAGCCTTCGGCGGGTTCGTCGGTGGTGCGGGATCGCAGCCAGGCGCCCAGCACGCCGAACATGCCCGCAATACCGAGCGCGACGAACACCATCACGACGTCGAATAACGCGCTTCGGCCAATTTCGAGAATATCGATGTGCTTGACCGCGATATACAGCGCGATGGCCATGATCGAGAGAACGACCATCGGCAGCATGACATGACTGCCCTCATACCCCACGTGACGACCATGCAAACCCTCATGCAGTCCATGTGCGACCGGCCGGATTCCTTTCATGATCCGTCTCCCCCAGAGCGCCCGAAACCGCGCGGGCCTCGTTTCGAGCATAGTCCATCGCAGGGGCCGATTCAATGGACGTTTAATAGAGTGCGCCCGGCCCCCACGGAAACATGGTGCAACCAGGGGGATCGCGCTGGCAATCCAGGGAAATGCCGCACTGCCACACGTATAGACTGTGAAGCGTCGAAGCCTATGCATACACGCATGCATGTATGTTCATGCGCAATCACCAGACTCCTTCATGGCGCATCACAGCACGCGCATCCGGAAACCGCCGCCACCGAACGGCACGAAGTCTGCTGCGCCGGTAAAATGCAACGCAGCCTACCTGTACCGACCCGTCCACCGGGTTTTCGATCGGACTTCGACGATTGGGCTTTGCTGCAGCGCGCCGTACGCGGCGCGCCAGTCCACGCCGGTCCGCTCTCATCCATTTGCGCCGCCATGCCCCGACTCTCGTTTCTGGTCCGCTTCATTGCCATCGGCGTGCTGCTGCATGCTTATGTCGGCTTTCGCCTGATTCCCGACCTGCCGGTGCCCGCCGCGGGCAAATGGCTCGCCGTGCTGTGGCTCGTGCTCTCGGTGCTGTTCATTCCGCCCGGCATGCTCGCGCGGCGCTTCAAGCGCCAGCCGCTCGGCGACCGCCTCGCCTGGATCGGCATGCTCGCCATGGGCTTCTTCTCGTCGCTGCTCATGCTGACCGTCGCGCGCGACATCGTGCTCGCCTCGGCCATGACCGTGGAGGCACTGTGGCCCAAGGCAATCGATCTCGCCGGCTGGCGCACCGTGAGCGCCGCCGCCGTGATCGTGCTTGCGTTCCTCTCCTCCGGGTTCGGCTTCTTCAACGCCCGGCGGCGCGCGCGCGTGCGCAACGTCGAGGTGCCGATTCGCGGTCTGCCCGCGGCGCTCGACGGTTTCACCATCGTGCAACTGAGCGACATTCACGTCGGGCCGACGATCAAGCACGGTTACGTCGATGCCATTGTGCGCGCCGTGAACCAGCTCGATGCCGACGTGGTCGCCATCACGGGCGACGTGGTGGACGGCAGCGTGGCATATCTCGCCGACCATACCGCGCCGCTCGGGAAGCTCACTGCGCATCACGGCGTGTATCTCGTGACCGGCAACCACGAGTACTACTCGGGCGCGGATGCCTGGATTGCCGAGTTCCGCCGCATCGGCCTCACGGTGCTGATGAACCAGCATGTGGTGATCGAGCGTGGCGGCGCGCGGCTCGTACTGGCCGGCGTGACCGACTACACGGGCGGCCAGTTCGATCCCGCGCACCGCAGCGATCCGGCGCAAGCGCTGCGCGGCGCGCCAGCCGACGTCGACACGCGCGTCCTGCTCGCGCACCAGCCGCGCACGGCCCACGCCGCCCTCGACGCGGGCTTCACGCTGCAACTCTCCGGCCACACGCACGGCGGCCAGATCTTCCCGTGGAATTTTCTCGTGCGGCTGCAGCAGCCGTTCACGGCGGGCCTCGAAAAGCTCGGCAGCCTGTGGGTCTACACGAGCCGCGGCACGGGCTACTGGGGGCCACCCAAGCGCCTTGGCGCGCCTTCGGAAATTACGCGCGTGCGGCTGGTAGGCGCACGGTAACCCACCGGGGCGCGCTGCGCGCGACGGCTCGCGACGCCTTGCCGGTATCATCGGACGATGCTGCCGGTAGTCCGTCCGCCGCTTTAACTGGAATTCATCGCACATGGAAGGCAACAAACACCTTCACCAGACGTCGTTCTATTTGCTGCTGGCCGCGGTGTCCATCGCGCTTTGCTTCATCCTCGCGCCGTTCTTCAGCACGGTGCTCTGGGGCGCCATACTCGCATTGATCTTCCAGCCCGTGCAGCGCCGGCTCGTCGCGCGCCTCGGGCGGCGGCACAACGTTGCCGCGCTCATTACGCTCACCATCTGCCTCGTCATCGTGATCTTTCCGCTCACGCTGGTGACGGCCACGCTGGTGCAGCAGGTCGCCTCCGCGTATCAGCAGGTGCGCAGCGGCAGCCTCGACTTCGGCGCGTACTTCACGCAGATCGTCCATGCCATGCCCGAGTCGATTCAGAACCTGCTCGCGCGCTACGACCTCATGGATCTGCCGGGTCTGCAGCAGCGCCTTTCGGCGGGCGCCGCTCAGATCAGCCAGTTCGTCGCCACGCGTGCCCTCTCCGTCGGGCAGAACACGCTGCAATTTCTCGTGAGCTTCGGCGTGATGCTCTATCTGTTCTTCTTCCTCGTGCGCGACGGCCGCGAAATATCGCGGCTCGTGCGCGACGCCATTCCGCTCGACGAACAGCACAAGCTGCATCTCATGCGCAAGTTCACGACGGTGATCCGGGCGACGGTGAAGGGCAACGTGGCGGTGGCGGTCGTGCAGGGCGGCCTGGGCGGCATCGCGCTCTGGGTGCTCGGCATTCAGGGGGCGCTGCTGTGGGGCTTCGTGATGATGCTGCTCTCGCTGTTGCCCGCCGTGGGCGCGGCGCTGGTGTGGGGGCCCATTGCGATCTACTTCCTCTCCACGGGCGCGGTGGCGAAGGGCGTCGGGCTGATCGTCTTCGGCTCCGTCGTGATCGGCACCGTGGACAACGTGCTGCGCCCCGTGCTCGTGGGCAAGGACACGCGGCTGCCCGACTGGGTCGTGCTGATCTCGACGCTCGGCGGCATTTCGCTCATCGGCATCAACGGCTTCGTGATCGGGCCGCTCGTCGCCGCGCTGTTCATCAGTTGCTGGGACTTGCTGCGCAAGGACCAGCACAACATCGAAAACGAAAGCGCGCCCGTGGAAGACGAGCCCGTGTAAGCGCGGCTTCAGGGCTGCATGACGGCTGCATCAGGGCGATACGTGCAGCGGCAAGCCGGCGCGGCCCTGGCGTGCGATACCGGCAATGGGCGCTTCGGGCGCGTCGGCGCCGTCCACGGCCACCGAAAACCCGAACGTGTTGACGCCGTCCGCACTGCGCACGAACACCGTACCGCCGTGCATTTCCGCCACGGCCTTGACGATCGAAAGCCCGAGCCCGTGGTTTTCGTGGCTGTTCGAGCGTGCCTCCTGGATGCGGTAGAAGCGGTCGAAAATGTGCTCGCGCGTCACCGGATCGAGCGGCTCGCCAGGATTCGAAACGGCGATCTCGACGTGGCCGTTCTGCGGCGCGACCGTGGCGCGCAGCGTCGTGCCGGGCTGCGAATGCTGGATCGCGTTGACGAACAGGTTGCTCATAGCGCGGCCGATCAGCGACGTATTCACCCATGCGCGCGCGTCGCCTTGCACTTGCACGCGCAGCTGCGCCTCTTCCAGCGGCATTTCCAGAAAATCGAGCATGCGTTCGATCTCCGAGCGCAACGACACTTCCGTCAGGTCTGTCGCGCGTTCGCCGCGATCGCTGCGCGAGAGGAACAACATGTCGTTCACGATCACGCGCAATCGTTCGAATTCCTCAAGATTCGATTGCAGCGTCTGTTGCAGCTGTTCGACCGAACGGTCACGCGTAAGCGCCACCTGGGTCTGGCCGATCAGGATGCTCACCGGCGTGCGCAGCTCGTGCGCCACGTCGGCGTTGAACGATTCGAGGCGCTCGTAGGCCTTGTCGAGACGCTCCAGCGCGCCGTTGAACGAGGTGGCGAGTTCGTGCAATTCCTCGGGCAGTTCGTCCGCGTGCAGACGCTGGCGCCGGTTCGACGGGCTCAACTGCGAGGCCTCGCGCGAGAGGCGCGTGAGCGGCGCCAGTCCGAAGCGCGTTACCGCGCGGCTCAGCAGGGCGACCGCGATGGTGGAGAGCGCGATCAGCACGCCGAGCGCAATGCCAAAGCGCCGCAGCATGCTTTCGGTGCGCACGCAGTCGCTGCCGACCACGAGTTTCACCTGGGGACGGTCACCGCTCGCGGGCACGATAAAGGTCGTCGTGATGATGTCGTAGCTGCAGCCGGGCGGGCGCACAAGCACATGATTCGGGCCCACGTCGCCGGTAACCTTGCCGACGATGGGCGTGCCGAAACGAAAGCGCGGATCCGGGCCTTCGACGTAGTAATGCATGCGGCTGTCCGCTGGCGAGAGATCGCGCAGCTTTTCCTGCACGAAGGCCCACTTCTGCACGTCCGGTGCGTGCGAAACGATCAGGCTCGCAATGCGCGCGCGCGTGTCGAGCGTTTCGCGCAACTCGTTGAAGAGCTGACGCTGCATCAGGAAAAAGAGACCCGCACCCGTGAGCGTGAACACGACGAGCGACACCGCTGCGAACATCGCCGAAAGCCGCAGCGAGATCGAGCGTTTCATGACGTCTGGCCTCCTTCCTCGCGCACTTCGAGCACGTAGCCCATGCCGCGTATGGTGTGCAGCAGTTTCGCCGCGTGCGGGCCGTCGAGCTTGGCGCGCAGCCGCTTGATCGCCGTTTCCACTACATTCGCATTGCTTTCGAAATTCACGTCCCAGACCAGCTCGGTGATGAGCGTCTTGGAGAGAATCTCGCCGCGCCGCCGCGCGAGCACCGAAAGCAGCTGGAATTCCTTCGCCGTGAGATCGAGACGCACGCCGTCGCGCGTCGCGCGGCGGCTGATGAGGTCCACCTGCAGGTCGCCCACCGAAATCAGCGTGGATTCCTGCGTGCGTGCGCGCCGCGTGAGCGCGCGCAGCCGCTCGACGAGTTCGAGGAACGAGAACGGCTTCGTGAGATAGTCGTCGGCGCCGTCGCGCAGGCCGTGCACGCGGTCGTCCACGCGGTCGCGCGCCGTCAGCATGATGACCGGTGTGTCCTTCTTCGTGCGCACGGCGCGCAGCACGCCGAAGCCGTCGAGCTTCGGCAGCATGACGTCGAGCACGATCACGTCGAAGTCGTATTCCGTGGCCATCCAGGCGCCTTCCTCGCCGTCCATGGCGACGTCCACGACCCAGCCCTGCTCCGTGAGTCCGCTGCGCAAGTAGTCCACGACCTTGCGCTCGTCTTCGATTACCAGTACTTTCATGCCCGCCCTCCTCTTCGCGCGCTGCCCTGGCGGTGCCGGCCGACGGGCTCGCGACCGCCGTTGCGCGCTTTTATATACCCTGGTGTGGGCTCGCTCAAGCCCTCTTGTATGCCCTGCTTTCAGCCCTTGCCTGCGGCCTGGCTTCCGCCCTCGGCCTTCGGCACTTCGCGGCACGTACCCGCGCCACATGCCATCTCGCGATCGTCGGCGCTCCAGCCGCCGCCCAGCGCCTTTGCGAGAAAGACCACCGTGGCGACCTGCTGGCCGTGAATCTGCACTTCCTGGCGCTCGCTGGCGAGCAATTGCTGCTCCGCATTGAGCACGTCGATGAACGCCACGAGCCCGCCCTCGTAGCGGTCGCTGGCGAGATCGAAGGACTTGCGTGCGTCATCCACGGCGGCCTGGCCGGCGGTCGAAGCGCGTTCGAGCACCGAAAGGCCCGTTACCGCATTTTGCACCTCCTGGAACGCAGTGAGCACGGTCTGGCGATAAGACGCCTGCGCCGACTCGTAGCCGGCCTGCGCGAAATCCACGCCCGCCGCACGTTTGCCGCCGTCGAACAGCACCTCGCTGGCCGTCGCGCCCACCGACCACATCAGGCTCGGCACGGAGAAAAGACCGCCAAAACGCGTCGATTCCCAGCCGAAAGTGGGTGAAAGCGTGATATCCGGGAAGTACGCGGAGCGCGCCACGCCGATCTGCGCATTCGCCGCGGCCATCGCACGCTCGGCCGAAGCCACGTCGGGCCGCCGCTGCAGCAGCTCGCTCGGCAGCCCGGTGGGAAGCGCCGGCACCGGCAGCGGCGTGACCTTCTGCGCGAGCGTGAATTCGGGCGCGGGCTTGCCGACCAGCACGGCAATGGCGTTCTGCTCCTGCTGCCGCTGGTTTTCGAGCAGATGCACCTGGGTTTGCGTTGCCGCGAGCTGGGCTTTTTGCTGCAGCAGTTCCAGACCCGAAACCGCGCCGAGATCGTGCTGCGCGGTCACGAAATCGAGCGCCTTTTGCTGCAGTTGCGCCGAGCGGTTCACCACGTCGATCTCGTTGTCGAGTTCGCGCATGGCGAAATAGTCGGTGGCAAGTTCAGCGGTGAGCACGAGGCGTGCGTTGGCGAGATCGTCGCCGGCCTGCTGCGTCGATGCCTGAGCCGACTCCACCATGCGCCGGATGCGCCCGAACAGATCCAGCTCGTAGCTCACGGTCGCGCCGATGTCGACCTGGTTCTGCACGGTCGACGTATTGGGCATCGCGTAGTTCGTGAGCGGCCGGTTCGCTGAAATGCGCTCGCGCGCGAGTCCCGCGTCGAGCCCGACCTGCGGGCTTTGCTGCGACGACACCGAAGCGAGCGTCGCGCGTGCCTGCGCGTAGTGCGCGGCGGCCACGCGCAGCGTCTGGTTCCCGGCGAGCGCCGCGGTTTCCAGACCGTCGAGTTCGGGGTTGTCGAACGACTTCCACCATTGCGGATCGAGCGGCGCATGCGAAGGCTGCGCCGCGTGCCAGTACGAATCGGCGGAATCGACGCGCCACGCCGCCGGACTTTGCGTTTGCGGCGCGCGGTAGTCGGGGCCCACCGTGCAGGCCGCGAGACCGATCGCGCCGAGCGCCGTGAACCAGGCCAGCGGCCGAGGCCGCGTGTTTCGCTGCATCGTCACGTCGCGCTCCGCCTGGCGGCCTCGCGCGCCGCTTCCGTCTTGTTCGGCGCGATCACGACGACGCTGTCGCCTTCCGCGATCGAATCGCTCGGGTTGAGCACGACGCGATCAGTCGGCGCGAGCCCGCGGCTGATTTCGAGCGTCTGCCCGAGGTCCTGCGCGATTTCCACCGGCTTGAGCCTGATCTTGCCATCCGCATCGACAATCGCGAGACGCGGGCCTTCCGAGCGGAACAACAGCGTGTTGCCCGGCACGGTGAGCAAGCCCTTCGAATCGGTCTGCAAGGCGGCCTGCACATAGGCGCCCGGCAGCAGCTTGCCGTCGTGATTGGGCAGCGAGATTTCGGCCTCCAGCGTGCGCGTGGCCACGTTGATGGCCTGCGCCGTGCGCGTGACGGTGCCGTCGAACGTCACACCCGGCAGTTCCTGCTCGGTCACGCTCACGTGCTGGCCGACCGCCACCTGCTGCGCGTAGGTCTGCGGCACGTCGAGATAGAGGCGCAGCGGGTCGGACTGCGCAATCGAAAAGAGCGCGTGCCCCGCACCGCCGTTGCCCGCATTCACGAGGTCGCCGATATCGACATTGCGCTGCGTGATGACGCCCGTGATCGGCGCGACGATGCGCTGGAACGATTTCATTTCCGTGAGGCGGCGCACGTTCGCATCGGCGGCGGCAAGATTCGCCCCGTCCGTGTTGAATGCGCCCTGGCGGTCGTCGAGTTCCTGCTGCGAGACTGCATCGCGCTGGCGCAGTTGCTGCGCGCGATCGAACGAGGTCTTCGCGAGCGCGAGCGTCGAGGCGGCCTGATCGCGCTGTGCCTGCGCCTGGGCGAGTTCCTGGTCGATCTCGGGCGTATCGATCTCCGCGAGCAACTGCCCTTGTTGCACGTGCGCGCCGATATCGGCGTACCAGCGCCGTACATAGCCGTTCGCGCGCGAGTAGATCGGCGCTTCGACATAGCCGCGCAGCGTGCCAGGCAGCACGATGCGGCCGTCCGCACCCGCCGGCACCGGTTGCACGACGCTCACGTACTGCTGCGCGTTCTGCTTCGTGACATCGGCGAGATGGTGCGCGTTCATGAGGTTCGAGACGATCGTGCGCGTCGCGCCCGCAGCGAGCAGCAGCGCGACCACGATCACCGCGAAGCGTGCACGCTTGCCAGCCTGGCCGCGCGCCGGCAGGTCCATGCCCTGCTCGCCGCCCACGGCGATGTCGAGAGATGAATGGTGGTGAGGTTCGTTCATGTCTTCGGCCAATTTTGACTTAACGGATATTGCCTCGTGCACCGCGGCGCTGCGCCTCGCGCTCGCGCTTCGCGGCGGCGCGGTGGGCAAGCCGCGTATGCACGGTCGCAAACATCAGGGGTACGAACAATAGCGTGGAGACCGTAGCGAACAGCAGGCCGCCGATCACCGCGCGTCCGAGCGGCGCGTTCTGTTCCGCGCCTTCGCCGAGGCCGAGCGCCATCGGCACCATGCCGATCATCATGGCGAACGCCGTCATGAGCACGGGGCGGATGCGGGTGGCGCCCGCTTCGAGCGCGGCGGCGAGCGGCGTAGCGCCGGCAGACAGACGCTGGCGCGCGAACGAGACCACGAGAATGCTGTTCGCGGTCGCGACGCCCACGGTCATGATCGCGCCCGTGAGCGCGGGCACGCTCAGGTGCGTGCCGGTGATGAACAGCATCCACGCAATGCCGGCAAGCGCGGCAGGCAGCGCGCTGATGATGATGAGCGGATCGGCCCACGACTGGAAGTTCACGACGATCAGCAGATACACGAGCACGACCGCCATCGCAATGCCGACGCCCAGACCCACGTACGACGAACGCATCGTCCCGATCTGGCCGCGCATGGTGATGGTCGTGCCGCGCGGCGCGTGCGCCTGCGCGTGCCGAATGATGTCGTTGATGTTCACGCCGACGGAACCCAGGTCGCTACCCTCCACGCTCACGAGCAGGTCGATCACGGGGCGGATGTTGTAGTGCGTGATGATCGCGGGCCCGTTATGCGGCCGGAGCTGGACGAGATTGCTCACCAGTTGCAACGGCGCGTTGGCGTTCGTGCCGTGCGCCGAAACGGGCGTGCCCATCAGGTCGCTCATCGACGTTTCGCGATACTGCGGCGTTTGCACCGAGAGCGGATATTCCACACCGTTTTGCGGGCTCACCCAGAACGCGGGCGAAGTCTGCGTGCTGCCCGAGAGCGCGATCAGCACGTCCTGCGCGACGTTTTGCGGATTCAGATTCAACTGCTGCATGCGCGAGCGGTCCATCGCAAGCGTGAGCGCGGGCTCGTCGTTGCGCTGCTCGATGTGCGCATCCACGGCACCCGGCAGTTGCCGCACCTGCTTGAGCAGCGTGCTCGCCAGCGCCATGTCCTGGTTCAGGTTCGCGCCCACCACCTGCACGTCGATCGCCGCGGGCTGACCGAAGTTCAGAATCTGCGTGATGATGTCCGCGGGCTGGAAGAAGAACTCGACGCCCGGAAACCGTTGCGGGAGCAACGCACGCAGCTTGTCGATATAAATGCGCGAGGGATCGTGATCGGGCTTCAGGGCGATCTGGATTTCGCCATCGAGCGTGCCCATCGTCCCCGCATTGCTGTACGAGAGATTGATCCCGCTATAGGGCAGCCCGAGATTATCGACGATCGTCTCGAGTTGATCGGGCGGCACCACGTCGCGAACCACTTGCTCCACCTGGTCGGCAAGGCGCGCGGTTTCCTCGATGCGAAAGCCCGTTGGCGCGCGCATGTGCAGGCGAATGTTGCCGGCATCGACAGAGGGAAAAAAGTCGCGGCCAAGGAAGAACACGAGGAAGAGCGAAAGCAGACAAAACGCGAGGAAACTGCCGCCAAAGAGCTTGCGGCGCGAGAGCAGCAGGCTCAACAGCGCGATGTAATTGGCGCGCACGCGCTCGAATGCATGATTGAAACGCCAATGGATGCGCGAGAAGAACGAATCTTGCGCGCGCTGCGCATGCGCGGCGGGATCGTGGCCCTCGAAGAGCAGCATGGCGAGCGTCGGTACCAGCGTGCGCGAGAGGATGTACGACGCGATCATCGCGAACACCACGGCTTGCGCAAGCGGCACGAACAGAAAACGCGCCACGCCGGTAAGGAAGAACATCGGCACGAACACGATACAGATACACAGCGTCGAAACGAGCGCGGGCACGGCGATTTCGCCCGCACCTTCGAGAATGCCGTCGTGCAGTTTCGCGCCCAGATGCAAGTGCCGTTCGATGTTCTCGATCGTGACCGTGGCGTCGTCAACCAGAATGCCGACCGCGAGCGCGAGGCCGCCGAGCGTCATGATGTTGATGGTCTCGCCAAGCGCATAGAGGGCGATGATCGACGAAAGGATCGACAGCGGAATCGACACCGCGATGATGAGCGTGCTGCGCCAGTTGCCGAGAAAGAGCAGGATCATCGCCGCCGTGAGCGCGGCCGCGATGAGCGCTTCGCGCACCACGCCCTGCACGGCAGCGGAAACGAATACGGACTGGTCGAAGAGCGGCTTGACGACGAGGTCGGCGGGCAGCGTGTCGCGCACCTTGGGCAACAAGTCCTTGAGCGCGCCCACCACCTGCAGCGTCGACGCGTCGCCGCTCTTGAGGATCGACATCAGCACGCCGCGCTGGCCGTCCTGACGCACGACGTTAGTCTGCGGCGTGAAGCCGTCGCGCACGTGCGCCACGTCGCCGAGATAGGTGGTCGCACCGTTGACCGTTTGCACGGGAATGCGGTTCAGGCCCGCGATCGTATCGGGCGATGCATTGGTGTCGACACGATATTCGGTCTGCCCGAGCTTGGCCGTCCCCGTCGGCAAAATGAGGTTCTGCGCGTTGACCGCATTGACGATATCGGCAGGCGTGAGGCCCTTCGAAATGAGCGCGCGCGTGTCGAGATCCACGGAAATCACGCGCGTCTTGCCGCCATACGGGTAAGGCACCTGCGCGCCGGGAATCGTAATGAGCTGCGGGCGCAGGAAGTTCATCGCGATGTCGGCAAGCGCCTGCTCGCTCATCGACTTGCTGGAAAGGCCGAGCTGGATCACCGGAATGCTCGAGGCCGAATAGCTGATGACGAGCGGAGGCGTAGCGCCGGGCGGCATCTGCTTCACCTGCGCCTGTTCCGATGCTACGGCCTGGGCGATCGCGGTTTGCAGGCTCGCGCCCGGCTGCAGGAACAGCTTGATGATGGCGATGCCCGGCAGCGATTGCGACTCGATGTGCTCGATGTTGCTCACCGTGGTCGTGAGACTGCGCTCGTTGACCGAGGTGATGCGGTCGGCCATATCCTGCGCGGAAAAGCCGGTGTACGACCAGATGATGCTGATAACAGGGATGTTGATGTTCGGCAGCACGTCGGTGGCCATCGACATGAGCACGAAGGGCGTGGCCAGCACGATCAGGATGGCCATCACGATGAACGTGTACGGTCGCTTCAGCGCGAGATTGACAATCCACATGTCGGTGTTTCGGACAACTCAGGCGAGGGGTTGAGACAGGGACGCATTCATCCAGCGGGTGCCGCATCATAGGCAATGGCGGTGGCAGGTCGCTGTCGCCAATATGGCGAAATTGACAGGCAACGCGAGAGACGCGCGAAAGCGCACGGGAACGCAGACAGATCGCCGCTGCAGCGTCGCGAGGCGCCTGGAATCCGTAGCCGCGAAACGCGCCGTAACGCGCCCGCGCTTCGCGACGCGTTCTTGACTGCTTCAGTTCACAAGACGCAGCCGCTCCAGCTCGTGCGTGTTGTGATCGCGGCCGCGGCCGCTGCGCGCACGCGCCCCTCGCGGGCCCGCGTGTGCATCCACCTCGCGAAGCGGCGCGTCGCACGTGGCAAGCGCGGTCTCCTGCTCGGCAAGCACGAGCGGCACCTTCTCGCGTAAAAACTCGACGAAGGTGCGGATCTTCGCGTCCAGATAGCGGCGCGAAGCGTACAGCGCGTAGATGTTGAGCTTTTGCAGGGTGTGCGTGGGCAGCACGCGCACCAGCGTACCGTCGGCGAGACCGGGCAGCGCCACCGGCACCGGCAGCGGGCCGATGCCCATGCCTTCGCGTATGGCGAGCGCAAGCGCTTCGGGATTGTTCACCTGGAACGGCGTCACGCCCGTATGCCGGAAGGTCTCGCCAAGCGGCCCCTCGGAAACCCATTGGCCGGCCGGCAGGCTCGCATCGGTGAGGTGCAGACAGGTGTGCGCCTCGAGGTCGTCGAACGATCGCGGCTCGCCGCGCGTGCGCAAGTACGCAGGCGATGCGCAGAGAATGGCAGCGGTGCTGCCCAGATGCTGGGAGATCAGCGCGGAGTCCTCGAGTTCGGCGGCCACCACGACCGCCACGTCGAAGCCCTCCTCGATGATGTCGGGCATCTGCTGAGCGATGGTGAGATCGACCGAGACTTCCGGCAAATGCTGTTGATAACGCGCGATGAGCGGCATGACATAGTGCTGCCCGAAACTCGTGCCACCGTACACGCGCAGTTTGCCCGCGGGATTCGCGTGCGCAGCGGCGGCTTCGGCCTCGGCCTGCTCGATGTCGGCAAGAATGCGCTTGCAGCTCTGGAAGTAGCGCTCGCCCGCTTCGGTCAGCGACATGCGCCGCGTGGTCCGGTTAAGAAGCCGCGTGCGCAGCCGCGACTCCAGGTCGGTGACCGCGCGCGAGACCTGCGCGGTCGTCATCGTTTCGCTCGCCGCAGCGCGCGTGAAGCTGCCGGACTCCACCACCCGCACGAAGACCCGCATATTGCGCAGCGTATCCATCAGAAACTCCCGTTCATTCGGCCTGCCATTCCCATCTCCATACGAATGGGAGTAGTGTCGCCCACGAGCCGTGGCCTGATCCTGACTCGAACATGACAGCACGGACAGCTTGGCGCAACGCCCCGTCCCGCGTATGATCCACGAGCCTCCGAGGTACCTCGATACACCCGCCACGCCTTGCGCGAGAGCCGCATGGCGTGCGGCCGCGCTGCGCCTTCATGACAAAACGATGACTCTCGAATTCGCCCTGCGCCTTCTCGCGGCGTTCGCCTGCGGCGTCGCCATCGGCCTGGAACGCCAGATTCGCCAACGCACGGCCGGTCTGCGCACGATCACGCTCGTGGCAAGCGGCGCATGCTTGTTCGTCACGCTCGGCGTGCTGACCGGCAATGGCTCGACCGGCGTGACGCAAATCGCCGCCTATGTCGTCTCAGGCGTAGGTTTTCTGGGCGGCGGCGTGATCATGCGCGAGAAGGGCTCGATTCAGGGCATCAATACCGCGGCGACGCTTTGGTGTTCGGCGGCCGTGGGCGTGCTGTGCGGAGCAGGCCATTACGGCCCGGCGGTGGCCGGCACCGCCGTCGTGCTGCTCACGAATACCGTGCTGCGCGAGGTGAGCCGCATCATCAACGCGTCGCCCGTTTCGAATGCGGATCTCGTGCGCGCTTATGTGCTTACGGTGGTTTGCCGCGAAGAGGACGAAGTCCATATCCGCACGCTGCTTTCGAATTCTTTGTATTCCACACCGCTTTCGTTCCAGAGCCTCACGAGCGAGGACTTGGCCGGCGAGCCGCCGCGTTTGCGCGTGACGGCAACGATGCGCCTGCATCCGAAGTACCAGTCGAAGCTGGAGCTCATGGCGAGCCGCCTGAGCATGGAAAAAGGCGTTTCCAGCGTGAGCTGGACCGCTGCGGAACCCGAAATCGCGCCCGAGTGAAGCTCGCGCGTTGCACTGGCCGGCATTCCTTACGAATGCATTTCTGATTCGTTGCGTTTTTTTAAACTATCGGCGGCAGTTTTCAAAAACTGTTAATTCTGGCCGCGTTTCGTGGACGCATATTCGCCCTTGGACTAAGCTCCACTCACCGTGATTCTTTCACGCCAACAAGGGGGGTCTATTCATATGCAACACGGCATCATTGCCTGGCTCATCATCGGCGCAATCGCAGGCTGGCTCGCTGGCGTTCTCGTCAAAGGCGGGGGTTTTGGATTGTTCGTCGATATCATCGTCGGCATTGTCGGCGCGTTCATCGGCGGTTGGCTTGCCGGTGTGCTCGGCATTCATATCGGCGCTGGCATCATCAGCTCGATCATTACCGCCATTGTCGGCGCGGTCATTCTGCTCTTCATCATCCGCCTCGTGCGACGAGCGTAGCGAATTCGCGGCATCAATGAAAAACGGGAGCACCGTTGCCGGTGCTCCCGTTTTGTTTGGTGTGCTCCGAAACAGCGGGCGCCTTGAGCCTTATACGTTCGCGGCGAGTCCGCCCGTCGCTTCGGGCAGCATCGATCCCGTTTGATTGAAGCGCAGATGCATTTCATACGCGCGCGCGAGATCGTGCGGCGTCTGGCCGCCAATCTTGAGTGCGTCGCGATAGTAGTCGCGCAGCAGGTCGCGATAGAGCGGATGCGCGCAACGCTCGATCACGAGGTTCGCACGTTCGCGCGGCGCGAGTCCGCGCAGATCCGCCAGGCCCTGTTCGGTGACGATCACGTCCACGTCGTGCTCGTTGTGATCGACGTGCGGCACCATCGGCACGATGCTGGAAATGCGGCCGTCCTTCGCAATCGCCTTGGTCGCGAAGATCGCGCACGACGCATTGCGCGCGAAATCGCCCGAACCGCCAATGCCGTTCATCATGTGCGTGCCGCCCACGTGCGTGGAATTTACGTTGCCGTAGATGTCGCATTCGAGCGCGGTGTTCAGCGCAATCAAGCCGAGGCGGCGAATCACTTCGGGATGGTTGCTGACTTCCTGCGGACGCAGCACGAGCTTGTCGCGATAGCGGTCGAGTTCGGCGAGCACCTGAGCCTGGCGCTGCGCGGAGAGCGTCATCGAGGCGCCCGAGGCGAACACCATCTTGCCGGAATCGATCAGGTCGAAAGTCGAGTCCTGCAATACTTCGGAGTACATGGTAAGCGCTTCGAACGGCGAATCCACGAAACCCGAGAGCACCGCGTTCGCGATCGTGCCGATGCCGGCCTGCAGCGGCGGCAGTTGCGCGCTCATGCGGCCGTGCTTCACTTCATGCTGGAGGAATTCGATGAGATGGCCGGCAATGCGCGCGGTTTCTTCGTCGGCGGGCAGCACGGTCGAGGGGCTGTCCGCCTCGTTCGTGATGACGATGGCGGCGATCTTCTCCGGCGGAATTTCGATAGCGGTCGTACCCACGCGGTCCTGCGGACGGACGATCGGCAGCGGATCGCGATGCGGGCGGCGACCAGGAATCCACACGTCGTGCAGGCCTTCGAGCGCGAGCGGCTGTGCGAGATTGATCTCGACGATGACCTTCTCGGCGAGAATCGCGAAGCTTGCCGAATTGCCGACCGACGTGGTGGGCACGATCGCGCCGGTTTCCGTGATCGCGGCGGCTTCGATGATCGCGAGATCGAGTTTGCCGAGCAGGTTCGCGCGCAGCATCTCCACGGTTTCCGAAAGATGCTGGTCGACGAACATGACTTCGCCGCGGTTGATCGCCTTGCGCAGCGTTGCGTCCACCTGGAACGGCAGACGGCGCTCGAGCACACCCGCTTCGGTCAGCATGCGATCGACGTCGTGGCCGAGCGAGGCGCCCGTCATCAGCGTAATACGCAGCGGCTCTTTCTCTTCGCGCGCACGGCGCGCCAGCTCGAGCGGCACGGCCTTCGTGTCGCCCGCGCGCGTAAAGCCGCTCGCGCCAACGCGCATGCCGTTGCGCACGAGTTGAGCCGCCTCGGCAGCCGAAGTGATTTTCCCGCGCAAGGCGGCACAACGAATACGGTCTTCGTACATCAAAGTCTCCACAAATTCTCCGATCGCCTGGCGCCTGGTTTCAGGTCTTGCATCGGCGGTCATGCACTACGAGTTTCACAAAGCACTGTTGCAATGTTTTGCGCAGCCACAATGCGCAAAGCCGCGGCGCCCGGATGAAGGCGTCGCGGCACGGGATCTCGGCGTGCGCCTGCACATGGCTGGCGTGCTCTCGATCTCAGCTGCCGAAATAAATATTGCAGAAGCTGACCGGGCCGACGCATTCATCCTTCTTTGCCGGCTTGACGATTTTGCGGTGGGCGGGCGCTTGCGCTGCCTGCGGGGCAGCGGACTGCGCGACCTGCTGAGGGACGCTCGCTACCGGTGCTTCGTTCTGTGCATAAGCAGCGGCGGCGGCAAACAGCGAGCAGGCAACAACAGCGATCTTCAGGGACTTCATTTTACTCTCCAGTGCTAATGGGTACTGCGAAGCAGTGATGTGACTATATGACCCAGGGTGGAATTGATTAAGCGGGCGGGGTGGAAGGCATATTTCCAGACTGCAGCACGATCGAGCGAACCCGCTTTTTCATTGTGTTTTCAACGATCTATGCGGCCCATACATGCGGCGTGCGCGGCGCGCCAGCGGCCCGAGCGGCGCATCGCGGTCGAGCAGTGCGCTGCGGATGAAGTGCAGATGACTCAGCAGCCGTTGCACGTCGTGCCGCTTTTCCCGCTCGTGATGCACCGTCGCGAGTGCCTCCTGTGCAATCCACGTTGCGGCGCGCACGGCACCGAGCGCGCGATCGAGAGCAATGCCGTCCGGGCTCCTGAAGAGATGCGCGATGTCCTCCTGTATGCGCGCGAGGGCCGCGCGCCAGCGCGCGTCATGGCGGCCGAGCCAGTCTGCCGCGTGCGCCTCGTTGCGCAGATCGACCACGGCATGCCCGACTTCGAGCGTCACGAGCATCCAGCGCAGCGCGCGCCGGTGCGCCTGGCGGCGCCCGTTCAGCAAGAGCCTCAATTGGTGCATCAGGTCGTGCGTACCGGACTGGAAGCGCTGACCGAGACCATCCAGTTCCTCATGACAGGCCAGCACGACCTGGCCGCGCAACGACACGCACATGCGCTCGACGAGCCAGTTCATGTGCGGCGGAAACACCACCGCGAAAGCGAGCGAAGCGACCAGCATCGCGGCAACGACGGCGATGCCATTGTTGACCAGCAAGTCCGGTGTGTAGACGATCACGTTGTCCGGACCGGCCAGCAGACAGAAGAACACCAAGAAGCCGACGCCATAGCCCGCTATGCGCGAGCGCGTGGCGAGAAAAGCGCCTGTCGCGAGCACTGGAACGAGTGTCGCGCAGAGCAACGGAAAGCCGTCGACATTGGGATAGACGTAGCAGGTGAAGAGATAGCCCGTCACGGCGGCAAAGCCCGCACCGACCGCCATCTGCACCGCCATGCGCGATGCGTTCGGCGACGACGAGGTGAGTGCGCATGTGAGCGCGGCCGCGATCATCGCGAGGCCGCCGCTCGGCCAGTCGGTCTCGACCCAGAACCAGCCCAGCACCGCCACCACCACGGCCGTGCGCACGAAGGTGAATGCCACCACGTACCAGCTCGTGCGGGGCACGTAGCGCGCTGCGCGCGGCTCCTGCGCGGGACGCGCTTCCATGAGCGATGCCCACGTGCGGCTGTAGCGCACGATCTCGGTCGTGAAGCGATAGATGAGTTCGGCCGAGGTGTCGAAGTCGGGCAGCGCATCGGGCAGCGCGTGTTCGAGCGGCCGCCGCGTCTCGCGCACATGACGAGGGAGCGTGCGCTGGAAAGCTTCGAGCCCATCGGCGAGCCGCCGCGCATAGGCGCGATCGCCTTCGTTGCGGCTCGGCCGCTGAGCGAGCAGCGCGGCAAGCTCGCCGAAGTATGGCGCGAGCGGTGCGATCGCCGCATCGTACCAATGCAGCCTTTTGAGCAACTGACGCAATGCGTGCAGCCGCGCGCAGGCATCCATGAATTCGGAATTCAGGCGCGAAAGCGGACCGCTGCGCGAGCGCATCGTCGGATCTTCGAAAAATGAGAAAGCGCGTGTGGCCTCAAAGCCGACGACATCGTCGACGAGACTCGCAAATCGCCCTTCGAATGCGTCCCTTTCGAGCCGCCCAGCCAACACCGCCGCAGCGAACGCAGTAAAATTCAGATAGCGTGAGCGCAGGGTGCGATCGAGTAACGAGCCTGACTGTCGGGGCACGATCACCGCGCTGACCATGCCCGAGCAGAGAATGCCAACGGCCACTTCGGCGCCGCGGCCAAGCGCGGCGAGGAAGAGACCGTTGGGCTGCATCACGAGCGGAATGCCGATCAGCGCCGCGGTATAGCCGGCGAGCACGAAACCGTACCAGCGAAAATGGCGATTCCTCATGGCGGCGGCCGTACATGCGGCAACCCACCCCGTCATCCCGAGTATGTACAGTTCGGGCTGCTGGATGAACACGGCCCCCAGCATCACCGCCGCGACCATTCCCACCGCAGTGCCGACGATGCGATAAAAGCTCTTGGCGAACACCATGCCCGAGAGCGGCTGCATCAGGACGAACACCGTCGTCATCGCGATGCGAGGCTGCGGCAGGTCCAGCAGCATGGAGATGCCCATGGCAAGCAAGCCGGCTGCGACCGTTTTCAGCAGATGAATCCAGACCGCGCCGTCGCTGGCCTGCCAGTCGCGCAACGCCCATCTGGCCGCGCGCCATATGATTCCCGCGCGCCGACGCGAGTCGAACGCTCGACGTATCGCAGGCTGGCGGCTCATGACAAACGCTCGGGCTATTTCGAAGACAGGGCCGATTGTAGGAGCGTCATTGCGCCGCATTAATGGGACGCGCGGGGAACCTCCGTTCCAGATCACTCAACAATGGCGCGCCCCGAGAGGCGGACAATATCGTTTCTGCACCGAACAAGAAGGTCCGATGGATACGTTACAAAACATGCGGGTGTTCGTGCGCGTCGTGGAAGCGGGCAGCTTCACGGCCGCGGCCCAGTCGCTGGATTCGACCACCGGCGCAATGTCGCGCGCGGTGTCGGAACTCGAAGCGCATTTGCGCACCCGCCTGCTCAACCGCTCGACACGCCGGCTTGCGCTCACGCCCGCTGGCGAGCGTTATCTCAAACGCTGCTCGCAGATTCTCGCGGACGTCGACAGCGCGGAAGAGGAAGCGAGCTGCGCGCACGAACGCCCGGCCGGGGCGCTGCGCATGCACAGCTTCGCGAGTATTGGTCAGCAGTACGTGCTGCCGGCGATTTCGCGCTATCGCGCGCTTCATCCCGAAGTCACCGTAGAGCTGACGCTCTCGCAACGGATGCCGGATCTTTTCGAGGGCAGCAGTGACGTCTCGGTGGTCACAGCGTCATCGTTGCCGAATTCCGATCTCGTTTCCCACCAGCTAGGGTCGACGTATAGCATTCTGTGCGCGTCGCCTGGGTATGTGCATACGCACGGTGCGCCGCGCACACCCGCCGATCTCTCGCATCACGACTGTCTGATTCTCAAATCGCCTGCGTTCCCGGCGCATGAGTGGACGCTCGAGGGGCCCGAGGGCAGCGTCGAGATGCATGTGGATGGACCGGTGCAGGTGAATATCGCGGAATCGCTCGCGGTGGCGATACGCGAGGGGATGGGGATCGGGATGTTGCCGGTCTACGCGGCAATAGAAGGACTGCGTAACGGTACGCTCGTGCGCGTGCTGCCGCAGCACAAGCTGCAAAAGACGAACGTGTACGCGCTCTATCCGTCGCGCAAGTTCGTCGACGCGAAAACCAGGACGTGGGTGGAATTCCTGCGTGCGCATCTCCCCCAGGTCATCGAGCGCGACCTGGCGCTGCTTGAAGAACTGACTCAAGAGCAGCTTGCGGACGTCGCAGAAGAGGTTGCCTTGGCGAAGGACGCTGCGGTCGCCGCTGCTGTGCAGAAAGCGCCGCAATAAGCCTGTGCTTGCGGAAGCGGGTTAATGC
>NZ_BBJH01000016.1 GCF_000739775.1 Paraburkholderia heleia NBRC 101817 | reverse complement strand
CACTTGGGCGTCGCCAAGCAGGGAGCGGGGATCAGGACGTACAAGGAGTTGCCGAGCACTGCATCGTGCATACCCTGGCGCCTCGGCGATCCAATCCAACAGGGCAGTCTTCCCCATGCCCGCCTCACCCAGAATGACGAGGGGCTCAATTCGCGCACGTAAATCCACCTGACTCAGGCGCGTGCGACCGTCATCTGTGTCGCACCAGAGTGTGCGCTCAATGAAATGGTCCATCGGTTTGAGTGCCTCGAAGCGTACCGCAGCGAACTGCACACGCTACGGTAGATGCTATGTGGGAGGGCCGCGGAAGTAAGTCCGACTGGAGTAAAACGGAAATTGCACACTCGTTTTCTCCGAAGGAGCACGCAAATGGATGCGCCTGACACAGCCCTCCATGGGCAGAATACGACTACAGGCGGTCGCCTGTACATGGCTTTAGAATTGGGCGAGAAGAGTTGGAAGCTCTCACTGGGTGACTGCCAGCGAGCACCCGCCCGTTATACCGTTGCCGCTGGTGATACCACAGCTGTTCTCGCAGCTGTCGCCAACGCGAGGTCGCGTTGCCATCTCGGCGCCGACACGACCGTCTGCAGCTGTTATGAAGCTGGTCGCGACGGCTTCTGGCTTCACCGCTGCCTTGCTGAACAGGGCTTCGTCAATCTTGTGGTGGATTCGGCCAGTATCGAAGTAAACCGTCGGGCGCGCCGCGCCAAGACAGACCGGCTTGACAGCGACAAGCTGCTGTCCATGCTCATCCGCTATCACACGGGCGAACGGCGCGTGTGGGCAGTGGCCCGCATCCCTACGCCCGAGCAGGAGGACGACCGGCGTCTGCACCGCGAACTCGAACGCCTGCGGCACGAGCGTACTGCGCACACCTACCGGGTCCGCTCCCTGCTGGTACTGCACAACCTTCGAGTCAAGTACGTCGGCGGTCGCCTCTGGACGCACTGGTGGGCCCGGCAACGCGAACTGCTATTGCCCGGTCTGCGCGCGGAGATTGAACGCGAATATGAGCGGCTCACGCTTGTGCGTAAGCAGATCCGTCTGCTCGAAGCCCAGCAGAACCAGCAGGTGCGCAGCGGCGCCCATCCCGGCATGACCCTCCTGAGCCAGCTCGCGGGCATCGGTGCTGGCAGCGCCTCGACACTGATCAGGGAACTGTTCGGTTGGCGGCAGTTTCGCAACCGACGGGAACTGGCCGGCTGTCTCGGTCTGGCACCCACTGTCAGCGTCGGATAGATACTCCCCGTTTTCGTCGAAGTAATTTTCCCCAGTTTTCATGAGTGCGGTGCGCGGCAGGGATGCCGGCGCCGCACCGACTGATCACCGACCCATTTCCCGAACGTCATCGCGTCGGCCGCTTCTACGCGCTTTTCAACCTTGCTTCTGGACGGACTGACGCCCTGCTCCACTTCCCGACGAGCACGCTCAAGTAGCAACCTTGCTTCCGCAAGACGCATCGACATGCCAAAGGAAAGTTCGTCGGCAGCGCGAGCGCCGCGCGCAGGCAACCCGGGATCGTAGCGGCCAATGACCAGGGTCTCCCGGCGACCATTCAGACGATAGTCGAAGCGAAAACTCACCGCTCCGGCCGAGGTGACCGCCACGTACAGGCCACGCTGATCCGTGACCTTGTATATCCTGCCGGTCGGTCTGAGCGCCCGCAATTCGAGGTCGGTCAGCATGCAATCCTCTATGAACTGATACCGTGTTTGATACCGTAACGCGCCGTGACGGTATCAAAATGGATCGTCTGCAGAGAAAGATGCTATACCGTCGCTCATGCCGTCGGCGACGGAACGCTGCCGACGGACGGCAGCGGACCAAAATAGTCGATAAACCCTTGTTTTTGTATGGGAAACCAGGGAATCGCCGGACCTCTGCAGACCACTGCAGAGGATCCTAAATTACTCCCACTCCAACATATTCCAGTAACGTCCATTAGCAGGTTGCGGAAATACACCCCCAGCGGAAGCGGCGCTCCTCGATTTACGCGCTCGCCGGTCGCAAACTTTCGCATTGTGCAATCTCAACGCGAATTCAACGTTCTTTCGGCGGCTTGAGGCTTAATTTTTGGCCTCATTGCCGCGCTTACCGCCACTATGGACGGACTTGTGCCAGCGATCGCATGCGCACAAGGTTGTACGCCGCCATGTTCAACACGAACATCTGGTCCACCTTCTTCAAACCACGCACCATCACCTGGCGCATGCGGCCCACGGTCTTGGCCCAGCCGAAACCCTGTTCGATCAACTTGCGCTTTTGCTGCGAAATGGCGTAGCCCGCGCTCGAGGCAATTGTATCGGGCACTGCCGAACGCCGCCCCGAGGTGTTTTGCGCAATGTGCGGTGTGATCTTCATCTGTTGGCATGCCTCGATGAATTCTTGGGCATCGTAACCCTTGTCTGCACCCAGCGTAATTTCTGCGTTCGGATCCTGTACCGCTTGCCGTGCGTCGTGGATCATGATCTTTGCCGCTTCACGCTCGGCATGCCCGTCGGCACGTGTCACGCGCGCGTTGACAACCAGGTCGTGACGGTTATCGGTCAGCGTATGGCCCATGTACCGCAATTCGCTGGCCGTTTTGCCTTTGCGATAGAGCTGCGCATCTGGATCGGTCTTCGACTGATGTGTCTCGTTGCTACGTTTTTCGCCCTTGAAATCGCCCGCGCCGCCACCGTCGTTGTCCTGATCGCCTCCATTCTTGCGTATGAAGCTCTTGTGTCCAGCCCACGCCTGAATCAGCGTGCCGTCGACGCTGAAATGTTCACCCGAGAGCAGGTACTTCTTCTCGGCAATGGCCACCACTTCGTTGAAGAATTCGATGACGGCGTCGTGTTTGATCAGGCGTTCGCGGTTCTTCGTGAAAACCGTGGGCACCCACACCTCGTCATCCATTGCCAGGCCGATGAACCAGCGAAAAAGCAGGTTATATTGAACCTGCTCCATCAGTTGGCGCTCTGAGCGAATGCTATAGAGCACCTGGATTAGCATGGCTCGCAGCAGCTTCTCTGGCGCGATGCTCGGCCGTCCACCTTTTATGTCCGCTTCGTACATCTCGGCGAACAGTCGATCCATCCTCGCCAGCGCTTCGTTCGCCATCACGCGGATCGAACGCAATGGATGCGACTTCGGGACGAAGTCATCCAGCTTGCGCACGGAAAACAGACTCTCGGTGAACGTGTCGGCGCCGCGCATGATTTCCAGTGGGCAAGTGGTGGTTGATCTATCAACGCTTCACGAACTCTGAGCGATGACGTGTTTCAGCGGTACTTCAGCAACCTGTTAGACGCCTACGCCGGGAGTATCAATTGCGTTAATGAGACGGCGCGCCGCATTCACGATTCGCCAAAAACTCGATAATTTCCTCGGAGCGCGCAGTTGATGTTCGCATAGATAGTGTCGACCGCGGCTGACTTTGCCGTCGATATGAGACGCAGCTTCACAAGTCGCCCGTCCGTCTTCGAGCTTGCACGTCAACGATCCACTGCCGTCCGTGAGTGCGAAACCCGTCTGCGACGTCATACTCTCGAACGAGAAAAGTTTCGCGACACGCGCCTAATCAGGCCGTCCCTGATCGATCCCGAAGCAGACGAACGTCGAGTCGCTAAGTCGGCGACGGTTTCCGAGGACACAGCAGCCATTCGTCGCCCAACGGTGCCTTCGGTCCAGCCACGCCCCGTCGCGCTGCCCCGGAACAAACCGCGACAATGGGACGGCGACCCACTGTCATCGTTCGGATCGGCTCGCGAACAGTCCCAATTTTCTTACCCGTTCGAGTCCCACGGATCTCGGCATCTCTCGTTCAACTGCGGGTAAGACCAAATAGTAGTCATCGAGCATTACACAGTTCCCTCGCAGCGAGTGGGACCCAGCATAGTCTAGATCCTCCCGCGCTTCCCAACGAAGTCGTAAGCGCTGCGAACCCTCTTGCATTACGATCGTAATTCTATATTATGATCGTAATCCGATGCGACTGCGACCCTCTTCGGGGTCGTGAAATGCCCGGTCACACATCATTCTTGTGAGGAATTTATGAACGACATAATCGCCAGTTCTAGCCAAACGTCTGCGCCGGAAATGCAGAGGTTCGCTTCACTCGGGCTCGCCGCGGCCGCCGACGCGATCCGTAGCGGTGAGATGACATCAGAGGCGTACGCCACGGCTTTGCTGCGGCAGGCTCGGTCGCACGCTGACCTTAACGCTTTCATCACCATCGACGGAGACGCCGTGCTTGAGGCTGCGAAGAACGCAGACAAGGCGCGGTCGGCCGGGGCGGAGGCTCCCCTACTAGGTGTGCCGATCGGGGTGAAGGACAGCTACCTGACGACGGGGCTGCCCACGAGCATCGGCCTCGATCGTCTGGCGCACTTCATTCCGACGGAAGACGCCGATGCGGTCCGGGCGATCAAGGAGGCAGGCGCCCTCGTCTTCGGCAAGAACAATCTGGTGGAGATGTCCTATGGGCTGACCGGGCACAACGAACGCTATGGCCAGGTGAAGAACCCGCGCGCCCACGATCGCGTCACGGGCGGGTCATCAAGCGGTTCTGCCGCATCGGTGGCCGCCGGGATAGTGCCCGCCTCCTTGGGTGGCGATACAGTCGGATCGATCCGTGTGCCCGCGTCGCTCTGTGGTGTCGTAGGCTTCAAGCCGACCACAGGACGCTGGCCGCGTAACGGCGTCGCACCGATCTCCCACACTCTCGACACGACGGGTGTATTCGCGCGTAGTGTTGAGGATTGCATACTGCTGGACCAGGTCGTCACCGGGGAGCAGGCTGCGGAGCCCGTCGAGTGGGATTTCAACCTCAAGGGAGCCCGACTGGCCTTCGCGCCGCGGCAGTTTCTGGGTTTGGTTGACTCGGAAGTCGAGAATCGTTTCCGCGAGGTAGTTCGGCGGTTGCAGGACGCCGGCGCCGAGGTCTTTGAGATCGACCTCGGGGAAGATTTCAATGCACTCATCCAGACAACTACGTGGGGCATTTTCGCCCATGAGACCCAGGGCGCGATCTCGGAATTCCTCCGTCTACACAATATTCCGACCACATTCGAGGCGATTTACGAAGGCCTCAAGCCTCACCTTCGCCAAGCGTGGGAGCACATCGTACTGCCAGGCGGTGCAGGTGCTACCTCAGTGGAGGCCTATCAGACTGCGCTCAATGTAAGCCGTCCGGAAATCCAGCGCCGCCTGAACCGGGCATTCGTCACGCGAGGGGCGCTTGCCATTCTGCAGCCGACGACGCCCTGCACGGCGCCTTCGATCGAGGAGCAGGGAGAGTTCCACATCGCGGGCCAGGAAGTCAGCAACCTCGCTTTGGCGAACCACACTTTGTCAGCGAGCAGCGTGGGGCTGCCGGGTATCAGTCTCCCTGCGGGCATGTCTCGCGCGGGCCTTCCGATCGGTCTTGAGCTGGACGCCCCGCTGGCGGGCGACCGGGCGCTCCTGAAGCTTGCCCGCCAGATCGAGGCAGTCTTAGGCACCCAGCCGCCGACGCTCTGACGTTCTAGCCCTTTCCGTGGGAAACGGGCCAACCCGAACAGCAACTGAAACGAGGATCAACAGATGGCCAATGCACTGTACTCCACGCGCACCATTTCGATTGAGCACGTCACAATCAAATCGATAAAGCCATTCGAGGAAGTTCGAGCCAAGCTCGTGGCCTTGGCGCCTCGCATCGATGACGGCATCTTCACGCTTCTGCGATACGGCGAAAGCACGCGCGCCCTTCGAGAGTTGGAGGCATGTCCGCCACTCACTATTTTCGGCCAGCGTGACCACGGGGCGCTGCTGGCTATTGCCGGGCTGACGCGCCGATCCATCCAGTACGATATCGGCAATCCGCTCACCGCATCGAAGATGACCCGCCATCAACTGTCGGCGGGACTCTATGCACCCATCCGTGTGCTGCTGCGCGAGGATGGCGATGGCGGTGTCGGGTTTGAATATGATCGACCAGCCTCCGTTTTCGGCCAGTTCGGCAGCGAGGAGGTCAATACCGTGGCTCAGCAGCTTGATCGCGACCTCCAAACCTTGTTGGAGGCGGCTGCAAACTGACGGCTGCGGGACACTAGTGGAGAGAAAATGCGTTTCGAAAAAGGTCACAAAGCCGTGACTCGGCAGCATATCCTTGAGGTCGCCTCGAAATGCTTCCGTCGGGATGGGGTCTCGGCTGCGGGCATCAGTGGGATCATGGGAGAGGCCGGCCTAACCAACGGCGCGTTTTATCTCCACTTTGAGTCCAAGGAGGCGCTTGTCCGAGAGGCGGTTGGGAGCGCGCTAGCGGAGCGGCAACAGAACCTCGAAGAGAAAGTTCAGGCAGGCGTTGACCTCGAGGGAGTAATTCGAAGCTATCTCAATCAGGCGCATCGCGAAGACCCAGCATGCGGATGTCCATCAGCGGCCTTGCTTCCGGAAATCGCTCGGCAGTCTGTGCCAACACGGCAAACCTATGAGGATGGGCTGCAAAGCTTCGTTTCGACGTTAGCCGCATTGCTCCCAGAAGCCGATTTCGCTGCAGCCGGTCGTCGGGCGACAGCCATCTTCGCTCTCATGGTGGGAACTCTCCAATTCGCGCGCGCCGTGCCAGACGTTGCACGCGCGGAGCAAATCCTGGAAGGCGGCGTCGAGGCAGCGCTCCTCCTTGCCCGAGCGTCGCCCGTCTGAAGATCTCGTGGCGCACACCCCAGCCTCCTCAGGCTGAGCCAGCTCAGTGCCGAGATCCAAGGTGACCTGCGGATGGACCGCCGACTGCCACCGGTGTGAAGCAGCCGTTCGAGCATCCGCCGTGTGACCCCATTGAACGGTAGAAACTGGCCGACACTTGCCCGTCGTCCCACACGCGTGCGCTACAGGGCCGCGTGTCGCGCGTCAGACTGTACCCGAGCATGCCCCTGAGGAAAAAACCGGCAAATGATCGCTCCGTCTTTCACACTCGCACAAAGTTCGTCCGTCGGCGTGATGGTTCTTACGCGATGCTCCGGGACATGGCCCGGCCTGACGGTCCGCGCGAGCGATTGCAGCATTCGGGTAAATCGCGGGTAAAAACCAGACGTGCCACTCTGCGACCAGCCATTGGGCCAGGGTGTGCATAGGTTTCCACGATCCCGTGTTGGCTCTGAACAACAACCATGCAACGAACGCATGTTATGCAGCCGACGCCATCATCACAGCGCCGTCTTTGTTTTCGCCGCAATACCTTCCCCAGTCCTCCATCATCAGGCGCCGACGCTCGAGCTGGTCGCGACGCCGGTAGGCCGCCACTGTCTGCGATGCGATGACGTGAGCCAGGGCTTCCTCAGCGAGCGAATCGGGATAGTCCGTACATTCCGCAACCCAGTCGCGGAACGTCGACCGGAATCCGTGTACGGTGATGCCGTGTCGCGACATACGTCTCAGAAGCGTCAGCATCGCCATATTCGACAACGGACGTCCTTCCTTGCAGCCCGGAAACAGATATCCGTATTTTGCCTTCGGCAATGCGTTGCGCACGATCTCGACGGCGCGGTCACACAGCGGTACGCGAAGGGGCCGGCCGCTCTTGGTGCGATCGCCAGGAATTGACCACGTGCGGGCGGCGAGGTCAAACTCCTCAGGCCGCGCAAAACGCACCTCGTTCGTGCGGGTCGCCGTAAGGATCAGCAGATGCAACACACGCGCAGCACGCCGCGGACGTTGTTCAAGCTCGCGGATAAACGCAGGCAAGTCCTCCCAGGGTAGTGCCGGATGATGGTTCACTTGCGAACGTTTCTTCGACCGCGGCAGCACAAGTTGCAGATGATCAACGTATCGCGCAGGGTTGCTGCCGACGCGATGACCCAGCACCGTCTCTGCGTCGAGAATCGCCTTAATGCGGCCGCGTACACGGCGCGCAGTCTCCGCCTTCTTCGTCCAGATCGGCTGAAGGATCCGTACGATCATCGCGGTATCAATGTCGCGCACCCGGACGTCACCGATCACCGGATATGCATACGTTTTGAGCGTGTTACCCCACTGCTGAACATGCTTGCGATTTCGCCACTGCGGTTCGTGCGCACGGATAAACGCTTCAGTTGCTTCCCGAAACGTCACATTGGCGTCCGGCGATATATCGAGCAACTGTCGGCGCTGCTGTTCGCGCCGCGCAAGGATGGGATCGATCAGGTCCCTCACCATATCGCGATACCCGGCGGCGAGTTTTCGCGCCTCACCCAGGGAAACACGTGAGAGCGGACCCAGTCCCATCTCCCGCATACGGCCATTCAGTTTGAACCGGAACACCCATGAACGCGCCCCACTGTCCGCGATCTGCATGTAGAGGCCACCGCCATCCGCGTAATGGCCCGGCGTCACCTCTTTCGCGACCCGCAGAGCGCTGAGCCGATGCAACTGTCGTCCAGCCATATTGACCTCCTCCTACCCACAAACCCACATCGCTACCCATACTTCGTGAGGAAATTGTGCGGGACGTCAGCGGCAGCCGCAAGCACGTCGTTACCCATAAATCGCTTTAAAATCAGCGACCTGGAGGACGTTAGTAGAAGAGCACGGAATAGCCCGGAAGGCCCATAGGGCGGAAGGCAGCCGGAGTCGAACCGACCCGGGAGCGGCTGACGCCCCCAACCAGGTTTGAAGCCTGGCCGTACCACCGGATACGAATGCCTTCCTTCGTCGAACCCAACCACCTGCAACCGCACGCACATACCGGTGTGCCTACAACCATTCGCGCATCCGGCTATCGTTCCGGAGCAAATGCGTATTGCGTTGAAAGCGAGTATATCCAACGCGGTCGAAGTACTCCAGAATCTGAATCGCGCGTTTTCGGCCCAATGCCGTGGCGTCGCGAAACGCCGCGGCATTGACCGCGCCGCCCTGCGCCTCGGCAATCTGTGCGACGGCACGCGCGAGCGTCCGCACCACGTCGCGATCGTAAAAAAGATCGCGCACGACCTGATACACCCTACCAAGGCGCGCGAGCTTGCGCAGCAGCGCGCGCACTTTCTCCTCCGGCTGCCGAGTCTCGCGCGCGAGATCCCGCACCCACGGCGGATCAAAACGCCCCTGCGCGAGCAGCGGCAGGAGGCGCGACGCTAGCGCTTCATCGTCGGCGTCGAGCGTCACCGCGTGCGACGGCAAATGCAGCCACGGGCCACTGCGTGCCACGCGCCCCTCGCGCTCGAGCGCTTCAATCGCGGCGCGCCACACCGCATCGCTCACGAGCGGCGCCGCCATGCGACGCAACCGTGCCGCGTCCGGCCCCTGCTCATCGGGCGAGCGCGCATGAAACCCGGCGAGCGCTTCGACAATGCGCCCGGTGAGCCGCGTCCAGTGCGCATGTGCGATCACCGCGCCCTCGTCGTCGCGTCCTTGCGGTGCGATGGAAATCGCACCGGCGGGCAAAGCGAGCGCGGCATCGTCGTAACCGGTCAACTGCACCAAGGTCGCGCGCGCAATGCCGCGCGGCGCTTCTTCGATTAGCGGTGCCAGGCTCGCTTCGTCGAGCCACGAGCGCAACGCGTCGAGCCATGCACGCCGTTCGGGTGTCCGGCGCCGCCGCGACGGGCCGTACGGATCGAGCACACGCCCGCCGCCTACGGTATGGTTCGCCTGTGCGTTACGGACAATGAAGCGGTCTCCCGGCAACGCGTGCAACGGCGCATCGAACACGAGCTGCACGCGGGCCGCCGCGCCTGGCGCGAGCGTTTCGCCTTCGAGCAACGCGACGTTCGCAACCCGATGCGTCGTGCCGAGATGCACATGAAGCGGCGCCCAGTGCTGCAACGTGATGCCCGCGTCGTCGAGCCACTGCAGTTCGACGTCGAGGCGCATGGCCGGTTCGGCCAGCCGCGTATCGACGATCCAGTCGCCGCGCGCAATCTGCTCCTTGTCGATGCCCGCAAGATTGAGCGCGCAACGCTGACCTGCGTGCCCCGCGTCGCCGGCCTGTACCGCACGATTCTGCGCGTGCAGGCCGCGCACGCGCACAGACTTGCCGGCGGGTGCGAGCACGAGC